>JAJTXY010000001.1 GCA_021463865.1 Anaerolineae bacterium
CAAAATAACCCCATTCGTACCGGAAAATAACGAAATTTATATTCTTGCCATCAACCCAAAATTTTTGAAGTGCCCTCAGACTTTTTCAACAGGCTGATTCAAATGCCGACGAACTATCAAAACGCATTGAGCAGGCAAAATCACTGCCTAACTCCATAACTGTCCGCTCCGACCAGCTTCCACTAGAAAATTTACAGATGGAGGTCTATTTAACTGCGCACATCTCTAGTTTAATCCACTTAACGGGTATGATTTTGCAGGAGCAAGGCTCTCCAGATTACTCACAAAAGAGTCTCGGTTCCACCCTTCGCCGACTAGTCTATGAGTTTGACGGGATGTGTGATGCTTGTGTCTTTGCGCTTGAAGAAAATGCAAGCCTAGTTAACCTTAAAAGCAAGCTCACTTGGTCAGAAAATTTCATAATTAAAAGCCTCGCCGAAAATCCACAAGGCAATATGTCTCCTTTAAATGCGACTCGTCAATATCGGGATGGTTACAATATTGGACTAAGGGAATGTATCATGAAAATTGAGTCTATTTTTGCTGAACAAGATCAACAAAACTAACTCCAAATTCTCACTGTTTCAAAAATGAACGGGGGATATAGAAGCTACGTCCCCCATTCAATTTACTTACCAAGCATAGGCTTCGGGCGCAGCGCCACCCGGCCCCGGCCAAATTTCATCCAACGTGGTTAGTTGTTCATCGGTCAACTTAATTTCCAACGCCCGCAGACTACCATCTAACTGCTCCATTGTGCGTGGGCCAATGATGGGGGCGGTCACCACCGGATTTTTCAGCAGCCACGCCAGCGCGACATCGGCAGGTTTTTCGCCAATATCCTTACAAAATTGCTCATATTTTTCTAGTTGAGGGCGGTGCTTCTCGATATCCTTTTGGATGTTCTCCGAAGCGCGGCGACCTTGTTGTTCTTTTTCCAAGACTCCACCCAATAAACCACCCGCTAATGGACTCCAAGGAATCAGGCCCAAACCATAATGTTGGCTGGCAGGAATGACTTCCAGTTCGATCATACGATCTTTGAGGTTATACAGGCTTTGTTCCGATACCAGTCCCATAAAGTGACGGGCTTTGGCGGCTTCATTGGCTTGCGCGATATGCCACCCGGCAAAATTGCTGCTGCCAACATATAAAATCTTGCCCTGCTGCACCAAAACTTCCATCGCCTGCCAAATTTCTTCCCACGGGGTGTCGCGGTCAATGTGGTGCATCTGGTACATATCAATGTAATCGGTCTGCATCCGGCGCAAACTTTCATCCACCGCCCGACGGATATGCAGGGCGGAGAGTTTATTTTCGTTGGGCCAATCCCCCATCGCGCCGTACACTTTGGTGGCGATCACCACCTTTTCACGCCGCTGGCCTCCTTGTGCAAACCAGCGCCCGATAATATTTTCGGTAATGCCTTCGCCGCGTTTCCAGCCATAAACATTGGCGGTATCAAAAAAGTTGATGCCAAGTTCAAGCGCCTTGTCCATAATGGCAAAGCTGTCGGCTTCGGTGGTCAGAGGGCCAAAATTCATCGTGCCAAGACACAGGCGGCTGACTTTCAGCCCGGTTCTGCCAAGACGTGTATACTCCATCTTCAACACCTTTCAATAGGATTTATCTGGTACACCTTTGAGTAACGAGTATGACGCAAGATTCAATATTTGTCGCGTGGGTAGGACTCAGTTTAGTGCCACGAGTCGGGGGGAAGTTAATGGCCCGTCTGCTCGATCACTTTCAGACACCCGAAAATGTCCTTGCTGCCTCGCCTGATGACTTACGGGCTGTGCCGGGGATTGGTTCACGGACGGTTGAATCCATCCGGAATGTTAATCTTGAGGAGGTCAGCACAAAAATCGAGGAATGGCAGACGGCAGGGATTGAAATTCTGCCCCGTTATGCCGCCGACTATCCGCCCATACTCAAAGCCACCCATGATGCTCCACCTCTCTTATTCAAGCGCGGCAATTGGTCGAATGCCTTAACCCAAACCATCGCCATTGTCGGCACACGCGAACCCAGCCTCGCCGCGCATGATTTTGCTTATCTACTTGGCGAAAAATTGGGTGAGGCTGGCTGGACAATCGTCAGTGGTATGGCAGTCGGGATTGATACACAAGCACATCGCGGCGCATTAGAAAATGGGGCAACCGTCGCGGTGTTGGGTTGTGGAGTCCATAATCTCTACCCACCCGAAAACAAATCGCTTGCCACACAGATTATCCAACAAGGCGCACTATTTTCGGAGGTCGCGCCGGAAGTCAGCCCCAACAGCAGTCAATTGGTCGCCCGCAACCGCATCATCGCAGGGTTAAGTCAGGCAATCATTTTGGTGGAATCAGAGGTAGATGGCGGCGCGATGCACACCGTTCGTTTTGCACGGGATCAGGGGCGACCTGTTTTCGGGGTAGATTTCGCGGCGAGTGGTAATCAGCAATTAATAGCAGATGGGGCAGGCATGATTGCGCCCACCCCATCCGGTATTGAAAGTTTTCTGGCCCTATTCTGATTGCGGTGGAATCAAGAAGGTCAATTCCATATTCACATCGGTAAAGGCAACCCGCGCGAACAAAAATTCACCCGGCGGCACACTGTTCAACAGCAGCCCTTCGCGCAGACGGAACAATAGATCGCGGATGGTGTCCATATCGCCCCAATCGCTGCCAATTGTGTAACTAATCGGGGTCAGTACCAAGTTGCCTTCATCGGCCTCAATCTGCACCAGTAGCACCACACTTTCACCACGTTCGACCCAGCTATAACGTAACCGCCCTTCGACAAAATCCACCCCAATCGGCAAATCAGGTTCGGAGGCCAAAATCGAAAGTTCGGCGGGTGTCCAGCGCTCCACCGAGATCAACCAACCGTCGGGGGCTGAAACTGGCCCCACCGTATATTGGCCGGGAGGAGAGCTAGGCAAGCGTGCCGGAACCTGATAGGTAAAGGTGATGTTGATGTCAGTGATGTCCACCTGCGCCAAATAATAAGGGCCGGGGCGGATGCTGTTGTGTAGAATCCGATCCCGAATGATTACATCAAACCCTTCTACTGCGTCGGCAGGGGCAGGAAAATCATCAATGGTATACCCCACAATGGTGGCTTCAAGGGCACCGCGAATCGCCTCGAGTGCAATGGTCAAAATATGCGTCCCCTGCTCATCGTCCCACGTCAAACTCAGCAAATTGTCCGACAAGAAGCCAGAAATCGGCGCGGTGGTCAGGGTACTCGGCACGACAAAGGCAAATTCATCGGCAATCCATGTCTCGCTGGAGATAATCCACGAATCCTCCGGCTGTACGACAGCGGTATAGTCCGAATCACCGCCTGCTGCATTCGGGGCAGGCGTAGTGGGCAGTGGGGTGAAGGTGGGCAATGGGGGCGCGGCGGCCAATCCATTAAACGCAGAGGTCGGGATATAACAAAAGCGCGGCCAGCGATTTTCGGAATAGGCGGTCAAAACAGTCGGGCGAGTCGCAGCCAAATCCACTTGTAAAATGGCTATCTGTTCATTCAAATCAGCCGAGACGAGTAATTCATTAGCACTCACCCAGAATGGCATCTCCACACGGCCCGCCGCTGTCACAACCGGACGGGTGTCACGGGTGGTCATGTTCAACAGATAAACTGCCCCTGTTTCAGGACTCCCCGGCAAGGTTTCCGCTACATAGGCCAGCGTCACAAAATCCGGTGATGGCGCAGGATAGAGTTCATCCACGTCGGGGGTATCGGTGATGCGTGTTTCTAGATCAGCAATCAAATCGTAGGCGAAAATATCAAAGTTGCCGTCGCGGTTGGAACTGTAATAGAGCGTCGTGCCCAAAACATCCCAATTGGGGAAGATCTCATCGCTGCCCTCAATGGTAATTCGCTCGGCATTGCCCCCACCAGAATCCATCACCAAAATATCGGCGTCCCCATTGCGTGTTGAAACAAAGGCGATGCGGTCTGCGGAGGGCGACCAAACAGGATGATAGTTTTCTCCATCGGTATCGGTCAGGGGACGAATTTGGCCTGTGGCATATTCGCCTAAATAGAGTTCGCGGTCTCCGCCTTGATCCGAATCAAAAACATAACGCTGGCCCTGTGGGTCACACGCCAGCACATATTCGTTACTTTCGGGTGCAAGGACAATTGGCTTGGCGTCTTTATCAAACTCCGGCATAGCCCAAATATCGTTCGTCTCGGCCCGATTGGAATTAAAGACGATGTAATTAGGCTCTGGATTGGAGGGCAGTTCCGGCGTCGCAGTAAAGGTATTGGTCGGGGTCGGGGTGATGGTGGAAGTGGGCGGGGCGCTGGCGGTCATCCCGATTTCTGTTTGACGAGCATATACCGCTGTAGTGGTCAACTCAATCGGGTTAGGCGTAATGGTCGGCGTAATCGTCACGGTTGGAGTGTTGGTGGGAGTATTGGTGACAATCGTAGGGGGCGTTGGGGTATCGGTTGCAGTGGGGGCACGAGCGGTAAGGGTGGCATCAATGATCTGCTGCGGAGGAATACCAAGTGTCGCTGCCACCTCATTGACATTTGCCAACGTTGGCAACACGTCCACATCATTATCTTTTTTGCAGGCCGCTAATATACCCATTAACCCGATCATCAGCAGGGCTATCATAAAAATGGCCCGATTTCGTTTTGACCGCATACCCTTGCTATCCTCTCTAAATTCCTTCGCCAAAGCCTCCGCAATTTTAAAAGCGGTGGATGCGTGTTGCAAATTAGTGTAAACTACGTTCGCAATTTTTGTCACAAATCACATGGGTGGTGACACTATGAATTTCAACGCTGATGATCTGCTGCCGCAGCCCATCCCCGAATTACCTCCCCAGATGGTGGTCAAAATTCAGCTAGAGGCATTACAAAAAAATGATGATCCCGAACCGGATTACGGCATTCGGGTGGCATTTCAGTTCGCATCACCTGCCAACCGCGCCGTGACTGGCCCGATTGATCGTTTTATTCAACTCGTCCGAAACCCCATCTATGCCCCCATGCTCAACTGGGTAGGGGTGGAGTATGGGCCTATCAACGTGATGGATGCCGAAGCGCAGCAAATCGTGGCAATTATGAGCGCCGAGGGCAAAACCATCCACTATGTTTTTACTCTGTCCCGTCAAAAACTGCCGCCTTACATGGGCTGTTGGATGACGGATAATGTCTTGAGGATTGATCTTGATGAAGATGCGCTATAGATGGCCTATTCTGATCTTGATGGTCGTCGTCTTGGGGGTAACCGCCTGCGAAGATGACAGCAAAGAAGCGGCCTTTACCGTTGCCGATTTGCCTGCTGAACGCGATGCTGATACGGGCAAGGAACTTTTTGAAAAAGGCGATGGCGATGCCCCCGCTTGTAAATCCTGCCACAATACAGGCAGTGAAGATGGCGCAACGGGGCCGGGGTTGGGTGGCATCGGCAGTGAGGCCGGGGAGCGCGTAGACGGTGAATCGGCGGAGGAATATCTGCTAAACAGCATTATCGCCCCCGGTAAACATGTGGTGGAAGGCTATCGAAACAATATGTTTTCCAAATATGACGACAAACTCTCGAAACAACAGATTGCGGATTTAATCGCGTATCTGCTGATCCTGAATTAGTGTAGAATTAGGAACATCACTCTGGGACTATAGAGAATTTATTGCTCAGATACTCCTTTTATCATTCTCTATATCAGCATAGGGTGACTATGACACACTGGCAAGATTATCTGCTGAATAAAAACCCGGAACAACATACGGTTTCGGGCAATCTCCAAATCAAGACGAATATCTACAGTCCGCAGTTGCAAAATACGCGGGATATTTTGGTTTATCTACCCCCTTCATACAACTGGCCCGAAATGAGTCAGCGGCGCTATCCCGTCCTTTATATGCAGGATGGGCAAAACCTGTTTGATGCCGCCATTAGCTATGCGGGCGAATGGCAGGTAGACGAAACCATTGAAACATTGTCCGCCGAGTATGGTTCAGACGTCGAGCTAATTGTGGTCGGTATCCCTAACAACGAACAGCGGCAGCAAGAATACAACCCCTTTGACCACCCGCGTTTTGGTAAAGGGCGGGGTAATGATTATTTGCGGTTTGTCGTAGAAACCGTCAAACCTGAGATAGATAGTCATTTTCGTACCCTGCCGGATCGCGCCAACACAGGTATTGCAGGATCATCAATGGGTGGCCTAATTAGCCTATATGGGTTTTTCCATCGCGCCGATGTTTTCGGTTCGACGGCTGTCTTCAGTCCAGCACTGTGGGCAGGAATGCCACGCATCCAAGAGTTTATCAGTGACCTCTCGTATGTCCCCGGCAAGATTTATTTGGACGTGGGTACAAATGAAGGCAGCCGCCGCAAAACCAATATGAGCATCAGTTATCTGATGTATCATGCGCGTCAGGTCGTTGAATCACTAGTCAATAAGGGGTATTCATTAGGGGACGATCTGTTGTATTTTGAAGAAGACGGCGGGGCGCACAGTGAGGCGGATTGGGCACGGCGTTTCCCCGATGCCCTAAAATTTCTCCTGAAGCTGGGCTAAAATCTCGGTTTGAGAAATCGGCACGGATAGGCCAAATCTCACCCAATATCCATGTTCATTTTTCGGTGGAAGCGACAGCGGGTTAACCGTACAATTCAGGCCATGCAAGCTAATGCGGTGTATGGAGCAAATTCCCATGATTAGCCTACTGCCTCCCGTTGAAGAAATGATACGGGCCTATCAGAATGGTGATGAGTCCTATGATGGCATCTTTTTTGTTGCTGTGCGGACGACGGGCATTGTGTGTCGGCCCTCATGTCCGGCCCGCAAGCCATATCCCCAGAATGTTGAGTTTTTTGCCACAGTACGGGAGGCGCTTTTTGCGGGGTATCGGCCATGTAAACGCTGCCACCCCCTTGAAATCAAAGGGCACCTACCAGAGTGGGTCGCACCACTGGTCACTGAAATTGAAGGCAACCCTTCTATCCGAATTCAAGATGGGGATTTGCGGGCAAGGGGCGTTGACCCAACACGGGTACGGCGATTTTTCATCAAACGCTATGGCATGACCTTCCAAGCGTATTGTCGGGCGCGGCGGTTGGGGGTAGCATTTGAGGCCATCCGCGAAGGGGCGACATTAGATCACGTCATCTTTGAGCATGGCTACGAATCATACAGTGGGTTTCGGGAGGCATTTAAGCGCATGTTTGGACAAGCACCGGGGCAAAGTCGAGAGGGTCAATGTATCTACACAGCATGGCTAGAAAGCCCAATCGGGCCATTGATTGCAGGGTCATCCGATGAGGGAATTTGCTTGTTGGAATTCACTGATCGCCGGATGTTGGAAACACAGTTTGAGACCCTTCAACGGATTTTTAAACAAGCGCTTATCCCCGGCTCCAATGAACATCTGACCCAGTTGCAGGAGGAACTGGCCGCCTATTTTGAGGGTACATTGCGTCAGTTTACGGTTCCGTTGGTCTACCCCGGCACGCCCTTTCAACAAAAAGTCTGGTCGGCACTGCTGGAAATCCCCTATGGCAAAACATGGTCATATGAGGCACTGGCGAATCATATCGGCGCGGAAAAAGGCCAGCGAGCGGTGGGTCACGCCAATGGTCTTAACCGGATTTCGATTGTCATTCCCTGTCACCGCGTCGTCAACAAAGACGGCAAACTAGGGGGGTATGGCGGGGGTCTATGGCGCAAACAATGGCTGCTGGCGCTCGAAAATGGTCAACATCCAGCGGTGATAGATGACCCAACGCAGTAAGGCCAACTCTCTCTGTTTTAATGAGGCCATTGTGAGAAATTGCACAGGTGGGTTGACCCGCTAAGAACCCACCTTGTACAATCGGCGTATACCTCATAGCAAAAATCACTACAGGGTCCGCCGTGCCATCCCAAAAACCAATTGTCCAACTCCATGCCCTCTCCAAAAGCTATACTGAAACCGATCACAAGCGAGTCATCCTTGATGAAGTAACCGTCAATTTTTACGAAGGTGAGTTTGCCGTTTTGCTCGGGCCATCCGGCAGCGGCAAAAGCACCATGCTGAATTTGATGAGCGGGATTGATGCCCCCGACAGCGGACAGGTAACAGTCAATGACACCGACATCACAGCCCTGAGCGAACATGCCCGCACCATCTTTCGGCGCAATCACATCGGCATCATTTTTCAGTCGTTTAATCTCATCCCAACGCTGACGGTCTTGGAAAATGTGACCTTGCCCTATGAATTGCAGAGAAATTCTCGCAAACAAGCCCAAGCAAAGGCCACTGAAGTTCTAGCCAAAGTCGGCTTGGCGGGGCGCGAAAAAAGTTATCCTGATCGGCTTTCAGGAGGACAGCAGCAGCGGGTTGCTATTGCACGGGCGATTGTCCATCAGCCGGATTTGATTGTGGCCGATGAACCCACCGGCAATCTCGACCACCACACGGGCGAAACCATCCTGAAATTGCTGCTCGATATGACACGCAATGCTGGCAAAACGCTGATTATGGCGACCCACAGCATGGACATTATCCCCTATGCGGATCGGGTGTTTCGGATCGAAGATGGCAAATTGATTGAGGATACCGAACGATTGCGGGTAGGGGCGGAAATCAAAGCCGAACTCGAAAAGAAAATGCACGCCGAACTTGCCCACTCGATGGCCCGACTCGAAAGTAATGGGAGCGGCCTTTAAAAAATGTCCTCCACATTGCTCCGCATTATGCTGCAATACATCCGGCGGCGCTCTATTCAAAGCGTACTGCTGATTATCGGGGTGATGATTGGCGTCGCCATGATGGTCGCTATTGACATCGCCAACAACAGCGCCAGCAAAGCCTTTGAACTCAGCACCGAATCCATCACTGGCAAAACAACCCATGAAATTACAGGTGGGCCAAATGGATTGGATGAGAACCTCTATACCCAAATTCGCACCGAGATTGGCTGGCAGAATTCCGCGCCAGTGGTGACGGATTATGTGGTCGCGCTGGAATTAGACAAACAACCCTTACGCCTGTTT
This sequence comes from Anaerolineae bacterium, assembly GCA_021463865.1. GTDB lineage: Bacteria > Chloroflexota > Anaerolineae > Aggregatilineales > J027 > CFX10. Next base: position 8,997 of record JAJTXY010000001.1, read on the forward strand.
GGAATTGATCCGTTTGCGGAGCCACCGTTCCGCAATTACATCAACACCCAAAACGCGATAGACACGGGTACGGATGAACCAGATATGCTGGCATTGGGGCGATTTTTTATCCAGCCCAACACGATTTTGATGGGCGAGGATTTAGCCACACAGTACGACATTCGCCCCAATGACACGCTGACCCTGCAATATGGAGATAAAACCTATACGGTCACGGTGATTGGATTGCTGCGAACCTCCGATTCATTAGCCCGTCAAGCGTTGCAGGGCATGGTGATTGCCGACATCAGCACCGCCCAAGAATTGTTGGGGATGCAGGGCAAATTGAGCCGGATTGACCTGATTATTGACCCCGAAACGCCGGAAGGCCGTGCCGTGATAACGGATATTAAAGCCATTCTGCCGCCGGGGGCATCGTTAATGACGGCCCGTGCGCGAAGTGAAGCGGTGGGGCAGTTGACAGATGCCTTCGAATTAAACCTAACCGCACTTAGTTTATTGGCGCTGGTGGTGGGTATGTTTTTGGTCTACAACACGGTCATGTTCAGTGTGGTGCAGCGCCGACCCGTCATCGGCATTTTACGCAGCATCGGGGTGACACGCCGCCAGATTTTTGCTCTGGTGATTAGCGAAGCCCTTTTATTAAGCAGCATCGGGGCATTGCTAGGCTTGGGATTAGGCATCATTTTGGGACGGGCGACGGTTGAAGTCGTCACCCAGAGCATCAATGATGTGTTCTTCACCGTGACGGTGCAATCACTGTATGTCTCGGCGTTTACGCTGATTAAAGGCTTTGTGATGGGAGTTGGGGCGGCACTATTTGCGGCATTTTTGCCTGCCTATGAGGCGACCAATACCCCGCCAATTAGCGCCAGCCGCCGCAGTGACCTTGAACAGCGCACCCTCAAAATCATCCCCTATATCACAATTGCGGGCATCGTCATGGCAATGATCGGGGTGGGATTGCTCCGATTTAAAGCCTTGATGATTAACTTCGCCGGGATATTTTCCATCATCAACGGCTTGGCACTGCTGACGGCGCTGGTGGTGCTGGGGATAATGCCCGTTTTGCCACCACTGACCGGGAAATTGGGTGGACTGGTGGGACGGATGGCCCCGCGCAGTATTTTACGCAACCTGAGCCGGACGAGTGTGGCGATTGCGGCTTTAATGCTGGCAGTGAGTGTGATTGTTGGCGTCACAATTATGGTGGGGTCGTTTCGCATTACGGTGGAGGATTGGCTGGGTCAAACTTTACGAGCCGATGTATTTATCAGTCCCCCGAATGGTACAGCCAGTCAAACTGACACACCCATCAGCCGCGACTTGATTGAACGGGTCGCCAATGTCGAGGGGGTTCGCCACGTCATCTATACCCGCCAGACGGAAGTGGCGGAAGTAGGGGATGATCGGCCTGTGCCCTTGAGCGCGATTATGAGCGATATTTCAGAGGATCGGCGGTATTTTGTCCATAAGGTGAATTTGAGCAACGCCGAAATTTATGAGCGGGTGGTGAATGGCGATGCCGTCCTGTTGACCGAGCCATTTGCCAACAGTCGGGGCATTGAATGGCGCAATGATTTGACCATTACCCTGCTGACTGAGCAAGGGCCGCATGAATTCACAGTATTGGGGATTTACCAAGACTACACCACCAGTCAGGGGCATGTCACGATGGGACTGGAAGCCTATCGTTCCTATTGGAAGGATGACAGCATCACCGCGATTGGGGCATATGTTGAGCCGGGGGCGGATATTGATGAGGTGGTGGCGCGGCTGCAAGATGAACTTTCGGGGTCGCAACTGTTGATTCAATCCAACCGCGAACTGCGCCAGAGTGCGATGGAAGTATTTGACAGGACGTTTGCGATTACAGGGGCACTGAATTTGCTGGCGACGGTGGTGGCGTTTATCGGCATTTTGAGCGCGTTAATGGCCCTGCAATTGGAGCGGCGGCGCGAAATCGGGATTATGCGCTCGAATGGGCTGACCCAAAAACAAATGCTGCGGCTGACCCTATGGGAAACGGGGATTATGGGCACAGTGGCGGGGATTATGGCGATGCCAGTGGGTTTGGCGCTGGCAATGGCGCTGATTAAGGTCATCAATCTGCGGAGTTTTGGCTGGTCAATGGAGATTTTTATTCGGTGGCAGTTTTTCGCGCAGGCCTTTGCTGTAGCCATTTTAGCGGCACTATTGGCGGGATTGTATCCGGCGTGGCGCATCGGACGGATTCAGCCAGTGGAGGCGATACGGTCAGAATAATTATCCATTCCGTTTTATGTGGATATAGGGAAAAACATCGTTAGTATCACTAGTGAAACGGTATGCACTTGTCAAGTGGTGTCATCGGTTATGGGGGAGAGCCATAATTGACCGTTAAGATTTGGAATTTGTGAGAGGGAACTCCGGCGGCGACTTCGGGGTATAGTTTTAAAGAAAAACGGTGAAAGGTGAAGTCGTCATGCAACGTTGTCTCATTGTCACGATATTGGCGCTGCTCATTTTTGTACCAATGGCAGCGGCTAAGTCCGAAATCACTGAATTTCCCGTAGAAAGCGGTTCCCATCCTCACGATGTCGCGCCCGCCCCCGATGGCACGGTTTGGTATACAGCTCAACGCACCGGGGAGTTGGGGCGGCTTGATCCTGCGACAGGTGAATTTCATCATATCCCATTAGGTACTGGTTCACAGCCACACGGGGTTATTATCGGGCCGGATGATGCCGCTTGGGTGACGGATAGCGGTCTAAATGCGATTGTGCGAGTAGACCCCGAAACGGAAGCAGTTGAAGTATTCCCCCTACCCGATGACGCGCCAAATGCTAATTTAAACACGGCGACTTTTGATGGGAATGGCATCCTCTGGTTTACCGGGCAAAATGGGGTTTATGGTCGGGTTGATCCAGAAACAGGTGAAGTTGAGGTGTTTGATGCGCCGCGTGGTCGTGGACCGTATGGGATTGCTACCACGCCGGACGGGGATGTGTATTATGCGTCACTGGCGGGCAACCATATCGCCAAAATTGATATTGAGACGGGCGAAGCAACCGTCATTGAGCCACCCACACCGAATCAAGGGGCACGCCGCATCTGGTCGGATTCAGAGGGGCGCTTGTGGGTCAGCGAGTGGAACGCGGGGCAGCTTGGGATGTATGACCCGGCGGATGAATCGTGGCAAGAATGGCGTCTGCCCGGTGACAATCCCATGCCCTATGCAGTGTATGTGGATGAGCGAGATGATGTGTGGTTGAGCGATTTTGGCAATAACAGACTTGTGCGCTTTGACCCCGAAACCGAAACTTTTGAGACGTATGCTATCCCGAATCCGGGGGCGGCGGTGCGGCAAATTTTGGGACGGGAAGGCGAGGTTTGGGGTGCAGAATCGGGGGCGGATAGTTTGATATTGGTCACGCTTGAGGTAGCCGAGGATTAGAAATCCCCGGCTACAAGATCAATGTTCTCTGGATGAGGACGGGCTTTGGGTGTTGGGTATAAGAAGCTTTGCCGAATCAATTCGGGCGGCTGTGTGGCGAATTCGGCTCAATGCCGAATGGGGAGTTCATTTTATTGACACGCGGGGATAAATCCGCCGCGCTGAAGCTAGGCTAAAAACATGGAGTAAAGTCGTTATGGCAATCAAGTTTATAGGTGGCTTGATTGTACTGCGCCCTCTACTATTTTACTGGCTAAGGCAAAATGGGGATGCACAAACAGGGCAGGTATTAGTCCTGCCCCTACGGAAAGGCGTAGTATTGGGGTGAGGCTGGTAATTTACGGCTTTGGTTCAGGTGACAGTGATTTTTGCAGTTTGACACGCAGATCGGCGACCTCTTCGAGCAGTTTGCGTTCGCGTTTTTGGGTACGCAGCAGGGTCATGAGCACGATGAAGAACATTATCCCCAAGACGATGATGCCAATAGCCTCACGCACATCCACATCTACATCCACATCGTTATCAATCGGCGGGCTGGCGGGGCGTTGATTGGCGTTTTCGGTTTGGGTTTCCTCTTTTAAGATTGGGCTATTCATGCCTTCATCTCCTTTATTGTGGCTTTTTGTAATTCCTTCAGTTGGTGTTCCAATAATTGACGGGTGCGTTTTTGGGAACGGAGCAGGGCAAACAGTAGAACGATGCAGACAATCCCCAGCACAATCACCCCAACGGTGTCTTCAACTTCAATACTATTCTCTTGGCTAGAGGCTGGTTTTTCGCTCATCGTATAGGGCTGCTCCAAAATCTCATTCGTCGTGTAAGCCATTCTCAGACCTCCTATTGACTTCCTATTGGTTAATCAGTGGAATCGTCGTTGAACGGTGGGACTGCTGCGCCTGTGCCAATGCCAACGAATCCAATTTGCGGCGGGCGGCCCCCAATGTCAATCTATGATACCCCATCGCACCAATTCGGCGCAGGTTTTGGGGTTTGATGGGGTTGATTTTACCGGATTTTAACGCACGCCATGTCTTGCGGGCACGATATTCCTTGTGGACGACGGTGTGTAGTTGGCGATAGAACTCGGTTGGAAATGGCCCTTGATAGAGCATGGCAAGGTCTTGTGAATCTGTCCAATTCGTTTTCTCATCGAGTTCCTGACGGACACGCTCATAAAATTTTGTGCCGGGGAGGGGGTAGCTAACCGAGATGCCAATATCGTCCGGCATGAGTTCACGCACCATTTTTAGGGTGAGTTCAATATCCTCACGGGTTTCGCCGGGGTAGCCAAATTGCAGGAAGAAACCAACCTCAATGCCTTCATGGGCCAATTTGCGGCGGCTTTCATAAATTTGCTCGACGGCAGTGCCCTTGTCCATCGCATCCAAGATTTTTTGGGAGCCACTTTCTGCCCCCATCCAAATGGTTTTGCAGCCAGCGCGGTGCATGGCCTGAATGGTGTCTTCAACCAACAGCAGGTCGGCGCGGGACAGGCATTTGAAGGGGGTGCGGATGTTGAGGCGTTCGATTTCGTCGGCAAATTCTTGAATCCAGCGCGGTTTGAGGCCCATGATGTCATCAGCGAACCAGATGTGGTCGGGGTGAAAGTTTTCCTTTAACCACTTCAATTCTTGGGCGACATTTTGGGGGGAACGGACGTTGTAGCGTTGACCCCAAATCGGCTTGGCACACCAATTGCAGTGATAGGGGCAGCCGCGTGTCGTGACCATATTGATGCTGTAGTAACCGTGTCGTTCAACCCAGATGCGGCGGTATTTTTCGACATCCACCAATTCCCACGCCGGCATGGGGAGTTCGTCCAGATTTTTGATGACGGCACGCGGGAGGGTCGTTACAGGTTTGGCATCGGCGTCCAGATAGGCTAGGCCTTGAATATCAGCAAGGCTAGTGGATTTTTTGCCTGTCAGCGTGTCCATCAATTCATGCAGGGTGAGTTCGCCCTCACCACGAATGACATAATCCGCGCCGTGCTGCAAATATTTTTCATAATGGTCGGTGGCATCCGCGCCGCAGATGATAACCGGAATACCGCGTTCTTTTGCCATACGGGTCATGGTAAAAGCGGCTTCGCGCATATTCAGGAGGCACATTTTGCTGAGATAGTTAAAATTATCCTCGAACAAGACGGCGAAACGCGGTTGATAGCGATCTAAAGCGACGGCCCATTCATTTTCGGATTCGGCTAACATCGCATCAAATAGAGCGACTTGATAGCCGGCCTCCCGCATGTAGCTGGCAGCAAATAATGTCCCCAATGGCGGATAGGGCTGCATCGCCGCATAGAGTTTGGGGTCGAATCGGAGATAATAACTTTGCCCAAAAAGAATGTCTGTCATGCAAAATGCCCTTTCAAACACGGGGCTAAAGCCGCCGTGCTGAATCTAAACTAAAAAATACCATGCGACCCGCTTATTTCATCATAACAAAAATTGGCTAACCCTGCTTGATTACATTATCAGAGCGCCGCCTTTCACATAATACCCTCATTTTGTTCGCCAACAATGGCCTGACTGCCCTATTGGCATTTGGCCTAACTGTCCTTATCGCACGCGGACTGGGCGACGCGGCGTTGGGACGATACGCGGCGATTATGGCGTGGGTGCTGCCTTTGTCGCTGCTGACCGAATTTGGCATCGGTACATTGATTACGCGGAACGTGGCACGACAGCGGGATGAAGCACGGCACTATCTGAAAATGACCCATCCCTTACGCTGGATGATTGGCGGGGGAGTGATTGTGGCGGTATGGATTTTTGCACCCCTGTTGAGTGATGATGCCCAAATTATCGCGGGGTTACGCATTGGGATATTTTTGGCGCTGATTGATGCCTTATTCGCCAGTTATACAGCCGTGTTTCGGGCGTGGGAAATGATGTGGCCGATTTTGATTTTGAATGTGGGCTATCTGGCGTTGCAGGTGGTCGGGGCGGTCATCGTGGTGGCGATGGATGGGTCGGTGGTGGCGTTGATGGCAGTGATCGTCGCGGCGGATGGGGTGCAGTTGGCGGCGACGTGGGGGATATGGAGAAAAATCAACCTCACCCCCCAACCCCCTCTCCAAGGTAGCGAGGGGGAAGAAATACCCGCCAAAGCAATCAAGGAGTCCATTGATACCATCGCCATTTTGAAAAAGGCGTGGCCGTTTATGATAGCGGGGGTGTTGGCGACATTGCAACTGCGGATGGTGATCTTGATTTTGCAGGGGCAGGGCGGGAATGAGGCGGTGGGATGGTATGCGGCGGCGAATCGCGTGGTGGAGGCAGGGCGGATGCTGCCTAATGCGGCATTTGGGGCATTGTTTCCCATGCTGGCGGCACTGGTGGATAATCCCCCAAAAACGCGGCGGGTATTTCGACAGGCTACACTATTCTTGGTGATTTATGGAGTAGGGGTCGGGGGGATAGCATTGATTGGGGGCAAGCCATTTGTCCGGTTCGTATTTGGTGAGCATTTTGAGCAGGCAGGTGCGGCGCTGGTCATTTTGGCATGGGCGATTTTGCCGGGGGGATTGCGCGGACTCATCACACTGCGGTTGTATGCCTATCACCGCGAATGGTGGGTGAATAGGGTGACGGGGGTGGCGCTCATCATCCAGTTGATCGTGGGATTGTGGCTGATTGGGGAATATGGTATTACGGGGGCGGCGTGGACGATTGTTATAGCGGAAATTGTGTTGGCGGGGTTACTATTTGGCACTGCATGGCGCAGTGGTGATACAATGTTGCGGGGGCATTAAATTTTTGATTAGAAGAGGTTTTGGAAGAGAAAATGCCGTTTAAGCAACTTCGTTGGGTGTTGGTAACAGGGCTGATTGTCGTTATCGGGCTGATTTTAGCTGCCTGTGACCCTGAACCCGAAGAAGCACCCCCCACCGTTCCCGAAGTGGTTGAAAACACCTTACAGCCGCCCTTTATTACACAGACCCCTCAATACACGGCCACTTTGACGCCGAGTATGACCTTTACGCCAAGCACCACCCCAACCGCCAGTGATACCCCCACACCGACGACACCCACCGCAACCGTCACCAGCACACCCACCGCACCGCCCAAAGGGACGGTTTCTTCGAGTGAATCGCGGGTGATTGTGCGTGAAGGGCCGGGGCGTGAATATCCCGAGGTGACGCGGGTAGATTCCGGCACGGTGGTAGATGTTTTGGAATCTGATGAAAGCGCGGCACGTGAGGAATGGTATCGCGTGCGGCTGGTGGAAGAAGATGGCACCATTCAAGAGGGCTGGATATTGGGTCGGCTGATTCAAACCGATGCGGCGATTCCTACCGCTGGCCCAACACCTACCGTCGGCGTCACCATTGGCAGCCCACCCCCACTGACAACGGCGGAAGTATCTGGCACGCCGATTGTGTTTAATACCGGGACACCGCCTGCCGAAATTAGTGAGGTCAATATTTGGGCCTACTGCGAAGAATACAACGGTAAGGTGATGAACCTGTCGCCGCGCAGTGCCCGAAGCGACCAAACCGTGAGCATTTATTGGAGTTGGTTTGTCACACGGCCTGAATTGATGGCGGATCACATCGCGGCGGTGGACTATAATGTGACGGTCAATGGGTCACGCTTGCAGAATTGGCAGCAATACGCGACCCAGATGCGGCGCGATGCCCGCAATAATAACAATTGGACGGTCTATTGGTATATACCACTAGGTCAACTTGAACCCGGTGAGTATACGGTTGACTATCGGGCCACATGGTCAAAGGTTGTGAACGACGGCCTGACGGATTATGGGCCGGATACCACCAATACGGAAGATGTTGGGACTTGTACGTTTACGGTTACAGAGTAATGACGTTTGACAATTTGACTATTCCCACCCCCTCCCCATTGCATGGAGAGGGACTTCAGGAGGGTGTTTTGCTCCCCCTCTCCACTGCGTAGTGAGAGGGCGGCGTATGAGGCGACTCTCTACTTGAACGCTCGTTTGTTTTTTATGGTCATTTGTAGGATACGGGGGCGATGGCGAATCCTTCTTTACAAGAACTGCTCAATCAACTAAAAGACGAAAAGGCCAAGAATCGTCAAAAGGCTGTTCAAGGGTTGGCACAACTTGGCAATCCGGCAGCCATTCCGACCCTAGCGAAAGTCTATGAGCTTGATAAAGACAAGCGGGTCAAAGAAGAGGCGAAGAAGGCGCTTACCCAATTTCGGGCTTATGAGATGATGGCAAAAGCCGCCCCAACCAGTGGCAGCAACCCGCTCAAAACTGTTCGTCTCCTTCTGATTATTTCATTGATTGGATTGATCGCAGGAAATGTGGCCCTCCAAGCTGGGATTCTAGGCGGTGACGAAGAAAAAACTGTCTATACCCCTTCCAATCGCCAAGCCCTTATTCAGCAGGTAACAGCCAGCTTTTTTGAAATTCGCCAAGACGCCGATGCCCTTAAGGAAGAATGGGGCAAAATTGGTACAGAAGGCGGCACGCTGGATTGCAACCGCACGTTTAATCGGCCTGAGGCGATGACGTTAGGAACAGTGGATCGCTACACCTATCCCGATATTGCCACCCTTTTAAGCGAACGCTACCAGTTTGCATTGAGTGTTTTGGACATTAGCTTTAACCAATGGGATGAATTTTGCCGACCCAATAATCCGCTACCCCCCGGCGTAAGCGATTCGATCACCAATTCTGAGCGCCTCAATACTATCCTCGCTAGTTTAGACGCGCTGCAAGATTCGATGAATACCGTTACCAATAATCCTGTGCCGACCCGCGACCCGGAATTTTGCTGCACCATTCCATCCGATGGGCAAGGCGGAGAGACAGGATCATCCGGGAATACGCCCTTGCCTCTCGTCACTACGACACCGGACCTCAACGCAACCCCGCTACCCAATATAGACTATGCGACCCATATTGCGGCTTTGGAGGCCCTGCTCACGAACGGGGAATTTAGGTTAAATGATCTGCTGGCACGTTATAGCAGCATCCAGACAACAGGGTTTGCTGATTGTACCAATCCTCCGGGAGTGGATGCGCCATATGCCTTACCCCCCGACCAGAGCGGCGACCCGCTTTTGAATCAGGCGGTTTTGATGGTCAACAGTGCTTTAGGTTCGTTAAAGCAGTCGGTTGATATATTTAATAACAACTGCACCCGCAACCCACAAACGGCACTGCAACAAGGGGTGGCTCCGGCGAACATCGCCAGTGAGCAATTTACGCAGGCCCGCGAACAGATCAATATTTTAAAGGCGAGATAGATCAACCTCACCCCCCGGCCCCCTCTCCGAATCGGCGAGGGGGAGCAGGGCTAGGGATAAGCCATCTTGCAAAAAACTACAAATGATCACGCACAGGGAGTAGAATTCTAAAAATACTACCCTTGTTGATGGTACTTTCGACCTCAATAAATCCCTTATGGGCTTGGATGATTTTTCGAGCAATGGATAGCCCCAAACCAATACCACCCCGGTCGGTTGGGCGTTCCTTATCTACACGATAGAAGCGTTCAAAAATGAGGGGGATTTCGTCAGAGGGAATACCTACCCCAGTATCCTCGATCTCCAAAATGACCGATTCTTGCCAAAGCGCAGTCCGGAGAGTAATCATCCCTTCCGGCGGAGTGAATTGAACTGCATTTTCGAGCATCTCGGTCAGGGCATTACTGAGTTCAATAGGGTCAGCCCAAATCATAGGCAGTGCTGATTGCAGGTCTAAATTGACCTTGTGCTCCATCTTTTCGAGGTGGGTCTTCACTCGATCAAGCGTTTCGGTGACAACTTGATTGAAATTTACGAGATGAAAATCAAAGGCTACATCGGTATCCAAACGGGTCATCTTCAATAAACCCTCAATGAGTCGGCCCAAACGCTCCACCTGCTTTTCGACCATGTTCAGTCGGTCAAGGCGTTTGCTGGGGATATCATTATGGCGCAGTAGATAAAGATGGGTGTTGATAACGGAGAGCGGGGTGCGGAAATCGTGTGAGACATTGCGGATAAATTCCGCCAATAATTGAACCCGCAGTTTTTCCACCGCGATTTCAAAAGACAGCGTTTCAGCTTTTTTACGTTCGGTAATGTCTATGATTTGACTGATAAAATGCTGGGGCCGATTTTCGGCATCCCGAATCAAGCCAACGTCCAACAAAACGTGAACGACATGACCCGATTTATGGATATAGCGTTTTTCCATTTGAAAATGAGGGATTTCGCCGCGTAGTAGCTGGTCATCGAGTTCGACATTGGGCTTAAGATCATCGGGGTGGGTAATTTCTTGAAAGGTCATATGCAGCATTTCGTTTTGGCTATAGCCCACCGCATCGCAAAATGCCTGATTAATACGCACAAAACGGCCTGCGGGGGTTAATAGTGCCATGCCGATGGGAGCATATTCAAATAATAAGCGAAAAAGCTCTTCGCGCTGGCGTAAGATGTCTTCATTCTGTTTACGCTCGGTGATGTCACGGTAATTGCCTACAATAGCCTTGACACCGGGGATATGCAGCGCGTTGCTCCCGGTTGCTTCCACCCACCGATAGCTGCCATCTTTATGACGAAAGCGTACCTCTGTTCGCGCAATAAAATCGGGCGAATTTAATAAATTTCGGAACAGTTGCTTGGAAGATTCCACATCTTCCGGATGTAGGTAGTCAAAAACACTATCGCCAATCACTTCGGCAGGTTGATACCCAAGTGTCCGAGTGATGGCCTGATTTTGATAGATGATCTTGCCCTTTATATCCAACAAAACAATCAAATCAAGGCTGTTTTCGAGGAGGGCGCTGAGGCGTTTTTCGTTTTCATCTACGATGGTGTACAACTGTGCTCGATAAATCGCCATGCTGACATGATCGCTTAAGGCCAGCGTGATTTTGAGATCGTCTTCGGATAGATGGGTGGTGGTGCTTTCGATAGATAGTGTGCCGACCACTTGGCCTTGATTAAACAAAGGAACAACTAGATTGGAAACAAGGCCCTCGACAGCGGCGAGAAATTCGGGGTCTTGCGAAACATCTTCGACCAAAAGGGGCTGGCCTGTGCGCACCACACGCCCTGAAACACCCACATTGATGGGGATATGGGAGATTACACTGACGTAGCCGATTTGATGTTGGAGGATTAAAACATCGCCTTCAAGGAGGTAGATGCTCACATGGGTATACCCAAACGTGTCAGCAATTGCCTCCACCACCCTGCGAAAGATGTGGGACAAATCCAGTTCTAAAGCGAGGGCCGTCCGAACCCGATCTAACAGCAATAATTCCAATACTTGACGCTGCGACTTTTGAACTAGAGCCTGATAACGAGCCTCATTTTCTTGTAACTCAGCCTCAAGCTGCTGTCTTAGATGGCGTTCGCGTTCTAAATCGTCTGATAAGGGCACGCGAAGCAAACCTTTAGTATCAAAATGAAATACTCATTTAGAGCATACTCTATTTTTGGGGTTAATTGGCGTAGGTGTTTGGTTTGTGTGGGGCAGGCTGCTTGGACAACCTGCCTTCACTGTGTTTTTAGAGGGTATCGCCTTCGATTACGGCGTCAAACAAAATGCCCTGCTCATCGGCGTCTACCATGACATGCTCGCCTTCACGCACCCGCCCTTCCAAGATGGCACGGGCCAGCGGGTCTTGGATTTCACGCTGAATGACACGCTTGAGGGGTCGCGCCCCAAACACCGGGTCATAACCAATCTCGGCCAGATATTCTTTGGCATTTTCGGTGAGGGCGATAGTAATGCGACGTTCGGCCAACAACTTTTGTAGACGACGCAGTTGAATGTCCACAATCTGCTTGATGTGCTCACGCTCCAAACTGTGGAACAGAATCACCTCGTCTATGCGGTTCAAAAATTCGGGCCGCAGGGTGCGATCTAGTTCACTCATGACGGCATGACGAATTTCTTCCTCATCACGTCCCGCCATTTGTTTGATAATCGGGCTGCCGACATTGCTGGTCATGATAATCACGGTGTTTTTGAAATTGACCGTGCGCCCTTGCCCATCGGTGAGGCGGCCATCATCCAACACTTGCAGCAGAATATCAAAAACTTCGTGGTGAGCTTTTTCGATTTCATCAAACAGCACCACCGCATAGGGGCGACGACGCACGGCCTCGGTTAGCTGACCGCCCTCGTCATAGCCGATATAGCCGGGGGGAGCGCCGATGAGACGGGCAGTGCTGTGTTTTTCTTGGTACTCGCTCATGTCAATGCGGACGACGGCTTCTTCAGTGTCAAACAGAAATTCGGCTAATGCCCGCGCTAATTCCGTTTTACCCACGCCGGTTGGCCCCAAGAACAAAAATGTGCCGATGGGGCGATTGGGGTCTTGCAAACCTGCGCGACTGCGGCGGACGGCATTGCTGACACTACGCAGGGCGTCATCTTGCCCGACCACACGCTGTTGTAAACGGTCTTCCATGCGGAGTAGCTTTTCAACTTCGCCTTCCAGCAATTTACTGACCGGGATACCCGTCCATTGACCAACCACTGCGGCAATTTCGTCGGCATCTACTTCTTCTTTGAGCATCGCGCCGCCTTCCTGCTGCATTTGTTGGAGATCGGCTTCGGCGTCGGCAAGCTGCTGCTCGAAACGCGGAATATCGCCATATTGCAAACGGGCGGCTGCTTCTAGTTCGCCACGACGTTCGGCTTTTTCGAGGGCAATACGCGCTTCATCTAATTGACTCTTGGCTTGGCGGATGGCTGCGATAGCATCTTTTTCGCGCTGCCAACGGGCTTGTAAGGCGCGGGCTTCTTCTTTGGCATTGGCGAGTTCTTCCTCGATTTTGCCGAGGCGTTCCTTGCTGGCCTTATCGCGTTCTTTGCGGAGGGCCTCGCGCTCAATTTCCAACTGCATGAGGGCGCGTTCAATGGCATCAAGGGGGGCAGGGCGGGAATCAATTTCCATGCGCAAACGCGAGGCTGCTTCGTCAATCAGGTCAATCGCTTTGTCGGGTAATTGGCGATCCGGGATGTAGCGATTGCTTAAGACCGCCGCTGCGATCACGGCATTATCTTGGATACGCACGCCATGATGGACTTCATAACGTTCCTTTAGGCCACGCAAAATGCTAATGGTATCCTCAACGGAGGGCTGATCTACATAGACGGGCTGGAAACGACGTTCGAGGGCGGCATCTTTTTCGATATATTTTCGATACTCATCCAGCGTGGTCGCGCCAATGGCCCGGAGTTCGCCGCGTGCCAACATCGGCTTGAGGATGTTGCCTGCATCCATCGCACCTTCTGCCGCACCCGCGCCGACAATCGTGTGCAGTTCATCTAGAAACATAATGACTTCGCCGTTGGAGTCGCTGACTTCTTTCAAAACGGCTTTGAGGCGTTCCTCAAATTCGCCACGATATTTAGCGCCAGCCACCAATGCAGCCATATCGAGTTGAATGACCCGTTTGTCTTTGAGGCCCTCCGGCACATCGCCTTTGATGATGCGCTGGGCCAAGCCTTCAACAATCGCGGTCTTGCCAACCCCGGCCTCGCCAATCAGCACTGGATTATTTTTGGTGCGGCGTGAAAGGACATGCACCACACGGCGGATTTCATCATCGCGCCCGATTACGGGGTCAAGTTTGCCCTGTGCGGCGTCTTTGGTCAGATCACGCCCATATTTTTCCAGACTGGCATAGGTGCTTTCGGGGTCTTGGGATGTGACCCGCTGGCCGCCGCGAATTTCGCTGAGCGCCTTGAGGGTGGCTTTTTCATCAATGCCATGCCGTGAAAGCAGATCACCGATGACTTTGTTGGTCATCAGGGCTAACAATAGGTGTTCGGTGCTGACATAATCATCACGCAGCTTGCCTGCTTGTTTTTCGGCGTCGCGTAAAGCTTCGACGGCGGCTTTGCTCAAATGGACTTCGGCTGCGCCATAGACTTTGGGTTTGCTGGCGAGCAGATTTTTGGCATCATTGAGGACGACAGTGGGCCGTGCGCCAACTTTGCTAATGAGTTGGGGCACAACTCCATCGGACTGCTGTAAAAGGGCCGCCAGTAGATGAGGCACATCCATTTCAGCATGGTTTTCTTGTTCGGCAAGGCGCTGGGCAGCGATGACTGCTTCTTGCGCTTTGGTGGTAAAACGATTTAGATTCATATTTAATAAACTCCCAGACTCAAATTTTTGTCGGTTGCCCCGACCATTATCAGTTTAATGGGGATTCATCGGAAATGTATATGAAGCGCCTATACAGTCTGTCAGAGAATCGCAGAAAGCCCATGCCCTTGATACTATTTTGGTGCGGCCTGCTGATAGCAACTTTTGCATGTGGCTTCCTTGATTCCAAAGAGGAAACCAAGCTGCGAGATCGTATGGGGGGACAGATTAGCCAAGCGCAACAGGCCCAACAACACGCCGCCGATGTGTGGGATCGGGTGTTGTTTGGTGAGGCAGTCAACTGTGGGGAAATTATCACCGTGCCTGAGCCATTTTTCCTAACGAAAAAAGAAGCCGATGAATATCCGCAAAGTGTGGCTATCCGAGATTCTCTCAATAATGCCCTTGCGGAACTCACTGTTGTGGCGAATTTATGGGAACAGGAATGCTCGCTTGAGCGTGAAATGGTGCCGCTGGATGTGGTGCGTCAGGCAGAAGACGCTTTACAAATGGCGCGTGACCTGTTAAACCAGTCGGCATCCTTGTGGGCTGTGTGGCAAGCGTAGGTGAGACGGCGCTGGAAAGCGACCTTGCCCCGCGCTAGACTTCGCCCCGACTCTATTGGAGATAGGGGTTAATCGCTGTGTCTCGTAATTGATACAGTAGGCTATCCCCACCCCCAACCCCTCCCCACTGAGTGGAGAGGGACTTCAAATAGGTGTTTTAAAGTAGTAGGGAAATTTTACTGTTATGACTGACCAAAACCATCTGCCCGAAGATCACGTCACAGACTCGCAACGGCTGTTTCAGCAATTGGCATCCGAAGAACCGCCCGTAAATTTGGGGGATACTTCACCTTCCGCCACCGCACCGCATCCAACAAACCAGTATGATGCGGGTTGGCAACGGTATCTGGGAGGGTCTATTTTGTTAGCGGCGCTGCTGTTGACGATGGCCGCCGGATTAATTATCTTTCTCGGCAATCAAGATGAGAACACTGATGAAGTCACCCAAAATTCGACCAAAGATGCACCACTGGTGATTATTCGGCCCTCGCTGACCCCCGATGTTGAAAATCCACCCGTGCAAAATGTGGGCAACCCAATTCGCTCGACAGCCGCACCGGACGAGCAGGCGGTTTCACTGTTGACCCCCGTCCCAAGTTCGGCGGATTCCGGGCCAGCGATTGGACGGGATAATGACCCGTTTACTATCCGAGTGGGGTCGGGCGAACGTGGTTTTACCAGCTACGTGATTCAACAGGGCGATACGCTAGACAGCATTACCAAAAAATTTAATCTGGAGGATGTTTGCACGATTATCTGGTCAAATGACCGCAACAAGGTCAGTCCGCCGCGTGTGAATGCGGAAATTCTCATCCCGCCCACCGACGGGGTATTTGCGAAGGTACGCGAACCTATCACGATTAAAGAACTGGCGGAGGCTACCCAAGTAGACCCTTCGGTCATCATTGATTCGGCCTATAACACGCAATTGTTGGGAGCGACGGCTGACAGTATGTTGATAGAGGGAGTCAGTGTGCTTGTGCCCGGTGGCAATGGGGGTGATTGCAATGTGTGGCAACCCGCCCCAATCGTGGCAGGCGATGGTACAGGTAGTTCCGTCTCCGGTGGGGTCGCCAACAGTGGCTTGTGGGGATGTAATACCCAAGTCACCACAACAGGCTTTCCGGTGCAAGTACCGGTGAGCGGACGGTATGAATTTTGGCAGGGGTTCTCAGGCTCCCATACGGCGGTTGACCTTGCCGCTCCGGTTGGAACAACCATCGTGGCAGCGGGTAATGGCACCGTCATCTATGCGGGGTGGAATCAATATGGTTATGGCAAAGTTGTGGTCATCGCGCATGGCAGCAGCTACAGCCTGTATGCTCACATGGACAGCATCGCGGTAAGCTGTGGACAGTCCGTATCTCAGGGGCAAGCCATTGGCACCATTGGCATGACCGGACGTACCAGCGGCCCGCATCTGCATTTTGAGATCCGTGATAGCAACTTCCAAGCGATGGACCCGGTGTACACGATTAGTCTGTAAGCTATGAACACAAGCAAGACAAGCAGCACCGCGAAAAACAAACTGGGTGGGGGCATCCTGTTGGTGGCAGCGGCGGTAATGGTCATTGCCGCCTTTATGGTCATCACCCAAATGGGCAAAAACGACCCACAGCGGATTGGGGATCGCCCGACAAGCACCCCTACGACTACGGCGACATTGGAATTGCCCACCGCGACGCCCTCACCAACACCTTCAATTACCCCTTCGCCGACACTGACCCAGCTACCCACCGCCGATTCGGAATTGGTAGCGACCTCGGTGGCACAGGGGGTGGATGTATCGGTCAATGCGAATGTAGGGAATGGCGGAATCGGACTTGAACCGGAAGCCTATACTATTAACCGTGACCTTGAGCGTGCCGGGATTATCCAACATGTGGTACAACGCGGCGACAGTTTACAAGGCATCGCTGACCAATATCATATCAGCATTGAAACGATTATCTGGTCGAATGATCGGTTTTACGTGAATGCCATGCAGCCGGGTTTGGTGTTGAATATTTTGCCTGTCGAGGGCGCGATTGAACGCATTCAAGAACCGATCAGCATTCAAGACCTCGCTGAAAAATATCAAGTTGACCCCTATGCCATCATTGACTCCGACTATAACCAACTGCGGGGGTCACTGCCGGAAAATGTACTGCCGGAAGGATTAGAAGTAGCCATTCCGGGGGGGATTGGTTCTAAGGAGCCGATTTACTGGACACCGATGGGTGGGGCTTCCACCAGTGGCGAACTGACGGCAGGTGGGGTCTATATGGGCACGGCAAAATTTGGCGTGGGGCAGTCGGGATCGTGCGGCGTGCAAGAAGTTTACAATGGCACCGCACCACTCTTTAAGCCCGTCGCTGGTTATGTGCTGACTACCGATTTTTCGTGGGCACATCGCGGACTTGACCTCTCTGCTGTGACAGGTACACCCGTCAAAGCGGTTGGCGGCGGGGTGGTGATTTTTGCCGGATGGAGTGATTGGGGTTATGGCTGGAGCGTGGTCATTTCGCATGGGGCGGTCATGAGTCTGTATGCCCATCTCACGGCAGATTTTGTGTACTGTGGGCAGGTGGTAGAGGCAGGGCAGCATATCGGGAATGTGGGAAGCAGCGGGAATTCGTCCGGCCCACACCTGCACTTTGAAATTCGGGATGCCGCCGGGGTGCCGCAAAATCCGCGTGATTATCTGCCGTTTTGAGAAAGTAAATTAGATACACGGGGATAAATTCAGAATCCCCACCCCAACCCCTCCCCAAAGCATTAGGGAGGGGCTTTTTTACACTATTTTCTAGGGAGCAAGCGGGCCGTCGAAGCTACCGCCATTGCCATCGGTAGGCACAAAGGCATAGACCTGACCATCGCCGCCGACAATCATGAAACCGCGTTCAAAATCCTGCCAATAACTGGAATAGGCCGTCTCGCCCTGTGTGGCCCAACCGATGGAAGTACGGAGGGGTTCATTGGAGCGCCAAGCCAAGCCAAACCCACGAATGGGCTGACGTAAATTTTCGGCGGGGGGTGTAAAGGCGGGGTCACTTTCGGGTTGACCATCGGCCCATGTATCGGCAATGCGATAGTAGCGACGGTCTTGGGTTTGCAAGGCATAGATTTCTTTGGAATCACGCCAGAACATGATGCCTCGCTCGAAGGGTTCATAGACCAGCGAGAGTTGATAGCCGGCATCACGTGGACAGCCGAGACGCTGTTGCAAATTGGGATCGCGCCCATAGGCATTGATGAACGAGGCATTGGGTTGAATAGGACAGTTCACGGGGCCAGCCACAGCGAGGGTCGGGGTGGTCAAAATCGGGCCAATCGGGATGGTTTGGGCAGTGGGAGCACCTAAAAATACAGGAATCGTCGCCCCCGGCAAACTCCCCGGCGCAATCGGCGTGACATTGCCCGCCAACGGGGTGCCACTGGACTGCGGCCCGACATAGACCCCAACATAGGGCGTGGGGGTCAAGGTGGGTTCAGGTGGCTCTGGGGTTTCGGTGGGGAATGAGAGATCAATGGTCGCGGTGGGTAGTTGATCGGCGACGGGGGACGTGGCCGTAAACTGCACGGTTATTAACATCTTGGGCATGTCATTCACACCCGCCAGAATCGGGCCATCGGCTTCGGGAGTGGGGTTATTGTTGTCAGTACAAGCGGCTAAGGCCAATACTGCCGCAATCATAGTTAAGGCAAATTTTTTCATCATCGAACAGCCCTGTTGTCAGGATTTACCAGCGAAAAAAGTGTATGGATGGTTTCTTCGGGATTCGGCATACCGAGCAGCCCTTCGCCCACAACCACCCCATCAATCCCAGATTCAGCCACCATCGCCATGTCTTCGGGGGTGCGTATGCCGCCCATGCTGACGACGACAATGTGGCGCGGAATCTGCGGACACAGGCGGGTGGTGCGGCTTAAATCAACGTCAAAAGTGCGCCAATCTACATTGCTGATGGCGATCACCAGCGGGTCGGATTTTAAGGTGCGGGCCAGTTCCTGCTCATCTTGCACCTGTACGACGGCGGTCATGCGGAGGCGCTGGGTAATTGAAACCAAATCCCATAAACGATACTCACCCAAGAGGGCCGCAATCAAAATCACCGCATCAGCTCCGGCAGCACGCGCTTCATGCACCTGATAACGATCAAACACAAAGTCGTTACGAATAACCGGGATGCGCGTTTCCTGTGAGACTAAGGTTAAGTGATGGATTTCGCCCTGATAGTAGAGAGGATTGGTGGCTACCGAGAGGGCTTGGACGCCCAAATTTTCAAACAGGTGGGCCTGCTCAACGGGGTCGTAGCGATCTACCAAAATCCTGCCACGATGGGATTGGCGTTTTAGTTCGACGATCAGCGAGAGGCCCCGGTCATAACGCAGAACACTGGAGAGGGCCAGCGGGCGGCGTTGAATACTGGCCAAGGCGTGAAGACCCGACAGCGAGATTTCGTGTTTATTGATCTCAAGCTGCTGTCGGATATTTTCCATGATCTCCGCCAAGAAACCGCTGATTTCAAGCTCATCCAGCGCATCGGGGTCTCGAAGATTTTGTGGTTGATCCATCGCACATCACCCATCTATCTATCGTTACTGAGGGCGATTGTATGCACAAAACGATACAAAACGCAAGTTTGTTTTGTATGTTGTTTATTAATATAAAATTAAAATTTTTAATGACTTTCTGGAAATGAGATAGAATTAATTAAATGTTAGATATTTCTACTGATTTGGAGATACATGATGTTGACTGTTTTTGAGGAGATTATTGTTGCCATTAAGCCTATTTTTTATATAGATGTATTTATATCATACCACCATAATGAGAAGAACTTAGCAGAGAAAATTTGGCTTAAGCTTAAAGAGCAAAACTACCGCGCATTTTATGATAAAGATGATATTGGTGTCAGACTTAATTATAATCAAGAATGGGAGGAAAAAGCCTTCAGAGGTATTAAGCGATCTGCTATTTTTATCTTCATAGATAGCAAATATTCGCGGGGATCAACACCTTGTAGAACTGAGTATAACTGTGCCGAGAAATATAAAAAGCATTTTATAGCATTAGTATGTGAATCTTTAGATGATGATGGGAATTGGGATCAGCTTAAAAAGAATAGGCTATTTTTAAAGGAAAGAGAGATTTCAGATAGCGATTTAAATGAAATTATTAAGGCAATTCACGCTAAAAGTGCATATAGAAACTTGCGAATATCATTATTATTTATATCATTATTATTGATATTATTATTATTTTCAGCTTATCTTATTACTACAGGTCAAAAGACAAACTCGGAATTACAGAAGAGTAGATCTCTAGCAAAGGCTAATGAAGCGACAGCTATTTATTTGCAAAGAGAAGCTGAGGCACAAGCAGCTACAGCCACTTATGCTCTTGGAGAACTAGATAGACAGAGACTTATTGCTGAAGCCAATAGAATTAGTCTACAAGGTGCTTCTGGGCAAAATGCAGATATAGCCGCTTTGTTAGCAATATACGTTCTAAATCAGGAATATAACAGACAGGCTGATGAGGCGCTTATCCAATCTTTGGAAATTGCAACAACAAGGGAAATTTTTGAGGCAACACCGGGGCATCTTAGCGTTGCATTTGCGCCGGATATTGACGTCGCAGTTATTGGAAGCAGCGGCGGAAGAATAGAAGTCTGGCCCACTGGCAAGATTTTCCAAAATAACGGAAGTTCTATAGAATGCCTTGCTTTTTCACCGGACAATTCTTCAATTGCGATTGGAAGTAAGGACGGCTCTATTCGTATCTGGGATACGGGGAGAGTCAGCCTGTACGTTCAGATAACTACCCTAAACAAAAGCCCAGTAAGTTCAGTCGCCTTTTCTCTTGATGGCTCCCTCATCGCCAGTGGAAGTCAAGATGGGTCTGTTCGCATTTGGGATACGAAAGGCGCCTTTGTTCGTGAATTTACTGAGAATACAAGCCCCACAAATTCAATTGCATTTTCTCCTGATGGTTCTCTCATCGTCAGTGGACATGATGACGCTTTAGTTCGTTTTTGGGATGTCCAAAATGGCAATCCAGTAGAGATTGCTTATCCATCGGAGTACGAACATAAAGAACCTGTCAGTGTCGTAGAATTCTTTGTTTCTAGTGACGGTATTGTATTCCTGTTAACTGGTAGCCAAGATGGAACAATCAGGCTTTGGAAATTAGAAAACAGTTCCATGATATTCATAAGGGAATTCGTTGGACATAATGACTGGATAACTGACGCTACATTTTCTCCTGATGGTAAGTACATTCTTTCGAGCAGTCGTGATTTAACGGTCAGACTTTGGGATACTCAAAATGGTCGAGAGATTAGAACATTCAGTGGGCATAAGGAATATGTTACTAGCATTGCATTTTCTCCTGATGGAAGGACTATTATAACTGGTAGCATTGATGGTACTGCTCGTTCTTGGAATGTTTTCAATCAATCGCCGTTGCCTATTTATGATGGGGATGGAGAGGAATACATCAATTCAGTGGCAATATCGCCTGACGGAAAAGAAGTCTTGACAGGTGGAACTGATTATATGGCTAGACTATGGGGAATTGACAATACAACTTCCCCAACAGAATTTAGAGGGCATAGCAATTATGTTCATACAGTGGCCTTTTCACCAAACGAAGACTTTGTGCTTACAACGAGTTGGGATAATTCCGCAATTCTATGGGACAAAAGTGGTAACCAAATATGTGAATTCCCAAACATAAATCCGAACTATGATCCGGAACAATGGGATTCTGGTATTCAACCAGATGTTATTGGGAGTTTGTCAGATAAACACATCCTCATAATAGGTTCTATAGACAGAACAGCCACTATATATGATTATCAGTGTAAGAAAGTAAACGGCTTTAGCCTTCTTGTTGGGCATTCAGATATCATTCACGCAGTAGCCTATTCTCCTGATGGGAAATACTTCGTAACCGGGGGTCGTGATACTAACGCAATTATTTGGGATTCAGCAGGAGGAACGATCCACAAAATTTTGCATGATCATGCAGAAGGAATTATCTCCATTGACTACTCCAAGGATGGGAACTACATTGTTACGGGGAGTGAAGATGGGACTGCCCGTCTATGGGAGACAAATACAAATAGTCTCTATGCGCGAGAAATGTATATATTTGAAGCCAATGGGGGTACAGTTACTGGCGTGGCAATCTCTGAAGATGGAAGGTATGTGGTGACAGGTCACCAAGATGGGGTAGGACGTATTTGGGAAGGTGTGCTTGATAATCAAGGACGATTAGCTTATAACAGCCAAGACCTGTTTGATTATCACATTATAAGGCATTTGACAGGTCATCTAAGCCCAATCACAGATGTCGCAATGTCAGATGACGGTCAAAACGTTGTTACCTCAAGTCGAGATGGAACAGCACGAAAATGGGACACGGATTACCGACAACTAATTAGTTCTGTTTGTAAAGAGATACTAAAAGACCAGTATCCGATATACCAAGACGACCTTCGGGACTATGGGATTAGCGAATCCCCATGCAAGTGAAATTCCCCTCTCACTCGGCAGGGCCAGAGGAGGGGCGTTCGTCTGGCGGCACATAGGAATCTACTCGAAACGCGATGGGTTGGCTTTCCAAACTGCTGCCATCGGCGAGTTGGGCAGTTGACCAAACTAGATGATCGCCCGGCTGCAAAGACCACCAAACATCGAAAGGCGCTTGTTCTATGGATTGGACGATATTACCATCAATCCAATAGGTAATGCTGGCCGTTTCGGGTGGGGTGATGACCGATAGACGAATGCGTTGCGTTTCTAATGGCAAGAGCGGCGTCAGGGCAAAAACGGTATAGGGGTCGGGGGAGATCATGCGTAACGGACGTTCTGGTTCTTCACCCACCCGGACAGCAGAATCCGGTGGGGGTGGGATGTTTTGACGGGCGGCCCAATCACGCGCTTCGGGGGGCAGCACCAGATAGACCTTTTCCTGTTGAAATTCGGTGGGGGTTTCGTCGGTTGCCAGCAGTCCGGTGCGGCTGTCTACTAGGAAGGGTTGATAAAAATTATCGGACTCGGTGGGGACAGTGCCCTCAATAAACCATTCCCATTTGCGGACGGGGCAATATTCAGTCGGCAGTAAGCCGGAGGTCGCGCAAACTTCGGCCCGTACAAGCCCCTCAGGTCGCTCAAATTGTAATTCAGGCTGACCATAGAGCACTTCCCGCATGAATTGATTCCAAATTGGCCCTGCCCCCGTTATACCCGTCACATTGGTCATAGGGGTGTTGTCGGCATTGCCCACCCAAACCCCCACGACTAAATTCGGGGTGTAGCCCATTGTCCAGTTATCGCGGAAATCGGTGGTCGTGCCTGTTTTGGCAGCGGCGGGTCGGCCAATATTGAGCGAACTGACCGCCCCAAACGCCGGAATACGCGCTTCATTGTCCGAAAGAATGTCGGTAATCAGATAGGCAACACGCGGATCGAGTTCGGGTTTACCGAGGGCAGGGGTTTGGGCCTCATAGATCGTCTCCCCTGCACTGTTACGAATTTCCAAAATATAGTTCGGCTCCACACGCTGCCCCCCATTGGCAAAAGCGCTATAGGCGGCGGTCAGTTCAACCAAGCGCACCTCCCCGCCACCCAACGTCAGCGATAAATCAAAGCGGCTGGTGTCAGTCAGGGTTGAAATGCCCAAACGAGTGACCAACGTCACCAACGATTGCACACCGATTTCATTGAGGGTCTCTACCGCTGGGATGTTGTAAGACGAGGCCAATGCCTCACGCACCAGAACCGGGCCATGTTCCGCTAGGCCAAAATTCAGCGGGGTATAACTTTCGAGGCGGCGGGTGACAAAGGGCGTTTTGACATCGAGCAGCATGGTGGCTGGGGTGAAAGGTTCTTCATAGGCCGGATTAAAGGCGGCGGCATAGGTAAAGGGTTTCAAGGCTGACCCCGGCTGGCGTGGAGCAAGGGCGGCGTTGACATTGCCGTCTATGCTTTCGTCAAAATAATCGGGGCTGCCCAACATGGCTAAAATCTGGCCGGTATAGGGGTCTATGGCGACTAAGGCGGCGTTATGTACATCTTTGGGCGGCGATCCATCCGGCGGATTATTGAGTTCGGCGAGATGCTGACGGGCAATACGTTCGGCGGCATTCTGCCAATTGAGATCAAGGGTGGTGTAAACTTCCAAACCCCCTGTATAAAGTTCGTCGGGGTAATCGCGTTCCAATTGTGTCCAGACGGCGGCGACAAAATGGGGGGCTAAAATTTCAAATGTGCCTGCGCTGTAATCGAGCGGTTCTTTTTTGGCCTGTTCTGCTTCAGACTCGGAAATATAGCCGTGTTTAACCATCAAATCCAAGACAATCGTCTGGCGGTCTTTGGCAATGGTTGGATTTTCGAGAGGGTTATAGATAGCAGGTGATTGGGGCAGACCCGCCAGCATCGCACACTCGGCTAGGCTCAACGAGGCCGGCGACTTGCCAAAATAGATGCGCGAGGCAGCCTCGACCCCATAGGCCAAATTGCCATAATAGGTCTGATTGAGATAAAGCGTTAGGATTTCTTCGCGGGAATAGGCCATATTCAAACGAATGGCAAGGATGCTCTCGCGCAGTTTGCGGCGGACGGTGCGATCTTGGCTGGGTTGTTTGGTTAGCAGCAGATTGCGGGCGACCTGCTGGGTAATAGTGCTGCCACCAGCGCGAACTTCCCCGCCGCGCACATTAATCCACAGGGCACGGGCAATGCCTTCGATGTCTACGCCGGGGTGGTGATAAAAATTGGCATCCTCGGTGGCAATGGTCGCGTCGGGCAGGCAGCTAGCCATTTCATCAAGGGTAACGGCTTTGTGGCTGCCCCCATACAAATCCACAATTTCATACAACAATTTGCCATTGCGGTCATAAATGCGTGTACTGGGGAGCGCCAGCCCAGCTTCCAAATTATCAATATCGGGGAGATCAACAAACAGCCATTGATAGAGATAGGCGATGCCAGAAATACCCAGAACAAGCAAAACCAAGAGGGCACGCTGCCAACGTCTGCGCCGTTTCCAAAATCGCTGGTAAAGATCTTTGGGGAAAGATTTTTTCATCACGACCTGCCAAATTCATCATCATAATCTCATTTGATTTTACAGAAAGTCAGGATGGAAAAGGCGCTGAGGCATGAAAGCGAAAAGCAACCATAGGTCAAGCGGTGAGGTACATGAAGTTTCAAAAA
This sequence comes from Anaerolineae bacterium, assembly GCA_021463865.1. GTDB lineage: Bacteria > Chloroflexota > Anaerolineae > Aggregatilineales > J027 > CFX10. Next base: position 34,300 of record JAJTXY010000001.1, read on the forward strand.
ATTCGGTCTCAAGAGGGGAAATTTGTTATACACTAAAACTGGTGGAAGCTAATGGAAACGAATGGAAGCAAATAAGTAAAGGTTTTGCATTTGTTCGTCCCGGTGCTATACTACAGCATACGCTTTTACCGACATCTCGGTTAGGGCAGTGGAAATCAGCAGTCATCGAAACCTATCTCCAATGCCTGCTGGTGATTAGGAGTCTGGCGTTTTCAAGTGCAGGGGATTTGCCAACTCCGCTTTTCATTTCGCACTTGTCCGAAATGTCACCGGCCTTTGGGGGAGCCTTTCAATTGAAGAATCCCCCAAAATACAATCCCAATGACAACACGAGGCCTATCACATAATAAGGCTAGGGATCGGATGAGGAAGTAGAGGTATGGTAGAGGTCAAAATTGATTGTATTAGAATGAGCTTGATGACCCAAAACCGGGTGGTCATTCTAAAAGAAGAAGGCAGCGAACGGTATCTGGCAATCTGGATTGGGCCATACGAAGCGGAAGCCATTACCACCGAGCTTCAAGATGTTCAACACAAACGCCCTTTGACCCACGACCTATTGAAATCACTGATTGTCGAAATGGGAGCGGAAGTTCAATATGTTGTGGTCACTGAACTGCGCCGCCCCGATGATATTTTCTTCGCCAAGATTGTGATTGAATTGGATGGACGTGAACTCGAAGTAGATTCTCGCCCCAGTGATGCCATTGCGTTAGCCGTCCGTGCCCGTGTGCCGATTTATGTTGAACCTGAAGTGATGGATGCCGCCGCTGTTACCCCCGAAGAAGATGTTGAACACGAACCCGATATTCCGACTGAAAAAGGCGCGGCGTTGGATGACAAACTAGGTTTGTTCAAAGACTTTGTGGAAACACTCGATCTGGATAATCTGGACGAAGAATAGTCAAGAATTCCCCGGCTACAAAAATAATGTCCACGAGATGTGGACAAGTCTCCATCACGATCAGATAAATTTTAAAGGGCAGGATTCAATACCCTGCCTTTTTGATTGATTCGCCCCCCGTGACTCCAATTGGCGCGATATTGGGTTCGACATAAATCGGATTGCTGAGAATCCAGCAGCGTTCAATCCCCTTATATTCACGCCAAACCTCGACGCGATAGGCCCCCGGTTGAGAGGCGACATAGGTCAGATTTTCGACATTGGTTTCATCTGCGACAACCTGCCCCCGAAAAATCATTTTGATGTGGGTGCGGACTGGCATCAACACTTGCAAGGTAACACCATGCCCTAAACGGATGCTGTCACCCATTTGAGCGGTTGCGCCCTGTGCCCCCTGTGCCGAATATCGAAACCCTTTGGCCTCGCCGGGGATACGATAGCTCATAAATGTACTGCCCCGTGCCAATGCGCGATAAATGATGTCGGCGTCGTGTTCCATTTCACCAATTAGGGGGTGCTGGGTCAAGATATGGGTGTTGACACAGTTAAACAAGAAATCGTAAGGGAACACAATATGGGTAATCGGGCCAATTTTCATAGGCGTGCCGTGCGCATCAGAATTGCCGATACCCACGACCCGCTTGCCCTGTGCCAATAATTGATCCCATTTGGCGAGGGTTTCTTCGTCCGGGCCAATAATCGCGTCTTCGGGTGAAAACAAACGCCGCACACTCTTCAGCGGGTTTTCGAGGACGGCCTTAAAAGAACTCATGTAGTTCCAGACTTCGAGACCTGTATAACCCTCAATATCCCAATCTACCCAAGGGATGCCTTCAATATCTTCGCGCCAATCTATCCCTTTATCAAAGGGGTGGGCCAAAAAAGTCATACCACCTGCGCGATTGACCGCTTTGATAAGGGCCTGCGGGTCGGGGGCATACCGATTCATTTCGGTTTTGGCGTTGTAGACCAAGCAGTGATTGACTTGGGGCAGGCGGGTGCGGTCATGAATTTCTTGCCCGGTCAATAACAGAACGTAGCCACGTTTTTCATCGCCATAATAACCCTGTACTCCATCAATCCAAATATTGTGATCGGTTACGACCACAAAGTCGAGTTGGGTGGCAATAGCAGCATCGGCGATTTCGGAATGCCATGCTTCGCCATCGGAGTAGGGGGTGTGCATATGAAGGTTGCCAATATATTCGTGATAGGCCATGTAGTCCTGAAAGTGATGGAGTTAAAAAACAAAATAAAAAAGTGCCGCTCAGAAATTGTACTGTACTTTTGATGTTCTCGGAGGTAGAGGTTTGGTAGGAAAGTTATCAACACCTTTTCCACTATTTTTTATTTTTAAATAGTCGTAGTAGTAGAGAAGGGGTAACCTGTTGATAACTTTTTGTTCGCCTATAACATCTCTATTAGAATGGCTTAGTGGGGCGATTTTTGATATGTTGATTGATGAATCAGCATGTTGATAACTTGTTGATAACCTGTTCATAACTTTTTGAGTTATCAACAGGTTATCAACAGTTAAGGTTTGTGTAAGAGACCGAAAAGCGAGTTATCAACAGGTTATCAACAGGTTTGAAAAAGTTATGAACAGGCAACTTCCTCAATACTTCATGATATGGCTTGTGGAAGCGGCTAAAAGTTATCAACAGATAATTTGTTCTGTTGATAACTTGTTGATAACCTGTTGATAACTCCTCTTTGGAGGTAAGTCGGAAAACTACCTTAATTCTAACTTAATTCTAACATAAGGAGGTGGTGTGTGGAAAAAGTATAGTTGAGTTATAGTAGAAAATTATATCCCCCGAAGCGCGGTACTATTTTTTCTTCGATTTTCCGACCTGCTTGACGGTAGCATGTAAAAAGGCAAAATCGCCGCGTGCGGGCATTAGTTCATTGACCTCAACAATTTCAAAGGTGTTTTTGCCAATTTTGACGTGCCCCCCCACTTTCGGTTGCTCAAATTGATTGATAATTGCACCGGGGTGTGCGCCGCCGAGGACGACGTAACTCACTTTATAGACCATCTGATCCGCTCCTTGTGCCTAGCGCTTCGTGCTTCGTAGATTCTGGTGGCGCAGCTTGTAGGATAGGTCAATTGCTAGATTACGCATGACCACAAACCCAATTGCGGTACTCGATTGACACAGTTGATTAAAACTGTCTCGATGAATGGCATCTACGATAGTTTCGTCGTTCATCGCTCGCACTGTCGCCGAGCGTGTGCCATAGTCAATAAGGGCGATCTCCCCAAAAATTTGACCCTGCCCCAAAAAAATCTTCGTTTCGGCGGGTGCTTGTCGGTTGGCTTGGACGCTGATTTCGACCTGCCCACTGCGGATGATATACATTTTCTCGCCTTCGTCATCCTGCGAGAAAATCACTTGGTCTTCCTGATAGACCTCTTCTTGGCTGATGGTAATGAGTGCCTCGATTTGTTCATTGGTTAGGCCATTGAACAATTCGACTGCTTTGTAGAGTTGTAATTGATTGGTCACTGGAGCCTTCTCCTATGGCACTACAACATAATCTATTCTTTATTATAACGCCGCAATTTATTCCGAGTGTGTAGGCACTTTTTCTTGTGCAACTCTTATTTGAGTACACTATATCGGTGTGGTATGATGAGTTTAATGCCTTTTACCAAAGTCAAGTAGGGATAAGCATGTTTTTTGGTCAACCAGATGATGAGTTTTCAAAACTGCTTTCCACATTAGAGGCGGTTTATACCCACAGCTTGGTACAACGGCGCGGTGGTAAACCTGCCGCTTGGCGTCCCCCAACCGATGTATATGAAGCCGATGATCGTTTGATTGTCTGCGTTGAAATCGCGGGTATGCGGGATGGCGAATTTCATATTACGATTGATGAACGGCTTTTGATTATCAGTGGGGTGCGGATACGGGACTATGAACACCCCCAGCCATCATTGCACCAATTAGAAATTCGACATGGTGAGTTTCGGGTGGAATTGATGCTGCCATGGGCCGTAGATCGCAGCCGGATTGAAGCAAATTATCGGGATGGTTTTTTGCAGGTAGAACTTCCCCGTCGTCAAGATCGTCAAATTCACATCATCAATGTCCGCATTGATGAAACCGACGAAGAATAGTTGTCTGGCATGACAACAACCGTGCGTTAAAGCACTACAAGGATAGTAAAAATTCTATGGATAATATGACTTGGCAAGATGGCCTTGTTGAAATTGAGCTAACAGACTCGCCACTTGCCGCATGGTTTGCAGGCAAGTCGGGTAAGTCAGAAGAAACCAAACGTCAGATTAGCGTCATAACACCTGAAGACAACGGCGAAACCTCTGACGAAGATACCGAAATTCCCCCTATTCCTAGTGAGCTGCCCATTTTGCCCTTACGTGGCATTGTGGTATTTCCGCAAACGGCGATTCCCCTAACAGTGGGACAGCCGCGTTCGATTCGGTTGGTAGATGAAGTCGCCACGACGGGTCGGATCATTGGGCTGTTTGCGGCCAAAGACCCGATGCAAGAAACACCGGGGCCGGATGAGATTTATAAGATCGGTACGCTCGCCCAAATTCATCGGTTGTTCCGTGCGCCGGATGGCACGATTCGACTGCTAGTGCAGGGTTTGTCGCGTATTCGGATTGAAGAATACACCACGCAAGAACCCTACCTTAAAGCCAAAGTTGATCTTGCCCCCGAATCATTGGAAGAAACCATCGAAGTTGAAGCCCTGATGCGTAATATCGTTGAGCAGTTTGGCCGCTTGGCTGATCTTGTGCCGAGTATCCCCGGCGAACTGATTTCATCGGCGCTGAATTTGGATGACCCACTGCAATTGGTTTATACGGTGGCAACCTATATTCGCATTGACCTTGAAGACCAACAGCGCTTGCTGGAACTGGACAGCGTGATCGAAAAACTGCACAGTCTCATGCAGATTATGAGCAAGGAACTTGAAGTCCTTGAACTCGGTCACAAAATTCAGACCGAAGCTCAATCTGAGATGGAAAAAGTGCAGCGTGAGTATTTCCTGCGAGAGCAACTCAAGGCCATCCAACGCGAATTGGGAGAAGGCGACGAACAGACCCTTGAAATTGAGGAGTTCCGCCAAAAAATTGCTGAAATTCACATGTCGGAAGAGGCCGAAAGGGAGGCTCGACGAGAGCTAGACCGTCTGGCGAAATTGCCCACCGCTGCTGCTGAATATGGGGTGATTCGCACCTATCTGGATTGGCTGGTGAATCTGCCGTGGGACAAGCGTACTGCCGATAATCTCGATATTGCCCATGCACGCACGATTTTGGATGAAGATCATTACGACCTCGAAGACATCAAAGAGCGTATTTTGGAATATCTGGCTGTGCGTAAAATCCGCTTAGAACGGGCCGATCAACTTGCCAAACTGACCGGGGATGACAAAATCCGGCGGCGGCGGGAGGGCGCGATTTTATGCTTTATTGGCCCGCCCGGTGTGGGTAAGACTTCGCTAGGGGCTTCGATTGCGCGGGCGATGGGGCGCAAATTTGTCCGTATGAGTCTGGGTGGGGTACGTGACGAAGCCGAAATTCGTGGTTTCCGCCGTACCTATGTGGGGGCGATGCCGGGGCGGATTATTCAAACCCTGCGTCGGGCCGAAACGCGCAACCCGATTATGATGCTGGACGAGATTGATAAACTTGGTCACGATTTCCGGGGTGACCCAGCGGCGGCTTTGTTGGAAGTGCTTGACCCCGAACAGAACAACGAATTCCGTGACCACTATTTGGATGTGGCGTTCGATTTGTCTGAAACGATTTTCGTCACAACTGCCAACGAACTTGATACGATTCCGCCACCCCTGCTTGACCGTATGGAGATTATTGAACTCAGCGGCTATACTGAGCGGGAGAAGGTACAGATCGCCAAGCAATATCTTGTGCCGCGCCAGATTCAAGAAAACGGCCTGTTCCCTGAAGAAATCAGCTTCAATGACGAAGCGATTGTGGAGATTATTCAAGACTATACCCGTGAAGCTGGGGTACGTAATTTGGAGCGGCAAATCGGCAAGGCGGCCCGTAAGGTGGTGACACGCATCGCCGAGGGCAAAGATAAGCGGGTAGTGGTGACACGCGAAAAAGTCCATGAATTATTAGGACATCCGCCGTTTGGGTATCGCACCGAGATTGAACAACGGGTCATGCGTCCGGGGGTTGCAACGGGACTTGCCGTTACCTCGGTCGGCGGGGACGTGTTGTTTATTGAGGCCACCGAGATGGCGGGACGAAGCGGTTTCCAATTGACGGGACATTTGGGTGAGGTTATGCAAGAAAGTGCGCGGGCAGCTTTTAGTTATCTGCGTTCGAGGGCAGATGAGTTGGGGGTCAAAGCCAATTATTTTGAGGGGCATGACATCCACCTGCATGTACCAGCTGGGGCACAACCTAAAGATGGCCCATCGGCTGGGGTAGCCATTACCGCGGCACTGGCATCATTGGCAACAGGCCGATTGACCCGCAGCAATGTAGCGATGACGGGGGAGATTACATTACATGGTTTGGTGCTGCCCGTTGGAGGCATCAAAGATAAAGTCTTGGCAGCGCACCGACTTGGCTTAGATACGGTGATTCTTCCGGCCCGGAATAAGCCTGAACTAGAAAAACTACCGGATGAAGTGCGTAATGCCATGAAGTTTGTGTTGGCAAAGACAGTGGATGAAGCGCTCCAAGCGGCCCTTGAGCCAATCGGCAGTGATGCAGGTGCCCACCGTCAGTATGTCCAACATACTGATTTATACGCCTAGAGCTTTTTGGAGCCGGGGAAAGCGAGAGGATAGCGTTGCCCAAAGTAATGATTGTGGATGATGACCGAACGACGACATCGCTCCTAAAACAATTGTTGGAGATGGATGATTTTGAGGTCATGGTCGTTCCACGCGGATTAGATGCTTTTCAAAAAGCCCAAGAATTCCGCCCGGACGTGTTTCTAGTAGATTACTACCTCGCGGATATTGCCGGGGTAGATTTTGTGCGCCAGCTAAGGGCCTCCAAAGATTTCTTGACAACACCGGTGGTCATGGCCTCCGGACGGGATGTGGAGCGCGAGGCCAAAGAAGCGGGTGCCAACCTATTTTTGGTGAAACCGTTTGAACCGGATCAACTTGCCGTTCATTTCAATAAATTGATTGGGTAATGCTTTCCGCAAATGAATTCTAACATTGGGCCTCGCATATTGTTTGCGTGGCCTAGCTGAGATTATTGATGCGGAGAGAATGTAGTGTCATCAGGAAGATCGAAACAAACCAAGTGGTATCGGATGGATTTGCATCTGCATACCCCCGGCTCGGTAGATTACCAAGAGTCGAATGTTACCTATCTGGATATATTGCGCAAAGCCGAACTGCGCGGCCTCGACATCATCGCCTTCACCGATCACAACACGGTGCGGGGTTATGCCGAGATGATGCAGGAAATTGAACAACTCGAATTTTTGGAGAGGTTGGGACGGGCCGAACCCGATGAAATACGCCGTCTCAACGAATATCACCGTCTATTGGATAAGGTACTTGTCCTGCCCGGCTTTGAATTTACCGCGACCTTTGGCTTTCATATCATCGGCGTGTTTTCGCCCAAGACCCCCATTCGCAAACTGGAACATATTCTGTTGAGCCTGCGTGTCCCACCGGATGCGATGGATGAAGGCAACCCGGCGACGGGGGCATCTTCGGATGTGCTGACAGCCTATCGCTTGATTAATGAGGGAGGTGGGATTGTCATTGCGGCGCATGTTAATTCGACCAATGGGGTCGCCATGCGCGGCTTTGATTTTGGGGGACAAACCAAAATCGCCTATACCCAAGACCCCTATCTGCACGCACTGGAAGTGACCGACCTTGAAAAACGGTCACGTATGACGACAGCGCGTTTTTTTGATGGGTCGAAGCCGGAATATCCACGTCGAATGCGCTGTATTCAGGGTTCAGATGCCCATCGCCTGAACGCCGACCCGCGCAGCATGGGTAAAAATTTGGGTATCGGGGATCGCATTACGGAAATCGCCCTAACGGAGCGCAGTTTCGCCGCACTGGTGCAGGTATTCCAAAGTACGGATTTTGCCAGCACCCGGCCCTATCGCAGTACCCGTGACCCGTATGACCATATACAGGCGGCGCGTGAAGAAGGCCCCAGCATCGTGCAGTCGTTCCATGAATTTATGGCGAAGCGCAATGGCTATTTGTATAACATCGTGGCGGATGTTTGCGCGATGGCGAATACCAACGGTGGCACCATCTACATCGGGTGCAATGAAAATCCCAAAAAGAAGCCCATCGGGGTTGAAAAGATCGCCCAAGAAATTGACCGCCTCTACGACGAGATTGACAGCAAAATCACGCCCAAGTTAGAAGTCGAAATAGACGCGCAAGAAAGTCAGGGCATCCCGATTATACGTATCCGGGTGCTCCGTGGCCCGGATGTGCCATATGCAATTGATGAAAACAAGATTTATGTGCGGGATGAAACTGAAACGTCGTTAGCGGTGCGAGATGAGATAGTTCAATTGGTGCAGCGAGCCATGCTGTCGAATATGCCTGTGCCTGCGATGCCGATTCTGCCACCCTCCAACGAAACGATGGTATTGCCTCAAGTGACTGCCCATGAGACAGGTGAGTTTACGGTAGTGGAAGTGCCGGAGGGTGGGGCTACACCCCCACTGACAGGGGTTGAAATTGCCAGCACCGAGGAGCGCAATGGCAAGTTTTATCACACCATGCACGACCTACGAAATGGCAGCGTAGTGCGGAATGTGACCCGCGCTTCGGCCCGCCGTTTGTGGCATTATGCTATCACGGAACATGAAAACCAGACCTTTGACCCGCGTGCCGTGTATTGGATCGGCGATATTGGCCTGATTAAACGTTATGAACGCGGCAACGAAATTCGTTACGATTTGGCCCAGCGCCAAAATGGGCAAACCCGCATCTATTATGGTGTCACGGTTGAAGGGCTGCATGGGGCGTGGCAGGTCTTCGCAGAAGCTGATGACGAACATCATGAATAACAGGCGGGAAATCGTTTGGTAAATTACTCCCCCCTGCGCCGTTGGGAATGGATTACCGCCGTTGGCATCCTATTGCTGGCGGCGTTTTTGCGTCTCCATGCGCCCGGTATCACTGAATTTAAACGAGATGAAGCCACCCTGTCACGTTTGTCGCTCGATTTGGCACAGGGCAAAGATTTACCCATGTTAGGGATTGGGTCGTCGGTGGGGTTTCCTAATTCGCCGATGAATGTTTATCTGTTGGCTATCCCCTATGCCGCTGGTAATAACCCGATTTTGGCGACCCTATTTGTCGGATTTCTCAATGTGCTGGCGGTGGCGCTGACATGGCGGGTGGCGCGGCGCTATTTCGGGCCAGAGGCGGCGTTGGTGGCGGGTTTTTTGTATGCCGTCAGTCCGTGGGCGGTGATTTATTCACGCAAGATTTGGGCACAGGATATGCTGCCGCCGTTTGTGGTCGCTACGCTGCTGACGGGTCTGGTGGGATTGGTCGAAGTCAAAGCCAAGCGATGGGCGCAACTGTGGCATTTACCCCTGCTGGCGATCACGGCTCAAATCCATTTTGCGGCGGTGATTCTCGCCCTGATTTCGCTGGTCATGGTCGGGTTGGGGTGGCGCAGGATTCGGCGGGAATTTTGGTTCGGGTTGGTGGGGGCGATATTGCTGTGTGTGCCGTTTGCGTATGGCCTGTATCAAGATGATTGGTTGAGTATCGGCAAAATCCAAGACAGCCTTGAACGCAGCCGAGAGAGCAATACTGCTGATACCAACAACAGCGGCCCGATTTCGATTGTTGAGAATCCGCGCGAAGTCCGCAGTACGGCGCTTGATTATGCGTGGTTCACCGTCGCAGGCAAAAATATCCATTCGTTGGCGGGATCAAATCAATTTCAGCATTATTTGGATGCCATGCCGCCTGCCTATGGGGTGTTTAATCTAGTGCCGATTGGGGTGGTGCTGGCGGCGGTTGTCTTGGGAATGATGGCATGGCGCAAATCAGCCCAACGAGCCATTTTGCTGGTGCTGCTGATGTGGTTGATTGTTCCGGTGGTGGCCTATCTTTATACATGGACAGCCGTGCAACCGCATTATTTTATCGCCATGATGCCTGCCGCGTTTATTGTGGTGGGAGCGGGGGTTGCCCAATTAAAAAAAATCCGTGCCTATCTGGTTGTTGATGCTGCTGGCATCTTGGGACACGGGGCTAAAGCCACCGTGCTGAATTTAGACAATAGACAAGCATTAGCAAGCCGATATTGGAGACAGTCTTTGAAATTCGCCACCAGCATCCTTGTTTGGGTGGCTTTAGGTGTCATCGGCGTTTTGCAGATTTGGCTCACTTTGGGACTGTTTAATTTTCTGAATACCCATGACACGACAGGGGCGTTTGGCACACCACTGGGCTATTTGTTGGACGTGCGCCAAACGATTCTGGATGCGGATGCGGATGGGGTGCTGGTTGTCAGTGAGGGCGATTCAGTGGTGTATGACAATGAGCCAGCGGTGTGGGATGTGCTGCTGGATGGAGCGGGGGAAGTGCGTTTTGTGCGGCCCGATCATTTATGGGTCGTGCCTGTTGAACCAACCCTGTTCTTGGTCGCGCCAACGATTGAGGCCGATTTGATGCCGATTACGCCAGAGGTACAACCCTATAAAACGCTGGCCCTGCGTCCGGGTGAAGGGGTATATCAAATTTGGCAGAATCCATTGCCGAGTGTGGCGGGGACACGAACCGCAATCGAAGCCCGTTTTGCGAATGGCGTGGTGTTGGAATCCATCTGGCGTGATACGAATGAATTATGGTTGGTGTGGCGTGCGCCGGATGCTCAAGCCAGAATGCAATATATCACATTTGTGCATGGCTTGGATGCCAATGACCAAAAATTGGCACAGACCGACTTACCCTTCTGGCCGGGGGAGTATTGGCAGGACGGCGATAAGGTACTGGTACATGCCCAATTAAATTTGGATGGGGTGCAAAAACTGAGCATTGGCATGTATCGGTTTTTGGCGGATGGGAACTATCAAAACAGCGAATTGCTGGATGCAGAAGGGCGCTATCTAGCCCAATCGCTGGTAATCGAGAACAAATAAAATCGTCCACCCCCTGCCATCCATGCAGCAAAAGGTGGACGATGATAGACGAAAAATCTCAACAACCTAGAATGAGAAACCCTGTTGGGGAGGTGGCCCCATGTATTGTGGGCCAGCACCGCCCGCCGCCCCAATTTGAATACCCCATTGGGCGATAATGTAATAGACGGCGAGACTTGAAGCGGCAATTGCCAACAATCCCGGGATGCAGCATAAGAGAATGCCGATGGCAATAATGATCCACGCGATAATGTAGAAGATGATTAGATCAACATACAGCATGAGCGTGTTGCTCAGATTGCCCGTTGCATCTTGGATACGAGCCGAAATATTGGTAAAGGCGCTGAAATCTTCAGTCGCGGCATAATGCGCGATGGCAGAGAAGACAAGCGGGGTAATCAGCAGCGAATAGCCTAAACTGATGAAATTCAATAGACAGGATAGAGCAGCTGCGCCACCACTATCGCTTTGACCAAGACCCGCATTGCAGCAGGCAATAATGATGTTTGGAATGGAATAGATCAGGCCGCCCACAAACGCCATAAACCCGCGAGTCAAATCGCCACCCCAATCATCCCATTCGGGTAAACCGGGTTCACGCCGATAGATTCGCTGGATCAGACGTAGTTCATAGCCCCCAATGATGAACCAACCGATGATTGGAATAAACAACAATACGACCAATATCGCCAGTTTACCCAGCCAGCCTTTATCCTGCATTGGGTATTGAAGGGCATCCATGAAGTGCATTTTTCCCCACCTCCAAGTTGCATGACCGAATTGATAGAATCACTAATTTTATTATCGGTAGATTTACAGAATGTGCAATTAACCTCGACTTGTCCAAACCCGATGCACGGTCAGGGTATCCGCCGAAAACGGCACTTTGACTTCACGCCGGACGATTTCAACGACTTCCAGATCACCGGGGTCGCCCAAAGTGGTAATGTAGCGCTGCAAGGATAAACCAGTTGGCTGCGCAACGATAATCGCCATGATGGAGAGCAAAATGATACTGGGCAGGCGGCTCAATTTTTCTTGCCAGCGTTCACCGACCCCGGCTGTACCGATAAGGGTTGCCATGCTGGTCAGAAAACCCGCCGTGACCAAACCCGTGCCACAGTTGGGGTGGACGGCAAGATGGTGTTCACCGCCTTGCATTCGTTTGAGGGCCTCATTGACGGCTGATTCGACTTGTTCGGTATCGGCATTGCCATAGAGGAAAAAGCCATCTACGACAGAGCGACCCGCCATACTCAAATTTTGAATTTTACGACTCAGCAGATGAATCGTCGCATGTTCCAATCCGTGATTACGCCGTACACGCCGGATGGGGCGCAAATTGATAATGGGCGTCAACAATGTTCCAAGACTTTCGACCATTCGTAGCTCCAGCTAACTTCAAAACTCGCAACTTTATCAGCGTAACACTTTCGAGGCAGGAGAGCAATTGTTTTACGTCATCAAACCCAAGAATGTATCGGCATCAATGTTCCCACCAGAAATAATGACGGCTGTTTCTTTGCCATCCTCAATTTCGACATGCTTTTGGGCAAGGGCCGCCAAGCCCACCGCCGCCGCACCCTCGATCACCCACCCGTGTTTATAAAACATCCAGCGAATGGCTTCTTCAATCGCGGCTTCTTCGACGAGTACAATTTTATCTACGTACTGCTGGCAGATGGGTAGCGTTACGGAGTTTTCTTCGATACCCCCGGAGAGGGCATCGGCAATCGTTTCTTCTTCGGCCAATTCTAGGCGGTAGAAAAAATTGTACATAGCAGGCGTGGCAATGGATTGCACCCCAATGACCTCGACATCAGGGCGGATGGTTTTGGCGGCAAGGGCAATCCCACTCAATAACCCCCCGCCGCTGACAGGGACTAATATGCGCTGAATCGAAGGGTGCTGTTCAAAGATTTCGAGGGCAATGGTGCCTTGACCCGCCATTACATCAAAATCGTTATAGGGCGAAATAAACAGTCGTCCGGTTTCACGCTCCAATTCACGGGCGTGCTGCTCGGCTTCATCATAGGTGTCGCCATGCAAGAGGGCTGTTGCGCCAGATCGTTCGACCCCATCAACTTTGCGGCGTGGGGCTTGTTTGGGCATGACCACGATGGCATCCGCACCGACCATCGCTGCGCCATAGGCCACCCCCTGCCCATGATTGCCTGCTGAGGCCGTGATGATGCCACGCTGGAGGGCTTGCTCTTGATTTAGCAACACAGCGTTGAGCGCCCCACGAATTTTAAAGGATCGGGTGGGATTGATGTTTTCTAGCTTACAATAAATCGGCGTTTCGTAATCAGCAGCCCGTTCCAGCGGGGTCGGATAGAGATAGGGCTGAATCCGCTGTCTGGCGGCCTTTACGTCAGAAAAGTCGAGTGGTTTCTTCATTTTTTCTGGTTTACCAATCGGCAGAACGGTCATCTACATGATTGTCGGTTAGGCATTCAAGATTACCCCCGTCGGCGCGAATCATACAAATTTCAAAGTCCCCACCCGCGTTCGATTCAAATAAAATATGTTCCCCGTCGGGCGACCATTTGGGGTCGGTTTCCACACTGTCGGGCAAATTGGTCAAACGCCGCACATTGCTGCCATCCACATTCATGATATACAGTTCTTCTTTTTCCTCATCACGAGATGAAGCAAACACGATTTGTGTGCCATCGGGCGACCAATCGGGCATACCGTCAAAGCGATCATTATCTGTGAGTTGAATGAGGTTGTTGCCCGTAACATCTATGATGCAAATCTCGCGCCCTTCGTTGATGGTGCATTGATAGACCAACTGCGTGCCATCCGGTGACCAAGCGGCATAAGCATCGGGTTCAGAACTGGTGGTCACTTGTACCACCTCGTAGGTCTCCGGATTCATGATGAAAATATCCGAATTGCCATACTGATCTGAATGTAAGGCAAGTTGTGTGCCGTCCGGTGACCATACTGGCCCCCATTGGCTGTATTCCAGAAAGTCAATCACTTCCCATGACAGGTCCCGCTGATAGGTCGCGCTCATGTTAGCCATCACCAAAAAAGATTCATGGAGTAATTCCTCGTACACGACCCATACTCGATCTGGGGAGAGCGAGGGAGCATCTACCGATAACCCGAAATTATTGGTTAGCTGACGCTCAACCCCAGTATCCAAATCGTGTAGATAGATTTCACGATAGCCACTTCGGTCTGAGACGTAAACGAAAAGCTGATGATCTTCGGGAAATGGCGTTAGTGTGGGCGTCCAAGTGGGCGTCGGAGTGCTGGTTGGCGTAACCGAAGGTGTCAGGGTGATGGTCGAGGTTGGCGGGAGTACCGTGAGTGAATTGGCGGGTGTGATTTGGGCCGCGCTCATGAAGGCTATCTGGTGGGTGGTCGCCACATCTAATCCTATCAACACAAGCACTAGCCCGATGCTTAGAACCGTCAAAACAGCGAATTGCTTAGACATGAAGATTTCCTCCCCTGATGATTCCCCCTATTCCATTTTAAGGCTTTGAATATCTGCCCTGCAAATCCATTGGCGCGTTATAATTTTAATCTACCACTCTATCCAGTCAGAAAGGCCCTTTAAGCAATGGTCTATAACCAGAACGCATTCCAGACCTACCTCGATACCCATCGTGAACGGTTTCTGGATGAACTTAGGCAAATCATCGCGTTTCCCAGCGTGGCGGCTCAAAAACGCGGCATTCATGAATGTGCCGATTGGGTGGTGGCCCGATTGGAAAAAATCGGTGCGGCGGTGCAAAAATTCGAGCTTCCCAATGGAAGTAGCCCGGTGGTTTTTGGGGAAATCGGCACGGGCGAACGGACGCTACTGGTTTATAACCATTATGATGTGCAACCAGAAGAACCGCTGGATCAATGGGAGACATCTCCTTTTGAACTGACCCTACGTGATGATACGCTGTTTGGGCGCGGGGTAGTGGATGACAAGGGCGAATTGTTGGCCCGTATTCAAGCCATTGAGACATGGCAAGCTACACAGGGGGAACTGCCCGTCAAAGTCAAGTTTGTGTTTGAGGGCGAGGAAGAAATCGGCAGTATCAACCTCCCGGCGTGGGTTGAAGCACACCGCAGCATTTTGGGGGCGGATGGCCTGCTGTGGGAAGGCGGCGGACGTGACGAGACAGGCAAAAATTCAATGGCGGAGGGTTGCAAAGGCATCGCGTATTTTGAACTGCGCTGCAAGGGTGCGGCCTATGACCAACATTCCTCGATTGCCCCGATTATCCCCAATCCGGCATGGCGGTTGGTGTGGGCACTCAGCACGATGAAAAATGAGCGTGACGAAATCACGATTGACGGCTATATGGAACATGTGCGACAGATGCCCGCTTGGGTGATTGAGCGCATTGACAACCTGCCGTTTGAAAGCGAAAAAATCCGCCAGCGAGTTGGCCTTGAGCATTGGCTAAATGATATAGACGATAAAACCGCCCTGCGCCGTTATATGCTTGAACCCACTTTGACGATTTGCGGGTTTGACAGCGGCTATAAGGGCGAGGGAACCAAGACGGTACTCCCCGCCGAAGCTATGGTGAAGCTCGACTGCCGCCTCGTGCCGAATCTCACGCCCCATTTGGCGCAAGACCTCATTCGCAAACATTTGGATGCACGTGGATTTCATGATATATCCTTGACCCTGCTGGGTGGGGAAGAACCGGCGATGGAACCACAAGACAGCTTGGTACGCCGTGCCGCGATTGCCGCTTGCCAAGATGTGTTTGGGCATGAACCGATTATTTCCCCTTGGTTTGCGGGCAGTGGGCCGATGTATCCGTTGAGTGTAATGCTGGGGATTCCGGTGATTTCAGCAGGGGCGACGTGGCATCCTCATGCACGTGCTCATGCCCCGAATGAAAACATTTTTGTGCAGGATTATTTTGATGCCATGCACCTGACCGCCGCGCTGATGGGGCATTTCGCGGCAGGGCAGTAAAGTAAAAGGGTAAGGGTATACGCCCTCATTGGTTTAGTGTAAACTACGTGCATCTGCAAGAACCATATAAGGAGAACAACATGGCTGCGAAACAATATTCCGCACCACCTGCAATGCAGATTGACCCCGAAAAAAAATATACCGCCACTTTCAAAACTGAACGTGGGGATATTGTGGTGGAATTGTTTGCTAAAGAAGCGCCGATTACGGTGAATAACTTTGTCTTTTTGGCCCGCGAAGGCTATTACAATGACACCACCTTCCACCGCGTCATCAAGAAATTTATGGTGCAGGGTGGCGATCCAACGGGCACAGGTCGGGGCGGCCCCGGCTATAAATTTAACGACGAACCGGGTGCGCTTCGTCTGAAGCACGAAGGGCCGGGAACTCTTAGCATGGCAAACGCTGGCCCCAACACCAACGGCAGCCAATTTTTCATCACCCATGTGGCGACCCCGCATTTGGATGGCAAACACGGCGTATTTGGTCGTGTGGTCGGCAGCAGCATGGATGTGGTGAATGCCATTCGTGAACGTGACCCCATGAGTGACCGCAACCCCGGCGATAAAATCATCTCGATTGAAATCACCGAAGCGTAAATATCAGTAGCCGAGGAATCGAATTCCCCGGCTACTAGAACAATGTTCACGAGATGTGGACTGATTTTGCTTGACACGAATAAGCAGCGCTCAATTAGTCAAGACAAATCCTGTTATCGTCCATCTAGTTTTGCAAGGTTGTATCCTCTTTGGAAACCCCCTATTTTCAACTCCATCGTCACACACTCGCCAATGGAATGCGGGTTTGGTGTATTCCACGCCCCAACACGGGCACAGTGGCGATGATGGCCCAACTGCCTGTCGGATCACGCACCGAAAATAAACACAACAACGGCATCAGTCATTTTCTGGAACATATGGTGTTTACTGGCACGGAACGGTGGGCGGAAGCTGAGGTGACGGATGTGGTGCGGCGGCGGGGTGGGGAAGTCAATGCCCATACGTCGCGTGAATCCACCAATTTTCACATCCATGTCGCGGCACAGGACGTTGCCTTTGGTATGGATTGGCTGCATCAATTGGTTTTTAAGCCAACCCTCCTGCCGGAAAAATTTGAAAAAGAACGGCAGGTGATTATCAATGAAAAAGGCGGCGAATTTGACCTGCTGCAAACGGTATGGGAATGGATTGAAGATCATAATTGGGGCTGGCACGTTGCACGGGCGATTCGGCGGCGTATCTATCCCGATTCATCGCTGCTGCTGTCTATCATCGGGCGGGATAAGACGCTTAATGCGATTACCCATCAGGAATTGGTAGATTATTATCGGCGCTATTATGCCCCCAATAATGTCACACTGATTGTGGTAGGGGATATTGAACCCCACGCCGCTTTCGAGTTGGCAGAAAAAACGTTTGGCAATATTCCGGCGCGATCCTTCCCGCCGACCCATCCCCCGGTGCGGGTGGTGCCCAATACGTTTGATGTCCGGCTGCATGGCCCATCGCCGAATGAGCAGGGGCAGTTGTTGGTCGGGGTGCTGTTGGATTATGCCGAGCACCCGGATCGTTTTGGCTGGTGGATTATCGAAGAAATCCTCGAAAACGCCTGTATGCGCGACATCCGCTTTGAACTTGGCCTGACGTATGGGGTGAATGTGTTTACCGTACTGTATACCGATACAGGCTATTGTTGTGTGTACACCTCGGCCAACATTGAGGATTTTGAGCGGATTCGCCAGATTATCGAAAAACACCTTAATCGCCTAGTGAATGGAGAGTTCACGGCGGAAGAATTGGCAGAGGCCCAAGCCTCGCTCCGGGGACGGGCACTGCTGAATTTGCAGGACAATATGGAATTGGCGTGGTGGCTTTCAACGGATGCCCTTGCCTCACGTGATGATTCGACGCCTATCCCCGATTATTTTGCCGAAATTTCGCGTTTAACACCGGATGAGGTCAAACGCATCGCAGAGCACTATTTCGCGCCACCAAAACGCTTCTATGTTGAACACCGTCCGGTTGTCACCCCGCGCCGACTTAAACCACTGGCGGCGGTGGTGGCTTTTGGGATGTTGAGTGCGGCGGTACGATTGTCGTTTCGCCCCCGGCATCGCGCCAGATAGACCCTACAGTGGTTTTCAATCTCACACGGGGCTAAAGACACCGTGCTGAACTTGGTCTGAAATACGAGGTTGATCAACGCGGGAAACGCTGTAATAAAATAAACCCCTCTGGTGGGGAGGGGTCGGATTGAGGGTTTTGGAGAGGTAATCTTCTCAGCCTGTTTAACGCCGGGACTCAAAGGTATAGGTGATGTCGGTGTCGGTAATGACCACACTGGTCACACGGCCTGTACCTGCCTGACTTTTGATGAAATTGCGCCATGACGAGGCTATTGAGGCGTTAATTTGGGCCAGCAAATCCGCTGAGACGGGTTCGCCGTTGGTGGTCGCCGACAGTACCGACCATGTAACACGACCATTGTTCACCTTCGGGGTGATGGTCGTCACGGTGTTAATGCTGGCATTGCGGAAATTATGGGTTGAGCTAATGACGACCTGCCCTGCTTGTAAATCCACCGATATATTGCTGACTCGACTACGATAGGGGTTGCTCACGCGGTAGGATGCATTGATGGTTTCTTCGGTGACGGTCTTGGTGCGCGTGCCAGATTGAGCAAATGCTGGGAAAGCCATTACTGCGAGTACACCTATCATCGTGAGCATAATCATCATCTTGCGGGTGAGTTTCATGGTAGGGTATCCTCTGTTTTGCTTCATTACATTCCGATGCTTTTATACTAATGGGCGAATGTAACCAAAGCGTCAAGCGCTGTAAAAAGTGTGTAACCTGACCGTAAAATTTTGGGCGTATTTCTTAAACTTTAGGACTTCTCGATGAGTGAAAATCCCTATAATCCGCTGCAACCCACCAGCGATCCCCTGTTATTTTATGGGCGTGAAGAAACACTGGCAGCGATTCAACTTCATCTGGTCAGCGGGACGAATCGCCATGCCGTCACGATTTTTGGACAGCGCGGCATGGGCAAAAGCTCACTGCTATCCCAAGTTCCCCTCAATATTGATGAACGCTTTGTGTGTGTCTATATTGATCTGAATCAAGTGGAACTGGATGATGTCAGCGGGTTTATCGCCGCCGTCGTAGATCAAATCCGCGCTATGTTGGAAGTGATCGAAGCCAGCACCTTGCGTCTGCCCTCTTTTCCTGATGCGACGGATGTGGATTTATTGGATTGGCTGGCAGGGGAATATCTGGAAGTGGTGTTGGCGGCTATCCGACGTTCGCGCCATCTGGTGCTGATGTTTGATGATGTGCATTTGCTGTTTGATGCGATGGACACTGGGAATGTACCTGCCCATTTGATGACGTTCTTGTCGGTGCTGCTGGATCGTTATGACCGTCTCAATATGATTGCCGCGCTCGACATCACCTATGAAACCCGTGCTTTGCAAACTGCCCCTTTTGATAATGCCCAATTTCATCACCGCCTGACCAATCTCGCACCCGAAATTGCGGAGGCGGTTGTCACCGAACCTGTTAAAGAATTCTACGCATTTGAGCCGCCTGCATTGCGCCGGGTATTGGAATTGGCGGGGGGCCATCCCTTCCATTTACATTCCATCTGCCGTTTGATCTATCGCCTGTACGAGCAGGAACGGCGGGTCTCGACGATTGCGATGGTAGATATTGAGGCGGTCTATCCGGCGGCGTTGGAACAGGCGGGGGATATTGTCCGCCCTTTATGGGAGCATATTCGGCCAAATGAACGATTAGCGCTGACGGCGTTACTGGATTTACGCAAACATAACCCCCATGAGCATTTTGCGGCGGATGCCCTGCGCGAATGGCTCAGTAAAACCGACTACCACCTTAACACGGTTCAATTGGCAGCGGCGCTACGCGGATTGGAATATTTGGGAATTGTGCAGACCAATGAGCAGGGGGAATATGCTTTTTCAGCCGGGATTCAGGCGGATTGGCTCACGGCGTATATTGTGGATGCGCCAGCGGAGACCGTGCGGCGTCCACCCGCTTTATTGCCCAAACCACGCTTCTCGCGGCGCACATTGGTGATGATTGCACTTGGGCCGATTGTAGCGGTCATCCTGTTGGGTTTGGTGTTCCTGTTGAATGGTGATGACGAGGTTGACAACCCATCGGCCTCAACCGCCACCTTACAGTTGGATATTGAAGCGACGCGCCAAGCTGATTTTGTGACCCAAACGGCCGCTGCCGCGACCCATACCCCAACCCCAAGTGCCACTTGGACGGCGCAGCCCTCGTTTACGCCCACTCTAGAGCCACCGCGTCGTTTTGGGGGTTAGTGCATTCGCCTAAAATAATGTCCCGTCATCGGGATTGATGGGGTCAGCGGGGGCGGTGACATCGGTAGGTAGGGGGTCGAGCCGCATCCATGTACGTCCTACGCGAAACATCATGTCGGGCAAAACAGGTCGGCGTTCATTGGCCGGGAGGCGTTCTTCGCCAATAAACGTGCCATTGCGACTGCCGGTATCTTCGAGCCAAAATTGTTCACCATCAAACATTAAATGGGCGTGCAGGCGGGAGACCTGACTGTCATATTCCAAGCTGATGTCTAGCCCTTCTCGTCGTCCAATGGTCAACACCAAAGAACTCATCGGGAAATCTTTTGGGAGCGGAAAGGCCAAAATCGTGCCATCACGCGGCCCACTCATCAGGGTCACGGTCACTTGTTTGAACATAGGATTTTCCTTTATTCCAAATCATCATCACCCAATTTTTGGCGGGCTTCGGCACGTTTGCGGCGCGAGGCTTCGTGGGAGGCATCCACCTCCAAAGCCCGGTTAAAGGCTTTGATGGCATCACGATAGCGGCCTTGCGTCATGACCATTTCCCCCAAGTCGTGCCAGAACCATGCGTCATTGGGGGTGACAGAGGTTGCCATTTCATAACATTCGATGGCGCGGGCCGTGTCTTCGATTGCCGCAAACGCTGCCCCCATGCCATTCCACGCCCAGCCATAATTGGGCGTAAGTTCAACCGCTTTTTGATAGGCTTCAATCGCTTCTTCAAAACGGTCTAGCCGGCGCAAAATTTGCCCACGTCTGGCCCATGCGGATTCATTTTTGGCGTCAATCTTCAGCGCCTCATCCACCACATGCAGCGCCTGTTCACTGCGCCCCAAGTTGAGTAGCGGATGGACTTGATTAATCCAGTACCACACACTGTGGGGTTCTTCTTGGGCGGCACGTTCATAGCTGGCAAGAGCTTCTTCCAATCGTGCCATGCTTTCTAAGGCAAGGCCGCGTCCGTTCCATGCCCAACCGTAATTGTTGTCAATGGCAAGGGCTTGGTCATAGGCTTGCACGGCATCTTTAAAACGACCCAAGCGTCGCAAAATTTGCCCACGTTTGGCCCAACTTTCGACATGGTTGGGGTTGATTTCAATAGCTCTGGCAAGGGGTTCAAGCGCCTCGACGTAACGGCCCAATGCCAGATATTCATCGGCTTGGTTGTACCAGAACCAGATGTCATCGGGCAGGATTTCCGCTGCCTTTTGGAAACATTGCAAGGCTTCATGGTGGCGATTGAGGGCGCTTAAGGCCAAGCCACGTCCGTTTAAGGCCCATCCATAATCCGGGGCGAGTTCAACGGCACGGGTATAAGAGGCAAGGGCTTCTTCCAAACGATTGAGCCGACGCAAGACCTGTCCGTGTTTGCCCCATGCCCGATAAAAACGAGGGTCGGCTTGCAGAGAGCGGTTGAGGGGGGTGAGGGCTTCATTAAACTGATTGAGGCGTACCAGCACATCGGCTTGGTTATACCAGTAGAGCGCGTTTTCTGGCTCGTTCATGGCGGCGCGTTTATAGGCTTCAAGGGCTTCCTGTAATTTACCTGCGCTTTCAAAGGCCACACCTTTTTCGTTCCACGCCCACGCATAGGCCGGATCGAGTTTGAGGGCGCGATCCAGATAAACAAGAGCGGTTTTGTCGTCGCCTAATCGTCGGTGGGCATTGCCGAGCCTTGCCCATGAACGGGCGTGCTGGGGGTTGACCTTGACGGCCCGCTCTAAGACGGTAATCGCTTCTTGGAAACGCTCTTGCAGCACCAACAAATTGCCCTGATTGTACCAGTGCCATACATCGTCGGGATACAGTTCGGCGGCTTGGCGATAGGCTTGTTGGGCTTCATCAAACCGCCGCAGTCGCTCTAAGACGATGCCTTTACCGTTAATGGCCCATGCGTAGGTGGGGTTTAATTCAATGGCGCGGTCATAGGCTTTGAGGCTGTCCTCATAGCGTTCGAGATAACGAAACACCTGCGCCAATTTTGCCCAACTATACGAGTGATCGGCCTGCACTTTGATGGCTTGTTGGGCCACCTCCATCGCATCTTTATAGCGCCCCAAATCCACCAACGTCTCGGCTTGGTTATACCAGTGCCATACATCGTCGGGTTGATAGACGGCAGCCTGCTGGAAGGCTTCAAAGGCTTCGTCCAAACGGCCCAGTGCTTTAAGGCATAGCCCTTTGCCATTCCATGCCCATGCGAAATTGGGGGTGAGTTCAAGTGCCCGATTGTAAGCGTTTAGCCCCTGCAAATATTGCCCCTGTGCCCGCAGCACTTGACCGCGTTTGGCCCATGAGGATTCGTGCAGGGGGTCAATATTGAGAGCATTATCCAGCCGATTGAGAGCGTCCTGCCAGCGACCCAGTGTAAATAATACGATGGCTTGGTTATACCAGACATGCACATCACCGGGTTTGATTTCTGCCGCTGTTTCATGCGCCGCCAATGCTCGTTCCAATTGGCCCAGACGCTCCAAAATTTGGCCTTTGACCATCCACGCCCAGCCGAAACGCGGATTAATCTCTAGGGCGCGATTGACTGCTTCTAGGGCCTCTTCATTGCGGTTGGCGATACGGAGAGCACGGGCCTTGCGTGACCATGTATGCGGGCTGTTGGAATCGAGGGCAAGGGCGCGGTCATAGGTTGCCAATGCCTCGTTTAAATAGCCCAATTCCGTCAGGCTGTAGGCTTTGTCCAACAAATCATTGACCTCAAGGGCGGGGCCACTGATTTCGATTTCCGGCGGTTTGCCCGTAATCTGTTCAACCAAGCGGGCTAGGGAATTCGCTAGTTCCCCCCATGTCTGAGGACGATTATCGGGCGATTTTTCCAAACAACTCATCAAAAGTGCCTGCACGGAGCGGGGAATCACAAAGGGCAGATCGTCAGGCAGCTTGGGTTTTTGCTGGTTATGGGCGCGTGCCCATTCCGGGAAAGAGGCCGCCGTAAAAACGGTCTGGCGAGTCAGCATTTCATATAACACACATCCGAAGGCATAAATATCGGAGCGCAAATCTAGCTCAACCGACCGGCATTGTTCGGGCGACATATAGGGGGCTGTGCCGACGACTGCGCCGACCCGCGTTAGGCGTTGATGTCCGTCAGCGGCATCGGAGTTATCGTCAGGGAGGTCATCAAAATCGAGCGAGCGTACTAGACCAAAATCGGTGACTTTGGCAATCATGTCGTGATGCACGAGAATGTTACCCGGTTTTAAATCTCGATGCACCATATCCGGCATTTTTTGGGTAGCGTGCTGCATCCCCAAAGCAATTTGCAGCCCAAACGTGATCGCGGTTTCCAGATCAAGACGGTTGTGGTCAATCCATGAGCGCAAATCTGGCCCCAAGCCCTCTGGCCCGGAAATATGTTCCAAGATGATATAGGGGCGGCCATTCCATTTTTGGACTTTGAGCGCTTGCACGATATGGCGGTGTTTTTCCAAGCGAATCCATGTCAGGGCTTCATGAGTAAAGCGTGTCACAGCCCGTTCATTGTTCAAAAACTTGCTTTGGAAAGTTTTAATCGCCACTGGGATACGGTCTTTGGGGTCGTAACACAAATAGACACTACCCATCCCGCCGGAAAATTTTTGCTTGACCTCAAAACGATCAGCGATGCGCCCATTATTCACAAAATCGTCGTGCTCATCCGGTTTCTGGCGCATAATAATGGGTGGGGCTTCCATAGATTGATGGGCATCGGAAGGCTCAATATCTATGCTGACCGATTCGCCGGAACGGGTTTCATCGGGGGGCAGATGCACTTGCATGTTGCTCAACATGGACATGGCAGGTTCATCAAGATTACCCTGCGTCTCGTCCTCAAATTTGCCTTGACCCATAGGGGCTTGAGCTTGCGGTGGACGTGGGGTAAATGGGCTAGGCCAAACCTCAGATTCAAATGATTCACCCAGTGCATCTTGGGTCAAACCCATGCGCAAATCCGGACTGGGGGTGGTGTCTGGCGCGGGGGTCGGATTTTTGGCGGTAGGAGGATTGACATACCACACCAGCAGGCGTTCGAGTTCGGCGGGGGTAAAGACCGTACTGCCGCCGGGGACGTCTTCTGCCGCTGCCCACAACGCCGTCGCAATATTGCGCTGGGTAGGCAGGTTGCGAGCTACCCGCATGAGCCATTGTAGGTAGCGGCTAAGGGATTCCCCAATGGCAGGATTGGTGGCATCGAGCGTCAATGCTTTGCGATAGGCTTGGATGGTCTTGCCGACATAAAAAATCATCAACTGGGGGTCACTGCCATTGCCAACCTTTTGGAGTGACAGCCGCGCACACACATCGGCCAATTCCATATAGTCACCAACATAGGGCAGATCACGCCGCAAAATCAGCCGTCCCAATTCGCGTACATCGGGGTTGGGGTCGGTGGCAAAGAGATCGGTGTAATCGGCATCGCGCCGCCGCCGCAGCAGACGAGAAGATTCCTCGTCGGGTAAAGTCAGCCGCTTGTATCCATTTTGTGGAACAGAGGGTAGCTCAATCATAGTCCGTCATTAGTCTTTAGCAGCAGGTTCCGCCCGACTGATATGCTCCAATTTTATGCTGTCCCCTTTTGCCGTCACCAGTATTCTGTCTCCCGGCATATAGGTGTTTTCGATCAGGGCGGAAGAGAGGGGGCGGGTTAGGAGACGTTCGATAGCGCGACGCAGCGGGCGGGCACCATTCGCCGGACTATAGCCCTCATTCACAATGAGTTCACGCACCGTGCTGTCAAGTTCCAACGTGATTTCCTGTGCGTCCATACGTTCCATGACCTCTGCCAATTGAAGGTCTAGGATTTCATTCAAGGTATCTCGATCTAAGGGATTAAAAACGATAACCTCGTCGAGCCGATTCAGGAATTCGGGCCGGAAGAATTTTTTCAGATGAAAGCTGTAATCGGGCAAACCATCGGCCTTGTTGATAAAGCCAATACCTTTGCCTACATCTCCCGTGCCAATATTGCTGGTCATAATCCAGAGGGCATGGCGGGCATCTACCGTCGCACCCAACGAATCGGTTAGACGGCCTTCATCAAACACCTGTAGAAACACATCAAAGACCTGTGGGGCGGCTTTTTCGACCTCATCCAGCAGCACGACTGAATAGGGTTTGCGGCGCAGGGCCTCGGTCAATTGACCCCCGCGCTCCGTACCTTTGTAGCCGGGGGGCGCACCAATCAGGCGGGAAACGGTGTGTTCATCATGAAATTCCGACATATCAAGCCGAATCATGGATTTTTCGTTGCCAAATAGGAAATCGGCTAGGGCACGGGCCAATTCTGTTTTTCCGACGCCGCTTGGCCCGACAAATAGAAAGACACCAACAGGCCGACGTGGATCACTGAGGCCAGCGCGGTGAGTCTTGATGGCATCCGATACCACCTTAATGGCATATGTTTGCCCACGCACCCGTTTGGCGAGGGTTTCATGGAGGTGTGAGAATTTTTCACGCTCGGTTGCGCCTAGCTCTACAACCGGAATCCCTGTCCACTCGCTGAGAACTTCGTGAATGGTATACCACGTTACTTCAAGCGGTGTGCCCGGTTCTACATCTGGGGATTGCGTCTGGATGACCATACGGGCGCAGGCTTCATCCAACAAATCAAGGGCTTTGTCGGGCAGCCGCCGATCTGTTAAATATTTTGCGGAAAGTTTCACTGCCTGTTCACGGGCTTCCGGCAAAATTGTGACATGGTGGTGTTCTTCGTAACGCTTGTAGACATTTTCAATGATGATCAGAGTGTCTTCGATGGTGGGTTCGCCAATATCAATGGTGCGGAAACGGCGATCTAGCGCAGGGTCTTTGGCGATGGCCTTGCGATATTCTTCAAAGGTAGTCGCGCCGATGCACGAGATGTCACCACGTGCCAAAGCAGGTTTGAGGATGTTGGCAGCGTCCAAATTGCTGTCAATGGTGTCACCTGCCCCAACAATGGTGTGAATTTCATCAATAAATAAAATGACATCTTTGGAACTGCGGGCTTCTTCGACAATGCCCCCCAGACGTTCCTCAAATTGACCGCGCAGGCTGGTACCTGCCACCAACATGCCGACTTCGATTTGCACGATGCGTTTATTTTTGAGTGGGCCGGGGGCGGTATCGTTAGCGATTTGCCATGCCAACCCTTCGATGATGGCGGTTTTCCCAACGCCAGCATCGCCCACCAACAACGGGTTGTTTTTCTTGCTGCGGGTCAAGGTACGGGCGACGGCGCGGATTTCGGTATCACGCCCGACGGCTGGCCCCAATTTGCCGAGACGGGCTTGTTCGGTCAGGTCGCGGCCATATTTGTCCAATAATGGGGTGGGCATGGCGCGGCCCGGTACCCGTTCATTGTCCGGTTCCATCAAATCCCCAAAATCCCGATGATCCATCAGGTCGCCGAACAGGTCTTTTTCGTTGCTAGAATCGTCCGATTTGCCTTCAATATCCAAAAAGCGCATTAGATATTCAACCCAACGCTGAATCGCTACGCCCATTTGTTTGAGTTTGCGAATCGGCACGCCTTCGCCCTCTTGCAGCATTGCCAGCAAGACATGTTCTTCTTCGACCAGAATACTGCCCACATCATCGGCCAAATAGATGCTTTCGGCTAGTACATGACGGGCGCGGGGGGTCAAGATGGGGACACGGGTTTCCTCATCATCACCGCCGCCGACTTCTTTACGAATCGAATTGCGGACTTCACGGGGGTCAAGGCCGCTTTCGGTCAAGATCAAGTTGGTAATACCGCTGGGGTTGCGGGTTAGGGCGTTGAAGATATGCTCGGTCCCAATATATCCATGCTTCAGACGAGTGGCTTCTTCCTGCGCTTTTTGCAGTAGTTCACCGCATCGCTGGCGGATTTCCATTTCGCTCATATCGTGGGATGAATCTCGCATGACGGCCTCATAAGTCCTCAGCCAAAACGGTTGGATGAACCCATTATAGCGATTTTTGCCAAGTATCCTAGACACCGATTTCGCTTTTGGTACGTAAATTGTGATGGATGACTGATACACCTCTTTCTCTAGCACCCTATAATTGGATGGTGGGAGGAACGAATGCTAGAAGAATTGAAGTACCAATCTTGGCTTCAGCGGGGTTCGATACATTACCCTCTCAAGGCGCTGATTCGTTTCGAGCAAACAATCAATTCGCTACAAGGCGTCCGCAAATTTTTTTGGATGATTTCCTTTCTGCTCGTAGTCTTGGCCCTGCACAGCTATGGCGCGTATCAACACCTGCATGAACGCAATATTGGCGAACGACGCACGGGGTATCAGAAAAACGACCAAGAAGATTACATGCTTTATGCCAAAGCGCTCTATTTTTCGGATTATCAGTATGCCGGGGATGGCAACCGGATGCCGCTGTATCCCGCCCTCCAATCGCTCCATTACAGCCCTACCATCTCGATGGAAGATTATTTTGTGCAGGGCAAGTATCTGAACGTGGGTTTATCCATTCTCCTGCTAATCGGCCTATTCGGGATTTTCTTACGATATTTCCCAACCCTTGCCGCTATGAATTTGATGCTGGTCACGACCTTTCAACTCTATATGTTTCGGGCGGCCTATTTTCAAGCTGAGTTGCTTTATTACACGCTGAGTTTTGGGGCGTTTGTGTTGATACTGCGGTTGTTGCGACAGCCTGAATGGAAATCTGCCATCTTAACGGGGGTCATGGCAGGATTAGCGCATTTAACCAAAGCGTCCTTTTTACCAGCCTTGTTCGCATTCGGTTTTGTGATAGGCCTCAAAATGGTCTTGACGGTGCGGCGGGAAAAACGATGGAAGCCATTGCTAAGTAATGCCCTGTCGCTGGGATTGGTGCTGGGGGTGTTTTTGCTAGTGCTATATCCCCAGATCAGCCGGGTGAAGGACACCTTTGGACATTATTTTTATAACGTTAACACGACCTTCTACATCTGGTATGACAACAAGGCCGAGGTCGAAGCGGCGACCAGTACCAAAGCTCATGGCGACAGTGTAGGGTGGCCCGATTTGCCAGACGATGAACTACCGAGTTTGCAGAAATATCTGCGCGAAACCTCGCCCCGCGAATTTTGGGAGCGGATGGTGTTTGGGGCGAGATTATCCTTTCGCCGTCATATCCTGCCCGGTTCGTATGGCTATTCACCGTATATCGTGGGGTATCCGTTGATCGTACTGCTATTGATTCTGATGGTCTCGTTTGACAAATCGCGGCCGGCCGAGTTCCTGCGACCCATAAACAGGCATTGTTATCTATTGCTGTATGTGGCGCTTTATCTGGTGGGCTATAGCTTGCTGTATATCTTTTACATGCGGATTAGCGGCGGGCAGCGATTTATGCTGGCGCTGTTCCTGCCCTTAATGTTTTCCGCGACGATGGCAATGAATTTGCCCCTTTTCCAAGCGCTGCGTGTCAACATGGGCGGGGAGAGGGTGCGTTGGGTTTCGCTGGCAAACGTGATCCTCTTTTTCATGTTAATCGTCCATGCCCTTTATAATGTGCTGTGGGTGGTGGATGATTTTTATGCGGGGGACTAAGGGGCTATTATGGTTATGCAATGGGGTGGGGTATACTTGAAACAATTTTTCAACCATCAGAACACCCTTCTGAATGCCAATTTAAAAAACAAAGAGTTGAGTGATTATGGTTCTGCCTGACCCCCTGATTGGTCGAAAACTAGGCGATTACAAGATTGTTGCTTTATTGGGCAAAGGTGGCATGGCCCGTGTCTACAAGGGTTTTGATGAAGCCCTGCAACGCTATGCCGCCGTAAAAGTCATCACGGGTGAATTTGCTACCGCCGATGAAGCTGAATATACGGCCCGCTTTCAACGCGAAGCGCGTGCGATTGCCCGCCTGCATCATCCCAACATCGTCAGTATCTACCAATTTGGTCAGGTCGAAGGCATGTATTACATGGCGATGGTCTTTTTGGATGGCAAAGACCTGCGCGTGATGTTGAAAGAAGCGGCAACACGCGGCGAACGCATCCCACCGCTCATCATCCTCAAAATGGCGCGTGAAATTTGCAGTGCGCTCGATTACGCCCATACGCAGGGGGTCATTCACCGCGACATCAAGCCCTCCAATATCATGATGACCACCAACGGAGCCGTGCTGACCGATTTCGGGCTGGCATTGACGACGATGGAAGGCACACTGGGGGATACTTTTGGGAGTGCCCATTACATCGCCCCTGAACAAGCGGTATCTTCGGCAAGGGCTGTTCCCCAAAGTGACCTCTATTCATTTGGCGTCGTTTTGTATGAGGCACTAACGGGCAAAGTGCCGTTTGATGATCCGTCGGCGATGACAGTGGCGCTTAAACATCTCAATGAAGAACCGCCACCGCCCACTTTTTATAATCCGGACTTGCCGTCCGAGG
This sequence comes from Anaerolineae bacterium, assembly GCA_021463865.1. Lineage (GTDB taxonomy): Bacteria > Chloroflexota > Anaerolineae > Aggregatilineales > J027 > CFX10. The sequence continues at coordinate 63,988 of JAJTXY010000001.1, forward strand.
TTGAAAAAGTGCTGTTGATGGCGCTGCACAAAGACCCCCGTCAGCGTTATGCCACCTGCCATGATTTATATTTAGCGTTAGATACGGCTTTGAAGCGCACCGAGGATGAAGATACGGTTGAAATCTCGACCAATTCAGGGCCAAAGAAATCTGCCGCCCAAGCCCAATCTCCCGCCGCATTGGAAGCCTATTTAAAAACACTGCGGAATGAGCCACCTAAGCCGACCACGCAGGGTGTACAAACGGTAGGGGATGTGGCATCGAATGTTGCCACCCAGCCGCCCCCCGTCTCGCGTCAGTCGGCATTTAGCAATGAGGCCAAGACTCTCAAAAATGAGATTGTGTCGCCGCCGTATCGCACTGTCCTGCCGCCAATGGAAGAAAAGCGCGGGAATCGCTGGCTGTGGTTGGCGGGCATGATTCCGATTTTGCTCCTGCTGGTGGGGATTGTGGTGGTTGTAGTGATGCTCGGACAAAACGACGACGATAAACAAGACAACCCGACCAAACAAGCCGCCGCCAATCTCACGGATACCCCATCGGCTTCGCAAGCACCAACCGAGTCGCCGACGCAAGATAGTGCTTTGTTGACGCTCACGGCGGTTTTTCAAAGCAACCAAACGCTGAGTGCCATTATCAGCGCGACGGCAACCCGTACTTTGACACCGAGCATGACCGTCACGCAGGATTCGCAAGCGGGAGGCGGGTCTGCATCAGCAACAGCTACCCCAACCAGTAGTTCCACGGCGACGGCGACGGCGAGTGCCACTTCGACCTCTACCCCAACCGCGAGCGAGACAACCAGCCCGACTGTTACCCCGACGCCAACTATTACCCCGTCTGCTACGTCTTCTATCCCGCCTGAAATTCGGTTAGAGTATTCGGACGACCACTTTGTGCTCTATAACATTTCCAACCGGGTGCAGAATATTGGCAACTTGTCCTTTCAGGGGAGTAATCAAGGCAGCTTTGAGGCCTTTGATTGGAATGCGGCAATTGAGGCAGCCGGCGGGGATATTTTCAATTTCGCGTCACAGGGCTGTGTACAAATCTCGATTGATCAATTTGTGAGCGGCCCAAGCTGTCGCTACTACAACGCCTATATCTGGCGCACAGACAGTGATAGCCACTTTTGGCGAACCATCGGTGGCAACACGACGTTTACTGTACTCCGCAGTAATCAAGCTATCGCGGAATGTGAGGTTAGTGCAGGGGTATGTGAATTTGCCCTGCCCTAATCGCGGTGGCGTTGAGGGGCGGGGGGTGTCGCCAGTGGCTCAACTCGCGCTTCGGTATAAAAATATTCTTTCTTGAGGCGTTTGCCCTCTTCAATGGGGGTCGCTTGCCCGGATTCGACTAGGCTGATTTTCAGACCGAGGGTCGGCAGTTCATAGGTGGTATGAATTTCACCCGTTTTGGCTCCATTGCGCCAAAATTTCAGATTGGCTTTGTTATCCATCTTGCGGATTTCCTTACGCGCTTTGCGAAGGCTTAATCCGGCAAGTTTCTGTGCAATTTTTTGGCGTTCCTCTTCGGTGAACGTCGTGGTCATAATGCCTCTCCAAAAGTCCCGATAATATTGATGTGAGTCGGCTCACGATTTTAACACAAAACCCGCCTTCTATCGTACAATCAAACTATGCAAAACTTACCACTTTTTTCACCCAACCCCGATGATGATTTTTTAGATACTGGTGAACTGCCACCTGAAGACGAACCCTCGCACTACACGGTCAGCGAATTGGCGACCTATATTCGCCTCAAATTTGAGATGGATCGGCAGTTAAGCGGCGTATGGGTTGAAGGCGAGGTCAGCAATTTGACACGGGCCGCCTCCGGTCATCTCTATTTCACCATCAAAGATGCCAACGCCCAACTGAAATGTGTCATGTGGAAAGGCAATGTCGCCCGTCTGCAAAATTTGCCAGAACACGGGGATAAGGTGGTCGTGTTGGGCAATGTCGGCATCTATGAACAGCGCAGCGAATATCAACTCGTGGCGCAGGTCATCCAGATGGCGGGGCTTGGTGATCTGAATCAGCAGCTTGAACTGCTCAAAGCGAAATTAGCTGCCGAGGGGTTATTTGATGAGACGCGCAAACGCCCCCTCCCATTTTTCCCGCGCCGCATCGGGGTGGTGACATCGCCGACAACCGCCGCGTTCCAAGATGTGCTCAAAGTCCTTAGCCGCCGTTTTCCAGTTGCCGAAATCATCCTCAGCCCCACGATGGTGCAGGGTGAACAAGCCCCGCTGCAAATTATCGCCGCGCTGGATCGCATTAACCGCCGCGAGGATATAGATGTGATCTTGTTGGTGCGTGGGGGTGGAAGTTTGGAAGACTTATGGTGCTTCAATGACGAACAGGTGGTGCGTGCCGTCGCCGCGTCGCGCTGGCCGATTGTGACCGGGGTCGGGCATGAGATTGATTTTACGCTGGTGGATTTTGCTTCAGATCGCCGTGCCCCCACACCTTCCGCCGCTGCTGAAATGATTACGCCGGAGATTGAATCGCTACGGTATAGTGTCGAGGTTTTACAGGAACGTGCCCAGAATGCCATGCAAAATCATTTGGATGAACTGCGGGATGATTTGAGGGCGTATGAACGTTCGCTGCGCCATTTATCGCCCTATGTACGTATCCAAAATTATCGGCAACGGGTGGACGATCTAACGATGCGGTTACAGCGGGGTATGGTGGGGAATTTGAATTCGGCTCGCCAGCGATTGAACACCCAAGAAATTGCCCTACGCGCCAACAGCCCACTGGCGATTTTGTCACGCGGCTATGCGATTGTGACTCGCGCCGGGGATGGCAAACGCCTGACGAATGCCCAAGATGCCGCGCCGGGAGTGGATGTGGTCATTCAATTGGATAAGGGCAGTCTGCGGGCGGCGGTTAAATCGCAGGAGTTGGGGGAGTAATTATAGAAATTCGATATGGTTGAGCATTTCTTCAGGCGATAGAACACCGTGAATCAGTAGAAGCCCTTGAATAATCTGTTTCACCGAGCGAGTTTGTGGTTTGCAATAGGCAATTCCTGCATGGGCTATACTGCCGCTGGCATGAGTCAAAAAATCGTCATCTTGGGTCACAATTACCCGATTTTCTTGAAGTGCAAAAGCCATAATATCGAGATCATCACGACCCATATAACCTGCTTCGGCAGTGGTTATCACGTCAATACCACGATTGCGCAGACCATTTGCCACCGCATTTGCAACATGCTCATCAAGATAGAAGCGTATTTGCTCAGGAGGGGAGTCGCTCATCAGGTTAACGTTTGTTTTTCGCTATTTTGCTTGGATAGCGTTCTTGTACCGAGGAAATCACGGCTTCGCTTTGCCGAATATCTGCTTGAATTTCATCTAGGTGATCGAAAGCATACGTAAGTGCGGCGTAAACTTGGGCCAATGACAAATCGTATTCATTGGTGATTTCATCTGCGCTCATGCCATTGTACTCATGCCACACATAAACATCTTGGACACGAATACGCCGACCTGCGATGCAGGCTTTGCCTCCTGCAATTTCGGGTGTTTTGGTGATATGGGTCTCGGTCACATTGAATATTGAAGTCATTATTTGAGCATCCATCCTTCTCCCAACATTATAAATGAAAAACAAAAAAGACGAGTTTTGAACCCGTCTTCGATTGCTTATATTTAGTTTCTGAGTTCTATCGGCCCACAATCGCAAGTGTGACATCGCGGGCAAGGTCGGTCATGATATAGGGCAGAATCCCCAAAATCAACGTACCCATTGCGGTGAGCCACAGGGCTGAACGAAGGGCCAATGGTTGTTTATCGGCAACCGGGTGGGCGTCACCTTCGATCATGTACATATTCACGATGATGCGCAGATAGTAGTAGGCGGAAACGACACTCCCCAACACACCGATGACCGCCAAGACTTCGAGATTGGCCTCCAGCGCGGCCTTGAATACAAAGAACTTGCCGATGAACCCAGCGGTTAACGGCACACCCGTCAGACTGAGCATAAAAATGGTCATGGCGGCAGCAAGCAGAGGGCTGTGCTGCGCGAGGCCTTTGGTGTCGTTCAGGGTAATGGTGTTACGTTCGTTGCGTTCCAAGGCGATGACAACAGCAAACGCCCCGATATTGGTAAAGGTATAGGCCATCAGATAGACCAACGCGGCTTGGGCGGAGCTATCCCCGACACCAAACGTACCCCCGGCTGCAATCGCAATCAGGATGTACCCGCCATGCGCGATACTTGAATAGGCCAGCATACGCTTGAGGTCGGTTTGGGTGATGGCGACAAAATTGCCTAAAATCAGGGTCAAGACCGCGATGACCTGTACCGAATCCTGCCAAACATCAATCGCTTTGCCCTGCGAGGCGGATACAACGGCAAGGCCCGTTACCAGTACACGCAGCATGGCAGCGAACCCACCTGTTTTGGCCGTCACACTCATGAAGGCGGTCACAGGGGTAGGTGCACCCTGATACACGTCAGGCTGCCACATATGGAATGGCACCGCGCCGACCTTGAAGCCGAGGGCGATCAATACCATAGCAATGCCAATCAGCAGGGTAAACTGACCCGCGCCTTCACCTTCGAGAATATCAACGGCGGTCTGCCAGACATTGACCAGTTCAAAACTACCTGTCGCACCATAAATTAGGGCGATGCCGTAGACCAAAAAGCCGGATGAGAACGCGCCAAGCAAGAAATATTTCATGGCGCTTTCCTCGCTTTCCAGCATGGGGCGGCGGAACCCGGAGAGGATATACAACGGAATCGAGAGCAGTTCAAGCGCGATGAAGATCATCACCAGATTACGTGACGACCCCATCAGCATCGCACCCAGCGTACTAAACAGAATCAGCGTATAGAATTCGCCACGTTCCGTGCCGGTGCGTTCTAGGTAATCATACGACACCATAATGCCGATGATGCCTGCCATGAGGGAAATGACATTCACCACATGGGTGAACTGGTCTACCACAAATATGCCCTCAAAGGCGGTGGATTTATCACCGATTTCGACACCCGACGCTTGGAGCAGGGCAATTAAAAGCGAAACGCCCAAGCCTATCCCTGCCAGTACCGCTGTATAGACCTTTTTATCTTTGGGAATGAACAGATCGGCGACGAGCAAAATGCAGGTGCCAAAAGCCAACGCCATCATGGGTAGCGCGGCCCAAATATTCAATTCATCAAACGTGGGGGTTGAAAACATAGCCCTTATTTACCCCTGCGAAATTTTGACCGAATCTAAATCGAAAAAGGGGTAGTCCGAAAACCGCCCCATGATTGTTATTTACCCGCGACGGCAACTGTATGGACAAAGTTGACCAAGTGTCCAACCGAGCCATCCATCAATTCAAAGAAGGGACTGGGATAGAGGCCGATCACAAAAATCATGATGACCAGCGGCACCAAAGCGCCAAGCTCAGTCCAGTTCTTGCTCCATGTCAGGTCTTCGAGTTCCTGATTTTCTTTCTTGTCCAGCGGCCCCATAAAGACCTTGTTGAACATGAATAGGGTATATACGGCGGCCAAAATCACACCGAGCGTGGCGACAGCGGTAAACCAGATGCTCAACACATCGGAACTGGCAGAGCCAAGCAGAATAGTGAATTCACCGACGAAGCCGTTCAAACTGGGGAGGCCCATGCTGGACAGCGAAATCACCAGCGCGATACCGCTGAACAGGGGCATGACCTTCCAGATACCACCGAAGGCGTTAATCGCTTTGGTGTGGCGGCGGTCATACAAAATCCCCACCAGCGCAAACAAGCCGCCCGTGCTGATGCCATGATTGACCATTTGCAGCACCGCGCCTTGAACCCCACTGCTTGTCAGCGAGAAAATCCCCAATACCACGAAACCGAGATGGCTGACCGAGGTATAGGCGACTAATTTCTTGACATCGGTTTGGGCATAGGCCACCCATGCGCCATAGATAATGCCGATTACCGCGAGGGCCGCAATCCAAGGGGCAAAATCAGCGGAGGCGTTCGGGAAAAAGCCGAGATTAAAGCGGATTAACCCGTAAGTCCCCAATTTCAGCAAGATACCCGCTAGGATGATCGAACCAGCGGTGGGGGCTTGGACGTGGGCATCCGGCAGCCATGAGTGCAGCGGCCACAGCGGAACTTTGATGGCAAACGCGATGAAGAAGCCCAAGAAGAGCAGGCGTTCCGTGTCAGTGCTAAAGCTCAACGCGCCGCTTTGTACCATCTCGGTAATTACCTTCACGTCAAATGTGCCTGCTTCGTTCCCCAGCCACAAAATCGCCAGCAGCATCAAAATGGAGCCAGCCATTGTGTAGAGGAAGAACTTGACCGCTGCATAGCGCCGTTCTTCGCCGCCCCAAATCCCGACAAGAAAGTACATGGGCACGAGGGTCAGTTCCCAGAACACATAGAACAAGAACATATCTTGCGCCACGAACACACCGAGCATCGCAAATTCGATGAGCAGCATGAATAGGTAGTAGAGCCGGATGCGTTCGTGGATCATGTTGAAGGAAATCAGGATAGACAATGGCATGATGAAGGTGGTCAACATAACCAGCCAAATACTGATGCCATCTATCCCGACATGATAGTAAATCCCAAAGGTGGGAATCCATTCGGCAATGTGCTCTGATTGCAGCCCGGTTTCGTCACTCTTAAATTGGGCCAGCAGCAAAATGGAGAAGCCGAGGGTAATGAGAGAGGTAATCAACGCCCCCCATTTAATCCGCTCATCACTCAGCTTGTTTAAAAACAGCAGAATGAAGAAGCCGACCATCGGCGCAAAGAGAGTGACGCTTGTTAGCGAAACGCCTGTTGTTTCGAGTTGCATCCGTCAATAACTCCCAGCAACCTAAATTCCCAGCAGATCACGCAGCGTGGGAAGCAGAATAATTACGATGACTAACAACGCGCCCATCATCAGCGAGAGCGCATAAGTACGCACATAGCCTGTTTGAGTCTTACGCAGCCGTGACCCCGCTGCCAAGACACCAGTCGCCAACGACATAAAGCCTTTGTCCACCACTTGGCGGTCAATCGGTTGGCTGATGACATCCGCCGCGCCTTGGAAGCCTTGCCCAATGATGCGGTCATGGAAGAAGTTGTGCCAGAAATCCCAGTCAATGGTATTGGCAAGGAATCGCGCTGCCCCTTGGAAAGGATAGACGATGTATTTGAAATAGGCCTCGTCCCAATAGAGTTTGGCATTTGAGAGGGCAAACAAGGGTTGGTATTGCCCTGTCTCCAACGGGTCTTTTTCCATCGGAATAGGCATCGGCTTACGATAGATCGAGTCCGCTATGCCAATCATGGCTAGGGCGATACCCGTCGCTAGAATTGCCATAAACCAATTAAACGAGCCGGCGTGAGCGTGGATGACACTTTCTTCAAGGAACAGCGTGAAGCGGTGTTCTCCGAAGAGCCAGCCAAACAATGGGAAGCCTTTTGGCGCGTTAATAATGAACCCAATAAGGAACGTCCCTATCGCTAAAATCGCCAGCGGGGTTGTCATCAAGGCCGAACTTTCTGGAGCATGTTCAGCGGCAGCCGTGCGCGGTTTGCCAAAAAATACGAGGCAGATTTGACGCCACGTATAGAAGGCAGTCATCGCGGCGGCGGCAAGTAATACCGCTATTGCCAGATACCCTTTGAGTTCGCCTTCGTCAAAACCGACGGTAAAGGCATCTGCGATGATCTCATCTTTTGACCAGAAACCCGCGAATGGGAAAATGCCTGCTAGAGCCAGTCCGCCAACCAAATATGTCAAGTAGGTGAGGCCCATCTTGTGGCGCAGGCCACCCATATTTCGCATGTCTTGGGGGTCGAATTCGTGGTCATCATGATGAGTGTGAGTTTCGTGTTCCTCATGAGTTTCATGTTCGGCATGTTCATCGTGTTCGTCGCCGTGTTCATCATGCCCATGTTCATGCGCGTGGTGGTGTCCATGCTCCATCGCGTGAATGACCGAGCCGGAGCCGAGGAACAACAGCGCCTTGAAAAACGCATGGGTGACAAGGTGGAACATCGCAGCGGCATAGGCCCCCAACCCGACGGCGGCGACCATAAACCCTAATTGGCTGACCGTCGAATAGGCCAGCACTTTCTTGATGTCCCATTGCCCCAACGCCATAAACCCGGCGGCAAGGGCAGTTGAAATTCCAATAATCGTCACGACAAACGAGGTGAGGTCGGAGTTATAGAAGAAAGAATTTGACCGCACCATCATATAGATACCCGCCGTCACCATCGTCGCGGCGTGAATCAAGGCACTGACGGGGGTTGGGCCTGCCATCGCGTCGGGCAGCCATACAAACAGTGGAATTTGGGCGCTCTTACCTGTCGCCCCAAGCAGGAAAAACAGAGTAATCAGGGTAATAACGGCATCAAAGTCGAGGTCAATTGAGCCGAAAGTAACTTTGTGATTACCTTCTTCAAACCACAATTCAGCTTGGGTAAAGATGCCGTGAATTTCACTACCTGATTCGACATGGGCCGCTTCTTCACCAGCATGTTCGCCCTCTGCCCCTTCGACAGCAAAGACAGGTGGGGGGGCTTCATCATGTTCCAGATGGATGACTTCGTGGGGTTTGTAATAATCGAGCGTGCCAAACGTCCAGAAGGTCAAGAAAATCCCCATCAGCAGACCGAAGTCGCCGATACGGTTGACGATAAATGCTTTGCGTGCGGCGTTACTATTGGCCCAGCCAACCGTGCCTTCGGTGGGGTGTTTGCCCGGTTTATCAAACCAGAAGCCGATGAGCAGGAATGAACACAAACCCACGCCTTCCCAGCCGACGAACATCACCAAGAGGTTATTGCCCGTCACCAGAATCAGCATGAACACCAAGAACAAATTTAGATAGACAAAAAAGCGCGGGAAGCGTTCATCTCCGTGCATATAGCCAGTGGCATAAATGTGGATGAGCGTTCCGACCCCGGTCACTACCAGCATCATGGTGACACTGAGGGTGTCTACACGGAACTGCCAAGGAATATCAATGCCAGCCGATGGGATAGAAATCCACGAGTGAATCAGTGGGGCATTGACGATGGCCGGTTCGTAGTGTTGATCTACCAGTGTGGCCCAGAGTATCAGCGCGACCACAAACGCAAACGCGCTGGCACTGACCGCAATGAATCCGGCACCTTTTTCGCCTAGCTTTTTGCCAAAAAAGAGGTTAATCAACATCCCGATCAGGGGGACGACGACTACCAATGAAACCGCAGAATAAAAACCTTCCATAAATTTACGAGGCCCCGTTCTGTATTACCGGATTAACCCTGCAACGCATGTAAATCGTCCACATCGGTGCTTTGTCGGGTGCGGTAGATGGTGACAATTAAGGCCAACCCGACTGCAACTTCGGCAGCAGCGACGGTCATCACAAAAAACACCATCAGATGCGCGTCCATCTGATTCCACTGGCGGGCAAAGGCCACCAGTGCCAAGTTTGCCGAATTCAGCATTAACTCAATGGACATGAAAATCAAGATGGCATTCCGACGCAGCAGCACCCCCATTGAGCCGAGTGTAAACAACACCGCGCTCAACAGCACAAATAATTCGGTAGCGACTTCTGGCTTATCCATAACCTTCCCTCTAATCACCGCTGCTATCGGCTGGATTTTTACGTAAGGATTGCATGTATTCTTCAACCGTTGGGTTGCCGGGAACATTTGCCATACGACGGCGGAAGCGCGGTTTCTTGGGTGTTTCATGTTGTTTGGTCAACACAATCACACCAACCATCGCCGTCAGTAGCAGCAGGCCGATCACTTCAAATGGCAGCAGATAATCGGTAAACAGCAGTTGACCCATCCCCTCCGCACTACCAAAATCAGGATTGTTATCCAGCGCGAACCACAAAATCTTGGGGCGTATTGTGCTACCCGTTGTATCTTGGGTTACGACCCACAACACCCCGGTATTTTGGTCAATGACTTTTTTATCCACCTGCACCAGCGCGTCAAGGTCAAGTTTTTCATCGGTATCGCCGCGTTCATCAATGGCAGCACGAATGTTGCCTTGAGGATAGGTCGCTAGGGTATATTCGCCCTCTTTGATTTCAAAATGGGCGGCTTGACCATAATCGAGACTCTTGACCAGCACCATCGGGTCGTCACCCGGCTCGGTGATGTCTGCGACTTCAATCGGGCAAGTGGTTGTGCCATCCGCACACGGAATGGCATGAACCACCGTCAAACGGGCATTATCTTTTTCATCGTTCGGGTCAATACGCCCCTCCACCTGCAAGGCCTGTACCTCACCATTGGTAGCGTCGGCAGTCAAGACATACGAGAGGACGCCATTACCTGCCAGAAAAACCGAGGTTTCCAGCACGATATTTTCTGGAAGCAACTCGGCCTCATGTGGAACAACCTGCGCGGTGTAGCTGCCCGCTGGAAATTCCTCAAAATCTGAGGCTTCTCGATAGAGCAAATCCGAGACTACCTTTTCGCCATCAATGTAGACATCTACCGCGTCGGTTCCAGCGGCAGCGTGAACAAAACGGAAAATGGGTTCGGCGGGTTCGGGTTCGCTGGTATCAAGGTCGCTGCGGATAATGGCGAGACCAGCCACAAACAAAATCACCATCGTGACGCCAAGTGTAGCAGGAGCCAGCCACGGAAAGCGCTGTGTCTCTTGGGGTAAAACACGCTCGGCACCCATCAACATGATCACAAATAGGAATAAGACCATGATCGCGCCTGCGTAGACCGTAATTTGTACGGCAAACAGGAACGGTGCATTGAGCATCAGATAGAGAAACGCCACACACGCAAAGTTTATAATGAGGAACAATGCACTGTGGACAGCATTTTCACTAATCAGCATCATGACGGCGGCAAGGATCGAAAGCGCCCCAATCATGATAAACAGAGCTAATTCTGTGCCTACCATTCGAAAATGTCCTGTAGATTAAAACAACGGGTGGCGTCAGACCCGTGAAGTTTATCGCAATCTTGTTCCAACGCCAAATTAACGAAATTCAAGTTTTACTACCCCACATAAAGCCCCTCGCCAAACTTGCTGGAGAGGGGAATGAGATTCGGTTATTTCGGATTTTCCATGTCTGGAATGGGCCGATCATAGCTGTGTGGCTCCACCTGATGGGGTGTATCTTGACCCCCCGGCGGCACCGGATCAATTAACATGTCTTTGGTATAGATCGAGTCGCGCCGATCCGTGAAACTCAGTTTGTATTCATGTTCCAATACAATGGCTTCAGTGGGGCAGGCATCCTCACAATACCCACAAAAGATGCAGCGCAGCATGTTGATTTCGTAGGTTTTGGCATAACGCTCACCGGGACTGTAACGCTCATCATCGGTGTTTTCGGCGGCCTCAACCCAGATGGCATCAGCAGGACAGGCAGCGGCACACAGCGCACACCCGATACATTTTTCCATCCCATTGTCATAACGCTTCAAAGCATGGCGGCCCTTATAGCGTTCGCGCACAGGCCGTTCGACTTCAGGATATTGAAAGGTCGCTTTTTCCTGAAGCACATGCTTGATGGTGGTCATCAATCCATTAATCAAACCCATTGTATCTACCCTTTACTTACCCGTACCGACTATGATTTTGAACCACCGGGTCGGAGATTCTTGGCGGCTTCATAGGCCACAAATGGGATGGACAGGATACCTCCCACAAATTGCAGCACAATGTACCCGATGCTCACTTTTTCTTGTTCAATTTCGTCTATGTTAAGCACGGTTTCCGGCGTGGTGCTGCGATTAAACAGATAGCCCAGCGCACCGACAATCACAAACAGGATCGCCACCGAAATCAGATAGGCAGTGGGGCCACCTTCTTGCTCGATCACAATAGAAACGGCTGTCCATGCGACGGCCAGCATTGAGAGAGGCAGCAGAACTTTCCACCCAAAAGCCATCAGGCGGTCATAACGGGGGCGAAAGATGCTCCCACGCACCCAGACCATAATAATCAGTAAGGGGATGACCTTACCAATTAGCACTGGCAGAGCCAACAGCGGCGCACCTTGTACAAGGCCAAAGCCATCATGATAGCCGCCCATAAACATGGTGACGAAAATAACCGAGATGCCAATCATGTTGACGTATTCGGCAAGGAAGAACATGGCGAATTTCATCCCGCTGTATTCGGTGATATGGCCTGCAACCAATTCCTGTTCGGCTTCGGGCATATCAAACGGCGCACGGCTAATTTCGGCCATTAGGGCGATGAACATAATAATCGCGGCAAGGGGGTTCTGGAAAATGAACCACTTGAGGAATAGGCCCGATTGTTCGCCGATGATGTCGCCAATGCTCATCGAACCCGCCAGCATAATCGGCACCGCAAAAACTGTTCCGAGGCTGAGTTCATAACTTATCATGCTGGCACTGGCCCGCAACGCCCCCAACAGCGCATATTTGTTATTGCTGGCCCAGCCGGCAAGGGTGATGCCATACACGCTGATGCTGGTCACGGCCAACAGCCACAGTACCCCGACATTGACATCGGTGAAGCCCTGTGCCATCTCGTACCACTTGTCATCAAACCAAGGGACGTAGATATTCGGGCCAAGCGGCACAACGGCCAAGACAATCAATGATGGGACGAGTTTGAGCAGCGGGGCAAAGGAATAAACGGCTCGATCCGCGCCATCGGGAATGATCTCTTCTTTAAAGATCAGCTTGATCCCTTCCGACACGGGTTGCAGCAGACCTTTGGGGCCAGCCCGATTTGGCCCAAGCCGGGATTGCATAAAACTGATGAAGCGGCGTTCCAGCACAGTGGTATAGGCGAACCCCGTCAGCAGCACAAAAAAGACCAACAAGGTCGTGACGATAGCATGAACCGTTGAGCAGGTCGAATTGCTGGAACACGTAACAATTGAGTTGGGGTCATTTGGCCCCATTAGGAGTTGTTCAAGAAAGTCCATCATGGCATTTAATCCCCAGTTGCAGCTAGTGCTTGGGCAACTTTTTCAATACTGCCTGCGACCATTGGCGCAAATGGGCCGGGTTGGTCACTCAGGCATTTAGGCAGGGTAATCACCCCCGCCGGAATCGTTTCATTTACGATTATCTGAACGGTGAGGCTGGCACCTTCAAGGTTAATTTCAACCATGTCCCCGTCCTGAAGTTTCAGTTTTTGGGCATCGGCAGGGCTGAAATTCGCATGGGCGGGTGGAATACGCAGCGACATAATCTCACTGCGGACGAACAGCATCCCCCGGTCATACAATAGAGTCGTGGGCACAACCAGCAGCCCCTTCGCCTTTGATTTTTCAGAGGAAACAGGGACGACGTTCAACTTGGCCTCGGCGTTTTCGGCTGATACGGGCCACTGGACTCCAATTCCACCCGTGTTTTGATAGGCTGTTCCACCATAATATTGGTCGGTGCCGCCGACATCCGGGAATTGGCGTTCCACTTGGGCAAGATTTTTATAGCCCATCGCGCTGTAGGCCGCTACTGATTTCGTAATTTCGGCCATCACCGCACCCGCCGATACTTTGGCGGTGGATTTATCAATGGCATGGCGCACTTGGGCGAAAATCTTCCAATCCGGGAAACTTTCCCCGATAACCCCCTGCGCGGCATAAAACCGCTGTACCCGCCGTTCGCCGCTGGTGAATGTGCCTTCACGCTCGGCAAAACTTTGCTGAGGCAGCACCACATCGGCGATTGCAGTAGTGGCGGTGTCAAATTGGGAGGTGACGATGACAAAATCGGCGTTCCTCAAATTGGCAGCGGCGATGTCTTCCCCAACTGGGTTACAGCCTGCCACAATCAGCACCGCCGGAGGATTTTGCAGCAGTTCGGCGGTGGCTTCAGCCGTATAGCCAAGATCAATCGCGCCCTGTGTATTCGCACCCGGCCAGACTGGGATTAGACCATTGTTGGTGCGTCCGACATGTCCGGTCAAAATCAAGACATTCGCGCAGGCTTGCATCAATTCGGCGTGTTGGGCGAGTGTAACACCTTCTGCACCGCAGAACACGACCACATTATCCGCACCCGCAATAGCTTCAGCGGCGGCGGCGTAACGGTCATCAGCCTTCACCTTCTTGAGGGCTTTTTGCAGTTCGGCAAATCCTTCGGCGCGGTCTGCTTTGTGGTGGTTGCCGTTGACAATGTGGGCGGTCAGGCTGTTGATTGCACCCACAGCGTCGCCATATTCGTGTCGGAGCGAGAACTTAGCATAGCGATCCATCTTGGTTGGGCGACCATTTAAAACGACCACCGTCGCGCCCCGATCACGGGCAGCTTTTGCACGTAGCCACCAAATGGGCGCTTCTTCTTCAAGGTCGGTAGCAACGAGAACAATGACGGTGCCCTTGCCCATCGTATTAAAGTTCGAACCTTTAGCAATACCCACCTGCTTGACGACTTCACCCCCACTCATCGTGGCGGGCCAAATCCCTAATGATTTTTCGCTGCCGCCTACTGCCAATACCAATTGGCGCAGTTCCCACAGGTCTTCATTCGAGAGACCGGGGCCAGCAATCGCGCCGACACTGGTTGCGCCCTTCAATTTATCAATGATCTGTTTGAAGGCTTTATCCCAAGTGGTTTCGATTAGGGTGTTCTTTTCGCGGTGCAGTGGGGTCACTAGGCGGTCAATGTGGCGGGTGTGGTGATGTCCAAAGCGGGTTTTGTCCGAAATCCAGATTTCATTGACGTGTTCGTTTTGGCGCGGCATTACCCGTTTGATGATGATCCCACCACCGGAATCACGGTCTAGCCGGGTGCTGAGGCTGATATTTGCACCTTCTGGGCCATAGGGATCAATACTGGGGACTTCTTTAAGTTCCCACGGACGCGCCCCAAAGCGGAAGTCGGCGGTTGTTAATGCCCCCACCGGGCAAATATCAGTGGTGTTGCCACTAAATTTGCTGTCAAAGGGTGGATCGGAGACCGTGACGATTTGCAAGGCCCGCCCGCGTTCATGGAAAGCCAGCACGTCGTCGCCGGCTAATTCGTCGGAGAAACGGATACAGCGGGCACATTGAATACAGCGTTCGCGGTCAAGATAAATCAATTCCCCCAGCGGCACATGCTTGGCGAGGTGCATCTTGTCCTCAAAATAGAAGACCGACACCCCCGGCCCGTGTCGCATGGTCAGGTTTTGCAGTGGACATTCACCACCCTTATCGCAAATTGGGCAATCGAGCGGGTGGCTGGTGAGCAAAAATTCCACAATGTCTTCGCGGGCTTCGGTGACTTGTTGGGTGTTGGTGCGGATGGCGAGGCCATCATAGACCGTTTGGGTACAGGCGGTTTGCATTTTGGGCATCCAGCGAATTTTCGGGCTGCCCTGTTCATCCAAAAGTACAGTGCCGGATTCTTTATCTTTCTCAACCGACCCCATCTCCACCAGACACATACGGCACATGCCCACCGGAGCCATCTTGGGATGATAGCAGAACACAGGAATATCATTGTCGGCATAAAACTTGGCGACATCTACCAAGTTTGTCCCCGCCGGAACTTCATAGCCGACGCCATCTATATAAATTGTTACCATTTTACTCAGCCCTTTTTTGAGCTATAAAACCACTTCGATGTTCTCTCAAAATCAATTTCCCACCCGCCCTTCTCTACTCAATGGGGGATGAGGATTCTCAAAAAAATCCTGTACCTGCCTGCCGCAAGCCTTGTCGGGCGCGGTCAATCAGGGCTTGTTGCAAATAACCCCAGTCACTTGCTTCCAACTCCGCCATCCCCAACAAGATGGCCTGCTCAAAATCGGCTTGGGCGGCTGCGCGGTCATCAGTGGCAAGCCAGTATTCGCCCCGCAGCACGTAGTTTACCGCAGCATTGGGGTGTTGCTCAATGGCTCGATTCAACAACCGCAAGCGCATATCTACGTTATTTGCCATTAATCACCCGCTGGTTCCGCAACCTCTTCCAACTGCTTTTTGACCGGGGCAGGTTGTTTGGGTTTGGCCGCCGGAGCAGGGGTCTTGATATAGGCCACATATTCACTGCGGAAATGTTTCAGGGTGGCGAGAATGGGATTGATCGCAAAGTCGTTCAAGGCGCACAGGCTCTTGCCATTCATCTGCTTGGCGACATTTTCCAATTTTTCAAGATCGAGCATGGTGGCTTCGCCGTGAATGACGTGTTCCATCAATTTCGCCAACCAATGTGTCCCTTCACGACAGGGCGTGCATTTGCCACAGCTTTCATGCTTAAAGAATTTAATCATCTTATAAGCGGCCCACACCATATCGGTGCTTTCGTCCATCAAAATGAACGAGGCCGAGCCGAGTGTTGACCCTAATTTGCCAAGCGCCTCATAGGTCATGGGTGTATCCAACATCTGTTCAGTCACCGGGATGACGGGGCCAGATGCTCCGGAGGGCAACAGAGCTTTAAAGGCTTTGTTCGTGCCAGTGCCACCCGCCTTATCAAATAGCAGTTCACGGAAAGTCGTCCCTAATGGCACTTCATAGTTACCCGGACGCGCCACATGCCCGCTGACGCTGAAAATCTTGGGGCCGGGGCTTTCGGGGGTGCCGATTTTTTTATATTCCGCCGCGCCGTTGACGAGGATCCAAGGCACATTGGCAAGGGTTTCGACGTTATTGACGACGGTGGGTTCATAATAGAGACCGCCGCCTTTTTGGGCTGGGAAGGGTGGACGCACACGTGGCTGACCTAAGAACCCTTGTAGGCTGTTCAGCAGGGCGCTTTCTTCCCCGCAGATATAGGCTCCCGCGCCGAGATGGACAAACATATCACACGACCAGTTGCCGCCGAGGATATTTTGCCCGATCAAATTTTGCTCACGGGCTTCAGCAATGCAGGCTTCAAGGTTATGGGCCAAATCCCAGAACTCGCCTCGGCAGTAGATATAAACCGCTGTTGCTTGGATGGCATAGGCGCAGATCATCGCCCCTTCAATCAATTGATAGGGGTTCTTTTCCATAATCTGGCGATCTTTAAAAGTGCCCGGTTCGCTTTCGTCGGCGTTCACCACCACATATTTCACTGGTTCATTTTTGGGGATAAAGCTCCATTTACGGCCTGCGCTAAACCCCGCGCCACCACGTCCGCGCAAATTGGAGTCAATCACAATATTGATGACTTCCTCTGGGGTATGCTGTGTAACGGCCTTTTTAAAGCCTTCCCATCCCCCATTGGTGGTGTATACATCCAATTTACCAATATCGGGAATGTCCAAATCGCGCAAGAGAATGTATGCCATGTCCAACCTATCCTGTAAATCCTATTTCAGTGTTTGTATTTTTATCTGTCATCAACCAGCCTATAACGGCCCCCAAAAAGATTGGGGTGTAGCCCGCGATGGCTACTATTGGCCCAATGACAATCCCTAGTCCAATCGAATAGAAGAGACCATACAATCCAATGACCATCAGGGGGAGGTAAAATACACGCTCGCCCCACCATGCCAGCCCCAACAGCAGCAGCACCCCAATCATTATCGAGATATAGGCTACTGCGTCCACCATGCGCCGCGCTAGATAAGCGGGGGGACGTTTCACTTCAATTTCTGTCCCATTCAAA
Organism: Anaerolineae bacterium; assembly: GCA_021463865.1. Classification (GTDB taxonomy): domain Bacteria; phylum Chloroflexota; class Anaerolineae; order Aggregatilineales; family J027; genus CFX10. The sequence continues at coordinate 81,485 of JAJTXY010000001.1, forward strand.
ATCGGCCTGTCTTTGCCCATCATGCGATTCCAATGGGAAACACGCTGACTGGGATCAGAATTGAGGTAGTCAGGCGGCCATTTCGCGTTAAAAAGGGCAAATGCCACTAAAAAAAATCCTATAATGAGTAATGGCAAACTTACCCAAACCGCGCCCCGTTGATCGTATTGATCTACACTTGGGTCTGGCCTAAATTCCATCGGTTATCCGTTTGGTAACGTACACCATATCCTCATGGACATGGTAGCCTGCCCGTTTAAACGTGGCGAGGCTGGCAACATTTTCGGTCTCAATCATCGCGGCATAAATGCCAATGCCCTCGGATGCCAGATACTCCTCAGCGGCCTTGACCAATTGTCCGCCGATGCCCTTGCCACGAAAATCGGGATGCACCGCCAAGCGATTCACCCAGCCTTTGCGGGTATCATGCGTCGCCATGACCAGCCCAATCAACTGCTCACCTTCATACAACCCAATGACGGCTTGAATGCCACGTGCCATTTGTTGTTCAAAGGCTTCACGGGAATCACGCCCGGTGGGTTTGACGGTGGTCAAGCCAGCGGCTTTCCACAACTCCATGATGGCGTCGTAATCGTCTACGGTCAGGCGAACAGGTGCAGAAGGCATATAAGAAGACGCTCCGATTAATCCGCAGCCGAATCTTTGGCGTCGGCCCGCCACTGATCGAGCAATGCTTTCATCTTGTCCATGTCCAAATTTTCGACATAGTGGAAATTGCATTGCAGCATCGGTGCTTTGTCGCACGCGGCAAGGCACATTACATGCTCAACGGTGAATAGGCCGTCTTCGGTTGTGCCGCCCTCTTCAATGCCCAGATGGTCGAGCAGGGCCTGATGAAATTGATCGGCTCCGCGCAGGGCACATGGAAAGTCGGTACATACCTGTAGCCAATATTTGCCTTTGGGTTTTTCCGAATACATCGTATAAAAACCCGCGATGCTTTTGACCTGTGTGGGGTCAATTTCGCACAGTACGGCGACTTCTTCAATGGCTTCGGGTGATACCCAGCCAAATTCTTCCTGTGCCACATACAACAGTGGCATCACCGCCGAGCGTTTATCAGGATATTTGCTGAAAATTTTTTGGATACGTTCCGCGTATTTTTCTGCCAGCACAATCTTTTCTCCGGCATGTTGGATGGCTTACCCATCCCATCTAATCATCTTTGTTTTTGTAGGGGTAGGGTCTTAGACCCACCCCCCCTTTTGCTTTCCTATCTATCGCAATCCCCCAGCACAATGTCAATGCTGCCGATAATCCCTACGAGATCGGCAATCATGTGATTTTTGGCAAGTTTTTCCAACGCGCTGAGATTGACAAACGACGGGGTACGGAAATGAACCCGCATCGGGTTGGGTGATCCATCGCTGGCGAGGAAGCAACCCAGTTCACCACGCGGCCCTTCAATCGAAACATACACTTCGCCTTTGGGTGGACGGAAGCCTTCTGTCCACAGCTTGAAGTGATGAATGACTGCTTCCATGCTGCGGCCTAGTTCGGCACGCGGCGGCGGCACATATTTGCGATTGTCTGAACGGAACGGCCCTTTTTCTTTTTGCAGGCGCTTCATGCCCTGTTCGATAATCCGCAGGCTTTGGCGCATTTCGGCAATCCGCACGATGAAACGGTCATACACATCGCCGTGCTGCCCCAGCGGGACATCAAATTCAAACTGCTCATACGAGGAGTAGGGCATCGCTTTGCGGATGTCCCAATTAACCCCTGAGCCACGCAAGGCCGCCCCGGTTAACCCATAGGCGACGGCATCTTCTGCGCTGATGAATCCAATCCCCTGCGTCCGATCTACAAACACTGGGTTTTGGGTGATGATTTTGTCATAGTCGTCAATCTTGGCCGGGAAGGTATCCAAGACATTTTGGACAGCACCTTCAAATTCATCTGGCAGATCGCGCCAGAGGCCACCCGGACGGAAATAGGTACTCATCATGCGCTGCCCGGAGACCATCTCAAAAATATCGAGCAGCACTTCCCGTTCGCGGAAGGCATAGGTCATGGTGCTAGTCACACCTAAGTCCAACCCGCCAATGCCCATCCAAACCAGATGGCTATTGATACGGGTCAGTTCCGCCAACACCACGCGGGCAATTTGGGCACGCATGGGCACATCGAGTTCAAACAGCTTTTCCATCGCAAGGCAGTAGACCAGACCATTCCCCATCGGGTTGAGATAGTCCATGCGGTCAGTCATGACAATGGACTTCTCGTAGGTCTTGTACTCCATATTCTTTTCAATGCCCGTATGGAGAAAGCCGACATCGGGGATACAGCTTAGGACTTCTTCGCCTTCGAGTTCAAGGATGACACGCAAAACGCCGTGCGTGCTGGGGTGTTGTGGCCCCATGTTGAGAATCATGCTCTCGCCCGTAAAGGCTTTTTCTGAAACCAGCCCTTTTAGCTCTTCGATGTTGCCTTCCCAGACGGCATGATGCGTTTGAGGGTCTGCGGTCATTTCACTACCTGCCTATTTCTTTGCAAACGGCTTGTGTTTGGCGATTTCATCATAGTTGAACGAGAACTGCACCGTTTCGTATCCCAGCGGGTAATCTTTGCGCTGTGGATAGCCTTGCCAATCATCGGGCATAAAGATGCGGCGCATGTCGGGATGACCGGAAAACACGATACCCATCATGTCATAGGCTTCGCGTTCTTCCCAATTCGCGCTGGGCCAGAGTTTGGTCATCGAGGGGACCGGGGCATCACCATCGCTCCACAGCACTTTGATGCGCAGACGGCGGTTAAATGCCATTGAATAGAGGTGATAACACAGACCGAAACGCGGTTCGGCAGGATAATAGTCTACGGCGGTAATGTCGGACAGCAGGTTATATTTCAGTCCTTCAGCATCACGCAGATGTTGGGCAACTTCGATGATTTTCTCGGCTTTGACAATCACGGTCAGTTCGCCGCGAAATTCTTCCGAGCCTTCAACTGCATCACCAAAGGTATCAATCAGGGTTTGTTTGGGGTCAAGGGGGTGTGACATAGTGTTATTTCCCTGCCCATTCGTACCACTTCATTTCCTTGACTTTTTCGTGCAAGGTCATGAAGCCGTGAATTAATTGTTCGGGGCGGGGTGGGCAGCCAGCGACATACACATCTACCGGCACAATTTCATCCACGCCTTGCACAATCGCATAGTTGTTGAAGACCCCACCGCACGAGGCACAGTCGCCCATCGCCAGCACCCACTTGGGTTCGGGCATTTGGTCATACAGTTGGCGCAGCACGGGGGCCATCTTGCGGCTGACCCGTCCGGCGACAATCATCAAGTCGGCTTGACGTGGACTAGCCCGCATGAGTTCCATCCCGAAGCGCGATGCATCATAATAGGGCGCTTGGGTACTCATCATTTCAATGGCGCAGCACGCCAGACCAAACAACATCGGCCACATCGCACGGGTGCGGCCCCAATTCACAGCGTCTTCCAACTTGGTAGTGACGACGCCTAGATTGCCAAGTTTGCTGCTTACTCCCATTCGAGACCTCCAATTAACCATTCATACGCGAAACCGACGGTCAAGATGAAGAAAAAGACACCCATCACCAATAAACCATAAAGTCCTAAGTCGCGGAAAATCACTGCCCACGGCAGGAAAAAGATCACTTCAATATCAAACAAAATGAACAACATGCCCACACGATAGAACTTGATTGGGACTTTTCGCATCCCGCCGCCGATGGGTCGCATCCCACTTTCATAGACCGCCTGTTTGCGGGGTTCGGGATGATAGGGGCCAAAGATGCGGGAAAGGAAAATAATCAGAATGCCGACGCCAGTCGCCAACAAGAATAGAGGCAGGATGGGAGCGTAATCAGATAACACTGTCGTCTCCGAACATGATTGCGATTGTTCAATTTAGCACAATTGAGTGGTGAGAAGTTTAACATCGGCGTGAATAACTGTCAAACTTATTCAAAAAATTGACTTAACCGGATTTAATCCTCTACCAACCAATTTGCGACGGAAGTTTAACACACCACTCAACATCTAGCCAAACGATTTCTCGCGGCAAAACTCCCATCCGAATTTTTGTAAATCTAATGTGGTGAATTCAAAATGGATTCTCAACCCACTTTGGCAACTTATGAAGGCAAAATCACGCCGTATGGATTGGAGCGTTGCTATGAGATGGGTATTCAAATAATCGAAATGCGCCGTCGTAGATTTGCAGCCATTAAAAGCTGAACGGTTATTGACCCCTAAATTGAGCGCGTGGATTATTGCTTTGTCTCATTAATGAATAATGCTGTAACCCGCATCCACGTCGTCTAACCCATCTCAATGAGGAAAGGGAACGCCTTGAATTCAGGCATCTTTCCCTTCCAAACACTTTCTGTGCCAATCAAGGCGTGGCGTAAAATGTGTATCTATAGGTATGTGCGGGTGGAATCCCCTCAAAAATGACCACATGCACCTTGCCATCTCCTAGCGGCCCGACATTGACTTGATATTCACCTGTGGTGAGTTTATATACGCTGATGGTATCTACACGGGCAATCAAAACATTTTCGGATGGAAACTCGGGTAGTGCCGTCAATTCCGCTTTCGTTATATAAAGGGCAGGTTGCCAAATCGCATTTTCATTCAGCGCCCATATCTCAATAAATAGGTTGCCATCATGCACTGCTGCAAAGGTGGGGGTGTAGATGACAACAGGCATCGTCGCTACCCGCCATAATCCCGCCTCTTCCTCTGTAGCAAATGGATTGTTCGGGGGGGGTGTTGCGATGTTAATTCCTACCGTCAGCGTGTAATTCATGGTGTTGCCCGATGGAGTAGGGCTGTGAGCGCATCCAATTCGCACGATAATCAGCAGATTGCCTGTTGCTGTCGCTTGGGCGGTGTAATGGGTGGTGCCTGAAAATAAGAATCCTGCATAGGGGATAGGATAAGTTGTGCCGTCAATTTCAATCTCAAGCAGCGTAATTCCACACCCAATCGTGCCCCCATAATCGAGGGTGACATTCAGAAGATCATCTGCCTCAACCGCAATAGGATAGGTTTGAGAAGACGGCCCGCTTGGGCTTGGGCCACTTGATACCGAGCCGGTAAAAACATGGGTCGTGGGCGGTGTGCCATGCACTGACTCTAACTCAAATCCAAACGTATACAATAGAGCCGCAATGAGCAATAAACGCCGAACGTGTCTCATCAGAATACTCCTTTAAGTCTTGGGGTGGTTTGGGGCGGGGCAGCAAAGCAGGAGGCCAACAGCGACAGCCATACAATTAAGGCTGCGGCGGGGTAGCAACCTCATAATAAACAACCTCCTAATCTACCGAATGATTTTACGCCTCAATCAGTATGTGGGCAGTGATTTTTAGCATGATTTCTGCGTGCCAAAGATGGCCTACTTGAATTTAGCCCATTCGTGGCATGATGCTCAACCATAAAAGCGCAACAACTGTTACAGATTTATGGTTGAGCAGTATATTTGATCTTTATGCTTGGCGAAGGATCAGCGGAGATTATTCCTGCAAATTAAGGGCTTCGAGCAGTTGATAGGCTTTGATGGCGAGATGCAGATTCAACTGCACATCGGCGTCGTCCATGTCGAGTTGGGTGATTTCAGCAATGCGGTTTAGCCGATAGACCAACGTATTGCGATGCACGTTTAACTGTTTGGCGGTGGCTGCCATGTTGCCGTTATTGCCGAAATAGACCGACATCGTAAGCAGCAAGTCGCTATGATTTTGAGCATCATACGACAAAATATCAGACAGCCAATCTTGGCAGAAGCCCTGCAAATGGCGATGATCTTGTACATTCAGCAGTAGCTTGCTTAGGCTTAAATCGCCAAAAAAGCTGGAACGTGTCCCATCCCAAATTTGCTCAGTCAAGGTTAGGGCGCGTTCGGCCTCATCAAAAGAACGACGAATTTCAGTCAGGCCCAAGCCGGGTCGTCCTACGCCACATACGACATTGCCCCCCAACGTTTCCGACATTTTTTCGCAGATGCTCTTGGCATACTGTTTCATACGTCCAGTGTGTTGGGCACGTTCCAGTGGCAGGAACAAAATGGTGCGGTCCGCGTGTTGGCCCACGATGGCGGAAATGCGGCGCATACTGACCTCATGTTTGACATGCTCGGTCAATTGTTCGGGCCGAATCGGTTTTGGTGGGCGTTTAGGATTGCGCCCCGGCGTCCAACGCATGACCACAATCACATAGACCTGCTCGGCACTGTAACCCGTTTGTTCGGCACGGGCCAGAATCATATGGTCATCACTCGAATAGCCTTCTAGCCACGATGAAATCCAGTCGCTGCGCGAACGTTTTTCGGTGGCTTCATTCGCCCGCAGTTTCGACAGCAGCAATCCGCACACAATCGCTCCGCGATTCAGGGCGATATGGGTAAATTCATCTGGCTCGGTGCGGGTCTTAAGCGCCGTCAAATAGCCAATGACTTCATTATCGGCGTGGAGGGCGATGCTCAGGCTCTGGGCACTTTCCAAAATGGAGCTATCCATGCGCGTGGGGCGGGCATTGTCGGCAAAATGGGCCACCAATCCGCTGTCTTGCAGCATCATATAGTGTTGATGCCATTGCAGTAATTTTTCCAACTCTCCATCGGGTAGGCCATAAACCAAGCGCAGTCGCCGGGCATCGTGTAGGAACACGGGCAGGCGGGTAATGTTGGCGAGGGTCTTGACCACCTGCGGCAGGCCGTGATTGCTGGTGACATGCCGCGTCAATTCCTGTTGGAGTTCTTGGTCACGCTGTTCGAGGATGCTCTGGCGTTCCATCAAGAAGCGAATAATGCCGCGTTCGACCTTTTCCGCTGAGGCATCTTCTGGCAGATAAATGACGGCCATCTGATAACGGGCAGCGGCTTCAAATGCGAGGACACTGACAACCCCTTGAATACACAAGACCCGCACCCGCGTTTCGGCAAGTTTGCTGATAATCCATGTCATATCGCGGTCGGCGTCTTTACGATTTTCAGATGTTCCGAGGGGGACTATGATAAATTCACCTTCGGCGGCGCTATTCAAGGAGGCTGGTTCAGGGGCGACCAACCGTGCCCAGTTGACCCGCGTTTCATCACTGCCACTAACCAGAAACGCCCCATTTGGCAAGATATTCTGGTCAAATAAAGTTCGCAGTGGAACCGAAGGCATGGGCAATTTCATCGCCCGAAATCTAGAGGTAAGGGCTGAGTTACTAATCAATGACATGCCTGCTTTGCCTTTGCTTGGACATCCCAAAAGCGTAGCGTAAGACTTGTGAAATTGCAAACAAAGTTTCTACAAAACACTGAATACAACCAATCGCGCAAGACTTCATACCAAAGGGGTATAAATTGCAGCGGCGAATGCTATGTTGTAGGGTATATCAGAACTGCTTAAATTTAAATGCTAGACTTGGAATTGTCCATCTTTGTAAAACAGTTCGCCATCTACCAAAATTTCGCTCTCGTGGCGCATATCACAAATAAAATCCCAATGGATGCTAGACCGATTGAGGCTACCACTTTCGGGATAACCTGCACCAACTGCCATATGCAGCGTTCCACCGATTTTTTCGTCAAAGAGGATGCTCTTGGTAAAGCGTTGAATGCCATAGTTCGTACCGATGGCAAATTCTCCCAAATAGCGTGACCCTTCGTCACTATCTAGCTGACTAATCAGATAATCCTCATTTTTCTTGGCGGTGGCCTTCACAACCTTGCCATTTTCAAAATAGAATTCCACGCCTTCAACTTCGCGTCCATTCTTCACGGCGGGATAGCTGAATTTCACCCAACCATTGACCGAATTTTCGACCGGGCCAGTAAAAATTTCGCCGTCGGGCATGTTGGCGTCACCGTGACAATTGATGAACGTGCGCCCTTCAATCGAGACAGTCAGATCAATATTCGGCCCGCGTGCCACCATTTGTTTTTTGCCACGCAGCCAATCCACCAAACGGGCTTGAGTAGTGCGTAGTTCTGACCAGCATTGAATGGGGTCGGGTTGGTCGGCAAAGGTCGCCTTATATACAAAATCCTCATAGTCGCTGAGGCTCATATCGGCATCTTGGGCATAGGCTGGGCAGGGATATTGCGTGACTGTCCACCGCAAACTGCCCTCAGCGCTGCGCTGCATATAGGTCTGCATCAGTTCGCGGCGGGAATTTTGGCGGGTGCGCTGCTTGGAAGGGTCAACTCCGGTCAGGCCGCGTGTATTGTTGCTGGCCCGTACCGCGATCATGGCGTCAATTTGTTCCATCATGGGTTTTTCAATGGGCGCAATCCATTGCAGTTGATCTTCGTTGGCCTCACGCAGGATAATTTCTTGAATGTCATCGCTGCCCAAAAACACAGTCGGGTTACCTCCTGCCCGCAGCACCTTCTCCACGACGGCATTCACCAGCGGTAAGCCATTCACGTCCCCGTTGATTAGAACCCAATTGCCGGGTTGTACACCAATCGAGTAATTTACCAAAATATCCGCCAATTTTTGGGTGCGGGGGTCTGCCATCATGTACTCCTAAAAATATGAAATGTAATTACTTCCTCCGAATATACTCGTCTCGACCTTAGACTACAATAGATTTTTGTAGATTTTGGGTGCTACTCGGCTATACTTTGATGGGATGAGGATGTGTGCTTGTGGAGAGGACAGCACCCCATGTTGACCCCCCAACGTTATCAAATTTGGGCTGGAATAGGCTTTTTGGTACTTTCGATCATGGGCGGTCTCTCTTTGCCAACGCGGGCAATTCAAGCGCTGCCCACCTATACGCCCTATCCGACCTATACACTTTATCCCACCTACACCCCCTACCCGACCTATACACCCTTTCCTACACTCGCCCCTGCCGAAACGCCGGATGCACGGGTGACTCTGCCACCCCCAATTACTGATGACCAACTAGAAGGGATTGTGCGCGAGTGGCGAATTGGCAGTCGCTATACACATGGCACGGGGGTCTTTAGTATGGCGGATTTGCCGGGGTGGGATCGTCAACAGCGCGGGGTGGTTGAGGAAGCGTATGTAGTCTACAGCAATATCCTACTGGCAAGTTTTGTGGAGGTGGGGGTGGTGGAATGGACAGGAGGGAGCAGCACCGACGCGGCACGAGATTGGTTTAATGAAGAGGCACTGGCGGAAATTTGGAGTGTGTACGATTCGTTCAAGGAGGTCAATAGTGAAAACTCACGGGATACGCTGACATTGGATTATCTCTTGACGTTCCGACAAGCGCCGTTTTTAGGTGAGGTCTATTTGCACCCGCTAGGAGATCAGATTGTAGTGGTAACGATTGTCGTGCCCGCCAATTCACCGCGCCTCATCACCCTCTTGCATAAACTCATCATCCCGACTATCTTAGTCAATGAAGAATTTGAGGGTGAGGTGGCCTAAAATTTCGTTGAAGGTTTAGCCCATGCTCATCAAAGCCTAATAGCGGGGGCCAAAATCCGAATTTCTACCTGACCTATGACAAAAATCGCCCTAGTAATTGAAGCTGATCCAGATATGGCGGGTTTTTTGGCTACCGTCCTTAAACGCCGCTTTGATAAGGTAGTGGTTGCAGCCACGATTAGTGAAGTATGGCAGTTGCTGCGGGTGGCCCGGCTGTATCCCGATGTCCTACTAATTAATTCAGGCAGGCATCCAGCATTGGGGACGACCTTGGTGCGGGAAATACGCCAAATGCCACTTTTAAGCTCACTGCCGATTGTTTTGGTCTTGGAAGGCGAGAGTCGGCGGCGTCAATGTCAACAGTATCAGGACGACCAGACGCACCTTTTGGTTCATCCGTTTACCTATCCAGAACTGAATGCCGCACTCGAAAACGCTTTAAGCCGACCTGCCAGTTATGTCTAGGGAAATTGTCCTAGTCTACCAATCTGGATGCCGCAATCACGACGAGTGCCCCCACAAAGGCAACCAAGACGTCCGCCGGGGTTAAAGTACCACTTAGAATTTTGGGCAGGTCATCATTCAAATTCAAAACATCAAATAGAAAACCACCGACCAATGCTCCTAATACCCCAATCACCGTATTGCGAATCCAGTCAGACCTTTTAGCGGCGGCCTGCCCGCGCAGGATAGCAGCAGCGGCGGTTCCCGCTACGGCCCCGACAATCAACAAGGCCAAAATATCTTGCGATTCCATTTGATCCCTCCACTGTTATGGTCGGACTGCAATTTTACCGAAAATCGCGCTGGTCGGAGTAATTTCGGGTGTGGCAATTGTCGCCAATGTTACTGTAACGGTTTGCGGCTCTATCGTCACAGTTGCGACGTTTACCAATGAATCTTGGAGGAGGCGTACCTGTACGGGGACATCCACCTGTGGGCCAGCAGCACGGCCACTCAAATCTATCGTCACACTAATGTCCTCAATCGTTAGGGTCTCAATCAGGGGCTGTGGCCCAATCACGACCACACTGACGGAATCGGGCAGCATAATCGCGGTTAGAGTGGGGTCCAGATTGGCGATCTGGATAGGTACTTCATCAAAGTTGGCTGTCCCGATACGTGGTGAGATGGCGATGGTCACAGTGATCAACTGCGTTTCGGATTGCAACTGCACCCCTTCCGGCAAAATCACAGTTACATTGCGGCTAAAAGTGCCGGTTTGTCCGGTAATATCAATGGGTTCGGTTTGGACGATTCCGCCCATCACATTAATGATATTGGTATCGCCCTGTACGATGATAGTCTCGGGTTCAACGGTATACCCTTCGACGCGATACCCCTCGGCGGGTTCACCTGTGTAGACGGGTTGCACGGTTAACAATCCTTCTAAGGCTTGAATTTCCACCTCGCAGGTGACGTTTTCCGGCTCAATACTAAGCTGACCCAGCAGGCGGTTATCAATCGCGGTGTTGTTCTCATCTACCAAAGTGACGGCACGGGTGATGCTGCGTGAGGCGGTATAGGATTGTAGGTTGAGACGGGCTTGGGCGGCAATCACCATATCTACTAAGGTCGCAGGCCCACTTACCAACACCTCCAGCGGGTTGCATTTGGCTGGGGCAGTGGCTGGATAGGAGTAACCGGGGGGAGGTTCGACCACAACGATGGGCTGTACTTCGACATAGCGTTCTTTGACCTGTACCATTTCAACCGAGATAGTGGCTGGTGAAATGCTAATGACCCGACCACGCGGCCCGTCGGATTTGATACGCCCCTCCAACTCAATTTCATATTGGCCGGGAGCGAGACCACGCAAATCGGCCCAGACTTCAATATCATTGCTTTGCAGGATGTCCCACGTACTACGCGGGGCACGGATGGTGACACGGCTGGTACGGATTTCACCAGCGGTGGCGATATGAACAATATCGGGGTCTTCGATAAAGCGGATGCTGATGGTCTGGGCAAATTCGCGCTGTTGGATCGGGTTGGCTTCTAATGTGGCGATAATCCAGATAAGGAAGGCCAGTACCACCGAGGTCACGATCCATGCACTGTTGGCGATGATAAACTGAATCGCGGGCAGGTTTAGGAGTTCTGCACGCAGACGGGTCATTGGCCGATGTTCCCTTCGCGGTTCACCAAGCCGACCCATCGCCGCAATTTTTCTAGGCGATTGGACTCAGCCGGAGAGGTATCTGAGGCATCTTCTGGATTGGCGCCATAAAAGGTCAGCAAAATGGTGGAAAGGCGGGTCGCATCTAAACGGCGAATCATGCGCCCGCCGTTGCTCACACTAATTTGGCCTGTTTCTTCCGAGACGGTTACAACCACCGCGTCGGAAATTTCCGACATGCCCAAACTAGCGCGATGGCGCGTACCGAGCTTGCGATCCCCTAGATTACGCCCTGAACTGAGGGGCAGCACACACGCCGCCGCCATGACCCGATCTCCCCGTACAATCACCGCGCCGTCATGCAGTTCCGTTTTGGGCCAAAAAATGGTCAGGAGGAGTTGGGGTGTAATTTCGCTGTCCAAATGGATGCCTGTGCTGATAAATTCATCCAAGCGGTTTTGACGCTCCAGTACGATCAATGCACCATGTCGTCGTTCGGAAAGGCGTCCAGCGGCTTGGCAAATCGCATTGACCACCATCTCGCGTTGGGTGATGGAATTTTGCCGGAAGCCCATACTGGCACGTCCCAGTCGTTCAAAGGCACGGCGTAGTTCCGGTTGGAAGATGATGGGAATGGCGACGGTAGTCATGGTGATGATGCCCCGTAAAATCCAATTGAAGGCCACCAGATTGAGGATGCTGCTTAACAGCCCGATGACGACCATGACCACGATGATGCCACGCAGTACCAGCAAGGTCTGCGTTCCCCGAACAAGGAACGAAGCCCCAAAAATTAACAATGCCACCAGTAAAATATCTATGATGGCTTGTGAATCAATACTCTGGATTGTCCAAACTAAGTCCATGTTGAGTTAGTATTCCAGCGGCATCAAGGTCTTTCTGCGGTTATTATGGCTTAAATAAGAAAATGTCGAAAGTAGGGATTAGGTCTCGTCAGAAAACGCGCCATCTTGTACCACTACACGGCTATAATAAATGGCATCTTGCGAATTGAGACGGGGCGTATAGTAAACGTGTAGCAGTAGGTTGGTAAAATTCAATTTGAGGCGTGTCAATTCCCCCTCCACCAGAGCACGAGTTTCAGCAGGGATTTCGCCCCCGACTCCAGAGGTCATTTCGATTTCTTCACCCACCCGATCTAAAAGCACCCAACGTTCTAACATGAGTAACCCTTTGTTTGTCGCTTTTATCCCTAATTATAAATCACTTCGGTGGAATGCTGGTTGCGAATTAGCACTAGAATTGACTACACTTAGTCTTTGGAACTCTTAATTTAATTGCGGGGGTTGAGGTGTATACCGACCCATCAAGCTGGACATGTATTCACCCCAAGTTGGGGCTTTATCGCTATGAAGGGATGGCCCAGCGGCGTTCACTCCCCTCTAAGCCGATGTTGTTTTTGCACGGCACCCTGTCCAGCCATCGTTCTTGGAGTAAGTTGGCGGAACAACTTTGGGCTGAGGGGGCGAATTACATTTATGCGGTGGACGTTGAAAGCCTGCATAACGCCGTCACCATGCCCCAATTTTCGGCCTATCTGGCGGAGGTCATCCAATTTTTGTTGGATGTCGAACGCGGCGGGGAATCTGAACTGGCGCTGATTGCGTATGCGGCGGGTGCGGTGAATGCGTATCGCTATTGGCTAGAATATGCCGATCAGTCACGTCTTATGATGTTGTTTTTAATTGCCGCGCCGCATGACCGCACCACATTTCCTCTGCTGAGGGAAATCTATATCAATGCCGGGGTGGAGAATAATCAACCACGTCCATCGGATACATTTCAAAATTTCACACGGGTCGAGGCGGTACAGGCCCAATCCTCTACCGTGCTAGTCAATATTTTTGGGAATCTGATGGGGCCGGACTTTGACGGGGTAGTGCGAGGCTTGCGGCTGCCTGAAGCGATTAACCAAGTGTTGCCGTTAGATCATCAAAGCCTAAATAAAGACCAGCGGGTTGCCAAGATTATTTTGAGTTATTTGCAGGGCGAATATTATCAGGTCAAATTGAAACTAGTTGGACTGCGATTGCGCCGCGAGGATGGGGAAGGCTTATCCGGGCCAGTCGCGTTTGAGGTGGATCGCCATCGCACCCCGCCGGACACGGTGTTTCAGGGGATTACTGAACGGCTCTATTTGTTTGAGGAGCGAGTTCCGCCGATCTACACAATGGCCTATCCGATCTCGGCGAGTTCGGCCACCATTACCTTACAGTTACGAGATTTAAGCAATGTATCGAGCCGCCGCCGCCGCATGTATACCCGCCTGCATATCCCCTTGAAAAAAGACGAGGGCAGCATCCATTCCATGCAAGACAGCGAGGGGTCGGATTTGTTGTGGCGGGTGACGTGCCAGCGAATGCCTATCGTCTTGGGCGAATGGTCGAAGGAACTGCCGGATATTGGACGGGGCATCTAGCGAGTTTGAAATATAGGGGAAATCAGTGAAATTAGAAGCCTTACTTGGTCATCTATTCGTCGTTGGAGGGCGCTCACTCAGCAGCAAACCGCCGGGAGCATTGGTACAGGTTGCCCCGCGCCGTGCCCATCGGACTCGTGAGAATGATACCCTATTTGTTTTGATTACCCCGGCTGGGCAAGCCCAAGTCTCGGCGAGTTTTTATGAGAATTTGGCAAAGGTCGCCTCCGAGAATTATTTTAAGTCGCGGGTGGGGGTGACCGGGGCACTGCGTGAGGCGTTTAATGCCATTAATGCCGCCATTCAGGAGCAGAATCAAAAACAGGCCACTGATTATCGAGCCGGGGCGTTGTTGATGGTCAAGCGCGGCGAAGAAATCTTTTTGGCGCGGTCTGGCACAACCCTGTGTGTGTCGCGGCAGGCGGGCCAATATGTGACGTTTCCTGATGACCCCGACATGATTAATTTGATGCCGCTGGGGTCACAAACCAACCCGGTGCTCGAATTTGCCCATTATGCACTGCAAGCCAACGATATGTTTGTGTTGGGAGATGCGGGTTTGGCAGTCGTGACCGATGAAATGTTGCAGAAAGCGACAGGTACAGGCGACATCAATCAGGTGTTGGAGATTCTGGAAAAGGCCGTACAGCGTCAAGCCTTTGCCTCGGTGGTTCAATTTGTCGGGCCGGATGGGGCGACTGCGCCCGCTGCACCGCCACAGTCAGTTGTGACTAATGCGACACCTGAAACCCATCCAGAGGCTGGCAGTGAAGCCATTCCAACGGCGGAGTCGGTGGCCCCTGTTGAGCCAACCCAGTCGCCCGATACCGCGCCTATGGTCAGTGAAATCGGGCCTTCTAGCGATACAGTGGGATTAGAAATAGGGGAAGAAGCGCCGACCCCTGAGCTATTACACTCCGAACCCTCGATTCCATCTGATACCCCCGCTGAGGAATCCGAGCAGTTAGGGATGCCACGCACGATGGTGGTGACGGTGTTGATGCTGATTTCCAATGCACTGGCAGGGATTGCACGGGCGACCAATGCTGCCCTTGATCGTATTTTGCCTGAGCCGGAAGAAGGTCGGCGGGATGGCAAAGTGGTGCCGATGAATGTAGTAGCGTTAATCGCTATTGTCGTGCCGACAATTATTGCGATTATCGTGGTGGGGCTGGTGCTTTCTGAACGTGACACCACCAATTTTGAACAGTATCGCACAGACGCGGTGTCGGCAGTCGAAGAAGCCCGCACATTTGGGCAAGATACCAATGGCGACCCTAAGACGGGGATGGAATTGTGGAATATTGCCTTGACGCTGACCCGTCGCGCCTACAACGAAGACCCAGAGGACAGTGAAATCCGCGAGATGTTGATTGAGGCCCAAAACAATATTGACCGCTATGACCGAGTGCGGCGGATACAGATCACAAAATTGCGCGAGTTTGGCGAGAATGCTGATTTGCGCGGGCCGATTATTTCCGCCAATACGGTTGATCTTTACACCCTCGATAAGGCACGGGGGGCGGTCTTTCACGATACACTGGACACCTCCGGGACAAACATTATCCAAGAACGCGATATTGCCGTCATTCAACGGGGGATGCGGGTGCGGGAATTTACGGTTGCCAATCTGGTAGATATTGAATGGATTGGGAATGATGGTGGAGCCGATCAAGATAACGCGCTGGCGGCATTGGATGAAAACGGCCTGTTGATTACCTATAACCCGACCTTTCCACCCGCGACGGGGATTCAATTGGTCAAGCCGCCTACGTGGAATCGTCCGATAGCCATTGCCCTGTGGCGTCAGAATTTCTATGTCTTGGATGCGGGCGCGAATCAGATTTGGCGCTATGAACCGGTAGACGGGGCGTATTCCGAACAACCCTCCGAATATTTTGTTGGCAGCGAACGGCCTAATTTGACAGGGGCGGTGGATTTTGCGATTGACGATCAAGGCTCGATTTATATCCTGTTTGGCGATGGATCGTTGGAAAAATATCGCGGTGGACAGCCAGAAACCTTCGATTGGTTCAATGCTCCGGTGGATGGATTTACCAATGGGCGGGCCTTGTTTATTGATAACAACCCCATTTCCTATTCGCTTTATGTCGTTGACCGGGTGCATCAAGGCGTGTATAAAGTGTCGTTTGGTGGCGAGGTCAATGATGGGTATAAGCCCTCCAATCAATTAAATGCGTTTGATAACTTGACCGGAGTGGCGGTGGATAGTTCGCGGGGCTATGCGCGGATGTATGTGCTGTCGGGGAATTCGTTGTATTTGATTAGCCCATGACCCAATACGACCTCACCCCTCTCCAATTTGGCGAGAGGGAGCAAAATGCCTATTTAATGGCCTTCTCTATAATTCATAAAATCGTGTGAGTGAATGACGCTGATACTTGGTATTGAAACTTCGTGCGATGAAACGGCGGCGGCGGTGGTCGAAAATGGACGCTGGTTGCGCTCGAATGTTATCGCATCGCAAATTGATCTCCATGCCCAGTTTGGCGGCGTGTTCCCTGAAGTAGCGGCGCGTGCCCATATCGAAGCGATTAGCCTGATTGTGCATGAGGCCCTTGAAAAAGCCGGGGTGACGCTGGATGAGATTGATGCTCTCGCCCTGACTCGTGGGCCGGGATTGGCGGGGGCGCTGCTGGTGGGGGTCAATTTCGGTAAGGGCCTCGCATTGGGGCGGGGTTTACCCATCATCGGGGTCAATCATCTGGAAGGGCATATCTATTCCAATTGGCTGACCGAACCCGAACGCGAGATTGTTTTCCCTGTCCTAAATCTGATCGTGTCGGGTGGGCATACCGAATTGGTGCTGATGACCGATCATGGCACGTATCAATTATTGGGCGAGACAATGGATGACGCGGCGGGGGAGGCGTTTGATAAAGTGGGGCGGTTGCTTGGTTTGCCCTATCCCGGCGGGCCATCTATCCAAAAAGCGGCGCAGAACGGCGACCCGATGGCCTATGATTTTCCGCGTGCCATGTTGGACGAAGGACTGGATTTCAGTTTTTCGGGATTGAAAACGGCGGTGATGCGGGCGGTGCGACCTCCCCAGACGGGCAAGCGGGTGGCGGGGGTGGAAAGCATGAAATCGGGTGAGATGCGGCCTGATATTTCGATTGCCGATGTCGCGGCGAGTTTTCAGGCAGCGGCGGTGGAGGTGCTGGTCAAGAAAACGGTGCAGGCGGCAGTGGCCTCCGATGTCACCGAGATTTTGATTTCGGGCGGGGTCAGCGCGAATGGGCCGCTGCGGGAAGCGATGAAACAGGCTGCGCCGATACCAGTCCGGTATCCACCCCTGTCGCTCTGTACCGATAATGCGGCGATGATCGCGGCGGCAGGCTACTATCGGTTTGTAGCGGGGCAGCGCGATGATTTGGCGATGGATATACTCCCGACATGGCCGCTGAATGAACTTTTACCGTATAATGGGGCTAATGGGAAAGGGTAGTCTGATGCTGCACGAGAGGTTATATACCCCAACAGAATTTTTGGAATTTGTTCAACAGCCCGAAAACGCGGGCCGCTGGTTTGAATTGATGCAAGGGGAGATTGTTGAAGTGCCGCCACCCACGATTTTGCATACTTTGATTGGCACGGCTTTTGCTCGATTTTTGGGGAATTTTGTGACGACCCATCATCTCGGTTATGTGACGGCGGATGGGGGGGCGTATGTGTTGGGGCCGGGCATGATCTATGTCCCGGATGCGGCTTATATTTCCTATGAACGTGCCCCACATGTGCCAGAAAAGTATTTTTTGGCAGCGCCCGATTTGGCGGTTGAAATCGTATCCCCAAACGATAAACCGCATGAGGTTCAAAAAAAAGTGGCGAATTATTTGGAGGCTGGGACAAGGTTGGTGTGGGTGGTCTATCCCGAAGAAAAAGCGGTCTATGTGTGGCGTAAAGCCGATGAGGGCCAGATGCTGGTAAAAAAAGTTGACCTCAATGGTGTATTGGAGGGCGACGAGGTGCTGCCGCGTTTTCAATTGGCGGTGCGCGATGTGTTTCCTGAGTAACTACTTCTGACGATAGGGTGAGCCAGCGCGATGATTTGGCGATGGATATTATCCCAACGTGGCCTTTAACCGAACTCCTGCCCTATAACAAAACGACCCACACTGCGTGGGTGTAGGTCGCTTTGGTAAATTACTGGAAAATCGGGGTTTTTAGACTTGGGCCGTGCCTCGGGCTGCTTTCAGGACGAACAGCAACACCAGTGCGCCAAAGAAGGCTACCAAGATGCTGGGGATATTGATGCCGCTGACATCGCCCCCAATATCAAGCAGGTCAAGAACAAGACCACCGATGATGCCGCCAAAGATACCCACCATGATGTCTTCACCCAATGTTTGACCAGTGCGGGTGCCCATCACAACGCTGGCAAGCCAACCTGCAATCGCGCCGACGACAACCCAAATGATGATGCCTGCTACTAAGCCCATTTCATTTTCCTCCTGCTAAGACTGCTTATTGGAAGCAGTTGAATTTCAGAATCTGTATATGGCTAGAGAATACAATGGGACTTAGGGGTATCCATGAACCGGGTGGGCCAAATCCGGTTAGCCACATGGGGGATATTGAGGGGTACGGATGGGTCAGTCGAAATTGGTGAGTTACCAGTTAACGCCATCTTTTGGTTTTGGGGATAATCCTTTCCGTAACCTTTCCTCGATATTTTTAGCCCAATGAGATATTTCTTCTTCAACTTCTGATTTGAAATAATCGGCGAGGCTATCCCATTTTTTGAAAGGTGTTTGGTCGGTCATTTCAAGATAGCGATAAATGGGTGGGTTTTCATTTTTATCGCCAGTTAGGAAATAGAAAAATGTATAGCCTTGGTGCATCCGAAAAAACAAAAGCATCAGCAGGTAGATCAAAGGGCTTGCCATTTTCCTGCAATAATTCAACCGCTGCTTCTTTCATGCCCATCAAATATTTGTATTGGGCATCCGTGCCTTGAAAAAGCAAACCCGACTGTTTCCCCAATATCAGCAAAAACTGCCGATACAATTCCGGTAAAAATGTGACCCCCTGATCGGTCATCAAAGTCTCAATCTCAGCTTCGGTGCAACCGACAATTTCATGAGGTTCGGCGACGTGCGAGGCAATCAGTTTATCACACAGATTCTCTATATAGACGGTGGGTGGAATTTGCATCTAGAACACCGCAATGCTGATATAGGGATCAACGCTTAGGCTAACCCCATAAGATGCACTCAATATATCATAGTTCTGATTATTGAAACCATCAGGGGGAGCAAAGTCGATAAATTTTCTGCCTTTACGTTCGACAATCCTCGCTTCAGGGCAGTTTTTCAGCTTCAGATAAAAAATAGGTTCACCAATACCCTCTTGATATAAAACGAATTCGATTAAATCCCCGGTTATTTTGAGATTCAGCTTTTGAAAAGGTTTGATAACCGAATACGTCTCTATAAGCTCGTATTCTTCATATTCTGGAAGGATATTGAGGGTAGCAATAAACTCAGTTTGGTCACGAACAAACATGCCCTTACCTCCTCTATAAATCGCTCTCCACTGGAATCCCTTTGTCCTGCATAGCACCCATCAAGCCCTGCCATTGATCTTCACGCACGGCGACAGCCAATGGGCCAAGTTTGACGCCTAAGAAACGGCGGATTTCGGGGGTCTCCCAGATGACTTCCATCAAGGCTTCGGTGTCCACACGCAGCACAACCATTTTTTGGATGACCGCCGATGCGCCCTGTGCCTTGCGCCAATTTTCGATGAGGGCATGGACATGGGGCGGGATGGTGTGGACGGTACGCTGCAAAAAGGTCTCGACATTTTCTGGTTTGATGCCCTGCTGCTCGGCACGTTTAAAGCCCTTGCTGTTGAGCAAATAAACGTAGGGGTCGGCGGGGTCACCCCATTCGGTAAAACGGGCCAATTGAAAACGATCAATGCGGCTGGCGGCACGCGGAACTAACAATTTGCCGGACGCTTCAATGGTTAAGGGTGTTTCGGGGTCTTTGCGATTAGGCCAATCGCCTTGACCTGCCCATGCCTTGCCAAACACGTTGAGATGGCAGCCAATCGGAGTGCCATCTGGGTCGTTCATGCCTAAATCTACCAAACCGAGCCAATGCAGCGGGCCAGCGACAATGAATTTTAGCAATGCCCCTTCGACAGCGTTCCAACTTTCAAAACCGCGCAAGTATTCCCCGGTGCGCCGTTCACGGATATACCAACTCGAATAATCGCCGCCGGGACGCTGGAAATCGGGTTCGACGGCTTTGATTTCTGTGACCAGCCCATCCAGCGAAACCCATGCTTCAACGGCCTCGAATACGCCGCGCAGGGTTTCACGGGGGAGGGTTGGGTCATTTTGCCAGCCCGTCGCTTCGGGTTCGAGGGTGGGGACAAGCCAGAGTTCGTTATAGCCCTCGCTGGTGCGCCAAGCGTCTACTAGAGATTTAACCTGTGCGGTACGGATACTTTCTAGCCATGTCCGGGCATTTTGGCGGACGGGCTGAAATGCGTTATTGACGACGGCGATTAGGCCCATTTGCCCTGCTAATTGAATCAGCAAATCGAGCCGCGCATATTCTTTTGGCCCGACAAATTGAGCCAGTAAATCGTCTTGGAGTTCATTGGCAAGGTAGCCCGATTCCAATCTGGCCTCATGCACCTGCAAATAGGCCAAGAGGGTCGTCATGTCGTCTACCAGCGTCGTATCGGCTTTGTGTTGATGGGGCGGCGCTTCCATTTCGAGTTCGACTTCTGCCATATCCTCGTCGTTTCCTTCTGCCACCGTTTCTTGCTCCTCGTCATCCTCGTCCGGGAAATCGTCGGGTTCGGCGCTTAGATCATAACCCGTTTGATGAATAGGCAAGATGGCGGCAAGGTCATCGGGCACAAAAACATAGGGCTGCAATCCCGTTTTGCTCTCATCAAAACCCATCGCCAGCAGGCCGCGATAAAACAAGATTTCGCCAATGCCCTTTGGTGCAAGGTGGGGTTTTTCGCGTTCACGTGCGCCCGCGCCGATCTGACGAATTTCGCCATACAATCGCCCAAACTGGACAGCAGGCATTTTGTGCTCGCGGGAAGCCAGCAGCATTTGTAACGCCCCGCGCTCGGCATCACTCAGGCGACTCCATTCATGCTCGGCCTGCTCAGGGATTAACATGGCTTCGGCGAGACGCTCGGCGGCGGTTTTTTCATCACGGGTGTCTAAATCCACGTCCCAACGATTGGCGATAATTTGGAGCAGGTGCAGGTCATATTCAAAGAGGGTCGAGCGCAAATCGGTCATCGGTTAACCTTCCTGTCGTGGTGAATGCCATGCAATGTCGCCTCCCCCAGCTTTGGCGTTGGCAGCGCGGGCCACGACAAACAGCCAATCAGAGAGGCGGTTGAGATAACGCAGCACAAATGGGCCAATCGGTTCTTCTTTTTGCAGCGAGACTACCCAGCGTTCGGCGCGGCGGCAAACGGTGCGGGCTTGATGGAGGGCCGCTGCTCCGGTTGTCCCCCCCGGCACGATGAAATTTTTGAGTGGGTCGAGGGTCGCGTCTAATTGGTCTATGTCGTTTTCGAGGGCGGCGACCATTAGTTCATCCACGCGCACTAGCCATGCTGCTTGGGCATCCATCGGTGTGGCAAGGTCGGCCCCGACATGAAACAATTCCATTTGAATCCGCCCCACCAGCGCATCTATTTCGCCGTCAAGACCGAGCGCACGGGCCAAACCCAATACGCTGTTGAGTTCATCTACTGTGCCATAGGCGTGCAGCCGAAGATGGTCTTTGTCCACACGCCCCGCTGCAAATAAGCTGGTTTGACCCGTATCACCCGTTTTGGTGTAAATTTTCAAGCCGCCGCTCCATCTAACTACTTGTAACAAGGGCTTAAGCGCCTGCTTGTTCAATGAGACCTTCTGTTCTATTGATAGCGCTTGCCAGATTTTTTGGCAAGTGGGGAGTAGGCATCGCGCCTCTTGTATGCAAATATGCAAAAATGTACAATATTGCATATTCGCTTGACCCGTACATTTTATTGCAGGGCATTAAATTTATTTTTCAGCGACAGTACGGGTAATTTCACACTATGACGACACTCACCCAAATTCAAATGCCCCCGCAGGTGCGTACACTCGATGCCCTGCGCTATGACAACTTCCGTAAATTTTTCTTCGGACAGTTGGTGTCAGTTTCGGGTACGTGGATGCAACGGGTGGCCCAAGGGTGGCTCGTTTTCCATCTAACACAATCCGAATTGTGGTTAGGGTTGGTGGCGTGCGCTGCGGGTATCCCTACGCTGTTTTTTGCGCCGTTTGCGGGGGTGTTGGTGGATCGTTATCCCCGCCGTCAAATCCTGCTGGCGACGCAAATAGCCCTGATGATTATGGCCTTCATTTTGGCTGTCCTGACTTTTATGGATGTCGTGCAGGTGTGGCATGTCATGGTACTGGCCGCGCTTTCAGGGATTGCGGTATCGTTTGAAGCCCCTTCACGCCATACCCTCATCAGTGATATGGTCGGCCTTGAAAGCCTGAACAGCGGGATTGCACTCAACTCGATTATGATGAATGCGTCGGCGGTGATCGGGCCGACATTGGCAGGTATTTTATTGATCGAGGTTGGGCCAGCATGGTGTTTCATGCTGAATGCCGCCAGTTTTCTCGCCGTAATCCTGTCGCTGCTGTTGATTCATATTCAAAATGTGACCCGCCGGATTGCGGATTTGCACCCACTTGAGCAGTTGCGTGAAGGCCTATCTTTTTCGCGCCATCACCCCACGATTCGGCCTTTATTGATGCTGGCGGCGTTTAACAGTGTGTTCGGCCTCAATATGGTGAATACGCTGCTGCCTGCCTTCTCTGCCGAGGTACTGGATGCGCCAAAATCTGGGTTAGCTGCGATTGTCACTGCGATGGGGATTGGGTCAGTGATTGGTGGGACGGTTAATGTCGCACTCGGCAGGCGTCTGGGGAGGGGGCGATTTGTGAGTGCGGCGACCTTTATTGCTCCGCTGTTGGTGCTGATTTTTTCGCGGTTGACCTATCTGCCGTTTAATATGTTCATCATTGGGCTTGCTGGATTTGGGTTTATGTCGTTTTATGTGACGACGAATACCCTGATCCAAAGTCAAGTGATTGATGAATATCGAGGGCGGGTGTTGAGCCTCTATACGCTGACGTTTTTGGGACTCGCACCGTTGGGTGCTTTGTTCATCGGATCAACCGCCCAAGCGATAGGATCAGCCGAGGTCATGACCATGTGTGCATCTATTGATCTTATCGCCTGTATGTGGATTGTGTTCCACGCCCGTCAAATGCGGACGTTGTTGTAGGGAAGGGGAGCGACCCATGAAGATCGCTCCTTGTTCAAATCAGATTTATTTAAAATGACGACGCAGGGCATCCTTTAGGGCTTGGCGCTGCGTCTCATATTCCTCGTCATCTAGATTGCCTGCTTCATATTCTTCATCAAGCGCGGCAATTTGGGCAATCAATTCCTCGCGCGTGCCTTTAATGCTCACCTTGTGGGTTGTGCTGGTCGTTGTTGTACGCTGTCCAGCCAAAATCCGCGTCTTTTGAAGATCGTAGAGCATGTACATGCCGCCTGCGACGACCAACAGAATGCCTATCCCCAAAATAAAATTGCGATTGTCTTGGAGGAAGGAATTTTCATCATCTGTGCTGGTATTGCTAGAACTACCGCTCGTCGTTGAGGTTGACGACGGTGTATTCGGGCCGTCTTTCACCACGTATTGCACGACTGTTCCGACTGGAATGGCAGTGGGAATAGTGTACCCATTATACGTAACGTTGTTGTTCAACGTGCGCGGGTCGGTAGGTTGGAATTGATCGCCATCCAATTCAAGGCCACGATCTTGAGCAACGAAGACCGAAAAGGCTTCGACTTCATAATTGAAGGCTTGGACAACGGTCATGCTACCCGAATAGGCTTTATTATAAGTAGCGAGAATACCATCATTTGGACCCGGATAGACGGGGGCACTGTCGTAAAAGACGGTACGAGTACCTTCTTGAACCTGCTCAAAACGTTCGGCTGTGCCCGCGAAGTCCTCAAGACTTGCATTCACTACGTCATTCGGCAAGGTAATGGTTACGGTACGATTGTCTTGACCGATGTAAATGCGGTCACTGTTATTGACAAACTCGAATGTTTGGAGGATCAGCGAAGCGCCTTCAGCGGTGACGGCATCCACGTAAACATCGCTGGCCTCGATCTTAATGTCTACTGGATCGGTGGTGGTTTCATAAATCAGGAAGGGTAGATTATAGCTACCATCCACTACATCTCCGACAATCAAACTCTGTGAAAACTGGGTGATGCCGGCATAGTCGGTTTGGACGGAAGCAATCGCGTTGGGATTGAGCGGCACATTATCAAAACTATAGCTACCGTCAGCGGCCATGGTCGTCTCGGCACTGTAAATCTCTTGGGGTAGGCCATTATGATCGAGGGCTGCGACCCGAACTTTTAGCGTGAGATCAGTAGGAAGTGCTCCGCCGGATGTGCCGTTGCTGACCGTGCCTGCTAGTGTGAAGGTGTCGGTTACATCAATTGCTTCATCGGTAGCGGCGGGAGTGGTATCAGCGGGTTCTTCGGTTGCTGCCGGGGTAGATTCTGTCCCCCCAGTGGAAGATACCTCTGTTGTAGGAACTTCGGTTGGCGCTTCGGTAGGAACAGGGATGCTGTCGGCGGGTTCTTCGGTGGTATCTGGTAGGGGTTGTGCGACAGCTTCGGTGGCGTTAGGCGCTGGTGCATTTCCATCACGCAAGGCAAAGGCATAGGCCGCTACATCCCACATTTGGCTTTCGCTGAGGCGGTTGCTCCAAGGCGGCATAATACAGGTCTCTTCACCGCGCTTGCCATCCCGCACAATGCCGAACCATGCTTCAACGGTGACATCATCTCCCCGTTCAGCGAGGGCGGGGACGGGACAACTAATGCTGGCGGCGGTTGGGCCATCCCCAAGACCTAAATCGCCATGACAGGGAGCACAGTTTGGCACGTACAAATTCGCACCTGCCTGCAAATCAAATGAGGCCGGAGCCACAATAGTCGGGGTGACAGTCGCAGCCCGGTTCATGCGTGTTGCCACGATTTCAGGCTCAGAGGATGTTTGGATCCCACACCCAACTAGGACAATTCCAATCAGTAACAGGGCTATTGCCCATAAATGACGACGAAGAAACGACATTCCCCAAATTCTCCTTACGGTAATTTTTTCAGAACAGGGGAATTTTACAGCACTGACCAGAAAAAGAAATATGCCCGCTGCAATAATCAACATGGCATATTGTCATGAAAATTGGTTTAGAAGGAGGATAGAGACTCCTTGTTTGCCTATGCTTACGGGATAATCAACACCTGCCCAACGTAGATGCGGCTGTAGTTGTAGATATTGTTGGCGGCGGCGATGGAGGCCATGCTGACGCCGAATCTCAACGAGATGCGATAGAGATTGTCACCGGGCTGTACCACATAAGTCCGGGTCGCAGGGGGCGGGACCGTGCCGCCACTGGTAATCGGCAGGTTATACAGGTTGCCATTGGCGATAATGTACTTGACATTGACCCACCCTTGCAGTCCATTGGTAAGCCGTACCTGTACCCAACTGGCATCAGCATTACGCCCGATAAGGTTCATACCACCACCACGTTGTAGGGTAGTGACAATCGCAAAGCCGGGGGCTGGGCCAGAGCGAATATTCAAAGCGCCTGTGTTCACCGTCGCGCTGATTTGGCCGGGAATGGGAGTTGGGCCAGTATCAACGGCAGGTAGGCTGGTAATTGCCACATTTGGTTGAACATAGCTAGCGTTGACCCATCCCGTGAGGTTGTAGAGGGTGATCGAAACCCATGTGCTGGCATAGTTACGGGCATTCAACGTCAGGTTTTGGCCTTGATAGACCTTGCCGATCACAGGATAGGCAGTACCGGGGCCACTGCGAACATTCAGTTCGTTGGTCATCACGATGGCACTGGGAACAACGGGTTGGGTTGGGTTGCCACCCGAGACTTTTGTCCAACTGAGATAGACGTAGGCATCCCCGCTGAATTCCTGATAGTCCAATTGCAGATGATGAACCCCTTCGCTCATGACATAATCAGCGGTCAAGGTTTGACCCGGTTTGGGGCTAGAGATGGTGTTAAACACGCTGTTTTGGAAGTCAATGGTCAGCGCGATGGCATCGTCAGCGGTGGCGGTAAAGCGATAGGTTCCGGCTGAAAAGTAAGGATTTGACCCCCAACGTGCTGAGAAATTGTCGTATGGGATACCTGCCGCTGGTGAGCCGGTGCCCCAATTGAAGGCAACGGATTGTTCTTGGCGGGAGACAACTGCCGACCCGGACAGGTAGGCATTATTGAAATAGTCCCCAATCCAGTAGTTGGTGGTCTGCGCCGAACTATCTGCTGTCGCTGGGCGTACGACAAAGGCAGACAACAGAATCAGAATGAATGATGTGGCGAGTGAAATGAGTTTGGTTACGCGGTTCATGATGGTTGCACTCCTCTTGGATTGCTGAATTGCAATCACTCCCTTGATACATCTCTTAACTTAGCACTGTGCTGTTACAGTCCCATGTTGCAGTTGTTACAGCTTTGACACAAGCTGTTGCATGGTGGGAACTTTTCTAACCTGTCCTTTCTAAAATGGCTTGATGATGGTCTTTGACAGTGTTAGAAAAATTAACCGCATAGGGGAAACACCTTGAGCGTCGGTGGTGCGTCAGCTTGCCGTAGAATTTTCGGATCGGATGGGCGCAAAACTCATCGTCTGGCGCTTCAGTTCGGCGGTGAGACGTTTGATGGGCTGCTTATCCACTCGATACATGAGATACCAGATAAGCATCACGAGTGTGACGACGGTATTGAAGCTGTGCAGCACCCATACGGGGCCAATGGGCAAAGTGGTCACATACAGCCAATAGAGCAGATTGCCAACGTTGTTCAACCCGATGTTGAGCAGGCTGTAGGAGGCCATGTTTTTGGTGCGCCATGCCTTATAGAGCATCGGGAAGGTGGCCGACATAAAGATGAGGCTGCAAACAGCCCCAGCAAGGATTTGTAGTTGGTGCATGGTGGTCAATCCTCTGGCAAGCGCCTTAACGTTGAGACGGGTTATGAGATAGGCGACTTCGCCATTTGAATAATAATGCGATACATGAGGTATGACGACAGCCTTTGTGGGAAGGTTGCTCAGACTTTAGACGGAAAAATTTGCAGAAGGGGTAACAAAAAACAAAAAGGGCGCACGCGGATGGTTCGCCCTAGAGCACCTCAGTCTATTTCAGGTAGTAATACAACTCGCCGGGTTGGAGGATTTTCAATTTTTGGCGGGGGTTCACGGTTTCAAAGGCTTCGATGATATGGCTGAACGGGATGGCATTGTTGGGATAAAGATCGTTGTGACCCGGAATCACCACATCCCAACCCAGTTCTTTGGCTAAATGTGCGCCCTCCATTGGCATAAAGTTGCCTAAAATCCCTACTTGCTCCCGGAAATAATCGCGGCCATTCAACGCAATCATGGCGATGTCGGCAGTCGGCAGCCCTTTGAGCATTTCAATATAGCCGGGGTAAGCCAATGTATCCCCGCCGTGATAGAAAGTGATGCCATTCCATTCGATGATAAAGCCTAACCAGCGAAAGCCTTTGTGGTCATCATATTCTTTTTCGTAATGGGCGGAGGGGACAGGTGTAACCCGGCACGTCGTCCCCGGCAAGGTCGTGGATTGGAGGGCGGGCGGGAAGATAACCCGATCATCCGCAATATCCAAATCTGACAGCAGGTCTTTGCACCAGCCTGTGGTTACAAATTTGGCGTTGGGGGAGGCTTTGGCAATCGGGCCGACGGTTTTGGGGTCGAGGTGGTCAAGGTGTTCGTGGCTGATGAAATAATAGCTGACATGGGAGGCATGTTCGGGCAAGATCGGCGGGGGATAGCCACGCACCCAAAATTCACCAAATTGTTCGCGCACTACATCAGTTAAGCATGGATCAATATAAATTACCCCTTCAATGCCCTTAATCGCCACGCCCATTTGCCCCAATCCCCAAATTGCTAGGCTGTTGGGGAGGATGGGGGTTTGCTCAATTTGTGTTTTAAGATTTTGGGTCATCAGTGGCACATCCCTTTGAAAAAAAATATTGTGCCTCTATTTTAGAGTGGAACAACAAAAAGGCGAAATAGTTGGCTCACCTTTGTATGAAATGATGGTTCGAATTAGTGCGCCCTGTGGCCGCCAATCGAAAAATCACCAACCGTTTGTTCGTAGAGCCACGCTTCGGTGTAGGCCTGCGAAAATTGGTGGGCGGTTTGATAACGTTGCGTCGGGTCAAAGTGGGTGGCTTTTTCGATAACGGCCATAATGCTGAGGGGCAGTACATAGTCAAAAACAACGATGCCATTCGGCTCGCGGTGGGGAAGATGGCCCATCAGCATTTCATAGAGGGTCAAGCCGAGCGCGTAGACATCAGAATAAGAACCTGCTGGGTCGCCAAAAATCTGCTCCGGGGCCATGTAATCAATTGTGCCGACCTGCGGTTCGACTTCGACATAGAGGCCGGATTGCAGGATTTTGGAGAGACCAAAATCAGCAACGAGCGGACGATCATTGCGGTCAAACAGGATGTTGTCGGGTTTGATATCGAGGTGGATCACGCCGTTACGATGGGCGTAGTCAATGGCATCACACACTTCGCGCAAAATCCGTTCACTTTCATAAAACGTCATCGGGCCATTTTGAAACCGGTCTGCCAGCGTGCCATGCGGGGCCAACGGTGTCACCATATAGACTTCGGTATCGGTCATCCCTAGATCGTAGACGGGCAGAATATTGGGGTGATCGAGCTTGGCGAGGGTACGGGCTTCACGGACAAACATCTGCACAAACCCGTCATTGATGGCATATTCAGGCCGAATCAGTTTTAGAGCAACGGCGCGATCCAGATAACGATCATAGGCCTGTGCGACGATTCCCATCCCCCCGGTGCCGAGGACGGTCAGGATTTCGTATCTTTGATTGAGAAGTTGACCGACTAAACCGTCCACTTATGCACTCCAGTTTGTAAGAGGTATACCGCTGGTTTCTAAATTCTAAACCAAGTTGAGATAGAATAATGTGAAAATTAACGAAAGCAAGGGATTTTTCACAAATTTTTGGGGAGATGGCTAAAATTGGTCTCCAAAAATGAAGAAAGTAATTGACATGGACTAACCAAATTCAGTCAGTCACCCTCTCGCCAGACCTAGAAATTGCGGTATGATTTTCACATAGCATATCGTCAAAACAGCAGTTTATAAGATGATAAAGCCAGTTTAGGATGGGCGATTGAATTATCTCAATTGCTCTCCAACTCTCCACACACATGTCATTGACAGGCAACCCAACTAGGCCTGAAAAAATGAAAGCGAGGAAATGAAACATTGAAACACGCAACCCAAGATACGTTTAAAGCCCGCACAAGACTGGATGTCCCCGGTCAATCGGTAGACTACTATCGGCTGGCAAAGCTGGGGGAGGCTGGCATTGGGCATATCCATGAACTGCCCTTTAGCATCAAAGTCCTCTTGGAAAACTTGCTACGTAATGTAGATAACTATTCGGTTACGCCTGAGAATGTCGAAGAACTTGCCAATTGGAATGCCGCCAGCCCTGCCCAAACGGAAATTGCCTTCCGTCCGGCGCGGGTAGTGTTGCAAGACTTCACAGGTGTGCCATCGGTGGTTGACCTTGCCGCACTGCGTTCTGCAATGGGGCGGTTGGGTGGCGACCCCAAACAAATCAACCCGACCATTCCGGTGGACTTGGTAATTGACCATTCGGTACAGGTGGACTATTCCGGCTCACCCGAAGCGCTCACCTTGAATGCGGATTTGGAATTTCGGCGCAATTCCGAACGCTATCAGTTTTTGAAGTGGGGACGGAATGCGTTTAGCAATTTCCGTGTGGTGCCACCTGCTACCGGGATTATCCATCAGGTGAATTTGGAGTATTTGGCAAAGGGTGTGTTTGTCCGCGCCAATGGGCAGGGGCAAGTTGCCATTCCCGATACACTGGTCGGCACAGACTCCCATACCACGATGATTAACGCGCTAGGTGTATTGGGATGGGGTGTTGGGGGGATTGAAGCCGAAGCGGTCATGCTCGGTCAACCCATTTACATGCTGACACCGGAAGTCATTGGCTTTAAACTGTATGGTAAACTGCGTGAAAGCGTGACCGCCACCGACTTGACGCTCACGGTTGTGCAAATGCTCCGCAAGAAGGGCGTGGTGGATAAATTCGTCGAATTCTATGGAACGGGTCTATCCAATATCAGCCTTGCGGATCGTGCGACGATTGCGAATATGGCTCCCGAATATGGGGCGACGATGGGTTTCTTCCCGGTGGACAACGAAACGCTGGTCTATTTGCGCCGGACGGGTCGCACGGAAGAAGAAGTCAAATTGGTCGAGGTGTACTATAAATCGCAGGGAATGTTCCGCACCGATGAGACGCCTGACCCGGTATTTACGGACACGCTGGAACTCGATCTCAGCACCGTCGAACCCAGCATGGCCGGGCCAAAACGTCCCCAAGACCGCGTGACCCTCAAAGCGATGAAAGAGGATTTTGAAAAATCCTTGCGTGCGCCAGTCGGGGCAAAGGGTTTTGGTTTGACCGAGGAGCAAATTGCCTCCACAGCCGTAGTTCGTTCCGAAAATGGTCATAAGGCTGACCCGATTGAATTGACACATGGCTCGGTGGTGATTGCCGCCATCACAAGCTGTACCAATACTAGCAACCCTAGTGTGATGTTGGGAGCGGGTTTGTTGGCACGTAACGCGGTGAAGAAAGGCCTAAAAGCGAAACCTTACGTCAAGACCAGTCTCGCCCCCGGTTCAAAGGTGGTCACGGAATACCTAAAACAATCCGGGGTGTTGGAATATCTGGAACAACTTGGCTTCTATGTGGTCGGCTATGGTTGTACAACCTGTATCGGGAATACAGGGCCACTTTCAGCAGACATCGTCGATGCGATTAACGAAGGTGATTTGGTGGCGGCGGCTGTCCTGAGCGGTAACCGCAATTTTGAAGGCCGCATCCACCCGAATGTACGGGCCAACTTCCTTGCCTCCCCGCCGTTGGTGGTGGCCTACGCGTTGGCGGGTACGGTGGATATTGACCTTGAAAACGAGCCGTTGGGCTATGATCAAAACGATGACCCCGTTTTCTTGCGCGATATTTGGCCGAGCCAAGACGAAATTCTGCAAACCGTGCGCGACTCCATTCACCCTGAGATGTACCATATGCACTATGGGCAGGTCTTTGGTGGCAACGAAACATGGAATGCCATTGAAGGCGCGGGTGGTGAAATGTTCGCATGGGATGAGACCTCAACCTACATCCAAGAACCGCCATTCTTCATGGATTTGAAGCCAGACCTTGAGCCATTGAGCAATATTGAAGGGGCGCGGGTGCTGGCGTTGTTCGGGGACAGCATTACAACAGACCATATCTCGCCTGCTGGGGATATTGCCAAAGATAGCCCTGCGGGTCGTTTCCTAATTGAACAAGGGGTTGAACTGCGCGATTTCAATAGCTATGGGGCGCGGCGTGGGAATGACCGAGTGATGACCCGTGGGACATTCGCCAATATCCGCCTCAAGAATCAACTGGTTGCCCCCAAAGAGGGTAGTTGGACGGAATATCTGCCCGATGGTGAAATCTTGAGCATTTATGAAGCAGCCCAACTTTATAAGGCCAAGAATACGCCGCTAATTGTTGTGGCGGGCAAAGAATATGGGACGGGTTCAAGCCGTGACTGGGCAGCGAAGGGTTCCTATCTATTAGGGATTAAGGCGGTTTTGGCGGAGAGCTTTGAACGTATTCACCGCAGCAATCTCGTGTTTATGGGAGTGCTGCCGCTGCAATTTAAGCCGGGCCAGAACGCCCAAACCTTTAACCTGACAGGGCGTGAAGTGTATACGATTGAGATTCCCGATGATCTGCAACCGCTCCAAGAGGTAGTGGTAAGGTTTACCCGTGAAGATGGCACAGAATCGCAATTTGCCGCGATTGCACGTATCAACA
Organism: Anaerolineae bacterium; assembly: GCA_021463865.1. GTDB lineage: Bacteria > Chloroflexota > Anaerolineae > Aggregatilineales > J027 > CFX10. Next base: position 113,536 of record JAJTXY010000001.1, read on the forward strand.
CCCCGGTTGAACTGGATTACTATCGAAATGGTGGTATCCTCAATACAGTGCTGCGTAACTTCCTGCGTGAAGGCACGGTTGCATAGGGATACGATGACGCTGAATCACCACCAACGCCGCGAACTCCGGTTGATCCAAAACCACCTGCTCACCGAACAACGGCGGGCAGGTGCGGCCTATGCCGAGTTTCATACGGCGGGGGTGGTGTTTCATCCGATTGAATTTGACCCGGCGTACAGTTTGGTCATTCCCCATCAGGGGATTACGTGGGCGCGGGGTGAGGATGTACAGCGGGGATTTGACACACTTGAAGAACGAGGGCGTTGGCCCCATTTTCAATATCTGGATGCCCTTTTCCCCGACGCCTTTCAACGACATCTCGAATTACACGGCTTTCAACATTACCTGAATACTCCTGTTTGGCTCTATATGCCGCTGTATGGGCCGGTACCAGAGGGTGAAAAACCGTTTGGAACCGTGCCACTCGATCAACCCCATCTGCAAATTCAAGAAGCCGTCAGCCATGAAGATTTCGCGGTGTGGTGGCGTACCTATCGCGCCGGATACTATGGGGTAGATGACCATGTGATTGACCCCCAAGCCGTTCAGCCTTTTGAAGAAGCCTTTCAACGTGGCGATGGGGTATTTTTGATTGGTCTCTATCACAGCTTTCCCACAGCGGCCATTCAAGTGACGTTCGATCAAGGGGTGGCCCATGTGGATCAACCCGCCGTGGTCTGGCCGTGGGGAGGGTTTGGGATAGAGGAAACGCTGATTCAGATGGCGGTGGAATTTGCCCAGACCAACGGCTGTGGCGTCATCTACAGCGTGGGGATGCCAGAACATGATGCCCGCCTCTATCTGCGCTTGGGATTCATCCAAATTTCAAATATCGTGACGATTGTGGAGGCCGCAAAAAAATGACCTTAGCCCAATGGTACCTATTCCCGAACAGCAACCCGTCTGATCTCCAAACCCACTTAAAAAACAGCCTACAAGCATTGGGTTATACCTTTTATGACCCATTTGCTGGAGGGACAGGTACACCCGTCGGATTGCAGCAGCGTGTTCGCGGTTTTATGGGATCACTAGAGGGTGGATGGTCACGGTTGATTTTTGCGCCGAACGAGGTTTGGCCTGATGAGGTAGCCCGCGACATTTTGGCGGGGATGTCCGTGATAAAAGCCGTCTATACATCTGCCGAGCAGTTTGAAGTCGGTACAATAGCGGATGGCATGGTCGGATTAATGGCGTTTTTGCGTCCGGGCTTAAGTGAGGCCGATTTGCAGCAGTCGGCGATCATGACTGCTATTCTACCCACTGCCCAAACGACTGCCACGACATTGACCGATTTGCCACCTGAATTGCAGAAATATGCCCAAGAGCAGGGGGTGGATGCGGGGCAGGTGGACAAATTGATGCAGAAGATGTCAAAGGGTGTCTTTAAGAAAATGGGTAACGAACAGGACGCGCAAAAACAAGCAAAATCGGCGATTGCCGGTGTTCCTAAACAGCCCGAAGTGGAATGGAATAGTCCAGCAGGGCAGGCATTACAGCGCGTGATGGCGTGTCTGACCGTGCCGGAAAAATGGACGCACCCCGATTGGAAAACATTGACCGGGGCCTATCAAGCAGCCCGTCAATTGCAGCGTGATCCCAAAGCGTTGATGCTGCCGGGGGACAAACAAGCGATGGCCGCCCTGCCAAATTCACTCGAATTCATTCCACTGTATATGGGCAAGAAGAATAGCTAGGCTCAGTCTTTTTTGTCTTTCGCAAACAGACTCATCCAGTCCTCGACCTCTTTAGGGGAGAGACGCGGATTGGTTTTTTTGCTAACGGCTTGTTGGGCCGCTTTAATTTTGGGGTTTACTTTGGGGGTAGCCTTCAACTGCGGGGCAAAATCATGGGCAGTAATGCAGCGCATCCCCACAATTTTGGCAATATCCGTCACCTCACTATCCGATGACACCACAATCCAACTGGCGGGGTCTTCCGTGCGGCGAATAATATCGCGCATGACGGCATCGGCGCTGCTGTGTTCGGAGGCAAATTTTACGATGACGCTGTGGGTTGAAAGGCGCGTCGAAACTTCCCCCGGCAGACCATGATCGAAGATCACGACCACTCGCTTGCCTACCCGACTGCTGAAACTCCGCAGTTTCAGGACTAATTTGGCCTCGTCATCGGGGTCATCTAGTTTTAGGTCGGGCAGTTGGGCGATGAGGTTGTGCCCATCAATCAGGTAAGGCATTGGTTAAATCCTTTTTTGCTATATACCACAGTATAGCAAAGAAGGTTTAAAAGCCCATAAGGAATTTTAAGAACCTGTACATTTGTTCTGAAATTGGTTACTATTAGCATTAGAAACATTGAAAACGACATGAGGAATTTCAATCATGCGGTGGTATGGATGGCTTGCCATTCTTTTAATGGTCATCATCGGCGGGGCAGTACTGGTCGTTCTAGCACTGGATGACCCCGAACTTGTGACGACTGAAGCCAATGTGATGAGCAGCGATTTGAAAGTGCCTGCCATCGGGTTCACGCAGGTGACAGGCGATTATGAATGGCAGTTCCCACAAGATTTTGGCCCGCACCCTGACTTTCAACGCGAACAGTGGGAAATCTTATCCGGTGAGGGCTGCGAAATTTCATTCACCCTGTTGTTTGATCGGGCCAGTTTTGTTGCGGAGACATTTGCCCTAGAACGCGAATCGGCGTGGGCCATGAATGGTATTCTACAGGCAACCCTTACCGTTGATGACAGCCAAAAAGGCCAAAATATACATATAACCCGTTCCAGTCGAGTCGCGGTGGGGTTGGCCGGGGCGGATGAAAATCGGGTATGGGTTGAAGATTGGGCATGGAATTGGTCGGATGGCACGTTGGTGATTACTGATGAAGCTGCCCGATTGGAATTGAGCCTGACCAATGAAAATGAAGCGACACCGATTGATGAGATGGCTTGGAATGCCTATACGGTTACGGGTGAGGGAAGTGGAAAAATCGAATTAGGGGAGCAATCCAGTGATATAAGTTGTTCCATCACAATCACCCATCGTTTTCGGTGAAATTGAGATTCCCTTATGACTCACAAAAGCTCCTTTCAAAAACTGCTGGATTTCTTAGATCGTTTAGAGAATGAGGGGTTGTGGTATCGCCTGACCCATAGCCGCCCTGAAACAATTTGTGTTTTTGTGGATGTGCCGGGTGAACGGTGGGAAGTTGAGTTTTTTGCGGACGGGCATATTGAATTTGAGCGGTTTAGGAGTTCTGGGGATATTGAAGATGAGAGCGTTTTAGAGTAGGTCATGAAGTGGTACATTGAGGCGAATAGTGAATAACTATGCCACGCAAAAATTCCTTTCAAAAACTCTTAGATTTCTTGGAATACCTTAAGCACAAAAAATACTGGTATCGCTTGGAGCGAATTCGCCCGGAGACTATTTGTGTATGTGTTGTCATACCGGGTGAGCATTGGGAAATCGAGTTCTTCAGTGATGGGCATATTTTATTTGAACGGTTTATCAGCAACGCCGAAATGGGCCATGAAGCTGAGTTAAAACAACAATTGGCACTACTGGAAGAGTACGATAAAGATGACACCAACAATACTCAATCGTGATTTTTATACCCAGAATGCCTGCGTGGTGGCGCGGGAACTGCTTGGCGCAAGACTGGTTAGAAAGATTGACGGGCAACGCATGAGCGGCATCATTGTCGAAACGGAAGCCTATACCGGGGTCAATGATTTGGCCTCACATGGTCGCTTAAAACGTACCCCGCGTAATTTGCCGATGTACGAAAATCCCGGTCATGCCTATGTATATCTGACCTATGGGATGCACTGGCTATTGAATGTGGCATGTGAACCGGAAGGCCATCCGGCGGCGGTCTTGCTCCGGGCGATAGAGCCAGTTGAGGGATTAGATTTAATGGCAGAGCGAAGGCCCAACCGACCTGCCAAAGAATGGACAAGTGGCCCAGCCCGTTTGACCCTAGCCATTGGTGTGGATGGTCAGCAAAATCGGGTGAATCTGACCGATGAACAGGCCGGATTGTGGATCGAACAAGGGACGCCGATTGAAGATACGCAGGTGAGCACCGGGCCACGTATCGGGTTAGGTAAACGAGTACCGGAGCCGTGGTTTAGTATGGCGTGGCGGTGGTGGATTAGCGATAATCCCTATGTGTCGCGCTAAAGAAAGTCGAGAGGGAAAATTTCATGGAAGGGGAAGTGCGGGTTAGTTGTGGTTCCATGTGCCGCTTGATGGTAGAGGAATCGTATTTGCTGCTGCTCAATCGCAACCGACGCCGCAAAGGAATTTATGAATTATCCCCGGTGGGCGGGGCGATTCAGGTGCAAAATGTGCAGGTTCTAGCCCCATTTGAAGTACGTTTAGAAAACCCCGATATCCGTGATTTGCGTTTTTCGATGCGCTCGGAACATCTCGATGCGTTCGGGGTGTGGTTTCGTAAACGCAAAGAACGTGAACTTGACCCATTCCGCGAAATCCGCGAAGAATTGGTAGATGAATCGGGTGTGTTGGCGGCGCTGTGTCCAGAAGACTTACGCATGGATTTTGTGAAGATTGTGCAGGATAGCAAACAAACCATGCGACAAGGCAAGACGGGCATCTTCACCCACTACTTTTTTGAAATATTTGAGGTGAGACCGCGCTCAACCGATGTATTGCTGCGGCTCAAAAATCCCCCATTGAATTCCGGCGTCGTGTTGTTGGATGAAGCCACCGCCCGCAAAGGCGAACCTTTGAAACTTCGTTTTGATGGCGAAGAGCGCACGGTGGGCTTAAACACCAGTTATCTATTTCTTTGAGGCTCGACCAACCGCTAGCACACTCCCCAAAAGCAGCGGCGCGAATAGCAAACCGAGGCACAATTCGAGTGGCCCAAAAGATACCATAGGGTTGTTATTGACCTCTCCACCCGATGCAAACTCTTCCGGTTCAGGTGTCAAGGACGGTGCTATGTCGGGGAGAACTGGAGGCTGTCCCACCGCGTCCATCACCCTTTGAACGCTTTCGGGCGTGGATGGGGTAACGGCATCAAATTGGCTGGCATAGAAGGCTGTGAGTTGGCCGCTGGATGGATCGCCCGACGCGAACAAAATAATGTTGTTACCCTCATAGACCATCGAAAGACACATCGAACTATCCCCAAAGTTGCTGACAGTGAGGGTGTTGGGGCCACCCCCGCCTTTAAAATAACTGATAACCTCAATCATCGCGGTGATGGGAAAAGTGGTTTGGTCTACGGCGATAACATTGCCTTCCAGCACAATTGGGGCCATTTCTACATGCTCGGACAGATTGTATTTAGGCAGTCCACCGGGCGGTGGGGTACAGGCATAGGCGGTTGACGTGGAGCTAATCCATTGAGTGAATGCCAATAGACCAATCAACAAAAAGACGACGCACATCAATCGAAATAAAAAATTTTTCATCGGTTAGCCCTCATGAATTGATGCGACGTTTGACCACGATGATTCCCATTGCCAGTGGCAGAAAACTCATTAAGCAAAGCTCTAGGATGCTGGAAACGTCATCTTCCTGCTCCGCTCCCTCGAAGGGCGGAATAGCCGAGGCAGCAGTTGGCGTAAAGGTGGCATTGGGGACAATCGGTTGCTGACCAGCGGCTTCGATTATTTGTTGGATCGTGTCTTCAGTGGCAAGAGCAGTCGCTATCCCATTGAAATAGTAAGCTCCATATTCGCCTGTATTCCATTGGCTAGCGAAGATGATGATAGGCCCACCGAGCATCAGTGGTGCTTGGCACATGCTGCCTATCCCATAGTGCATGACGGGGATAATTGCGGGGCCATCCCCTTTGAAATAACGATGCACCTCCACCTGCGCGGTAAGATCGCTATTGAGCGCGATGACTGTGCCTTCCAGCACAATGGGCGCTTGAGCCACTTTATCTTGAATGGTGTACTGGATAGGCGGTGGGCCGGGGTTAGTGGCAGACGTAGGGGTACAAGCATGAGCCGTATGGGAAGGATGGCCCAACTCAAATAAACCTATCAGCAAAAAAGCGATAGCACTGCCTTTGGAAAACCAATTTTGCATCATGTTTCCCTCAAGAAAACTATTTATTTTTGACTCCCACCCACTTGGTAAGACGATGGGTCGTATAAAAAAGTTCCTATTTTTGAGAAACAAAAAGGGTGTGCCACTGTGACACACCCCGAAAAATTCGTGATTTAGGTCTATTCGCCGCGATACTCACCACTTGACCACACATGGACAAAGGGCAGGGTATAGCCGCCGTCTTCGCTCCATTTATACACCCAGTGCGAATCGGTGATGCTCATATTGACGCAGCCATGACTATGCCGATAGCCAAACCCATCGTGCCAATAGGTACCATGAATACTGATGGAATTATCAAAATACAGTGTCCACGGCACGTTTTCCAGACTATAGAAGTCAGTTTGGCCTTCCGCGCCGCTCATCGGGCCATTACGCAGACGTGTCCATGATTGGAAAGTCCCTTCATTAGTGCTCCATTCCGGCAGGCCACTAGAAATGAGCGTCGCAAAAACGGGCGTGTCATTTTCATAGGCGACCAAGACCTGCTCAAAGAGGTCAACGGCGAACCAACGACCCTTGACGCCTTCAGGACGATCAATAAACAGCACCTTGCCAACATAAATCTGTTTGACCCACGCATCCGGGCCAATCAGGTACCAGTTGTAGCCATTGACCACCACCGTCGCAAAAATGTTGACGCGAGTATATTTCTCAAGGCGTTGGGCATCGGGATTTTCAGCATAACCGGGAGCGGCGGCAGGTTTCACCGGATAGACAATCCACGCCATTGTATATTTGGAATCGGGGTTGACGAATACACCGGCAAAACTGCTGGGGCGGGTGACGGCGGTATCACTTTCGCGCACCCATTCGCCCTCGTTGATCTTAATCCAGCCGTCCTGTTGACCCTCAACCGAGACATAATTAAACCCTGCGGCGATGGTGCGAATCACCGTACCATTGGGCGCGTTAAATACTTCTGTGCCATTGGTATTGCTGAGGCGGCGGAAGGCAAAGCGGCTGATTTCCGGTTCATTGGGGGGCAGTGGGCGCACATCGGGTTCTTTGTGCAGCAGCATTTCATCCAACAGGGTTTGATATTGCAGCACGGGCAACCCCGCACGGCATCCGCCTGTGTTGGGATTATCCAGACAGCCATCGGCACGGGCAGGTGCAGCAGGCAAGGCGGCAATCGTGAAACTTACGATAAAAATTGAGGTCAGTGATAGCAGCAGTAACCGTTTCATCCGGGTTCTCCGATAAAATTTCAATTCTTTGAAGTATAGATACTATAGCATGGGCGGGGCTTACTTTTCCAACGGAAGCGCGGCGTTTGGACAACGATGGGGCAACAAAAAGGAGCGTATCTTCTAAAAGGTACGCTCCTGTGGAAATCGGCTTATGAGGGCGTGGGCAGGGCTAGGGCATCCACGATTTCGGCGGCGAGGTGATAGCGACCAAACGGCGGCATCAAATATGCGCCTTGCACCATTCCCTTCAATTCTAAAATCAGTTCTTGGGCGATACGTACCCCTTCGGTTGCGGCATTCTCACCTGCCCGTTCAATCCGATCTTTGATGTTATCGGGGATGACGATGCCGGGGACTTCGTTGTCCAAGAAATTGCCATGCCGGGAACTAAAGAGGGGCAGGATTCCGGCGAGAATGGGGATTTCCAATTTACCTATCAATTCCTCGTAACGGCGCAGGAATTTTTCAGCGGCGGACGGCTCAAAAACAGGCTGTGTCAGCGCGAAATCTGCCCCCGCATCAATCTTCTTTTTCAGCAGATTAATCTCTTTATCCAAATTCGGCGGATTGAAATTTAGCGCTGTTCCTATAAAAAAGCTGGTGGGCTGGCTGATAGAGTTCCCAGCCTGATCCATCCCCTGATTAAACTGATGTTTGATGATCCTCAGCAGGCCGGTAGGTACAACATCATGATGATCGAAGGCGTCCGGGTAATCGCCAATGTGGGTGGGGTCGCCCATGACCACAAAAATATTGCGTACCCCCAGTGCATGAGAGGCCAACAAATCGCCTTGCACCCGCAGCAAATTGCGTCCCCGCGTGGGGAAATGCAGCACCGTTTCCATACCAATCTGATCTTGGATGAAATGCGCGACAGCCCAAGGGCTCATCCGCAGACGGGCCATTGGACTATCTGAGACGTTGATGGTGTCCACCCCGGCGCTGTGCAGCATTTCGGCGGCGGCCAGCACCTTTTGGGCCACAAAGCTACGTGGTGGGGCCATCTCGACGGTGATAACAAATTTGCCTGCCTGCAATTTGCGCTGCAATTCAGTCGGCTGCTCCAGCACATCCACATCGCCATTGGCTTCGGCTTCGGGTAGGTTAATGAAGATGGCCGGAGTGGAAGATTTGTCATCAAGGGCCTTCCGCATGGCCTGAATATGCTGCGGGGTTGTACCACAACAACCACCGATGATAGTTGCGCCTGCTTCCACAAAGGACTTGGCATAGTCGCCAAAATAATCCGGTGTGGCGGGATATAACACACGGCCATTGACCATTTCGGGCCAGCCTGCGTTGGGCATTACTGAGAAGCGTGCTTCGGGAACGGTGCGCTGCATTAGGCTCAAAATACGGCGCAATTGCGATGGGCCGCTGCTGCAATTGACACCAATCACATCCACTCCCGCTTGATGCAGAGTTTTAGTGACGGCGGCGGGGGTATCGCCCATCAAGGTACGGTCATCGCGGGTAAAGGTCATACTGGCGATAATCGGGATTTCGGCACGAACATCGCGTGCAACCTTGATGGCGATTTCAATTTCACTGAGGTCACTGAAAGTTTCAAGCAAAATCAAATCCACCCCGCTGTGGATAAGGGCGCTGATTTGTTTGCGGAAGGCGTCATAGGCCTGTTCTTCGCGTAGGCGTCCATACGGGGCAAGATGCACCCCCAACGGCCCAACTGACCCCGCTATATAGACATTATCCCCGAAAGTGGATTCAACCACGCGATGGGCCAATTCATAACCGGCCTGATTGATTTCGATGGTGTCATCTTGCAGGTTATATTCTTTCAATTTCAGCGGGTTGGCACTGAAGGTGTTGGTTTCGATGATTTCTGCACCCGCCTCAATGTATTGGCGGTGGACATTGGCGACGAGACCGGGGTCGCTGACATTTAGACTGTCGAAACACGCATGGAGACGCACACCTGTTTGATGCAGCATCGTCCCCATGGCCCCATCAGCTAGGATTGGGCCTTGAGCCAGACGTTCGCGGAATGGAATTTTTGCCATGTGAATTTACCTCATTCAACCTCGCCCCAACCCCTCCCCAAAAACCGGAGAGGGGCCGAGGCAATGGATGGTATTATGCGTTGACCAATTGTTCGACACGGCTAACCCCGACACTGTAATACTTGGCTTCGGGGTGATGGACAACAATCGCGGCAGTGGATTGTTCCGGCACCAATTGATAGGCAGAAGTCAATTCCATGCCGAGTTTATTGATTGTCTCCGGCAGCAATTGGAACACGATTTTGTGATCGTCCAAGTCGGGACAGGCCGGATACCCCCAACTGTAGCGTTTGCCACGTTTGATGTTGATGCCGAGTTCGTGGTTGATGTGTTGATTAACAAAGGTCGCGGTAGCCTCAGCCGTCTGCACGGCCAAGCCGTGAAAATAATAGGCTTCGGTGTACTGGTCGGAGCCTTGCAGCTTATCGAAATATTCGGTTGCTGCCGAGCCAGCCGTAACCACTTGAAGAGGACAGACATCCATTTTGCCGCTTTCGACGGACGCGAAATAATCACTGAGGCACAGGAAATCGCCATTCGGTTGACGCGGGAAGTTAAAACGGGCAATTTCGATGGCGTCTCCCTCGGCTTCCCATGCCTTTGGATCATAGATAATCAGGCTTTCACCATCGGATTGGGCTGGGAAATAGCCATAGACGGCCTGTGGTTTAAGTGTGCCTTTGCGGATGGCTTCTTGCTGCATCCATGCGAGGCGTTCCTCAAAATCGGCCTGTAATTTTTCCCATTCCTTACCCTGCGTATTCTTCGCTCCCCAACTCAGCCGATAGAGTTCAGGTTTGTGCAGGTGTGGGAAAACGTTTTCTAGGGGGATGCTGTGAATGGTGCGTGTTCCCCAAAACGGCGGGGTCGGAATATCCGGTGCAGGCTGGACGGTTGATTTACCACTGGCGGCGCTGGCGACTTCGGGGCGGGCGTGGCCTAGTTCCTCGTAGCCTTCGCTGATGATTTGCTCTAGGAAGTCTTCGCGCTGACCAGGGTCGGTGAGCCTGTCCATGACGTCCAAGCCTTCGAAGGCGTCTTTGCAATAGAACACCCCCGGCAGATAGGGTTCGCCGCCGTCCTCCAAAAATAGGATACGGCGACCAAAACGGCGATTGATAGCCGCGCCACCGACCAGCACTGGGAAATGCAAATTGCGTTTGGCAAGTTCGTTGACAATCAGCGGCATCTGCTTGGAGGTACTCACCAGCAGGGCACTGAGACCAATGGCGTCGGCGTTGTAGTCAATCGCGGCCTGAATAATCGTGTTGGCGGGGACTTGCTTACCAATGTCATGCACGGTGTAGCCATTGTTGCTGAGGATGGTACGCACCAGATTTTTGCCGATGTCATGTACGTCCCCATAGACCGTTGCCAGAACGACGGTACCTTTGGTTGATCCCTCTTTGCGTTCGAGGAAGTTTTCCAGATAGGCGACGGCTTTTTTCATCACCTCGGCGCTTTGCAGCACGAACGGCAAAATCAATTCACCGGAGCCGAATTTATCACCGACCTCTTTCATGGCAGGCAGGAGGACGTTATTGAGAACTCCCACCGCGCTTTGACGAGTCAAGGATTTATCAATCAATTCTTCGACACGGTCTTTCTTGCGGTGGACAATGTGCCAATGCAGGGCTTGTTCGGCGGTCATGCCTTCGGTGGGGTCGGCAACCGCGCCGGATTCGAGGGCAATCTGGTTTTCCTCGAAATATTGAATAAATTTCGGTAGGGCGTCAATGTGGCGATTAAAAATCAAATCGTTAGCGAGTTGACGCTGCTCGTCGGGAATTTCGGCATAGGGTTTGATGTGTTTGGGGTTGACAATCGCCATGTCCAAACCTGCTTGCAGGCATTGATAGAGGAACACGCTATCTAGGACAGCACGGGCGGCGGGTGAAATGCCGAAACTGACATTGCTAACGCCGAGTGAGGTCAGCACACCGGGCAGATTGGCCTTGACCTGCCGGATGCCTTCGATGGTTTCTTTGGCATCATTGCGAAGTTCCTCTTGCCCAGTAGTGACAGGGAAGGTCAACACATCGAAAATCAAATCACCGGGTTTCATGCCATAGTCATCCACGCAAATGTCGCGGATACGGGTGGCGATTTCTAATTTGCGTTCGGCGGTGTGGGCCATGCCCGTTTCATCAATCGTCAGGGCGATTACGGCGGCCCCATGTTTCAAGGCAATCGGGACGGTGCGCTCGATTTTAGCGAGGCCGTCTTCCAAATTGATGCTGTTGATGATGCCACGTCCGGGATAAACCGCAAGGGCCGCCTCTGCCACATCCGCTTCAGTAGTGTCAATCACGAGGGGGGCAGATACCGACATCGCCAATTTTTTGACGAGAGTACGCATCTGGTCGGCTTCGTCAGGTCGTTCCGTCAGGGCCACGCCGACGTCCAAAATGTGTGCGCCGCCTTCGACCTGATCCAACGCGATATTCAAAATGCCATCATAGTCGTTATTGAGCAGCATTTTCTTGACGGCGCGGCTGCCTTGACTATTGACCCGTTCGCCAATCAGGGTTGGGCCGGGGTCTTGAATCAAACTGATATTCCGCATGGCCGAGGCAACCTGTGGCTCGGTGGTCACTTCGCGGTGCGGAGCATGGCGATGGGGCTGACCTTTGGTAACGGCCTCACGCAAATGGGTAATGTGTTCGGGCGTTGTCCCGCAGCAACCGCCGACCACGCTGACGCCCCAATCCACAAATTCCGCCATCATCTCAGAGAATGGTTCAGGCAGCATTGGATAGACCGCTTCACCATCTACGTTGATTGGCAAGCCCGCATTGGGCAACACACTAATCGGCTTGGTGCTGTTTTCGACCAGATATTTGATGGGGGCACGCATGTGTTCCGGCCCAGTCGAGCAGTTGAGGCCGATCACATCTACCGGCAAGCCTTCCAAAATTACCAGTGCCGCGCCGATTTCTGTACCGAGCAGCATACGTCCACTGACATCCAAAGTCACTTGAACTTGGAGGGGGATGCGCTGCCCCGATTGCTCAAAATAGCGGTTGATGCCATAGACCGCCGCCCGCACTTCCAAAATATCTTGGCTGGTTTCAATCAGCAGCACATCTGCGCCACCTTCAACCAAACCCTGTGCTTGTTCGCCAAAAATCTCGGCGAGTTGGTCATAGGTCACGGCGCTGAGGCCGGGGTCATCGGAAGAGGGCAAAAATCCGCTGGGGCCAATGCTGCCTGCCACAAAACGCGGGATGCCGGTCTCGGCTTCAAAACGATCTGCAACTTTACGTGCTATGGATGCAGCCGCACGATTGATTTCCAATACGCGGTCTTGCAGGCCGTATTCGCCGAGGGTGTGTCGATTGGAACGGAAGGTATCGGTCTCGACGACTTCGCAGCCTGCCGCAAAATAGCTGGCGTGGATGCCTTCAATCACATCGGGCCGGGTAATGACAAGGAAGTCATTGCAGCCGTTGTATTGTTCACCACCGAAATCATCCGCCGTGAGTTTGTGGCGCTGGATTTGCGTACCCATCGCGCCGTCAAAAATCAGCACATGGTCGGCAATAGCGTCCAGATAGCGGCGGTTGGTATAGATGCGCTGTTTAGTCATGGATTCTCCCACTACTGTTTTATGGATATGGGCAAGGGGGTGACGTAAAAACACCCCTCAATCAGGTACACAGGATGAGGGGCGCTATAAGTTGCAGACTTATGGGGCCACACTCATCTTCCAGAAAATCTGCCGGAATTGGCACCTTCCTTTGCTGATGAAACAAAGGGGTTGCTGCGGGTTCACTGGGCCGGTCCCTCCCCCGCTCTGGATGAGTATCGTTATTGTTAAGTTGTTTATCAATAACTCAGAATCGTAGCGAAATCAAGGGCAAAAGTCAAGCGGGGATTGTGCCAAATCACTGTATATTAATTTCTATTGTTTGATAGCGAATGTCAAATCCATATGCTTTGACCAGTGTGTCTACGATAAGGGTTGCAACGGTATAGTAATCAACGGCTTTAGAGATAACTCGCCAATCATAGGAATAATATGAATTGGCTCGCTTCCAACCTAATGCTTCCAATTGCTGCAATTGATTCGAATTCAGGTCGATTGTTGGGATGATTCCATTTAAGATAAATTGCTCATGAGAACAGGTAAATTGGATGCGAAGATTTCCATTAAAGCCAAATTTTACTATATAGGCTCTGGCATCTTTTGAATGCAATCGTTTCAATCCCTCAGCAACATCTGTTGTGTGATAGTTGACGATAAACGATGCATTATTCGCCATATATAAGTCATCCCAAAATGGGATTTGGCGGAACTGCCCACTTGGTCTATTTTCTCGGCCAAATTCATTGTAGAAGTAATCAACCAGATTATTTCCCATGCAAATAATGTCAGTCTGCCAAATGGAAAAAATGGGATTGTCAGATAATGGCGGTTCGGAGGAAATAAAACGGTGTCCGTAAACGGGAATTAGACGCGGTGCATCTGAAAAAACTTGTTTCACAATTTCAACAGCGTCGTCCATATTGGCTGGCATTTCTCCCCAGTTTTCGAGCCAGTAAGGGATTCTTTGTTGAGTAACATCAAAAATAATCCCGTCTAGCAAAAACTCTTGGTGCTTTTCAATCAGCTTGCCACCTTCGGCACGCCAATTCGGAAAATTTTTGTATCCACGATTGTCCTCAATGGGCAATACTCTTTGGAGCAGTGATTTTAAGTCGGGCGGGAAGTGGAAATTACCATCTCGCTCGATTTGGTTAATTTTGTCGTCAGAGAGGCCGGGTTCGAAAATAACGCCCCATGAGGCGAGTTGAGCAATAAGTGTGTCTAAGTCGGCTGGGTTCAAAGGATATACCTCGATTTTAAAACCACCTGTTTCGCTCGCGTAAATATACTTGATGCCAACTCCACCATAAGTTCATCCATATAAGAAAACCGGGCAATAAAAGACAAAGGGCTAAAGAGGTTTCAGTCAATGACCAAATCATGAATGAAATTCCTAAGAGTATGCCACCACTCAACATCAGCCGACCAAACCGAATTTCCTCTTCTCTAGTTAGACGGTATGCTCTAAATCTCCATTTCCCAGCCATGAGCCTGTTGGAATTGAAAATCACGACTGCTGTCCAAATAATTGCGAATAGAAATCCCGGTATATCACTCATAGGGCTATCTCGTTAACTTGCGATAGAATCACTTTGAGGAAACAAGGTCTTTGCCTTTGAATACTCTGATTTCATCATGGGCGGTTTACCCGAATAAGTTGCCCATCCATCTGTAGATTATCTTCTAAAACCGCATGGATTCGGTGGGCTTGAGCCGCGAAATCCGAATCAACCGTGCAAACGATAATGCCTTTATGGGCTGAATTCTCATTGTGTAAGCGTATAAAATGTTTCCGATTGAGGGTCAACAAAACCCGCCCATGTTCAATCGCATATGCCAGCACCTTATCATCTGGAATGGCTTGTCCGGCATTACCCGCTTCATAGGAAGTTAAGATATCATGGCCCAACTGTCGGAGTTCTTCAATTACGGGCAAGGGGAAATTTTCATTGGCGTAGATATTTGCCATGTCTAGGCTAACTCGTTTTCTTCGATCTGCTGTTCAATTTCTTGGCGATGGGCGCGGTAATAGGCCCATGCGTTAGCCAAATCTTCGGCTCGTAACGTTGGATAACTCCGTAACAAATCTGCTTCGGTGATGCCAACCTGTCGCGCCCTGACCAATACCCAAATCGGAATTCGAGTACGTACTATACAAGGTTCTCCGCCGGAAACGCCTTCATTGCTATCAATGCCGGGGAAGGCATCCCCTAAATCTTGTACGACCCATTGCAACACTTGTGCTTTTTCGCCGCGTGTCATACCTGCCAAAATTTGTTCAAGTCTCTCGATATTGGTCATGTGAATCACGGTTTCTCCAAAACAAAAATCACGTCCCCTCAATAGTTTACATCGAAAGGACGTGATTTTCAGATACTTGAGGTTTATTGGAAGAACGTCTGCCGCAGCGACTCGAGGATGAACAGCGCGTGGACGTTACGACGATTGACCCCCGAAGTCAGGGCCGCATCGGTCAAGTCCATCGAGCCGAAGCCGCCGACTGAGTACACACCGTTGGTCGCATCCTGCATTGTGAGATACAGATTCCAGAGCGGTACATTCGAATCGGTGGCGATGGTCGCAATGACCTCGTTGTATTGATTGAGGACATCGAGACCAACCGAACCATCATCGGGCAGGGTCGTCAAAATCGGGATGACGCCGCTTGTCGTCGCGGAATCTACCATCTGCTGCAAATTGGAGCGGAAGGTCTCCACATCGGTAGCAGTGGCGTCGGTTGGGGTGAAACTGATGAACACCACACTCGGTTGTGAGAGGCGCAGTTCACAATCGAAAGGTGTTTCGCCGGGGGTGCAGATATTTGGATTAGCATAGGCTGGGTCAAACACATTTTCGATTGTCCAGCCTTCGCCTGCCGCCGCGCTGGTGACGTTGAAGCTGGTGGCTGAATCACCCAACACATCATGGGCTGGTTGGATGCTGTAGTGATTGATGATATTTTGCAGGTCGGTATAGCTGCCGAGATCGTAGCTGCCGAGCGCAATATCATCCAAGAAGTCTATATCTCCCAACGACTCATCCCCCACTACCGAAAAGACCGTATTGCGGCGACCAAGATTAAACACACCATTTTGATAGACAGGCAGGAGTTCATCATAGAGTTCGGCGACATCCGGCAGAATCGGGTAGGCGTTGATGTCAAAGCCCTGAGTAACCACCGTCGGCTCATTCACAGTGACATCAAAGAAACCTTGTACCGTGCCACCCCGTCCATCATCCACGTTGACAGTGATGGTTGCTGTACCCGCACTGTTGCAGGTGACATTGACGGTTGAGGCATCAGCGGCAAAGGCTTGGGCGATGCCATCGTTGTTGGAGGCAGCGGAGACGGTTACAACATCGCCGTCGGGGTCGCTGACGCCAATCAAAACGGGCAGGGATTGACCGATGTCACAGAACTGTGGATCAATCGGGGCGATGGTCGGAATTTGATTTGCCGCCACGACTTCAACGGTGAAGGTAGTCAAATTCGTGCCGCCGCGTCCATCATCCACACTGACTGAAACAGACGCGATACCGGGGCCGACGCAGACTACACTCAAATTGGTGCTGTCGAGAACCGTGACCTGCGCGACGCCTGCGTTATCGGCAAAGGCTTGGGTGGTGATGAAATCACCATCTGGGTCGAAGGTCGGTACGCCGACAGTGAGAGTATCACCGGGGGCACAGGCTTGTGGTGCGATGGCATCAAGGGTGGGGGCTTGGTTCGGAGCAGAAACCTGTACCGAGAAGGTGGTTGCATTGGTGCCGCCGCGTCCGTCATCGAGATTTAGGGTTACATTGACTGCCCCCGCATTAAGGCAGGTCACGCTGAGGGTGGCATTATCTACGAGGTTGACCTGAACCACACCGTCCACATCCACTTGCGGGAAGATGTTTAAGATGTCGCCTTCGGGGTCGCTGGCATTGAAATTAACCGTCAGGGTGTCGCCGGGGGCGCAGGTCTGTGGGTCTATCGGGTTAATGCTCGGCGCTTGGTTGGGTGCATTGACTGTAACGGTGAGGGTGGTCGAATTCACCCCGCCGCGACCATCATCGGCAGACAGAGTGATGGTCGCAAATCCAGCGCTATTACACGTCAAATTGAGGTTAGCAGCATCCAAGACCACCGCTTGGGCGATACTGTCGTTGTCGGAGGTGGCGGTTACGGTTAGGAAATCGCCATCAGGGTCAGTGGCGACATATGAGACGACCAACGGTTGACCGACATCGCAGGCAACAGGCGTGAGCGGTTGGATAGACGGCGGTTGATTGGGCGCAGTCACTGACACGGAGAAAGTTGTCGCATTGGTGCCGCCGCGCCCATCATCCACATTCACGGTAATGGTGGCAGTACCCGCCCCGACACAGTTGACGCTCAGGGTAGCATTGTCTAGCACACTGGGGCTGGCAATTCCGTCATTATCTGAGAATGCCGTGATATTCAGCAGGTCGCCTTCGGGGTCAATCGGATTGATGGCTACCGTGAGTGGTTGACCGACCTCGCACGTTTGAGCGGCGATAGGGTCAATCAAAGGTGCTTGATTAGCTGCCTCAACGGTCACGGTGAAATCGGTGCTGGCTGTGCCACCCCGCCCATCATCGGCGCTGACGGTAATCGTTGCTGTGCCGGGGGTGAGACACTGCACGGCAATCGAGAAGGCATCGGCAACGTTAGCCGAAGTGATGTTGTTGTCACTGGATGCGGCAGTCGTCGTCAAGAAATCATTTTCGGGGTCAGTCGCCGTGTAATTGACGATAATCGGCTGACCCGCCTCACAGGATTGTGGGTCAATCGGGTTAATCGCAGGTGACTGGTTGGGTATGGTCACATTAACCGCGAAGGCCGTCGCATTGGTGCCCCCGCGTCCATCGTCCACATTGACCGTAATCGTTACAAAACCATCCGCCGCGCAAGTCACACTGAGGGTAGCATTGTCAGGAACGGTAACGCTTGCAATGGCGTCGTTATCGGAGAAAGCCGTCACCGTCAATGGGTCGCCGTCCGGGTCAACGGGGTTGATAGCTACCGTCAGCGGTTGACCAACTTCGCACTCCTGTGGCGCGAGGGGGTCAATGGTCGGCACTTGATTGGGGGCAGTGGCTTCAACCGTAAATGTGGTTGTCGCCGTACCACCCAAGCCGTCATCTACCGTCACGGTAATCGTGGCAGTACCCGCATCACCGCAGACGATACTGAGGTTGTTGGCGTCAGCAAGACTGGCACTGATGGCTGGATTATCCGACGAGACATTGGTTGTTAACGGCGTGCTATCGGGATCAATGGCAAAGTAGGCGACGGTCAGGGTTTGCCCGACCTCGCAGATTTGAGCCGCGATGGGGTCAATGGTTGGGAGTTGATTGGGAGCGGATACGGTAACGGTGAAATCAGCGCTGGCTGTGCCGCCGCGTCCATCATCGGTGCTAACGGTAATCGTCGCCGTGCCGGGACTGAGACACTGTACCGCAATCGAGAAGGCATCCGTCACGCTGGCAATTGCAATGCCAGTATCATTGGATGAGGCGATAGTCGTCAGCAGGTCGTTGTCGGGGTCAGTCGCAGAGTAATTGACCACCAGAGGCTGATTGCCTTCGCAGGTTTGTGGGTCAATCGGCGCAATGGTCGGCGATTGATTAGCCACACTGACATTAACCGTGAAAGCCGTCGCATTTGTGCCACCCCGCCCATCATCCACATTGAGACTGATGGTTGCAAAACCATCGCTTAGGCAGGTGACGTTTAATGTGGCATTGTCTACCACCTCAACCTGTGCCACCGCTTCGTTGTCGGAAAGGGCCGTGACAGACAGGGAGTCACTGTCGGTATCCGCAACATTGAGCGCGATGGTCAGGGTATCACCGATTTCGCAGGTCTGTGGGTCAATGGCGCTAATGCTCGGTGGCTGATTGGCGGCGGTCACGTCAACGGTGAATCCGGTGGAGGCTTCCCCCCCGCGTCCATCATTGACCGTTACGGTGATGTCAGTAGAGCCAGCGACCAAACATTCCACCCCCAGCGAGAAACTGTCAATGACACTGACGCTGGCGATGGTCGTATCAGTAGATAGAGCCGTAGTGGTCAAAACGTCATTGTCCGGGTCGGTTGCGGTGTAATTCACCACCAATTCCTGTCCGGCTTCGCAGGTTTGGGTGTCAATGGGGTTAATGGTGGGCAGTTGATTTGGCACTTCATTGACTACGACATCAAACGTCGTTTCAACGGCGATGTCCGAAGTCACCGAAACCGTAATGGTCGCAACGCCCACATTATTACAAGTCACCGTAAGGGCGGTTTCACCAAGCTGGACGGAGGCAATGCTGTCATCGCTAGAGAAGGCACTCAGGGCGGTGATGTCGTTGTCGGGGTCGCCGTAATTTACGCCTACATCAAAAGATGTCTCAACCAAGCAGGACTGCGGGTCAATAGGCAAAATGAAGGGCGGCTCATTCGGCGGTGTGGTCGCTGTTTCGGTGGGGGTAGGTGATGGGGTTTCGGTCTCGGTTGAGGTGGCCGAAGCCGTCGCGGTGAATTCAGTGGTGGCCGTCTCAGTGGGTGTCGCTGAGGGTGTTGCCGTAAACTCCGTCGTGGCGGTTTCAGTCAAAGTGGCTGAAGGCGTCACCGTAAATTCGGTAGTGGCCGTCTCAGTGGGTGTGGCGGATGGTGTTTCAGTTTCGGTTGAGGTGGCCGAAGGTGTTGCGGTAAATTCGGTTGTAGCGGTGGATGTGCTGGTCGGCAGCGCGTTGACCGTTACTCCAAACGCCATATTGGATTGCCCGCCGCGTGTGTCACTGATGAAAACGGTGATGGTGGCTGGCCCGGCGTTGAGACAGACCAGACTCAAGGTGCTGTCCATATTTAGCGCCACGTTCGCAACATTGGCATCGCTGGTGGTCGGCGTGATACTGACCGCATCGCCATCCGGGTCACTGATGGTTAAGGGTACAATGACGGTTTCACCAACAGAACAAGTTTGTGGGTCTACCTGCGCAATAGTCGGATTTTGATTGGGTGTATCTACACTAACCACGAAGGAAATCGGGGTTACGCCGCCGCGCCCATCATCGGCAGTCACCGTAATAGTGGCAACCCCGGCACCCACGCAGTTGATGACCAGCGGGTTATTGCTGATGCTGGCCTGTGCCACTGCGGTATCGCTGGAGGTGGCGGTCAAGGTTAGCAAGTCGCCATCCGGGTCGGCATAAGACAATACGAGATTGAGCGTGCCTCCGACTTGGCAGGACTGTGGATCAACGGCTGTAACTTGCGGGTATTGGTTAGCGGCGGTCACAGTAACAGCGAAGGTGCGTGCAGCTGTTCCACCCCGCCCATCATTGACAGTGATCGTGATATTGGCTGTACCAACACTGACGCCAGTGACGGTGACAGTGGCTTCCCCACTTTGGAAAACGGTGGCAATAGCAGCGTTATCGGTGACGGCTTCAATTCCAAGCGAGTCACTATCGGGGTCACTGAAAACCAATGGGACAGCAATCGTTTGACCTGTCTCAACTGCTTGTGACCCAATCGGTTCTAACACAGGTGCTTGATTGGGAACAGTGGCGGGATTGACCGTCACAGAAAACGAAGCCGACGCACTGCCGCCTCGACCATCACCAATAGACACCGTGATTTTGGCATCTCCAACTGCGACACCTGTAATGTTGAGGCTGTCCACATCCACAGCGGCAACCGCGACAATCCCGGGGTCGCTGGATAACACGGAAAAGGCGATGGGGTCACCATCAGCATCACTCAAGGACAGGTCAATTTGGCGCACTTCACCGACTTCTAACGGTTGGTCGGTAATCACACCAATCACAGGTGATTGATTCGGTGGCGGCGGGACATTGACCGTCACGGAAAACATCGTGGTAATCGTGCCCCCGCGACTGTCGGTTACGGTCACGGTGATATTGGCGGTTCCGGCAGCAATTCCCATAATCCGTAGGGTCGTGTTGTTCACAGGTTGGGCCGTTACAAGTCCCTGATTGGTGCTGTTGGCGGTGAAAGTTGTCGGGTCATTATCGGGGTCAGAAATCGAGAGCGTAAGATCGCGGGCCTCGTTGACATTTAGCGTTTGCGCTGCGATTGCACCGATGCTAGGTTGGTTATTGGTGGGCGCAACTGGGTTGACCACGACTGAGAAAATAATCGAATTCGATGCCTGCCGATTGTCGGTTGCTACCACTGTGACATTGGCAGTCCCGGGGTTAAGCCCGGCCAGATTGATATTGTTCCCCACGCCTTGCGTCGCCGAGACGATGTTGGGGGCCGAACTGGTCACGGTAAACGTATAGGTATCGCCGTTCGGGTCGGTGATGGTCAGCGGGAGAATCACATTGGTATTTTGCACCATCGTCTGATTTGGAACACCCGTAATGTTGGGTGGACTATTGGTGCTGGGAGGATTCGCTACTGTCACCAAAAAGCTGGTTTCGGCGGTCTTGCCAAAGGCGTCCACCACCCGAACGGTAATGGTCGCAATGCCGGGGGCCAGCGCGTTGAGGGTGATGGCTTGACCAACCGGAGCAACGGTTAACACAGTGGGGTTATCAGTCGAAGCATTCAGGGTAAACGTGTCATAGTCTGGGTCATATACCCCTAATGCGACAGTCGTTGAGACACCTGTCCGCAAATTGAGCGGGGCAATTGGGCTAATGACAGGATTTCGATTTTCCGAGAAGCCTGTCCCAGTTCCGGGTTGATTTGCCCCACCGGCACCCGGCCCGGTTGTGTTGTTGCTCACTCGCAGACCCCCCACCAAAACATTGGTGATTTGGCGTCCCCCGGTGAGATACACATGGAGGCGAACTTGGTAGAGGCCGTCTGGAACGGTAGTAGTGTTCCATGCCCCTAGCACGTTATTAATCACTGGTTGGGTGATGGCCTGCGGCGTAATAGGGTAGAACAAGCCGCCTGTGTTGGGGTCTGGGCCAAATTCCAACGCATACTGTACAAAGTCGGGATGGCTGGCACTGCCAAAAATGCTGACATTGCCGCGAATGGCTGTGCCCACGACAGGCGACACAATTTGCATGTTTTCAGGCCACCTTGAGGGTAAGGTGGGGGCGATGCCTCCCGTGCTTGGGAAGCCACCAAAGGGGGTTGGCGATGGCCCACTGCCTGCTATTACGAGCGGGGTGGGGGATACAACTCCCGGCAGGGGCGTATTGATAGGGGTGACGCTTGGTAATGAGCGCACCGTTGGGCGACCACTCTCCTCATCATCACCGCCATCAGAACGGCACGCCACAAAAACAAGCGATAACAACAGCAGCAGGGTAAGAACAGCCGTTGCCTTTTGACCAGAAAATTTGAAAGGTAGCATTACAGCTCCTCCGCAAAAGTGATCGTTATCTGACGACAGGGGACATACAAAAATATGCCCTACCATGAGATTAATAAATTGCGTAAAGTCCTGCAACCCACAATTGACCACTGATATTCCGTTTACACGGGCAGGGTATTCGGCAGAGCGAAAAAACGGTAAAATAACCCCAACGCCTATCTGCAAAGAGGATAGGGTCATGGATAGAGGTGTTTCATGGCAGTACGAGAGATTATCACGCCACACAACGCGATTTTGCGCAAGAAAGCGAATAAGGTCACCAATTTTGCTGACCCTAAACTCCAAACGCTGATCGAGGATATGGTTGAAACCATGCACGACGCCGGAGGAGTGGGTTTGGCTGCCCCACAGGTTGCCATTTCTCAACGGGTGATTGTGATTCAGTTGCCAGATGATGAAGAATCCAAAGAAGAATACGGGGAAAACGCTGGGGTGCTGTTTGTGGTCATCAACCCCGAGATTGTCAAAGCATCCGAAGAAATGGTCGAAGGTGTGGAGGCCTGCCTCTCGATTCCGGGCTATTTTGGCATGGTGGATCGGCATGTCGCCATTACCGTGCAGGGCCAAGACCGTACCGGGAAAGAATTTCGGATCAAAACCAGAGATTGGCTGGCGCGGGTCTTTCAGCATGAAATTGACCATCTCAACGGGGTTTTGTATATTGACCACGCCAAAGAGGTTTGGAAAGCATCTGAGATGGAAGAAAACGGCGAATCATCCGATGAACAGACGGTGGTTGAAACCACTGATGAAAATACCCCGCCTACCTAAGTGGGGGTATGTTTTGCAGCCGGTCCTGTCAATGCTATAGTGTAATATTCATCCGCGAACTCTTGGTCAAAGGGGGACGCTATGCAGCGCCTGCGTGAACTTTGGATAGCATTTCGTAATTTTGCGATCTTGTTTTCATTTATTATGAATTTTATTGTGCTGCTGGTTCTGATTTTTGTAGTCTTGTTGATCTTCCAAATTAAAAATGGCATTGCCGACCCCCTTTTACAAGGACTGCATAGCAATTTTGTGGGTTTGGACGAGGCACGTATCCAAACGGAAATTCAGGTCAACGACGAAATTCCGATTAATTTTACATTGCCCGTCTCGGATCAAATTCCGATCAATTTCACCCTGCCTGTTTCCGACAATACCGATGTTTATCTGACCGAAGATGTCGTGATTGACAACGTTCCCGCCTATTTTGCGATTGAGGGCGGTGCAGGCAATATTTCAGGGACGGTAGATATTCGGCTGCCCGCTGAAACACGCCTGCCGATTCGTTTGTCTTTAAATGTGCCTGTTGAACAGACCGTGCCCATCAATATCAACGTGCCCGTACAGCAGACCATCCCGGTCAGCCTGAACGTACCCGTAGATATTCCCTTGAACGAAACCCAGTTGCATGAGCCGTTTAACAACCTCCGAAACTTGTTTGAACCCTATGTCCGCGCTTTGGGGAATTTGCCGAGTAATTGGGGCGATGTGCCGGCATTTGTCGGCGATGTGATGAGTGGGAACGTCAATTTGATGGCCCCAACGGATTACACACGCAATCCATGGAAGGGCTTTGAAGATGAACAGACCGCTGAACCAAGCGCCACTGAATCGCCAGCGCCGGATGGTACGCCTGTTGAAGGTACACCCACTGCGCCCGAAGGCACAACACCCATCACGCCAGTGGACGGGGGTACGCCTGTAACCGAAACACCCCCCCCACCTGTCCAGCAGCAAGTGACACCCACTTTCACACCCTTTGGGGCAACACCTGTCGGGGGTTGATTTTCACGAGAATAGGATTTTCTGTATGAGTGTTTCGCCAGTTAAAACCCCGGAAGTCATGAGTTATGAAGGGTCGGGTTATAAAAAAGATTTTTGGGAGGGCAAAGGCCGCGATTATGAAGACCGGGTGGAGCGGATTGCCATTCGACGCCTAATCCCGCCAACCGGGAAACGCCTGTTAGAATTGGGGGCGGGTTTTGGACGTCTGACCGATTTATATGAAGGCTATGAGCAGGTGATTGTGTTGGATTATTCCCACTCCCTGCTGCAAGATGCCCAAGCACGACTTGGCAAAAATGATCGTTATGTGTATGTTGCGGCGAATCTCTATCAACTGCCGATTGCTGATGGCGTGTGTGATGCTGCCACGCTGATTCGGGTGATTCATCATATCTCCGATGTGCCGAGCGTATTAAAACAAATTCGATCTGCGCTTACTCCCAACGCCGTGTTTGTTTTGGAGTATGCCAACAAACGCAATTTTAAGGCGATTTTGCGCTATTTGCTGCGCCGTCAACGCTGGAATCCGTTTAACCGTGAGCCAGTCGAATTTGTCAAACTCAATTTCGATTTTCACCCGGCTTTTATGGCCGAGGCACTCAATGGGACGGGTTTTACAACTCAGCGGCGACTGGCAGTATCGTATTTTCGCTTAGGCGTCTTGAAGCGGCTAATTCCTACGTCGGTACTGGTAACACTCGACAAATGGCTGCAACCAACGGGTGGAATGGCGGCGTATGCTCCCAGTATTTTCACCAAAAACCTAGCGGAGGGATCATCACCTGCCGGCAATTTCGATGGCCCGTTATTTAAATGCCCTGCGTGTGGCGCTACCGATTTAGCCCATCAAGAAGATCGGCTGACGTGTGAAGTTTGTGAGGCGCAGTGGGCCATCTGTGACGGCATCTATGATTTTCGTGAACCCCTCAAATAACCAAAAGAGGGGCGAACCTAACTCCATGTTATTCGCCCCAAATCACACCCCTATTTCTCCATTTTTTCGAGGGTGGCGTTTAGCTTGTTCAGCGATTCCACCAATTTTTCCTCTGTAGTGGGGCCAGCCGGAGCCGCCACTGCTTCTTCTTTCTTCATCCGATCCATCATGGTATTAAAGCCTTTGACTATCATAAACAGTGCTAAGGCCACAATCAAAAAGTTGATGATATAGTTGATGAAGACGCCATAATTGATGGTGGCCGCGCCTGCATCTTTGGCTTGTTGCAACGAATCATAATCCCCGTCAGAGAGGGTGATAAACAGGTTGGTGAAATCCACATCGCCTAGAATATAGCCAATGGGGGGCATGATAATGTCGTTAACTAACGAATTGACGACGCTCCCAAAGGCCAAGCCCATGATGATACCCACTGCCAGATCAAGGACATTGCCACGCAAAATGAACTTCTTAAATTCGTTAATCATCGTTTTTCTCCTATAACCAACTTTTCCATTTAAGTGTTTATACTATAACACTCGTTGGGCAATATGGGTTGGAGTTTGATTAAGATAAACGATGGTTGATGTCGGACAAAAACTTTTGTGGCATAACGAAGTAGAGATTATGCAATGGCGAAATTATTGAAGGAGAATTTTTCGATGGCACAGATTGGTATCATGATTGAAGGACAGCATGATTTAAATTGGGCACGCTGGAAAAGATTGTTACAAGTCGCTGAAGATTTTGGTTATCAATGTGTGTTTCGGTCAGATCATTTTACCAACGCCAATCCACCGGATTATGATTCACTGGAATTGTGGGTGTCGTTAACCTACGCCGCCACACACACCAAACGAATCGAATTTGGGCCATTGGTGACACCGGTGACATTTCGCCACCCCTCAATCACAGTTCGCATGGCCGCACAGGTGGATGATCTAAGTGGGGGGCGGTTGGTGTTGGGCATGGGGGCTGGTTGGCAGGAACGGGAGCATCGGCTGTTCGGGGTTCCATTTTACGATGTGCCGACCCGCTTTGAGATGCTGACGGATGCGTTGGAAATGACCCAACAACTCCTACACAGCGATACCCCGGTGACATTTAAGGGTAAGTATTTTTCGTTGGATGAGGCGAT
The DNA here is from genome assembly GCA_021463865.1 of Anaerolineae bacterium. Taxonomy (GTDB): domain Bacteria; phylum Chloroflexota; class Anaerolineae; order Aggregatilineales; family J027; genus CFX10. The sequence goes on from JAJTXY010000001.1 coordinate 139,647, forward strand.
TTTGCTGCCACGTCCGGCACGTAAAGGTGGCCCTCCCATTCTGATTGGTGGACGCGGGCCAAAACGTACCCTCCCCTTAGCGGCGAAATATGCCGATGAATGGAATGCCGTGTTTATTCCATTGGAACAATTTAAGGAACGCAACGCACTGCTCGATCAATTATTGGATGAGCGTGGCAGGACACGGCAGTCGGTCAAACGCTCGTTGATGACTCAGGTGGTGTATGAACCCACCGACGCCGAATTATCGGCCCGCCTTGCCGGAAAGCCCAGCGCAACTGAATTGATTACTGATCGTGGCCTAATTGTAGGTACAGGGTCGGCGGTGGTTGACCAAATCGGCGCGTGGGTCGAGGCGGGCATCGAACGGTTCATGCTGCAATGGATGGATTACGACAATATTGACGATTTAGAAAAAATGGCGCGGGATGTGTTGCCGCATTTTCATCGTGCTTAGAAATTAGAGCGTATAATGGGAGAAAAAATAGCCGAGGAGTTACGTTATGACTCGCTTCATCGTGCTTATTCTTTTTCTCCCCGTAATCTTCACGCCTGCCTACGCAACGAATGCCCCCACTAACCCTAAGCTAAAACACCAGAACGCCAGCACGGTTTATTATGTACGGCCCGACGGGGGCAGCGCTGAACAATGCACGGGTCTTGTGGATGCCGCTTATTCTGGCACGGGCACGGAACAGCCCTGCGCGTGGAATCACCCCTTTCAAGCCCTACCCCCCGCTAACACTCCCCATATCGTAGGCGGAGACACTCTACTGATTGCAGCGGGAAGCTATGCGATGGGCTATGGCGCACCGGGCGCGGAGATGTGTGATGAGATTGGGTCATATGACTGCGTAATGCCCCCCATTCCAAGTGGCCCCTCCCCCGACCAGCCAACGCGCATTTTGGGGATAGGATGGGATGCTGAATGTCCTGCCCCGCCGGAATTATGGGGTACGGGTCGTCCGTGGTTTATCGTCAATATGACGGATACCAACAACGTCGAGTTAGCATGTCTGGATATTACCGACCACTCCGGTTGCATCGAAAATCATACCGGTGAGTTGGGGTGTGAACGTGATGTCGCGCCGTATGGGGATTGGGCATCCTATGGCCTGTATGCCGAAGATTCTGCCAATGCACATCTGTGGAATTTGAATATTCACGGGTTGGCCGCGGGTGGTGTCCATGCAGGACGGCTCACCGATTGGACGGTAGAGAATGTGCGGGTAGCGGGGAATGGCTCAGTCGGTTGGGATGGCGATTTGTGGGATGATAATGGCGATTCTAATTCCGGCACGCTGCTCTTTCGCCATTGGGTGGTGGAATGGAATGGCTGCGGTGAACCCTACCCGGTGGATCAACCGATTGGGTGTTGGGGACAGGAGGCAGGCGGTTATGGGGATGGCGTTGGCGAGGCAGAGACAGGCGGGGATTGGATTATTGAAGATTCCGCTTTTTTGCATAACACCTCCGACGGGCTTGACCTGCTCTATCACACGCTAGGAGGAACGATTACCCTAAATCGTGTGTGGGCGGAAGGTAACGCGGGTAATCAAATCAAAGTGACTGGACAGACGACGATTACCAACAGCCTCTTGGTGGGTAACTGTGCTTTTTTTGAAGACCAACCGTTTACCTATTGGGTGGATCACTGTCGGGCGCTGGGTGCTGCCCTACAAATCGTTTATACAGGCGGGGAGCAAATGAGTGTCGTCAACTCCACGATTTATGGACAGGGCGATGGTCTTATCGGCGCAGGGCCACGTGAAGGTTTTGAATGTAACGGGAACGAACGTATCGAACTGCGGAACAGTGTTGTGGTGGGTGATACCGATTATTTTGATTCGTCGGACATCACCTTCTATTTTTATCAGGAAGGTTGTGGGGGGCTGAAACTCGATTCGGATTACAACATCGCCTATGGGGTCAAAAATTTGGACTGTGGAATTACCAATGACTATACCGCGTCGGGCAGCCATGATATTTGTGATGACCCCCAATTAACCGGGCCGCTGGCGGGCATGGCCTATGATCTGACCCTGCTGCCGAGCAGTCCGGCTCTAGACTCGGCGGATGCTACATTGTGCCCAACCGAAGATTTGTTGGGTAATCTGCGTTCCACCGAAATGTGTGATCGGGGAGCTTACGAGCAATAGGGGTACAGCTAATTTGTTAGAAGGATGGGTGTTTGGCCTATCCTTTTTATGATTGACTAGCGGCCCAATCGCGGCGCAGAATGCCATAATAGACCATATCGAAGCGCTGCCCATCCCGATAGACCGCTTCTTTTTGAGCACCCTCATAACTAAATCCCGCTTTTTCATAGGCGCGGATAGCACGGGTGTTGTTGCTGATGACATTCAGGCCGATGCGGTGTAGGCCCAATTCATTGAAGCCATAGCGCAGCAATAGCTGTAGGCCATCGCTGCCATAACCCTTGCCCCAATAATCGGGATCGCCAATACCGATGGCTAAAAAAGCCGATTGATTGGCCCACATGACCTCCAAATCCCCAGAGCCGATAAGCAAGTCGTCAGCAAGGGTGCGGAAGCGGAACAAAAATAGATTGGGGTCATCCCGCAGATTTTTTTCCCACTGCTCACTACTTTGTGCGGAAAGTGGACGCGCGGCCCCGGTATCCATCAACCGCATATACTCATCGTTTTCTGTCCATTTTGACATAATCACATAATCGTCCGGGGTGGGGGCGGCCAGACGAACGAGTTTGCCTTTATATAATGGATGAAAAAACATAGCCTTTTCCTTTATGAGACCAATAAGGCGGCGTGGGTAAACCATTCCATCGTCAAATTCAGTTGGGTTTCCAAAATTTCTTTGATTTTGTCCGTGTCTGTGACCGTTTCGTTGTTGATTTGGAAAGCAAACGACCCCTTGCCAAACAAATCTAGGAGGGCGTTCATGAGGTCAACCCGGTTATTGGTGCCATCCAATTTCATCAGCAAAAAGTGACTGATGGCATCCAATTCCACGCGCTCGTGACGGATATTGGGGACGAGGAGCGATGAACGGGCCAGATAACGTGCCACTGGACTGACGGTGGGATATTCACTCAGTTCAGTGGTGTAACGCGGGGCGGTCAGCGAAAAGGTGATGAGGTTGGTGCTATAGCTGTAGGCTTGTAATAAATTGGCAGCGAGAATCTGGGCTTCGCGGTTGATGCTGGCGGCATCCTCTGGCTGTGGCGCAAATTCCGACAAAATGTTGCGGGCGGCGATAAACAACGACCTAAACGGGATAGATTGGGGCGAGACCTCGCTCAGATAGAAAAAGGCTGCTTTGGAGAGAGGATGGTCGGTGGTGAAGGTCGCGTTATCCGATGCGCCGAATTTTTCCGGCGACACCGAGGCAATATCGAGTTCATTATTGACCGGACGCGCCATTGAACTGACCCGAAAGGTTGTGACCCGTTCTAATTTGATGGTGCGCTCCAATTCGATTTCGGCATGGCAGAGCAGGGTTTTGCGAAAATTGCGGTTACGCAGGAAATCCAAATATTGCTCGGTCTCGATAATATCCCCGGCGAATTCTTTGATGGCATCAATCACCGGGTCTTTTAGATTGTTGACCATCACGGTCGGAAATTCAGCCTCAACCAAATATTGCAGGCCATGTTGGGCGGCATGGCTGGCGAATTCATGAAAATAGAGGGCGTCATTAATTTCCGCAAGTTCATCATGGAGAATGACCGAATTGCTGCGCGAGGTGGCATGTTCCAACCGCTGTTGCAGCATATCCGAGTAGGTATTGAGGAAAGCGGCGAATCCACTTTCGGGGATGGTGTTGTTTTCACGCAGAAACGCCATAAAGTCCCGCGCCCCTTCCGCTTTTTCAAAAGGGGTAGCGGCACTACGAGTATGATAGAGCATCATCTCCCGCACCATACGGGTCATATAACTCCCCGGATAGGTGTTATAACTGATATAGGCCACGCCATTGGGCGCAAGATTCTGTTTGCAAACCCGCATCAAGGCATCCCGGACATCGGTAGGCACCCATGAATAAACCCCATGCGCGATAATGTAATCAAATTCGCCGAGGTCGGAGGTAATTTCCAAAATGTCGCAGGCTTCAAGACGGATATTTTGCAGACCAAGCGTTTGAATGGCAGCTTGGCCTTCTTGGATTTGAACAGGCGAGATGTCAATACCAACAAACTGCGATTCAGGGAAGGCATAGGCAAAAGGAATAATGTTCCACCCGCTGGCTGTGCCCAGTTCCAACACGCGGCAATTTTCGGGTGAGGCAGGGTTTAGCCCAAGCAGCGTGGCAAGCGTCGCTAGGTGGTCGGGATGGGTATGGCTGTAGCCTAAATTGGGATACGGAATGGCGTCGTAACTGGCAGCGATTGTTGATTGGCTCATGAAATTCTCTTGGGGGACTAAAAGAATATAGTGATTGGATGGCGGGGCTTTTTTTGACCCCATCTTGTGAGAAGAGTCTAGCGTTTTGCGGCGCTGTTGGCAATTAAGCGTGTATAGCATTCAATAATCCGAATGAATGGGTCAATAGAACAGTATGAAGAGATTTACGACAAATGACGTATCCGCCATCAGCCTAATGTGTTGGGTAGGCGTGGTGATGGCTGTTTTGGTGTTTTTGACGTTGGCCTATACCATCCAGTCTAAAAATGAACCAGAATGGGATACGAGCTTGATGCGGCTCGTTCATCAATACCACACCCCGCTGTTAGACACCCTCATGCAATGGATTACTCGGACAGGCAGCATCTTTGCCATTGGATTAGCTGGCGTGGTGGCGATCTGGCTTTGGCGAGCAGACTATAAGCCTCAAGCTCTCACCTTTTTGGCAGTGATGGCGGGTTTGGAAATAAGTAGCATTGTGTTGAAGCGTCTGTTTGAACGAGCACGGCCCGATGTTTTTCTGCCACTCACCACCACACATGGCTATAGTTTTCCAAGTGGGCATACGACCAGTGCCGCCGCATTTTATGGCTTATTGGCCGTATGGTTGTGGCGGACACAACATCGTGCATGGGCGGTGCTAGCGGGGGTATGGGTGTTGGCAGTGGGGGTAAGTCGCGTCTATTTAGTCGCCCATTATCCCAGTGATGTGCTGGCGGCATTGGCGTTGGGGGTGATTTGACTATTCATCATTATGCACATTTATGATAAGTATCAGAAACGGCCCGCCTGACGACAAAATGAACTTGATCTACATAAAGAAGTGTGGAAAGTCACTTTAGGCGCTCCGGTCAGTTGGATAAAATGGGCATATCCGAATGCACTCAGGAGCCTAAAAATGTCCTTCTCAAGAAGACGTTTTCTCGGCATGATGGGGGCAGGACTGCTATCAACACTTCCACTTCGCTCTCGTGCCGTTCATGCCAATTCTAAGTTGCCCCCTGTTCTAATTCATCATTTTGATCCAGCACAGACCGCTGTTAATGATGCGGTACGGTCAACCATGCTGACTGCCACCGATATGTCTTGGTTAAAGGGTGGTCAGTCGGTGTTTGTGAAGGTCGCCAGTAATTCCTATTACGCTCCGCCCGCCGTGACTTCCCCAGCGGTCTTGAAGGGTGTGATTAATGTGTTATGGGAATATGGGGCAGGCCAAGTGTATGTCGGGGACATGAGTGGGGCGTATTTTGTGCGCCATCTGGCAACCCGCACCGATGGTTCGACACGCGGGGTCATGCAGACAAATGGCCTCTTACAAGCGGCAGAAGAAGCCGGGGCGACGGTACATTGTTTTGAGGAAGTACCTTTTGAAAGCGCCTATATTCCCGGTGTGCCTTCGGTCAGCAACCACAGTTGGGGCAATGAGTTGCAAGTTGCCGAAATCTTAGATCGGGTAGATCACATCGTCAATCTGCCACGCCTCGGCAAACATGTGTTGGCGGGGGCAACCCTCGGATTAAAAAATGCGGTGGGCTACATTAGCGATCACAGCCGCATGGTGCTGCATCGTGACGCCGAAACCTTCCAGCAAAAAATCGCCGAAATTAACGCTATCCCTCAGCTTAAAGACAAAATGCGTCTCACCATGACTTTGGTAGATGTGGCGCTGACGACTTTTGGCCCCGATCACGGCTATGATTTGAAGCTGGATACCCCGCTGATTGTCGCCTCCGAAGATATTGTTAATCATGACCAGATCGCCCTGCTGCTGCTGCTATGGGGACGCCAATTGACCCCCTCGTCTGAAATTGCCAATGATCCTTATTTCCAATCGGCAGATTATTACAACAAGAGTTTTGTGCAAGAGGTTTGGCAGCAATCGGCCCAAACCCTGCCTGTTTTTGAATCCCTAGAAGCGAACACCGCCATGACACACATCAATCTAGCCTATTATATTTTGCGTGGGGGACGGCCTGCTGAAATTCGTGTGATCCCCACTGGTCTGCCGTTGGACGAACGATTGACCGCCATTTTGACCGGGCATCCTGAATTGAACATTGTGTTAGAGGGGTAGCGCCGTGTTGCGTGTCAAATGGATGGCCCCCTTGTTGCTTGGTATGGGCTTGCTCATTATTGGGGTGGCGTGGGTATTTCTAAAACCCGAAAAGGTCGTGTTGACGGGCCAAGTCATGACCGAAGAGGGGCCTGCTGCGAATGCGGTGGTACGGGTACGCACCTCGGATACTTTTACCGTCACGGATGAAAATGGGCGCTTTGAATTAGAGACGAGTCCCTTTGATAAACCGATTAAGGTGACGGCGTGGTCGCTTGGGTATCTGACAGGCGAATCCGAAGTGAAACAGGCCGATACGCCCATTGCCATTACCTTAACTCGCTACACCACCACCGACAATCCGGATTATGCTTGGTTTTCGCATGAGGACACGACAGGTTCACTCGCCTGTTCCAACTGTCATGTGTGTTACGACGAATGGTTAGGGGATGCTCATGCCCGATCCGCTGTGAATCCGCGAGTTTTAAGCCTCTATAATGGCACGGATTTGAACGGGACGAAAGGGGCAGCCACACTGTATGAATTTGATCGGGCAGCAGGCATTGAAATTCCCTTAGCGCCATCATTGGGACAAGATGGGGTAGGGGTGGGTTTCCGGCTCGATTATCCAGACTTAGGTGGCAATTGTGCGACCTGCCATGCCCCTGCCGCCGCTCTCAATGCCGAAAGCGCTTATCAGGTGAACATGAATACTCTTAATGGTATTGAAACCGAGGGTGTCTTCTGCGAATTTTGCCATAAAACGGGTGCCGTTACATTGAATCCCGAGACCAATACCCCCAATATCAATCTACCGGGGGTTTTGTCTATGCAGCTTTATCGCCCCCATGATGATGAACAGGTGTTTTTTGGTAATTTGGATGATGTACCCGAAGACGATACTTATCTCCCTTTGTTTGAGGAAAGTGCGTTTTGTGCCCCCTGTCATATCGGTAATTTCTGGGGAACGACGATCTATAATTCCTATGGAGAATGGTTAGCCAGCCCCTATAGTGACCCCGAAAGCGGCAAAACCTGCCAAGACTGCCATATGCCACCTGTTGACTATGAATATTTTGTTTTTCAGGAAAGAGGCGGCCTCGCCCGTAATCCCGCAACGGTTTTCAGCCATCGAATGCCCGGTGCAGCCGACACGAACTTGCTGCAAAACACCGCCGAACTGGATGTGCAGGCTGTTTGCGAAAATGACCAACTCGCCGTAACGGTGGCAGTCACCAATACAGAGGCGGGGCATGATATTCCAACCGATAACCCTCTGCGTAATATGATCTTGGTCGTTAATGCGACCACCGCCGGTGGGCAGACATTGACCCTAAACGACGGGCCAACCATTCCCGAATGGGGCGGGGTGGGTGATCCTGAGCAGGGCTATTATGCCGGGTTGCCGGGGGTGCTATATGCCAAAATTTTAGCAGATTTTTATACGGGCGAGATGCCTAGCCCGGCCTATTGGCGACAAACACGCATCGTGAGCGATAACCGGATTCATGCACTGGAAACTGACGAAACGCATTATCAATTTGACCTGCCCAATGGTGAGTGTGCTGCCATTGTAGATGTGCAACTCGTCTTGCGCCGGGCTTTCATTGACCTGATGGATCAGAAAGCATGGGATACCCCCGACATGCTGATGGAACAGGTCACAGTGGAGGTACGATAATGCAAAATCGTCTCACCCGGTTACTGGCAATCGTTATTGTATTGGGCGTCGGCCTAATGCTGTTAGCGGCCTGTACCGATGATGCCACCCCCACCCGTCCGGTCTACCCAACCGATACCCATATTGCCACCCCTGTCCCTCTGATTCTGACCCCAATTGTCACCGAGCGCCCTTTGCCCGGTTTGCCGCCAATGCCTAATGCCCAGTCAAGCAAGATACTGGCTCAATACGGCAGCCGCTTGGTAACAGCCAACTCTGAAAGCGACAGCATTACCCTGCTCGAAGATGGGACAGTGCAAGCGGAGATTCTCGTGGGGGATGACCCACGCACCGTCGCCATTACCCCGGACGGCAAAACGGCATGGGTGACACTGCGCGGGGAAAACGCGGTGGCGATGGTAAATCTCGAAACGGCCCAGCGTGAAGCAGTCATTCCAATTGGGCACATGCCCTATGGGGTGGTGGTGGATGAGCGGCGGGCCTATATCACCTGCTTTGGTGATGGTCAGGTGGTCATCGTGGATTTGGCCTCCCAGACCATTTTGTATCAGGTCAAAGTGCCCGACTTCCCAACAGGACTGGCGCTGAGTGGGGAATGGTTGCTCGTCACCCATTTTTATACCGGGCAAGTCACCGCTCTAAATGTTCAGCGCACCCCTGTTATGATTGGTACGGTTACGGTGGATGTTGGGGGGACTATCGCGCAATCCGTCATCCTGCCACCGGATGGGACCCGGGCCTATTTGCCGATGACCCGCACCGGATTGTCGCTCATCTCGCTTCAATATATGCAAGATTGGTTTCCAATTGTTGCGATTCTTGATTTGGCGACCATGCAGGCGGATCGGGATGGACGGTTGGCTCTGTCGAGCGTCGAAGGCAATAATATGCCATTTGATGCTGCGTTTACCGCCGATGGAAAATCCCTGCTGGTGGTTCTGGCGGGGAGCGATACGGTGCTAGTGGTGGATTCTGCTACCGGAGCAATTCAGCGGCGCATTGCAGTGGGGGCGAATCCGCGCGGGATTTTGATTCAAGGTGATCAAGCGGTTGTCGCAAACGCGCTGGATGGCACACTGTCGGTGATTGATTTGGATACCTATGCTGTGACCAACCACATCGTAGTCACCGAAATCCCACTGCCTCCCGAAATTCTGCGGGGCGCGGTTCTTTTTAATAGCGCCGAATTGCCGGTGATGAGCGACGGGGCGGTGAGTTGTGCGACGTGTCATTTTGACGGCGGCTGCGATCAACGGACATGGATTAATTTCCGCAGCGGCCCACGCAATACACTGGCGCTGGGTGGGGCGGCTAATTTGCCTCCCTACAATTGGGCAGGCGAAATGGCGGAACTTCAGGACACCATTGAAGACCATATTCGCATGGTGATGCTGGGGGATGGTTTAGTACGCGGTGACTTCGACCCCCTGATTGATCGCATAGATGCAGGGCGCTCGTCAGATTTGGATGCGCTGGTGGCCTACGTATCCACCTTTGAGGCTTGGCAAAGCCCCTATCGTAATCCGGATGGGACGCTGACTGAATCGGCCCAACGTGGAATGCGGATTTTTATGAGTGGTTCGCCGGGGTGTAGTTGCCATTTGCCGCCGTTGTACACCGATCAACAACAGCACGACCTTGCCAACACTACCTTTTCATTAGAGTCATATGGGGCATTTGACACCCCATCTTTATATGGACTGTGGGCAACCGCTCCCTATTTACATGACGGGGTTGTGATGACGCTGGAAGAACTGCTGACACGCACTGACCCGGTACACAGTGTTGCCGACGACCTAACGCCGCAACAACTCATTGATCTCATCTCATTTTTGAAATCTCTGTAAGGACAGCCCTATGAAACGAGCCTTACTTATTATCGTGCTACTTCTCCTCAGTGTGATGCCACTCTCCGCACAAACGGGTTCCCCGACAGGCGGACAGCCATGGGACTTACGTTATACCGAACAGCGCGGCGAATTTGTGTTTTATGACCTGCCAGCCGGGGCATCCACCACAGGCAAGCCCGTAGATATGGGCGACTTTGATGGAAACGGCTGTGGCGACATTGCCATCACCGGGCAAAATTCCTCCCATCCGTTAGGCGAATGGCGCGGCAGTGTGGGGCACGTGCGCGTTCTTATGAATGTCTGCCAGATTGCGGGTCGGATGCCTGTTGACCAAACCATTTCGGGCCAGAATTTTTTCACCATCTTTGGGGCTTATGCGGGTGATATGGCGGGGACGGAGACTTACGTGGCAGATTTTAATGCTGATGGGTATGACGATTTGCTGCTGACCGCCCAAAACAATGACGGACTGAATCAAAATATGTCGAATGCGGGCGCGGCGTATGTGCTGTTTGGAAATCCCAACATAGCCTCGCGCACCGATATTGATTTGTTAAACCCACCCGCCGACGTCATCGCTTTTTATGGGGCCTATGCCGAAGATCGTCTAGGGCTGTGGGTCGAGGGTGGCGATTTCGATGGGGATGGCTTTCATGATTTGCTGATTGGGGCGAATCAAGCAGATGGCGTTGATAACAGCCGGAGCAACGCGGGTGAGGTGTGGGTCATTTATGGCGCGGCGGATATGGTGGGCAAGTACGGTCAATTTACGGATTTGAGTAACCCGCCAAGCGATGCGACCCGCATCATCGGTGTGGATTTCGATGATTTGCTTGGTTCGTGTGTCTGGGGAGATGATTTCGACGGTGACGGTATGGATGATATTGTGGCGGGGGCAGGTTTATGGCGAGCCTCTAGCGGCGTCGGCGGATTATCTTTTGGCGGGGGGGATGGCCCAGCCAATACCCGTTACAACGCGGGTGAGGCTTATGTCATTTTTGGGACGCCGGGCCTCAAGGGGCAAACGATTGACTTGGCGACCCTATTGGATGAATTCGGAGCGCCAATTGATGAGCGTATCACGGTGATCTATGGGGCGAACTCAAATGACCTGATCGGCGAAGAAATTGCAGCGGGCGACATGGATGGGGATGGACGCAAAGACCTTATCCTCGGCACGCTGGTTGGCGACGGGGCGGACAACAATCTCGATGAGGCAGGCGAGGCATGGATTATCTATACCCATGATCGGTTTCGTGGCAAGATGTTTGACCTTGCCGATGTAGACCCCGCCCGTGCCGTTGTGATTTACCCCGATCAAGCCGATGGTAAAGCCGGGGACACTTTACGTGCCGGGGATTTGGATAGAGACGGCGTGGATGACTTGTTTTATGGCGCACCCGATTACGACCCGATTGGGTATTCGGGGCAGATGCGCCCTAACGCGGGATTGATGGCAGTCATTTTTGGTCAAATAGGTGGCCTCCCCAACGATAATGGACGCATTATGCTGTTTAGCCCTCCGGCGGGCCTGCGCGTGAAGTACATCATCGGGGCGGATGATAATGACATGATGCCCTACGCGATGGCGCTGGGTGATCTGGATGGCGATGGTGTGCTTGACATTATCCCGAATGCGATGGGCGGGGATGGCTCGAATAACGATCAAATCAATGCGGGCGAAATCTATGCCATTAGTGGGGCGGAATTTTTGTCGCCTAATCATGTCTATACAGGGGCTGGCCCAGAACCTACCCCAACCATCATCCCCACTCAACTGCCAACCAATACGCCCGTTGAGGGTTCGCCGCTGGCGGTTTCTACAACAGGGGATTGGATGGCGGGTAAAGGCTATTATGATGAAACCTGCGCGGGGTGTCATGGCTCGCAGGGCGAAGGTATTGAGGGGTTAGGATTGCGCTTGGTGGATTCGCCGCTCATTATGTATGCCTCGGATTTGGAATTGATTATGTTCCTGCGGGTGGGCCGTCCAGCTGACCATCCCGATAACACGTTGGGGGTTTCGATGCCTCCGAGTGGGGGTCGCCCCGATTGGAGCAATGAAATTTTTATGGACATCATCGCTTATTTGCGGTATCTGCGTGATGAAGTGCAATAGTTAAAGAACGCATATGGCACAGTCTCAACCCAATTTTGTTCACCGAGTACGCCGCTCCATTCGCCGCCAAACCTTTTGGGGTGAAACTGATCGTGAGCGAATGCGTCTTGTCACCAGCGATTTAATTCTGCATCTGCACCCCCAGACGGTTCCGGCGGCGGCCCTGCGATGGACATATACCTTTGGATTAGGCGGCCTAGCAATTTTGCTGCTGCCTATCATGATTGTCACGGGTATTTTGTTGATGTTTTCGTATACCCCCTCAACTGATGCCGCCTATACCAGCATCCTCAATTTGGAACAGTATATCTGGTTCGGGCAGTTGATTCGTAATCTGCATCATTGGAGTGCCAATTTGCTGCTGGTGGTGACAGTGCTGCATTTGTTGCGGGTGTTGTATACCGGGGCGTTCCATAAACCGCGTGAATTTAACTGGCAAATTGGTTTGATGTTGTTAGGGCTGGTAGTGGCCGCCAATTTTACGGGGTATCTCCTGCCGTGGGATCAGTTGGGCTATTGGGCGGTGACGGTGGTGACCAGCCTGATTGATTCCATCCCACTGATTGGCCCGGATTTACGGGTTTGGCTATTGGGCGGCGATCAAGTTAATGAAAATACGCTGCATAATTTTTATGTGCTGCATATTATGTTGATTCCACTGGGCTTACTACTGGCTACCTCGTTTCATATTTGGCGCGTTCGCAAAGATGGCATCAGTATTCCCCGCAATTTAAACGATGACCAGATTTTTACCGAGAAACGCACCACCATTCCGCATCTCATCAGCCGCGAATTTATTTTTGGCCTGCTGATGGTGGCTTTGCTGCTGGCATGGGCTACTTGGGTGGATGCGCCATTGGGTGCGAGTGCTAATCCAAATCAACCGCCGAATCCGACCAAAACGGCGTGGTATTTTATGGGGCTTCAGGAATTTCTGCTGCATGTTTACCCCTCCGTCGCGGGGATCGCCATTTTGGGCCTGCTAATTATTGCCTTGCTGCTGCTGCCCTACTGGTACGACACTAGCGATTCGACAGGCATATGGTTTCGCAGCCGTCGTGCCCGATGGATTTGTGCGGTGAGTGTGCCTGTTGGGGTGGGGATTGCGCTTACTAGCATTTTACTCACCGAAATTTCGACTAGCAGCGGGGTGATGCCTTTAGTCGCAGCGTTGCTATTGGTGGGGGGGTATTGGTGGTTACTCCGTCATCGCGGGACCGAAGCGGGCGAAATCCGTTTGGCGCTTTTTACGCTGATACTCACCATTTTCGTGACCTTCACCGTCATCGGGATTGGTTTTCGTGGGGAAGGTATGACATTGAGAGGCCCTTGGGCATGAAACGACGCGATTTTTTGGTGACGATCTGGCAAGGTATCGGTGTGTTAGCCACTGGCGGAATGGGTTTTATTGGGCTGCGCTATTTAGCTTCGCAGAATCGGGAATCCACTACCGGTGGCGTTGTCACCGCCGGGTTGGTGGATAATTTTGCACCCGGTACGGTGACGCCTATCCCCGAAGGTAAATGTTATCTCGTGCGGAACTCAACCGGGGGCTTTTTGGCGCTCTATCGCCAGTGTACCCACCTGAGTTGTATTGTGATCTGGGAGGAAGGCCAATTCCGCTGCCCCTGTCATGGCTCGGTTTTTACATCAGACGGCAAGGTCATCTCTCCCCCCGCACCCCATCCCCTAACGGCGCTTGAAGTGCAGATCGAAAATGGACAGGTGCGGATTGATACTGGCAAACAAATCAAACGTACCAAAACGACTGCTGAAGATTTCACCTATCCCCCGGAGCAATCAGTGTGACTCGCTCAATGAAATGGCTCGGACTGCTGGCAACTGTCGGGATTTTGGTGCTACTGGCCTTTAATATTTGGCGCGAACCGACCCGACGAACTGAAGCGCAGGCGGCGTATCGTGCCACCGCGATTGCCGAGGGGACAACGCTTTATGCCTTATACTGTGCGGAATGTCACGGCGCGGCGGGTGAGGGCCTCAATAACTATCCGTCCCTCGATCAAGCCTTTCTCCGTCAACAGGATGTCGAAGTGCTGTATAAACTCGTATCGCGTGGGCATCAAGGTACGGACATGGCGGCGTTTGGTTTGCAAGAGGGGGGACTACTCAATCGAGCACAAATTGAAAGTATCATTGCGGTGATTCAGCACGGCTCATGGGCAGAAACCTCGCAGTATGTGTTTGCCGCTGGTTTTCAGCCTGCCGCTTCAGTGGGGGATTCTACTGATTTTCAAGCTGTGTATGCCGCTGCCAATAATGACCCGAACACGACCCTAAGCACAGGGCGGACGCTTTTTGCCAGCGTGTGCGTCGAGTGTCACGGGGCCAATGGGGAAGGTACGGCGGATGCCCCTATGCTAAACAGCGTTTATGTGCAAAGCATGTCCGCCGACCAACTGTTGAGCATTATCAATTTTGGGGTATCGGGTACCAAAATGGATACCTTCCGCGAGCGATTCTCATTGGAGGAGAAAGCCGCACTCATCTACCTTTTGCAACATTGGAATGGAGCGACGGTGGTGGTTGCTCCAACTCCTACGATTGATACCAGCGGCGTCACCGTCAGCGGGCAGGTCTTATTTGAAAAATGGTGTGCCCCCTGTCACGGAGTACGAGGTGAGGGTGGGTCTATCGCACCCCAGTTGAATGATGTGCCGCCGCTTCCCACTGAATTTATCATGACCCGTGTCCGCACAGGCAAAAATGCCATGCCGCCTTTCCCTCTGACCGATTTGCCCGACCCTGAATTAATGGTGCTGATTGAGTATGCCCAATCGAACATCTTTGGTTCGAGCCTGCCTGTGCTTACAGAGGCCGAACTAGCCAATGCTGCCACCTTGTATCAGCAGCAGTGCGCGGAATGTCATGGAATGCAGGCTGAGGGCACGGCGGAACAGGGGCCACCATTGATCAAGACGCCACCCCTCCATGCCAATTATATTGTTTATTTCACCCGTTTTGGATCGGCGAACACCCCCGGCATTCCGGCCAGTACGGTCTCTGATGCTGACTTGCAGTTGATTGTGGCGTATCTGCATAGTCTGGGTATTCACAAGTGACGATTTAGCTGACAACGATTGAGTGAGCTAAGGGAGGATAGTAGCGCAGGTCGGGGGTATTGGACGACCAAAAAATTGCTGCTGCTCATGTTCGCTGAGGTTGCGATGGGCAATGCGGCACGCATCCGACATCCATGTTGTGATGCCTGTTCTCCAAAACTGAACTGCTCCCATACGATTAGCTGAAATCACCTGATGGGTTATTTCATCAAAAACGAGGCTGGTAAACCACTGATCCTCTTGTTCAAAAGGTTGCCCTAACATACTGCGTGACGCAACATCCCACCAAATGATTCGCCCATCGCGTCCACTGGAGACAAGTTGGTCTCCATCGTCCGTAAAGGCCAAATCCGTTACCCAATTAATGTGACCTATAAGGAGTTCGGCGGAACGTGACGAAAGCGTCCAAAGGCGTATGGTGTTATCTCGACTGCCGGATGCCAGAGTGCGGCCATCTGGGCTAAAAGCTAGTGACAATACACTGTCAGTATGCCCTTCCAGCGTGGCGATAAGCTCTCTAGTATCCACGTCCCACAGTCGAATCGTTTTGTCATGGCCTGCTGTTGCTAGCATTTTGCCGTCTGGACTGAATGCCAGCGCCAAAACACCCCCTGTGTGCCCAATCAAGCGGTCTCCAATGGGCTGACCGATTGCTACATCCCAAAATATGACTTGACCATCTTCGCTGGCTGAAACCAAAAGCTGACCATCCGGGCTAAAGGCTACTGACCACACCGGGTTTTGGGCAAGGGTGGATACCACCATGCGTTTTTGCGGTTGATAGTTGACAGTCTCCCATAGGATGATCGTCTGGTCGGCGCTGCCAGAGGCCAGCCATGCCCCATCCGGGCTAAAGGCTACACTCGTAACCGGGCCAGCGTGTTCTGTTAGTTGCGCGACCTGTTGATTTTCAGTTATATCCCAAATGCTGATGGCATCTATTCCATCATCTTGGGTAGGGCCACCTGACGCCACAGCCAGCAAATGTGAGTTCAAGTTGATCGCAATATCATTAACCAACAAGCTGGTTTCAAATTGATCCGAGCGGAGCTTGAGTAGTACCACATCGTCGCCATCGGTAGAAACCACAAACTGCCCATCTGGGCTAAAGCCGACACTCCACACTTCCGCTTGGGAGATTTGGATTGGGGCTGGAATGGATTGGTTGGGGGCAACCGACCAAAACTTGACGCTTTGATCTGCGCTTGCCGACACCAATAGATTACCGGATGGGTCGAATGTTAGGCCGCGTATCCAATCGTTGTGGGCCTCTTCAAACGTGAGGATGGGGGTCGTGTTTTCGCCATCCAAACGCCATAAAACGATAGACCCGTCCGCACCCGCTGAAGCCAGCAGTGACCCACTAGGATGGAAGGCAACCGCAAGTACCCAATTGGTATGGGCCGTAAGCGGTTCTCCAATGTCCTTCCCGGTTTTCACATCCCACAAACGAACGGTATTATCAGCGCTCCCAGAGGCTAAAATCGTTCCATCGGGGCTAAAGGCAACACTGTAAATAATGTCGGTATGGCCTGCTAGTGGCTCATCTATTGGCTGTTGGGTTGCAACATCCCACACTTGGATAAGTCCGGCTTCGCCGCCTGCTGCCAAAAACTGACCGTTAGAGCTAAAGCTGACGCTCCACACCGAGTCAATATCTGCCTCAAGTGGCAGTCCGATCATCTGACCACTGGCAACATCCCACAGACGTACCGTATTGTCAGCGCTTCCCGAGGCTAGAACTGTCCCATCGGGGCTAAAGGCGAGGCTGTTAATCCACCCTTCATGACCTGTCAGCAAGAATTTCTGGGTACGAATGCTGGCATCCCACAAAATCACTTGGTTATCACGCCCACCGGAGGCAATGTAGTGACCGTCGGGGCTAAAGGTGACGGTGCGAATTAAATCGGTATGCCCATGCAAATAGGCTTCAAGGCGCGGCTCAATTTGCAGAGTGCTCAATAAACTGTTCCGTGCCTCATACGTGTTGGAGACGCGCAGGGCTTCTAAACTGAGCAGCAGCGCCAAATCAATTTGATCGGCATTTGACAACGCGACGGCAGCTAATTCGCGTGATTGGGCGACATGGGCCTGACGATTGGCACGAGCACGCTGGCGTTCAGCCTGATTCGCCCGATCTAATCCCAATCCTGCGAGAATGATGGCTAGGACGGTTAGTGTAATTAATGCCCCTGCAATTACTCTGCGATACCACGTCAAGCGATTACTCAGGGCAATGCTCGCCGAAAGAAAGGTTTTTTCATCTGGCGATAGGTTGATGGTGGATTTAGTCAGGGATTTGAACTGATCTAATCTTGCCCCACGTGCCAAGAATCCGGTGTCTCGATTTGCTTTTAGCCAATCTTGGGTGTTCGTGGCTAACTGCCGTTGTATCCGCATTTCATCACGACTGGTTTCGATCCATTGCTGGAGACGATCCCACTCACGAATTAAGGCTTCATGGGCAATTTCAACCGTTGGGGCGCGGGTAACAGGGTCACGGTCAAAGGTCAAAAAACGCTGCTTATAAAAAATATCCAGCACTTTTTGAATGGTTTCTTTGCGTTCAGGTGATTGTTCGGTCAATAGATCAGCTTGGGCAATGCGGCGGCGGACTGGCTCTGAACCTTCAATGATCGAGATCAGTTGCAGAAAAATCATCTGCGCCAATGTTTTTTCTTCGGCATTAAGTGTCAAATACAGTTCATCGGCTCGGCGCGTCAGTGTGCCTGTCAGTCCTCCCAAACGGCTATACGTATCGAGGGTCAGGATAGAGGTGTGACGGTTCTCAAATAGCTCTGTGAGGGTATATTGGAGCAAGGGCAGCGCCCCCGGCTGACGAATGACATCCGCGATGATCGTGGCGAGTAGAACGGATTCGAGGGTGACATTAGTACGCTGGGCGGGGCCGATAATGGCATATTCTAATTCTTTTGGCGAAAGTGGCAGAGCAACTTCGGTATGGGCACGAATCAGTTCCCCAAAACTGGGATACAACAGCGGACGATCATAAAAATCAGCACGTAGAGTAATCAAAATATGGAGGTGGCTTTGGCTATCTTGAACCGCATTGACAATATTGGTTAGGAAATAATTTCGCTCGACCTCGCTGCTCACAGAGGTGAAGACTTCTTCAAATTGGTCAATGAAGATGACAGTCTCGCTTTGTGTTTGTTCAAAGATTGTCTGACCAATGTTTTTTAGGCTATCTAAACACTCTCGGTCGAAGTGAATATTCTCAGACTGTGTGGCGATTTGAAGCAAGCAGATTTCAAGTTCTCGAATTGGATCAGCACCCGGTGTCATCGTCAAAAAGAAGCTGTTTCGAAAAAGTGGAGCTGCTCTGTTCCTTAAGGCGGGAATCACCCCAGCCCGCACCACACTCGATTTACCACTCCCACTGGGTCCCACCACCGCCAAAAATCGTTCGGTTTCCAAACGACCCACAATTTTGACGATGAGTGTTTCTCGGCCAAAAAAATCAGCCGCATCAACCTCTTCAAACGCGCGTAAGCCTTTGTACGGGTTTCGCACAGTTGATGCGTCTTGCTCAAACACCATGGTGCCAAGCTGTTGACTCTCGATGACTGTCTGTTTAGCAGTTTCCCCCAGCGAGGTGGTAGCAGATGGCAGTTGGCTGACAATATTGGCGGCATTGTAGAAAGCCTCCGTTAACTCGGCTACTGACCTAAATCGGGCGACGGCATCCTTATAAGTCGCTTGCCAAATCACCTCATTCATTTTTTCAGGAATATCGGGTCGCTGCAAGGACACTGGCGGGACATTGCCATACAGATGCCCTTGGATGAAGTCCTCGCGTGTTTTTCCGATAAAGGGTAGCACGCCAGTTAAAAGCTCATAAAGCATAATTCCCAGACTATAGATGTCGCTGAGGGATGAGGTCGGCTTTCGCGTTAATGCTTCGGGTGACATATATTCAGGTGACCCTAAAACATATTTTGCCATTTCTGGAACTTCATCAAGCAAGGACTTGGCGATGCCGAAATCAGAGAGATAGGCATTTCCCTGTTCATCTAAGAGAATATTGCCGGGTTTAATATCTTGGTGGACTACACCTTGTGAATGGGCAAATTGGAGTGCGGAGGAAATTTGGGTTAACAGGCCTGCGATGGAGGTTAAAGGAAGGCCTTTGGGGTTCAGCAGCACCAATTTAGCAAGGTTGCCCCCGCGTAAGAAGCGCATCACCAGATAGGCCCGATCAGGTTCACGCCAATAGTCATAAAGGGGCACAATGTAGGGATGCTCCAGACGAGCAACCACATGCGCTTCTACTTCAAACTGGCGGATAAAATGGGGATTGTTCGCGTATAGGGGGAGAATTACTTTAATGGCAACATCGCGCTCAATGACGGGTTGATAGGCCCTATATACACTTCCAAACCCACCCTTACCAATCAGCCCACCTAGTACATATCCGCGTATCGTCTGCTGAGAAGATTCCTGATCGTGCATCAAATGGACAGTCGCTTATTCGGTGATGATTTCGAAAGGACTGGTCAGGATCAATTTGATTAGTGGCTCAATTTTTTCAAAAAAGGCTTTTTTCTTCTCTTCTTCTAGGTTGTTTGCTCCGAACTGCTCAAGCATAATGGAAGCCAGTTCTGTGACTACCTGATCAATATCCGCTAAACCGGACAGATCAACCATTGCTTGAGGGGGAAGTGTCTCTTCAGGCGAAACTTGGATACCTTGAAATTTCCCTGAAAGGGCCTCGCGGCGTTTGCCAATTTCCTTTCGACTAAACTCAATGGCGTTATAGGCCCCAACTAATTTGGCTTGGATCAGGGCACGTTCTTTATCGAAGCTGACGGCTTTAATCTGCATCGAGGGGGAGGGTTGATCTTGCACAACACTGATGCAGGCTTCGATTTCTTGGATAGAGTTAAGCAGATTCAAAAGGCCATCTGAGAATAGATTGGGCGTCAACCCCATATTGAGGCCGCCGCGCGTATCTCGCATGAGCAGAGTCTGCTCAGATAGCTCTACAGACTGAAAATAGACAAACATCAGAAGTTGGCCGAGTCGAATAATATCACCACTTTTGAGGGACTGACTTTG
This sequence comes from Anaerolineae bacterium, assembly GCA_021463865.1. Classification (GTDB taxonomy): domain Bacteria; phylum Chloroflexota; class Anaerolineae; order Aggregatilineales; family J027; genus CFX10. Next base: position 159,894 of record JAJTXY010000001.1, read on the forward strand.
GTGAGGGAGCAGTTTTGACTCGTTTACCCACGTGCCATTGCTGCTACCTAAATCTTGCAACGTGACTTCTGATCCTGACACTTTAATCTTGGCATGTCGGCGCGAGACACCGGAGAGATAGCCGTAAAATGGATTTAAGTCAACATCAGGGGGAGGAAGTCCATCTTGATAGCGACCCAGCAGGATTTCTTCTTTGATCGCTAATTTAAGGGGCTGACCAAAACCGGGTACATAAATCGTGAAAACACCCGGCTGGGGTGAAAAGGGCGATGGCTCAATGGGAGATAGTGCCAAATCATCCGCAACCGCAACGGTTGTTGAAGATCGTAGCGGAGTCCCACATTTTTCACAAGCGGATGCGCTGGTAGGGTTTTGATGTTGGCAAACGGAACAAATGATAAAATCTGAGGTGTTCAAATTCACTTCCTCTTGCTCCCTAAAAGGAAAACGGAATTATTTTCTGCGGCGCACTACCATGATCAGAGACGTAAGAACTAGAGCACTCCCCACAGCCATTGGGGTTGCGGCAAAGCTCATCCCTTCTTGCTCATCTACTGCATCTTCTTGGTTGCCGTTGCCATTCCCATTATTGCCATTGTTGCCGTTTCCATTGTTCCCATTCCCGTTGTTGCTGTTATTGCCATTATCTTGGTTGTTGGTCTCGGGGGTAGGTTGGGTCGCAGTATTATTGTTGCCGTTTCCGTTGTTTCCATTCCCATTGTTGGCGTTGTTTTGATTGTTGCCGTTCCCATTATTCTGATTGCTGTTTACGGGAGGCGACTGATTGCTGTTATTGCCATTCCCGTTATTGCCGTTGTTGCCATTGTTGGTTGCTGCGGAGTTCGACTGATTTACATTGGCAGCTTGGCTAGTGCTATTCCCATTTCCATTCCCATTATTTTGATTATTGCCGTTATTGCCATTGTTGGGAACTGAGTCCGGTGGGTTCCCATTTGAGTTATTGGGCGGGTTTCCGTTGTTGCCGTTGTCATTATTGCCGTTATTGCCAGTGCCATGATTCCCATTGTCCCCACTGTTTTCTTTATCTTTTTTGTCTTTTTCTTCGCTGGATTCTTCAGTTTCAGCGGGTGGGGCAATCTCAATGGATTCAGTTAGCAAGTCAGTCGGGAGAGCCTCAACATCCTCAGACTCGTAGGTGGTTGGCTCATTGGGTACATCGGCGGGTCTCATATCGGCGGTCATCGGAATTTCGATCTTTTGGCCTGCCGGCACTTCATATACCATGCTGCCGGAACTGACTTTGGCTTTGCCCTCCAACATCGTAATTTGCATGGTTTCATTGGGTCGGGCTTGAATAAAGGCCGTCGAGCCTAGTTCAATGTTGACTTCATTGATGAGCAGGGTTACTTGGGCAACGCCTTCTGGTGTCTGAATCAACAAACCATCCGAGGGAATATCGGAGCATTCATAGTCATTTGTCCCCGATTGTAGATAAAAGGCTTGCATTGGCGTCTGGTAGGGAGTTTCGCCATCTATCACCGTCAAGGTCGCAATATCAGCCACATCTCCAACATGGCTTGCAGGTATCCAGCCTCGGACTGTGCCATCCATGGATTCTATGCGTACCCATGTACTATCACTTGTCCGACCAGTCGCCTTAAGCTGCTGGTTGGGTGTCGCAAAACCGAGAGTTTCCGCAATCGGCCACGGCTGGGCGAGTATTGGAACTTGATCTTGGCTGTCTACTGTTATCTCAATCACCGTAATGGGGGGGACTGCATTTTCAACTTGAACATCCCCGAACAAAATGACGGTAACATTTTGGGGCTGCGACGCTGGAATATCCGCTTGTAGATAGAGTTGAGCGATTCCCCAGATGTTTTCTTGTGGATCAAACGGACTAAGCCTGAGCGACTTCAACGACGCCACTTCGACAATATCACCCGGTTCATCAAATTTGAATGGGCTAGTGTCGTTCTGCGGTTCGGCATTCACCAATAGGTTTCCGTAACATGCCCTATGGCGACCAATCCCCGTGCAAAGACGTTTAGCAGCTTCTAAGGCAGTCTGGACAGTATCAGAACAAGCGCGAGGGTCATCTTGAGCCTTGGATGAATCTTGAGTTAATGACATGAATATCGCAAGGAGAACCAATGTTGTGATGAGCTTGATGAATTTCATAATGCAACGCTCCTACTACCAAAACTTCGAGCTGCCTACTAATAGTTATATCACAAATTAGCTGGCTTTTCGGAAAATTTACGTTCTTTACAGACACACAAGGGTTTCCTATGGGGGTCTCAGATACAGATCAGACTCTGTATCTCCTCAACCAATGGACATAGATGACCTAGGCTTAGGGGTGTTGAGGTGATTATGTATTTGGTGGTATACCCCTAAAAGTGAGAGATATTATAGCCCACGATCTATCCAGTGTCTAATGTTATGCCCCCGGCGGGATTCGAACCCACGACACACAGTTTAGGAAACCGCTGCTCTGGCCTCTGAGCTACGAGGGCATTAATCTCAATTACAGTCTAGCGAAAATCAGTTGCGGTTGGCAAGCCTGAAGTTTGGACTAATTACTCTGACCAACCCACTCCAAAAAGACTTCATCGAGTTCTTGCTCCCATGAGGCTTCTAGCACGCTTTGTAGGTCGGTTGGAGTGGCGATTTTATAACGATAGGTCGCAAAATAGGCGTTCAACCCTTGAATTAAAGCCTCTTGCCCATAGGTGTCCGCTAGGGATTTGAAAAACAATGGCCCTTTGGCATAGACGAATGAAAAATAAGCACCACCCTCATAATCGCTTGGTGTTAAACCAATGACCCTATCGCCATTTTCTGCGCTGAAATTCTGCCACGAGTCGGTATAACTATCAAAAAATCCCTGTTGAAAATCCGGACCGTAGACTTCACCAAAGTAGAGGGTGGTTGAATATTGGGCCAACGATTCATCCAACCAAGGATCACGGGTTTGATCATTGCCGACCAACGAATACCACCACTGATGGGCGACCTCATGAACCGTCACGATTTCAAGATAGAGGTCTTGCGTATTCCATGATTCGGATTGCACCACGACAAGCCCCGGATATTCGATGCCCCCAGCAACGGTGCGGGTTTCAACCACATCTAATTCAGCAAAAGGGTATTCCCCAAAATGGGCGTTGAAGATTCGGACGGCATCCTCAGCGAAACGAAGCGCAGTGTTTGCAGTTTCATCTCCCCCACTGAAATAATGTACATCAATGGCGATACCATCCTGCTCCCCACTAACCGTCTCATACCGCGTGCTTGCCATCAACGCGAAATCGCGCATCAAAGGGGCGGCGTAATGATGGGTGCGGGTTTGGTCGGCATTATTCGTGCTGGCGATACGTGTACCGCTGGTAATCAATACCCATTTGGCGGGGGCAGTCAGTGTGACATCATAATTCGCAGTGGCACTATAAACCGCGTCGCCCTGTGGATGAGCCACATTGCGCCACCAGCCCACACCTGTTTCATAAACCGAGAGCAGAGGGAAAAAATTCGGCAGGGCCAAATTCCCACCCAAATAGCTGTATTGGGCATACAAAACGGTCTGTTCCGCAAACACGGTAGACGTAAAATCCATCGTGACCAGTGTTTGTTCGCTAGGGAGCAGCGGCGTTGGCAGGATGACGCTGACAATCGAAGCCGTTGAGTCGAGTTCAGGCGTCACGGTTATTCCATTGACCAAAACATTACTCACTGTCGCCTGTCCGCCATAGGAAGGGTAATTGGGGTACAAGCGAAAAACAATTTCACTCAGCGCATCAGGGGACAAGTTGGTATAGAGAACTTCCATATTTCCGGTGATACTGGCCTGCTGATCGGTAATATCGAGGGTTGCGGTAATGGTGATCTGGGGGATGTCGGGAAGAGCGGCGATGTCGTGCTGAAATTCGGGTTGCATGGCAAGGCTCAATTGACCCCCATCTTGGGCATGGGCCGCAGGATAGGTCACCCATAATAGGCTGATTAAAACAAAGCCGACCAATATTCGAGAATAGCGCATCATTCAGTCCTTTTTAACAACAAAGGCGAGTCCATTGATATATGACCCGCCCTCATCTCAATTCGATTACACACGAAAAATCAGTCTACTATGAACGTTCCTTGTCTACCTCGGCCTTCGCTTCAGGATCAAGGCCAGCGAAATCACCAATCCATTCATAGAAATAGGCGTCCAAATCTTCGCCAATGACTTCCTCAAAATTACGGAGTAAATCAGCTTCGGTAGCGACCTTATAGTGCATATCCTCAAAATAGGCATGGAGGGCCTCATAGACCAACTCGCGCCCATATTCTTTTTCAAGTTCGACATAAAACAATGCCCCCTTAGTATAGGGCAGGAAGCAGTTGTTGAGATCGTCGCAGGTGTTCCAGCTAATCGTGGTCAGCGGATAATCGCCACCATTGCTACGGGCAAAATTGTAGAAATCTCGATCCCCATCAATGCTGTCATTGGCACGTTTTTCATTGTCATCATAGGCCGCACGCCAATAAACGAATTCTGAATAGGAGGCAAGGGCCTCATCCAACCATGTTTTGGTGATGGCATTATTGCCAACCAAGCCATACCAATATTGATGAGCAATTTCGTGCGCAATGACACTTTCTAATTGTGGACTGCCATTTTCCCAAAAGTCATCGGCGATTGTCACTGCGCCGGAAAACTCAACGCCGCCAGCTTGACCACGTAGGTCAATTTCAATGATGTCGAGTTCATTATAGGGATACTCGCCGTAAACATCATTAAAGATGCTGAAAGAGCGGATACCGGATTCCATTGCCCATTCAGAGGCGCGTTCGCCACCGGGCATATACACGACATTGATGGTGATCCCATCTACTGAATCGGTCAGTTTGCCGGATTTTGGACTGGCAAAGATAAAGTTGTCGCGCATTGGGCCACTGACAATGTGTTCCGTTACCGAACCATCGGCATTTTCTTCCGTGCCAATGTTCGTGCCGCTGATGGTGACATTGAGGCCGGGGTCGTGGCTCAACTTAATTTCAAACAGACCCGTCTCATTATAATAAGGGTCAGCGTTGGCATAGGCCCCTTTCCACCAGCCGACGCCTTCATCATAGACGCCGAAGCAGGGATACCAAACCGGGGAGGCAAAAATGTCACCCGTGTTGGCGAAAATCCCATTGCTAAACCCGCGCTCGGCGACCAGATTAAAACGCATGGTGAACTCAACCGACTCGCCCGGTTGCAAAGGTTGATCAAGTGGTACGTCCATCACGGTTTCATAAACTTCATAGGTAGGTTGAACGGCCTCCCCATTCATCGTCAAATCACTCACCTGCATCCGCCAACCCGTCAGCGGGGTGTTGGGCACAAGGCGGAACACGATGGAATTGAGCGGGAAATCATAGGTGTTGGTATAGCGTGCTCGCTGAACGCCATTAATGACGGTGGCGATGGGGTTCATTTCAATGGTCGCCTCGATATAGTGGCGACGGCTGTTGGCAAACTGCTCCACATCGTCGGCAAATTCGGGACGCATGGCGGATTTAAAGACATCCACATTTTCCCAATCCACAAGGGCGGGTTCATTCATCGCAGCAATGGCAACCGGCGTAATAGTGGCGTGGGGACGGGCGGTGCTTGTCGGGATTTGGGTGGGTAATCCGCTTTCAGCATCACTTTTGTCGTCGCCGCACGCGCTTATAGCCATCGCTAGGAAAATAATCAAAAGTGTGAGTCCGATTAAACGTTGGTGTAGGGTCTTGAACACGTCCCCTCATCCTTCCAAACTGAGGCTGTATAAAACTAAAGAGAGACTTTAATCTTGCCCCTCAACGATACCATATTCATCGCCTAATTGACATGGCTGGTCAACTGGCTTCCTCCCGATCTACAGCGGCTTTCGCTTCTGGATCAAGACCCGGGAAGTCACCAACCCACTGATAGAAATACGCATCCAAGTCTTGACCGGATACTTGCTCAAATACCCGGAGCAGGTCAATCGTGGTGACGAGTTGATATTTCATTTCACTCACATAAGTTCGCAGGGCCTCATAGACCGCCTCGCGTCCTAACATTTCCTCTAGGCCGACATAAAACAAGGGGCCTTTGGTATAGGGCAGCAGGCAACTATTTTGCAGTGGGCATTCGACCCAGTTGATGGTACTTAGTGGGAAATCGCCGCCGTTGCTGCGGAAGAAATTATAAGCTCCCCGATCAAAGTCAATGACATCAGTGGCACGCTGTTCATCATCAGGGTAGGCTTCGCGCAGATAGACATATTCAGTGTAGGACGCCAGCGACTCATCAATCCACGTTTCATCAACCGCGTTGTTGCCGACCAAGCCATACCAGTATTGATGTCCGACCTCATGGGCCAAAGTGACTTCGAGAGAAGGGTTGCCATTTAACCAATCATCATCTGAAGCGGTAATGACCCCCGAATATTCAACTCCGGCGGCTTGACCCCGTAGATCAATTTCGATGATGTCTAATTCCGCATACGGGTAATCGCCAAAAATACGGTTTTGGATTTCGACTGAACGCCGAGTCGCCTGTAGCACATAATCAGCGGCGCGTTCACCCTCTGGCAGATAATAGACGTTGATGGTTGTGCCATCAGCCTCACCGGAAAGTTTGCCAACGATTGGGCTGGCGAACAAGATAATGTCGCGCATCGGGCCACTGACAATATGTTCCGTCACCGTGCCATCGGCATTCGTTTGGGTGTCAATCGTGACCCCACTCATGGCAATATTCATGTTTTCGGCGTGGGTCAGTTTGATTTCAAAAAGCCCCATCTCGTTGTAATAGGGGTCTCCTGAATACAGCCCTTTCCACCAACCGCCCTCGGATCGGTAAACACTGAAGGCTGGATACCAGAGTGTGGTAGCAAAAATATCATTGGCATTGGCGAAAATCCCATTACTCAGGCCGCGCTCGGCCACCAAATTAAATCGCATGAAAAACTCGATGGATTGACCGGGGGCAAGGGGTTGAGCCAGAGGGACTTGCATCACCGAATCGTACAATTCAAATGTTGGGGTGACGGCCTGACCATTCGCGGTGACATCGTTGACTGACAACCGCCAACCCACCGATGGGGTATTGGGCGCAAGGCGGAACACGATTTCGTTTAAGGTATCTGGTGAGGTATTGGCGTAATAGGCCCGTTGGACGCCGTTGACGATTGAAGCGATAGGCGAAATCTCTAGTGTAGCTTCGATGTAATGACGGCGGGTGCTGCCATATTCAACATCCCCCACATATTCAGGACGCATGGCGGCATGGAATTGATCGGTTTTGTTCCAATCTACCCTCGCAGGTTCAGGCAGCATGGCAACCGCAACGGGGGTACTCGTAGCATGGGGTTTTGGCGTGGATGCGGGAATCTGGGTCGGCAGAGTGTCATTGGCTTCACTCGCGCTGTCACTGCACGCCGATACCGCCAAAAGCGCAATCATCAGGCAAACAATTAGAAGCATGGGGCGTTGATGGATAAGGTTCACAGAGTCGCTCTCCATATAATGGCTCATTTTCGAAACGGCATTGGATGATTGCGGCTTCGCAGGAATTACTAGAGCCGAATGGAGAAGGTTCAATCGGATGAGGGCTTGTAGTGAAGTGAAAGGAACGGTATTTGATTAATCGGCGTCTGGCTTTTCGGCGACTTCTTGGAAGGTCGGGAATTTCATACTAAAGGTCGTGCCAACGCCCTCTTCGCTGTCAAACCAAATTCGCCCGCCCATTGCTTCAATGTTGGCTTTGCTCAAATAGAGGCTGAGGCCATAGCCAAATTCGGCAATAATTTGCGGCTGACGGGCACGCTGGAACGGCGCAAAGACACGATCTGTTTCTTTGGCACGGATGCCATACCCCTGATCTATCACCTCCACCTGCACATAACGATCCTGTGAGGTGGAGAAGGCGCGAATGAAAATGGGTGTTGAGGGATCGCTGTACATGATGGCGTTTTGCAGCACATCCCGCAAGATAAAGCCGAGGTAGTTGGGGGCGGCATAAATATTTAATCTATCAGGGATGTCTACTTCCAGCCGATCTCGATAATCCTGTGGGCCTTTTTCGGGGTCATGCAGCGGTTCTTCGTTGACTTCCTCCAAAAAATCCTCAAAAAAATCAGCGAGGTTAATTTTCTTGGCCGACTTCTTGACCGCCTCGTTCAAATCACCCGTCCGCATGACCTCAAGGCGATGCAGTTGATCAATCAGGCGTTGCAGGCGGAACATCTGCGTAGACATCAATTCGGCAAACCCGATGACCCGCTGTGAAAGCTGATCTACTGTCATGTTGGTGGTGCGTTTTTTGGTGATTTGGGTAATCAGGTCGGCATGGCCTTTGGTGCTGGTAATCGCCATACGCGCTTCAGAACGGAAAGTGTTCATCAGTTCGGTAAGCACTGTCCAGTCGGGGCGTTCGATGGTAATCATGGTCATGATTTTGCCATCTTCGCCATAAACCGCTGAGGCCCAACACGGCATGGAAGCGCCGGAAAGCAGCATCGTAAACCGAATCGGTTCGGATTGGCGTAAGGCCCTAGAGCGGATTTCACTGGCGGTAGGGCTGTCTCCGGTGCGGCCAGCATCAATGAGCATGGCACACGCCGGCCACCCCTGAGCACGCAAAACTGGCAGATTTTTGCCAAGAATTTGGCGGGCGGCGTGGTTATCTAAAACCAGATGGCCTTCTGAGTCGAAAACAATGATGCCCTCACCCAAACTATCTACAATGGCTCGGTAGTCGAGGTTTTTGAGAGTGGGTCTTGCGCCGCCCATGCCGATGAGAGCCTCCGCCAAAGAAAAATCAGTTAAAAAGGGGTTAAATAATTCCCCTATGATGATACCACTTTCCCTACCATCGCGTAGAACTGCATTTCATTCGGCCTTGCCAAACTTGTTAGAGATTTGTCTGGACATCCTATTCGCGTGCCCGTAGATGCGGAAATAAGAGCACTTCGCGGATGGTGCTGCGATTGGTCAGCAGCATCACCAAGCGGTCAATGCCCAACCCTACACCCCCGCACGGTGGCATCCCGTAACGCATGGCTCGGAGATAATCTTCGTCTACGGGCGCGGCGTCTTCGTCTTCTTCGCTATACAAACGTCCCATCTCTAAAAAGCGTTCTTCTTGGTCAAGGGGGTCGTTCAACTCAGTGAAGGCGTTGCCGAGTTCCATACCCGCGATGTAATACTCAAAACGCTCGACATGAGTCGCGTCGCCATGCACTTTCTTGGCAAAGGGTGAAATATCCAGCGGATAGTTTGTGACAAAGGTGGGTTGAATCAAATGCTGTTCCACTTCGCCCAACAAATGTTCGATCAGCTTACCGCGTGTTTGACCCGGACGGAATTGCAAGCCAGATTTACGCATCTCTTGTTCCAAAGATTCAGCAGTGGGGTGTTCGACATAATCAATTTCAAGGTGCTGACGGATGATGTCGCGCACGGTAACACGCCGCCACGGGGGTGCTAAATTGATTTCATGGCCCTCAAAGTGAGTAATGGTAGACCCATTGGCTTGTTGAGCGGCATAGGCCACCAAGCGTTCGGTAATGTCCATTGCGCCAGCATAGTCAATGTAGGCCTTATAAAATTCGAGCTGGGTAAATTCGGGATTGTGCTTAAAACTGACGCCTTCATTGCGGAAATCACGCCCGATTTCATAGACCCCGTCATAACCACCCACGAGGAGTCGCTTAAGATAGAGTTCAAAGCTAATCCGCAAATATAAATCTTGATGAAGCTGATTATGATGGGTGGTAAAGGGTCGGGCGGCGGCCCCCCCATAAATCGGCTGCAAAATCGGGGTCTCGACCTCTAAGAAGCCTTCATTATCCAAAAAATTTTGCACAGCGCGGATAATCTTGGAGCGCTTGCGGAAGACATCACGCACGTCGGGATTGACGGCAAGGTCGGCATAACGCTGGCGGTAGCGTTCCTCCACATCGCTAAATTCGCCATAACGTTCAATCGTGCCGTCATCCAGCCGCTGTTCCTTAATGATGGGCAGGGGACTGAGTGCCTTCGACAGCAATCGCAGTTCGCTGACTTCGACGCTGACCTCACCCGCCTTTGTCCGCATCATTTTGCCAGTTGCCTGCAAAAAGTCGCCTAAATCCAAATCCTTGCGGACATGCTCAAACATGGCCTCGCCAATGGCATCAATCCGCACGAATAATTGGACGCGGCCTGTGCCATCTTCGATATGCGCGAAATAAATCTTGCCCTTTAAGTTTTGGCGCACGATCCGACCACAAACAATGACTTCAATGATTTCGGGTGATTCGGGGTTAGCAGACTCAGCACGCTCAAAAGTTTCGATGGCGGCTTGAGCGGTGTGGGTGCGCTGAACCCGCGCCGGATAGGGGTCAATGCCCGCATCACGCAGGCGTTGGAGCTTATCAAAGCGATCTTGCTCGACGTTATTGGTGGGTTGCCACGTCATGAAAATTCCCTCATTCTGAATGACATCTGATAATAAAAAACGCCCGCGTTGGTCAAAACCAGACACGGGCATTCGTTAGATTTAGAAACGAGCAGCGATTAGTCAATCGCTACTACTTCAAAGACGATTTCCCCGTCTGGTGCATTCACCTTCACTTTGTCGCCCACTTTTTTATTCATGAGCGCCTGTCCCAACGGGCTTTTATATGAGATTTTACCCACTTGCGGATTGGCTTCGGCAGCGCCGACCAACAGGTAAATTTCGGTTTCTTTTTGGCCTTTTTCGCGCACGGTTACTTTATCGCCCAAGCCTACAATATCTTTGCGTCCATCCTCTTGGATGACCTGCGCATTACGCAAAATGGTCTCAAGACGGATGATTTCGCCCTCCAAAAAGGCTTGATCATTCTTGGCGTCTTCGTATTCGGCGTTTTCCGCTAGTTCGCCGCCTTCTTCCATTGCCTGATGCAAACGTTGTGCAATTTCTTGACGGCGGACGGTGCGTAGAAAATTGAGTTTTTCCTCTAACTCCTGAAGGCCCTCCAGAGTTAGATATTGAATATCGTCGGTCATGCGCTTATCCTCGGATCCGTCGTTAAAAATATCAACAGCGTCCTAAACCTTGCTGTTTACTTGTCTATTCAAGCCTATGAACAAAAAAGGCCCATATCGGGTCTGTTACAAAACGTTGATTGCCGCCATTTTCCCAATGCCTTGCACGAAACATCATACCATAGAAATATTTTAAAAATCAAACATTTTTTATGTGTTTCTGATATGCCAGTTGGGAGGGTGATTTTGCAGTCGCCAACGCCACCCCACAGGGTAGCCAATCATCTTGGCAATATCCCCCACCACACGGATGATTATTATCCAGACGAGGCTTTGTAGCTTGCCTCTTACGCTTAATCTATCCCATATACGCGGCAGACGTTGAAAGGGTTGCTTGAGATAAACTACTCCGCCCACGATGTACAGCAATAGCAATAAGGGGTGGATAAGCGCCCCTAACGCTAGAATCAGCGGGGTCAGCACCAGATAGGTGATGTAACGGGCGGCATGACGTTTGCGCCATAAATCGGCTTTACCATCCCCTCGCGCATACAGATAATACTGCCGATAATAGCTTTTAAGCGTGGTGCGCGGTTTAAAATGAGCAATCGCGTTGGGCTGCCATGTAAAACTGCCAATGTGTGCCTTTACTCGAAAATCAAAAATCAAATCTTCGCAGTAATCCAGCCACTCAGGATACCCCCCAATGTTTTCCCACAGTGTTTTGCGAAAGGCTACACTGCGACTGGATGGCAAAAACGTGGCGGGGTTGATGTCCTCCACCATCGGCAAAACCGCCGCACTCATCGCTATCTCAAAAGGGGAGGTGGGATTCGGGTCGCCCTCAAAAAAACCCGCGACGGCTTGGGTCGTGGGGTCTTTTTCAAACGGCGCGATAAGTAGAGCCAGCCAATCCGGTTCAAGGCGCACCCCGGCGTCGGTGCTGGCGATAATTTCACAGGTGGATTCCGCAATGGCCCGGTTGCGCCCCTGACTGATGTTGGCCCCCGGCAGCGAAACCACTTTCAGCGGCAAACGACCTTGATAGGCGTCCAAAATATTCAGCGTATCGTCGCGGCTGCCTCCATCTACAATGACCACTTCATCGGGGACGCGGGTCTGGTTAGCAATACTGTCCAGCCATGCTGGGGCCGATTTCGCTTCATTTAAGACGGTGGCGATAATGGCAACTCGCTCGGTCATGCCTGTTCTTTCTGTTGCGGGACGCGGTGCTTAAGAGTTTGAAGCAGTTGGTCATAATCACGGTGAGATTTGCTGGAAATAGCGAAAATGGGGATCGTGCCATGCCCGGCGGCAAACCCAACGACGCGGAAGGGCCAACCCAATGCGCCTTTTTCAACTACAATCATCTGCCCTTTGGTTACAGGCCGCTTGGTGAGATTTTGCTGGCGTGCTGGTGGGGGTGGTTTCATTAAGGAGTGGTCAGTCAAGGCTGTCAATTGTTCCCATGCTACCAAGCGCGTTTTCCACAACAGCGGCTTGATTCGTACTCCCTCCTCCTGCAAGGTGATTTGAGGATGGAGGGCAGTCAAGATAATCAGCGGAAAAATCATGCCCAACAGAAACGGGATCATCAAAATCATCAGAGGCAGGCCATAGGTGAGGCCCGCGATAAAAAGGCCAACCGTGCCAAATAAAATGCCGATCATGCCAGCAAGGGCCAGCCATCCGACCACACGCTGTAGCACAGGATGGGGATGGGGGTGATTGGAAAGAATGCTCAAATTAGGGTATCCTGCTTATTCAATCTTCAGGCGGCAGAATTATACGAGTAAATGCGTGACCTCACAACGTAAAAACAATCCCACTATCGAAATTAGTCTGACCGACATTGCGCCGGGGGGGTATGCAGTTGGGCATTACAAGGGCCATCGTGTTCTCGTGCCCTATGCCATCCCCGGTGAACGAGTCGCGGTGCGCCTCATCAACACCAATGAACGCGAATGGCTGGCGGAGGGGGTGCAATTAATTGAAGCCTCGGCAGACCGTATCAAACCCCGCTGTCCGCATTTTGGGCCGGGGCGGTGTGGCGGTTGTCAATGGCAGCATATGACCTATCAAGCCCAAATTGCCCTCAAGACCGATATTGTCATTGACCAGCTAAACCGTTTTAGTGGTTTGGATGACCCCCCGGTGCAATTTGCGATTGCCTGCCCTGCCCAGTGGGGCTATTCATCACAAGCGACTTTTTTCCCTACGAAAGACGATCAATTGGGTTTTCGCGCCACTGACCCGCGCCAAATCACCCCCATTGAGGAATGTCATGTCGTCTTGCCCGAACTGATGCAGTTATTGGATGAACTTGACCTCGACCTCGAAAATTTGCGTGAGGTGCGGTTGAATCTTAGTGAAGACCATCAGCATCTGTTGGTGTTGCGCAGCAAAGACGACACGCCCCCCGAATTGGAAATTACTCTGCCTGTGTCTGTCAATTTCCTGTTGAGTGATAACGAGCCGTTTAATATGGTCGGCTCCACCCATGTGGTGCATCAGGTGGGAGGACGCTGGTTTCGCGTGACAGCCGGGGTCTCATTCCGCTCGAATGTACCTCAAATGGAAACAATGGCGAAGGTCATTCTCGATTATTTGGGACTGCAAGGCGGTGAAAGTGTTTTGGATTTGTACGGTGGGGTTGGGATTTTTTCGGCGATGGTTTCCGATAAAGCTGATTTTGTGACCTATGTGGACAGCTATCCTCCCGCCGCGACGGACGCCGAAGACAACCTTGCCGATCTTGAAAATGTGGACATCATCGAGGGCAGTGTCGAATCGTTTTTAGGCGAACTGCTGGAAAATGGACAAACCTACGACGCGGTGATTCTTGACCCGCCGCACACTGGTTTAACTGACGATGCCATTGAAGGAGTCGGTGATCTAAAATTTACCCGTCTGGTGTATGTCAGCCAAGACCCAGTGACGTTGGCGCGGGATGTGAAAATCCTCACCCGCAAATATGGCTATCAATTGATTGACGTACAGCCGATTGATTTTGCGCCACAGACCGCCAATATCCAGTGTGTGGCCTTGTTAGAACATCCTGAAAGTAGAGACGCATGACCCCAACACAAACACTTAATCTTGTAGATGCCCTGCAAAAAACCATCCCGATTGCGGAAGAAGCCGGGGCGCTGCTGCGTGAACATTTTGCCCGCCCACGTAGGGCACTCAACAAAAGCTCGGTGATTGATCTGGTCACAGAAGCTGATAAACAAAGTGAAGCCTTGATTGTCAACAAACTGCGTGAATTTTTCCCGACTCATCAAATTGTGGGGGAGGAAGGTGGCGCGTATACTCATGAAGGCACTAACGGCGATTATCGCTGGTTTGTGGATCCCCTCGATGGCACAACCAATTTTGCACACGGCCTGCCTATTTTCTCGGTCTCGATGGCGCTGACGGGGCCAGAGGGTCGCACGATTCTAGCGGTTGTGTATGACCCCACCCGGCGGGAAACATTCGCAGCCGCAAAGGGACATGGGGCGACCTTAAATGGTGAACCTCTGCAAGTCTCGGCGACAGAAAGCCTCGGCGCGTCATTGGTGATTAGCGGCTTCCCCTATGACAAATGGACAACCGACGAAAATAATGTGGACAATTGGGGCAACTTTGTGGTGCGGACACAAGGCGAACGGCGGCTTGGCTCGGCGGCATTGGATTTATGTTATGTCGCGGCGGGGCGGGCCGATGGCTATTGGGAAGGCAAACTGCACCAATGGGATATGATGGCGGGGGTGCTGCTGGTTTTGGAGGCGGGCGGACGAGTGACCGATAATCAGGGGGGCACGGATTTTTATGGTGTCAAACGGCCTTTCGTTGTCGCCACCAATGGTCTCATCCATGACCAGATGTTAGATGTGATTCGATTGGGCAAAGATGCACCACGTCCGTAAAATTACGCAGGCGATAAGGCAATTTTTTTGGCCCTGCCATTCAATATAGCTTTATTGTGGCGGAGTCGCCGGAAAATTGCCTGCGGAAAATTCAAAGCGGGTTGCCGCTGAAATCCAAAGAAATCTACTCACGGTATGGTTTGGAGCAAAATCAGTTCTTCAGGATTACTACCGACAAGCACGGCGACCCACAATTTGAATTGCTTGTCAGAATTGATCCAATGATGGTTCGGCAAATGGTGATTAAGGGGCGATTTTCGTCGCTAGACTCGCAAAGAACCCTTGTGTTTGGGGAAATACGCTCATGGGCTTTAGGCTTTCTAACCTTCATGATGATTGCCAGTGTCATATTTTTGATTGCGGCCTTATCCACTAATGCAGAGCCAAAAGCTGTACTCTGTGGATTAATCAATACCCCCTTTATCTTTTACATCAATTTTGAGCGACGTAAAGCTGCTACATTGTTCCTCGTTGATACCCTCAAACAAGCCTTAGAATCCTAAATCCTTATGGTTTGGCTTCCCCGACGGGCAGAATGGGCTGCACGGGCTGGAAACTCAAGATTAAATCGAGCACTTCTTCGGATGTCGTGCCGACTCTAAAAAGATTGCGGTTATTGGCGCGGATAAACCCCTCGGTGACACACTGGTCAACAAACGCGATGAGGGCGTCATAATAGCCTGCCATATTGAACAACACGATGGGCTTGGGATGAATCCCCAACTGTGACCATGTGACAATCTCAAAAAATTCATCGAATGTGCCATAGCCCCCCGGCAGCGCGACAAACGCATCCGCCCGGTCAGCCATCAATGCCTTCCGTTCGTGCATGGAATCCACCACAATAGATTCGGTTAATCCCGTGTGGCGGCGCTCGACGGTGTTCAGCGAATGGGGAATAATTCCGACGACCTGTCCGCCATTTTCCAAAACAGTATTGGCGATAATGCCCATTAAGCCAATCATGCCCCCGCCATACACTAAGCCAATCCCCCGCGATGCCATCAGCTTGCCGAGTGCCACCGCATTTTCGGCATAGGCCGGATTTGTCCCCACATTTGAACCACAATACACACAGATATTTTTAACCGGATGAGCCATTCCGATGCCTCCCAATGACGAGATGGATAGGCGTTTATTATACACCTGTTCGATAATTGGGGCGGATGATTTAACCGACTTTTTGCTTACGATGCAGTATTTTGGAGTCGGGCCCGTTTTAAGCAATAGAACAGTCAACCTTGCGGGGCAACTTCTAGGTGGATGCAGAACACGAACGGCGTTTAATTGAGCAAGCCCAACAGAATACCGATCCGGCAGCGATACAGGCCTTGTATCGGCAGTATCTCCCGCGTGTGTTTGCCTATGTCGCCTATCGCGTCGGACGAAAACAGGATGCTGAGGACGTGGTGTCAGAAATTTTTCTGCGAGCGATTGAGCATCTGGACAGCTTTGAATATCGTGGGGAGGGGTCATTTGCGGCGTGGTTATTCAAAATTGCCCATACCCAAGTCGCTAATTTTCACCGCACCCATGATACGCAGTTGCCCGTGTCGTTGGATGACTTGCCCGATATTCAGTCGAATGCCCTTTTGCCGGATAGTGTCTTGATTCAAAAAGAACTTTTTGCCCGATTGCACCACTTGATTACGACCCTTGCCCCACGCCGCCAAGAGGTGATTACGTTGAAATTTTTTGGCGACCTGCGAAATCAAGAAATCGCTGAATTGTTGGGCTTGGATGAGCGCACCATCGCCTCACATTTAAGTCGGGGGTTGGAAGATTTGCAGCGGAGATTTGAGGAAGAGAAGGCCAACCATGAATAAACATCAACCGGAAGCAGGCCACGACATCGAAAAATTACTCACGGAGATAACGCCCCAAGCCGATGCCCATTTTCAGGAAAAATTGGAGCGGCAAGTTTTGGCGGCGTATCTACAAAAAAAGGAGGGAGATAAGGTGAAAGCGAATGGTCATTTGGTCACGTATGCGGATTTTGTGCCTAAGATAGGGGTGAATAATCGTCAGCGCCGATGGTCTATTTCGTTGGCGGCGACATTGCTGATGGTAGCCTTTGTTGGACTGATGCTGATGTCTATTGAGGGCAAACCTCAAGGAGGATTTTCGGGGGCATCTCGCATTAATGCCGTAACACCTACTCCAAGCCCGATAGCAACTGCTCCTATTGTGGTTGCTAGCCAAGATTTAAAGGGAAACCAGATTATTAGGTTTTCCGATGTAAAGATTCAAGACTATCCAGTAGATCAAGTCCCCGATGGTGCATTCTCTGATGTCAATGAAGTCATAGGAGCACAATTATTGAGCAATGTACTTGTAGGGCGACCTATCCTAGAAAGTGCCATTTCTGCTGAACGGGTATTTAGTGTCCTCGACAACGAATCCCCCTTTGGCTATTTGGGTGACCCAGTGGTCGTTGCTTATCTAAGAGGCTCACTAACGGTCCCTGTGAGAGCGTCCCCTGATTCCGATTCAGAAATTTTGGGTCAGATGGAACAGGGTACGGGATATGTGGTCATAAATCGCAATGAAGACTGGTATCAAATTCTATTTACGGCCTCAGAGCGAGGTTGGGTGCTACAAAATTTCGTAGTTACACAAGGCAATATAGCTTCCGTACCGCAAATCTCAGTACCGGTGAATGTTGACCCACTGCCAATGGATGGGTTTTCATTCGTGGTGGTGGTGGTAAGGGATTTACAGCGAGGCACTCTAATTACACCCGATATGGTAGAGGTTCAACAATGGCGTTCCGGAACAGTACCCCTTACCTCATTTACTCAAATGGAAGATTTGATTGGGGCGATAACCAGAATAGCCATTCCCAACGAATCGCCTATTTTGGAATCACAGGTGTTTCTACCCGATGAGTTGGCGGCGATGGGGCTATCATTCGAGGTATATATCGGACTGAAGCCAGTCGTGATGACGACCCAAGCCATCCAGCGCGGGACGATGATTACGGAAGAGATGTTGACGACTGTATATTGGCCTAGTGAGCTTGTCACTGCCGAGATGGTTGATAATCCCGAAGCCATAGTTCGGCAGACGCTTGTGACCGATTTACGGCCCTATTCCCCCATCTTGACCCAATATTTGGAAAATGGGGCTGGGACAGAAATTGAGGCTGGGCGTGTTGGTATCGCTGTTCCTATGCCCGATGATCGCTTCTTCTATGGCTTTCAGGTTGGCGATATGGTTAGTATAACGGCAAGTTTCTTCTACGTAGATGCCGATGAAATCAATACAGGCCTGATAACTCCTGTTCCCGATTTGCCAGAAGGGATTGTTGTGCCAAACGATGCTATGGGAACTCCTCGATTGAGCGTTCAGGAGGTTATTCCTGATGCAAAAATCATCGGTTTAAATGCAATGACGGCACCGGACGACAGCACTATGCAAGCTATGGTCTTAGCCGTGACTTCTCAACAGGCGGTAGTCCTAACTTGGCTACTGGATGCCCAAATTCCGCTACAGTACCGGATCGTGATACCTGTGTCCAAAGGCGATTAGCGTAGATTCAGGGAAAAGGCTCGTGACTTAAGTGTTGTCTACGGGCCTTCCTTTTTCGACAAGAATTTTTGGTGGTTATACGGTATGCACCAACAACCTGCTTGACACATCCCCCCGAAAAACCCTATACTGGCTTTTTGTAATCACACCCCTATATTTGATTGGTATTGGGTCAGCATGTTTCTGGATAACCGCCTCTTCATCCAGAATAGCCAAAACCAAGCCGGCTGGAAAAGCCGGAAATAACTTCACGTCATATGGTGAGCCACGCTCATCCGACAAAACCCACATCTAACTCAACCCATCGTACCGCGAAATCAGTCTCAAAAACTGGTTCATTAAGTTTTGGACACTTTATACACTTTAGAAGAGGCCTATCATGGATATTGGACTCCTGTTTAAGGGGATGCTCATTGGATTTTCAATCGCCGCACCCGTCGGGCCGATTGGGGTGCTGTGTATTCGGCGCACTTTGATGGATGGACGGGTGGCGGGTTTAATTTCGGGCTTAGGGGCTGCTACCGCCGATATGTTTTATGGCGGCATGGCGGCGTTCGGGGTCACGTTTATCGCCAATTTGCTGATTGACCGCATTGACCTGATTCAACTCGTCGGGGGCAGCTTTTTGCTCTATCTGGGTATCAAAACCATTCGTTCGCGGCCTGCGACGGAAGAGGCCAAGATTGAATCGCGTAATTTGTGGACGGCCTATGGTTCGACCTTTATATATACCTTGACCAATCCCATGACCATCCTCTCATTTGCCGGAATTTTCGCCGGGGTGGGGCTGGCCGAAGATCATCCTGAATTTGGCGCGGCGTTGATTTTGGTCATTGGGGTGTTTTTGGGATCGGCAAGTTGGTGGTTTATTTTGAGCGGTGGGGTAGGAGCATTACGAGCTAAATTTAACCCCAACTGGCTGCTGTGGGTCAATCGCGCTTCTGGTGTTATCATCGCTGCGTTTGGCTTGCTGCAATTATGGCGAATTATCAGCTAAGGACTGCCAATAACTGGGCGGGGTGGGTCAAATTGACCTGCCCCTGTCTTGTTTAAATCGGTTCGAGGTGATTTTCTTCCCACGCAAGATAGGCTGTCCGCAGTTGGAGTGTCAGTGGGCCGGGTTTGCCAGCGCCGATGATATGCTCATCAATTTGCACGACAGGCACAATGCCCCGGCTGGCACTGGTGACAAAGGCTTCGCTGATGGCAGGGATTTCACTCGTTTTGACGGGACGCAGTTCAATCGGCAGGATATTAGGCGCGACTTCCAACACGATCTTGCGCGAGATACCCCCCAAGACCCCTTCGCCTGCCGTATAGAGTTTGCCATTCAAGATGGCATAAAAATTGGTGCTAAATCCTTCCAACAATTCGCCCTCATCATTGACTATAATCCCTTGAAAGGCGTTGGCAGGGATGCTGGCGCTGGCGGCTTCACGCTGGGCCACCCAATCATTCGTTTTGGCAGCGGGGTTATGCCGAGCGATAGGCACAGTGGCGACCATCACACCCTTTTCATACATGGTTGGCGACCACCCTCCGAAGGGTTCAATTGTCAAAATCAGGTGATCGGGTTGATGGCGGGGGACGGTCACACGAAAACGGGCGTTTTCATAACCCGCCTCATCCAACATGCTGCGAAGGGCGGCACGTAAGGTAGCACGATTAAGTTGCAGCGGGATATTTTCAAGACGGGCTGATTCTTCCATACGATCAAGGTGAGAATCGAGCAGAAGGGCATAATTTTTGCGATAGGTGCGGGTGATGGTGTAGATGCCATCTGGTTCGTGATGAGCCGCGCCTGCCAGCGAATCCGCCGTATAATCACCATCCCGCAGGCCGTCGGGCGTTAAAATTTTAATCAGGGTGGGCATAGATAATATCCTCAGTTAATACGGATAGACCGCTAGTATCACAGGCAGGTCGCTGACCGATGGAATCAGCAGAGGGTCTTGGCCGGGGCGGGCCAGCATCATTGCGGTGGAACGTCCGCCATCCAAATTGAAGGCCACATTAATATCAAGCCCGCTGTCCAGCAGCCATACCTGTAAATCGTTGAGGCTGATTGTACCGAATAATCCGGTGGACATCAGCAAAATGCGTCCCTGTATATCTTGGGCAATGACTGTGCGACGTGAGGGTGTATCAAAGCCATCCCCGCTTGGCGCACGTACCCCACCCGCTTTAATTAGCATCGGAAATCCCTGTACGGCTTGCTGCAATAATTCGCCTTGATACGGTTCTTCTGCCAGCGAGCGCAGCCGAATGATTCCACTGGCATCTATCTGGAACATGCCCCCAAAATCGAGCAGCGAAAAGCCATATTGACTGCCGTCCGCGGCCACCAAGCCAATCGCCTGATCGTTTTCATCGAAAAAATTGCCATTCACAAAAACCGCCGCGCCTGCCAATTCACTCCGCCATTGCGAAAAACTGCGGGGGTCGCCTGCGGAATAATGCACCCGAAAAAAAACTTGAGCGGGGTCAATTCGCACGATGGTCAACTCAAACTGATTTTTATAGGACATGGTTCGATATTCCACACCGGGAAAGGTTGCTGTCCATGAGGCGGGCACGGGTGTATTGGTTACAGATGGCGATGATGTTTCCTGCGGTGTGGAAGAAAGGGAACAGGCGGTGACAATAATCATCCACAACAATGTGAGTAGAACTGCGATTGACTTCAAATGAACACCTATTGAACAATGGGGCAGGTCGGCGTGACCCACCCCATAAATAGACGATAGACTTATTCGTCCCCACTGCGTTTCTTCTTGAGTAGTTGCGAAGCCAAATGTTCCCCGCTGGCTTTGGCTGGTGTCGGCTGTGGTTTAGTCGGTTGCGGCTTCGGCTGTGGCGGGGCGGCTTTGGTCGGAGTAGACGCAGTAGCTTTCGGCACAGTGGATACAACAGGTGGTGTCGCAGCGGTAGGGGCTTGACCTGATGCTGTGGTTGGTGGCGTAGCGGCTTTACGTTTGGCAAGGGCACTGGCGGTGGCCGCTGGCGATGGGACAACTGGCGCTCCAACAGGTGGACGTTCTTTGCGCTCTTCAGTCGCTGGTTGTTGCTCCTTGTCATCCTGTGTCGAAACACGGCGTTTGGCTTGCTTGAGGCCGACCATCACCCCAGCGGTTTCGGTTTCTTGATAGGCCCGTTGATTTATGCCAAAACGCTGCCGTAGTCCTTCGCGTGCCCGTTCCACATCGCTGCGATTGATGACCAAACGTCGTACCGCAATATCACCAATCAGGAGGAATGCGGCTGCTCCCAAGAAAAACGGCCACAGCGGACGGGCTGCCTCTTCGTGGTCAAGGTTATGCAAAAAGGCGGCGGCAGGACTTCCGGCCAGCGATATACCATTGGAAATTTTCTCCAAAAAGAGTTCATCCGGTTCGGCCAGACTGTATTCGGGCGAATAACTGAGCACCCAACCTGTACTTTGCGAAACCGTCGCCTCGATGGGTGCGCCTTCACGGGTCGAACCCGCCACCGTCAGAATATATGTCCCTTCAGTGTTCGGGGTAAAGACGGCTTCATATCGCCCCGGTGCGACCTGCTGCAATTCGGTGTTGATGGTAGTGCGATCCGGCGTGACGATATTGGCATCTAGTTCAAGGTCATTCAGATAATTACCTAGATCATCACGGGCATCTACCACTAAAACGGCCTGTTCGCCACGCTGCTCAACATAGGCTTCGAGTTGGCTGTTGGTGCCTTCGGTGATTGTCCACCGCACTACCTGATTCCAAAAGCGCGTATATTGCTCCCAGTTCACCCAATCCCGTCCCCAACGGGCGGTTGCATCCGAGGTAAAGGCCACCGAACGACCTAAGCCATACTGCCATTGAGCCAATAACGGGTCTTCTTCTGGCCCGCGCAGCACCACCGTCGCCGTGTCTTTTTCAGTCGTGGCGATATACCCCTGTAACTGGGGCGTGCTCGTAATGCCATCCATAATCGGGCTGCGGGCGGTCAAGGTGGGGAAGAATGGATCTTCAAAAATATACGAGCGGGTTGCCAAAACCGTCTCAGCAGCAAAGATCGCCGGGATGTTTTCAATCGTGGTCGTCACGTGGAAATTACCACCCCCACGCGGCGGTAGGCGCTCCAACCAGCGGGCGTAATCCGTTCCCACGGCAATCACAGAGGTGGTGATGTCGTAATTATCGAACATGCGCCCAACCAATTCCGTAATGCCGATCTCGCTCGCCCCCCCATCGGTCAGCAAAATGATATGTTTTAGGGTAGAAGGGTCATCCGGCAAAATACGGCTGGCGGCAGTCAACCCCCCAAAAATATCCGTACCCCCACCGGGGCGCAATCGTCCCACTTCATCCGCCATGACTTGACGGTGCGCAACATCCCCCATTTCTTGAAGATCCAGCACCCAAAAGGCTTGGCTGTCGAATGAAACCACCCCAGCCCGGTCATAGTCATTTAAAAAATTGAACGAGCGAATAATGGCTTCTTTGGCAAGTTCAAGATTCGACACCCCGCTTGGCCCTGCGATCTCCATTGAGCCGGAACGGTCAATCACAAACAACATGGTCAACTGGGGTATACGGGTCTGGTCACGAATCCGCATATCAACAGGCAGCACTTCTTCAAGTGGGGTTTCAAAATACCCGCCGACACCATAGCTGTTGGGGCCACCAATGACCACCAAGCCACCGCCCAAATCCCGCACATAAATTTTGAGCAGTTCCATCTGGTCGGGCAGCAGCGAAGTCGCCGAGACATTTGCCATCACAATGCTGCTGTACTGGCTCAAGGCGGCCAAGCCCATTGGGAGGTCGTCGGGGGTGATAGTGTCAATCTCAAAACCCGTCCCAACGAGGGCAGGCTGCAAATATTGAAGTTCGGCGGGGTCACTGGCGACTAACAAAATGCGCGGTTGTCCGGTGATACGGGTAAAAGCCGAAAGTTCATTATTTTTGTAGAAGCCGTCCACGCTTAATGGTTCAATTTGCACGCGAAAATCTACGAAACCTGTACGGGGGGATTGAATTGGGCCAATCGAGTAGCGTTTTGTCCCCGCTTCCAAGTCCACTTCAGTATTATAGATGACCACCCCACCTGAAAGCACACGCAGTTCGGCGCGAGTATCGGTCTCACTTTCAATCGTCACGATCAAATCAAAGGGTTCATCTTGGCTGACCTGTGATGGGGCACGTACATTGCTGACCAGAATTTCTGGCGCACGCTGACGGGCAAATGCTACATAATCAATTTGGATACCTGTCGCCTCAGCCAACTGCGCGGCTTGTTCGGCATCACCAACGGTTTCAATCCCGTCACTCAAAATCACCATACGTTTGGCGGTGTCGGCGGGGAAGAGGGCAATTCCCAAACGAATGGCTTCTGCAAGATCGGTATTGAGGGTGACAGTGGTGGGCAGGCTACCGGGTTGGGGCGATAAATTGACCAACTCATCCATTGGGTGTTCGACTTGGGCATTCGCACCGAACAGCACCACCGCTGCTTGATCGTGTTGATTCATCTCCGCAAGCGAATCACGCACAAAATCGAGGGCGGATTTTTGGGCGGCGGCGTCCATACTATCGGACACATCTACCAAAAACACCACCGCCAATTTATCAGCGGCGCGGCGGATTTCAACGCCAGCCATGCCCAAAACGATCAGCAACACCAGCAGTATCCGTATCCCCAATGCAAGGGTATCCCGGCGGCGGCGATAGGCAAGACGAGGCCAACCGATGCGGATGAAGATGGGGATGAGCAGCAGCAAAAAAAGGGCGCTCGGATTTGTAATACTCATCGCGTTTTACCGTTCTTACCAATACGTACTATGTTAACGGGTCCGGCCTGCCCAAATTTTCCAACGTGGGCGTGGAGCAGGTTTTGGTTTTGCACTAAACGATTGCCCAATCAGTATCTTGGGTTTGCGGCTCAAGTTTCTATGATAATACCACCATTCGATACCCAAAATGAGTAGCCCCACACTGGCGATAATCATCCATAATTCACGCCGACCCTTTTCTTCGGAAGTTGTGCTGGTGATACGGGTTTCGCCCTCAGCCGTGACAATGGTGAGTTCATCACGCGGGGCGATGGCACTTTCCGAGGGGTCGAATAGGTTAATGGCAAAGGCATCGCGCTGCGCTACATCCTCCCCTAATTTGACCTCGACTTTATATAATCCAGTCTGGCTAGTATCAGCATAAATCACTTGGGCGGAATTGGTCAGTTCGAGTGTTGTTTTTTCGCCGTCGGGCCGTTCCACCACAATCGCGTCGGCTTCGACTGTCGGACGAATGGTGATGGGTGAACCGGGGGGTAGGCTGTCGCCAGCCGTGTTGATGGCCCGTTGAGGCCGATACCATTCCGATAAATTAGAGGCCAAAATGGGCCACGCCAATTGCAGGGGCAGGTCGGAATCTTGCAGCGCAAAGGTCAAAACCGCAACCTGCTGGCCTTCAAATTCACCCGCCAACAACAGCGGTGCTCCCTCGGCGGTTTGGATTAGTACATTCGCCCAATCTGCCCGTTCAATCGTGCGAAATTTGCGGATATTGACGGTGCGAAAATCTACAAAGCGGGTAATGGGGTTGTCCGCATCGGTCAATCCACCCGACGCCGGATCAATCTCGCTGGCGGAACTTTCACCTGTGACATCAAATAGTGGGCCGCTGGTCGGAGGGTCTATGATGAGTAGATCACCTTTAGGCAGGTCTTCATCGGGTAGCCAGCCATCCAGAATCGTGAGGTCATAATCCCCCGCTGGCAGGCCTTGATCGGGGGTCACGGTGGTGAGTTCGATACCGGAGATCAGCGAATAAATTTGATCAAGGAATCGGTTGCCCTCTGTCACCAATAATGCTTTGCCCGTGCCACCGGGACTAAACACCGCATACCCCACGTTGTCGCTCTCAACATAATCCGCCACACCGGAATTGGTTGGACGGCTGACGGAGGCTTTGACACGGGTAAAATTCGCAGGCAGATCATCCATATTGACATCAATGCTGCTTTGCGCAGGCACAGTGTAGCGCAGGGCGTTAAATAATTCGTCGTCCAGATCAACCGCGAAAATCACTTCCACATCGCTGCTACCATAGTTGCTTATTTCGGCAAATAGCTGTGGTGGACTATCGGGGAGCGCCCGCACAGAAAGGGCCGTCAGCGCAAAATTATCGTCTTCGCGCCCAACCTTTTCATAAATAACCCTGCCGGGAATTTCAGGCAAATTGGGGGGCAGGCCGCCGTCACTCAGGACAACCACGCGCAAATTATCTACTCCGCGTCCCCCAGCCGCCGCCAATGTTAGGGCGCTTTGCCAATCGGCGCTGACTGTACTGGGTTCAGCATCTCGAATGGCGCGGCGGAGTACACTCCGGTCACGCGAGGCGGCGGCGAGGACTTCGGGCACTTCGCTCACCCGGATGACGGTCATGGTATCCTCACTGCCCAATGTATTTACCGTATCGAGCGCAATATCTTGGGCGACCTCGAAGCGTGTTTTGCCACCATCCATGTCAGTAGCGGTCATGCTGGCGGAGGCGTCGAGGAGCAGCACAATCCGTCCGGTAGTCAGGGTATCCACTTCGGCAAACGGACGAGCCAGCGCCAAGACCAATGCTGCCAAAATCAGCAATTGCAGCAGCATCAGTAGATTGGGCCGCAATTTCTGCCAAGGGGCATTCGCTTCGCGGTCACGAATCAACTGCTGCCACAAAAACGTACTCGAGATGGGCATATCGGTACGCCTTAGCCGCAGCATATAGAGCAAAAAGATGGGGATGGCGAGGGCGCTTAATCCCAACAATGCGGGTGTGATAAAACCTAGACCACTCAATTTTTACGCCTCATTCCCTAACAATCGTAATTTCCAATGGCAGTTGGGTGAAATTTTGACCATCTTCTAAGGGCACACGCTCAAATGTCACTGGGTCATATAAACCCACGATGAAATAGGCTAACCCACTGTAATTCTCTACATACTCATCTACTCGGAAGTTCAGGCTATGGTTGTCTGTGATGTACTCGCCTGTCACCCATCCAGTAGTGGGTCGTAAAAATCCGGCGGGTTCACTGTCACTTTGGGCCAATAACACCCCGTTGGGATCAAGTAATTGAACAAACACCGTATAGGGTTTATCCGTTGCCTGTGTCGCTTGCCAAATTAAGCTAATCTGCGGTAGGACATCAGCGGAAAACTCGTTTTGCGGCACGGTTATGCCTACCAGTGTGCCGATAGTGGGAAATTCGACTTGGACAGGGGTCGAAAAAGACGGCGGCTCAAAGGTATGCACCAGTTTGATCACCTCAAAAGACCGCCAGTAGCTATCTTCAACCCACAAGTAGGCTTGCCCATTGGGCGCATCCGACGGGATTTCAAAACGATGCCACGACAGATACCCATACGGTGCAAGGGTGTGCAGTTCCCATACAATAGGGCTGTACATGCCAGTCTCCATACCACGCAGATAGATGTTGACCATCCCATCCGCATTTGGGGTGATGTCCGGGCCGTAGATTCGTACCGTTACATCTAGCGGAACACTGCCATCGAGAACGCCAGTAGTATTATTCGTCTCAACTAGGCTTCCCGTCGTATCCTCGTCAAAAGGCTGACCGGGTAAGGGGAGCCTCTCATCAAAACGATAGGCTTTTCCAATTGGCCCCCCCTCCGCCGATAGCAAATCAATGCCCGATGGCTGACCCAGACTATAAACCGTCATCTCCAATGGGTATTCAATGGGTGGCGCACCCTCTGGCAGATAAAGCAAATTGTAGGCCATACCCTTGTCAGAACGTCCCCATTCGGAGGTGGGGGTTTGGTCGCGGCGAGTAATCGGGGCGTCATGATAGGCAATGACCGCATCAAGGGGGTTCAAGATCGAAACTGCCGTTTTCAAATCTTCGTTGGTCGTAGTGGATAATTGCCATGCCGTTTCGACACACACGACCCCATTGGATGAAGCCATCCAACGAGCGCCTTGCATGACTACTTCCTGATAACGCGGATTGGCCTCTAGGGGTTGGAAATCCGAAAACCTATCGAATTGATAGCCGATAGTCTCTAGCCCGAAATACGTTTGGGGTGGGGTGACAGCCGAACTAGACGCGCTCAACAAGCATGGATACATCCCGCGCACATCGGCAGGCAGTTGAAACCACGTCAAAAATTCAACATGGTGGTCTGTGGCTATGGGCTGTAAGCGGCGCATCACCGCATCGGCGTCCGAATACAATGGAACATTGACAAACTGCGCCCCTATCCCCAATTTTTCGGCGTAATAATCTTGTAGGGCGGGTTCGCGCTTAAAAGGAATCAGGATAACCGCATCATCCGGCAGGGTCGCATAATAACGGGCCAGTGCTTCGAAATCGTCATGTTGATAGGTGCGGTTGTCGGCGATTTTGTTTAAATTCACCGAGGTCAGGCTGATCGCTCCGGTAATGAGAACAGCGTAACCCACCAGTGTGGCCTTGTGGTCAGATTTTGCCAAAGCCGTCATGCCTGCCACCATAATCAGCAGAGCCGCCGGAACAGCCGCCACATAATAGCGCGGGTGAAAATCAATATGCGCTCGTAAAATCAAGGCGGTGCTGAATAACGGCACAAGGACGGCCTGTGAAATCAAAAGCCATGTGCGATAGGTGCGCTGCAAAATCGCCCCCGTGATGCCTAGCCCAATAGCCACTAACCCCGCGAGGTCAAGCCACAGTTTGTCATCCGTACCGCGCAGTTGGGGCAGGGAGGGCAAAAAATAACTATGCCAGATGTCGCGTACCAGCGCAAAACCAATTTCCGGCGGCGAATTCAGCGGTGTCCCCGATGGCGCTTGGGTAAGGAGCCAAGGGGCATAGCCAATAACAAGGGCACTTTGTAATCCTGCCCAGATGAGCATATGCCGCCAATCGCGCCGCCACAGCCAGACGACTCCTGCCGCCACATTCAACCACGCCACCAGCGGTACAACGAGATTATGCGTATACAGGCCAATAATCTCGGAAAACCACACGGTCAGCCAAATGGAAATCGGGATGGTCTGAGTGGGGCGATAGCCCAAAACGCGATCAATGACCCACAGCAGGACTAATCCGACCAACGGCACGGCGACATAAGCGCGGATTTCTTGGGTATATTCCCATAGCAGTGGGGAGGCCGCCACCAAAATCCCACCTGTCAATCCAGCGGAGCGTCCAAACCACTGACCTGCTACCCGCATCGCCATTGCTGTTGTCAATAGACCGAGCAGAACCGACCCATAACGCATGGCAAAGGGCGTTTCACCAATGCCGAGCCGCCAGAGGACATGTAAATAGGTGTAATACAGATAGGGGGTGTTGTCATCAGGGGTAGTGAAAGGGCCACGCATTGCCCGAATTGACCAGCCCTCATCATGCCAGATACTTTCGGCATCCAATCGCCATAAATTGAGGCTGAACCCACCCAGCAAAATCGCCAGCACCCAACTTGCCCAAAGCAAACGTGTCGCATGAAAAGCTGAGGTGGTTTGTGTGCCGCCCCTGCTGTGAAATGCTCCAATGGACAAACTGTGCAGCCGGGGTTCACTCACTTCACCACTCCAAGCCGTCGGAGGTTATACAAAATCAGTTCTTCCCACGGGGTACTAGTTTCGATGGGAACATAATGTACCCCACGACGCAGGCAAAATTCACCAATTTCCTGCCGCCATGCCAACAACCGTTCTTGATAAAGCTGGATCATGCCCCCATCAATCGTTACTTCCTGCGGTACCCCCGTCTCCACATCCATCAATCGCAAGTCGCCAGTCAGCGGCGGATTGACCTCATCGGGGGAAAGGACATGAATCAACGCCACCTCAAAACCCCGACCCTGCAAGGCACTCAAGCCATCACGGTAGACAGGGGTCATCATGTCGCTGAAAATAATACACAGACCCGCGCGGGTAGTGCGCACGGCGTAATCTTTTAGGAGGGCATCAAACGGGGTATCGCCGCGTGTATAGAATTTTTCGAGGGCGGACAGCATCGGCAGGGCAAAGGCTCTACCACGATGCGGCCCCCATTTTTGCACCTTTTCTTGGCGCAGAGCCGTGATCTGTACATGGTCACCCGTCGCCAATGACAGATAGGCCAGACCCGCCAACCCACGCAGCGCCCAAACGTATTTGTGGTGGTCACGATTTGACCCCCCACTGCGCGGCCAATCCATGCTGCCGGAGGAATCTATCAAGAAGTGAACCGAGAGGTCTTCTTCTTCCTCCAGCAATTTGATAAAAGGCCGTTCCAGACGGGCGAAAATATTCCAGTCCACCCGGCGCAGGTCGTCGCCTTTGACGTAATCTCGATAGTCGGCAAATTCAATACTCGTCCCGCGTTTGCTAGAGCGGCGTTCCCCTTTCATCACCCCGGCCCGCACCTGACTGGCGACCAGCGACAACTGCTCAAATTTGCGGAGGGTAGCGGGGTCGAAAATTTTCTGATAGGTGGGTCGTGCGCCCATAGTTCAAATTCCTTGTGAAACTACTATTGAATGTCTTGCCGCTGGAATGCGAATGTCGAAAGTCCGACCATCAGAATGATCCAGAACCCTAACACAGCAACGGATTCCCATAAAGACAGCGTGCCGCGACCATCCACAATGGGTGGGGAAGGCGTGTTTTCATTGACCCACTGCAAAATATTCGAAGAATTGTAGGTGGGGGTGAGCAAATAGATGTCCGTGACCGATTCAATTCGGGTGATGGCGGCAATCAAGATGAGACCAAAGATCAACCCCAAGCTCTCAAGCAAAGTTAAGAAGACGCTTGCCATGACCCCAAACAAAATCGAACGGGTCAGGATGGAAACCAACGCGGCGATGCCAGCAAAAATGAGCGTCGAAGCGAAGGTAATCGAGGCATTGAGCAGCAGGTCTTTTAAAAATTCACTCACAGTATCGCTGGTGAGGGATGGTGGATAGTCCGCCCCAAAAATGAGACAGATTAACCCGAAGCCAATAATCAAAATCACAATCGTGGCAATAAACGTCATCACAATAAAAGCCGTCATCGTCACAAATTTGGTGACAATCAGTCCTAATCGCTGATTACCCGGCAGCACGGATTTTAAGGTCTGATATTGATATTCTCCGGCAAAAAGGGTCGCAGCAAAGCTGATCAGGAATAGGCGGCTAATCGGGAAATTGGCGATTCCCCAGACTCCAACTCCAATATCATCCCAGCGCGGTGGGTCGGCAATAAAATCCTGCTTTGCTTCCCCACTAGCAAGCAGAATGATGGAAAATAAGGATAACGCCCCGCAGCCCAAGATGGGGAATATCCATACAGTGCAGCCGACTAACAGCCGATTGCCCGTCGTCTTTTTCCACTCAGCACGGAACAAATTAAGCATGGGGTGTTCCTCCTATGGACAGCGGTGATGAATTAGGCTGAACAAAATCGTCCCCAATGACTTCTAGGAAGTAATCTTCTAACGATTGGCGGACGGGTGCGATGCTAAACACATCTACATTCTGCTCCACCAAGCGTCGCACAATGCTAGGGGTGTCATTGCGGCTGGCTTTAATCCGCAGCTTGTTATGTTCATTCGGCACGGTTGAGGCGGCAACCTGCCAGCGTTCTTGTAGGGCGGTCTTGGCTTTTTCGATTGAACCGACTTCCGCCTCCAACTGCTCCTCTTGATTCAGCAATTCCTCAATCAGCCCCTCAACCACGATTTTGCCTTTGTTGATAATGGCGACGCGGTCACTGGTCTGCTGCACTTCGCTCAAAAGGTGGCTGGTCAAAAAGACGGTTTTGCCATATTTATAGGCAAGGTCACGGATAAACTGGCGCATCTCGCGGATGCCTGCCGGGTCCATACCATTCGTCGGTTCGTCCAAGATGACCAAATCGGGATTATTAAGCAGGGCGGCGGCTATGCCTAAGCGCTGTTTCATACCTGTTGAATAGGCTTTGACGCGCACCCGTTCACTGCCGACCAACCCCACAAATTGCAGCAGTTGTTTGGCCCGTGTTGCATCAAACCCACCACGACTGTTGCCAACGACTTTCAAATTATCCCAGCCGCGCAGATAGGGATAAAAGGTCGCGCCTTCTACCAGCGACCCTACCCGAAACAAGATTTCAGGTTTTTGGCGGGGGTCTTCGCCAAAAATGAGGGCTTTGCCGTCGCTGGCGTGCATTAGATTCAGCATCATGCGAATGGTGGTGCTTTTGCCCGCGCCGTTCGGCCCCAAAAAACCATAGACCTGCCCCGGCTCGACGCGAAAATGGATATGGTCAACCGCCAATTTAGGATTACGCAGGCGGCCAAAAATCTTGGTAAGCCCTTCAGTTTCGATAACGGGAGTCGCCAATACGCCCTCCTTGAATGATTGCGATGGGTTAGGGTTTAGCTTCCGGTGGATACTTGATCCAACAATTCGTCAATGACCTGATCGGTGGTGATGCCTTCCGCTTGGCCCTCAAAATTGAGCAGCAGGCGATGGCGCAGGGATGGCGTAGCGATGGCCCGGATGTCTTCAAACGAGACGTTATAGCGGCCTTCTAGCAAGGCATTGGTCTTAGCGCCCAAAATAATTGCCTGACCCCCACGCGGACTGGAGCCATAGCGCACATAACGGCGCACTTTATCGGGCGCAGTCTGGCTCTCAGGATGGGTTGCCACAATCAGCCGCGCGACATATTCATTAACGTGTGAGGCAATCGGCACTTGCAAGGCCAGATTCCCCATTGCAATGATTTGTTCACCAGAGACGACGGCCTGTAATTCAGCATTTTCATGGCTGGTGGTGCGGCGGAAAATCTCGGTCAATTCGTCGGCAGAGGGGAAGGGGACATTGATCTTAAACATGAAGCGATCTAGTTGGGCTTCGGGCAGGGGATACGTGCCCTCCATTTCCAACGGATTTTGGGTTGCCAACACAAAAAACGGCGGTTGCAGGCGATACGTATGGTCAGCCACCGTCACCATTTTTTCCTGCATGGCCTCCAACAACGCCGACTGGGTTTTGGGCGTAGCGCGGTTGATTTCGTCCGCCAGCAGCAGATTGGTAAAGACCGGGCCGGGCTGGAAACGAAATTCGCGGTGTCCCCCGTCGGTGGTTTCCATCACGTTCGTACCCACGATGTCGGCAGGCATGAGGTCGGGCGTAAATTGGATGCGCGAAAACTTGAGGCTCATGGTGTCGGCAAGGGTGCGAATAAGCATCGTTTTGCCCAACCCCGGCACACCTTCGAGTAGCGCATGGCGTCCCGTGATGACGCAAATTAACACACTGCGAATCAGTTCACCTTGTCCGACGATGACCTTGCGAACCTCGTCATAAATGGCCCGTGCATTGATGGAAAATTCTTCGGCAGTAATTTCGCCAATCATTGGTGCGTCTGACATCCCAAAATTCCTTTACCTACTTTGGACAAATCGCCTTGTCCATCCAATTATGTACCAAATGTACTGATTCACCCTAACTTTGGTTCTACGCTATCCTTGCGGGCTGACCGGAATTGCAATACGCCCCAATTCAATATCGGCAGCATCCCGAATACTGACCTCCGAGGGGAAATTCAGCGAGGTCTCTAGGAAAAGAAAACTGCCACTGGTGAGCGGAGTGGCCCGTTGTGTTCCATCTGGATACAAGAGCACCACACTTTGTGCATTGGGGGAGAAGGCTTGACCCGCAAAAATAATCAACGGTGTGCCCCGGCTGTCGGTTACAAGCCATTGACCCGCGACACCGAGGTCAGTGGTGGTACTGACGCAGTGGTAGCCCCCATTAAAAACATTGATCAGATTAGGCAACCCCGTTGAATTTTGCCCGCCGTCGTGGTTGCCAATGCCGACCCCAATGCAGTTAAGGCCGCTTTGGTTTTGAAAGGCGATCCCAACGACTAAATCTTGTAGATAGATCGTTTCGACCCAAATGCGCGTACTGCCGGGAATGGGCTGTGCGCCATACGACTGCACAAAGGCTTCCATACGAATCAGATTAATACTTAGATCGGTGCCAATCACACCGGGGGTCGTTTGGGTGACAATTGGCGGTGTCACCATGATAGGGCCACCCGGCGTGGCGGTTGGAGGCGTATCGTTGGGTCGGATACAGCTAGACATCAGCAGCATCAGGCCAATGAAAATTCCCGGCGCAGTGATTCGGGCAATAGAAACACCCCTGCGACGATCAGGTTGTATAACGCTAATACGGCGCACCCGGTTTTCTCCTCGGCACGTTGGATGGGTAACATACCCCTCTTATTTTACCCGAAACCATTTTTTTAGCCGAATTAAAGGATGGAAGGGGTGGCGGTTGGAATCGCACACCCCTTTGAAATCGAGTTTAGGGTTCTAGCGAGGAGAAATAGGCGTGAATGATGTCACGCAGCGAAATCGGAATATAGCCACTTTCAAGGGCTTGCTGCATGGCCTCTTCATATTGACGGAACACTTCCTGATACGGCACGGTAGATTCTGCATCAAAATTCTCATTGAAATCACCGGGTTCGAGGGGTTCACCATTATCATCGGTGGGCTGCCCGTTTACCCCGACCTGTTCACCCTGCCCATTTTCGCCAATGCGGGTGGGTGAGTAGACCGATTCATAATCGCGCATGTCGTCATTACCGGGGCCGTTGTCAATATCACCGGGTTGATCGCCCGTCTGTCCACTCTGGGTATCCACACCCTCACCACCAGAGCCTTCACCGGCGCCAGAGCCACCAGATGGGCCGGATTGTCCGCCTGTGCCCTGCTGTGACGACTGCCCGTCGGATTGACCACCGCTGCCGGGTTGACCTTCTTGCCCGCTCTGTGAACCTTCTTGACCCCCTTGTCCGGGTTGTTCTCCGTCTTGCTGCCCTTCCCCAGTTTGACCTTGTTGCCCGTCTTGACCCTGCTGACTAGTTTGACCGGGTTGTTGATTACCCTGTTGCCCATCTTGTCCCTCAGAACCTTCTTGCCCCTCTTGTCCGTCCTGAGATTGTTGTCCGTCTTGACCTTGAGAACTCTGTTGCCCGTCTTGGTTCTGCTGTCCTTGCTGCCCTTCTTGGCCTTGTTGCCCCTCTTGTCCGTCTTGAGATTGTTGTCCGTCTTGACCTTGCTGACTTTGTGAACCCTCTTGCCCTTCTTGGCCTTGTTGGGTCACTTCTTGACGGCTTTCTTCAACCTGATTGGCGGCTTCCTCGGCGGCTTGGGCTTGGGCATTATTTTGGTTCGCCTGATCTTGCTCGCGTAGCGTATCGGCGGCTTGATTGAGGGCTTCTTGGGCCTGCGGCACGTCGCCATTACGCAGAGCATCGGCGGCCTGCTGCAATTGTTGGGAAACAGCGGGATTCGTATTTTCTAGGGCGTCCGCAGCTTGTTCAAGTTGATCGGCGACCTCCTGTTGTTCTTCGGGGGTCATATTTTCCAAATCATCCGCCAATTGGTCTAGCTCATCGGCGGTAGCTTCCAAATTATTGTCTGCCAGTTGTTCACCCACTTGGTCGGTCAACGAGCTATCGCTGAGTTGCTCGCCTGCCTGCTGATTGGCCTGTTGTTCCTCTTGGCTCATACCGCTGCCCAGTTCCTGTAATTCTTTTTCGGCTTCGGCCAAAGCAGCAACCGCTTCTTCCTGCGAAATGCCATCTTGATTCAGCGTTTCAATGGCCTCATCCAGCGGCTCGGTCAGGATGTCTTTTTCTTCTTCGGTCAGGTTGGGATTGCTCTCAATCTCATTCTTGGCTTGTTCGAGGGCCTCAATTTGTTGGGCAATAGTGGCGTCAAGCGCTTCACGTTCGCGGACTTCATCATAAAGCGGATTCTTAAGTGCAATCGCCAAAATTAAGCCGATGACCGCCAAGAGGAGCATAGCGATTTCAGGCCAATTGATTTCCACAGGCAAATAGCGTTTGGCCTGCACACCGTTGGCGATGCGGCGGGTATCCTCCATTTGATAGTCCATCATCATCTGGGGGGCATCAATTTGCCCATTGCTGAGTTCCACTGCTGTACTAAGTCGTTCCTGCAAGCCGAAATGTTGATCAAAATGACGAGCGGATTTGGCAAGTGGGCGCGGCCAAAACCAGACCGCGATGATGCTCAAAACGGCACTGGCGGCCCCAATCATAAGCGAAAGACGTATCAGTTCATCTTTCACCAGCCACGGATAGAGGCGCGAGGCGGTGGCGATGGCAAGGCTGATAATGACACCGACCAATAACCCACGCGGCACCCACACAAACAGACGGGTCAAGCGCAGGCGATTATTCCAGCGGCGCAGATGCCACTGCAAAAAATCCTGCATATTCATCAACGCGGCAGGACTGGCCTGCTGCTGTTCACTGGCTTGGGGGAGCGAAGAAACGTTCTGCATTACAATACCCTATTCACTCTATATCAAGGGCGGCCCATTCTAATAATACTACGCCTTGCCCTGCCGAAATGTTCCCAAATCTTTACCCCTCAATGCGTTTTAGATGACGGGTGGTCGCAAAAAATACTGCCACCGAGAGCAGCAAATAAAAGATGGTAAAGGCGATCCACGGCGAGGGCAGGGTGGTGGTTGTCCCATCGGTAAAGGTGTATTTAAACGTGAAAAGCGTTTGCTGATTCACCAAATATTGCTGGGTAGACAGTAACGTGGTTAATGGGTTCAGGCAGACAAAAATCCCACGTGCCACCAGCAATACCCATTCCGAGCCACTGGAACTAGTCGAAGGATCAAGCCCTTCTACAATGGCGAGAGCGATCACTGCCCCCGCTGTCGTTACCAGAATAACGGCGAGAATGGTGACGTAGGTCATGATGTTGGCCCGCAGTGTGCGGTGGGTCATGGCAGAATAATACACCCCAATATTGCCCAAAAAGATAGCGGTTGCCAACAGCACCAGCAGCGAGATCACGATTTCTTCCACATCAACCCCACCAAACAAAAACGCGATACTTTGCAGGGGGATGGCGGCCAGCAACAGCAAAAACACATAGGCCAATGCCGAAAACAGCTTGCCAAAGACTAACTGGCGCTCAGGCAACAGGGTGGTGCGTAATAAATCATAGGTCTGGCTTTCATGTTCGCCACTTATTGAGCCAGCCGTGAACGCCGGGGTAATGAACGTCACCAAAAATAGCTCGATAGCGACCACGCTACCAAATAACACGCGCCCCAATGTTCCGCCGTCTACCTCGCCAGTGGTGTTGTAGGTGGCGGCTGTCCCGGCAATATACAATAGGGTGGTAAAACCGCCGACCACGATGAGATAGCAGGTCAAGACCACAAAGGCACGTGGGCCGCGCATTCGTCCCCGCAGTTCTTTGAGGGCCACGGGATTTCGCAGCAGGGGCCGCAGCGGATTGAGGGAGATACGAGAGCGATTCGCCGGGGTTTCCATCGGGCCATCCTTTACGATACAATGCCTTTGGTGGCTTTCATGAACACGGCTTCGAGGTCAGACGATTCCTCAGCAAAATTGACCACTGGAATCCCTTTGCTGGTCAAGGCTTGCAGCATTTCGCTCATCCGCAAATCCTCCCCTGTAAATTCGACCTTAATGCGAATCTTGCCGTCTTCGGGGGGCAAATCCACAATTCCCAATATTCCTTCAACATGCAGCAGGGCTTCTTTGGCTTCATCCAGCCGTCCCAACAAGGTAATGACCAAAACGCGATGCGGCATCAATTGTTGGCGCATGGTCTTAATCGGGCCTTGTGCCACCATCTGCCCCGCTTCGATAATGCCGATATGCGTGCAGATTTCATTCACGTCCGCCAAGATATGGGACGAGAAGAAGATCGTCTTGCCCATTTTGGCGAGTTCAATCAGTAGTTCTCGGATTTCGATACGGGCACGCGGATCAAGCCCCGAGGCGGGTTCGTCCAAAATCAGCACTTGTGGGTCATGCGCCAACGTGCGGGCCAGACAGAGGCGCTGCTTCATACCCCGACTCAGTTTGTCTACCATATCATCACGTCGGTGAGCAAGGTCTACCAGTTCGAGTAGGTCGTTGATGAGACCGGGGCGCTGGGCTTCTGGGATTTCATAACAGGCCGCGAAAAAGTCGAGATATTCCCAAACTTTCATGTCTTCATAGACCCCAAAGAAGTCGGG
This sequence comes from Anaerolineae bacterium, assembly GCA_021463865.1. Taxonomy (GTDB): domain Bacteria; phylum Chloroflexota; class Anaerolineae; order Aggregatilineales; family J027; genus CFX10. Next base: position 197,352 of record JAJTXY010000001.1, read on the forward strand.
CATGTAGCCAATCGAGCGCCGAACTTCACGTGGGGCTGTCACCACCGAATATCCACTGATATAGGCCTCCCCGCCAGAGGGTTTCATTAGGGTTGTCAAAATCCGCATGGTGCTGGTTTTGCCTGCGCCATTTGGCCCAACAAAGCCATAAATTGCGCCGCGAGGGACTTGTAAATTGAGATTGCTGATGGCCTGCAAACGACCATAACGCTTGCTCAAATTGCGCGTCTCAATAATCAAGTCCTGCTCATCCATGACGGTGGGCAGTTCTGGCAGTACCTCCGTCAAGCTTGGGGCTTCGGCAACAGCCTCACCAGTGGGGGTTTCCATGATTTCAGGATTATCAATAGACATGGGTAGTGTCCTTTTCCAAAATTCTAATTCGCAAATTGTCCCTGCATTGTGATTTCAACTCTCTCAATAGTGCCGCCATAGGTTTGGGTAGCAATACTATTGGGCGTTCGCACTCGTACCTGAACCGCAAAATCTGGGCCGACAAACCGCTGCACAGCCTGACCCGCCAAACTCAGACCGTAGCTGTTTCCACCCGTAATAGTACCGGGAAAAGTCTCCAGATTCTCTATCACCCACCATTCTTGTGCCTCCCAGTCCCATAATGCAAATTCGACATCCGTGTCAGATACTTGGAGACTCGTATAAAAATCTACCTGATCAATCGTCGTGAGTGGGATGTCGTTTAAGGGAGTAAATCTAAAAACCGCTTGTTCATCAGGATTGAAAAGGTCAATTTGATAGGGTGAACTGTCCAAACGGGTGGTCGGGTCGCTTTGATCGGCAATGGTCCATGTTTGTAATCCCGGCGGGATGATTACCGCAGTGTTGTCAATGGCGGCGTAACTGGAATTGAGTTTGAAGATATAGAGTGTTTCATACTTGTTGGTTTGCTCAGTCCCCTCAACGGCGATTTCAAAGGCTGGTTGTTCGGCCCAACCCACCGCATAGACCGAGCCACCACGTCCACCGCTGAGGTCAATCTCATTATTAATGGCCGAGGTCAACAATGCCCGCCGTCGCATCCGACGTTCGTTATCATCAGCACTGGTGCCAAAACAGTCATATTGCTTGTCGGTCATAATTTGTGCAGCAGTCGCATTCAAGGGGCGGTTGGTGCAGCCATAGGTATTGAAACTGGAAAAACTGCTTCCATAGGCGTAATAGAGAAAAGGCGCGTTGTAGTCGGTTCGATTGCCCAATGGCAGCCATGTGGGGGTCGAAAAATTAATCGCAAAATCAAAGGTGGCGGTGGCCCCTGCGATCACATCACCCAACGGGTAATACCCATCTTTGGCGAGGATCACCATGTCTTCAAAATCGAATTCAAGTGGATTTGTTACGCTGCCAGTCAAACGCGCATCTTGACCACCACCCATTTGCCAGACGGCCTCACCCTCGATATGCTGGGCCGGGATGTAGCCACTCGCGGCAAAACTCGTGATGATGCCTGCGTCCACTGGCAAATCCTCCACCCGATAGGCGCTGGTTTCAACCAGTTTAATCTGTTCAATGCCTAAATTGGAATCATGAAAGCCGGGCAAAGTGCGCAGCGTAATTCCCGAAGGGGCTTCAAGGTTATAGCTGGTGCGGCGTGGCGAAAACACCCCCACCAGTCCATCTACCCTAGCGGTGTCGCTGTCGGGGAACACTTGTACAATCGCAAGATGACTGACCGTTGCGGAATTGCCACGTAAGCTGAACCCCGTGAAATACGACAGTAGGGTAAATATCAAAATCAACACCGGAATGGTAAACCATGCCAGTTCGCGCCGTCCAATCCAGCGCAGCACATAATAATTCAGCGGCCCAATCAGGGCGATGTAGAGAATCAAAAATCCGATCAGTTGCAGCACTGAGGGCAAATCAAACCCGGTGATAATGCGTGAAGCATCATTGGCGATGTCCCAATCTGCAAAGCCATATGACCAACTGGGTCGTACCTGCCCGCTCACCAAGAGGGTGTACCAGATTGCATCCGTGTCGGCATACGAGCGCAGGGGTTCGGTTTGGGGGTCAAGCGCCACAAAATCCACTGTTCCCAAGCCCAGTGTCTGCCGCACGATAATAGGAGTATCTTCGATATTCAACAGAACTTTGGCATTTTCATTGGGGGTGTTGTTGGTCACAATAGTCGTTTGCTCAAGCACATCCGACGGATAACCCAAAAAATCACCTAAGGGCGTCAGCGTATCAAAATCCACTGTCCCAGTGGGCACAGTCGGCATCACGTCTGTCAGACCTGCTGTGGTGCGCTGCCAATTCGGGCCGCCGTGAATAATCAGATGCCCGCCACCAACCACCCAATTTTTAATAGCGGTGCGCTGTTCGGCGGATAATTCCCCTGTGTCTACGTCAAAAAACAGCAGTACATCCAACGCACGGAGGGCATCAGCTTCAAACGGAATATCCCGCAAACTCAGATTGGCTTGAAAAGAATTGCCACGTCCAACCGGGCGATTGGTCATATCTACTGCGCCAATGAGGGATGTAGTGACAACTCCGTATAGGACTTCCCGTGAGGAGAGTTGGACAATGCGCTCCGATTGAACTTTGAGGATACGACCACTATTATCCACGACCTCCACTTCAATTTCAGACGCGCGGTCACTGAGCGAGACATAGAAAAAAATGGATTTTGCAGAATCGCGGGCAACGGTGACGGGGGTCCGATAGAGCGTCTCGGTGGCCTGACCTGCGTTTTGGGCATGGACTTGAATATATCCTCGTAAATCGCGTCCATTATTTTTAATTGTGACATCAAGGGGAATCCACTGACCATCTCGATAATAGGTGTTGAAACCAGCCTTAATATCAAGTTGTAAATCCGAATTTTGACGTGGGGGGCCAAACGCAACACTGGTGAGGCACAGCACAAAAGCTAGGGCAAAAAGGAGTCGCCGCTTCTGTTCCAACTTTTTTCTCCCAATAAGTCAAACGAATGAACTTGATTCTATTCCATTACTACTATACACACACAACGCGACCAATACGTTTTATCCGTTTGCACCTTGCGCCTCACCCGAAGGAGTCATAGGGCTAACCGACGGGGTGGTATTGGCGCGTGGCGTGGCAACGGGCGTGGTAGGGGCGGCGGGTGGCGCGTAATCGGTTGTCACCAACAACGCCTCCATCGGAAAATCACAGGATGTTCCCTGCGTTTGAATCCAACCAAAGGGCTGCTGTACAAAATTCTGCCCATCCAGTCGAATCCGCAGCCAATCGCCGCCGCTGTTACGGGCATCTACTTCGACCACCACATTGGGGGACAGTGAAAGCAGGAGTGGATAGCCTTGTTTGGCAGGGCCAGCAAAGACGTCGGTAGCAGGCAATTGCAGTGTGCAGGACGGATAAACGACGGTGATACGTTCTTCATTTTGGGCCTGAATGTTGTCCGGGCCAATGCTTTGCAGCGTAATCACAATCGCGTCGGCGCTTTCGGGGCGCACTGTAATGGTTTGGTTCGTCCCAACGGCGGCAACATTCGTATTGTCATAACCCAATGGAGGACTATTGAGGATGACTTGGGGTGGCGGGCTGTTGGGGTCGGAAGGGTTATAAGACCACTCTACCGACCAATTGAGGGTAATTTGTTGTTCAACATTGCGGTATAGCTCGGTTTGACCAGACGGGTAAACGATAGCCAGCGTCAACGAGGGCCGTACTACAACCGAACTTGGCTGTCGCACAGATTGGTCGTCATTTTCCGCGATTAACGTCAGGTTATAACGTCCGGCATCCTCCAAAACAATGCTCGTTTCACCCGATGGGTCTAGTTGTGGATATTCGGCCACCACCACCCCGCCGCGTTCAATCGTCAGCGTAATGTTGGATGCTGCTTCCGTTTCCCATGCGACCCGGAATGGTTCGTTCCAGATGACTTCTGGGCTGGCAACACTAAAGGATCGGACTACGGGTTGGCTGGCGGTGTCTTGGCTACCATTATTGTCGTCATCCCCATCGCTACTTAAGATCACGAGAGCGATACCAATGACCACCGCCGCTGTCAAAAAGAATGCAGCCAGCGCCATCAAAGGTGCCCATGTTGGCATACTGGGTTTTTCAAGGTATGTACCTTCTAGCGGGACTTGAAAACCTGCTGCATCGAGCGAACGGCTGACGATGACATATTTATGCTGGCGGGGTTTACCAAACCAGTGCGGACGTTTGGGTCGGATTTGCCCGGTAATGGTTTGGCGTTCGCCTGCTTTTAGGGTGATGTGGGGGGGCGTAATGTCAATATGCAGGGTCGGGTTATGGCCGTAGAAATTGAGCGACAGCGGGCCGTTGCCTTGATTATGCACATAAAGTTGGAAGTTTTTAATCCCATCAGCCAATGAGTTGCCAAGCGCTGCACCAAATCCGTTATATTGCAGAATATGCAGCTTGGTGGTGACTTCGGTAAATCGGTCAGGATATGATTGGGATCGAACTTTAAACACCACCTTATATTCGCCGGGGGCGGTGTCGCTGCGGCGCAATGGCCGGAAGCTGGCCCCAATTTGAATATCCTCGCCTGCGGGCAAATCCAGTTCCGTGCGGTCAAGGCGTACCCATTCTTTCGGAATGCCCTCCACTTGGATAGAAAAATGTTCAGGTCGGGAACTGGTATTGACGATTCGGAGGGTGGCTGGCCCATGTGCGCCGGGGGCGACTGCAATGTACGGGCCTTCAAGTTCTAACCGAAAACCTTCCGCTTCAATCTGTTGGGTAGCAATGGCAAGGTTGGCAATCGTCGTATCAAAGTCAGTCGAGGGATGGAAAACCAGCCGCAGATCGCCGATCTGAATTTCTTCGCCCCCACGCAGAATACGTGGTTCATGGGGGTTAACACGCAACCCGTCAATATACGTTCCATTGACGGACTCAAGGTCTTCAATAGTGGTTTGCTGGTCTTTACTGACTATCGCCACGTGATAGCGCGAAACGCCATTGCGATCTAGGACAAGATCATTGCCAATAGAACGCCCAATCGCGGTGGTTTCTTTTTCTAGGATGAAATTTTCAACCGGGCCATCGGTGCTGAAAATTTCGAGTCTTCCGAGCGCCATTCCTTATCCCTTAAGCCAGCAAATAAATAACTCAAATTATACCCACTTTGTTTGCTCTCTCCACTATAGGCGATTTTTCCCCTCAAAAGCAAATACAGCCGAACATTTACTGTCCGGCTGTATCCAGCATCAAAATCTAAACGATTGGCTTAATCGAAGCGGATGCGTGGATCAAGCCATGTATAGATGATGTCCACCATGATGTTCCCGAAAATCAAGAACACCGAGTAGAGGGTGGTGAGTGCCATAATCGTAGTGTAGTCGCGGGCCGACACGCTGTCTACAAAGGATTCACCCAACCCCGGAATGACAAAGATACGCTCAATGACGAACGTCCCCGTCAATACACCCGCCAGTAGTGGCCCCAAAATGGTTGCTACCGGAATGAGCGAGTTCTTGAGGGCGTGGATGTAGATAACAGCCCGTTCACGCAGACCTTTGGCGCGAGCCGTGCGGATGTAATCTTCACCCAAGACCTGTAACAAGCTGGCACGGGTCAAACGGGCGATACCAGCACTCATCCCTGTTCCCAGCGCCACCATTGGCAGAATTACACCCTTGATGTAATCCGCGCTCATAAACTGAGTGCGCCAAACTAGGGGCGACGGCGTGGGCAACCATTTTAGCTCGACGGCAAAAATGATAATCATGATGGGGGCCAATACAATGGAAGGCACCGATTGGAGCAAAATGGCCGAGAAACTGGCAGAATAATCTATCGCGGAGTTGTGATAGATCGCCGCAAGTACCCCTAACGGAATCCCCATCGTGAAGCCAAAAATAACCGAGTACAGACCAATTTGCATCGAAACGGGCAGGCGATTTCGGATTTCATCAATCACCTGTGTGTTTTCCTGCAACTGAGCAATATTCAGCGAGGGGCCAAAATCGAGGTTTAGCACACCCCAAATGTAGTTCCAAAATTGTGAGTCCAACGGGTCGCTTGTCCATGACACTTGCTCTTCGTTGAAAATGGCATTGACTGTACCACCCGTCGTGATGCAATTGTGGCGCTTGGCAAGCAGTGACCAACCAGGCATCTGGAAATAACGCCGGCAGTTTTCTTCGTATCCATTCAGATATTCCGACTGATAGTGGATGGTGGTGTAATCACTGGTGTAGTTGGTGAAAGCGCCCCCAGCGGTTGGTACCCCTGACAAGGAAGACAGTAGAGCGGTCACGCTGTTCGCGGTTTGCACGGCCTGACCAGTGTTGGCTGACCAGTCACGGTAGGGATATTGAACATATTCGACGTATTCTTGTTTCGCTTCATCCCAACGATGCAGAGTGTATTCGCGTCTGAACGCAAATCCGGTATCTTCTAATGCCTCATAGCTGCCCTCGTCGGTTGTCCCAAAACCGCCTTTGACGTAGGTGGTTTCACCCCAAGCGGTATCCGCCCCCTTACCATCAGTGGGCGTATCGAAAAACAACGCTTTGTGCAGGCCGTAACGCTGATTGAGTTGTTCGCGCACATGCTGGGGCATGGGACGTTGATTGACCGCATCGAATGGGCCACCCGGTAGCGAATGGGACATGCCAAAGGTGAACACCATAATCGCAAATAGCACCGGAATGGCTGCCAATAGACGACGGAACAAGAATTTCAGCATACTGGCCCCACCGAGTGCATAGCCGATGGAGGCAAGTGGTGCTAAAAAATATCTTAATATTTTTGAAACGCCGCTCTTGGGGCGCTGAGTAGAGTTACCTGTTGATTTCATTACCTGTTTGCCCTCTCTAACTAAGACTTGAATATATGGGCATAGAAGTTAGCCCCCGATCAGACCGTTGGTGGCAGGTTCTGATTGGAGTTCCTCGGCTGTAAATAGACGATCTTGTTGTGCCCAACCAGTCAGTTCGGGCGTTTCACTTGTCTCATCGGCATTGGCGCAAGTGATTTGATAGTAAATCGTGACCCCTGTACCTGTCGCATCGGGGTCAATACCAACGGCGCCAACTTGGGCGGTGGTATTGGGTTTGCAGGCCCCAAGACTGCCGCGATCACTACCGAGATAGCTCGGTTCATCTTTAATATAGAACCCTGCGCTTGGGCCATTTCCAATGAAGCCACGTTCGGAGATGACGACCTCTGTACCCACGAAGAATTTCACTCCCGTGAGCACGTAATCCTCAAAGACCCAACCCGTTTTTTCTGCGCATTCAATTTGATAGAAGAATTCCTCCGACACAAGCGCGGTTTGTTTGAGCCGCACAATTGTATCGGTGGGGCATTCGCCGATCACATTATCTTCGGTGGCAAATTCAGGATTCTCGGTCATCGGCGCGGTCAGTATAACAACCTCCGGGGTTGCATCCTCGCCTGTGTCATCGGTTGTAGTAGCGCCATCTTCAGGAGTTTCGCCTTCAGCATCCGTCGTATCAGTAGCTTCTGGCTCTGGAAGCACAGGTACTTCAATCAGCACCAGCGAGTCGGGGCGATACAGAATTTCTACGAGATACTGATCTTCGACCCAGCCCTGTAGATCGCCACAGTTGATGTTATAGAAAGCCGTGTTGCCAACCCGTTCAATGTTGTTGGTGGTAATTACACTTGAGGGCGCACATTCACCAATCTGGTTATCGGCGGTAGGCGCGGCGGCGGCGTTGGTCAAGGTCACGGTCTCGACATCGGGGCGAATCATACCCAATCCACCAGTGCCGGGAAGTGGCAATGGCCCAAATAGGCGCTCTTGCTCAACCCAACCAGCACCACCAGAGCAGCGAATCAAACTCCAAACCTGCCCAGACAGTGGATCACCTGCCGATTCCAACACTTCGACCACTTCATTGACCTTGCAACTGACCTGCGGGCCGGGGGTCGGCGGTTTTTGGCTGGCAATCGGGAAGGCATCGCCCTCTGCGCCGAGGCTGGTGGTCAATGCGCTTTCGCCGCGTGGGAAGACAACGGGTCCCATGAGACGGCTTTCATTGATCCATCCCACCGTACCACCACACGCAATGAGGTAGTACACCGTGTCTGTGTTTAGGCGGCCAATATAGAGGACTTCCAGTTCGGTATCATATTCACAAGAGCCACGTGCATTAGTAACCCCCGGCGCAAGCTCTTCGGGGTTATCGGTCACGAAACATTGACTTGCACCACCCCCTGCTGGACGTGGGCAGAGGAGCAAATCTGATAGGACAAATTTTGCTGGGTTGTTGGCATCAGGTGGCGGCAAGGGGGTGCTTGTTGGAGGCGCGGGCGTGAATTCAAAAATACCCAATGGATCGGGATCATCTGAATAACAAGCCAATGCAGCCATCAACAAGGCGATAATCACCAGCAATGGTCTAGATAACTGCGACTTTCTCAACACCTGTAATCTCCTAGGTGAACTTCAAAAGATTTGTTCCAAAATCCCACAGTTCAAATTTTTATGGTGCAACAGGGAGTAGGGGCAGCAATAAATAGCCTACCCCTACCGGAACTGTGGTGAGACGAATTTATCTACCGCGCAGCCGGGGGTCGAGGGCGTCACGCAGACCGTCACCAAAGAAGTTGAACGCGAGCGTGAGCATAACCAAAGCGGCTGAGGGCACATAGATCATATGGCGATTGGAATAGAAACCGCCTTCTTGACCCGCGCGGCTAATCATTTCGCCCCAACTAGGGGTACCGGGCTGCACACCCAAGCCGATATAGCTTAGGAAGGCTTCGGCGAAGATATAGCCGGGGATTGCCAATGTTTCGGCAACCAACAGCGGGCCAATGATGTTGGGCAGCAGGTGGACGAAGATGATACGACGATCACGCGCCCCCACTGCACGGGCGGCTTCCACGAATTCTTTTTCACGATAGGACAAGACCTGTCCACGTGCCAGACGTGCCGTACCAATCCAGCTTAACAGACCCAGCGCGATAAACAGGAATAGTAGGCCGCCGAGGTCTTTGTTGATCTCGATGATAAACCCGACTAACCCACTCGAGTCTTCATATTTGCTGGAGATTTCGCGGAAATAGACCTGCATGATGATGATGATAACCAAACCGGGAATCCCATAGAGGAAGTCCACAAAACGCATCATCACATTGTCAATACGACCCCCATAGAAGCCGGAAATCATCCCGTAGACAAGGCCGAGCAGGAGGCTGACCGACGAACCCACAAAGGCCACTGCAAGGGACACCTGAGCGCCATAAACGGTTTGGGTCATCCAGTCTTTGCCACCGCCATCGCTCCCCAAGATGTAGCACCACTGGCGCTGATTGGGGTCGGGAATTTCTACACGGCAGGAGTTGGGGAAGCGGGCACGCTGTTCTTCAGTCAATAGGGCACACCATGCTTTCCCTTGATCGAGGCCGTCGCGGGCACAGTGTCCCGGTTCAGCATAGGGGTCAACACGGTCAAGGCCGGCGGGGTTGATGGTATGGCGAGCCTTGAACCCTTTGGGGGCATCAAGAAAGCCAATGTTTGACCACAGGCTGGCAGTGATCGCCATAAAAATGAAGAACGTGATGACAAAGAAAGCCACAACCGCCATTTTATTGCGACGGAATTGGCGCAGCGCGTCTCCCATTGGAGTAGAGCGTTTTTTCTCTTCCAGTCCTTCATCTTTCAATGAAATTGGTTTAGATGCTGCTGTCATTCAAAATACTCCTCAAAAAACGATGAATGGAAACGGACTTTGGCATAGTCGCGGTTTCAACATTCAGCACTAAGTAACACGGTGGCAGGCTACCCAGTGACCCGGTAAAACTTCGATTAGTTCAGGATCCCAATCAAAGCACACATCAATCGCCACTGGACAGCGCGTATTGAAGTTGCAGCCGACGGGTGGATTGGCAGGGCTTGGTAAGTCCCCCTTCAAGATGATACGCTGGCGATTTTCTTCCACATCAGGGTCGGGTACGGGAACAGCCGACAAAAGGGCCTGTGTGTAAGGATGCAGCGGATTGGTATATAGTTCTTCGCTCTCGGCCATTTCGACAATCTTGCCGAGATACATCACGGCCACGCGATCACAAATATGGCGTACCATGCTCAGGTCGTGGGCAATGAACAGATAGGTCAGACCCATATCGCGCTGCAAATCTTGAAGCAGATTGACTACCTGTGCTTGAATAGATACATCTAACGCGGAAATAGGTTCATCACAGACGATGAATGATGGCTCAAGAGCCAATGCACGGGCCACGCCGATACGCTGACGCTGTCCACCCGAAAACTCATGTGGATAGCGGTTGGCGAAGAAGGGATTTAGCCCCACACGCTCCAACAATTCTTCCACACGTTTTTGGCGGTCTCTTTCACTGCCAATCCCATGCACCACCAGCGGTTCGCTGATGATACGGCTGATGCTCATACGCGGGTTCAGCGAAGCATAGGGGTCTTGGAAAATGATCTGCATCTTACGACGCATTTCACGCAGGCTGTTGCCTTTGAGGGTCGTCAGTTCCGTGCCTTCAAAATTCACTGTCCCAGATGTCGCGCGATGGAGTTGGAGGATGGTACGGCCCGTTGTGGATTTGCCACAGCCACTTTCCCCCACCAAACCCAGCGTCTCGCCTCGGAAAATATCAAAATCGAGGCCGTCTACCGCTTTCACGGCGGCGGTTTCGCGCTGAAAAATCAAACCGCTCTTAATTGGAAAATGCTTTTTTAGACCACGCACTGAGACGATGGGGTCGCCATAATCTTTCTTTTTTGCTGGAGCGGTCATCACTTTTTCACTTTTTGCTACGTTCGTCATATACCCTAACCTTGCATTACCATCTCAGGCCGAGTTTGTTCAGCCGTTCGCACATCAACCCAGCACGCTGCCAAATGTTCAGGATTTCCACCATCTACTGAGATCAGAGGTGGCATTTCATCCCAACACTTGCTGATCACATAGGGGCAGCGCGGCGAAAAGGGGCAACCTGTCGGTGCACTCCGCATATCGGGCGGTGACCCTGTAATTGAAACGAGGTGTTGATTCTTTTGGTCGAGGCGGGGCAATGAACTAATCAGGCCGAGTGTGTAGGGGTGACGAGTATCTTTATAGAGATCCTTCACCGGGCCACGTTCGACAATCAAGCCTGCATACATCACCTGCAAAGTATCTGCCAAACCAGCAACCACGCCGAGGTCGTGGGTAATCCAAATCATCGCCATGCCGATTTTATCACGCAGACGGCGCACCAAGTCCAGAATTTGGGCTTGGATGGTTACGTCGAGGGCGGTGGTGGGTTCGTCTGCAATCAGTAGTTGAGGGTTGCAAGACAGAGCCATCGCAATCATGGCACGTTGACGCATCCCCCCCGAAAATTGGTGCGGATAATCACCGAGGCGACGATCTGCCATTGGGATACCAACCATTTGCAGCAGTTCAGCAGCACGACGGCGGGCTTGTTCATTGTCCATCCCGAGATGCAATTTGAGGGCTTCCGTGATCTGGCGACCAATCGTCAACACGGGGTTGAGTGAGGTCATGGGGTCTTGGAAGACCATTGCGATTTCGGCCCCACGCACCAACCGCATCTGCTCACGCGACAAGGAAAGCAATTCGCGTCCGCGAAAATTGACATTGCCTTCGATGGTGGCGGGTGGGGAGGGAACGAGTCCCATGATGGAGAGGGCATGAACACTTTTACCGCTGCCGCTTTCGCCCACAACGCCGAGCGTTTCCCCTTCATGCAGGGTATATGAGACGCCATTGACGGCGTAAACTAAACCTTCTTGGGTACTAAAGCGGGTTTTGAGGTCTTTAACCTCCATTAACAGGGCCAAAAGTTAACTCCTTCTCGTTTAAATCATATTTCACGCAAGAACGAGAATGTTTCTATTAAAATTGAACGGCGATTTTACGCGATGTCGCAGTTGCTTGCAACAATTCCCTAGCTACTGCAAATTTAGATTGCATCTAAATTCACAAGAATTACTCGCTCACTTCTAGCAAAGTTCACCCGATGGTGATTCTGGGTGAAACTTGCAAATCCTGTGAGGTAAGGGGGTTATCGCTATAATCTATTCCTAAGGGTGCAATTGTAATTAAACTCGTACAAACTATCCAGACGAAAGAAAAAAATCATCGAATGACGCAGCCAGCACTTCAGATTTTTAGCCCAAATGCCCATTCCACCCGCCAACTTGGTCAGCAGTTGGGTCAATTGTTGCAACCGCGTGACGTGGTGTGTTTGGTTGGTGGTTTAGGCGCAGGCAAAACAACCTTCGCAGCCGGAGTGGGTCAAGGTTGGGGCAGTACCAGCCGCCTGACCAGCCCAACCTATACGCTGGTACATGAGCATCATCGGTCAGCCGATTTCCAGACCCTCTATCATATGGACGCCTATCGCTTGGAGACTCCCGATGCCCTTGAATCGGTGGGCTTTGGTGACATTTGGGAGGGCAATGGCCCAATTTTGATTGAATGGCCGGAACGTTTGGGCGAGATGTTGCCCAATGAGTATCTATGGATTGAAATTGAGGCGGAATCCGAATTGGACGAGAATCAGCGTACCCTACGTTTTTGGTCACAGGGGGAACGGGCTGGACAATTATTGGCAGAGTTTGAGGCGAGCAGAAAGTAGGCAAAGATGCTGCTGGCAATAGATACGGCTTCACGCGCATTAAGCATCGCCCTCACGGATGGGCAGCAACTATTGGCCGAACAAACATGGCACACGGCAAATCAGCACAGCGTTGAACTGCCGCCTGCCGTCCATCATTTGCTGAATCGGGCTGGGGTAGAGCCGCTTCAACTGAGTGCGGTAGGAGTGGCACAGGGGCCGGGGTCATTTACTGGATTACGCATTGGCATTGGGGTGGCAAAAGGCTTGGCGATAGCCCTCGATATTCCCCTTGTCCCCATCATGACACTGGATATTATCGCGGCAGGCACATCCTATTTTGCTGGCCCACTGGTCAGTATCGTGCAGGCCGGACGGGGGCGCATCAATTACGGGTACTATCATTGGCAGGCGGGTGAATGGTGCTTGATGGGTGATCTGCATAACGCGACATGGGAGGAGATGATCGCTCACATCGGCACTGATGCTACCTTAATCAATGGGGAAATAGACCCGGCTGGCGAGGCGATACTCAAGGCGAGTGGTAAGCCGATTGAACTGCTGCCGCCGTCCTATCGTTTGCGGCGGGCGGGATTTTTGGCCCAAATTGCGTGGGCACGGCTTCAGACTGGACATTTAATTCCTGCCGCCGAAATCAGACCGATTTATTTGCAGACCGCCGGAGGTGCAGCCACATGACGCTGATACGAGCGATGACACCTGCTGATTTAGATCAGGTCTTGGAGATTGACCAGCAGTCGTTCCCGGTATCTTGGTCAAGAGTGACCTTTCTGCATGAGCTTAATGAGAACCCCAACGCCGATCTGGGAGTCGTGCTAAAATCTCAGCCAGTGGAGGAGGATAATACTAACTTTGGCATTATTCGCCGCCTGCTGCATCCCAAAATAGATGATAGGGTCGCAGCCTATGCGGGGATGTGGATTCATGGACGGGAAGCGCATATCAGCACGATTGCCTCGCACCCCAATTTTCGTCGGCAGGGGCTTGGTGAATTGATGCTCATTGGCATGATCGGGCGGGGCATTGCACGGGGAGCGGATCATGTGGTGCTGGAAGTGCGGATTAGCAACATACCCGCCCAAACGCTCTATCGAAAATACGAATTTGCCGCAATTGGTTTCTATCCACGTTATTATCATGACAACCAAGAGGATGCCCTGTATATGGTCGCCCGCCCATTGGATGAAAACTATCTCATCCGATTGCGTGCGCGGGCAGCATTGTTGGCGGCACGACTCCCATTTACCGATGAATTTAGTGGTCTGCACTTTGAGCAGGTGATAAGCGATGGTTCAAAGGAGTAACACATGGCTGAGGGATTGAGTTTAAAAGAGCGCCAGACGGCAATGGAAAAAATTGCCAGTGAGGTGCGGGTTTGCCCTAAGTGTCCGCTTTCCAAAAGCCGCACCAAAGCCGTCCCCGGCGATGGGCCAGTCAACGCGGAGATTATGTTTGTGGGGGAGGCTCCCGGCTTCCATGAAGATCAACAGGGGCTGCCGTTTGTGGGGGCATCTGGCAAATATTTGGAGCAGTTGTTGGAATTGATCGGCCTGACCCGTAAGGATGTGTTTATCACCAATATTGTGCGTTGCCGTCCGCCGCAAAATCGTGACCCTGAGCGACTAGAAATTGAGACATGTGAGCCGTATCTGGATCAACAGATTGCCCTTATTCAGCCAAGAATTATTGCCACATTGGGGCGCTACAGCATGGCGAAATTTTTCCCCGATGGCAAAATTTCCAAGATTCATGGCGTAGCGAAAAAAGAGGATGGGCGGATTTATTACCCGCTGTTTCATCCGGCGGCAGTGCTGCGAAATCCGGCCTTGCGCGAACCCATGGAAGAAGATTTTAAGCGGATGAAGAAGCTGCTAGAGGAATTGCGGGCAGCCGAGCCAGCCAAAGATGATGATGCCCCACCACCGCCACCCCCACCGGAAAAACCCCAGCAGTTATCGCTGTTCTGAAATTTCGACCCGGCAAAAGTGATTCTTATATAGAATATAAGTTCTATTAATGGGAGTTATATAAGCCGGGTTTGAATTCGTAACCGTGGTTACGGATTTATGGATATGGGTTATATAAAACAGGGTGAGGATGGCCGTTAGATGTGGAGAGATATGGTAGAGGAATCCTTTATTTGGATTTTGATCGCTCGAAGAGTTCAGCCGCTTTATACATTGTCCAAGCCTAGATGGGGCCAAGAATACTGGAGCCAATTATAAAAAGTCTCCGATTGGTATATTTGGCCCGGTGTTTGCCCCATTCGCCTAGCCATCCCCTGTTTGCGATGCTATAGAGTGTAATTGATCCCAGACTTGCAACAAGAAAAGCACTTATCATTGCTTGTATGGCTTCTTGCCGTCGTTCATCCATTGTTCCACCTTATTGGTACACGGGGCTAAAGCCGCCGTGCTGAATCTAGCTTAAAATGGTCAGCCCAAAGACGATTTGCTTGAAGTTATAGGGCGGCAAAACAAGGTCTATTTTTTCTCAGCCCAGCTTGCACAGGTGCGCTCAAATTCGGCGTGCCAATAGGATTCGTAATCTTCCTCAGCGACGCTGACCACGCCCTTAAAATAACCCGGTCCCGGACGACCATCGGATTTTCGCACGACCAGCGTAGCCAGATAGCCCCGTCCGGCTTTTTCATCATCAATGCTGATGTCACGTAATAGACCCGACATGGCATAGCTGTAGGGGTTGACTTCGGCGGTTTGGATGAGGCCGGCCAATTCGCCATAGGTGATGGTTTTGCGCTGACGGGCATGATCCACGAGGATTTCAAACGCCTCTTGTTTGATCTTCTCCCATGTTTCGAGCAGATACCCAAATTTGCGTGGTGGTCTTGGCATGTCGAATCCCCTTTTTGAACTGATGATACCAGATTCGGGTAAAGACACCCCATCCCCAACCCTTCCCCTAACAAAGGGAAGGGCTTGAATACAGGGTGTTCTCCCCTCCCTATATTTGGGGTGGGGTTGAACAGCCATGAATGACCCGAATTCCGTATGAGCTATACAAAATACCCAATGGGCGCAGGGATGGTTGCTAAATCTATATTCATTTAAGCTGGGCAACTTATTCGATGGATTTGCGGAGATAGACAATATCTTCAACCCCGGTGGAGAAGCGCAGATTGATGGTTCGGTTGGGGACAAAGCCGACCCGTTCATAGAGGGCGATGGCGCGAGTGTTATTGACCCGTGCGCCGATTTCGACGGTTTTGCTGCCTAGCTGCTGGGCGAGACAGGTCAATTCATCCAGTAGCGCTGTGCCGATACCAAGACCGCGCAGTTCGCCGCTGACGACCAGATCACTGATTTCAGCGACCTGTGACCAGATCGTGACCAAACCAAAAGCACAGGCCTGATTATTGACTACCGCCACCCGCGCCCCGCCTCGGTTGCGATTTTGGAGGGTGAAGGCACGCCGGAACATCATTTCTACGTAGGCCCGATTTTGGTCGGCCCAACATGCCTCATGCAATCGGCGGGCATCACTACGTTGAAGTTCGCGGAAAGTGACTTCGGGGTTCATGCAACCTCCGGGCATTATAAACACAGAAAAGCCGTTCGCGCATTGAGAGGGAAACGGCTATGCCTGTTGGGTATTGGGTGTCGAAAACTGCATTGGCCTAACGATACGAGGACTAAGATTCTTCCTCAATCACAATAACTTCACGGCCTTTGTACGTGCCGCAGTTTGGGCAAACCCGATGGGAGACCTTGTATTCGCCACAGTTATCGCAGCGTACCAAATGCGCCAGCGTCAGGGCGTCGTGGGAACGACGGTTGCCGCGCTTGCGACGGGACAATTTACGTTTGGGTAGAGGACCCATGAGATATTCTGCCTCTGTTTCAATTCCAAAAAGCTAACGATTACGCTATTCAACAGCGGACGGCATGATAGCATTAACCACCGCCGAAAACAAGGGTAATCGGCGCTTTAATCCGAACTTCCCGCATCCACCAGTTCTTCCTTTTCCACCTTGAGTGCTTTGGGAGCAGAGGGGACAGGCGGCTGAACTGGGATAGCGGAGGGTGGCGGCGGCGCGGCTTGCACCACTTGGGCTTGGGCGGCGGCCTGAGCACGAATATCCCGATCTTGGGCAATCTTGGTGACGCCGTTCCGTACAATGGTCAGGGTACGGAGCAGGTGGCTTTCCAATTCTTTCAGCACATCCATGACATAGGAATCGGCTTCATCCCGAATGGCGGCGGCTTCTTGGCGGGCCTGATTTAGAATATTTTCGGCGCGATGTTGGGCCGTCTGGACAATGGCATCCCGGTGAACCAACTCGTCTGATTTTTGGCGGGCTAAATCCAGCATACGGGTAGCTTCTTCGTTGGCCTGTGCGATCAAACGATCCCGCTGGTTGACCACACGGGTCGCCTTTTCGATTTGTTCGGGAATCGAAATCCGCATCTGGTCAATAATTTCCAATGCCCGTTCCTCGTCAATGACGGTGAACTTGCTCATGGGCAGATGCCGACCTTCATCAATGAGGTCTTCCAAGCGGTCAACTAAGTGTTGAATATCCATTAATGCCCTCCTCGGCCAGATTCAGATGGTTGACCGGGCCATTCAGTCATCAGTTTACCAGTAATTTTATTACCCTATTTCGGCATAACGCTTCCGTAGGGCTTCGGCGACACGGTGCGGCACCATTGAACTGACGTCACCACCCAACGAAGCAATTTCACGCACGGTGCTGGAGCTAATGTGGATAAACTGCTCGCCCGTGATGAAATTGACCTGTTCTAAATGTGGCGCGAGTCGCTGATTTGCCAGCGCCATGCGAAATTCAAACTCAAAATCGGAAAAGACGCGCAACCCACGAACGAGGATGTGTGCCTCTGCCGCTTTTAAATAGTCTACAGTCAATCCGGTGTAGGATGCAACTTTTACATTGGAAAGTCCTTCCATGGCCTCCTTCAAAAAGCCCAAACGCTCCTCCACCGTAAACAACATTGGCTTGTTGGGTGGATTTTCGTAAACCGCCACAATCACTTCGTCGAAAACATGGGCGGCGCGACGGGCAATATCAATATGCCCATAATGCACGGGATTGAACGAACCGGGAAAAACAGCACGGCGAAAACCGGCCATAAAAACGCTCCTACGAGTTAAATTTGATACAATCCGTATCAGGCGTATGAAAACTCTAACTTAAATCCGTCCGGCGCTCTTGCAACAGACGGACACGACGCGCCAATAGTTGATGTTCAGGCATGGTTAACAATGGGTCTTCGGCATAGATGGCACGGCTTTCTTTCTGCGCCAACTCGACCAACTGCACATCCATTGATTGGTCAAATCGCACAGCGCCATAACCCGCCTGACGTGTGCCCAGCAAATCCCCCGGCCCGCGCAATTGCCAATCGAGTTCGGCCAGCGCAAAGCCATCACTCAGCGTTTCAAATTTGCGGAGGCGTTCGACGGCTTCGGGATTATCTGAATCGCTGATGAGCAGGCAGAACGATTGATGTTGTCCGCGACCAACCCGCCCCCGGAATTGGTGGAGTTGGGCAAGGCCAAAACGATTTGCACCCTCAATCAAAATGACGGTGGCGTTGGGCACATCAATACCGACTTCGATGACTGAGGTCGAAATTAAGACCTGAATTTCACCGTGTGCAAAGGCCGCCATGACCTCATCTTTTTCGGATGGCTTTAGACGCCCGTGCATCAAGCCACAGCGATAGTGCCGGAAAATGGTGGTGCTGAGTTCGTCAAAGGCTTCGACGGCAGAACGGCTCTCACTGTCATCAGAGGCCTCGACCAACGGATAGACGATAAAGGCTTGGTGGCCCTCTTCCAATTGATGCTTGATGAAACTGTAGGCCCGTTCGCGTTCGGGAGCAAACAGCAGCTTGGTCTCAATCGGCTGGCGACCCGGTGGCATTTCATCCAACACAGTCAAATCAAGGTCGGCATACATCGTCAGGGCCAGTGTACGCGGGATGGGAGTAGCAGTCATCACCAAAACATGCGGGTTGGTGCCTTTGCCGCGCAGTGTCCCGCGTTCGTCTACCCCGAAACGATGCTGCTCATCAATGATTGCCAATGCTAGATTGTTAAATTCGATGCCTTCTTGAATCAGGGCATGAGTGCCGATTACGATCTGTACGCTGCCATTGGCAAGCCCTTCATAAATTTCGCGGCGCTGCGGTTCGGGGGTGCTGCCTGTCAATAATTGAATATTGACATTCTCGCCACCCGATACCCCCGCGAACAATTTACGAATACCCTGATAATGTTGCTCGGCTAAAATGCTGGTGGGGGCCATCAATGCAGACTGCTTGCCATTGGCAATCGCTACACCGAGGGCCATCGCCGCGATGACGGTTTTGCCTGAGCCGACATCCCCCTGTAACAAGCGGTTCATCGGAATGGCTTGAGTTAAATCTTGGCGGATGGCATCAACAGCTTTATGCTGCGCTCCGGTTAATTGATAGGGCAGGCCACCGAGAAAGGATTGTACCCATTCATCGCTGACGGTCAGCGGGATGCCGGGGACGGATTGCCACACCTGTCGTTTTGCCAAAATCCCCAGTTGCAGCAGCATCAATTCATCAAAGGCAAGGCGCTGTTGGGCATATTCCAAAAATTCCCATTTTTGCGGGAGATGGATTTGGCGTAAGGCCCAGCCAAGATCAACCATCTCGGTGCGTTCCAAGACGCTTTCCGGCATGTAGTCGGGCAGTTTATTGACCCATGTGTCCAAGACCTCGCGCATCAGCTTGCGCACAATTTTGGAGGAGAGGCCCTGTGTCAGTGGATAGACGGGAATAATGCCACCCTGCTGCAAACTACGTTGGTCTACCAATTCCCATTCTGGGTTGGACATGCTGAGTTCACCCCGGAATAAATCGGTTTTGCCGTACATGGCAATTTGCATCCCGATTTTTAACATGCGTTTGAGATAGGGCTGGTTGAAAAAGGTGACGTTGATTTTGCCTGCCCCGTCTTCGACTAGGACACTGATAAAGGGGCGACCCTCGCGGGATTTTAATTCGACGATGCGCTGAATTGTGCCAATGGCCGCCGTTTGTTGATAGGGCTTGAGATGGCTGAGGGGCAGCAGGCGGGTGTAGTCGTCATAGCGGCGCGGCATAAAAAACAGCAGGTCGCCTAATGTCGCAATACCTAATCGCGCCAACTGCTCGGCCCGTTTATCGCCAACCCCCTTCAAATTTTGCACACGGTCATTGAGATGGCCCATCACCTCACGTGCAGCATCAATATCAACCGATTTGCGCGGGGTGCGGCGCGGCTTGGGAGCACGGGCTTGCGATTTGCGGTCTAATGTGGCTGGGGCGACAAATTCAATCACTTCCAATGAGGAGGTGATGACGTCTTCTTTAAACGAACCCTCGTCCTCGTCGTCCTCATCACCATTGTCAAATTTGGATTTGGCGGGTGGGCGCGGCGCGGGTCGCGGGGCAGGTGGCTTTGGTGGCACAGGTGGTGGGCTTGCCGCAGGTTCAGTCGCCACTGATTTGGATGGAGTAGATGGTGGAGGCGCTGTTTGAGCGGCAGGCGGGGCATCGGGTGAGACCCACTCCGCTGCGTAGGCTGGATTTTGGGGTGCTCGTCCAGTGATACGTCCCATCATATATTTGATGGACTGCTGACGTTTGTCGCGGTCTTCCAAACTGCCATACTCGCTCATGACCTTGCCCAGTTCTTCGATCAGGTTATGTTGAGCAGGCGTTTTGGCTTGTTGGTGGGCATCGCGTGACCAGTTGGGAATATAGGATTGCAACCCACCAATGACTGCCGTGTTTTTATAGCCGGTGTCTTGTTCCAGCCGTAATATTTTGATTAGGGTTTCAAGTGCTGAAGCCATCTTATCTCCGAAGTTATGCTTTGGCTTTGATAAGGGCCAGCCCAATTCCGTTGGGGCCGACATGTGTGCCAATAACGGGGGTCACGTCTACCATATTGAGATAGGCTTGCGGGGCGATGTCTTGCACCAAATCCATGAGCTTTTGTCCACGCTCCGGATTAAAAGAATGCAAGACGGTTAGCCGTTCCAATGGGGCTTCGCGGTGGGCAATATCGGCCACTTCGCGGATGGCCTTCTCAAACGTGCGTACCCGTCCAGCGGTGTTGACATCGCCTTCGCGCACGTCAATAATCGGTTTGATTTGGAGAAGTGTCCCGACGTTTGCTTGTGCCCATCCTACACGACCACTGCGCCGCAAATATTCGAGGGTATCTAATACGGCATATAAACGTGCCCGTGAACGCATTTCGCTGATGAGAGCCTTAATATCCTCGACGGGTGCCCCTTTTTCGGCGGATTCAGCGGCAGCAATCGCCATCCAACCCTGCGCCATCGTCAAGGTACCGCTATCAATCACGGTGATTTTCTCCGGTGAAACTTCGTTGGCGGCGACCACCATCCCGTTATAGATGCCGCTGAGTTTGCTGGCAACCGAAAACGCGATTACATGGTCGGCATCAGCAAGGGCCTCTTGGAAAATTTTAGCTCCCATGCCGGGGGGGGGAGCGGCTGTCGTCGGTAATTCAGTGGCTTGGGCAAGGCGCTTGTAAAAGTCTTGGCGCGACAGGGAGACGCCATCGTCGGGAAAACTTTGGTCGCCGAAATTCACATAGTCTGGGACAATGCGAATGTCATGTTTTTTCGCTAGGTCGGACGGGATGTCTGCCGCGCTGTCCACCACGATTTTGATTTTGCTCACGCGATTATATCCTCTTCTTCGCCTTCCAAAATGACCAGCCCCGTTGCATCACCGCCCAGCAAACTGCCAATGGAAGGATCATATAACATGGTGGGGAAATCTTGCCCCTGCAATTCCAGTGCGAGACGGTCTTGCAGCATCCGAACGGGTTCGGTTAATGTGGTCGTGTGTGTCAACAGGGCCATCTGGTCAATACTGGCGAATTCCATCGCAAATTCGGCTAATTTTTCAACTGCTTGGGCATGGGTGCGGGCTTTTTCCATAATCATCAACTGCCCTTCCTCAATGGTGAGAAACGGCATGATGCCCAACATCGTCCCCAGAATCGTTTGGGCTGCGCCGATAAAGCCCTGTTCACGGATCATGTTCATTTTTTCGACATAAAAGACGGCATAGATACGTGGGATGGTGCGTCGAACCAAGCGCACGATGTCTTCTAAGTCATCGGCTTCACTGGCGATTTGACCGGTTTTATCTACCAGCATCCCCAACCCGGCGGAGATGGTTTGCGAGTCTACTACTTCAATATCACAACGCCCCAACAGCATTTGGCTGGCGGTCTTGGCGTTATGGCAGACATGCCCCAATCGAGCCGAAAGATGCAAGGAGATGATTTGATTGACATCCCGATTGAGCCACTTGTAGACCTCTAAAAATTCTTCTGGTGTCGGTGGGATCAACTTCGGGATGACATTCTCACGTTGGATGCGCCGTAAAAATTCCTCCGCCCCAATGTCGAAGCCAAGCCGATAGGTGGTTTCACCTATTTGCAGGCGCAGCGGAACCACCGTAACCTCATAACGTTTGACGATGGTGGGGTCAATAAAAAGGGCTGAACTATCGGTGACGATACGTACCTTATTCAAGGTTGCTTTTTCCTGAGAGTGCCGCTATTCCACACTGAATATTACCTGATAATGCGGCTGTCCCCCATACACAGTTTCAAATTCCAAATGGGGGTAGGCGTCGGCGAGGGTATCGGATAAATTTCGCACTTCACTTTCGTGTAGCGAGTCACCATAATAGAGAGTAATCAGTTCCATAGTGTCTAGATCATCAATGGCAGCTAGTAAGCCACGCATGGCATCCCCGACTGAATCTCCTGAGAATCGGAGTTTACCATTCAACAGGCCGATAATTTGGCCCTCTTTGACCTTGACCCCATCCAATTCAACAGAACGGGTAGCCGTTGTGACTTCACCTGTGAACACCTTGTCTTTGGCTTTGGTCATGGCTGCTGCTACATCCGCCAAATTTCCATTGGGTTGATAGGGCAGCATGGCGCTAACCCCTTCGGTAAAGGAACGAGTTGGCACTACCACACACTGCTTGTCGGAGATCAGTTTGGCAGCTTGTTCGGCGGCCAGAATGATATTTTTGTTATTGGGCAGGATGATTATTTTGTCGGTGTTGATTTTGCCAATCGCCTTGAGGATTTCTTCGGTGCTGGGGTTGTTGGTTTGCCCACCGTTAACTAGGCCCGCGACGCCTAGTTGTTGAAATACACCTGCTAATCCATCGCCAGCGACGACGGCTACCACCCCAATCTGGCCGGGTTCGACGGCGGTCAGTTCTAGATCATCTACACTAAAGGATTTTTCTTGCTCGGTGCGCTTTTTGAGATATTCCTCATACTGCACCTGCATATTTTCGACCACAACATCTAGGAGAACACCGAGATTCGCGCCGTAGTGGAGGGGGTGGCCGGGATTATGGACATGCACATGGACTTTGACGGCGGTGTCATTCCCCACGACGACCACCGAATCACCCATACTCTCCATCGCGGCTTTGATCACATCAGGATTTAGACCCTCGCCTTTGATGACAAACTGCACATCATAGCCATAACCTAATTCGCCGGGATCAAGCACTTCGGCCAAATTATGTTCTTCGTGATCTAATTCAGCGTCGGTGGGGATGGCTTGGCCTTCAATCTGAACGCTCTGACCCTTTAAGTGGCGCAGCATCCCTTCAAGGATATAGACCAATCCCACCCCCCCTGAATCTACGACACCAGCCTCTTTCAAGCGGGGTAGAAGATTTGGCGTGTTCTCGACTGATACCCACCCGCGAGCCACCATTTTTTCAAGTAGTTCCTGTAAATTGGGTGTCGTGGCAACCTGCGCCTCGGCTTCTTCGGTCATCTCTCTGGCGACGGTCAAAATTGTGCCTTCTACCGGACGCTGGACACCACGATAGGCCATATCGGTTGCCATGCGCAGGGCTGCTACCATTTGGGGAGCATCAAAAGTTTCGGTGTCACCGAGGGACTGGGCAAACCCTTTCCATAACTGTGACATGATGGTTCCAGAATTACCGCGTGATCCCATCATTGCTCCATAGGCGATTTTCTGGGCAACTTTGCCTACATGGGTGGAATTTTCATGGGTGACTTCATTACAGGCATTCCGCATGGTCAACAGCATATTTGTTCCTGTATCCCCATCTGGAACCGGGAATACATTGAGTTCATTGACTTGGCGGTAATGGCTTTCTAACCAATGGAGGCCAGCATTTGCCAAAGACTTAAGTTGATGCCCATCACACGTCAGATTAAATTGCGCTGTTTGTTCAGTCATAACACTTCCGAAAAATCCTACGATGATTTACTGGCCTTTGGTTGTTGGCTGATGCGAAGGCCCTGCACATGGACATTGACACTCTTTACAGGCATGGTGGTATTTTGTTCGATGACATAACGCACGCTGTTGATAATGCTGGATGAAACGCTGGCAATGCGAATGCCATGTTCCAAGATCACATAAATATCAATAGCGATCTCGTTATCCTCGATTTGGATTGCCACCCCTCGGTGCGGATCACGGGTCAACGTAGCAGCAACACCCGACGTCCGGTTGGCGGTTGCCATGCTGACAACCCCATATGTCTGGGTAACGGTATGGCTGACCAAACTGGCAATCGCGGTTGGCGAAATTTCAATTATTCCATGAACGTTCTCTTTTGTCGTCATGCAGTTTTCTTTCTTGGGCTACCCTTGCAGTTAGGCGGGCATTGTGGTATGGTATTGCCCCAATTTCCGGCGATAGATCAACAAGTTTAGCAGACGGGACACTCTCATGGCGAAATGTGAATACTGCGGAAAACACACGCAGTTTGGTCAGAACAATCCTTTTTCGCAAAAGAAAACAAAACGCACCTTTAAACCCAACCTGCAAAAAGTTCAGGTATCGGAAGAAGGCCGCGTCGTTTCGCGCGTACTCTGCACCAAATGCGTCAAGAACATCGGTAAACACCGTAATCGGCCTGTGGCGAAAAAAGCAACCGCTTAACACAGGTTGTTCACTCTTGATACTCCGGAAGGCCAGCTTGTGCTGGCTTTTTGGTTGCCGTCATGCTTAATCTTTTGTGATAGCCTGTTGAATCGCTTTAATGCCGCTGGCAATGCCTCCATTGGCGGCAAAAATGCTGTTGCCCGCAATCAACACATTCGCACCAGCTTCTAGCACTTGTGGTGTTGTATCGGCATCAATCCCGCCATCCACTCCAATATCCACTGACCGTTCCCCAACCATCTGCCGAATTTGCCGAATTTTAGGCAGTGTCTCTGGTAAAAACGTCTGCCCACCAAAACCCGGATTGACCGTCATTACCAAAACAATATCCACAAGATGTATAATCTCACTCAACAAAATAGCCGGGGTATGGGGATTAATGGCAACCCCCGCCCGCACGCCTAACAACTTTATATTTTGCAGTGTGCGGTGTAAATGGGAACAGACCTCAAGGTGAACCGTTAGGGCCGACGCGCCAGCATCTACAAATGCTTGGAGATGGCGGTCTGGCTCAATAATCATCAAATGCACATCTAATGGGAGGTTAGTGACTGTGCGAATGGCCTTGACGACCAACGATCCCATCGTGATATTGGGGACAAATACGCCATCCATGACGTCAATGTGGATTTGAGATGCACCATGTTCAGCGGCGACTTGAATTTGTTCACCCAGCCGGGTGAAATCTGCCGAAAGCACAGAAGGAGCAATTTTGATGGGTTGGGCCACGAAATCAGAGTCCTTGATAGTAGAATCTGTCGTCAATCGGAAGATTTTAACGTTGTAGGTGCATAAAAACAATCGTGTGTCAGAATTTAGACAGTGTGAAATTGATAAATATAACACAAATTTAGTGATTGATTTTGATACGCATCTTGATTTAAACTTAATTATGTAAATTGCCTTAGCCTCTGGATTCAAAATTTAGCAAATACATTTGAAGGACTGATCACTTGAGAATCTAGGAGTCCATTGGTTAAGCACATGACAACATTTTCTGGCTTGGAACTCCCAAACCCCAACACAACTTCTGGCTCCTCTTCATCAGGAAATCCATTCGATATTGCCACCACGCAATTATCCCAGATTATGTCTCGTTTGCCGGGGATTATGTGGACGACGGATAGGAATTTGGTTATTACCCGTATAAGCGGCGCGGGCCTGAAACTGCTGAATCGCAGCCCGCAAGAATATATTGGGCGCAATTTGGCCGAGATTGTTGACTCGCAGCAACTTTCGTCTATTGCAGTCTCAGAGCACCAAAAAGCTCTGGCTGGCAAAGTGGGGCATTACGAAATCGCCGTAGATCAACGTCAACTTGAAGTGACCGTGCAATCGTTGTTGGATGAACAAGGCCAAACCATTGGCTGTGTGGCGCTGGCCGTTGATATTACCAATCAAAAAGAAGCCGAACGTGCGCTGGCCTATATTTCTGACCGCATGATCTTGCTTAATCGGGTGATTTCGTTGGCAGGTTCGACTCTCAATGTCAATAAGGTGCTGGAAGTGGCGTGTCAGGAATTGGCCCAAACATTTGGTGTGCCCCAAGTTGCGGCTGCCCTTTTTGATGAGAACCAGATCGAGGGCCGTATTGTTGCGGAATATCTTGCCCCCGGTTGTATTTCGGCGATGGGGATGACATTTCCTTTACGGGATAATCCCCTCAATGAAGACCTCATTCAGTTCAAAAATCCGATTGCGATTACGGATGTCATGACCGACCCGCTAACCGTGCAGGTGCGATCCATCATGCAAGAGCGGAAAACGGCCTCGATTCTGATAGTGCCTCTAACCGTAAGGGGAGAGGTGATTGGATCCATTGGGATTGATTCGCCTGTCGCGCGGGAATTTACCCAAGATGAAATTGAACTGGCCGCCGCCGTCGCTTTATCGGTGTCGCAGGCTTTGGACAACGGAATGCTGCATCAGCAGTTGGAATCGCACAATGAGCGACTGGCTCAGTTGGTCGAAAAACGCACTGCCGAATTGCAGCGGGTTAATGAGCGCATGACCGCCATTTTAAACGGCAGTAGTGACGCGATTATCTTTACCCACAATGATGGCACGATTCGTAATACCAATGAGGCTTTTGACCGATTATTCGGTTATGCACCGGACGAAGCCTTTAGTTCTCCTATTGAAATTTTGGCCGAACCTCCCTTTGACCAACCACTGATCGAGGCGCTTAGAACGGCGGTTCAGACGGGTGAGCCACAGCGCCTTACCATTATTGCTCGCCGCCGCGATAACTCCACCTTTGACGCTGACGTTGCGCTTTCTTCTGTGCCGGAAACAGATCAGGTAGCCGGGGGTACGGTATGCAGCCTGCGTGATATCACCCAATTGAAAGAGGTGGAGCGCCTCAAGGATCGTTTTGTTTCGACAGTTAGCCACGAGTTACGCACACCTATCACAGGTATTCTGTTGGGAGCTAACAGTCTGCATCAACATTATCCCCGTTTAAGTGATACGCAACGCCTCGAAATTATCCGCCGCCTTCTCGATCAATCTGCTTCATTGGCCGAACTGATTGAGGGGATTCTTTCGTTGTCGCGGTTTGATTTGCAGAAGCATCGCACAGAAGCCGTTCGGGTAGATATGGTGGAATCTGTTGTATCTATTGTGGAGGAGTTTCGACTTACCATCCAAAACAAACGGCTGACCCTCGAGCTTACCAAACCGACCATGCCTGCCTATGTACGTGGATCACGCCTCGATTTTTCGCGGATATGGCGCAATTTAATTGATAACGCGATCAAATATACCCCTGAGGGAAAAGTTTTAGTGGTGTTGAAGACTGTTGATACTACGTCCGGGCCCGTGCCGGATGATCTTAAACCACAGGATCTACCCGCTGGACGTTACGTTGTGGGCCAAGTGTCCGATAGCGGGCGGGGTATTCCGGCGAACGATATGACACATTTGTTTACGCGGTTTTATCGTGGCAATGCGTCGCAAAGTAATATTCCCGGCAGTGGGCTGGGATTATCCTTAGTCAAAGAAATCGTGACCTTTTATAAAGGATCAATTACCGTAAGAAGTGAAGCGGGCGTTGGAAGCACCTTTACCTTTTGGCTGCCTGCGGACACAGCGGATGTTACTGACACGGAGGAACCACCGGTATGACCAAAGTGATGATTGTTGAAGATACCCGGCCCTTGTTGGAGGGTATCGCGTTTGAACTCGAAATGCGGGGCTATGAAGTATTGACCGCCCCCGATGGACTGGCGGCCCTCAAGGTCTTGGATGATTTAGAGAATAACGGACTGCCGGATGTGATTGTCAGTGATATTGCGATGCCCAATTTGGACGGCTATCAATTATTCGAGCGTGTCCAAGCCAATGAGGACTGGCAGGCGATCCCTTTCATTTTTTTGACGGCACTGGCCTCCGAAAAAGATATTCAATATGGCAAGCGTCTTGGGGCCGATGATTATCTAATTAAGCCCTTTAAGCCTGAAGAATTAGTGATTGCCATTGAAAATAAGAAGCGTCGTTTTGAGCAGCTAAAAGCAAGCAGCGAACGCAAATTGGATGTGGTACGGCAGCAGTTAATGGCAATGATTTCGCACGAACTGCGGACACCGCTCACCGCGATCTATGGTGGGGCCGAGCTTTTGGCAGATGATTTTGCGCTGGATGAAGATGATATTTCCAAACAGGCCCTTGAACTCATCCAATCGGGGGCGCGACGCCTCAACCGCCTTGTTAATGAAGTGTTATGGCTAGTCCAATTTAACAGTGGGCATCTTCAGCAGACGTTTGACACGATGGCGCGGTCTTACGACCTACAGGAGATTTTGCAGACGGCGCGTGAAGTTTTGAACTTTGAAGTGGCAACGGATCGGATAGTATTTTATCAGAATCAAGATGATGCGGCGCTGTGGGTAAATGGACTACGGGATGTACTGGTAATGATTTTTATGGAAGCCTTCCACAATGCGCTGCGTTTTTCTCAAGATAATACACCGGTTGACCTTACTCTTCAGGTCGAGGGCAATCAGGTGACAATTGAACTGACCGATTATGGTAGTGGGATTGCTGCTGGGGACATTGATAAGGTCTGGGAACCCTTTGTGCAGTCGGATCGCCGTACTCATGAACAGCAAGGCATGGGTCTAGGATTAACCCTTATCCGCGAAGGCGTTCGGCTGCACGGCGGTGATTGCAAGTTATACAGTGAACTCAATAAAGGGACGATGTTGGTCGTCCAACTCCCGCTCGCTAAATAGTTGATAAGGCATACGACAATTTTATGGCACGTATCCTCATTGCCGAAGACAACCAGAACTTGGTCTATCAGCTTCAAATTGAACTCACTATGCAAGGCTATGAAGTCAGTTGTGCGCTCGATGGGGTAGAGGCATTGGATCGGTTAAAAAACGAAGCTTTGCCTGACCTCATTATCAGCGATGTTAGTATGCCCAACATGGACGGCTTTGAGTTTTATGCAGCAGTACGCAGCAACTCGGCGTGGGTGGATATTCCCTTTATCTTTTTGACCGCACGTGACAGCGATGCTGATAAAGATATGGGCTATGGATTGGGAGCGGATGATTATATTGTCAAGCCTTTCCAAACTGACCATCTGCTGCGGGTCATTACGGGTAAGCTGAAGCGCCGTCAGATGTTGCAAGCTTCATTCGATGAACAGCGCACGGCACTTGAACGAGTGAAGAAGGAACTTACCCAAATGGTTGCCCACGAACTCCGCACGCCATTGGTATCTATTAATTTGGTGCTACAAATTATCTCGCGGCAAATGGGTCAGCTTTCTGAGTCCCAACTTCAAGAGTTATTGGATACGATGAGTGCAGGCAGTAACCGCCTGAATCGGCTAACCGACCAGATGGTTTTCCTCACCCAACTGGAAGCAGGGGCATTAAACAAACAGGATATTTTGGAATCCGGCTTTCCGATTCATATTAGCGACATTATGACCCTAGCGATCAACCGCGCCCGCTTATTTGCCTATCGCCAACCCAATATTTCGGTAAACCTTGACGAGCGCGACCACCAGATCAAGGTGATGTGTGATAAGCGTGCCCTAGAACATGCGCTGGCCGAAGTGATTTCTAACGCCATGATATTTTCGCCACCGGATGGAGCCATCGAAGTCAGTCAGTGGAAGGCAAATGGGCGCGGGTGGATTAGTATAACCGATCATGGCAGTGGGATGACCCCTGAGCAAGTCACTCAGGCCATGCAGAGATTCCAACAGGTCAACCGCGAATCCCAAGAACAACAGGGAGTCGGTTTGGGCCTGCCATTGGCAATCAACATCATCGAAGCACACGGCGGCAACCTCGACATCAAATCCGTGCTTGGCAAGGGAACACAAGTCATCATTGATCTACCCCTCATCACATCATAGTCCACTTGATTAGTTGTCTAGTGACTTTTTGTACTGTTAGGTGAAATCCAGCTTGGGTAAACATTAGATGGGGGATAGAAAACAATTGTAGATCAGCACTCAAAGGAATCCTAATGCCTCGTAATGATCCGCGTATTCTTGAACTTCGTGCATTACGCGAAAAATCCAGACAAGGTGGCGGTGTCCAGCGTATCGAGAAGCAGCATCAGAAAGGCAAAATGACCGCCCGTGAACGGTTGAGTTTGCTGCTTGACCCCGGCACATTTAATGAACTTGAACCCTTCATTACCCATCAGGGCCAACCAGCGCAGTCACCGGAAGAAAAATATCTTGGCGAGGGTGTGGTCACGGGTTACGGTCAAATTGAGGGGCGCACGGTGTATGTGTATGCCCAAGATTTTACGATTTTTGGCGGTACGCTCAGTGAAATGCAGAGCCACAAAATCTGTCGTGTGATGGATTTGGCGCTACGCAACGGGGTACCTATCATCGGGCTGATTGATTCCGGTGGCGCTCGTATCCAAGATGGGGTCAGTAGCCTTGCTGGATATGCCGAAATTTTCCGCCGCAACGCCCAATATTCAGGTGTCATCCCCCAAATTAGCCTAATGCTTGGGCCGTGCGCGGGTGGAGCGGCCTATTCCCCGGCGCTGACAGACATTCTGATTATGGTCGAAAACACCTCGTTCATGTTTCTAACTGGGCCTGAAGTAATTAAAACCGTGACGGGCGAGGTGATAGATGCAGAGCAGTTGGGGGGTGCCTATACCCATACGGCGGTGAGCGGGGTGGCGCATCTGGCAACTCCATCTGAAAATGCGGCCCTTGCAATGTGCCGCCGGGTCTTGAGCTATCTGCCTTCCAATAATGTCGAAAATCCGCCCTATTACCCGCCCCAAGATGACCCGCTGCGGATGGAATCCCGGTTGAATGAAATTGTCCCGCTCGATTCTACGACGCCCTATCATATGCACGAGGTTATTGACCTGATTGTGGACGAACGGTCATTCCTAGAACTGCAACCGCATTGGGGACAAAATGCCATTACCGGATTTGCCCGGATTGGTGGACACAGTGTTGGGATTGTGGCGCAAGAACCAACCAGCATGGCCGGGGTGATTGATATTGATGCGTCCGACAAAATGACCCGCTTTGTGCGGATGTGTGACTGCTTCAATGTCCCAATCGTGACTTTTGTGGATTCGCCCGGATTTTTGCCGGGGGTGGATCAAGAACATCGCGGCATTATCCGGCATGGCGCGAAACTGCTCTATGGCTATTCCGAAGCGACAGTCCCCAAGATTTGCGTGATTACCCGTAAAGCCTATGGCGGGGCCTATGTGGTGATGAGCAGCAAATATTTGGGCACGGACATCACCTATGCGTGGCCGAGTGCCGAAGTTGCGGTGATGGGGCCAGAAGGGGCGGTTGGGATTATCTATAAAAGCCAGATCGAAAAGGCTGCCGACCCTGCCGCCGAACGTCAGCGCCTATTGGATGAGTATCGCCGCAAATGGAATAACCCGTATCAAGCAGCCGGGGCTGGTTATGTGGATGATGTCATCGAGCCGTCCGAAACGCGCCCCAAAATCATTGCCGCCCTTGCCGCTCTGCGGGATAAATACGCTCCTAATCCGCCGCGCAAACATGGCAATATGCCCGTTTAGTCGAGGGGATGATACATAATGGCTGAAAATCTTTCGACAGCCCTACAAATCACGGTGATTGGTATGGGGTTGGTCTTTGGGGGAATTCTGATTTTGTGGGGACTGATGTCTGTATTGCTCAGGCTAACCACGCCTAAAGATGTGACAACCGAAGTTCCCTCTACGGGTGACGCTGACGAGGCCTATGTACAAAAACGTCGGGTGGCTGCACTGGCGGTTGCCATCGCGTTGGCCCACGAGCGTGATCAGCAAAAGCCTCAACCATTCCCAATGCCGCCAACTGCAATTGTTAGCGCATGGCAGGCAGTCATGCGCACCAATCAATTAAGACGCCGAGGGACGCGATGAAGTATCGAATGACGGTCAATGACCAAACCTATGAAGTTGAAATTATAGATTTACACGCCTCTCCTGTATTGGTTACGGTAGATGGCGAGCGTTTTGAGGTACTGCCGGAAATGGTCGAGTTGGAAATTGCCCGACCTGCCCCTAAGCCCGTTAATCCTCAACCGCGTGCCACTCCTACCAACGGGGGGAGTTCAACCCCACGTAATCCGAATGCGATTGCCGCACCGATTCCCGGTGTGATTGTCTCGATTGCGGTGAAGGTGGGGGAGGTTATCAGTGTGGGCCAAGAGGTGTGTATCTTGGAAGCCATGAAGATGAAAAATGTCATTCGGGCCAACCGCGCCGGACGTATTGAGGACATCAAGGTGAGTGTCGGCCAACAGGTCAGACACAGCGATGTCTTGATGACGGTTGGGACGGAGGTGGCTCTGTGAATTATGCCGAGTTATGGGACGAACTAAGCAAGGGGATTACCCATTTCACGGCGGGCAATGTCGTGATGATGGCGGTTGGCGGCATTTTGATTGCGCTGGCCGTCCTCAAAGAATACGAACCAGTGCTGCTGCTGCCGATTGGTTTTGGTTGTGTCTTGGCAAATATGCCCCTGACTGGCATGAACGAGGCCGATGGATTGTTCGGGGTGTTATACGACGCGGGGATCAAAACCGAGTTATTTCCCCTACTGATTTTTATTGGCGTAGGGGCGATGATTGATTTCAGTCCACTGCTGGCAATGCCGCGCATGGTTTTATTGGGGGCGGCGGGTCAATTTGGGATTTTTGGCACGCTCATTTTGGCGACCCTCTTGGGTTTTTCGATTAACGAAGCGGCTTCAATTGGCGTCATTGGCGCGATTGACGGCCCAACCTCGATTTTTGTAGCAACCAAACTTGCGCCGAATTTACTGGCCCCGATTGCAGTCGCCGCCTATTCATATATGAGCCTGATTCCAATCATCCAACCACCGCTGATCCGTTTACTGACTACTTCTGAAGAGCGTCGGATTCGGATGACATATACACCGCGCCCGGTTTCGCCGCGCACGCTGGTGTTGTTTCCGGTTGCCGTGACGGTAGTCGTCGGTTTGCTGGTGCCGGATGCCACCCCCTTGATCAGCATGTTGATGTTGGGCAATCTGCTGCGCGAAAGCCATGTGGTGGATCGGCTGAACAAGGCTGCCCAAAATGAACTGATTAACATTGCCACGCTGTTTTTGGGGATCACGATTGGTTCGACGATGGTGGCCTCCAAATTCCTTGAAGTGGATACGCTGCTGATTTTAGTGTTGGGTCTACTGGCCTTTGTGCTGGATACAGTGGCAGGGCTACTGTTTGGTAAAGCCCTTTCGCGGGTGACGGGGGGTAAGATTAACCCCATCATCGGCGCGGCGGGGATTAGTGCTTTCCCGATGGCGGGACGGTTGGCGGCCCAGATTGCACAGGAAGAAGATTACGAAAACTTCATTCTGATGCACGCGATGGGTGCAAACACGGCTGGTCAATTGGGCAGCGTGATGGCTGGCGGTATCTTGTTAGCGCTGGTCACAGGTGTTTTGTAGAAACAGGGCGGCGCTGAACCGCCCTTTTGGGTTAACCCTCACCCCACGCGGCGCGTAGGCGACTGCGTTCCATTGCCCACTGCTGGCTGTCGAGTGCGGACTCCCCCTCAGCGGGATGCAGGCGTACCCATGTGCCGTCAGATTGCAACACCCGCGCCCGCGTATTGTCGGCTAACTGTATCTGCAAGATTTCATCCCAAATCACGCCTTTTAGCTCTTTATCTTCGACAGGGAATACGGTCTCGACCCGGCGGCTAAGGTTGCGATTCATCATATCCGCGCTGCCAACATAAACTTCGGTTTGGCCGCCATTGGTAAACCAGTAAATGCGGCTGTGTTCCAAAAAGCGACCCACAATGCTGCGTACATGAATGTTTTCGCTGACCTGTGGCAGATTTGGACGCAGACAACAGATGCCGCGTGCGATAATATCAATTTTCACCCCGGCAAAGGAGGCTTCGTACAGTTTACGAATGATGCTGGGATCAGTCAGGCTGTTGACCTTAAACACAATGTGGGCGGGGCGTCCAGCTATGGCGTGAGCGATTTCGCGTTCAATCATAGCGATCATACGTGGGCGTAGATGCTCCGGAGCAACCAATAGCTTGTGATAAGTTGCTTTGGGAGCATATCCGGTTAGGCGATTGAACAACTCGGTCACGTCGTCGGCGATATCTTCGCGGCTCGTCAGCCAACCCAAATCAGTGTAAATCCGGGCGGTGCTGGCGTTATAGTTGCCTGTGCTCATATGCACATAGCGGCGCAGGCGGTTTTGTTCGCGGCGGATTATCAGGGCGACTTTGGCGTGGGTCTTCAGCCCAACCAAGCCATAGACCACATGCACTCCTTCTGCTTCCAATCGTCTGGCCCAGACAATATTGTTTTCTTCATCAAAGCGGGCTTTAAGCTCGACTAGGACGGCCACTTGTTTGCCTGCCTCGCGTGCCTCTAGTAGGGCTTGCACGATCGGGGAATTGCTGCCGACACGATAGAGGGTAAGCTTGATCGCCATCACATCGGGATCATGGGCGGCCTGTTTAATTAAATCCACAAAGGGCGTAAAAGAATCATAGGGGTGGTGCAGCAAAATATCTCGGCGGCGGATTTCCTCAAAGACACCCAGTTCACTTTCAAAGGCCGGATGATAGGCAGGTACAAAGTTGGGATATTTGAGATCGGGCATGTCAATATCGGTCAGTTGGAAAAAGTCTGCCATGCCCAATGGCCCTTCAACCTCATACACATCGGCTGGGCCTAGATCCAAATGCTCCATCAACACCCGCCGCATACTTTGGGGCATAGTGGGGGTGACCATGAGCAAAATCACTTCACCAAAACGCCGCTGTCGAATGCCGCGCTCAATGGTTTCCAGCAAATCCGAAGCTTCATCTTCAGCGATTTCCACATCGGCATCCCGGATGACACGGAAGGGATGCACTTGCTCAATGGTCATGCCGGGGAAGAGCAAATCGAGATTGGCTTGGACAATATCATCTAAAAATAGATAGGTGTATTGATTTGGATAGGGCTGGTTATCGTAGTGTGTCGTGACTTCGGTAACGGAAATAAAGCGCCGTAGATTGCTGCTGATGGGAATTTTGAGGCGGGCAAAGCGCGAATTCCCTTGGTCATCCCGCAAGACCACAGCTAAATTCAGACTGAGATTGGAAATATGCGGGAAAGGCCGTCCGGGGTCAACTGCTAAGGGGGTCAACACCGGAAAAATCTCTTGGCGGAAATAATCACGTACCGCAGCGCGTTGGTCGCGGGTAAGATCATCTGGGGTGATAATTTGTATATTATACTGGGCCAATGCGGGCATAATCTCATTTTTCCAGCATTGCCGCTCGATAGTCTGAGTCTCGACCACGATATTGCGGATAGCAATCATCTGCTCTAAAGGAGTCATGCCGTCAGCGGGGGTCTCGCTGATGCCTGCCAAAACCTGTTGGCGCAGTCCGGCCACGCGGATCATATAAAACTCATCGAGGTTATTGGAAAAAATCGCCAGAAACTTGACCCGCTCCAAGAGTGGCAGGGTTGGATCCATGGCTTCTTCCAACACACGGCGGTTAAATTCGAGCCAACTGAGTTCACGATTGATGTATAAAGAAGGATGATTGAAGTCAGGCTGAACTTCAATAGCGCTAAGATTTTCCATAAAAATCATACCAATAATCTATTTATCTGGTGATTTCAGCATTATAACATGGCTTTCGTGCATCGCGCCCCTGTCTTCAACAGGTTATAATTGCCCCAATTTTGCACAACATGGATAGTGAACGATGAAGATTGAAATTTTAGGCTCTGGCGGCGCGACCACCACACCGCGCCCTTTTTGTAGGTGCAGGGTGTGTCAGAATGCAAGAATGAAAGGTCTACCCTATAGCCGTTCTGGGCCATCTTATTTTATTCATGGGCCGAATTTGCTTATTGATACCCCGGAAGAGATTGGGGTACTGCTGAATCGCTCCAACATTATGCGAGTCGAAGCCACGACCTATAGCCATTGGCACCCCGACCACACATCAGGGTTGCGGGTTTTTGAGGCACAACAGGTGTTATGGGACTGGCCGCGCCAAAATCCCATCACAGACGTCTATCTACCCGCGCAGGTGGCCCAAGATTTTGAGCAGTGGTACGCTCTTAAAGGTCGCGCCGATTATTTGGAACACCAATTGCAGGTGATTCGGCAAATCCGATTGACAGAAGGCGAAAAATTCACGGTCAATAGCCTCAGCGTGACGCCGATTAAGATGGCGGTTGGGTATGTCTATGCGTTTTTACTGACGGAAGGCGCGACGAATGTCCTGCTGATTGCCGATGAGTTATTTGGCTGGACACCCCCGCCCAATTTACCCCCGATTGATGTGCTGATTTTGCCCGCCAGCCTGTTTGAATTTAACCCCTTCACTGGGGAACGCATCATTCCCCCAAATCATCCGGTGTTAGAGGTCGAATCCACCTTTGAAGATACATTGGAATTTATCCGGCAGTTGAAGCCGAAACACAGTATTTTGTCGCACATTGAAGAACCTTTTGATTTTGATTATGACGATTATGTGCGTCTTAGCCAAAAATTGGCCGCCGAGCAGCCTGAACTTGGCCCGGTGTCGTTTGCCTATGATATGCAACTGGTAGAGGAATAATGAAACGGATACTGAAAATTGCGGTGGTGATGGGGTTTATTGGGATCATAGTGGCCGTACTTTGGAATGCGAACCCGTCGCCCAAAACGATGGCGCAATCCGATCCGACGAGTGGCCCGATTGAAATCTGGATTGATCCGGCTGTACCTATTGAATTTCCCATTATGCTGTCCCCACTGTTTAGTTCTGGCAAATATCTGTGGGCCAATAATCCCGACAACGCCCGTTTGGAAGTGGCAATCAATGTTGAAGGCGGCGCAATTTCCAGTGATTGGATGTATGTTCCAGTGGTCTCGTTTGCCAGCACCGCCGAGACGATTGCCTTTGCCGATATTGAGCATTTTTGGACAACAGGGGATGCCGCGCCACTGGCCTATCTTTCGTCTGATCGTGTGACCGCTCCCCATTTGGTATTGACCGGGGCGGTGTATGATGCCTTGCGGACGACATGGGGTGAACCCAACCCAGCGGCCACTATTGAACTGGTGGTAGGTGATACCCCTGAAATTTCGGCCAAATTGTGGGAGCAGCGGCCCAATGTGTGGTCACTTGTGCCTTTCCATCTACTCGCGCCCGATTTGAAGGTGCTGAAACTGGATGGGGTCAACATTTTTGCCGATGACTTCCAGATGGTGAACTACCCTCTCAAAGTTATGGTGGGCCTGACTGGACATGAAGCGGCGGTGGGGCAGGCGATTGATGACCTGATGGCGGCACAGACATGGCAACCGACCAATCGTGATGCGACCAAGATGACCCGTATTGTGTTGACCGGGGTCACGGCGATGTCACGTGCTACGGCCTATAAAATGGAGACGCTTGGTATCACCAAACCGGGGGAATTGATTCTACCATTTGTGCAGGATGCTCATGTTTTACATACCAGCAATGAAGTGGCCTTCTCCGAAAACTGCCCGACCCCCGACCCTTTTATTGACAGCACGGTTTTTTGTGCCGCTGATAAATACATGGAGCTGCTAACCTATATCGGCTTGGATGTGGTGGAATTGACGGGCAACCACGTCAATGATTATGGGGTGGGGGCGCTGCGCCACAGCCTCGATTTGTATGATGCCGCCGGGATTGCCCATTTTGGCGGGGGGCGCAATTTTGATGATGCCCGCAAAGCATGGACAACGGAAAACAATGGCAATACGATTGCGTTTATTGGCTGTAACGTGCCGGGGCCGTTTAAGGCATGGGCGACCACTGAAGACCCCGGTGCGGCCCAATGCGATGAAGCCTATCTCGCCGAAGAACTGCCGAGATTAGCGGCTGAAAATGATGTGGTGATTATGACCGTTCAGCAGTGGGAATTTTATCGCTATCAGGCAGGTTTGGAGCAAATCGGGCAGTTCACTACATATGCCGAGATGGGCGCGGATGTTGTGATTGGTTCGCAGGCGCATCAACCACAGGGCTTTACCTTTGTGCCGCGTGCTGGTCAGCAGTCCGCCTTTTTGCATCACGGCTTGGGCAACCTGTTTTTTGACCAGATGCAGGCCATCGGCACGCGCCAGATGTTTATGGACAAAATAATTGTTTATGATGGGCGGGTGATTAGCGTCGAATTATTTACGGGCCTGCTGGAAGATTATTGCTGTGCCCGCCCCATGACCACCGATGAGCGCATCGAATTTCTGAATACGATTTTCGCAGCGAGTGGGTGGTAAATCGGTTTGGGGCCGGGGCGTAAGTCAGGAATTAATGATTTAGCGCCCCCCCCATTTATTGAAAATGTTTTTATTGACTTACTGCTAATATATGCACTATAGTATGGAAAGGAGTCAGAAATATATATTTGAGGGAAATAATTGGGTATGGAGCCAAAAGTTCGCTTTGCGTCCATTGGTCAAAATACAATTTCTGTTTGGTTGCTTGTTTTACTGTTTATTCAGGTCATCCTTTCGGCGATGGTCATTAAACGCCTCAATGATGTAGATCAAAATATTGCGAACCTCACCATCACCAGTCAAGTCAGTGCTGTTTCAAATCAACCCGAACCCCCGCCTTACGTCGAAAATGTCTCAATTGATGATGACCCCTATTTAGGCACGATTGGCGCACCTATTACGATAGTCGAGTTTTCAGATTATCAATGCCCATTTTGTGCCGAAGGCACTCCGGTTGTAAAGGAGATTTTGGAAAAGTATGAAGGCCAAGTGCTTTTTGTCTACCGAGATTTTCCCATCGAGTCTATTCATCCAGATGCCTTTAAATCTGCTGAAGCAGCGAATTGCGCTGGGGAGCAAGGGAAATACTGGGAAATGCACGATCTCCTGTTCACTAATCAATCCCAGTTAGCTGTGGGCAACTTGAAAGCATACGCCGCCTCACTTGAGTTGAATATAGAGGCATTTAATGTGTGTTTAGATGAAGGCAAGTATGCAGAGGAGGTACGTCATGATATAGCTCAGGCGGAAGAATACCGGGTCACTGGTACCCCTACTTTCTTTGTTAATGGACAACGAATTGTTGGGGCATCGTTGGAGTCTCTTCGGGCAGCAATAGAGGCCCTCATAGAAGAGTAGCTAAAGCGGAGAATATTCAAAATTAAGGAAGAGAAAGTATGTTCGCAATGCGTAAATTCCAGTATTTCATATTGGCTTTTGCTCTAGTCGTTTCCTTAGCATCTATATTCGAGGCTTCTGGTTTATCACACGTTCAAGCTGACACAGGCCATACAGCTAGGAAACTCTCTCCAATTTGTGAAGGAACCCCCACGTATTCGTTTTGTAGATATTCAAACTGCCAACGAATTGTTGTTCCTTGGTGTCAAGATGCTTGGTATCTCCAATTAGGCAGAATAGCCCATTATAGTAATGGAGACTCATACACAGATTGGGGATGGAATGCAGTATGCGGTTATAGTATATGTACAGAGCCTTGGTGTGGAACATCTACCTGTATCGCACCGTAAAGTTTTAAGAGTAAAAACTTTAAAGCGGGATATTAGCGGTATCCCGCTACTTTTCATAATAAAAGGAATCCAAAATGTCAAAAAAGCTCAAATTATTAGCTTTGATGATAATATGTGCTTTCATTGTGGGTGCTTGCCAAAATGACAATTCGAATGAACCGACTTCTAATGGAAATAAGTTAGGCGCGGCAACATCAGAAGTAGTAGCTGAGGATGGAATTTCAAAACTATTTGCGCCTGAAATCGGCGGGTTAAATTTGCCCCACCTAGAGGAATTAAACGGAAGATTGGTATTCAGTTATCAAAATGCACTTTATATAGGTGGCTTCAATGATGATACCAAGTTGATAGCATCGAATGTTTTAGCGGAGAACGTTTATCTAGCACCAAATTCTGAATCCTTAGTTTATATTGCTAAAGAAGAAAACAACTTCAAGTTAATTTTGGTGAATTTAAAAACGCTTGAGGCTCATAACCTCTATGATTTTCCGGCTGGCAATCAATGGTTTTCTGTTGACTGGTCTCTTGACAGTAATTGGATAGCTTTTACACATGCAAAGACACCTCCTCCATATGATTTGATAGCTTCTCACCTTGCAGAATCTCTTCCCCCTTATTCCGATCCTAATTTCCTAGTGTTGATAGATGTCAACATGGCAAGCGCAAAGAATACAGAAATTTCCATCTATTCAACTGCTTGGTTGAGTGACGGAACTCTTTTAGTAACGACCTTACCTTATACAGGTGGTAACCTAGAAGAAAAGGTATTTCAAATCGACCCTGAAACCTCAGAAGCTAGAGACATTGGGTATCAAGGTTTTGTCTGGGAGATATTTGAAGGGATCACTGATCTGGCAACATGGCAAAGTGCCCAAGCATCCCTGCAAGCGTTGGGACTAAATCTAGCTCCGCCGAAGACCCCTGCTCTAAATAGCAAATTCGCAGTTTCACCCAGTCAAGATAGGTATGTTTCCACAACTGAAATCGGTAACACTCCAAGCGGCGGAAGTTGCAAGCAATTAGGTTTGGTTATTAAAGGCATTACAATAAGTATGGTGCCTGAGATTGTCTATCAAACGGAACAACCAAATGGCTTAAACGTTAATTCTCTAAAATGGCTAGAGGATAATTCAATATTTTTTGCCTTGCAAACATCTCAAACTTGTGAAAGCATACCAGATGGAGCTATTTTGATGCGGGTCGTCCCTGATGGTGAAACAGAAACCATTACTGAGAACCTCGCCTATTCTCAAGGACAACCTTACACCATATCGCCAGATGGTCGTTATGTGGCTTGGGTCGGGATTGATCGTGAGGCAGGTTTGTCTTTTTTGGGGATAACCGATTTACAGAATGGCACAGGCGGAATGTTGCTATCTGCTAATCTTGATAGTGCGAGCGACGAGTCAACAAATCCTCCGTTTAGTGCCGTATATTGGATTCCTTAAATTCAGGTATCATGAAGAAGCCCCTCTCGTGTGTGAGAAGGGCTTTGTTGTTTATTGGATTAATCACCAGCGGGGGTGGGTTCGGAGGCCGGCGGCTCCATTTCGATGATGCCGACCTTGTTGGGTTGTTCTCCACCCTTCCAGCGGATACGGGGCACAATCGCGTCGGGGATGATGCGATCTTTGAACTGTACCACACGCTGAATCACGCTTTCCACCAACGATTCTTGCAGATAGCGTGGTTTCAGGCCGAGATCGAGCAAATTGGTGTGGGTGGGGTTGTAATAATGCTCTTCCATTTCAACACGCGGATTTTCATAGTGAGCAATTTCGACCTCAATGCCGATTTTGGCTGCCGCATCCCGCACGATATAAGCCAAGTCGCGCACCGAGAAGGATTCGGTGAATTGGTTAAACACACGCATCCGATTGTCTTTGGGTGGGTTCAACATCGCCAACTCGACACATTGGATGGTGTCGCGGATGTTGAGATACCCGCGTGTCTGATCGCCCTTGCCAAAAAGGGTCAAGGGGATACCTGCAACGGCTTGTACACAAAAGCGATTCAGGGCCGTGCCAAATGACTCGTCATAATCGAAGCGGGTCAGCAGGCGGTCATCCATGTTGACTTCATCGGTTTCGATGCCATAGACCACGCCTTGATTGAGGTCAGTCGCTTTAAGACCCCACACACGGCAGGCAAACATGATGTTATGGCTATCATGCACTTTGGTTAGGTGATAGAACGACCCCGGCTGTTTGGGGAAGGGCAGCAAATCTTTACGCCCATTGTGTTCAATCTCGATCCAGCCCTCTTCAATATCAATATTCGGCGTGCCATATTCCCCCATCGTACCGAGCTTAATGAGATGGGCATTTGGCACATGGTCACGCATGGCAAACAAAACATGCAGCGTGCCGATCACATTATTTTGATGGGTTTGTACGGCATGTTGCACGCTAATCATTGAATAGGGGGCACTGGGGATTTCGCCATAGTGGACAATGGCATCCGGGCGGAATTCGGCAAAAACCTGATTAGTAAATTCCCATTGGCTCAGATCGCCAATATAGGAAGTAATCGTCTTGTCGGTGATTTCTTTC
Organism: Anaerolineae bacterium; assembly: GCA_021463865.1. GTDB lineage: Bacteria > Chloroflexota > Anaerolineae > Aggregatilineales > J027 > CFX10. Next base: position 239,506 of record JAJTXY010000001.1, read on the forward strand.
CACGCCTGAATACGTTGATGCAGCGAAGCGATGGGCGTCAAACTATCGGTGCCGCGTTCCATATGCATCTGACGGCGCAGAAAGTTATCCACAACCGCGACCTCGTGGCCTCTATTCGAAAAATACATTGCGGTAGGCCAGCCGAGATAGCCGTCACCGCCAAGAATCAATACGCGCATAGTTAACTAAATCTCCTTACGGACAATTTCTTACGTAGGAATGGATTATTTATATATCCCATTTAGGTAAAAACACAGGGGAAAAATCTGAGTTACGGCAAGGTGAAATATTTTTTAACCTTACTCCATTAAATCGCTCCATGTCGAAGCCGATTTTTTGGGTTGGTGGGTTTCTTCTGTTTGCACACCTAAGCGTGCGGCAAAACGTGTCTCACTGGGCAGGGGGGCAAGGCGGCGAATGGTAGCGCGGGCGGTATCCTGCTGCTGGGCCGACATCGGACGGGTCTCTTCATCCACTGGAATCAAAACACTGATTTTAGTACCCTTGCCTTTGGTACTTTCAATATGCAGGGCAGCATCAATCAGTTCGGCCCGTTCGCGCATATTGACCATGCCGAGGCTGCCACGCTGATAATAATTGGCATTGACTACGGCTTCGACATCAAACCCGGCACCGTCGTCCTCAATTTCAGCAATGATATAGTCGTTGCTTTGCTGAAAGAGGCGAATCCAAATGTTTCTAGCCTTCGCATGTTTTAGGGCGTTATTGGCCGCTTCTTCGACTACGTAAAACAACACCCCTTGTACATTGGTTTCCAACCAGACTTCCAACTGTTCGTCGGCTTCAACGGTAAATTGGGTGGGATGCTGATCCTCCAACTTTTTCGCCAACTCTTTGAGGGCCGCTACCAAACCTTGTGTTTCCAGCACCAGTGGGCGCAGGGTAAAGAGCATATGGCGGATTTCTTTGGTGGTCTTGGTCGCCATCTCGCCCACTTTTTGCAATTCTTCAAATACGGCTGGGAACTGCTTATTTTTCAGCATTTTTTGGATAAGGTCAACCCGAGTAGCGATCATGGCAACGGTCTGAGTCGGGCCGTCATGTAAATCGCGGGCCAGTTTTTTGCGGGCATCTTCTTCAATTGAGACAATACGCTCTTTTTCATCCAGCAGGTTTTGATACAGCACCGCATTTTGCAGAGCGATGGTGGCTTGGGTGGCGATAGCGGTCAGTAAGGCGATTGAACCGGGGGAGAAAGCGTTGGGTTGTTCGCTACCAAAGACCATCACACCAAAATTTTCAAATCCGGCCCGGAGTGGCACTGCCATGACGGAATTTGTCCCCTGAAACGCGACAAAAAAGCGCAATTCGGGGTCTTGGGTCGCATTTTTGCCCATAACAGGTTCGGCTTTTTTGAGGGCTTCCCCCAGAATGCCATCCCGTCCTTGCAAACGAACTTTTTCGTCCACACGGGTCAAGCGACGTGCCGCCGCGACGTGCATCATATTGTCATCTTTGCGGAATAGTAGAATGGCGCTAATCAAGCGGGCTGTTTCCGAAGCGCCGAGTTCACGCAGTCCAAGAGCGCCAATTTCAAGCGATGCTTCTAAAACACGGTGGTAATCAAGCGTGGAACTGAGAGTCGAGGAAAGTTCATAAATCGCTTTGGCACGCTGTTGGGCATTGCGGAGCCGCTGCGTCTCGATTTCCATCTGTTGGGCGGCCTGCGCCGATAATTTTGACCGTGTGACTCCCCAGATCAAGCCGCCGATGCTGAGGATTAGGCCAATCAGCGCAACCACAACGGCCAATCCACTCCCAAGTATCAATAACACGCCAAAACCAACGGCGGCTATCATCCACAAGGGGCGGTTGGGGTCATTTTTGGCAAGTGAAGCCAAATGAGACGGAGGGGTGTTTTTTTCTGTCATGCTACTTAAGGTGCTTTTGGCCTTTATAGACTCCACGCGATCACCCTACTAAGCATAACCCGATACAGTGGCAGACCACAAGTGCCGCTATAGTCCCAGTGCTAAATTTCACGAATTTTTAGTATCGCGTTGAGCCAAATTCAACGGCTGTGCCAATCCCCTGCTGCACGGCTTGATGATAGATATAGTGGGCAGAGGCAAGGTCTTCGACGGCTAACCCCAGCGATTTAAATAGGGTAATTTCGGTGCGACTCTGCCGACCCGGAATTTGCCCTAACAAAATTTCGCCAAGTTCTCCCCGAATATGGCTGTCATCAACCGCGCCCTCTTGTTTAGGAATCAAGAAATCGCCTGCCTCATTCAACACCGACTCACGCCGATCCGCAAATAGGCTCGCTTTAACCATCGCGGCGGTATCCACCTCGCGGGCTTGACGGGTCGAAGCACCGACCACATTCAGATGTGCTCCATCCGACAGCCATTCACCTTGCAGAACAGGTTGATTTGATGAGGTCGTGGTACAAATGATGTCCGCACCGAGTACCGCATCTTGGGCTGTTTCGGTCAATTCAACAGGGATGCCGAAACGTGTTTGGGCCTGTGCCGCAAATTTCTCCCGATTTTCACGATGCCGACTCCATACCCGCACTCGTTTAATTGGTCGAGCCACCAACATCGCTTCTAGGTGGCTGATAGCCTGTACGCCTGTTCCCAAAATGGCTAGATCGGTGGCATCTTCACGAGCCAACAGACGGGTGGCGACTCCACTGACGGCGGCGGTACGAATGGTGGTGATTTCGCTGGCGTCCATTAGGGCGAGAGGGCGTCCATAGGCTGTATCAAAAATCATAACCGCGCCCATATGAGATTCGTATTCGGTGGTGGTATTCCCCGGCATCACGCTGATGACCTTGATGCCCATTACCTGTGGGGCGATAGCGGGCATAGCCACTAACAAGCCACGTTTATCGGGCAGCCATGTAAACGTTCGCAATGGATTTTGCATTTCCCCACGTTCTAACGCTTGCAATGCTTCTGCCATCACGTCCATACAGGCGGCCATTGGCAAAAGCTGACGTACCTGTGCCGCATTGAGGATCAATAGCTCCATGAGTTTCTATTCCTTTGAAAAAGGTATCTTTGTCGAAAAACAAAAAAGCCAACCGATGGAGGTTGACTTGGTGTGGGCGCCGAGGGACTCGAACCCACGACCTCACGGATGTGAACCGTGCGCTCTAACCAGCTGAGCTAGGCGCCCATACATGATAATTTATGGTAAACAGTATTTTATCATTGAGTCCGCCTGATAGCAAGAGATAACCCGTCCTTGAAAAAATGAGAATTTTGGTAAGACGCCAACCTACCTGCCACCTCTAATGTAACATGGGTGGAGTCAAATGCTTTCAAAATATACAACCCAAAAAACGGATAGACGCCCCTCAATTACTCATTTAGAATAGAACATTATAGCTACTTTCCCATCCACCTATCTTTGAACACCGTCACAACTGAAAGGCATTCATCATGAGGCAGTGGGCGCAGTTTTGGGCTTTGGCATTAATTTGGGGGTCATCTTTCCTGCTTATCAAAGTTGCTGTTGATGAAGTTGGGGCGTTTCCGCTGGTGTCGGTGCGCTTGGGGGTAGCCGCCATCATTTTTATGGCCTATATGATTGCAACCGGGCGCAAGTTTCCAGCGGAACGGAAAGATCAGTTGGCCCTGCTGTTTGTCGGCATTTTTAACACCGCCGTCCCGTTTTTCCTCATTTCATGGGGCGAAACCGAAATTGACAGCGGTTTGGCAACGGTGCTGAATTCAACCGTGCCCCTCTCCACGCTGATTATTGCCCATTTTGTCCTTGCCGATGAAAAACTCAATCGGGCCAAAGTTACGGGGTTGGTGGTTGGCTTCTTGGGGGTGTTTGTGCTGGTCTCGCGCAGTATCGGGGAGAGCAGCGGGTCACTATTTGGGCAGGGCGCGGTTTTGCTGGGTAGTGCTTCCTATGCCGTCGCTGTCAATGTCCTCCGTCTACGATTGCGCCATATGGATCAGTATGCGGTGGCAGGGTGGAGTGTGGTTATTGGTGCGGTGGCGATTATCGCGGCAACCCTGTTGACCGTTCACCCATTACCCAATCCAGCCGAAGTTGATGCGGTAGCGATTTTGGCGATGCTAACGCTTGGGGTTGTGAACACCGTGCTGGCCTACTTCCTCTTCTATAAACTGATTAAGGAATGGGGTGTGCGTGCTTCGCTGGTAACCTATGCCATGCCTCCTATCGGGGTGACATTGGGCTTTTTGCTGCTGGATGAAAAGATTGATTGGCGCTTGATTGTCGGTGCGGCCCTCATTCTGTTTGGTATCGTGGTGGCAAAAGCACAAAAACCGATGACCCTACTCATTCCCGTGCGAACCCGTTTGGCGGGGTTATTGGGAGTGGGGCGTTAATAGTGCGGAGAATTGTGTGAGGCGGTACAATCATTGCCCATAAATCTATTCATTCTAGGAAAAGTGTTATGGGTTATATGATTGGGGTTGACGGCGGCGGTACCGGAACCGTCGGCGTCTTAACCGAAGAAGATGGCACGATTATTCATTCTGTCACCGGGCCAGCCTCAAATTATCACGCCGTAGGCCGCGATAGTGCCCAAGCCGCCCTTCATCAAGTGGTCAAAGACCTGCTAAAAGGGGCGGGCAAATCCTTAAGTGACTGCAAAGTAGCGGTTTTTGGTATCGCCGGGTTGAACAACGCCGATGATACAGTGATGTACCAAGAGATGATGCGCCCACTCGGTTTGGGTGGCGAGGTCATCATGGAAAACGACATTGTAATCGCATGGGCCGCCGCGACTGCCTGTCAACCGGGGGCGGTAGTGATTGCCGGAACGGGCGCATCCGCTTTTGGGGTGAATGCCAAAGGGGAGCGCCATAAAACACTCGGGTGGGACTATATCCTTGCCGATCAGGGCAGTGGTTATTCCATCGGCCTTGCGGGGTTAAAAGCCGCCATTAAGGTTTGGGATGGGCGCATTGAAAAATCGCTTATTTTGCAGGCCATGTTAGACCACTATCAACTGAAATCTGCTGAAGAAATGCTGATCTTGGCCTACAGCCCCCAATTTGGCAAACCGGAAATCGCCAGCTTTGGGCGTGAGATTGCCGCCTGTGCTGAGGCCGGGGACGAAGTGGCCCAAGATATTTTGCGGTGGGCAGGCGAAGAATTGGCTCAATCAGTGGTGGCGGTCATTAAGCGGCTGGGGATGCAAAACGAAACCTTTGTATGTGGTATGGTGGGAGGGACGTTTCGCGCTGGCCCTCATTTGTTAGACCCATTTACCAGTGGGGTTCATGGGGTCGCCCCCAAAGCGACTATCGAACCCGTCCGTTTCCCGCCTGTTGTTGGGGCAATTTTGATGGCCCATTATACACACGGTTCGTTGACACCTGCGGTATTGGAGGAGCTTCAGCGCAACGATAACCAAATTGCCCGCTGGAAATCATCGTAGAATCATCCCATGCAAATTGGCATTCTCATCCCCGGCTTTTCGGCGGATGAAAGCGACTGGTGTATTCCGGTCTATCTGAATCTGGTGCGCGAATTGGCCCGTCACCATCAAGTACGGGTCTTTCCCGTCCGTTATCCCTATACCCAAGTCCCGTATACGGTTTATAACGCCCTCGTTCTGCCAACTGGTGGGGGATCGTATACACGCGGCTTGGCCCGTTGGCGCGTTTTGCGGCGCACGCTCGCTTTGATTGAAGCCCAACATGCGCTGCGACCCTTTGATGTACTCCATGCGGTTTGGGCCGATGAAACAGGCGTGGTGGCGAATTGGGCAGGGGAAAAATTGGGCATCCCGACGGTGGTCAGCATCGCAGGGGGGGAGTTGGTCGGCTTTCCCGATATTGATTATGGGCTGCAAAATGGGCGAGTCACCCGCCGTTTGGTGGAACGGGCAATGATGGGCGCAACCCGCATTGTTGCCCCATGTGATTATTCCGTGTTGATGGCGTTGGATAAATTGCCACCGGAGCGAGGGGAGATTCTGCGGAAAGTGCCGTTGGGGGTGGACGCGGAGTTGTTTAAACCGCCTGCCCAAGAATTGGATTGGCGGCCCCGCGAGTTTTTACATGTCGGGTCGCTTGTGCCGATTAAAGATCAAGTAACGCTGCTTCACCTGATTGCCAAGCTGCCCAATGCGACGCTGGATATTGTGGGGGATGGCCCACTGTATCCACAATTAGAAGCCTTGACGCATGAACTCGGCATTGCGGATCGAGTGGTGTTTCATGGTGCAGTATCACATGAAAAATTACCCGCTTACTATCAAGAAGCCCGCTTTTTGTTGATGACTTCTCGCCACGAAGCCTTTTGTATGGCGGCGCTTGAGGCATTGGCGTGTGGGGCGGGGGTGATTGGCACAGCCGTTGGGGTATTGCCCGAAATCGGGATGACCGCACCTGTTGGCGATGTGACGGCCTTGCAGGAAATCGTGATTGGGCGGACGCGCAAACATGCCCAATTGCAGCGGGCACGTTATCGCATGTTGGTCGAGACGACTTATACAATCAAGCATATGTCGGATGGCTTGCTAGAGGTGTATGAGGAGGCGTGTGCCGATTTTGAAAAATGACCAACCTCCCACCAAAAAACCGCTATTGAATCCAGCGGGCGACCTTTGAGTCCGTCCCCAGCACCTCTGGCACTTCGACGATTTTGTCAATCACCGCATCCATCGAAGCAATATCCTCGCCCTCGACAATTGCCATAACATCCGGTGTCCCAAAAAGCGCGTCGGCTTTAACCACACCCGGAATTGTGCGAATGGCTTGTACAACTTTGCGGGGCTGCTGTGTGGTAATGAAAATATAGGCCCAAACTTTCATAAACACCCCTCCTTAGGCAGGAAATGAGTGAGAATAGAAGGTTTATTGTAGTACGGATGTTCGTGTGTTTGAAGGGCGTATTTAGGCCGAATACAACTCCTGAAGATAATTTTTGACCACCGACAGCCGATAATATCCATAATGGTCGCAGTCCGGCACGATGAATAATTTCCCCTGCGGCAGCGCCCGATAAAGTTCCAGAAAATCCTCTGCTGATACCACCGGGTCACGATCCCCACCGATGAGATGCACCGGAAAATTGAGATACTGAAAATCGGCCAGTTGAAAATCCCAACCAACGGAACTGCCTTTTTCGGGGTCGAAGACTGCTTTGACAATGCCCGTGCGTGTTTCGGGTGGGCCTGCCAGAATTGCCATTTGTTCGGCGGTTGGACGGCGATGATTGGCCCCAATCATGACCAGTGATTTAAAGCGTTCTGGTGCTTCGACGGCTAACCCCAACAGCACCGCCGCCCCCAAGCTGTAGCCAATGGCATGAAATGACTCTAGCTTTAGGACGTCAATAAATTTCCGCATATCGGCAATCAGACGGGGCATATGATAATCCCCCGCCGGGTTGGGGGTGTTGCCATGTCCACGCTGATCAGGGGCAAGGACACGATAGCCGCCATTTTTGGGAAATGTCCAACTCATGAGCTTGCCGCGTGCAGTGGTGGCGTGCAGTGCCAGCAGGGTTTCTGGCCCGCCGGGTTGTTCTTCGTAGTAGAGAGGCAAATCATCTAATTGGATGGTTGGCATAGGGTTTGATACTCTTGCTGAGTTGTTAAAAGGCCTGTACATTTATGTAAAATGTAGGCTAAATTCAGATACAATAAATCATAGTGGTCAAATGCCAGAATTACCAGAAGTAGAAACCGTAGTACGGGGTGTCCGTCCAAATTTGGTGGGGCGCACCATCACCGATGTATGGCTAGATTGGCCGCGTGGTTTGGTCGGGCCAGCCCCGGAGGTTTTTATTGAACGCCTCAAGGGTCAGCGCGTGCAGAGCATTGCCCGACGCGCCAAATATATCGTCATTCGGCTGGATGCAGATTATCTGGTGATCCACCTCAAGATGACAGGGCGCTTATATGTCGTGCCCGATGAATTTGAAGAGCACGCCGACCAGTGGGTACATTTCAAATTTCAGTTAGACAATGCCCATCAACTCCGCTTCTCGGATTCGCGCAAATTTGGGCGGGTCTATCTAATTGAAAATGTAGAAGAGGTAACGGGGGCGCTTGGCCCAGAACCGTTATCGGATGAATTTACGGCAGACGTTTTTAGGGAACGGCTGTCCAAACATAAGGGGACAATCAAACCCCTACTGTTAAATCAGGCGTTTGTCGCCGGGGTGGGGAATATCTATGCCGATGAGTCACTCCATATCGCCCATATTCTCCCCACACGTAGGGCCGAATCATTGACCCCATCCGAGGTAGATGCCCTGTGGCGGGCCATCCGTCAGGCGCTGGCGAGTGGGCTTGAACGTGAAGGGGCGAGTGTCAACTGGTATCGTAAACCAGATGGCAGTAAAGGTAGCGCTCAAGAGAGTTTGTTTGTCTATGGGCAAACAGGTCAAGTTTGTAGAACCTGCCAACAGGCAGTAATTGAAAAAATCGTCGTAGGACAGCGTGGGACCCATTTTTGCCCCAACTGTCAGAAATAGGCGGCTTTGAAACAGTATGCAAGGTGATTCTTCGTTCAATGATTTCTTAACTCAGGGGCCAATTATCAGGCTGGCAATTACCACCTGCTTTTTTGGTTTGTTGTGGTTAAGTGCTGTATTTATGGTTAATCGGCGTAGTGCGGAACGACGGCGTCGTAAGCAAGAGGGCTTGCCCCCATTGCCGAACGCATTTGCCCAACTAACAACTGCCCTCCGGCGGGTGAGTCAAAATTCGGTTACTCCGATGCAACCGCAAACGGCCAGTGCCTCGGCAGGCTATGCTTCTAAAGTGCCACTGCCCGACCTCAATATGTTGACGAGCGACCTGCCCGAACCGGACTTTGATAATTTTGTGGCGATGGTAGATCAAATCCAGCAAGCGCCACCTGTTGCTGCACCCAAACCCACCAGTTCATTCGCTGCATTGGATACTCACGAAGGTGAATTTGAGGAAATAAAGATGACCAATCAATCTTCTGGCAATGAATTCGTCGGCAATGATCCCCGTCGCAGCACCAGCACGATTTATATTGCTGGTAGTAACGAAATCCCAACCGACGCGGTTGAGGTCATGCGGGTTTGGCGAGATGTCAGCGATGGCTCCCTCATTATCCAGATGAACAACAAAGTCTTTCAGACGGTGGGTGAGATGCAGGATCGCGGCCTTGCCAAGCGGTTCATCAGTCTTGTTCGTGATTTAGCGCAGATGGCGCGGGTCGGCGCTCAGGCGGTTGGGTTACCCGTTCCCAATTTTGATTCAACGGCCTCAGTTGTTTCGGAACAGGGGGCATGGGCCGCACCCAAAACACCTATCAATCTACCCGCGCCTACTGGCCCGCGTCCCAGCCAAGATTATTCCACTATGGAACCTCCATTGATTGTAACGGGCCTAGATCAGACTACGCCTGCCAATAATACGATTGCCGGACAAATTGAGGAACTACTGCAATATCGTTTGATGCAGAATTCGATGTTCCAACACCGCAGCATTCATGTTCGCGCCAACCCTGATAACACCATTCGGATCGAGGCTGATGGACGTACCTATCAACATGTGGATGAGGTGGTGGATGTGGATGTGCGTGAATTCATCCAGTCGGTGATTCGTGAATGGGAAGCCCGCCAATAACCTAGTGGAAGTTTTTCAACCCTAGTTGATATTCGACAGCACCGCTGACATACACCTGCGGTGTTTTTTTATTTTCGATGACGGGCCGGGAAATTTCTAATACGATTCAAGTCTTATGACTGGAAGGGCTATGTTATAATTTTTCGGTGCGCTTTTTGCCGAACATCGTTGTATTTATCAAGAGCGCCATCCCTTAAAATATAGTGAGTGCGGGAATTCTATGGTGAAGAAACTTATCAAATCAATCTTCGGGGATCCAAACGAAGGAAAACTGAAGCGTTACCGCCAAAAGGTTGAAGAAATCAACGCACTGGAACCCCAGTTGCAGAAAGAATCTGACGAGCAGTTACGCCAACGATCACTTAAACTGCGTGAAAAACATCAAGCGGGCACACCATTGGATGATTTGCTGGTAGAGGCTTTTGCGTTGGTACGCGAAGCCAGTCGCCGCACGATTGGCCTGCGCCATTTTGATGTGCAGTTGATCGGGGGTATGGTGCTGCATGAAGGCAACATTGCGGAAATGCGCACCGGCGAAGGGAAAACACTGGTTGCCACCCTGCCGCTCTATCTCAATTCACTGACCGGACGTGGCTCACATCTGGTCACCCCCAACGACTACCTCTCTAAAGTCGGCTTGCAGCAAATGGGGCCGATTTATCATTTCCTCGGTGTTTCGTCGGGAGTGATTCAAAGCAGTGCCCAACAGCGGGGGTCGTTTCTCTATGACCCGGATTTCCATAGCAATGATGAGCGCTATGAAAATTTGCGCCCTGTGACCCGTAAGGACGCCTATAATGCCGATATAACCTATGGCACGAATAACGAATTTGGCTTCGACTATTTACGCGATCATATGGTGCGTGACCTGCGGGAAAAAGTGCAGCGCGGGCATTACTTTGGCATCGTGGACGAAGTAGACAATATTTTGATTGACGAAGCCCGTACTCCTTTGATTATCTCCGGTACGGCCTCCGCCCCGTCTGACCTCTATCAATTGTTTGCCAAAATCGTGAAACCTCTAAAACCCTCATCCGATGCCTCGGTGGAAAATGAAGAACCCGACGGTGATTACGTTTTGGATCAGCGTACCAAAGGTGTCTATCTGACCGAACAGGGCGTTGAAAAAGTGGAACGAGCTTTCAAAACATCGGGCCGGATGGTGGGAGATAATCTTTATAGCCCGGATAATGCCGATGTGATTCCTTATCTCGATAATGCCCTGCGTGCCAATGTCGCCTATGAAATTGACCGGGATTACATCGTGGATGAGGGCGGTCAAGTCGTCATCGTGGACGAGTTCACTGGACGTTTGATGCACGGGCGGCGCTTCTCGGAAGGGCTGCATCAGGCGATTGAGGCGAAGGAAAATGTTGAAGTCCAGCGCGAAAACGTCACTCTAGGCACGATTACCTTCCAAAACTATTTCCGTATGTATGAGAAATTGGCAGGTATGACCGGCACGGCTATGACCTCGCTGGCCGAATTCCGCCAGATTTATAACTTGGATGTGGTCGCCATTCCCACCCACCGTCCTGTTATCCGTAACGATAACCAAGACGTGATTTATATGACTGAGGCCGCCAAATTTAATGCAGTGGTCGAGGATATTCGAGAGCGCCAACAGCAGGGTCAGCCTATTCTGGTGGGCACGGTAGCGATTGAAACCAGCGAACACCTCAGCAAATTGCTGAAAAAGGCAGGTATTGAACATACTGTCCTCAATGCCAAGCAGCACTTCCGTGAGGCCAATATTATTGCCCAAGCGGGCCGCCCCGGTGCGGTCACGATTGCGACCAATATGGCGGGGCGTGGGGTTGATATTTTGCTCGGCGGCAACCCAGAAGGGATGGCACGTGCCGATTTACAAAGTCAAGGGCTTGATCTGACCCAGCTTGAGCCAGAGGTGTGGAATGCGACACTCGAAAAAGCCAAACAACAAGCTGCCCGTGACCGAGAAGTTGTTTTGGAGGCCGGGGGATTGTACGTATTGGGTACAGAACGCCACGATGCGCGTCGCATTGACAATCAGTTACGTGGTCGTGGGGGACGGCAGGGCGACCCCGGTGAAAGCTGTTTCTATCTCAGCCTTGAAGATAACTTGATGAAACGCTTCGGGGCAGAACGGGTGCGCGGCTTTATGCAGTGGGCCGATATCCCCGAAGACCAACCGATCCAGCACAGTTGGATTAGTAAATCCATTGAACAGGCCCAAGAGCGTGTAGAAGCCTATTATTTCGATATTCGCAAGCGCGTTTTGGAATATGACGATGTGGTCAACAAGCAGCGTCAGGCCATGTATAAACAACGTGACGAAATTTTGACCGCTGACCCGGCCACATTGCGCGAGAAAATTCACCAACTGGTCGCCGCTGAAATTGGGGAGTTCTGCAAGACGTATCTGGTTGGCGAGCGTGACGAATGGGATTTGGATGAAGTTTATCGTCAAGCCCTAACCATTTACCCTGTCCCGCCGGAAATCACACCCGACGTCCTTGAGGCCCAGAACAGCGCCGAAGATATTGAAGTTCTACTCCTCAAAGGTGCGCTGCAAGCCTATGACCGCAAGACGGAAGAACTGGGTGGGCCAGAAAATATGGCACAGGTGGAGCGTCAGGTCATTTTGCAGGCGATGGATTCGCTGTGGGTGCGTCACCTGACTGACCTTGATGTCCTACGCGAAGGCATTGGTTTGCAAGCCATTCGCCAGCGCGACCCACTGGTAGAGTATAAGATTGAAGGTTTCCGTATGTGGCAAGACCTTCAAAACGAAATTCAATCCACGCTTGTTCGGAATATTTTCCGCGTCGAGATGGCTCGTCGCCAAGAACAAAAGGTCTCGAATGTGCGTGAAGGCCAGCAAATGGTTGACGCATCCAATGTCAGGACAAACGCGCCAACCTCTGCACCTGAACCCACCCGCGCTGCCAACCGACCGGGCCGAAATGACCCCTGCTGGTGTGGGAGTGGCAAGAAATATAAACACTGCCATTACGAATCTGACCAGCAGGACCGCCAGCCTGTTGCTCGTACACAAACCAAATCAGCCCCACCCAGCCGTCGCCGTTAATTCATTCAATCCACTTGTAGGGGAGGGTGAGATACTTGCCTTCCCCTAGCCAAACCCCTCACCATATGGAAATGGTTGCATTTTTCAAACATCATAGGCGACCATCAAAAAGCCGCTATAATTGACTTAATCTAGGATGTAATAGCGGATTTAACGTGGAAACTAGGACTAGGTGGTGATGGGGAGTAATCAAGAGGAACTGACGAGCCGCTTGATGGATGATATTGACCCCGACTTGTTGGAGTTTATCCAGTTACGGGTCAATACATTTATCAAATGGGATTTGGTGCAGTTTTTCCACCGCAATCCGCATACCACTGATTTGCCCAACCAAATTGCTCAATATATTGGGCGCGACCCCCGCATTGTTGCGCCAGAACTCAAAGCACTGGCGGCATCTGGCGTATTACATGAAGAAGAGCTTCAAGGGATGCGCATTTATACCCTCGCTCCCGATGACGACATGCGTCAACGCATCACCCGGTTTGTAGAGGCTTGTGAGGATCGCCAATTTCGCCTCAAAGCCATCTATCATGTCATTAAAGGGCTGCATTGATGATACCTAGCATCCCAAATTTGCCGCGTTTGGCAACTGGTATCAGCGGTTTAGATGATATGCTGCAAGGCGGCTTTTTGCCCCGCACCGCCAATTTGATCGAGGGCGCTCCCGGCACAGGCAAAACTACGCTGGGGATGCAATTTATCCATCATGGCATTGCGGCGGATAATGAAGCGGGACTAATTTTGACCTTTGAGGAATTCCCTATCCATTATTATCGGGACGCACTGGGTTTTGGCTGGGATTTTCAACACTATGAAAAAGAAAACCACCTACGGGTGGTCATGACTAGCCCCGAAGTCACCCTGAGTGATTTGCAGCGCCTCGGTGGGATTTTGGAAGCACACGCCTCCCAAATTGGCGCACGCCGGGTTTTGATTGACAGTATCAGTCATTTTGAGCGTATCAGTAGTGATCCAGTGACGCTCCGCACGCTGGTTTATCAGTTTATCAATGTCCTCAAGCGTTTGGGCCTGACTGCCGTCCTGACCCGTGAAAATCCGGCGCTATTGGGTGAGACACCAGAGGATGAAGAAGACCTTGCGTTTATTGCCGACAGCTATATTATGCTGCGCTACGTGGAGATTGAAAGCGCCCTTGCCAAAGCGCTCTTGGTACTAAAGCAGCGCGGCAGTAATCATGCCCGTGATATTCGGCAGTATCAAATTGGGGCAACTGGTATTGTGGTGCAAGAGCCGTTTGAAGGGGCACAGGGCGTGATGAGCGGCAGTCCGGTGATGACCATGCGAGACGCTTTCCAAAAAGCATTTTTTGCATCCAAAAATCGTCCGCCAGAAAAATCATAGGGTGAACCTTGAGTCTAAATTTAAATCAAATTCTTTTATTTATCAGTTGGTTTGCTGGAACAGGCCTAATTTATATATTGGCGCTAATTGCTCGATTTTATGAGATTAATTCGGGTGAAAAGACCTATTACCGCTTTTTTGCGGCACCTCCCATTGTATTTGGCGCGGCAACGGCTCGTTATTCAAGTTTGGATCAATGGGGGGGCGATTGGCTTGGGGATGTATTACTCTTTGCAGGAGGGGCGGTCTTATTAGGGTTGTGTTATCATCTGTATCATCGCATGACCAGTGGACGACCATAAACCGATGAAAGTCCTCACACTTCTAAGCTCTCTTGCTCCTATTGCTATCACCATTATGCTGGTCATCTTTGCCGAGTTAAGCCGTCGGTTGGGGGCTGTTGTCAAAACGGCCCCACTGTACCGATGGTTCTATGTCGCGGCGGTATTGACATTTTGTAGTTCGGTGGTGCGACTCCTCAGCATTGAGTTCTCGCAGGAAGATTTTGAATATTCAAATGGGCAGGAAATTGCTGCCTACGCCTATACGTTCCCGCTGATGATGGGCTTGCTGCTGGCTTTATGGGTTGCATGGCGCTATTGGGGATGGCTGATATATGCAGGAGAAGGAGACTCCCCAGCATAAGGCATCGTAAAAAATCGCTCAGAGAATTTAGGCCTTTATTGATAATGATATGACCGCTTCAAGAATTGTGTCGAATGGTGTCTATCCCACACCTACTGCCATAGCGCTTTTGGTGGATGTGAACGGCATCATCCACTTTGTCACTGAAGATATAGAGCAATTATTGGGCATTCATGGATCGGCAGTGATCGGTAAATCCCTTTTCGATCTGATGCCGCCAGAAAAACAGGCACCAAGCCGGCATGAATGGTCAAAGTTCGTTCAGCATATTTTGGCAGAGGAACCTCATGCCCACAATTTTCAGACGATTTTAGTCGAAGGCGCTGGCAAATCTTTGCCGGTTCGTCTGAGGGTGACTCCCGTACCTAATCGAGATGAATTGTTGGTACAGATCGAACGTGAGACCAACAGTATTGAACGTGCCCAAACCCTTGCCCTGCAAAAGGTGATTTCGGCGATCACGACCCTCGACATTCGGGAAATACTAGACCTGATCTTGGATCAGGCAACTTATTTTATCCCATCTGACGGTGCAGTTATTGTGGTTGAGGTCAACGATGATTTGCATCTGGTCAGCGAACGGGGGTATTTCGAATGGAAGGGTGTTCACTCCACCTATCCCTCAGCGGAAATTATGCGGGCGGAAACCACCCGAATTTTGCGCGAAACTCGCCGCCCCTTGATTATTGATGATTGCCAAAACGACCCACGCTGGCAGGTGTTGGGGGCTGAACCCTCCATTGCAAGCTGGTTAGGTGTGCCACTCGTCTTCCGGGATACGTTTTTGGGGATGCTGCATCTGTATTCATCAACGGCCCATTCATTTAATCAGAACGATGCTAATCTCGCCATGAGTTTTGCCGAAGAAGCGGCGGTTGCTATTCACAACACGCGGCTGTATGAGGAAGCCCAAACCCGTGCCCAAATGCTTGAAACCCTGAATGATTTGGGGGTCGCAGTGAGTCGTTTGGATTTGCACGGGGTCTTGGAAATCGCCTATCAAAAACTGAGTCAGGTGATGGACACCCGCAGTTTTTATATTGGTGTTTATAATCCGGAAACGCGCCAATTTTGGTTAACACAGACGTATGATGATGGTCAGCGCATTGATGACCTTGTAACGCCGATTGAGGAAGAAACCGGGCTGGTCGGATGGGTATTTCATAACCGCAAACCGCTGATTATTCATGACGATAATCAAGACCTCTATCCCATTCCACCGATTACCTATGGTGGGGATACGCGCAGCCTCGTTATTCTGCCATTAATGGTGCAGGATGAATTTGTTGGGGTGATTTCTGTACAGAGCTATATCCCTAATCGTTTTAATGAACAGGATATTGCGGTGCTGCAATCCGTCGCCAGCCCCTTAGCGATTGCGATACGGAATGCGCAACTGTATGAAAATGCCAAACATCGCCTAGCCGAAGTTTCAGCACTCCATGAGTTGGCACGAACTGTCACCAGCACCACCAGCACCGAGTCCATTAGTCAAATGGTTGTCAACAGCCTTCATGCGATTTTTCAATGTCAGGCGAGTGCGCTTTTGTTAGTTGAGGGTGATGAAGTGATTCTCAAGGCATCATCCGGCATCGCACCCGAATACATTCCACTCGCACGTTGGAAAATTGGTGAAGGGGTGGCCGGCAAAGTCGCCGCAACAGGCCAAACAATGTATATTCAAGATACCCAAGCAATTCCCGAATTCATATATTTGGAGCCAACTTTGCGTTCAATGTTGGCTGTGCCTTTGAATTTCAACGATCAGGTGATCGGGGTGCTGTCCATTGATAGTGATACACCCCATGCCTTTACTGCCGACCATGAGCGCGTCTTGAATATCGTAGCCGCACAGGTCGCCGCCGCGATTGAAAATGCCCGGCTTTTACACGAGACCCGCCAGCGAACGGTTGAATTAGAAGATGCTTATCGCCGATTGCAGTCGCTGAATGAATTTCGAGAAGAATTGGTACACAACATCAGCCACGATTTGCGATCTCCGATGACGTTTGTCAAAGGTTACATTGAACTCATGCGGGAACTCATGCTTGGCCCGCTGACCGAGGAACAGGTTAACGCGCTGGAAGTGATTGACCGAAAATCAGACGCGATGCTGCGGCTCATTAACGAGATTTTGAGGATGAAAGATATTCGCCCCGATACGCTCGAATTCGTCGAGGCCGATCTCTGTGATATTGTTCAACAGCATATTGAGCAAGCGCAGTTGTCCTATGCAGATAGCGGTGTTATTTTTGAACCTGCCCCTCGGCAAGACCCTCTGATGGTGCGCGTTGATTTAGATAAAATGGATCGGGTATTGGAAAATTTGGTTGCTAATGCTGTCAAGTTTTCTCATGTGGGCGGACATGTACGCATCTATTGTGAGCCAAGCGAAGATCGTCGTCATGGACGGGTGATTGTGCAAGATGAAGGTATCGGGATTCCCAGTGATAAATTAAATTACGTGTTTAAGCGGTTTTTTCAGATAGATACTCCCGATGGTACACCTTTGGAAAGTGGTGTTGGTATTGGCCTCTCCATTGTGAAACAGATTGTAGAGGCGCATGACGGCAAAATCGAAGTAGAAAGCGAAGTAGGCAAGGGCAGCAAATTTTGGTTCACCCTGCCGCTTCGAGAAGGGTAAACGAGAGCAGTGGCGTTTGAAGTGACGGATGCCATTCAACGCGATTCCGAGACTTGGCGGGCACTCAAAGCGATGCCAAAAATTGAACTCCATCGCCATTTGGAGGGGGCTATTCGCTTGGATACGTTGGTTGAGGTTGCCAAGCAATATGATATTCCGTTGCTCGCCTATGATGTGGAGGGATTGCGACCTCATGTCCAAGTGATGCGTGATGACCCACCGACCCATCAACGATTTTTGAGCAAATTTAGTATCCTGCGGCAATTTTTTGTGGCCGAGGAAGTGATTCGACGGGTCGCCTGTGAAGTCGTTGAGGACGCCGCCGCTGATAACATCCGTTATATGGAACTGCGCTTCACCCCGTTTGCGCTGGCAAAATGTATGGATTTCCCACTGGCCGATGTTATGGCATGGGTCAATGAAACCGTGAGCGAAACCGCCGCTAAACTTGGGGTTCAAGTGAACCTGATTGTCGCCATGAACCGCCATGAAAGTGTTGCGATTGGTGAACAAATGATGCGCCTCGC
The DNA here is from genome assembly GCA_021463865.1 of Anaerolineae bacterium. GTDB lineage: Bacteria > Chloroflexota > Anaerolineae > Aggregatilineales > J027 > CFX10. The sequence continues at coordinate 257,334 of JAJTXY010000001.1, forward strand.
TGTAGATTTTTTGGGGCGTGGCGTGACGGCAGTGGATTTGTGTGGCAATGAAGCAGGCCATCCTGCCGATCCATTTACCGAAATATTTCTGGCGGCTCATCAAGCGGGGTTAGGTGTAACCATCCATGCCGGGGAATGGGCTGGTGCGGAAAATGTGATTTATGCAATTGAGCAACTCCATGCCCGCCGTATTGGGCATGGGGTACGTGCCATCGAAAATCCGATTGCCTTACAATTGGCGCATGATTTTGGGGTCTGCTTGGAAGTCTGCCCAACGTCAAATTTGCAGACTGGGGTGGCGGTGTCAGTTGACCAGCATCAGTTGTTGAACCTGCGTTCGTTGGGCCTCAATGTCACCCTCAATACCGATGACCCGACGGTAAATAACACTACTCTGACTGATGAGTATGCGCTGGCGGTACAAGGGCTAGGCTTCCCTATTGAATACCTTCAGCAGTGTATTCTCAATGCCGTGCAAGGGGCATTTTTGTCACCCGACGATAAGGCGACCCTCGAGGTCGAATTTAGAACGGCATTTAATCATCAGGTGTTATAATAATCCCCACCACTGATGAATTATTCAGAATTCCCCGCAAGGATTGGGCATGTTCAAACTAGATCATGATGCTTTTACTGTTCATGTGTTCAGTGATGGCGAAGTGAAGGTGGATTGTGGTGGCCCTTTTGGGCTTGTGCCGCGTGTGTTATGGAGTCGCTATCAGACGCCCGACGGCAACCACATGCTGCCCATGTGCCTCAATAATTTGTTGATTCAGGCGCATGGCAAAAACATCTTGGTAGATGTGGGGCTAGGCAGCAAATTAACCCCCAAAATGGAGGCCCAATGGCAGCTTACCCACCCCAACGGCACATTAATTGAAGGGCTGGCGCGAGTGGGGTTAAAACCGGAAGATATTGACCTAGTGATTAATACACATCTTCATGCCGATCATGCCGCCGGGAACACCATTCTGGGCGAAGGGGGTCAAATCGTACCCACCTTCCCAAATGCCGAACATGTCGTCCAACGCCGCGAATATGAAGATGCAATGCACCCCAACGAACGCACATCCGCCACCTATATCGCCGCGAATTTCGAACCGCTAATCAAAAACGGGCAAATGCGATTATTGGACGAAGACACCGAGATTTTGCCAGGGATTTGGGGCGTGGTGACACCCGGCCACACCCCCGGTCATATGAGTGTCGTGATTGACAGCGGTGGCGATCATTTGCTGTTTGCCTGCGACCTTGCCACCTATGCCGTTCACTTTGAAAAATTGGGGTGGATGACGGCCTATGATGTCGAGCCGTTAGTAACGCTGGAGACCAAACGTAAATGGCAGGGGTGGGCATGGGAAACCAACGGGATTATAATTTTTCCGCATGATGTCACCCTGATGGCGGCCCGCCTCAGTCAAGACGAGGCCGGTAAACCCAAACTCATTCCATTGACTGAAGCCGAGGGCGCTTGCTATTCTTGAAGCATTGCATCGAACATTTAGCCTAGTCTAAAGAAAGTCAGCCATCCATGCAGTCAAACGGTTTTTATGTTCCAAAACGTGTTATGGTCATTATGGCCCACCCCGATGATATTGAGTTCTCATGCGCGGGAACGATTGCCCGTTGGGTCAAAGGCGGGGCGAAAGTCTGTTATGTCTTGGTCACGAGTGGGGATGTCGGGATTGCCGATTTAACCCTGACCCGTGAGCAGGCCCGCGATATTCGAGAAGTTGAGCAAAGGGCCGCTGCCGCCAAAGTCGGGGTCGAAGAAGTCGTCTTTTTGCGCGAACCCGATGGCATGTTGGTCAACACGCTCGACCTCCGCAAACGCTTGGTACGCGAAATTCGCCGTTACAAACCAGATGTGGTCGTCTGCCAAGACCCTACGGCCTTTTTTGTCTCCAACACCTATATCAATCACCCCGACCATCGTGCGGCGGCAGCAGCAGCGGTGGATGCGGTATTCCCAGCGGCGGGTCAACCCCATATTTTTCAAGAATTAGAAGCCGAGGGCTTGTCGGCGCATAAGGTCAAAAAGGTCTATGTTTCGACGTGGCGCGAAGCCGATACCTATGTCAACATCAGCGATACCATTAATCTAAAAATTGAAGCCCTGTTTGCCCACAAGAGCCAGATGGATGAGATGATTCGTCAGGGTCGTGGTAAATTGGAGGATATTGGCAAATGGGTACGGGACTGGTCATCCGAACGCGGGCAAGGTAAAGAGATGGCCTATGCCGAATCGTTTAAAGTGGTAACACTTGAAGAAGACACGCCAGAGCAGGTGACTGAAGGCGCGATTGTTGAGACAAATAGTTAACCAAATGGGGCGGTAGCGATGCCGCCTATTCATTATTTCTACTGGGACGGCTGATTCATGACTGATACCCCATCATCCCCACTCCCGCCGAGCCAAGACCCCGATGGGATTGATTGGTTGAATCAGTCCGCCTCGCTGAATCGGCCTTTAAATCCGTCTGGGGTACGCTCAACATCAACCCCACCACCGAGCGAAGAACCCGAATTGGTGATGGAAGATGATCTGCCCCGTCCGCGCCGCCGTGTGCCGATGGGTGCGCCGGATGTGAAAGTCCCCCCCTCTGCCGAGGAAGTTCGCCGTGTCCGTCGCGCTCAACGCGAGGCTCAAAAACGCTATCAAAAAGAACACGAGCCACGTGAGAGCATGACACGGGTACTCTGGCAGACCACCCGGATTTTTGCGATGACTTCCGTTGCGGCCCTCTTGATGGCGACGATTTTTTCTTATTGGACACCCGATGATTTCCTATCGCCTGAATTCCGCGAAAAGATGCGGGTCGTCAATACGACGCAGCAGGCAGGTTCGCCGTTGACACTGGCAACCCCACTGCCCACCCAAGAAACGGTGGTGCGGGTTGGAATTATTGCGGGACATAGTGGGCCACCCCAAGACCCCAGTTTTACGGAAGACCCCGGCGCGGTGTGTGATGAAAATAACGATGGGATAGCCGAACTGCGCGAATTGGACATCAACACGGAGGTTGCTCGGTTGGTGGTCAATAAATTATTGGCACAAGGTTATGAAGTAGACTTGATGCAAGAATTTGACCCGCGCCTGCATGATTATCGGGCGGCGGCTCTGCTTTCGATTCACACCAACGACTGCCGCAATTATGGGTTGGAAGCGTCGGGCTATAATGCGGTTGGGCCAGCGGAGCGTGTCTTACGTGGCATTGACGAGACGTTTGTCAACTGCGTGATAGATGAATATGGGCGCGTCACCGGATTACCCCGTCATACAGGGGTAACGGTTGACATGACTTCTTATCATAATTTCAATGAAGTCTCGATAGACACCCCGGCGGTAATTATTGAGCTTGGTTTTATGTACATGGATCGCCAGATCGTCACCAATCAGCGCGACCTGCTGGCGGAGGGGGTGTTTCAGGGATTGATGTGTTTCCTAGAGCCAGAAAATCGAGCGGGTTCTGTTCCTCCTACGCCGCCACCCGCCACCGTAATTCCGTAAAAGATCGAGGTTGGCATGAAGCAATTGGTCATGTATGTGCGGCGTAATTTTTGCCCCTATGTTGGGATAGCACGCCATGTTTTGGATGAACTCGGCGTGCCCTATCGTGAAATTGATATGGATATTGACCTTGCTGCGCGGGAACGGGTGTTTGAATGGACGGGCTTTTTGTCTGTGCCGACGTTGGTGATTGCCGAAATGGGGGAAGTTGTTCCTTATGAACCCCCGACGTATCTACCACGCGGTCACAGCCCACGCGGGATTGACCGGGGTTCGATAATTACCGAGGCCACTGATTCTGAACTGACCCGCTGGTTAAATAAGCACGGCCTGATTCCCGATGATGCCGCCGAAATGAAAGATGCCCTTGACCGAGGGGCGGATTAGGTGATAAGATTCTTTTAATTCAATAGCCGAAATGGCGGAATTGGCAGACGCGCTACGTTCAGGGCGTAGTTCCTTTACAGGAGTCTGGGTTCGACTCCCAGTTTCGGCACTGAAATAAATCAATCCGGTTTTTAGCCGGATTTTTTTGTTTTCTGGGAGGGATGACTTTTATGACTCATCATGCGCCATTAATCATCGGGTTAGGGGATTATGGCTTTTCAAGAATACGTTTTGCTGAAGATGTCGAAAAACTTGGACAGCGAAATTTGGTTGCTTATGTATCAACATATCCTTCATCGGTAGAACAGTGGTTTCCCTATCCGCCTGTTGAGCGAAGGCGTTTATTAGATTTATGGTACAAGGAAAATTCGGGCAAATTCAGACGGAAGTGACTCTCCGAAATATTAAACAACTGAAACGCCGGAGTTATAACTTTTTCAGTTGCGAATTGGACGCTATCGAACTACCAAAACTGCTTGCAATAGATGGCATTACGTTGGTCATGATTCGGGAAATTGAAGGCCTCATACCAGATTCGGGTGATTGATGGATGAAAAACAGGTTCAGTCTGAGCCTGACCCCTACCACCCCATTTCGTAGGGGTAGGGCTAAGACCTACCCTTTACCCGAATCTGGTATCAAGCCTGTCAAACGGCGTAAATGTAAGCGTCTTGAATGGTATGCGGTAAAAGCTCGCTTTGTGATTCAGGTAGAAGGCCAAACAGATGGAATGCAATCTTTTGAAGATCGCACTATGTTGGTTAAAGCCTATGATTTTGAAGACGCTAAAAAACGTGCCATGCCAGAATTTCTAGCCTATGGTCATATTTATTTGAATCCGTATGGAGAGATGGTGACATGGCGCTTTGAATCGGTTTTGGAAATCAACCATACTTTTATAGAGAATTTTGATCCAAAAGGGACAGAAGTTTATTCAACAATGGGAAAAAGGCGGATGCGACCCGAATATGAGTGGCATCCGCTGAAAGATCAAGAGGAAAAAGCCGAGTAGGATTTATTCCACCTCGTAAGCCTGACCAACGTGGGCTGGGGGACGCGCCCGCCCCACAAAACCTGCCAGCACAATCACCGTGACGGCATAGGGAATCAAGGCCACCAGTTGATGTGGCACGACGATGCCGAAAAATTGCAGTTGGCTTTGTAGGGCGGTCAAAAAGCCGAACAATAACGCGCCCATCAATGCCCCAACCGGATGCCATTTGCCAAAAATCATGACTGCCAGCGCAATAAAACCTTTGCCCGCCGTCATGCCACGTTCAAAAACGCCGACATCTGCCAGCGTTAGATATGCCCCCGCCAGACCTGCCAATGCCCCACTGAAAAACAAATTGGTGTATTGCAGGCGATAGACATTGATGCCCAGTGTATCGGCGGCGCGAGGATTTTCACCAATCGAACGAGTACGCAATCCCCAAACGGTACGGAAGAGGGCAAACGCGATAAACCCGACAATCACAAACGTCAAATAGGTGATGATGTCTTTATCAAACAGCACCGCGCCGACATTGTAGAGAAAATCGCCTTTTTCCCACGGATTGGAGATTAGTGGGGGGATTTTGCCTTTGGTTTCGGTCTGGGCATTGTAAAAATAACCTGTCACGCCCGCCGCCAAAATGTTGACCACCGTCCCGCTGATAATGTGGTCAACCTTGTAGCGGATACAGAGGAGCGCATGAAATAAGCCCATCAGCCCGCCTGTTAAAACACCCACCAAAACACAGACGCCCAGTCGCATGTTGTCATCGGCAAAGGTCGAAATATCCGATCCACTGAGATAGGAATTCATCATATAGCCAGAAAAGGCCGACATCAACATCATGCCCTCGATGCCAATGTTGACGATACTGGAGCGTTCGCTGAGGAGGCCACTTTGTGAGCCGAGCGTAATCGGGATGGCTTGTCGAATCGTCGCGTTTAAGGTGGCGATTACTGCCCCCGTCGTGATGGTTAAACCCAAAATATCCATAACTGTTTCCTTGAATAAGTCCCTTTTATCGCTGACCCCAACCGGTACTCAATTTTTGTCCGCCTTTACCACTGACCCGTACCCGATACAACCAGCGGATAATCTGTGGCGCGGCAATAAACATCAAAATAAGGGCTTGGATCACCAGAATCAGTTCTGGGGCGACGCCACTGCGCTGCATCCGAGTCGTTCCTTGATCCATCGAGCCGAACATAAAGGCCGAGAACATAATCCCGATGGGGTTATTGGACGCCAGTAGCGATACGGTGATGCTGTCGAACCCCAAACCAAGACTTTGATTGGCTTCGTAATACCCGTTGATACCCAATGTCTGGACAGCGCCCGCCAGCCCTGCCAAACAGCCCGCAATCGCCATTGTCGAAATCGTCATCCGCTTGACGTTCACCCCGGCATACTGTGCGGCAGAAGGATTAAGGCCGACCATGCGGAGTTCAAAGCCAAAGGTGGTGCGATTGACTAGCAGCATAATCAAAATAGCAGCGGCGACGGCAATAAAGAGGCCAATATTTAAATTGGGCACAGAGGGCGGCGGTACTTCAAAAACGACGGGCAGGCGGGCCGAGTCGAGGACAGGCTTCGTTCGGGAAATCGCACCGCTGTTGGGGTCTGCCAATGGGCCAGCAGGGATTTTGCCATCGGCGCTGCCTAATGAAATCATCCATTCGGCGATACGGCTGGCGATAAAATTAAACATGATGGTCGTGATGACTTCATGAGCGCCGGAATAGGCTTTTAATGCGCCCGGTATCGCGCCCCACAACGCCCCAGCAATGGCAGCTGCCCCCATTGCCAGAATGATATGCAACCAGCTTGGCAATCCACTAAACGCATAACCTGCCCATGCTGCTGCAACGGAGCCGACAATCAGTTGCCCCTGTGCGCCGATATTAAACAATCCGCCCTTGAATGCGAAGCCAACAGCAAGGCCAGAGAGGATCAGCGGCGACGTTTTAAGCAGGCTTTGCACAAGGCCGCGTGGTTCCAACCATGCCCCTTCGACCAAGCCCGTATAGGCAGCAATAGGATCACGGCCTGCCAGCAGAATCATCACTGAACCGACCAAGATAGCGGTTAAGATTGCCAGCGCCGGAATCAGGAGAGTATTAGACAAATCGCGGAGACTGTTGACAATTTTGGTGACTATTGAGGGGACTGGCGGCCCTTTGACAGCACCGGATTTGGCGATAGTTGCCATTACAATGAATCCTTGTAAAAGTATTTTTGTGATTAAAGCATAGGTTGATTATAGCGTCTTTATGCTTATTTTCTTGACGTTAAATAATCCAACAGCATTTGTAAAGCTGCTTCGGCGCTTGCCTCTTTATTGGCGACGCGATCTCCCTCCCATACAAACCGCCGCACAAGGCTGAAATCAGGGGTGCTGAGTCCAATATACGTGAGGCCAACAGGTTTTTCCGCTGTTCCCCCATCTGGCCCAGCGATGCCCGTAATCCCAATACCGATTTGCGAACCAAGCGCTGCCCGAACCCCGCGTGCCATCGCCGCCGCAACCTGCTCACTGACCGCGCCAAAAATATTTAGGGTATGTTCTTGTACGCCGAGCAGTGAATGTTTAGCGGCATTGGAATAGGCCACGATACCACCTGCAACATAGGATGAACTCCCCGGCACATTGGTAAGGCGGTGCAGCAGTAATCCGCCTGTACAGGATTCGGCGGCTGCAAACATCAAATTTTGCTCCCGCAGGCGCCGTCCGACTTCAAATTCCAAAGACTGATTGGAAGACACGCACTTATTCCTTGTCTATAAGGCGAAACAGCATGGTCGTTTCCCCCATCACAATGACCGAGCCATCCTGCAAAATCTTGGGGTCTTGAATGGGACTGCCGTTCACGAGTGTACCGTTGGCGCTGTTTAAGTCGGTCAAATACCAAGTGTTGTCGGTTAGGTGCAGACGTGCATGGGGGCGTGAGACGGCCTGATCTTGCAAGATAATGTCCCAATTGGCGCTACTCGTCGCTCGTCCAAAGGTCATTTCTTCTTTCATTACTGGGATTTCAAGACCCTCTTGCGCCCCGGATGTAATTTGAATGATGGGGCGTCCGCCACCCAAACGGGGCCGAATGAGCGTACCCGTCTTGATAGCAAACTCTTCTTCCTCAGCGGTTACTACTGCGGAGTAACGCAGTGTCGGCACAAACAACCGAATTACATCGCCGTGTGCCAGCGGAAAAGGGTCAGTGATTTTCTGGTCATTTACAAACACGCCATTGGCACTGCCCAAATCTGATATGAGAAACAGGCCATGCCGATAACTAATCACCGCATGGTGACGCGAGACATGACGTTCTGGGATGCTGATATCGTTATCGGGATTCCGTCCAATTTGCACTGTTGCCCCTTCAGTGAGGACGAAATCACGTAACTGCCCTGTAACGGGATCATCCCATGAGATTTTAGCAATGCCTTCCGATGCTTCAGCCATAATGATTTATCAGATCTTTTTTGGGGATTGAATCGCTTGTCTATCCTGACAAGTATACAACCCACGCCCTTTCCCAACAAACCTTTGTGTTATTTTAAGCAGGGTTTTCTATTCAAACAATATTTGACTCTTGTTAAGGGTTCGTTTCAATCTGTGGGGTTAAATTGCGCTTCGTTTCCTAGAAATGTAAAATCGAGGACAATATCGTGATTGTTATTTGATGAGATACAAAGGCGTGCCATTTTATGGAAACCAGACGTTTTGATGACGAGCCGCCGCGCAATGACCATAGCACTCAACCGCTATTTGAGCAGGATGATCCGCTAACGCCGTCCGTCCCTCAGAGAATCGCTGTTCCTCCTGCCGAGCCACGCACGCCTGCCAGTGTGGAATCTTCGCCGCGCTCCACACGCAGCCGTACCAATGCGCCTTCTGCTGGCAATGCCTCCGCTCCCAGCCGTAACACGGCTCATATGCCTCGCACATTGGCACAGGTGCTCAATGAAGCCAATGATATGGTGGTGCGTGGGGATTTGTCAGAATTTATGCCACTGCCAACAGGCTTTGATCCATTGGATGGCATGATTGGTGGCGGCCTGCGCAAAACGGAATTGATACTGCTGGGTGGGGCACAGGGGATTGGTAAGACGATTTGTGCGCTGCAAATGGCCCGCAATATTGCGATGCGATCTGACCAATATGCGTTTTATCTGTCCTATGAACATACCGAAACCCATTTGATGAATCGGTTGATGTGCCTCGAAAGCATCAACCCCCCCGAAGTGGATTTAAATAATGGGGTACGCCTCAAAGATTTGCATGACGTGATTATTGCCGAAAAAGCTAAGTCTACTTTGCGTGGACGTGGCGAGGCAATGTCGCTGCAAACCATCTTGCGCGAAAACCCCAAGACTTCCATGCCATTAGCCCGGATGAATCGTTATGCGGATCGCTTGATTTTGGTCAAAGCCAGCCCAGTTGTCACCACCTTGCGGGCTATTCGGGAAATGACCCAGCGGCTTGTCCAAGCAACAGGTGGCAATGTGACAGTGTTTATTGACTACCTACAAAAAATTGCCATCCACCCCGAACGGGCTTCAGATGAAGGTGAAAAAGTTACGATTATTGTCGAGGGCTTGAAAGATATGGCATTGGCACTCGGTGTGCCCGTGATGGCAATCGTGGCGGCTGATCGCGAAGGGCTAAAATCCAACCGATTGCACCTCTACCATCTGCGTGGGAGTTCGGCGCTAGATTATGAATGCGACATCGCCATCATCATGAATAACAAATATCATGTGCTGTCCAAAGATGAGGTGTCGTTTAACCCCTATCAAGCCCGTCAATTCCGCGAGTGGGTGGTCTTTACAATTGAAAAAAACCGGGCCGGACGTGCCATGCAAGATATGGAATTCCATCTGCACGCGCCCTATTTTGCTTTTGACCCTCGTGGCGAGCGTGTCCGTCAGCAGTTGATTGATGATAAATTGGTCATGGACTAGGGGCAAGTAGACGGTGATTTTTGGAAGGGGCGGGGAACAAAAACCCGCCCTTTTTGTTTGGATGAGTTAGATGTTATAGTGTTCAGGTCGACGATTTTCGAGGACAGGAATTTGCTGGCGAACGGCATCTACTTTGTTTAGATCAAGGTCAACGCTGACAACGGCTTCCCCTTCGCCGACTTCGACGACGGTTTCACCCCACGGGTCAACAACCATGGAATGTCCACAGAAATGAGCGCCATATTTGCCGGATACCTCGTCATAATCGTCTACCCCAATGCGATTGACCGCCACAACGTACATTTGATTTTCAATAGCACGGGCGCGAACGAGGGTGCGGAAATGTTCAAGACGTGGATGCGGCCATTCACAGGGCACAAAAACAACCTTTGCCCCTTCAACGGCATAGCGTCGGAACAATTCGGGGAAACGCAGGTCGAAACAAATAGCAAAGGCGCTCTTCCCCCACGGCAAATCGAGCGTTAGGGTCGCCTCACCGGGGGTCAGCCATTTATCTTCATCCATGAGTGGGAATAAGTGGAGTTTGCGATAGGCCCCCATAATCCCCCCAACCGGGGAAACAACAGCAGTGGTATTGGAGACGCCCAAGCCGCGTTTTTCCAACATAGAGCCTAAGATAAAAATCCCATGTTGTTTGGCGAGGGCCACGACCTGTGCAAAAAGGCCGCCGCTCAGTGAACTGGCAAATGTTTTGGCCTGATCCAGCGCGTAGCCGCTGTCCCATAACTCAGGCAGTACCACCACTTGCCCGCCTTGACGTTTGGCCTCTGCCGTAATTTCTTGTACGCTGGTCCAATTTACGCGCGGATTCCCTTTGCGTACATCAAATTGCCCGATACTGACTCTTAGTACAGTCATGCGTCAATTTCTCCGAAAATCGTATGAGTTTCTGGAAGTAGGTAAAACCTTGCTTCATTGTACCCGATTTGCTAAAGGTCGGCTTGCTCCATCCAAAATTGAATGGCCCGCTCGGTGACGGTCTCAACTGATAATCCAGTTGTATCCAGATGGGGCAGGGGGAGTTCCAATACACCCCGTTCGCGTTTTAGCCGACTGATAGCAATCGAGCGCGTTTCAGGATTATGAAACCGCGCCCCTTGTACGACATGTAGCCGCCGCAAGATTTCATTGAGCGCCGCTGTCAAACACAACACGGGGCCAGTTGAACGGAGTTTTTCCAAATTAGCGGGCTGAAGCAACGTTGGGCCATTCACACAGATCACTGAACTGCGGATGACCACCAGTTCATTCACAATATCGGCCTCAAGGGTACGCAGCCGCGATTCCCCAAACAGCGCCCGGATATTTTCGGCAGACTGACCCTCGCGCAGTTCAATCTCATTTTCCAGATCGTACAAGGGGATATTCAGTTGATTAGCAATGAGGCGCCCGACGGCCGTTTTGCCAACCCCCATGTGACCGGTCAGGACGAGATTGCGATAGGGAACACGATTGATAACGGGCATGGGATATTAACCCTCACGCCAGCCGGGAAACCAATTGTCCAAGATGGGAAACAAGTCATGCAGGGTGGAGATTTCCGCGTCCGGCACAATCGTTCCATTGATCTGACCCGGCACATGATGACGCGGGGTGCGCCAAACCCCTTTCATCCCAGCTTGCTGTGCCCCTACAATATCGGCCTCAGTGGAATCTCCCACAAAAACGGCCTCCTCGGGGGTAGCCCCCACTTGGCGCAGGGCTTCTTCAAAAATAGCCGGGTGGGGTTTCAGATAACCAATATCGGCGGCGGAAATGCGGCATTCTATCAGATAGTCCATCAGGCCAAAGGCCACTAGTTCGCGCTCGCGTAGTCGAATCGGCTGATAGGCATTGGTGACTAAGCCTAACCGCAGGCCGTTTTCACGTAGATAAGGCAGCACTTCAAGCGCATCGGGGAAGACCTCGACACCGGGGAATGGTTCCCAGTCATAGGCATCCAAGAGGTAATCAGCCTTGAGATTGTCATATGGTACACCGAGGGTGACACAGGCCTGCACCAGTACGTCACCCAAATGGGGCGCACGGAAGGTGTTTTTGGCCTCATTCCACTCCCGCATGGTCAACAACCAAACGGTATCGAAAAATTTTTCAGCGCTTTCTAGGGGGTGAATTTGATTCGTGACGTAGTCGTAGACTTGGCGTAGGTGATAGCGGTCAAAATCTACCCATTCTTGGCTGCGACCACTCCAGTCAATGAGGGTATCATCCAGATCAAATAAAATTGCTTTTAGCATAGGCTTGGGGTGGGGTTCATTCCTTACAACTTGGGCGATAAAGAAAATTGCCTAGCTGAAGGACGTATCCCCCGCTAGGCAACTCCGTAATCTCCACTATGGGTAGATTACTTCTTGGGTGCAACTGCTTTCTTCAGTTCGGCGCCAGCGGAGAACGCGGGACGCTTGGTGGCAGGAATTTGCACCTTTTCCTTGGTACGTGGGTTAACACCCGTGCGTGCCTTGGCTTGACGCACTTCGAACGAGCCAAAACCCGTAAGAACGACCTTGTCACCCTTCTTGAGTGCTTCGGTAACTACGTCCAGCACGGCCTTGACGACCTTCTGAGCCTCACTTTTCGGGATGCCTGCCTCTTGGGCTACAGCAGCGATAAACTCAGTTTTGTTCATCGAAATCTACTCCTTAGATTGAGATGTTTGGTCGATTTGTGCGCCAGATAATTGCATTTTACGCATCTATCAGGTTTTTGCAAGTCCAAAATCCCCTAAACCCCCCTATTTTGCGGGTTTTGCCAAAAATCAGCCAAAAACTAATCACTTTCTAACGCCGTTTTAATCGCATTGATGATTTCGATGGGGCGTACCGGCTTGGTCAAAAATAGGTCAACGTTATATTTCAAGGCTGCCTCTCGAAAGTTGGGATACGCCGTAATCACCACCAAGCGAGTTTTTTCCATTGCGGGGTTCTGTCGAAGCAGTTGTAGGAGGGTTGGGCCACCCATGTGTGGCATCATCATATCTAAAATGATGACATCGGGAACAAAATCGGCTGTTTTTTGAATTGCATCTGCCCCATCAGAGGCTTCCACAACCTGATAATTTTCCCGCTCGAGAGTCTGACGATAGATCATCCGCAGTTCAGCATCATCTTCCACAATAAGGATCGTGGGTTGGTCTGCCATCGCATTCTTGCCTCATCCCTAAACCAATACTGCTTAACATCATACTGACTCTAAGTTCTGTAAGCAAGCCCACTAAAAAACCTATAGATTAGGTTGGCATTTTGTTTTGTGCTGCGCCGATACTATGACTCAATCCGATAGTGCATTTGGGGGATAAAGCGGCCCTCAAAAATCGGAGAGGGGCGATGACCAGTAGTGGTAGCACCCAGTTTATGATAGAACGGCTCGGCATTGGGGTCGGCTTCAAAGACGATGCTATCCATCCCCTTTGCTCGTGCGAATTGGGTTACATAGTCGAATAGAATTTTGCCATACCCCCGTCCAATCATGTTTGGCTCAATGAACAGATCTTCCAAATACACTTCATCAGGTCGTTGGTAGAAATGGCAAAATCCAATGATCTGACCTTCATCTTCCAAAACATAAACTTGGCGGGTAACGATTTGTTCAGCCGTAATTTGCAGCGTATCGCGGGCTAGTTCCATAAACTCCGTGCTATATCCCCAATAGGCTTTGGATCGCCGCATTAATTCGGTCAAAATGTCGGCTTCATCGGGGCTGGCCTGTCGAGTGTTCATCGCCTACAAAATCCGCTGACCAAATAGACTAGCAGCAAGCTCTACCGCGATTTTGGCTGTGCGGTTACGGTCATCCAAAATGGGGTTGATTTCGACAATATCCATTGTGCGGACTTTGCCTGAATCCGCCAATATCTCCATCAACAAATGGGCCTCCCGATAACTTAACCCTCCCGGTACAGGTGTCCCCACCCCCGGCGCGATTTCCGGGTCGAGGCCGTCCAAGTCAAGGCTGATATGCAAATATTTAAATTGTTGCAGCCGTTGAAGCGCCTGATAAATGACCGATGCGATACCGAGTTCATCAATTTGGCGCATAGTAAACACCCCGACACCGCCCTTTCGCAGTCGTCCTTGTTCTTTGGGATCAAGATCACGCAGGCCAATCATCACCACCTGCTCTGGTTGCAATTTGGCGCCGGGGGCACCGATGTCGGTTAGTTCGGGTGGGCCATCCCCCAAAAGGGTTGCTACGCTCATGCCGTGAATATTGCCGGATGGGGATGAATGGGGGGTATTGATGTCGCCGTGTGCATCAATCCACAATACCCCGGCAGCTTCATGATGCACCACTCCCGACACCGTGCCAATACTGATGCTGTGGTCGCCGCCGAGGAAAATGACCCGTTCATGTGCGTCTACACAGGCGGTAGTGCGGTTATAGACCATGCTGCATACATGAGCGACCTCTGGCAAAAAATAGGCTCGCTCGTCGGTTTTTAGGCTAGTTTCGACGGGCAATGTATCGTGCATCTGCTCGGCTTGGGCCACTTCAATATTGCCACCGTCATGTACTTCATATCCGAGTTGTTCCAAACGAGGCTGCAATCCGGCATAGCGTACCGCACTCGGCCCCATATCTACGCCACGCCGATTCTGGCCTAAGTCCATTGGCACGCCAAAAATGCGAATCGTATTATTCAGTTTTCCATTGTTCATGATGTTTTACTGCTGTGCGAAACGTTCACGGATAAATTCCAACACGATTCGATCTAACAATTCGGGATGTTTATCCGGCGACCAGCGTTCCTCCAGATTTTCGACGCCGCAAAATGCCCCAAAAGCAGCACGAGTGGTTTCATCCCACTGCCCATCAAGATTGCCCTTAAAATAGCCTAGCCGCTTGAGCACAGTTTGGATTTCAGTGGCAATTTTTGAGTCTATCGGGAGTAAATCCTCGGCTTTGGGAGTGCCGAAAAAGAAGTGATGCAGCTTGACCAATTTCACCAAGCGGTTCACAGGATCAGGGTCGTCATCTACACGCAAGTCGAGATAATACTCGTTGTTGCCGCCATAACCACCGTTGGGTTTGACCACATACACCGCCGCCGCCTGTTTGCCACGACTATCCCCACCCACCGTGTCGCCCGCCAATAGCGCCGCCACCAATCGGTCAGCCAGTTCACCTTTGGTGGTTTCAAATGCCTCCGCCATTGCGTCGAGGGTATTGCCGCCAGTCAAAATATTGCCCTGACAGGTATAGCCTTTGCCGATTTTGTGTCCAGCCCACCCATTACATTCCCCACCTGTGTGAGCCGCAGCGCCGCCATTTTTGTCCACCAATCCAATTTGCCGATGGGCATGATTGGGGTCGCCCGCCAGCAATTTTTCGAGGGTTTGTTCGGCGCTTAGTCCACTTGCCATCATCGCCAAGCCTTCTGGCCCATAGGTGACATTGGCGAGTGCTTGGGTAGCAACTGCGCCCGCATTGGCCTGTGCCCACGCGACAACCGCCCCAGCCGCCAAAAATTTACTTGCCACCGCTACCCCCCATGCGTGTTCCGTCGGGTCAAAAGCGGCAATGCTATAGGTACTCACATAAATCCGACGCATCATGGGTGATCTCCTTTTGTAACGACTACTTTCGATAAATGCCTATAGTTTTATGAATGCAGACCCGCTATTATACCGCGTTTAGGTTTTAGAGAATTTTTACCCGACGAGGGGCTGAATGGACGATAAAAAAACGCAAGATTATAAAGTCAGCGTGATTATTCCCTGCTATAACGAAGTCAAGACGATCCAAGATGTGCTGCATCGGGTGATGGCCGTTGAAGAAGCCGACGAGATTATTATTGTGGATGATGGCTCGACGGATGGCACTCGTGATTTACTACCCTCCCTTGAAAATGAATTGGTGCGAATTGTGCTGCATCCTCACAACATGGGCAAGGGCGCGGCGGTGCGGACGGGTTTTAAAGAGGCGACGGGTGATATTATCTTGATTCAAGACGCCGACCAAGAGTACGACCCGCGTGAATATGCCAGCCTACTTAAGCCTATTCGTGAAGGCATTGCGACAGTGGTCTATGGGTCGCGGTTTTTGGGTGGCCCGCGCAAAGCCATGTTTTTCTGGAATATGGTTGCCAATCGTACCTTAACTTTGGTCACGAATATACTTTACAATTCCATCATCAGTGACATGGAAACGTGTTATAAGGTTTTCCGGGCCGATGTGATCAAAAATATTGAGCTACGCTCCAATCGTTTCGAAATTGAACCCGAAGTTACCGCCAAAGTTTTGAAGCGCAAAATCCGCATTTATGAAGTGCCGATTTCCTATAATGGGCGTGAATGGAATGAAGGCAAGAAAATCAAATGGTATGATTTTTTCATTGCCTTGTGGACGTTGTTCCGGTATCGCTTTACAAATTAGCCTTGCGTTGAGGCCCTAAGATGAAGCGCCATCGAGCAGCACTCTGGTTGAATGTGCTGCTGTTGCTGATTGGGGCTGGGTTACGTTTTCAATATCTGGTAGATGATGAACCATTGCATCCTGATGAAGCCCTATTTGCAACATTGGGGCGACGCATGGTGCAGCAGCAGGATTGGTTGCTAAATGGCGCTACCACCGACAAGCCCCCTTTGACCTATTTATTGGTGGGGGTGAGCCTTGCCGGGGTGGGGCAGAGTGAATTTGCTGCTCGTCTGCCCTCGGTTTTTGGCAGTCTCATTGGGGCCACTGCCTTTTTCGCCCTGATCCGCCGACTATCCAAGCACACTCCTACCGCCCATCTCGGCCTATTGTTGTACATCCTATCCCCACTTGAAATCGCGTTTGCCCCGACCATCTTCCAAGATACCTTCATGTTGGCCTGTGTGCTTCTAGCGGCGGTGTGGGCCACCCATCAAAAATGGGGCTGGACGGGGGCGCTGTTGGGTTTGGCATGGGTCATGAAACCGACGGCGCTGTGGGTGTTGCCATTGGTTATCGGCATCGGTATTTTTTCATCCTCGGTGTGGTCATTTGAAAATGCCCCACCGATTCCCTTGAGTCGCATTTTTAATCATGCCAAACGTTTTATTTTCGGGGCATTGTTCACCCTTGTGCCCATTTTGGCGTGGGATATGGCCCGCCCGCAGCAAAGTTTTGTGACGCTCGGCGGTTATAACAACAATCCGGGGCGTTTGGCACGGGCTGATGAAATTGGGTCACGGACTGAGGCATGGTTGCACTTACTGGCGGATGCGTTCGGTGGCCCAATCATCGGGATACTGATTTTCTTTATCGTGATGGCTTGTTTGATTTATACCGCCCGAAAGCGCCATCCCGCCCGTTGGGTTAGCTGGATGATTGCGTTATTTCTGGTGTGGTATCTGGGTCTCTATTGGCTGGTGGCGTTTAGTATCCGCATCCGCTATCTGCTGCCGATTATGCCCTTTATTTTGCTCTTGGCAGCATTGGCGATTGGGGAATGGGCCTCACACGGGCAATGGAGAGTGTGGTTCAGCGCCATTGGGATTATGTTGGTAATGACCCACCCCGCTTTAACCGCACGATCCCTCAGCCGCGAACCCCAAGATTTTGATTTGCAGGGGATTGATGAACTTGCTGATACACTCAATCGGGATTTTACAGGCCGCATCGTCTATGATTATTGGTTGGGTTGGGAATTGGGCTGGTATTTGGGGGAAGATACTGATGTGTGGTTGGTTTATTTTTCTACCCCCGAAGAACTGGCGGCGCATTTGCAAACGGAGACCGGAGCGCGGTATCTGGTCGCTCCTAATGAGGAGTTGGCACAGATGTGGTTCTATTTGCTGAATGTAAAAAATGTGCGAACGACCCCTATCCGTCATATCCATAATTTTGTGATTTATGAGGTTATGCCGCCACTCAAATCTCCGCCAGAATAAGCCGCGCCAACATGAAATAAATCAAGAGTCCGGTGGCATCTACGAGGGTACTCATGACTGGTCCGGAAATGACAGTAGGATCAATTTTCACCCGTGCTGCCGTGATAGGCAGCATCACCCCCATGAGATTGGCCCAGATGACGACTACGAATAAAGCCAGAGCGAGGGTGACTGCCAGATGGGGTGTGTTACCCCATGCCGCTGATAAGCCAAAACTTGCTACTGCCATTAACAAACCTAACCATGCCCCAGTTAAAAATTCACGCCCAACAACCCGCCATGTGTCCTCAAAACGGACTTCGTTCATCGCCACCGCCCGAATCATGGTGGCGGTCATTTGTGACCCAGCATTTCCGCCTGTTCCAATCAACAAAGGAACAAAAAATGAGAGGGCTACGACGGTTTCTAAATCGCTCTGAAAAATGCCCATAATGGAAGTTGTGAATTGGGCGGTGAGAAAAAGCAGCAATAGCCAGCCGACCCGCTTACGTACCATTGTCCAAACCGGGGTACTGAAATATGACCCTTCGAGTGGTTGTGAACCCCCAAAGCGTTGGGCATCTTCCGTAAACTCGTCATTGATAACGTCAATCACATCGTCGTGGGTCACAATGCCCATCAGTTTGCCATTTGTGTCTACCACTGGCACGGCAAAAAAGTCATATTGTGACACGACTCGCGCCACTTCTTCCTGATCGGTATCTACCGTAACCGTAATGACCGAAGTTTGCATAATCCGGGCCAATTGTTCTTGGGGTTGAGCGGTCAATAATTTCCAGATCGGGATAATGCCCACCAATTTGCCTTCGGTGTCTACCACATAAAGGTAGGCCAGTGTTTCTACCGATAAATCAATACTGCGCAGATACTCTAACGTTTGTGCAATCGTCCAATCCTTGACTAATCGGACGATATTGGTTGCCATCAAACGTCCGGCGGTGTCTTCCTCATAGGCCAGCAGTTTTTCAACCTCAATGGCTTCGGCTGGAGTCATCAGGGCGATAATGGCTTCGGCTTGCTCTTCGTCAATTTCCGATAGGATTTCCGCCGCGTCATCCGAGGGCATGACCTCCAATAAATCGGCTAATTTGTCATCGGACAGGGCTTCGACTAGTTCTTGCAGGGTATCAGTGCGTGCCTCATCCAATACTTCGGCGGCGACATTCAGATGCAAACTCTCGAATACTTTGAGGCGGTGGGCGTCATCTAACATTTCCAGCAGATCGGCAATATCCGCTGGATGTTCCTGTTTGAGAAATTGATCTACCTCGCTGAATTTTTCGGCATCTAATAATTCAACAAGGTATTCAAAAGTCTCGGTGAGATCGTAATTTGCTTTAGATGACATACCCTATCCGCCTAATGGTCAAGTGGTCGAATAAATAGGAAGGGCGGTGTGTTGAGCCGCCCTCCCGAAAGCATCAGTTTGTAAGGTGTGCCACAGATTTGGGGCTACTTTTTGTAATTGGGCAGCAGGCGATAAAACTCAATGGCCGTTTGCATACCCAAGCGGAACTGTTCCAGTGAGAATTTCTCATTGGGGGCGTGCAGACGGTCATCGGGCAGGCCGAAGCCCATCAAAATCACCGGAATCCCCAACGCTTCACGCAGCATCATTACGGCAGGAATCGAGCCGCCCTCCAGTGTAAAAATGGGCGCTTTGCCATAGGAATGCTGATACGCTTCCACCGCGACCTGCATGGCGGGGTCATTTGGATCCACCACAATCCCCGGCTCCCCACGTTTAAAGGATACTTTGCTGCGAACGGTGGGCGGGGTATGCGCCGCAACATGGCGTTCAATGGCTGCAAAGACTTTTTGTGGATTTTGATTGGGCACAAGACGGCAGGTTATTTTGGCAGTGGCTTTGGCGGGGATAATCGTTTTGCTGCCGTCGCCCGTGTAACCACCGAATAAGCCGTTTACCTCGATAGTTGGGCGTGCCCCCGTGCGTTCCTTCAAGGTGAAATCGGGGTCGCCCCAGATGGCTGGTGCGTTCGTTTCGGCTTTCCACATCGCTTCGGTGAAAGGCACATGTGCGATGCTTTCGCGTTCGTCAGGGGTCAATACCCGCACATCATCTAAGAAACCGGGGACAGCAATCCGGCCCTGTGCATCATGCAGCGAGGCTACAATCCGGCTGATGGCATGGGTTGGATTGTCTACCGTTCCGCCATAGGCACCCGAATGCAGGTCATGATCTGGCCCGGTGACATAAATTTCCAGTTCGACCAAGCCACGCAGCCCATACACAATCGTCGGGGTTCCCGGTGCAATCATGCCAGAATCAGAAACTAGCCCCACATCGGCCTTGAGTAATTCCACATGCGATTGGATAAAGGGCCGCAGATGAATCGAGCCAACTTCTTCTTCACCTTCCAACATAATTTTGAGGTTGACCGGGAATGTGCCCGTCGTTTTCATGACCGACTCAAAGGCCTTGAGGTGGATAAACACCTGCCCTTTGTCATCGGCGGTGCCGCGCCCATAAATTTTGTCGTCCATGATGACAGGTTGGAAAGGCTCTGTGTGCCACCCATCTTTCAATTCGGCAGGTTGTACATCATAATGCCCATATAAAATGGCGGTGGGGGCGCTGCTACCTGCACCAAGCCATTCCGCATAGACCACCGGATGACCTTCTGTCTCTAAGACTTCTGCACGGGTCATGCCGAGGCTTAAACAATGCGCGGCGGCCCATTCAGCGGCTTTGCGAATATCGGCTTTGTGTTGGGGTTGGGCGCTGATACTCGGAATGCGCAAAAATTCCGTCAATTCACGCAGAAACGTATCCTGATTTTCGAGTGCGTATTCAAATGGCGTCGTCATAAAATCTACTTTCTGTTGTTAGGTCATCGCAGAAATTCACTCATTCTGCTCCTAAAGACGATTAAACGTTGAACCCCTCTAATGATTTTTGCCACATTTCCTGTCTTTCACCAGAAACGTAGGGGAAATAATAGCCAATGCGATCCAGTAAACCCGTATATCGCTCTTTAACCTTATAGGGTAGCTCGTCATACGTCCCGATCACGGCACATTTTTCTAACATGTCGTCGCTGATTTTTTCGTGCATTTCCATCCAGCGGCCCGTGCGTGACATGGTATTCAATTCCTCATGCAAATCACCCCAACCATGATGATCCATGACGGTGCGATAGGTCGGCGTGCTGGCATAAAACGCGATTTGGCTCTTGACCATCGCTTTTTGATTTTCAATTTCTTCAGTATCCTTGCCCGTCACTACAAAAATGGCACAGGTGAGGGCGACATCGCTCCGACTGCGGCCCGTTTTCTTTGCACCGATTTCGACATTCGGAATGACCATATCGCGCAGGTAGTCGGCGGTGTGGAAGGGATGCACATGGAAGCCCTGACACAATTCACCCGCTAATTGGCATAGGTAGGTATTGACCCCCGCGATGTAAATCGGAATATCAGGGTTTTCAATCGCACGCGGTTGGAAAAAGGGTGTCATCAAGGTGTGCTGATAAAATTCGCCACGATAATTGAGGGGGGTGTTGTGCTGCCAGCAGTCCCAAATGGCTTGCATCGCCAGAATGTAATCACGCAGGCGAGGGCCGGGTCTATCCCAGACGGCGCTAAAACGTTTGGTGATATGTGGCTTGACCTGTGTTCCCAAGCCCAAAATGAAACGACCTTTGCTTTGTGCCGCCAAATCCCATGCAGTATGGGCCATCACCATTGGGCTGCGCGGAAAGGCGACAGCGATGGCAGTGCCAAGCTCAATAGTTTTGGTCGTATAGGCTGCGAGGGACAGCGGAAAAAAAGGATTATACATGGTTTCGGATGTCCATATCCCGTTAAAGCCCATTCCCTCTAGCTCTTGGGCGGTTTCGGGCACGGTATTGAGATCATCCGGCATGATCGTGACATCAAATTTCATATAAGTTTTTCTCGCAATCTGTATTTTTTGACAAGCCCGCTTGATTATAACAATAGATGGCTATAATCATCAGCGGTTTATCTTGATGGATTGGAGAAATATCCCAGTGATTGAGTTTTCACACATTCGCGGCGTCATTCTGGATATGGATGGGGTCATTTGGCGCGGTAGTGAAATTTTGCCGGGCGTGCCCGATTTTTTTAGATTTTTGGATTCGTGTGGTATTCCGTATGTGTTTGCCACTAATAATAGCACCCGTACCCCCGAAATGTATGCCGAACGCATCAGCGGCTTAGGAGTAAAGGTCGAAATCACCCAAATTATCACCTCGCCACTGGTGACGGCTCGTTTTCTGCGTGACCAATATCCCAATGCCTCCAAAGCCTATGTGGTCGGCCAAGAGGGGATTTATGCCGCACTGCATGGAGTGGGCTTAGAGATTGTGGAAGATGATGAGCAGGCCGATTTTGTGGTGGTGGGTCTGGATCGTAGCCTGACCTACGCCAAATTGCAGGCGGCGTGTTACCAAATTCAACGGGGGGCGCTGTTTATTGGCACGAATGGCGATGTCACCTTGCCGGAACCGGATGGCTATATCCCCGGCGCAGGCAGCATCTTGGCCCTGTTGCAGACGGCGACTAAGCAGCCACCTTTGATTATGGGCAAACCCGAAAAGCCGATGTTTGAATATGCCCTCGGTGTGTTGGGGACTGCCCCCACCGCGACGTTGATGGTTGGGGATCGCGTTGAGACCGATATATGGGGAGCAAAACGCGCCGGGTTGTCCAGCGCGTTAGTGTTAAGTGGCGTCACAGATGCCGGGGATTTCGGCGAGTATCAACCCGATGGCATCTATCAAGATTTGGTTGATCTACAAAATCACTGGTTGCCTTAATCTTCTTTGACCGTTTCACCTACCACGACTTCAATATCATCATCATCTTTATCAGTCTTGGGGGTCTTGTCGGCTTTGCGCTTTTTAGGTTCTTTCATCTCATCGTCGGCTTTTTCCTCTGTCGCCGCCACTGGTTCGGTTGGGGATTCGTCAACCACCTGTGTCTCGGCTACCGCCTGAACTTCCGGTTTTTCGTCCTTAACTTCGGGTGGCGTACCGGGTTCGGGCAGTGAGGCGGGTTCAAAACTTTGGATAGAGGCATCATGCCGCACCATGGTGATCTTGCCGTCAATAAAAGCGCCTTCTTCCGTCGTAATGGCGGTGGCGTGAATGTCGCCCCATACGCGGCTGGTTTTCAGCAGTTGGACTTTGTTGCCCGACACATTACCACGTACCGCTCCGGCGATGACCACATTCCGGGCATTGATGTCGGCAGTGACTTTGCCAGTTTCGCCGACCAATACATTGCCTTCAATTTCCAATGTCCCCTCAAACGTGCCATCGAGCCGCACATTGGCCTGACTGCGGAGTTCACCGCGCAGGGTTGAATTGGCTCCCAAGACTGTCTCAAAACCGACGGGTTGGCGGGGTGTGCCAGCCGATGGGGTACTTGGCGTGGATGAAGCCGCAGGCGTTGGGGTCTGCGGAGATGGTTCTTGTGGGGTGTTTCGGCGTCCACCAGTAAAAAAGGACATGCTTGCGCCTCCTTGCCTTTACATTACTTCGAATGATACCCAGCCCAAGCCATTTCTGCTAATTATATTACGTCAAAATTTCAAGTTCGGATTGCAGCGACGGCCTGCCCTCCGTTATACTACACCTGTTCTAAAGGAAAACGCTATGACCCAAGATGATCGCCCAATAGATGGCAAACGGCAGTCTGATGATTCAGTCAAATTAGATTATGCCCTGCGCCCCCGCAGCCTGAATGAGTATATCGGTCAGGAGCGTGTGATTGAGAATTTGAAAGTTTTGATTGAGGCCGCCAAATCCCGTAAGGAAGCCCTCGATCATGTGCTGTTTTATGGCCCGCCCGGCTTGGGAAAGACGACCCTCGCTAATGTACTAGCGAATGAAATGGGGGCGAATCTCAAAACCACCGCTGGCCCTGCGATTGAACGCACAGGCGACCTCGCGGCAATTTTGACGCATCAACGCGCCTCGGATGTGCTGTTTATTGACGAAATCCACCGTTTAGGGCGCCCAGTTGAGGAAGTTCTCTATTCCGCGATGGAAGATTTCGTCTTGGATATTGTCATTGGCAAAGGGCCAGCCGCCAAAAATGTCCGTCTTAAGCTGCCGCGTTTTACGGTAGTAGGGGCGACGACCCGCCTTGCTTTGTTGACCGCCCCCCTGCGTGATCGGTTTGGGGCGGTGTTCCGCATGGATTTTTACAGCATGGCGGCGATGGAAATGATTATCGAACGGGCCGCCGACAAATTGAAGATTGAGGCAAAGCCGGAAGGTGTTTCCGAAATCGCCCAACGTTCACGGGGGACGCCGCGTGTGGCCCTACGTCTATTACGCCGCGTGCGCGATTATGCACAGGTGCGCGGAGCAGGTATCATCTCCCAAGAAATAGCCGATGAATGTCTCAGTGGTTTGTTGGAGATTGATCCGCTTGGCTTAGATGATATTGACCGCCGCGTGCTGTTGACAATTATCAAAAATTTTAATGGTGGCCCGGTGGGTTTGGAGACCATTGCCGCGTCTATCAGTGAAGAGGGTGATACGATTGAAGATGTGATTGAGCCGTTTTTGCTCCAACTCGGCTTTTTGGAGCGCACCCAACGCGGACGAGTCGCTACCCGCCGCGCCTATGAGCATCTTGGCATTGTGGACAATCGGCCCACTATTCAGCAACCGCCATTGTTTTAAGCGAAAGGGTCTTGCAAATGGAACTCGCGTCGGTTGGAAAGCTGTTAATCGTTCTGGGGGTTGGGGCGGTGTTGATTGGCGGCCTCTTTTTACTCTTTAGCCGCATCCCCGGCCTCCGCAATTTGGGCCATCTCCCCGGTGATGTGCGCGTGCAGGGCCAAAATTTTGCCTGCTTTTTCCCGGTGGTCAGTATGATTTTGCTCAGTATTATTCTGACGATTGTTTTGAATGTGATTGTGCGACTATTCAACCGTTAGAGGGTTAATGAAACTCACCGATTTTGATTATCCCCTGCCGCCGGAACGCATTGCCCAACATCCTGCCGAACCGCGTGATTCATCCCGCCTGTTGGTGCTGCATCGGGATACGAGTCAGCGCGATCACCGCCTCTTCCGCGAATTACCAGAATATCTGCGTCCCCATGATGTGCTGGTGCTAAATCAGACTCGCGTCATCCCGGCCCGCCTGCACGCCGTCAAAGCCCAGACAGGCGGGGCAGTCGAAATTTTGCTGCTGCGTCAATTGGATGGTGAGGGGCGACGATGGGAAGCCTTGGTGGGTGGCAAGCGGGTCCTAACCGATACCATTCTAAAATTGACTCATGATGGCAAGGAATTAATCGCAACGGTGGTTGGCGAGGAAGATGGCGCAAAACGGATTATCGAATTTTCCGAACCTGTCCATCCATTTTTGAACAAATTAGGCGAGATGCCCTTGCCGCCCTATATCACCGCACCGCTGGATGACCCCGAACGTTATCAGACCGTCTATGCTCGGCGTGAAGGGTCGGCTGCCGCGCCAACCGCTGGCCTGCATTTTACAGGCGATTTATTGTTCAAAATTCAGGAAATGGGCGTGAGGCTGGCCTACTGCACCTTGCATATCGGCCTTGATACGTTTGCCCCGGTCAAAGAGGAAAATGTCGCTGACCACAAAATCCACCGCGAATATGCCGAACTCAACCCCGACAATGCTCGTATCATCAACGAGGCCAAATTAGCCGGAGGGCGCATTATCCCGGTTGGCACAACCAGCGCACGTACCCTCGAAACCGCTGCGATTCGTTCTGCCGCGTTTGGTTCGGAGATGAACGACCCCGACAGCATCCAGAATACGCTGAATAATCTTGCTGAAAATGTCTGCCCGTGGCGTCCAGTGATTGCCATTCAGGAAGAAACCGACCTATTCATCACCCCCGGTCATCGTTTTAGGGCGGTTGATGCGATGGTGACGAATTTTCATCTGCCCAAATCTACGCTGGTGATGATGATTAGCGCGTTGGTGGGGCGGGAAAAATTGCTGGCAACCTATCAAGAGGCGATTGCGATGGAGTATCGTTTCTTCAGCTTCGGGGACGCGATGCTGATTGTGTAAGGTGATCTCTCGAAAACTATTTTCGTCGATGAGATACCCCATATATTGAAAGTGCAATTCCTGAGATGGACCAAAGGCATATCCAAGTAGTGGAGAGTATAACTGCATCAAAGTGTATAAGTTGACCTATAAGGCCAATTAATACAGGGAGGGTTATCGTAATAATCACATAATAACCTGCCAGTTGTGCCTCAAATCCTGTTCGTACTATTTTTCTCCTTGTAAATGGTATTGTGCCCACTATGAATTGCTTTTCTTTTATCGCTCGAAGCCCGACAAAGAAGTAAAACCCAAAGACTGAAACGACTAAAATAAGACCCATCCATTGCAGACATTGCATTTTGGGAATTCCTCAAATGTTCTTTTGCCAATATAGTAGTCCATTTGGAACAACGAGTGAAGCCAAAAGATCGCCGGTCTAAAAACCGCCGTTTGCTATACGTCAGCCACGCAAAAGTTGGTCGCTGTAAGCCTATTTCTGTATAATTTGCGCGTTTTTGGGAACAATAACCACAGTTAGGGGGTGGCATGAGACCGTTAGTAGAGTGCGTGCCAAATTTTAGTGAGGGCCGACGACCCGAAGTAGTGGATGCTATCCTTCAGGCGATGAAACGCGCCGGAGCCGTTCATATTTTAGATGTCAGCAGTGACGCCGACCATAACCGCACCGTTGTCACAATGGTGGGCCTGCCCGATGAAATTGAGCGGGTCATGTTTGTGGGTATCCGCACTGCATCGGAATTGATTGATTTGGATTTCCATACGGGCGAACATCCGCGTTTTGGGGCAACCGATGTGGTGCCGTTTATCCCGATTCGAGATGTCTCGATGGATGAATGTATCCAGATGGCAAAACGTTTGGGTAAGCGGGTGGGTGAGGAACTCAATATCCCTGTCTACCTCTATGAAAGCGCCGCGACCCGGCCTGATCGTGAAAATCTGGCCCATATTCGCAAAGTGAAGTTTCAATATGAACAGCTAAAAACCGCGATTGGCTCCGACCCGCGCTATGTGCCGGATTATGGGCCAGCCGCTGTTGGGCCAGCCGGGGCGACGATTATTGGCGCACGTCCACCGTTGATCGCTTTTAATGTCTATCTGACCACCGGGGATGTTGAAATCGCCAAAAAAATCTCGCTGGCAATTCGAGAATCCGGGGGCGGGTTGGCTTTTGTCAAAGCCAATGGCTTTTTGGTGGATGGCAAAGCGCAGGTCAGCATGAACCTGACTCATTATGAAAAGACCCCTATCTTCCGCGTGGTCGAAATGATCCGCCGCGAAGCCCAACGCTATGGGGTGGGGATTCTGTCGAGTGAATTGGTCGGCCTTGCCCCCGAAGCAGCCTTGATTGAGAGTGCCCGCTGGTATCTGCAATTGGATGGTTTTAAACCCGACCAGTTGCTAGAAACCAAGATTTCAATAGCGGAACAAGTGCCGGCTCCCTTTGCCTATGAAGAACCCCCTGTGCCGGAAGATTCGACGGCCAATTTTGCGGTGGTCACGATCCCCCAAAGCCGTCGTCCTTCGGATTTTGTGGAGGCAGTTGCGGCGGCCAATGCAACCCCCGGCGGTGGGGCGGTGGCGGCTCTCGCGGCATCACTGGCGGCAGCCCTGTCCGAAATGGTAGCGGGCTTGACCATCGGCAAGAAAAAATATGCCGAAGTTGAAACCGAGATGCAGGCGATTGTCAAAGCAGGGCAAGAATTACGTGAGCGCCTATTGGATGATGTGGTGAATGATGTCAGTGCCTTTGACGCCTTAATGACAGCGTTCCGTGTGCCCAAAGATGACCCTCAACGGGCTGCTTTGATTCAAGAGCGCACACGTGGGGCGATTGATGTGCCTCTGCGGGTCTGTCGGATGGCCTTTGAAACCCTGCAATTAGTCGAGCGGGTGGCTGCATTGGGCAATACCAACGCGGCGACGGATGCGGCAGTCGGGGCACATATGGCAATGGCGGCGCTCGAAGGTGCGGCATTGAATGTGCGGGTGAACCTGCTAGGATTGGAAGACGTGGAATTGGCCGCCCATTTGCGCGGCGAACTCAGTCAGCTTTTGGAGCAGGCCCATGCCATCCACGCCCAGACCATTCAGGCGGCTGTGACCCGTGTTGGATTGATTTAAACAAGGATTTTGTGTGGGGATGTTCAAAAGTCGGACGTTTCATCGCGGGTTAAGTTTAACATTGTTAGTGCTGGCGATGGCTTATATAGGATATGCGTTAAGCGGGTGCAGTTCATCGGATAATGGAACGGAAGCACCCCCGGTAGAAGCAACTCAGAATTCATTGGCGACGGCGATTGCTTTACAAGCCGTTGCTACTGCTCAGCCGACGGCGACAACGGTGGTGATTGGGGGCAATAAACCGAGCGCCATCCCTATCGCATCCCCTAGCCCGACAACCCAACCGACTTCTGAATTTTCCCCCACACCCTCGGCGACGGCGACCCTGCCCGCCACCTTTGATCCCAACGAAGCAGCCTCTAGTTCAGGGATTGCTACCGCGATTGCCATGGCCCAAACCATCACGGGCGACCATTTTTGGCTGTCGCGGCCCTTCTTCACCGAAAGCGGCGTGATTGATTATGCCGAACGTATCTATGATTATGGCTCAACGAACGTGGGGCAGTTGCGGCCTCACTATGGGATAGATTTTGTAAATCCCTTTGGGACACGGGTTTTGGCAGCGGGTGATGGCGTGGTGTTTTTTGCGGGCGATGATTTTGACCAAAAACGCTTTGGCCCAACCTCCAATTTTTATGGTAACACCATCGTCATTCAGCACACCCACCTTGATGAAAAAGGCCAGCCCTTTATCTACTACACGCTGTATGGGCATCTTTCGAGTATCAATGTTGTGACCGGGCAATCCATCCGGCGTTTTGACCCGATTGGACAGGTGGGGCAGTCGGGTGTGGCGATTGGGCCGCATCTGCATTTGGAAGTGCGTATTGGTGATCCTTACAGCTATGGTTCAACCTATAATCCCCAATTATGGATAGAGCCGTTCCCCAGCTATGGCGTTTTGGCTGGACGGGTGACGGCGGAAGATGGCACATCGCTGGCTGAGGTCGAAATCAGGGCCGAGTCGCTTACCAGTGGGGTGGTTTATCGCGCCTATACCTATGCCGACACTGATCCGGCTTTGAACAGTGACCCCTACCTGCGCGAAAATTGGGTGATGGGCGATTTGGAAGCGGGTATGTATGACGTTACGGTGGCCTATCTAGGACGAATCGTCTATCAAGCCCAAGTCGCCGTCATCGCTGGTACAACAGGATTTTTACCAGTCATCGTAGATTGACCAGTGGTTGATTTCTCTGGAACGATTTGTTACTGTCTGTTGTAATTACTATAAATAACGGGAGCAAATTTGTTCTGGGAGAGAATACCATGTCTGCTAAACGATGGTTGTATGTCGTCTGTATCCTGCTATTTATCCTCAATTTTACGAGACCCACACCGTTCAGTTATGCCCAAGCACCAGAATCCATAACATTTACATCCTGTGATGGTCGGTTGAGTTTTGACTACCCCGCCGCGTGGTTTGTTCAAGAATCCCAAGTCATAGTTCCCAACTTTGCTGTAGTAGACGGCTTAGATGAAAGCCTGCCTAGCGTTCGCTGGTATTATCCCGCCGAAGATTTTCTTGGCGAGAATTGGACAACGCTGGGCTATTTCGATTTTAGTGCTGCCCTGCAAATCCCTTGGGGTTTGGGAGATGACCGCCCCACGCCCTTTGAACAACTCTCAAATATTGTGACTTTTGCAGGGGGCAATCCCCGGACATATGGCACACCCACAGAAATGACCGTGCATAATTGGCTAGCTGCCCGTCAGGACTATGTGGGCATAAATGATGGCCTAGCCATTGTGGGATTTCAAATGATTATTGCCATCTCCGATGAGTATGATTTGGTTATCCATGCCGAAGCCGATGCCAACGAAATAATGGCTTTGGAGGATGCTCTCCAATTATTTCTGGACACCCTTGTTTATAGTGATAATGGCCCAAACACGCCGCCAGTGGGATGGTTTCTCTATTTTAAGGATACCTGTGCCTTTCGGTTCTTCTATCCGCAAAATTGGATTTTGAGTGAAGCCGCGTCCAACAAAATCTTGCTGTTTAATTCCCAAGATGCTGCTGACAAAAGAATACGTCGCCGCCCCTTTGATGCCGATGAATTGGAAATTACGATTGTCCCACCCGCTGAAATCGCCGATTATTTTTATGGTACTTTAGACCCAGCTCAAGCCACCTCTGAAGAAATTTTGTCGGCCTACGTCCAAATTGAGGAGCTACCCGCCGAATTTCCAGTACAGGTGACAATAGGCGAATGGGAAGTGTTGCGGGCGGATATGCCGAGTGGGTTTATTCTGCTGTTTGAATTTGGCGAACGGCAGTATGCGATTTTTGCAGCACGTAGCGGTAGTGGTGGGTTTAGTGACTTTGAGGCAGCGGTTATGCAGGTCGTCGAGTCCCTGCGTTATGAGCCGTTAGAGGAGTCTACTCAAACGCCCTAAAACGCCACTCCCCGCCGACCATCGTTCCCACTACCTGCACCGACAGAATTTCGGCAAGGGGGATGTTGAATAAATCGCGGTCAAGCATGACCATATCCGCCAGATAAGCAGGGGCAAGCATCCCCAAGCAATTTTCCATATAGGCGGCATAGGCAGGCCCTTGTGTGAACCCAACGAGGGCTTCATGCAGGGTCAGGCGTTCTTCGGGATACCATCCCTGCGGCCCCGGTGAGCCATCGGCGCGTTGACGGGTCACGGCGGCATGGATACCCCGCCAAGGATTCAAATCTTCAACCGGGGCGTCCGACCCAAACGCCAAGACTGCGCCCGCGTTTAACTGCTTGCGGATGGCATAACTGTAGGCGGCGCGTTTACCCCAATACAAATCGGCCATTTCCAAATCTGACGTGGCGTGTATTGGCTGCATGGAGGCGATGAGGTTCAGTTGTGCCAATCGCCCTACATCGCTGGGGTGGATAATCTGTACATGCTCAATCCGATGGCGCAGTTGGGAACGTGGTATGCCTCGACCTGCTTCTTCACCCCTCACCGTTTCAAAAACATCCAACACATCATGCACGGCTTTATCGCCAATCGCGTGAATCGAGGTATGTACTCCCTGTTCACTGGCCCGACTGACCAAACTGTAGATTTCTTCCTTGTCGGTCACGCAGATGCCATAATTATCCGGTTCATTTTCATACGGCTCAATCATCAGGGCGGTGCGCGGGCCGAGTGCCCCATCCGCAAAAATCTTTAGACCGCCGATTCGAATCCAATCATCCCCAAAACCGCTGCGTATACCCAGTTCATGCGCGTGTTCAATCCACGCCACATTCACTTGCTTGACCACCCGCATTCCCAATTGACCGCGCTCTCGCACCATTTGCAGAGCGATCATACATGAGGGGTCGTCGTAATCGTGGAAACCTGTTAATCCCTGTCGCAGCGCATGGGCTTGGGCATCCACCATATAATCGGCCAGTTTTTCGGGGGTGGGGCCGGTGATATGGTCGGATACGAGATGCAGGGCGCTGTCTTCCAACAACATCCCGGCAGGCGACCCATCTGGCAGGCGCACAATCGTCCCGCCAAAGGGATCATTCGTTCCCGCGTGGATATTCGCCAATTTGAGGGCCATGCTGTTGACCCATGCCCCGTGTCCGCTGCGTTCCCCTAAATAGATGGGGTGCTGCGTTGTCACGGCGTCCAATTCACTGGCGAGTGGGTAGTCGGTTTCATGCCACGTATCCAATCGCCAACCATGCCCGATAATCCATTCGCCGGGTGGGGCTGTGCGTACCCGTTCCGCAACCATCGCCAAACATTGGGCTTTGCTAGGCACATCCATCAAATTCAGATTACGCCGCGCCTTGCTATACCCCTCCCAATGCAAATGGGCATCGGTCAAACCGGGGATTATCACGCGCCCCCCCGCATTATCTTGGCGAGTATTCGGGCCAGCCAAGCGCCGGATGCTGTCATCATCCCCCACCACGACAATGCGTTCTCCGATAATCGCCAATGCCGTCACAACAGGTTGGGCAGGATTCAGGGTATGGATTTTGGCGTTGTAGACAATTCGATCAATCATGAAAGCCCTTCTTATAGGGAAGAAATGGATTTCGCCACACGCAAATGACCGGGGAAATTCGGCAGATAATTAATCAGTGACTCGTATTTCCCATCGGCAAATTCATTTAAATAGCGGCGCAGCACACTCACCAAACCGGGGATAATTTTGACGCCCTTCGCTTTGTCCTGCATCAAAATGAAGGCTTTGGCTTCCTGTGGATTGACGGCCTGCTCCAAAAAGAGGGCCACCGCGCCGATGACAAACAATTCGGTAAATTGATCGCCCCACGTCACATATTTTTCCTTAAATTCATCGGTGACGGGCAGGGGTTTTTGCGCTGCTGTCGCCACACGATCAGCATTTTGGCGCAGATAAGACAGCATCAGCAGACGGGCATAATCGCCGAGCGCGTGGGTATACAGATGACCTGCGTCCTCATCAAAGGGCCACGGGGCGTTGTCTCCCCATGCAATACGGGGTGGGGTAATGCTCATGAGTTCGCCGCCGATCCGTACCCCCACAGACCGAGTGCTGGGGTAGGAGACATTGGCGACAAACACCAACTGCTCGACGACCTCCCCGACGAAAGGCTGCAAGAAGGTGTAAAAATTTACCTTCGAGATCAATTTCTCAGCTTCAGAACGGGCTTTTTGCCAAGCCTCATCTTCCTCTTTCCACCACGCCTCCAGTTCGGCGACCTGATAGAAATTTTTCAACTGCTCATTCCATTTGGGTGGAACCCAACGTGGCGCATAGGGGTCTTCCATTTCGGGCCATGTCAGTTTAAGCGCATAGGTATACAGCGCTTCTAGGGGGGCACCTTTATCGAGCAACACTTGGGTCGCTTCGATGGCGGGATGATGTTTATGCCGTTCAATCCGTTTAGTGGTGTTACGGGCATGAGCATGGGCGCGATGGCGCTGCATTTGTTGTTCGCGTTCGGGCCATTTGGTGGCAGCCAGCACCGCCGACATCAGCCGAACACGATCATCCACGCGAATATGAACCGGGCGTTGAGCCATGATTGCCTGCCTGCAAAAAACTAAGAAAACAAATAATGAAAGATAACGCTGTTATTGTATAGCACCGTTAGGAGGGGAGCAAAATTCGGTGGGTGATTGGGCAGCGTCCTAATTTAAGCCATGCTCTCGCCACCATCCACAAAAATCGCCTGCCCAGTCATATACGAAGCAGCGTCTGAACAGAGGAATAAAATCACACTGGCGACTTCTTCCGGCGTTCCCAAGCGGCCTTGCGGGATACGGCCTAAATTTTCGGGGTTGGGGTATTCATCTTCACTGTCAATGTTGGCCGGGCAGACGGCATTAATTCGTATCCCCGACGCGGCAAAAAATCGGGCGGCTTCTTTGGTAAAGCCAATCACCCCGGCTTTGCTGGCGGCATAAGCGGCACTATCGGCGCGTGGCAGGGCAATTCCGGCGGTACTGGCGAGATTAACCATCACCCCGCCGCCTTCCTCCGCCATGATCCGCCCGGCGAGTTGCGTGATAAAAAACGTGCCGTTGAGATTGATGTCGAGCACCCGCCGCCAATCCCATTCATCCAATTTTATGAGCGAGGCTTTTTTCTCGACCCCCGCCGCATTAACCACTATATCAATCCGTCCGTAGGCGTCGCGCATGGCCTCAATCAATGACCCCACCGCAAGTTTGTTGGCGACATCCGCACACCAATCCGTCGCCGTTCCGCCCATTGTCCGAATTTCTTCGGCGACCTTTGCCGCGTTATCGGGATTGATGTCATTGACGAATACGGATGCCCCCGATTGCGCTAATGTGATGGCGGTGGCCCGACCAATACCCAGACCTGCGCCTGTCACCAATGCGGCGCGACCTGATAAATCTACGCTAAATTTTCCAATGCTCAAGATGTCTGCCCTTCAGATAACAGCGGCTTGCCCGTCGCTAAATCCACCTGCAAAAATTGACTGGTGGCTTGGGCTTGGATGCCAATCAGCACCGCCACTTGTTTGACAATCGCACGCGCCTCGTCCCATGACAATTCGGTTTCGTCGCCCAATTTCTGTGCGGCGACCTCCTCCGCAATGCCTTGATACGTCAGGGCGAGGGTGGGTTGATTATCGCGCAGGCTGGCTTTTTTGGGCAGGTCGAGTTCATCTTTGAGGAAGGCCGCCGTTCGCCCCCACAGCCCCTGATAAATATCATCGGTGGCAATGGCATAGTGCATCTGAGTCAGGACTTCATAGACCGCTGCTTTGAGTGCCGAGGTGAATTTGGCCCGTTTGACCTTACCCGCCAGCCGTGCGCTAATCCATCGGTCATCCTTCCCCCGTCGGCGATAGGCTTCAATCGCGGCGTCAATGGCTTCATCGGGGTCAATCGCACCAGAGGTAATGACCGTTTCGGGTTCAAGGCGCACCGCATCCACAAATGCCACGGCCTCGGATGAAATTTTTGAATGGCGGAAAGCTGTGGACGGGCCTTTGTTGCGCGTAAATATTGCGCTATCAAATAAAGCCCTTTATCATCGGTAAAATCCATTTGGTAGGTCTTTCCATCCGAAGCAATATACGGCAGTGGTTGGATTGAATCCATCAAGTGAATATTTTCGGTGTGGTTACGTTTCAAGTCAGCCCAAATCTGCTTAGGCTTGGATGCACCTGTTAGACCTGCAATCCAGTCTTGAATAGCGTAAATATAAACACCGTGATCGTCTTGATGATATTGCTGAGGAAATTGCCATTTATTGGCTACTAAAAGCGGAAGGGGTAAATCTTCTTCAGGTATATTTTGAATAACAGGTAGTGGTAACATAAAAAATTCTCTCCAAAGAATTTGTTTCGATTAAGCAACAATTGTACCACTATCGAAACAATAGGTCAATGAAAATCTATTCCGCCGAAGATAGAATCGCGGAGGTAGTTGTAATTCCCCATGCCATTACAGAATAAATTTCTGTTCTTGCTCACGGAAAAAGAGCGCCAAGAACAACGAAATATCAGTCTCAATGAAGTATCTCGTAGCACAGGTGTCGCAGTCAGTGTTTTAGCTCGGTGGTTCAAAAATGATATATCGCGTTTTGATGGTCATGTGATTGAAGCCCTATGTGAATACTTTGACTGCGATTTGCCCGACCTGCTTTATATTGATCGAGGCCACACCACCGAACACACTGAAGGATAGCCGCGTTATAATCTCCAACCTTAACAATGTTCTAAGACACAGCGGGGTAGAATGGTTTACAATAGTGACCTAATCATATCTGCCCAAAAGTAGAAGGCCGCGAATGACCCGAATTTTATTAGTCCGCCATGCCGTCAATGATTTTGTCAAAACAGGCCGCCTTGCGGGGTGGACACCGGGGGTGCATCTCAATGAGGAGGGACTTGCCCAAGCCGCCGCCACCGGAAAACGGTTGGAGGATGTGCCCATCACCGCCATTTACAGCAGTCCCCTAGAGCGTACCGTCGAAACCGCCGAAGCCATTCTCAAATATCACCCGTCGCTGAATTTGCAGTTAGAGGAAAAAATCGGTGAATTGCGTTATGGTAAATGGGAGGGCGGGGAGCTTCGCAAACTCAACCAAAAACGGCGCTGGTATACCGTGCAACATTACCCCTCGCGTATGCAGTTTCCACACGGCGAAACCATCCGTGCTGCCCAATCACGGGCGGTTGAGGTGATGGAGAAACTGGTCGAACGTCATGAAAATGGCACTGTCGTAGTCGTTTCGCACAGTGATATTATCAAGCTGATTCTGGCTTACTACTTGGGAATGCACTTGGATATGTATCAGCGGCTGAATATTTCACCCGCCTCGATTTCGGTGTTACTCTTGGCGGAAAACCGCCCGACGGTGGATGTCATGAACGATACCAGTCATCTGCCCAAATCCGAAGAACGCCCCCAGCCCATACCCGCGCCAGAATCAGCGTCACAGTATATTTAACACGCTTGCCAAAGGATGCCCTATGGCCTTTTCTGAAATTGAACTGAACCCGATTGACTTTATTACACTTGGCACGGTTGGCCCCAAAGGTCGTCGCCAATTTAATATTCAGGCCGGACAGGGGTCGCAGATTGTGACACTGACCCTCGAAAAAGAGCAGGCCCGTCGTATTGCCGAAGCGATTGAAGAAATGCTGAGCGATCTCTACAAGCGCTTCCCGACCCTGATTCAACGGCGCGTCAATCTCAAAGAGATGAATATGGAACTGCGTGATCCGGTTGAACCCCGTTTCCGCATTGCTCAAATTGGCCTCGGTTATGACCCGGTGCAAGACCTCATCATCATGGTCGCCCAAGAATTGATGGCGATTGAGGAAGGCGAAGACCCGGAACTGCTTCAGCCAAGTGTAGTGCGCTTATGGGGACGCCGGGACCTATTTGACGCCCTCTGTCAGCATACCTTAGAAGTAGTCGAAGCTGGCCGCGCCGACCCCAAATCCAACGGACATATCATTCATTACTGGACATAGGGTAGGATTCTAAACAAGGCGCTTAAGCACCTTGTTGATGGTCAACCGAACCGAATTTCTTTTGAGCGAGTATTGTAAGCCGGGGAACATCATCATGAGCGACGACATTCCACCCACTTCCAATGACCAACCCGAACCGCAACTGCCCAATGATGTTCCACCATCGGATGATGATGACAATCAAGTGGTGGAAATTGAACGGGTCATGAAGTTGCTGCAACGCGGCAAGATTAAACGGGGCATGGGGCGTCTGCGCTGGTCTACCAACTATACAACGGTGGTGCAGGTCAAAGACGACGAACTTGAAACATTGGCGATTTATAAACCCCAAAGCGGCGAGCGTTCACTTTGGGACTTCCCGGATGGCACATTGTGTTATCGGGAAGTAGCTGCTTTTGTCGTTTCGGAAGCATTGGATTGGCGGATTGTCCCACCGACGGTGCTGCGTCAAGATGGGCCAGAGGGTGTGGGATCGCTGCAATTATTCATCCAGCACGACGCCGAAATCAACTATTTTTCGCTGGATGACAGCTTTGTCCCCCAATTGTTGATGATGGCCCTCTTTGATTGTTTGGTCAACAATGCGGATCGCAAGGGCGGGCATGTGTTGGTAGATGCCCGGGGCAAAATCTGGGGGATAGATCATGGCATTTGTTTCCATCCCTATCCCAAACTCCGCACCGTAATTTGGGATTTTGCTGGGCAGCCGATCCCCGACGCACTGTTGCAGGATGTTAGCCGTGTGGTGGAAACTTTGTGTAACACGGCGGATGAATTGACCATCACACTGCAAAAATTACTGGAACCGGACGAAATTGAGGCAATCAATAAGCGGGGGAACCGCTTGTTGACCACCAAAAGATATCCACACCCCGGCCCCGGCCCAAGTTATCCTTGGCCCCCGGTGTGAGGCCAATCTATTTAAATTTTTATTTTTGACTTTTAAGGAGCAATTCATGTCCATTGCGGAAGTTGCCGCTCGTATCCGTGAAAATATCCAGCAGGTGATTGTTGGCAAAACGGAAGTCATCAATCTTGCCATTGCCTGCCTATTCAGTGAAGGACATATCTTATTAGAGGATGTGCCGGGGACAGGTAAAACCACGCTGGCAAAAGCGATGGCCCAATCCTTAGGGTGCAGTTTCCAGCGTATCCAATTTACCCCCGACCTGCTCCCCCAAGATGTCACCGGCCTCTATTATTTCAACCAAAAACAGCAAGAATTTGAATTCCGCCCCGGCCCAATTATGACCCAAATCGTGTTGGCCGATGAAATTAATCGTGCCACGCCGCGCACCCAGAGCGCCTTATTAGAAGCCATGCAGGAACGTCAAGTCACGCTGGAAAACCAGACCCATATTTTGGAACGGCCCTTTATGGTCTTGGCGACCCAGAATCCAATTGAGCTGGAGGGTACGTTCCCGCTGCCCGAAGCCCAACTAGATCGCTTCCTTATTCGTTTGTCGGTGGGGTATCCATCCGAGGAAGAAGAAAACAAAATCCTGACCCGCTACCGTTCCAATGACCCAATGGCGACTTTGGGCGAGGTCAGCAGTCCGCCCGAAATCATGGACATTGTTGGGCAAGTGCGTGAGATCCGTGTAGGGGAGGCGGTGCAAAATTATATCGTCAATACCATCCGCACCACTCGTGAGCAACCCGAACTCGATTTGGGGGGTAGCCCACGTGCCACGCTTGGCCTCTACCGCATCAGCCAAGCATGGGCCGCGATTGATGGCCGGAATTATGTGCTGCCTGATGATGTGAAATTCCTTGCTCCCTATGTCTTGACCCATCGCGTCATGGTCAGCCCTCAAACCGTGCTGCGTGGACGCACGGCCCACGAAATTGTGGCAGATATAGTGGATTCTGTTGCTGTTCCGGTAGATTAAGAGGGAGTGCCTTTATGCCATCCATTCAAGGCCGCATCATTTTTTGTGGTGAAAACCCGGAAATGAAACTCTATCGCCCCGGTACTGAGCAACTGGTCGCGCTGGCAAGTTATTGGCGCTGCACTTTTTCACCACACGGCATCGGCAACGCTCTGGTCATCTATGTTGAATCGGACACCCCCATGCTGCAAGGCATCTATACCGATAATTTTGAGTTGGGGCGCTGGTTGGCGGATACCTTTGTCCAGCATTTTGAAGATTTTCAAGGACGGGATTGGCCGCAAATCCAATTGACGCAGGCCCGATTTGTTCAAGAAATGGACAGCCGCCGTTATCATCGGGTGGCGGTATACAGCACCAATGATCATCTCATTTTGACGTGGGACGAGGCCCTTGCCCAATGCCTATTCCATGTGCCGCAGTTGACAACAGGATTAAATGGCGAGACCAAACATGATGTTTATACCGTCATCTGTCCCTGCAAAACGGGTTCGATTGTCATCAATGGGCAGGCGGTAGAGGGTCAGGTGCGGAGTGATTTGAGCGACCCCAATTGGCCTCGCTGCACCGCTTTTATGGCTTTTTCCGAGACATGGGTAGAAAAGTAGTTTTTAGATGACGTTTTTACAACAGCCCACCAGCGAACGCGAAATCCAGATTTCACGGGAAAAGCGCGAAGAAGAACTCAAAGAATTATCGGCGAAGGAGTATGAACTTCACCCCGGTGATACGGTTGGGGCACTGCTCAATCATCGTTGGGTAAGCATGGCCGTACTCGCCTTCCTCATCTCCATCGCCGCCAATAATCGTGCTCTGATGGCAATGACGGCATTTATGCTGGTGACGATCACGATTGCGTGGCTTTGGAGTCGTAATACGCTTATCAACCTAGCCTATCGCCGCAAGCTGCACCATACCCATGCCTTCCCCGGTGAAACCACTGAGGTCGAAATCACCATCGAAAACAAAAAATGGCTGCCTGTCACGTGGTTGCAAGTGCAGGATACATGGCCTACTGGCTTTCCTCCAACCCGTTCGGAGGCCATGTCCGAAAGTGAAGGCGACCCCAACACAGGTTATCTTACGAATGCCTATGCCCTACGCTGGTATGAGCGGATTCGGCGGCGCTATGAATTAATGGCCCAGAAACGTGGGGTATATGAACTTGGCCCGGTCAATATGCTGTCGGGTGATCCGTTTGGCCTATTTGAGCGCCTCCGTACCTCTAAAGGGCGTGAGGACTATC
Source organism: Anaerolineae bacterium (assembly GCA_021463865.1). GTDB lineage: Bacteria > Chloroflexota > Anaerolineae > Aggregatilineales > J027 > CFX10. Next base: position 296,813 of record JAJTXY010000001.1, read on the forward strand.
TAATTGTCTATCCCGAAGTTAAATCGCTCGATCAACTGGGTTTCCCGCTGCATGATCCTTTTGGAGATCGGCGGGTTCAGCGGAGACTATTTGAAGACCCTCATCGTGTGATCGGTGTACGTGATTATCAACCCCAAGATACTTTCCGCCAGATCCATTGGAAAGCCACTGCCCGTACCGGACAATTGCAAACCAAGCTGTATGAACCGACACGTGGTGCAAGCATCGTTTTGGCGGTGAATATCGCCAGCTTTGAAACGCATTGGCGTGGATTTTGGCCGGATATGACCGAATATACCTTGATGGTTGCTGCTTCGATTGCGAAATGGGCCGTTGAGCAAAATTACGCTGTCGGGCTGATTTGTAACGGAGCATTGGCCCGTTCTGACCAGTCGTTTCGAATTCAGCCGAGCCGACGGATTGATCAACTGTCCAAAATCCTAGAGGCGCTGGCCGGGGTCAATTATTTTGTCACGGCAGAGTTTGGACGATTTGTTTTGCAGGAAAGCCCGCGCCTGCCGATTGGTGCAACAATGGTTATGATTACGCCGTTTATCAGTGAGATGATTGCGACTTCCAGTTTGCGCTTGCGGGACAGCGGACGGCGGGTGACGTGGGTTAATCTTGGCAAGAAGAAGGCTAACGAACTGCATGGCATCCCCATGTATCACTTACCCATCGTCTTTGATGAGCCGGATGAGATGGAAGAGAACCTAAATAATGCACTTGTGTTGGCAACCCCGTTGACGACTGATGAGAGCCATGAAACCCCCCGGCAGCGGTTCTTGCGTCAGCTTGCCGAACAAGAAGCCAAAAAAACGCAGGAGGCCGAACATGTCAGCCCTTGATGTTCGAGTAGACGCGATAGGCCCGACTTTTAAATTCAAGCCCTCGCCGGTGGTTTGGCGGCGCGAAGCCACTTATATTCTGATGGGTCTATCGCATGTCATGTGGATTTCAGTCGTTTTGATGTGGATTCACGACTTTTTTAAGAAACAGTTTGGATCAGTCCTGCCAACTCAGATGGGGTATGCACTGATTTTCGTCGGCATCAATTTTATGCCTTCGCTGCTGCTGCGCCGCTACATGATGCGGATGCGAAAATCGGCCTATGCCCAATTTCGTATGCTGCTGCTGGGCACATTCATTGGTTTGTTGGTCACCGTGTCCCTTATGCCCATTCTCCGTGAAACAGGCAATAGCATAGACTTAAATTTTGTCAAAGCGTTTAGTTTTTTTGGATCACAGATTCCCATCACCTTTTTTATTGCACCCTTAATCCGGTTGTTTTGGCAGCGGGCTTTTTCACTCGGACGTCTCTATATCAACATGACTGCGGTCAGTACCCAGATGCGAATAGGCATTTTGGCTTTTTTTGTTTTTGGCGCACTGAGTTCCCGCACGGTCAGTGATCAATTTGTCGTGGTATTGCCCCTCTTTTTTACAACTTCACTACTCTCCACGGCCTTGTCCCGTTCGGTGAATCTCAAGGTCGAGGATGATACGCAACGTGCCCGATTTGGCCTGACTTGGTTTGGCTTTCTCGCATTGGTGGTGGTGGTGATCGTAACGATCGGGTTTTTATTTGCCATGTTGTTATCGGGTGTGGATCGAGAAAAGGCGTCGTGGGTTATTACGGGACTTTTGATGCTGATGTTGGTCATGGCGATGGCTCGTGTGGTCATCAATATGTCTATGTTTGTAGGCTGTGTGGCGTTGGCGCTGGCCTTGACCATTCCCTTTGCCTATCTTGCCTCCCAAATCCTAATATCAGAGTCGGAGGAAGACAATATCGGCTCGATTGAAGGCGGCCCAGTGGTAGATGAACCCGCGCAGGGCACAGGTGAAAATATTGTGGCCGACGTTTTTGATTTTGTTGGAACGGGTATCGGAATCGGCTTTATATTATTGTGTGTAGTGATTCCTCTATTTTTCTGGTTGATGATGTTTTTCCTGCGCGATGCTGAATTATTCTCCGACGAGGACAGCGAACTCTTAGATCGGCGCGAGATTATGGCCGATATTCGCAAAGGGCTAGGTAACCGACTGCGGCGCATCGGGGAGGCCCTAAACCTCATGCGTCAATTTGGGGGAGGGCGTGATTTGTTGGCGGCGCTTTCGGTACGCTGGACATATTCTCGTATGGCAAGCCTTGCTGAAAAACGTGGGTTTCCCCGTCGCAAGGCTGAAACGCCGAATGAATACCGTCGTTCATTGGGTCGTGCTTTTCCCGGCGGCGAGACCGAAATCCGCTTGATTACCGATGCCTATGTTGCGGTGCGCTATGGTGAATTGCCTGAAAGCAGTGAACAGCTTAATGCCATTCGCGACGCATTTGAACGTCTGAAAGCCATTGAAATTCCCTAACAATTCGCTTGCCCCCCATCTTTCAGGGCTTTCTTAGATAGAATATATGTGCTGGTGTCCAATTCGTGATATTATTGGAATTGTGGTAGAGTCATGTTTTGGTGCAGTTAGTTTTGCCCCAGATAGTCAACAAGTGAGGCGATAACGTTATGCCCTTTATTGAAGCCCCTACAACGTTTTACATGGGTCGTCAATATGACCCTAATGCTGGTCGCTTATCAGACGATGTGGTCTATTATGATTCGCGTGATCTCACTACCCACGCTGTCGTAGTGGGGATGACGGGCAGTGGCAAAACTGGCCTGTGCATTACGCTTTTGGAAGAAGCCGCCCTAGATGGCCTCCCGGCGATTATCATTGATCCCAAAGGGGACATCACCAATTTATTGCTAACCTTCCCCGAACTGCGTCCGGAAGATTTTGGCCCTTGGGTCAATGTGGATGATGCACGGCGGGCCGGTCTGGAACTCAGTGAATATTCCCGTGATATTTCGCAGCGTTGGCGTGAAGGGTTAAGCAGTTGGGGTATTGGCCCACAACGGATTGCGGCGCTCAAGAATGCCGCTGAATTTAGCATCTACACCCCCGGTTCGGATGCGGGGTTGCCAATTAGCATTTTGGATGCCATGCACGCCCCGCGTGAAGGTTGGGACAGCAACGAAGAATATCACCGTGAGCGTATCCGGGGGATCACGACTGCTTTGTTGGCCCTTACCGGGATGAAAACGCCCAATGCCGTCAACAGCCGCGAGCACGTCCTGATTTCCAACCTGTTTGAATATGCGTGGCGCGGGGGCATTGATCTCAATCTGCAAGACATAATCGTCCAAGTGCAGCAGCCACCCTTCAATAAATTGGGGGTGCTGGATATTGACAGTTTCTTCCCAGAAAAAGAGCGCTTCAAGCTGGCGATGGAACTAAACAACATCATTGCCTCGCCCAGTTTCCAAAGCTGGCTGCGGGGTGAACCGCTTGACCTGCAATATTTGATGTATACTCCACAAGGCAAGCCGCGCATCAATATTTTCTATATTGCCCATCTCAGCGACGCTGAGCGTACCTTTATCATGACGCTGCTGCTAGAAAATATTCTGGCTACCATGCGTTCCATGAGTGGTACGACCAGCCTACGCGCCATCTTGTACATTGACGAGGTTTATGGTCATCTGCCGCCCTATCCCAAGAACCCGCCCACTAAAGAACCCCTGCTGCGCTTGCTGAAACAAGGCCGTGCCTTTGGGATTGGGGTAGTATTAGCAACCCAAAACCCCGGCGACTTGGATTATAAAGGCCTCTCTAATGCTGGGACATGGTTTATTGGTCGCTTGCAGACCGAAAACGACAAGAAAAAGGTGTTGGATGGTTTGGCGACTGTTTCCAGTGCCGAAAATCAACTCAATCTTGAAACACTAGATAAGCTGATTTCATCGGTTGACCCGCGTGTGTTTGTCATGAACAATGTGCATGACCCCGGCGGCCCGATTTTGTTGCATACCCGTTGGGCCATGTCCTATTTGCGTGGGCCACTCACCCGTGACCAAATTCGCCGTCTGATGGATCCTCGGATGAGTCAATTGACCAATCAGGCCCAATACAGCCAATCGCCTTTTGCTGCTCAATCTCAATATGGACAGCCACAGTACACCGCGCCGTATGGGACTCCCGCTTATGGACAGCAACCCCAAGCCGCGCCGCCTGCCTATGGGCAACAGCCGCCGCAACAAGGTTTTCCGCCTGCCTATGGGCAACCACCATCGGCCACAGGCCCACAGCCAACCCTGTCACAACCCTATACCCCTGCGCCGGGTGCTGCGGGTGGGTTTACCCCACAGCCGCCCAGTGTGCCGACCTATACGCCCCAGCAGCAATATTCACCTGCGCCTGCTGGCTCAACTCTGCCGCCGATGTCATTGCCAGAAACGCCAAATACGGGTCGGTTGGGGGTTGTTCCACCACCGCCGCCCCTGCCTGAAAACACTGGGGTCTATAACCCTGTACAATACCAACCGCCCGCCGCGCCCTTCCAAAATAACACGGCAGGTATAGCCCCGACAGGTTTCACCCCGCCGCCTGCCCCCTACCAAACCGGGGCATCGCCCTATGCAGGCCAATCCTATAATCCACCTACTGCACCCTATCAGTCTCCCGTTAATCCTTTTGCACCGCCGACTGCGCCCTATCAAGGTGGTGGAGCGCCCGTTGCACCACAATCCTACACACCGCCCACCGCACCATTTGCTGGGCAAGACGCCGATTTTAATACCGGGGTAGCTGTGCCATCGTCCAGTCGGGGCAAATCCGGCAAGTCTGCGGCGAGCAAGTCCGCTGCCAGTGGCAATACCATGTCAGTGACAGGTTTTGAGCGTGATGCTGATTTGCCACCGGGTTACAGCTTTACGCCACCAGTGATTTCGTCCACCATCAATCAGTATTATTTACCCTCGATTGTCACCTTGCAGCAGGCTATTGCGCGTTGGGAACGGCAAATGGGCCAGCGTGCCTCGCAATTTGGGGGCAATCAGGTCGTCTATACGCCCTTCTTGCTGGCACAGGTACAGGTGCGCTATCTGGATCGCCGCTCCGGGGTCAATATGGTCGAAAACTATGCCTACTATATCCCCAATTTGGATCGTGCTGGCCTGATTCAATGGGATCAATATCGTGATCGCCCGGTGGTGCCGTCACAGCTATCCGCTGCACCCTTCCAACAAGCAGCCTATGGTGAATTATCACCCGGCATGACGGATCGGGCACGCCTGACCGCATTGAAAAATGAAGTCGTGGATTACTTAACCCGTACTGCTGGCATGACCCTTCCCTACAATTCCACATTGGATATTTATGGCACACCCGGCACGGGTTTCCAAGATTTCCAGATGCGGGTGAATGCCGCTGCCCGTGAAGCCCGTGACGCCGAAATTGACAAAGTGACGGCGAAATATGAGGCCATTTTTGACCGCCTTGAAGAAAAAATCCGACGCGAGGAACGTGAACTGCGTACCGACCAGCAGGCCCTTCAAGATTTGGGTCAGGAAGAGTTGTTCACATTGGGTGAAGCGGTGGTTAGCTTGATGCGTGGTCATACTGCCTATACCTTGTCCCGCGTCAGCCGTGCCCGTCGTTATAAGGGCCAAGCCAAAGGGGATGTGGCAGAGAGCAACGCCGTCATCCGTGAAGTCGAAGCTGAGATGGATGCTGCCCAACAACGTTTTGAATATGAATTGCAGCAAATCAATGCCAAGTGGAAACAAATTGCGGGCACGGTTGAGGAAGTTCGCGTTACGCCTTACAAGAAGGATATTTATCCTGAGTTGTTTGGCATTTGCTGGATGCCCGAATATCTGTTGGACATCAACGGAATGCAAGCCAAATTGAAGGCATGGGAAAACAGCACCAATCGTAACCGTGCTGTTGATGCGCCGCCGCAAAATATGGCTTCCAGTGGTGGATATGGTCAACAAGGTTACGGTGGGCCAAATACCCAACAATATTTGACCTCCCCCCAACAAACCTATCCCCAGCAAACGTATCCTCAACAGCAGGGAGGCAATTACCCGCAGCAGGGGTACGATCAAGGTTATGATCAGGGGTACGGTCAGCGGGGCCAAGACCAATATTACGACGATTCCGGTTATCAGCAGGGTGGGGGCAATTGGTGATTGCCCACCCTCTTTTTGAATGATGTTTATGCCTAAAAAACGGATTGCCATTCTAAGTGGCTTGTTCATCGTAATGATGTTGATTTCGGCTTGTAGTGTCTTTGAAGGCGATCCTACTTTGACGCCGATATTTGTCACTGCCACGCCCGAATTTATCATCGTCACGAACACCTATACCCCCGCACCAACGGCGATTCTTGCACCGACCCTCCCACAAGATTCCGTTGCTGCCAATTTCACCCCACAGCCCCCGACCTTGACGCCAACACGCCAAATTACCATGACCCCCACCTTTACTCCAACCCCTACCGATACTCCGGTCACGCCGGGGGCCGTCGGTTTTGTACCGGTTGGGGCTGTGCCGGGAGTGGTTGTTGCTGGAACATGCCCCACACCACCGATGGGAGGTTTCCAAAATATCTATACCAGCAATCCAACCCTAGCTGCTCAACTCGCATGTCCGATTGGACAGGCCGTTCCTGTCCAGACCGCTTTCCAAACCTTTGAGCGTGGTGCGATGATTTGGGTATCGTCTGTCGGTACAACCAATCAATCTGGCATTTATGTCCTCTATGCCAACAGCACCTATCAACGCTTTGCCGATACATGGCGCGACGGTGTTGACCCATCCTCAACGGGCCTTGTCGCCCCTAGCCCGAATTTGCAGGAGCCGATTCGTGGCTTTGGCAAGGTTTGGCGGGAATCGGGTGGAGTCAAAGATGGCTTGGGATGGGCCAATAACCTCGAAAGTGGCGGCACAGGCTATATCCAGACCTTTGAACGCGGTGAGATGCTCTACATTACCCAAACGGGCCAGAGTTATATCCTCATCACGGGTGCGCCGGGGGTCTGGAGTGCGGTAGCCGTCCCCTATTAAACGAAAAAACGGCTGCTTATATTTATCTTCAGAAATACCGCCAGCTATTTAACCCCGACCTTGATTCTCTGTCCGTGATTTTAGCGGTTGGGAAAATTAGGTATACCGCCATGAACCCATAGGGATTGGGCATTTTTTCGGCTTGACCCGCCTGCTATAATCCAAAGTCCACGAGTCATCAAAAAACGTATCGGAGGTGTTGATCTTGACCGACAAACCTGTGCGGGTGCGTTTTGCGCCCAGCCCCACCGGGTATCTGCATATTGGCAGTGCCCGAACCACGTTGCTCACTTGGCTTTTTGCTCGCCACAGCAACGGCAAATTTATCCTGCGTATCGAAGACACCGACCAAAAGCGTTTTGTCCAAGATGCCCTCGATAAATTGATGCAGGATATTCGCTGGCTGGGCTTGGAGTGGGATGAAGGCCCGGACGTGGGTGGCCCCTATGGCCCTTACATCCAGAGTGAACGCTTGGAACTATATCAAAAATGGGCGCATTGGTTGGTCGAACAAGGCAAGGCGTACAAATGTTTCGCTACCGAAGAGGAATTGGCCCGTGCCCGTGAAATTTCCCAAAAAACACGCGGCGGCAGAATCGCAGGCTATGAGCGCATTTACCGTTTCATCTCCGACGAGGAACGCGCCAAACTCGAAAAAGAACGCGGCAGCTATGTCATTCGTTTTGCCATGCCGCTCGAAGGTGAGACGGTGGCCCATGACCGGATACGCGGTGATGTGGTCTTTAAAAATGAAGAACTCAGTGACATGGTGCTGCTGAAATCCGATGGTTTCCCGACCTACCATCTTGCCGTCGTGATTGACGACCATTTTATGCAGATCAGCCATGTCACCCGCACCGAGGAATGGTTGCCGTCGTTGGCCCTGCATCACAATTTGTATGAGGCGTTTGGCTGGGATGAACCAGAATGGGTACATATGCCCGTCGTGTTGAACCCCAATGGTAAAGGCAAGATGTCCAAACGCAATCCGCCGATGGTAGATGGCAAAATCGTGCCCGTTATGGTCAATGATTACCGTGAGGCGGGCTATTTGCCGGAGGCCCTCATCAACTTTTTGACCAATGTTGGTTACAGCTTTGGCGACGACCAAGAAATCTTCAATGTACAAGATACCATCACCCGTTTTGATATTGATCGTGTCAGCCCTGCCAGTGCCGCCTTCAATTTCCAAAAGTTGGTCTGGACAAATGGGGTCTATATCCGCGAACTGACCGATGAGGATTTGGCAGATCGCCTAGTGCCATTCCTGCAAAAAGCCTATGGTAACGTAGATCGTGCCAAGTTGGTCAAGATCGCACCCCATATTCGTGAACGGGTCAATCCGCTGTCGGAAGCGGTCGCCCTGTTGAAATTTATGTTCAATTTTGAACCGTGCCCAAACGACAAGCTCATCCAGAAAAATATGGATGCCGCTGGGACGAGAAATGTGCTGCATCTGAGCTATGAGCGCCTTGCCACCCTGACGGATTTTAGCCATGAAGTCCAAGCCACTGTGATGGAACCGCTGGTGGAGCAGTTGGGGCTGAAAAAGGCCCAAGTATATGGCACGCTGCGTATGGCGACCACTGCCCAACAGGTTTCGCCACCGTTGTTTGAAACGATGGAAGTATTAGGCAAAGACGAATCGCTGGCACGTATCCAAGCGGCTGAGGCGCAGTTGAATGGCGCTTAGTCAGCAAAGTGCCCTTGCCCTAATGGCGGCGGTGCTGCTGTTGGGGGCAGGGGTCTGGATATATGGCTTAACCGATACCTCACTGTGGGCGGATGAAGGGTGGACAATCGCCGCCAGCAGTGAAGATTCCCCGGTAGAAGTAATCAGCGCGTGGGTGGCGGATGATGTTCACCCGCCGTTGTTTTTTATAGGCCTCTGGGGTTGGCGGCAGTTCACGGGTGATACCATCTTCGAGATGCGCTATTATTCCGTGCTGCTGACCCTGATTGGCACAGCCATTATGTTCCGTCTAGGCCGTGCCATGTTTTCCCCAACGGCGGGTATCTTTGCGGCCTTGTTTTATAGCCTGCATGATTTGGTGATTGTCCTCACCCAAGAAGTTCGCCATTACCCTCAACAACTGATGTTCACGGCACTGGCGGTGTGGCTGTATTGGCGTTTTTGGGAACGACCCACGCGGGGCAGAGGCATCGCGTTTGCTTTGGCAGGGGCGGCCCTGATTTATTCGCACTATTGGGGGGGCTTTGTCCTCTTGACGCTTGGGCTTCACGCCCTTTTCACCCGCCGCCGAAATTTCCGACCCTATTTACTAGCGAATCTGGCAATGGTGGCCTTATATGCGGCATGGCTACCCGTGATTTATCATCAGATCACCCTCGAACGCCCCAATGGTCTGCCACACGCTCTTGATAATTCATGGGTGGTCTATAAAACATTGGCGTATCAATTGGTCGGTATTCCCGAAGCGTTTTGGTTGGTGCTGGCGGCAGTCGGCATCTTAGGCACATTCACTGCGACTGATCCCAAACGTTGGCGACCCACCGTTGCCAGTATTTTGCCCGCTGCGGTGGTTATTTTGACGGTTGGCCTGTCCCTACTGCTCAATACCGATTATCCCAGCCTCTCATGGCGTTCGTTGGCAGTGATTATCCCCTCTTTGTGTTTGCTTGCCGCTCATACCCTTGCCCAATTTCGCTGGCGGGAGCAGTTGATTATGGTGGGTTTTGTCGTGATTTATGCCCTCACAACCACCAGTGCCGGCCCAGTGATTCGTCCCCCTTGGCCTGCTATGAGCGATTTTTTGGCGCGGCACAGCACCCAAAATGATGTAATCCTATTTGAATTGGACACGGATGAATTTGCGGTTGGCTATTATCTCGATCATTCTGGTGTGGATATGCGGCATGTCTCCACCGAGACCATGCGTGAATCTAACCCCGACAAATTTGGGGTATACCTTGACCAACTTTTAGCGGATGAAACGGGGGTTTGGGTCGCCAAACTCGATTGGCCCTATTACGATATTCGCGGCGATTTGGCGGCGCGAGGCTTTGTGGCGACGGCGGCTCCGGTAACATGGCCTGCGACGGTAGGTCGCCCGATTGAGGCATGGCGCTATGATCGTCCTCCGCAAGGTGAACCCCGTACCACCTTCGACGGCGTGCTGCAATTATTCCGCCCGGTGGTGGATGTCCATGCCAATCAAATCACCGTGAATATGCTGTGGTCGCCAAATGCCAAACCTGCATGGAATTACACCGTTTCAGTTTTCTTACTGAATATGGGAGGAGGATTGGCCTGTGTCAATGACTGCCAGCATGACAGCTACCCATTTGAGAATCGCGCTCCCACATTGAATTGGGAGGCGGGTGGTCTCTATTTCGACAGCCATACCCTCGACATCGCCAACCTACCTTCTGGACGGTATCAAGTCGGCGTGAAGGTCTACTATTTTACGGATACCAATTTCACCCAACTGACCATCGCGCCTGCTTCGGATTGCAGTGCCAACGCCGCCTGTGAACTCATTTTGTTAGCGCCTATCGAAATCCGGTAAACCCCTATGCGTCACTGGCCCGTCTTTGTCATGGTTACCCTGCTGATTTTCAGCGCCGTCCTGCTGATACCTACGCTGGATCACCCGCCGCTGTGGGTGGATGAGGGCTGGACGGTTTGGGCCACTGATGCACCGAATCTTGCCGAAGTGACGGAGCGCGTTAATGAAGATGTTCACCCGCCACTGTATTTTTATGCCCTCTATGGCTGGCGACAAATCACAGGCGACACCGTTTTTGAAATGCGCTATTTCACCGTCCTAACGACCCTCTTGGCAGTAGCGATGGTCTATCGGCTGGGGCGAACATTGTTGAATGTCCAGACGGGCCTAATCGCGGCACTGCTCTATACCCTGCAAGATTTGGTGCAGGTGCTGAGTCAGGAAATCCGCCAGTACCCTATGCAGCAGTTATTGGCGGCGTTGACCCTGTGGGCTTATTGGCGATTTTGGAGATGGCCCAATCGCAAAAATGGTGTGATTTTCGCAGTAGCGGGGTCGGCCTTGCTCTGGACACACTATTGGGGTGGTTTTGTGCTGCTGGCGCTGGCGATTCATGCGCTGTTGACCTGTGGCCTATGCCGAAAATTGCTGCCGTTTGTGCTGGCAAATGGCGCGATTGGCCTGTCCTACCTGCTGTGGCTGCCTGTTCTCTATCGCCAGATGACTCAAGAAATTTCCGGCGGATTGGGTCATGCCCTGCCCAATTCATGGGACAGTTACAAAGTGCTGGCTTTTCAGTTGTTAGGCCGACCCGAATTATTTTGGTTGATTTTACTGGCAGTTGCCATCATCCCAATGATATTTAGGGCACCCTCTGCCAAAAAACCGCTTGTCCATCCTGTGATAGTGCCTATTCTTGTCACCCTTGTGGCGGTTGGATTGACGGTTGCCATCAATGCCGACTATGCCATCCTGTCGTTTCGCGCCCTGTCCGTCATCTTGCCTGTGTTGGCGGTGATTTTCGCCTACGCCTTGATGCAATTCCGAAGCTATGAACGGGCAGTGGTAGTGCTGTTTATCGTTGCACAGGCTCTGACCACGACTAGCGCCGACCATCCTTTGCATCTTCCATGGCCCGAAATTACTGGATTTGTCGCCGAGCATACCACCGACGACGAGATAGCCCTGATTGAATCCAATTTTGATGCCTATGCCCAGTTCTATTATTTTGACCAGCATGGCACGGCCTATTTGCCAACCGAACTGCGCCGACATGAACATGAAGCCGATTTTCAGGCATGGCTAGGGCAAGAATTAGCCGATACGGAGGGCGTGTGGGTTGTGCAGCATAACGCACCTTACCGTGACATTCGCCCGGAACTGGCCCAACTTGGCTATTTGCAGACCGCCGTCCTTACGTGGGATCCAAATCCGAACTGGTCAGTCGAATTATGGCGTTTTGATCGTCTGCCCCAAACTGAACCGCGTGCTGTTTTTGACGAAAATTTGCAGCTTACACGAGCGACGGCCTCTACTTTTGAAGATGGCGTGACCATCAATCTGCTGTGGTCGCCGATCACCAAGCCGGAACGTAATTACACCACCTCAGTTTTTCTGCTGAATGAAGGAGGCCAGCGTGCCTGCGAGATGGGTTGCGGTCATGATAGCTACCCTTTTGAAAATCGCGCCCCTACGCTTAATTGGAATCCCGGCGGCTATTATTTTGATGGGCATGTGTTGCATCCCGAAAATCTACCCCCCGGACGCTATCGGGTCGGCGTCAAGGTCTATACTTTTACGGATACTAATTTCACCCAATTGCAGATCGCGCCTGCCTCGGATTGTAGCGCGAACCCTGCCTGTGAATATATCATCATAGATACAGTTGAAATCAACTAAAGGGAATGTGATGAGCCGCAAAGCACCGACCTTTTATGTTTTTCATGGCGAAGATGAATACAGCATCAAGGCACAGGTCAATGAAATGCGCCAGCAAATGGGCGATGACCTCAATATCAGTGAATATGAGGGCAGCAAAATCTCGGTTGCTGATGTACTGGCCTCAGCTAGAGTCATGCCATTTCTCAGTGATCGCCGTTTGCTATTGGTCACAGGGATGTTGACTTATTTGACACGCAAGGGAGCAAGCAAAGATTCCAAAGACCAACTGACGCGATTGGTAACGGAATTGCCGAGTCTCCCCGAATCCTCCCGCTTGGTGTTCATCGAATATCAAACCCTATCGGACAAACATCCTGTCTTAGGACTGATTGGTCAAGACCCCTCAGGTTATGTCAAGGTCTTTAATCCCCCCAAGAATCCGATCGCATGGATTAACAAACAGGCCCAAGCCTATGATGTCATGATTGAGCCACGTGCCGCCGCCGCCCTTGCCCAAGTCATTGGCGAGGATTTACGCGCATTGGATAACGAGATTGTCAAATTGGCGTCCTATGTGGGGAGAAAAGGCTTCATTACCGAAAAAGAAATCGCGCTGCTGACGCCCTATGTCGCGCAGGTGGATGTGTTTGAGATGGTAGATGCCCTCGGCCAGCGCAATGCCCAAAAGACGACGGCTCTGCTGCATCAATTGTTATCGGAAAGTGATGCCTTGCAGCTATTTGGCATGATTATTCGGCAATTTCGCCTGTTGATTCAGACCCGCGATTTGTTGGACAATGGCACAGCGACCAAAGAGTTGCCGAAATTTTTGGGGCTACCGGGGTTTGTAGCCGATAAATTGGCCCGTCAAGCGCGAACATTCGGCTCGATTGAGCAATTGGAGCAGATTTACCGCCACCTGTTGGAAACTGATGTCGCCATCAAGACAAGCAAGGTTGAAGATGTGCTGGCGCTGGATTTATTGGTGGCGGGATTAGCTGGATAGAAGCATCACCCCGGCGGTTCGCTGTCAAAAAAGAGATTCCACCATAACTGCCAGATGGGTATATCCGGTTCGTCATTTTCAGGGGGTGGGGGAGTTTCACGCGGCGGAGCGGTTGCAACAGGTGGCAGGCCGGGTACAGGAATCACCAACCGCTCCCCGGGTCGCACCATCTTGGCTTCGCGGTGGGACCATTCAATGATGTAATCATCGCTGGCGACATAATCCCGTTCTTGACGCAGATTGGTTCGGATGCTTTCCAACACTGTGATGGTCGCCTGCATATTGCCGCGTAGGTCATTGATTTGCTGGCTGCGGCGGATACGAGCACTAAAGTTAATCGTCAGCAGCAGACCTATCGCCAAAATCGAAACAAATACCACTTGAAAACTCGAAATCTGCTGGCGGCGTTCGCGGCGTCGCAATTGGCGCTGACGGTTGGGGTCTCCATACATAGGCTGTTTTGAACCATCTTGATGTTTTCAATACAAAAGTACCTTCATTATACAGGGATGGGATGGGAATTTTTATAAGAACTTCTGTATAGGGGGAACTGCGCTCGGCTGCAAGGTGCTGTTGCGGATGACCCGCCTGCGCTATACTCTACCCCAAAATTCCTGACCCCCAGTGAGATTAATTTAATGGACAACACGGATTTAAATGAACAAAATGTGGTGCTAGAGGCGCGTAATGTAACCAAACGTTTCCCCGGTATCCTTGCTAATGACCGCGTAGACCTCAAACTACGGCGCGGTGAGATCTTGGCTTTGTTGGGTGAAAACGGCGCGGGTAAAAGCACGCTGATGAATATTATCTATGGCCTTTATCATCAAGAGGAAGGCCAAGTTTTTCTTAAAGGCAAAGAAGTCAAATTTACCAGCCCGCGTGAGGCCATTCACAGCGGCATCGGCATGGTGCATCAACACTTCCAATTGGTAAATGTGATGACCGTCGCGGAAAACGTGGTTTTGGGGGAAGAAAAAGAAGCCCCCCATCGGCGCACCTTATTTGCTATCTTTTTTGCTCTTCTGTTTGGTATCGGCTTGGTATGGCTGTCGTTTCAAAATGACCTCATCTACAACATCTTCGCGTTTGCAGTGCTGGCAGCAGGGCTTCCATTGGTGTTGGCACGTTGGCTGGTGCGGCTCGCCAGTAGTGGTCAAAATGGATCAAAACGAGAAACACTAAAACGTGTACGTCCGATTGCCGCTGTCGTGCTTCAACTGCTGGCGGCATTGGGGGTGATGCTGGGGGCAGCAGATGGCAGCGGGGAGATTATTGGTTCGTTGGTGGTCTTTGCTATTGGTATCGCGGTGGGTTTTGGTACGGCGGTTATACTGCCGCCCATTCTAGTAGACCGCTTGAAACCATCCGAAAGCAAAACGCCACTATCTTGGCCGCTGTTTGCGTTGGGTGCTTTGATTGTCTATGCCGTCTGGTTTTTGGTATTGCAATCGAACACCGGAGATGGCTTAGGCGCGGCAGGTGCATTGTTAGCCCTATTTTTAGGCGCGACGGCGGTGGCCGCAGGCTTGGCGTTTGTGTTCGATTTTCTATTTAACCAATGGGAAACCGTCACAGGGGTTTTACGTGTCGCATGGGGGGCAGCTTGGCGTTTGGCCCTGATTATCGTGGCGTTTTGGGTTGGTAATCAGATGCTGCGAATCACCGAGATGGGCCTCATCACTGTTATTCTCCAGCACGATGTCACTTTTTTTGCCGAAGCCGAAGAACCTGTCGGTAATGTCAACGGCAAAGGTGGCGCGGCGGGTACATTTGAGAATGAAATTTCATGGCGCACCATTGAACGTGCGGGCAGTCGGCAGGCGCAGTTGAATGCGCTGCTTGACGAAATTGATGTGACTTATGGCGTGGACTATACCTATGAAAATACGCACGATGGCTTAACCTCACGCACGTTTGTAAAAGGCCAAGCGGGTTACAACACCTTTTGGCATCAACTGGCCGAAGATGTGCCCCCCGTTGCACGCGATGTTGTCACAGCGGGTCTGCTGTTGGCTTTTGTCTATCTTGGTATCAAGACATGGCGTGGACATCAATTGACCCCCGGTTGGCTTTCCCCGTTTGATTGGTCAGTGATGGTAGTGATTGGGGCGGTGTATGTTTGGCAGTTGTATGTGGCGTTAAAGGATGTCAACCCCACGATGCAAGTCTTATTAACTATCATCGGGGCTGTTTTCATTGGGATGGTTTTTGCATGGACAGTTCGAAATCGCCAGCAGCACCCCAACAAAGAACGTTCCACTTCGGCACTGGATGGCATTATTGAGGCATTTGTGAATTTATTTTATGATGCCTTTAGTGTGCGTAATGCCCAAACTGCCGGACAGCGCGTGCGTGAACTCTCCCGCCAATATGGATTGGAAGTTGACCCCGATGCGGTGGTCGAAAAATTACCCGTCGGCGCCCAACAGCGTGTCGAAATTATCAAAGCGCTCTATCGCAAAGCCGATATTTTGATTTTGGACGAACCCACCGCCGTCTTGACCCCCCAAGAAGGCCGCGAACTGTTTAAGATTATGCGCGAATTAGCCTCGCAGGGCGTTTCGATTATCTTCATCACCCATAAATTGAAAGAGGTCTTTGAGGTCGCCAGCCATATCGTGGTCATGCGCGGCGGCAAGGTTGTTGGGACGACTACTCCATCCGAAGCCACCGAATCTTCATTGGCAGCGATGATGGTCGGACGTGAAGTGCTGCTGCGGGTAGACAAAACCGAGGCCAAACCTCGTGAAGTCGTTTTGCAGGCAGCCGATTTGCAGGCGATGGATGATCGTGGTGCAGTGGCGCTCAATGGGGTGAGTTTTGAAGTGCGCGAAGGTGAGGTCTTAGGCATCGCGGGTGTACAGGGCAACGGTCAAACCGAATTGGTCGAGGTGATTACCGGATTACGCCCATTGATAAAGGGCACTGTGGAATTGCTTGGGCAAAAACTTCATTCCATCACCCCGCGCCATGTCAAAAATATGCAAACCGCGCATGTGCCGGAAGACCGCATCAAATATGGCATGGTCAAACCCTTTACCGTCGCCGAAAACCTGATTTTAAATGACTACTACGAAGCACCCTATTCCGAGCCGCCGACCCCGATCCAAGTGCCTTTCCTCGGTGCGTTTTATGCCATCATCTTTGGGGTAGTATTCGCGGTGTTAGGCTTTGCATGGCTCTCGGTATGGGAAGATTCGCTGTGGTATGGCATTTTGGATCGCTATGATGTGCCGTCTGCTTTCCGCACCGTACCCAGTGATCGCGCCATGAACCCTGTCGAACAGGGTTATCTCAATACGCCGTTGGTGATTGCGTTGCTGAGTTTGTTGATAACGACGCTGGTGTTTAGTATCGTGGCACATTTAGTCGCCTCGACCATTATGCGTGTCCTGCGGCGTTTGGCGGTACAACGGCAACTGGTACAAGAGAAAAATGGCCTTTTGCTGAATTTGGACGGCACGGTGCAACACGCCGGAAATTTGATTGAACAGTTTGACATCCGCACTCCATCGCCGTTGGTCGAAGGTGGCTCACTGTCGGGTGGGAATCAGCAAAAATTGGTGGTGGCCCGTGAATTTAGCCGCAAGCCGCGTTTGTTGATTGCCGCCCAACCGACACGCGGAATTGACGTGGGATCCATTGAGTTCATCCATAAGCAAATTATCGCCCAACGCGATGAAGGAGCGGCGGTACTGTTGGTCTCAGCCGAGTTGGATGAAATTATGTCGCTGTCAGATCGTATCGCGGTGATGTATAAGGGCCAGATTATCGAAACGTTGGAGGCCAAAGCCGCCACTCGTGAGCAGTTAGGGTTGTTGATGGCGGGTATCAAACGCAATGAGCCAGCAGTGGCCGAAGCTGCGATGGATTAGGCAACTCCCCACCCTAAATCCCTCCCCATTGCATGGAGAGGGACTTCAGAAGCCCTTCTATGTCAATATCGAGAGGGGCTTTTTTAGTCTGGGTCAAAGTTGAGCAAATCTGCCATCAACAACGCGCCTTCATTTTCACGCGGGAGTTTGGAAAGATATTGTTGGGTAATGGCGACATTCGAGTGACGCAGCAACCGCGAAATGGTCTCAATCGGTACACCGCTTTGCTCCAAATTACCCGCCACCGAGCGCCGGAGGTCATGAGGGGCGACATTGCCTAATCCCGCGATTTTGGCGGCATCTTTAACCACCCGCCAAATGGCATCAGCGGTAAGGCCCCCCGGACGCGGACGACCTGATTTATAAAAACCGCATAACAGGAAATTTTCGGGGGAGGGCAGTTGACCATCTTGGCTCCTAAATTGCGCCCAATTTTGGATGGCCTTCAAAACCACATTCGGCATATCCACAAGCGCGGCTTTGCTCCCCTTACCATGAATCAGCAGCACCGGGCGGCCTGCTTGGGTGTGCAGATCTTTCCAACGGATTTCGGTCAACTCTTCACGGCGGAGCGCCATAATACACAACATACGAATTAGGACGGCGTTGCGTGCCCGCTGAATGTTGGTGGTGGCGATGTCTTCTGCACCCTGCATCAACAATCTGACTTGTTCGACTGACAACCAGCGGCCTTGCCGTTGACCCGTCTCAGCGCGGGGGATGCGGACATTGGTCATGGCGGCAGCGGTGTAGTCATCTAGCCAGCCCGCTTCGGATAGCAGCGAAGATAAGGTGATAATCGCGGAACGGGCTTGATTCAAGGCCTGCTTGCCCTGCTGTTCCGATGAAATCTGTCCCAGCCATGTACGCAAAAGAGTCGAGTTCATGATCGGCAGGATATTGGCTAAGGGCAGGGCTTCCATACGAGCACGGCGAGCGCGGCCTTTGGTGGTATCAAGGCCCGTCATGTCTGCCAGATAGCGATCTACCCAACGGGCATAGGCGCGATAGGTGTGGGTGCTGCTGGCTCGGCCCTGTAACACCGCAATGAAGTTAAAAGTGACGTCGGCAGGGTTGGCAACTACAAGGCTATTCGATTGCGATACTGGAGGCGACTGGGGATTTTCCATGACCACTCGTGCTGGATTGCAATAGATGTTCTAGTGTTTTTATTATAGCGTATCTGGAATCAAAAACGGCCAACCCAGAAGCTGACCGTTTTTGATTAACTTCTAGAAGATTTTATTCAAAAAGCGGCAGGGTGGTGAGGTCGAATTCGCCTGCATCCACGAGGCTAGCCGAAATCCAGCCTTCAAAACCGCTGGTCAATTCACCACCAAGATAGACTTCGCTTTGAACACGGACGTACAGCCAGTCGCCTGCTTCATTGCGGGACAGCAGCAACAGTGGCGTGCCGAATTCGAGCAGCGTGACCTGAGCAGAATCTTTGCTGCCTTCTTCACGTAGGTTGGCAGGGCCAGCCGCAACGGTGGCGTGAGCGCGACCACGCGGGGTAATTTCCAGCGAGGAGGTGAATGCCCAACCGCTGACACCTTCAGCCACGACATAGCTAAACAGACCGTTGTCACTAGTGGCAACGACTGCGGCGGCGGCACCATTTTCCAGAACGCCGACGGATTCAGCCGAAATGTTGGGTTCAGCACGGACGGCTACGGCGCTGTCATCGCTGGAGACGGCGACAGCCTGTGACTGCACCAGATCGGTAAGGTCACTGGTGGGTTCACTGATCTCCAGTTGATTGGCGAATGTCCATCCCACATGATCGCCATCATAGACCAGTGCCCAGACACCATCAATTTGCATAATACCAACGAGACCGCCAGATGGGACGGTTGCGACCACATCAGCCTGAATGTCCTGACCGGTACGTAGCGCAATATCGCTTTGGGTAGCGGCAACCCCTTGCAGATTGACGTGAGCGGGGCCAATTACTAGATCGGAAGCGAGCGCATAGCCGGAAACGCCTTCGTAGGAGACTTCCGCCCACAGACCGTCAATACCGAAAATGTCCACTACGGCACCATTGGGGGCGGTGCCCAGAACTTCGCTGCCGATATTGGGTTCAGCGTAAATACCGAGGTCTCCATCAGTCTTGGTTACGACGCCCTGATTGCTGGGGACTCCACCACCCTGACCAAAAACGAGGGCTGATGTCAATAATGAGCTTACAATCAGGAGAGTTAGCACGAAACCACGCAACAATCGATTCATTGAGAAAATTCTCCTTGTCAAGATTATGTATGGGTGAATTTGAGGTGAACACCCCTAAAATTTAGTTTTGCTATTAACCTCCTACAGATTATACAAAGCTGATTTCAGCATTGCAAAAACCTATCATCGCGTTTTGTTCGCGGGGAATATTTGTTAAACTCCGTCTATCTAATTTTGCTGAGAGGGGCGTGACTCATGAGTGATGAATTGAACACTAAAGTGGCTGAATTACGGACAAAACTCGATAGTCTTCAGGACTTGGTAGCAATGGATGATGTCACCCGTCAGTTGGGGGATCTGGCGACGACGATTGCAGGGCTGCCTGCCAAAGTCAAACAATTGCGTGACAAAGGCTACATCTATGCCAATTTTTTGGAGCAGAAAACAGCGGCCCTTGATGAACAGTGGGCGGCTGTGCGTGGAAACGTAAGTCAGTCTATCCAAGAAGAATTGCAGCGGGCACAGGAACAAATTGAGGAAATTGATGATCTGTGGGAAAAATTGGACGCCGCCCTTGCTCAAGGTGGACAACCTGCACCTGCTAGAACTGGGGCAGGCTCATTGGGTGCGAAAATGCAGACTGCCATCCAATCCGCACAGAAAGCCGGAGCAGGCGCGAAAATGGCCGGAGTAGTCAAACCAAGTGGGGCAGGTGGGGCGCTCTCCAATGTGGCCCAACCGCCTAAACCTGCCGGGGGCGGATTGGTCAAAGGGGCAATGTCGGGTGCGGCTAGTGGCGCTAAACCAGACGCCCTGATTAGCCAATTGGACGGTGCGATGTCGCGCTTGTCGTCTGAGGTGGACGGTGCGAAACGTCGCATTGAAGGCATGTACGGCGAAATCCCCAATAATGTGAGCCAGACTGTCAGCCAGATTGACCTAATTGAAACCTATCTGGAACGTGCAGGGGAGGCATCCTTCCCGCTGTTGGCAGGCGAAGTGATTTATATGGTCGTTGAGGCCGAATGGAAAAAAGGCAAAGATAAAGACGATAACCCCGATGGCTTGCTGTATATCACCAATCAGCGCCTCATCATGGAACAAAAAGAAAAGGTCGGCAAAAAACTCGGCATGTTTGGCGGCAAGGCCGTGCAAGAATTGATATGGGAAAGCCCGGTGGGTGCAATCACCGATGTGACTTTTGAGAAAAAAGGCATGTTCGGGGGTATTGATCTTGTCACCCTGAAGTTTGGGTCGGGTGGGCCGTTTGGGGAAACGACGATTGAAGTCAAAGACGGCATCCATGCCAAATGGTTCGCTGGAAAATTGAAACAGGCCGCCAGTGGTGAAATTGATGCGGAGCGCGTGGGTGAACACAAAACGCTGACGATGGAAGCCGTCGCCGATGCCCCGACCATGTGTCCAAGCTGTGGGGCGACATTCACCGAACCGATTGTGCGCGGGATGACCCAAATCTCCTGTACCTATTGTGGGACAGTGGTGCGCTTGGGGTAGTGTGATTTTGCCCTGCGTTGGGGTATAGTCACAGGGTTTAGCAATTAATTTAGGAGGTCGCTTTGGAAAAAGAACATTCAAGCAGTTTTTTTGCTTCATTGCTGCGGCTGATAATTTTGCTCTACGGACTCTATCATGTGTTGGTGCGTCCGCGTTTGTTACGGTGGGGGGCAACACCCGCTGAAGTCAACCGCCCCTTGAATGGCGATACCCTGATTCCACGCCCCAATTTGGAAGCGACCCGCGCCATTGACATCCATGCCGCACCAGAAACGGTCTGGGCATGGTTGACGCAGATGGGCCGTGAACGAACGGGCTTTTATGGGATTGACCGGATTGATAATTGGGGCATTCCCAGCGCGACCTATCTACGCCGTGATTTACCCACCTTGACCATCGGCACGACGCTCGATAACGGCCTCAAAATATTTGATGTCAATGACCATGACCTCCATTTATTGATGGGCGTGTTTGACCGCCCTCATGAATTTGGCGGCAATATTGACCTAACCTATCTCTATTCACTGGAACGCACGACGGATGGTGGTACACGCTTGATCGTGCGGATGCGTGGCTATACTGATGGCACGGCGGCATGGTTCTATAACCGCTATTTTGAGGTATTGGATTACCTGATGGGTCGGAAGCAGTTGGAAGGAATCAAAACACGGGCCGAAGCCTATAAACCCCCCGTACCGATTTCCTTTGGACAGGTTGACCGCCCGATTCATAGTTGGAATTAGTCGAGTAAATGTGGTATAATAGCACATATGTGCGGAAGATATACTCTCACCAACGTGAACCCCGAACAACTGGCGGATACATTCTCGCTTCAGAATGTACCGATTGAGTTTTTGACGCCACGCTACAACATCGCGCCAACCCAATTGATGCCTGTTGTGGTGCAAGACGCCGAGGGCCAAAATCAACTGGTGCAAATGCGGTGGGGTCTCATCCCCTCATGGTCAAAAGATGCCAAAGCCGCTGCCCGAATGATTAATGCCCGCTCCGAAACGCTGATGGAAAAGCCGAGTTTCCGTGAAGCCTATAAAAAACGCCGCTGTCTGGTGGTGGCGGATGGCTTCTATGAATGGAAAGCCAATGCTGACGGCCCCAAAACACCGCTGTATATCAAATTGAAGAACAGCGGCCTTTTTGGTCTGGCGGGCTTGTGGGAACGCTGGAAAGAACCAGAAAGCGGAGAAATCTGGACGACGTGTACAATCGTCACCACCACGCCCAATGAATTGCTGAAATCCATCCATGAGCGGATGCCAGTGATTATGCCGCGTGAACAGTATAGTACGTGGCTGAATCCTGAGGTGACTAATCCCTTTGAATTGGCTTCATTGTTAACTTCGTATCCGGCGGATGAGATGACCTACTATCCCGTATCGCCGCGTGTCAACAATGCGCGGTATGAAGCCCCGGATTTAATTGACCCCGTTGCTTAGATCGTCGGTGGTCGTTGGAGCACCCTGATAAAGCGGTACGGCGACCACCACCAAACGCTCCTCATATCGTTTCGTTTCATAACTCCAAGCATCGCAGGTAATCAGGGTCAGGTGTGGCGCATCGGTGTGACGCAGGACTTCGAGATCATCCGGTGCGGTTGAAAAAACCTGCTGGACTTCATACACCATCATCGTCGCAGACTGGATGATAATGCGATCTCCGACTTGGGCCTCATATAAATATCGAAATGGGCCGGGGCGACCTATTTCATCCTCAAAATGACCTGCTAAGACGGTGTTACCGCTGTCCCCAAACCACGCCGTCCCTTCCAGATGCCCCACCAAACTTTGCAGATTTTGTACATCCCATCCCCCCGGCACACGCGGCACTTCAACAATCACACCTGCACTGGCAACCCCCGGAAATAAAATGGTGTTAATGATTGGGGAGATCGTTGGTAAGGACTGTGGCAGCAGTGTGGCGTAGACGGGAGGTGTTGTGGTAGGTACATCGGCAACATTCGTGGTTGGTTGATCGGGCCATCCATTCATAATAAACAACCCGATGCCAATGACAGCCCCAATCCCCATAACCCAAAGAACGCGCTCCCGTTTAATCCCCATCGGTATATCTACCTAATCGTGTTTCAAATAGGCCAGTTTTTCTTCGGCGGCATCTAGCAGCACATCGGATTTGCAAAAGGCAAACCGGGCTTGTTTGCTGACGATATGTTTGTTGGCCTCACTATAGAAAAAGGTGGGGGGAATACAGGTCACGCCGATTTCTTGTGTCAGCCATTTGGCAAACGCGACATCATCCCCATCAAAAATGTCGCTGAAATCCGCCATCACAAAATAGCCCCCTTGCGGCGTGGCGGCTTTAAATCCCACCCGATTGAGGACATTGACCAAGCGGTTACGTTTCGCTTCAAATGAGCTGATGAGTTCTTCATAGTAGGTCGAGGGCGATTTAAGAGCATAGGCCGCGCCGACTTGCAGGGGATGGGCCACTGCGAAGCTCATAAATTGACGTGCCCGCTGTGCCCCTGCGACGAGTGGTGCTGCGCCGAGAATCCAGCCGATTTTCCAACCCGTCACACTAAAGGTTTTACCAATGCTGCCGATTTTGATACTGCGCTCGAACATGCCATCCATTTTTAATACATTGGTGGATTGTAGGCCATCAAAGGTCAGGTGTTCATAAACTTCATCGGTGATAGCCAGCACATCAAATTCATGGCACAAACTGGCGATAAAGGCCAACTCGTCCTGCGTATAGATTTTGCCTGTCGGGTTGTGAGGCGTGTTGATGATAATGGCGCGGGTGCGGTCATTAAACAGGCGGCGGAGTTCATCCCGGTCAAATTCCCATGTGGGCGGGCGCAATGGACAATAACGCGGAACCGCCCCGGCCATCAAAATATTGGGCACATAGCTGTCGTAAAATGGCTCAAAAACAATCACTTCATCACCGGGGTCAACAAGGCCTAAAATCGCCGCAAACACCGCCTCAGTCGCGCCAACGGTGACAATCACTTCGCGGTCTGGGTCAAGATTCAGATTATAGAAATGCGATTCGTGAGCCACAATCGCTTCACGCAGGGCGGGGAGTCCCAACCCGGGGGCATATTGATTAAAACCGCCATTACTAAGGGCTTCCATCGCGGCCCGAATGACTTCCGGTGGCCCATCAAAATCCGGTTTCCCCTGCCCCAAATTGACTGCATTATATTGAGCGGCGAGGGCGTTCATCTCGCTAAAAATGGTGGTGCCAAAATCAGCTACACGCTTTGCCATGTCTGCCATGTAAAAAAATATCCCTGTTAAGAAAATGAAGTGTTTAGAGTATAAAGCAAAAAGCGCTATATGGTGGAATGTTTTTGGGAAACCTTTTCGGATAATGGGCGTACAGGAAATTGTCGCCTATTCAAACAAGGGAGAGGTTATGACGCGCAAAATTTTAGCTATATCACTACTGACCGTCGTCGTTGCGACCATGTTAGGGCTTCCGGCGGCGCAGGCACAGCAGGCAGAAACGGATGGCATCTGGCTCAGTCATGGTTATGGGATGCTGATCGAAATTAACGGCGCGGAAGTTACAGTTTATGACATTACCTCGGTAAGTTGTACACCACTTTTCGACACGGAGGCTGTGGAAGAATATCATGTCGAATTTGTCGTAGAAAATGGTGAATTAACCATGCACGACGATAAGACATTGTATATTACGGCAGCGCGGTTGGAGAACCTACCGGAGCAGTGCGCCAATGGAGGCACAGTGTCAGATGACCCGGAACTGAATTTCGAGGCGTTTTGGCACGACTTTAATGAGCAGTATGCCTTCTTCGATTTATACGGGGTCGATTGGCAAGCCCAATATGACCAATATCGCGCGCTGGTCACAGCGGATACCACGCCAGAAGAACTTTTTACGGTTCTGTCCGACATGCTACGCCCGTTAACTGACGAACATATCTCGCTGTCGAATGGTCAGCAGGATTTTAGCCCTGCGATCAGTGCGTCATGGCTGGCCGATGACCCTATGCCTGTCGTCACCATTTTTTCGATGAACAATGTGGTGGCCCAAAACACCTTGAATGGGCAGGTCAGTTTTAATCTGGAGGCTTTTGCGTTGGAGGGTGACGAGGCGCTGATTGCAAATCGTTTTATCTTCTATGGCAGACTAAGCGACACAGTGGGCTATGTGAATATTCCTTTAGAAACAGCCTATACCGAAGACGGTAGCGATGTGGCAAATGCGGGTGCTACAATGGATCGAATTGTGGCAGAGTTTGCCGACTTGGAGACGATCATTATTGACGTTCGTTTTAATTTAGGCGGCGATGATGCGGTTGCTTTGGCATTGGCAAGTCGCTTTGCGGATGAAAAACGAGTCGTTACGACCAAGCAAGCCCGCGATGGTGACGGCTTTACCCCTTCCCGTGAATTTTATGTTGAACCGGGCGGCCCTCAACAGTTTACGGGAAATGTCATTGTGTTGACCAGCCAATTCACCGTTAGCGCTGGGGAAACGTTTGTGTTGGCGATGGATGTCTTGCCCCATGTCACGATGGTGGGTGAAAACACCGCTGGAGCTTATTCCGACGTTTTAAGTCGTGTGTTGCCAAACGGGTGGACATTCGGGCTATCCAATGAAAGATATGTCGCCGCTGATGGTGAGGTGTATGAAAAAGTGGGCAATCCGCCTGACATGCTAGTGCCCTTTGATCCGGAAGACTTCCTAGCCGGAACAGATCAAATCTTGAGTGCCGCGTTAGAGTTGGCCGCACAATAGGCTTTTGCCAGGCTCCAAAAACCCTGCCCTGCTGTTTTTCGATGGGGTAGGGTTTTTTGTTTCCTAACCACCCAACCCGGAAATCCTCCTATCAAGCCAATTGACAGATTAATCTTCAATATTGATCAACATGATTTGTATATTATGGACAAATCAACTTGAGTAATTTTGTGAATCTTGACAACAAGGAAATTGTTAAATCCCTTTATCATGTACACATCAAAAAGTCATCAAGATTTGGTGACAGATGTCATCTATAAGGAGGTGGGCTAATTAGAGAGGTGAATCAGCAATACTAAAAGGCTTATATAACACAAGCGGCGTGACTTAGCTCTTGAAGTGTTCTGGGGTCGAAGTCAAAACACAATTCAGAGATCACACGCCGGGCCAATAATCATAGCGCCCAAAAGCCAATGGGTCAAGGCTCTGCTTTGCCCACCGTTCGTTTTTGTTCCAAGTGAATCATTATAGAAAATGGGGAATATATCATGCGTAAGCGGACTAAACTTTTCCGAAGACTTTTTGTATTGGCAGTCGCCTCAATGACGCTGGCGCTGTTTGGTGTAAAGGTCGAAGCCGCCCACAATGGCAACCCTGCTGGGGACTCGGTTGCAATCATTGATGAGGAACATGGCGCGACCAATAATCAAGATGGTGGCGAAGTAGCGGGTCAAATCACGGGTCTTGCGGTTTCCATTGACTCAACATGGGTACTGCTAACCGGTTTCTTAGTATTTTTCATGCAGACAGGGTTCGCCCTTTTGGAAGCAGGGCTTATACGACAAAAAGGTGTTGTCAACGCGCTACTTGAAAACTTCATAGATGCTGGTTTAACAGCGGTTATCTTTTGGGCGGTTGGCTTTGGGGTTGCCTTTGGTACAGATTCAGGCGGCTTGATTGGGACTGATAATTTCTTCCTCAGTAAGGCCGTTGAAATTAATGAAGGCAGCATCATCTATAACTCCATCGCGGATGCAAACCCCGACATTGCCTATCCTAATCTAACCGTATTGGTGTTCTTCTTCTTCCAATTTGCCTTTGCCGCCACCGCCAGCACGATTACCACTGGCGCGATGGCAGAACGCACGGATTATATCGGCGACCTGATTTACACGGGTTTGATGGCAGCCCTAACCTATCCGATCATCGTTCACTGGGTCTGGGGTGGTGGCTGGTTGTTTGATAAGAGCTTCCATGATTTCGCAGGGAGTACCGTTGTGCATACCGTTGGGGGTGTTACTGCACTGGTCGGGGCGTGGATGCTTGGCCCACGCGCCAATCGTGAATTTGGCAAACTGCCAGCCCCGCATAATTTGGCCTATGCGACACTGGGTACAATGATTTTGTGGTTCGGTTGGTATGGTTTTAACCCCGGCTCGACCCTCGGCGCTGGCAATACGGGCTTGATTGGTTTAGTGACATTAAATACGACCCTCGGTGCAGGAGCAGGTGCGTTGGCTGCCATGTTCTTCCAATTTGTCCGCAGCGGCAAGTGGGACTTGAGCATAACCCTGAATGGTTCACTGGCGGGTCTGGTTGCCATTACCGCTGGCTGCGCGTTTGTCATGCCTTGGGCCGCCGTTATTATTGGCGCAGTGGCAGGTGTAGTAGTGTTGCTTGCCGTTGATTTGATTGAAAAGATCAAGATTGATGACCCGGTAGGTGCGTTCGGGGTTCATGGTGCTTGTGGTATCTGGGGAACACTTGCCATCGGCCTGTTTGGTCAACCCGAATTGGTCTTTGGCGAATATGTCGGCAAGGGCGGTCTCTTGCTCGGCGGTGGTGTGGATATGTTGATTACGCAGGCAATTGGTTCTGGCGCGACGATTGCCTTCATTGGCGTTACCTCGGTAATCATGTTTGGTGCACTCAAGGCAATTGGCCGTCTGCGGGTCAACAAACTGGCGGATGTCATCGGTATTGATGTGTACGAACACGGCGCGAGTGTGTGGCCGGACGTTTTGCCCGTCCCTGAAACTCTGCCCACTGTAACCTCTGGTAAGTCAGCTCAAACTGCTGCTGCGACTGGCGACTAATCTCTCTACAGAATTACACAATACAAACAGGACTCGACCCCAACCGAGTCCTGTTTGTTTCTCCTAAGTTTCTCCTTATCTTCCAGATACCCTCTCTCATTGTTATAATCAACCAAACTGACCAATTTTCAACCATAGGGCTTTGATTTGATACGTATCGAAACGACGACGGATGAACCGGTCTATTATCAATTTGAATTTTGGGAAGCTGCCCCGATTAAACACGGGGTTTTTACACGCTTGGGGGGTGTTAGCCAAGACCCTTGGGATTCGCTGAATGTGGGGGGTACGGTCGGGGATGATTTAGCCCATGTAGCCCAAAATCACGAGCGGATGTACGCGGCGTTGGGACTGGATGGCACGCAAGCCTGTACGGTTTGGCAGGTTCATAGTGCCGATACAGTGGTTGCCAATGGCCCGATGCCCAATCGAAAATGGCTGGCACGGGCAGATGGCATTGTTACCAACAAAATTGGACTGCCGCTGGCAATGCGCTTTGCCGACTGTGTGCCGATCTTATTTTATGACCCCGTTCAACATGTCATCGGGTTGGCCCATGCGGGTTGGCGTGGCACGGTGCAGGGGGCAGCACTGAGCACCCTCTATGCCATGCGTGATGCCTATGGCTCAAAACCCGCCGATGTCATGGCCGCGATTGGCCCTAGCATTGGCCCGGAGCAGTATCAGGTAGGGCCAGAGGTGGTCGAAGCGGTTGAAGCGCATTTTGGCAGCACCGATGGATTAATTCAGTGGGCCAACGATGGCAGCGCCCATTTCAATTTATGGGAAGGCAACCGTTTGGCGTTGACCCGCGCTGGTGTTGAGCAAATTGAAGTGGCGAGGATTTGTACTGCCCAAAATACACATGAATTTTTCTCCCATCGGGCTGAAAAAGGTCGGACAGGGCGTTTTGGGGCAGTGATGGCCCTGATGGAAAATTAAACGATGATCACTCAGGAAATGATTGCCAAAAATCTTGCTTCTGTCCAAGCCGAAATCGCGGCAGCATGTCGTCGTTCAGGCCGTCCGGTTGAGGCAGTGAAATTGGTGGGAATTAGCAAGACCCATCCACCGGAAATGCTTTTGGCGGCGTTACAGGCCGGATTGCGCGATTTGGGTGAAAACCGTGTTGAGGAAGCCGCACCGAAAATTGCCGAGGTATTAAGTCGCCTGCCAGCGAATATAGCGTCCCCAACATGGCATATGGTCGGGCATGTGCAGAGCCGCAAAGCCAAGCCCGTGATTGATACTTTTGATGTCATTCATTCATTGGACGATCTGAAATTGGCCCGACGCTTGGATACCTTTGCAGGCGAACAAAAAGTCATCCGTGAGGTGTTGCTGGAAATCAACATTTCGGGTGAAGAAAGCAAAGAAGGCATCGCGGCGCAAAATTGGCAACATGACGCTGACCAGCGACAAAATTTGTGGTCACTCGTACAGGAGATAAGCCAGCTATCTCATATTCGGCTGGTTGGCCTGATGACGATGGCGCCCTATTATGCCGAACCCGAAGCCACTCGTCCGGTGTTTGCGGCCCTGCGAGGTCTGCATGATGCGCTGATCAATGATTTTCCGCAGATCGAATGGCGGGAATTGAGCATGGGCATGACCAATGATTATTCGGTAGCGATTGAAGAAGGTGCGACAATGGTACGGGTTGGGCGGGCGATCTTTGGTGAACGTGAGTGAGCGCTGTGGGCGAATTTTGCGTAATATAGGTGGAATCACATATAGGTAAGGAGCGTGATAGCAGTGGCGGATTTGATTGATATGCTGGCTACGATTCTTTCGTTAATCCTGTTCGGGCGTATTATTGTGAGTGGGATGGTCGCTTTGGGACGATTAAGCCCTTATAGCCCAATAGCCAAAACTCTTTTTGATCTTACCGAGCCGTTTTTAGCGCCGATTCGTAATCTACTGCCCCAGACTGCCGGGTTCGATCTCAGTCCACTTATCGCATTTATCATAATTCAAATTGTAAGGACGCTGTTGATCCAAATGGTGGCATAGGTCGGAAGTCCCTCAGCAGAACACGAGTCTTTGTCGTAAAATAGAGTAAGTGCATTGCCAGATCAGAAAGGCGACTATAGGATGACACGACCCTTTAAAATCACAGATGCCCAAAGTGGGGCAGCTTTTACTGTCCGTGTAGTGACTCGTGCCAATAGAACCGAGATCGCTGGAATTCAAGAAGACGGTACGTTGAAAATTCGCTTGACGGCTGGCCCGGGGGAGGGTGGAGCGAACCAACAGTTGATTGATTTCTTGGCAGATCGGCTTGGTGTTGATCCCGAACATATTGAGATTGTCGCGGGTGAAAATTCACGCGATAAACTCCTCAGTGTTGCGGGGGTCAGCCCATCGGAATTGGAAGAGCGCCTGAAACCAGACCCGGATGCTGAAGACTAATGTCAAACGCGGTTATGTACCGCCGTTTTATGCCCCTAGCTGCCTCGACTTTGATGATCCTTTTTTTCATCACGGTTGGGGTGGCTTGTTCAGATTCTGAGGCTACGCCGACTCCCCAAGCGGCGGCTGTTTCAACACTGATTCCTCCCACGCCGACCTCCACACCGACCCTCACCCAAACCCCACCTCCCTCAACACCTGCTTTGCGCCCCAATGACCTCCCGACTTATACCCCTGCCGTCATTTCATTTCTACCTGAAAGCGCGACGATAGCAGTGGATTTTGCGATGCGTGCCCTCCGTCAGAAATTAGATCTGGGGGATGATGCCGTCATCGGGGTGCTAAATTTACGCAAGGTCAATTGGCCGGATGGCAAACTGGGGTGTGCGCCGCGTATCGTTTCCTCCGCATTGCGGGGAGAATCAGGGGTGGCGGGTTATCGTGTGGCCCTGAGTTATGGTGAAGAGGGTTATGTTTATCATACTGATAGCGAAGGCACGGTTTATTATTGTGTACGGACCGAGTTGTTGAGTGATGCGGGCGAACCACTGGCCTTTGATCCAATTGGCGAATCCTTGATTGACCCGGCCCAATTAGATTTGGCGCAACGATTGGACATGGATGTTGAGGCGATTGAGTGGGTGGATTTATCAGCGGTGACGTGGATTGATTCCAGTTTGGGATGCCCCCAACCAAATCTCAACTACACAGTGGTTAACATTCCCGGCTATCGCATAGTGTTTCGGGTGTTAGGGGATGAGGCAGCGCCCACGACCTATATTTATCATTCAGATGGCTTGCAAGTCAGTTATTGCGATGCTGAATTAGAGGTGCTTCCGCCGCCCTATGGCACACTTGAGCCGTTGATTATTGGCACACCGGAAGCGGAATAACTTTGGCCCATAAAACAAAAAATGCCTGTACAAGACAGGCGATATTTTTTCTACTTACTAAATGGCGCAATATTTAAATTTAGTTGGCTAAAATATATTTGCCTGACAAAGGGTGAAATCTATTGAAATAATTTGATAAGTTATTTGGACAAGAAGTTTTTACAAATCTTTTTGGTCTAAATTGACTATTCAATGGGATAGCAAAAATGAGTTTTGTTGTAAGCTATTTTCGCAAAACCCCTGAAAAAAATCTTTTTGCAAGAAATTTATTAGAATGAGATGAATGTTACTCACGGATTTGGTGATTTGCAACAAACTTGCAGGCTTTTCACAAAACCTCAATACTTTCTCAATAATGCTCAACTATTCTTTAACGGATTCCCCATTTATAGAGACATCGTAAGAAAAATCATAGAAATTAGCACTCCCCTGTTTAGAGTGCTAAAAATGTCTTGACATCCATACCAACCAGACGGTATATTTTGGGTCGGAATTAGCACTCCCCCAATAAGAGTGCTAACGACGAATAAAGTTGAAATTCATCTCAGTGAAATTTAAGTCATCCCTAATGAGGAGGATAGCATGTCATTGAAGCTGCGTCCTTTGGCCGACCGTGTGATTGTCGAACCACAGGATAAAGAAGAGACTTTTGCGGGTGGTGCGCTGGTGCTGCCAGAAACCGCGAAGGAAAAACCCCAACAGGGTTTGATTTTGGCTGTTGGCCCGGGCCGTCGTGATGATGATGGCGCTTATATCAAGATGGATGTCAACACTGGTGATACCGTGCTGTTTGCCAAATATGCGGGCACCGAAGTCAAGGTAGATGGCAAGAAACTGCTTATCTTGAAGGAAACCGACATTCTGGCTGTTGTTGATAACAAGTAATTTCTAGCCTAGCAAAGCAAATCTTAGAGAAACACAACTACTCGGAGGAGTAAAAACGTCATGGCTAAACAACTGGTGTTTAATGAAGACGCCCGTCGTCGCCTAAAAGTGGGTATTGATATTTTGGCGAACGCTGTGAGCACCACCCTCGGTCCCAAGGGGCGCAACGTGGCCCTCGACAAGAAATTCGGCGCTCCCACCGTTACTCACGATGGTGTAACCGTTGCCAAAGAAATTGAATTGTCCGACCCCTATGAAAATATGGGTGCGCAACTGTTGAAGGAAGCCGCCACCAAGACCAACGACATCGCGGGTGATGGCACAACCACCGCAACCGTGCTGGCTCAGGCGATTGTGAACGAAGGCCTGAAGAACATTGCCGCTGGTGCCAACCCCATGTTGCTGAAGCGTGGGATCGAAGTAGCTACCGACAAAGTGGTCGAGGCCCTGCGCAAGATGTCGGTTGAAATCAACACCAAAGAAGAAATTGCCTCGGTTGCTTCCAACTCCGCACAGGATCGCCAAATTGGTGAGCTGATCGCCGAAGTGATGGACAAAGTGGGCAAGGATGGCGTGATTACCGTCGAAGAAAGCAAGGGTCTGGATTTCGAGACCGAATACGTCGAAGGTATGAACTTTGATCGTGGCTATATTAGCCCCTACTTCGTTAACCACCCTGAAACGATGCAGGCTGTCATTGAAGACCCGTATATTTTGATTCATGACAAGAAGATCAGCGCCGCTGCTGACCTTGTGCCAATTCTGGAAAAACTGTTCCAATTAGGCAAACGTGATGTCGTGATTATTGCGGAAGACGTTGATGGTGAAGCGCTCGCCACTCTCGTGTTGAACAAGCTGCGTGGCATGATTAACGTGGTCGCCGTCAAAGCCCCCGGCTTTGGTGATCGTCGCAAGGCCATGCTGCGTGACATTGCGGTGCTGACGGGCGGTCAGGTCATTAGCGAAGAAATGGGCCGTAAGCTGGACAGCGTCACGATTGATGACTTGGGTCGCGCTGCCAAGGTGGTCTGCACCAAAGATGACACCACCGTTGTGGATGGCATGGGCGATCAGGCGGACATCAAGGCCCGTATCGAAGAAATCCGTGTCGAAATTGAAAACAGCACCAGCGACTACGACAAGGAAAAACTGAACGAACGTCTGGCGAAGCTGGCGGGTGGAGTGGCTGTGATTCGCGTTGGTGCTGCTACCGAAGTTGAACTGAAGGAAAAGAAGCACCGCGTTGAAGACGCCCTGAGCGCAACCCGCGCCGCTGTTGAAGAGGGTATTGTCCCCGGTGGTGGTGTGGCGCTGATTAACGCGATTGCCGCCCTTGACGGGGTCAAGATGAACTACGGTGATGAAAACACCGGCGTCAGCATCCTGCGTACCGCACTGGAGACTCCCATCAAGAAGATTGCTGCCAACGCCGGCCAAGACGGTGGCGTCATTATCAGCAACGTTCGCCGCATCCAACAGGAAAAAGGCAACAACAAGATTGGTTATGACGTGATGACGGGCGAATATGTAGACATGATTGTCGCTGGTTTGCTCGATCCGGTGAAGGTGACTCGTGGAGCGCTGGAAAATGCTGCTAGCATCGCCGCGATGATCCTGACCACCGAAGCGCTCATCACCGATATTCCTGAGGAAGAAAAAGCCCCAGCGATGCCCCCCGGTGGCATGGATTACTAATCCAACGCCTCACGTTAAATACCAAGACGGATTCGGCAGCAATGTCGAGTCCGTTTTTGATTTTTGAGGTACAGAACCTTAATTGCCCCTTCTGGCTATGACTAGTACAATGGAACTAACCCATCGGGACTTGAAGGGAAACAGGTATCGCCTGCTTGCATAAGTAAAAGTATTGGTACGCTATGGATTTCTGGCCGTCAATTAACGCAAGTCGCATTTTGATTGTTGAGTCGGATGTCAATCTGGCCGACGCTCTCCATGATATGTTGGTGGCTGAGAATTACTATGTCCAGAAAGCCTATAATCTGGGCGATGCACGGTTCTCGGTTCGACATCATCATTATGATGTAGCGCTGGTAGATTTGCGTGTGAGTGATACCGATGGACAGTCAGCGGCGGATGTCTTTCAGAAAGACCCGGCCTTTGAGTATGTGACATGGATTGCGATTTCAACGTCACCTGCCAAAGTGATGCCCCCGGAGGGTGCTTCAGGGATGATTACTGCGCCGATTCATACACAGGCAGTCTTGAATGTTGTGGCCCAAACACTCGAACGGGTCAAATTGAAGCCTGCCAATCTATCGAACATGCCAGAAATGACCTCCCGCGATGAGTTGTTGAAACTGCTGGAGCGTAATTTGCTGGAACAACAGACACTTTCAGGCATTGCGCGGATGCTGAACTCTACCCTCGACCTAAACACGGTATTGACGAAGGTAGTTGACGCGGCGACCTCCTTGACCAATGCCGAAGAAGGCTTGCTGCTTTTGCCGGATGATGAAGGCAAGACGCTGTATATCCGCGCCGCCAAAGGCATTGACCACGAGACCGCCCGCGAGTTTCGCATCAAAACACAAGATACGCTGGCGGGGCATGTCTTCCAAACGGGTAATCCGGTGTTAGTGGGGCGAGCAGGATGGCAAAAAGTCAAAACCCAATACTTTGCTCGTTCACTGCTCTATGTGCCAATGCAGGTCAAAGGGCAAAATGTTGGGGTACTCGGCGTCAACAACCGCATGACCGACCGTACCTTTACCGAGCGTGACCGCGAATTGTTGCAAGATTTGGCCTCACACGCGGCGATTGCCATTGAAAATGCCCGTTTATATGGCGAAAGTGTGATGCGCTCCCGTGAATTGGCGACCTTAGTGAATGCCAGTATCGCTGTCAATACCACCTTATCCTTAGAAGTGGTACTGCCAACCATCGGCGAACAGTTTATCCATGCCCTCAACATCAGCTTGTGTGAGCTAGCCACCATTGATGGCGGAACGGGCACACTGCGGGTCATTTCACGTTATATACAGGGCCATTGGTCACCCGAACATTCCCCACAATTGAACCCACTCCAAGTCACCGTGTTTCGTCACAGTTTAGAGCAGCGTCAAGCGATGGTGCTCGGCCTTGAGGAATTGGTCAACGACAAGGTGAACTATCAGTATCTATCGGGTCAACAGGCCCAAAAATTATGCCTGATTCCGGTTTTTAGCAATAATCAGCCTCAGGGGGTTGTGGAACTGATCTATCATCACAGACACTCCGACCCAGTGATTTCTGCCGACTGGGAAGAAAAAAGCCATCATTTATTGACGATGGCCCTTAACAATCAAGATGATTTTATCGAACAAAAAGAGTTGGCGTGGTCTTTGGCGAAGACTGCCGAAGCGAACGTTTGTAATGTTTGGCGTTGGGACCCGATTTACAAAATGCTGCGTCAGTTACTCAGTGTCGGCAAAGGGGTATGGCTTGCTTCCCCTAGCCCTATGCTCAATTTCAATAAATTGAAGTTGCTGCGTCGGACGGTGCTGCATAGTGAGACGGTTGAGATCACAGCCAATGCCCAACTTGACCCCGACGAGGCGGTGCTGCTCGATTTCTATCACGCACAAGGTTTGCTTGTTTTGCCATTGATGATAACGGGTCAGGTTGTGGGGGTGGTGGTGTTGGCAGACACCTTGAGCAAACGCACCTTTGCCAAACGCGAATTTAAGTTGGCCCAAGCGCTAGTGCTGCAAGCGGGGAATGCCTTGCAAAATGCCCGTTTGTATAATGATCTTGAAACCAGTCTGCAAAAACTGCGCAAAGCCCAAACGCAGCTTGTTCAAGCCGCCCGCATGTCAGCGATGGGGGAATTGGCCGCAGCAGTGGCTCACCAGATTAATAACCCCTTGACGACCATTTTGGGGGATACCGAGATATTATTGCAAGACAGCCCCGAGGGAGACCCCTCCCATGAAGCCCTCCAAGCCATTCATCGGGCCGGTCAGCGAGCGCATGAAGTGGTACGACGCTTGTTGAGTATGGCCTATCGTGACCGCGAAAGTGAACATTTGGAGCCGATGGATGTCAATATCACCATCCGAAACACATTGGCACTGGTCACCAGCCATATCGAGCGCGGCTTTATTGCCCTAACCGCTGATCTAGCGGATAATCTACCTATCATCAACGGACTGCGTGGGCAGATGGAAGATGTTTGGCTCAATTTGCTGCTGAATGCGCGCGATGCCGTCATGGAACAAGATACCCGCAAAATTGGCATTATGTCTTGTTTAGACCCAGATGGCATTATACGGGTTGAGGTGTGGGATAATGGGCCGGGGATTCCCGATGAAGAGCGTGAAACGATTTTTGATGCGTTTTATACCACGAAACAACCGGGGCAGGGGACAGGACTTGGACTTCATATTTCTCGACAGATTGTAGAAAAATGCGGCGGGCAAATTTCTGCCGAAAAGCCTGAAAACGGCAAAGCAGGTGCCCGTTTTGTCGTGTTATTACCAGCACTCGAAAAATAATCGGCGAGAGGAAGACTTTCTATGAGCAGCAGTACCAACCATATCCTCGTGGTAGATGATGATCCTGATGTGCTGGGGACGCTGACCCGTGCCTTAACACGGGATGGCTTTGATGTATCATCAGCGAACTCCGGCCCGGATGCCTTAGATCAATTAAAACGACGTGTGCCCGATTTGGTGATTTTAGACGTGATGATGCCGGGCATGACAGGCTTTGAAGTCTGCAAACGGATTCGGGCCGATTCAGCCATGAATCATATTCCGGTGTTGTTTTTGACGGCACGTGGGCATACCGATGATATTGTGGCAGGTCTGGACGCTGGTGGGGATGATTATGTCGTCAAACCCTTTGAACTAATTGAATTACAGGCACGAGTGCGGGCCTTGCTTCGTCGCAGCGAACGCGATGCTTTAAAGGTCAGTTCACGCATCCAAGTCGGTCATTTGATTCTCGATTCGGATACCTATCGGGCTTCGATTGGTGACCAGACCATGCAGCTAACGTTTACCGAACATCGCCTGCTGCGCTATTTGATGGAGCATATCAATCAGGCCCTTTCGCCCGGCCACTTGTTAGAAGCTGTTTGGAGTTATCCTCCCAACACCGGTGATCCTGATCTGGTGCGTGCCCATATCCGCAACCTTCGTTCCAAACTGCAAGATATGGACCCCGAAAGCCAATTTATCAAGACCATTCATGGCGTCGGTTATATGATGAATGAATAGGCGGATGACTCATTAGAATTTCTTCGGGAAAAATTCATAGGAGTTTCATGGACTGGCCTTTATTTTAGGCCAGTTTGTTTGTTACCATTGATTCAATAGAAAGTCAAAAAGCCTTACCGTAATAGGGGGACATCTCATAACCCCTGTATTGAATCAAGGAGCCACACACATGCCAGTGATTATGGTGGTAGAAGACGACGAGATTATTCTTGAAACACTTGAGCGTGTGCTTGAGCGTGAAGGGCATGATGTGTTGGGTGTCCTGAATAGTTATGAGGTTTTGTCCATCGCCCGCGAATCGCAGCCGGATTTGATTATCTTGGATATGGTGCTGCCGGGTGATAATGGCCTGTCCCTTTGCACCCAACTTCGCAAGCTGCCCCATCTGACCGATGTGCCAATTTTGTTCTTAACTGCCTATCACAGCGCCCACGAGATTGCATTGGCGTTGGATGCGGGGGGCGACGATTTTATGCGCAAGCCCTTTAGTACCCGTGAACTTAATGCACGGATTCGCGCCCTACTGCGACGGGCCACACGCAACAAAAAAGAAGAGCAGCAGCGGCTAACGATTGACTATAATTTGCGGACGGTATCGGTAGATCAACGGGTGATTAGCCTTACACCAGTGGAATTTGAACTGCTCGATTATCTGTGTGTCAACCCCGATAAATATCACACCGCCAATGATTTGTTGGAATCCGTGTGGGATTACCCGGCAGGCGCTGGTGATACAGCCCTTGTCCGCAATCATATTCATAACTTGCGGAATAAATTGGAATTCGACCCCGACCGACCGCGTATCATTATTTCCCTGCATGGACGCGGCTATCGTATCAATGCTAATGTTCACAAAATCGGTAAATCAACCGAAATGGTCGTATAGGCCATAGACCTAGTTTTACAAATTTCAGATAATATCAATTGTCGCGCGGCAGCATTTATCCAGTCCAGCGGCAATTTTGTTTTTACCCAAAAACGGTTAAAGTTGGGTAAGAATAATTAGGGTAATTCGGCGTATTGACTACCCTAATGACAATATATGCACAAGTTCTCACAATTGAGAACACGGCTTTTATGGCAGGTATGGTATCATGTCAACAGGAGTTGCCACTCCTCGGATGAGCCTATCCTGAAACTCGTCCAACAGAGTTTTGATTAGAGGGCTAACCTTATGCGAAAACCGCTTAAAAGAACTTTTCGGAGAGCCGTAGCCATTTTAGATGGCCGCACCAGCCGGACTCGTGGGCAAAGCCTCGTAGAATTGACATTGACCATGCCAATTTTGCTGCTGATGCTGTTAGGCTTGGTTGAGATTGGGTGGCTTGCCAATAATTATCTCACCCTGCTCGATGCCACTCGTGAAGCAGGGCGCTATGGCTCGGTACGCGATCCTAATCTTTGGCAGATTGGCTATGAAACCAGCTACCATATGATGGACTGTGACTTTGACACGCCTGAAAATGGGAATTATGGTTCCACGCACTTTGATAAGTATCAACAGGAATTGGTGGGCACCTATCCCGGCCCCTCCCTCCCCGGCTTTAACAATGGGGTCGAAACCCCGGGCCTGCAATTTTACGATGGGGTGGCCTGCTCTGCGATTACCAATATCTTGCCGCTGCCATTTAACGATGCCGAGGATGATGTGGTCGTTTCGGTCTTTTCCTATGCCTACTTTGCCAATGACCGCCGCATTCATGTGGTGGGCCGCCTGCCCAGCCGCGGTAATGAATGCACGGGCACGGACGAACCCTATCCAAATGCCTTATACAAGATTCCTGCCACCCAAGCTGATTCCGGTGGCGAGAACCGATTGGGCTATTTCTTCCGGGGCAACCATATGTCTTCCCATACCCCCGGTTGTCGCGGGTCAGAATTTACCACCGCTGAAGTGGAAGACATGTTGAATCGTACCCTGTTGAATAACACAGGGGGACCCATTACCGATCCTGAAATTCGTGAAATGGGTGCTGGCGGTATGGTGCTGGTGGAAATTTTCTGGCAGCATGAACAACTGCTTGGGATTCCATTCTTCACATTTTTTGAGGATCAATTTGATATTCATGTTTGGTCAATGTTCCCCAACACTGCGGCTGAGCCAATTTGTGGCCTCTTGCGTGATGATGCACAGTGCTAGTGACCGTCAAGAAAATGATGAGGGCCTCTGGATATGAGACGTATAGTACATCGCTTTAAATTCAAAAAGGAAAAGGCAGGACAGTCTATTGTCTTGCTCGCTATTGGTTTTATAGCGCTCATTGCCTTTGTTGGTTTGGTCACCGACCTTTCACTGCTATTTGTCCGTTACAGTGCGCTGCGTCGTGCCGTAGACTCGTCGGCGATTGCGGCAGCGGGCCAAATTCGGGAAGGCCGTGACTATGGCGACGTGGCAATTGCGGCGCGTCAATATATCGAACTGCATGGCCTCGAACCCCATCGGGTGTTTGTGGAAACCTGCGAAACCGATATTGCTGGCTGGCGCACGGGCACAGGAACATTTGAAGGGCAATCTGCTCATCCTGAACCGGAATCTCTTGACAATATGCCCGAAACAGAATTATGCCAATGGGATAACCCCCGTAAATTGGTGCGTGTGACTGCTCAGATTCAATCACCAACGACGTTCTTGCGCATGGTGGGCTGGACGGATATTACCCTTGAAGCCACCTCCGTTTCCGAAACGGCGGTGTTGGACGTAGCGTTGGTCTTGGATAGCTCGGCTACCATGACACAAGATACAAACTTTACTACCCACTATCTTCCTGCCCACGCGGGTATTCAAGGCTGGATTCGCCCTGACTGTATGCGGACAGCCCCCGAAGATGGTTCATTCCCCGATGCAGACCGCCTCAAATGGTCAGGTTGCTGTTCCAACCCCGGTAAAGGCTTGATTCGTCAAGACCCCATGACGGGGAATTGGAATATTTGGACAGATGTTAATGGCAATGGCATCTATGATGGGAGTAGTGAAGACGGGGTGCGACCAATTCCATCTCTCGGCGAGACTACTGCCGTACCGGATGACAAATATACCGACTTGATCTGCCGTCCCTTCAAGGATGTCAAGGATGCTGCCCGCAACTTCATCCGTCGCTTGGACTTTATCCGGGGTGACCGCGTGGCATTGGTGTCGTTTTCTCGTACCGGGGAAATTCTCATTCCATGGAACGCAGGCTC
Organism: Anaerolineae bacterium; assembly: GCA_021463865.1. Classification (GTDB taxonomy): domain Bacteria; phylum Chloroflexota; class Anaerolineae; order Aggregatilineales; family J027; genus CFX10. The sequence goes on from JAJTXY010000001.1 coordinate 337,012, forward strand.
GACTGACGAACTTATGATGACCTCAGAGACGGTTGCCACGATTACCCTGAACGAAGAAATGGCACCCGACTTTGCTAATGAGCCTTGGGGTACCGGGAATGCTTTCTGGGATCGGTATAACCGCTGTCGTGAGCTGCTTGAACCGTATTGGGATTATGACCCTGCGACCGGAACCGTAGATGGTTTGGTCAGCAGTGTATATGCACCCCAATCGGTCTATCCTATTGGATCGCCTGTCAATACCTCATTGGTGCGTGAATGGGCCTATGAAAGTATTGCGCCCTGTCCTGATACCAATACCGGATCGGGGATTTTCTGGGCCAATAACGCCTTAACGAATGTTGAGACGATTCGTAAGGACGCGGTGTGGGTCATCATTCTGTTGAGCGACGGTGGGGCAAACGTGACCGATAGTCCATCTGGCTCGGCCACTTTGAGCCTACCCACCTATGGCGCGGCGGGTTTCTGCCCATGGCGGACGTTCTGCAATGGGGTTCCATCCAATAACGCCTATGATGTGCATCCGGAATGCCCGGCTGGGAATACCGATGTAACTTCGCCGTTCTGTAATGACAACACCCCCTTGACGCGGCATTTCTGTTTGCAATGGACAAATGATCCGCTGACCAATGGCTCACCCCAAACCGGCAACCCTGAATGCACCCAAGCGGGCAATTACGATGCGGACGATTATGCGCGTGACTGGGCCGACTATGCCGGGTTGCAGGAAGTCCGACCGGGGGTTGAAGGCAACTTTGTGGCAATCTTCACCATTGGGTTCAGTCAACAGGTTGTCAACTCACCAGTAGCGGGGCCGCTATTGCATTACATCGCGGATGCTGGCGACAATGGGTTCATTGATGACGATATTCAGCAAGACCTGCGGGACGACGGGTTCATCAACAGCAGTATTTCGCCCGGAGATCGTGGCCCATGTCAGGGGATTACGGATTATAGAACGTGGTGCGGTCAATATTTTTATGCCGATAACCTGCAATCTTTGGATGCGGTGTTTGAAGCAATCGCCAGTCGGTTGTTCACTCGTATTTCACGTTAATGTGGATGTGGGTGGAGCGAGAAGGGAGCATGGTTAAACCATGAATTCGAGTAAACAGGTAACCCGAGTTAAAACAGTGCCACGACGTGGACGACGTGGACAGACAATGATAGAATTTTCGTTAACCCTGCCGATTGTCTTGATTCTGACGTTTGGCGTCATTGAGTTTGCGCGGCTTTTCCAAGCATGGGTAACGCTGCAAAACTCCGCTCGTGCTGCCGTGCGTTATGGCGTCACCGGACAATGGGACCCGGAAAGCGTCCAAGACCACGTGCCCGGAGCGCCCAGTGGCCCAGTGGATGAGACCGTTTTGGATTATTTAGTACCCTGTACCGCAGGGTATGACACCATTTTTATAGACCACTGGGGCATTGACTGTGACCCCCAAGATGACGAGCATCAGGGGTTGCGCAAAGACCTAGCCCGTTTGCCTTCGATTGTAGATCGGGCCAGAGTCGGCGCTTCTGGTCTAAATCTGCGCGACGGCGACAACATTGTGGGTTTGATGTCCCCCGGTGGCCCGGTCAACAGCAGCAATACCGGGGACGAAGATAGACCCAGTTGGTTTCATGTTTGGATTTGTAGTTCACGCCCAACCATTATTACAGAACCGTACAATCCAGCCAATCCAACTTATGTAAAATCAGGGTCACGCTATCAACCGAGTGCTGATCGTCGTGATCGTCAATGCTCCGTGCGTGAATCGCCAACCCCGCCCGGTTATGGCCCCGCGGTTGGCACCAACCAATATGACGCGGGCGGCCCCGGTGATATTTTGGAAGTCGTGGTGCATTACAATGCCCCGCTGATTACCCCCATGGCGGCTTTGTTGGGATGGACGGACTTGGGCGATTATGTCTATATGACGGCCCAACGTGTCGGGGTCAACGAATCGTTCCGTGCGGTTCGTGCGGTCAACTTGCCGCCCCAACTGCAACTGCCGACGTTTACACCTTCGGATACACCGTTCCCGACCAACACCCCAGTACCATCGGCATCTGCGACCTTTACACTGCAACCCAGCCCAACCGGAACGGCGACCTCTAGCGCGACGGCTACCGCCACTTCGACGCCCGACTGCACCCGTTTAAGCATTGTGGCGGGCAGCGTGGTGGTCGGGACGAACAATGTCACGGTACAGGTTCAAAATACCGACCCGGCCCCGTGGTACATTTCGCAGGCGACCATTCACTGGCGTCAATGGGTCAGCGGCAGCATGATCTTAGCTGCAACGGGTATCTCCAGCCCGCTGCGTACCGATCACTGGACAGGCACCCAATTGGGCAGTGGTGTTCCCAACGGCTATGGCGATACCATCTTAAATTCCAGTACACCGGGATGGAATAACAACAACTATCTCCGCCAGTTCGCGGGTAATTCGACGACGACGTGGCGTATCCGCTTCACCAATGGGCCAAACCCGTTGTCGGCACATTACAACGCCAACAGCTTCTATGGATCGAGACTGCGTTTTGAAGGTGGCACGGGCAACATCTGCGAGATACCCTTCCCCGGTCAAGCACCATCTGCTACACCAAACGCGACGGCCACTAGCACACCTATCCCGAACTGCTCGGACTTCACGGTACGCTTTGAACGCTTTGACCCGTCGGGTGTCGTTGTCTTCCGTGTCCAAAATGTTGGGCCAAACACAGCCACTATCAACGGGTTTAGCATCAATTGGCGCGTCCTCGCTGGTTTGTCTGGTAGTATGCATATCCAGCAAATTCAAGTTGGAGGTGCTTCGTTTGGCGATCCGCTGAACGTGATCATGTGGTTAACTGGTTCGCCGCGCGACTATACACCCGCCACGACCTATATGCCGAACCCGCCCGGTACGCCGCGCGAAGGCGTGTGGCAGCGTGCGCCAATGGTCAACGCTGGCTCGACCACCTTTATGTGGGTGGACTTTGACGGTCTCGGTGGGGTGCAATCGCTGAACTACTATGGTGCGGCTGGCTCAGACTTCAACAACTCGGCGCTCTACTTTGAAGGTTGCCCGGCTGTCATAGTGCCGCCGCTGCCAACGCCGACGCCGACCAACACGCCGACGAACACACCGACGCCGACCCAGACCTATACACCGTCGAACACGCCAACCCGGACGAATACACCGCCGCCGACCAACACTCGGACGAACACGCCGACCCGGACGCCGACCCCGACTGGCCCAACGATGACACCGACGCGCACGAATACGCGGACGCCCACCAACACGGCCACCAATACGCGGACGCCGTCTAACACGCCGACAAGAACACCAACTCGGCCAACGAATACACCGACGCCGACTCGACCGACGAACACGCCGACCCGGACACCTACACCGCGTCCGCCCACCGCAACCCCAACCCAGCCACCACCACCGACGGTCTGCGTGGACTGCGCGTAACCAAAATCACAACAGGGTGACCGACAAAAAAGTCACCCTCCCTTCTCCATCAACCAAAATGCCCCAGAAGCTCTTCCGGGGCGTTTTATTTTTTGTATATTGAATTTGATATTCAAGCCCCTCGCCACGTTGGAGAGGGGTTGGGGATTTTCAAGGGTGGGTTTTTCGCAGATCGCCAGAGCATGAATTCTCCGGCTACCGCTGCAAAGTCGGTTAATGCGATTTAACAAGATAAGCCGGATATAAGATTTCGGAGGGGCGTACCCTGTGTGCGCCCGTTTTTTGGGCTGGCACAGGGCCATCCCCTACAAAACATCTCCGTATTTAATCGGAAAACTGCATAAGCCGACTAGGGAAGTAATTCATATCCTTAGTCCAATTCATTGGACTTCGCCTCGATAGCCGCCGACTTCAGTCGGTGGGCCAATATCAGAAACCTACCCTTGAAAAGGCACTAGGGTTGGGGTTGAATCATTACTAGTTTTCGGATTTTTCGCGGGCTTCGATTTCCATTTGGGCCAATTGACGGCGCAAAATCTTCCCCACCGTCGTCTTGGGCAGTTCTTTCACAAACTCAATGCGCGTCGGCACTTCATAACGGGCAAGGCGCTCACCAGCAAACGCAATGAGTTCCTTATCGGTGGCCTGCACATCGGGTTTCAACACTACCCACGCCTTGAGCGCTTCCTGACCCACTTTATCAGCGTCGGGATGAGGTACAGCCGCTACCCCAACTTCTAGCACCGCTGGATGTTCGTTCAGCACATCTTCAACATTGCGCGGATAGACATTAAACCCACCAATCAATGCCATATCTTTCTTACGGTCTACGATATAAAAATAGCCATCCTCGTCCATACGGGCAATGTCCCCTGTATACAGCCAGCGTTTGCCATTTTTGTCAGTGCGAATGACATTCGCCGTTTCGGTGGGCATGTTGTGATAACCGACCATAATCTGTGGCCCCGCCATGCACAACTCACCGGGTTCACCCACAGGCATCTCGGTTTCGCCATCTTCTAGGCTGACAATTTTCATTTCCATGTCGGGTAGCGGGAGACCAATCGAGCCGATCCGATTTTCGCCCCGTAATGGATTGACATGGGTGGCAGTGGGGGCTTCGCTCATGCCAAAACCTTCAGCAATGACCCCACCGGAGAGTTCCTCAAAGCGCCGTTTGGTGGCAGGGGGTAGGGGAGCCGAACCACTGATACAGGCCCGAATAGATTTGAGGCTGACCTCACCCGCGATCACTTTAGGATGGTTGTTGATGGCGTTGTAGAGGGCCGGAACGCCCATAAACTGGGTGGGTTTATAGCGGTTAATGCAGTCCAACACCTCATCAATTTCGCGGGCATTCGGCACAAGCACCATCAGGCCGCCCATATAGACGCAGAAACTCAACACAGCGACCATGCCAAAAACATGAAACATCGGGATGGCTGCCAACGAAATTTCCTCTTGACTCGGCCCATCCCCCACAAGCCATGCGTTGCACATGAGGGTATTGGCGACTAATGCCTGATGGGTTGCCATAGCAGCTTTAGCTACCCCTGTTGTCCCACCTGTATACTGAAAAATCGCAATGTCGCTGGCTTTAACATCCACACTGGGGCGCTTGCCTGCGTTTTTGGTCAAAATGGCTTGGAACCAATCGTCGTTGGGCTGAAGCTGCTCCACCCGATGGCCTGTTTTCTTCTCTTTGGCAATCGTGAACAGCGTTTTGGCTGGGCTGGGCAGATATTCTTTGATGTTGGTCACGATGATGTTTTTGACATCGGTATCAGCTTGGATTTGTTTCAACATCGGGTAAAACAAAGTCAGCGAAATCGCCACCTTCGCGCCGCTGTCTTTCAATTGTTCCGCCATCCGTTTGGGGGGATAGGTTGGATTAGTCGCCGCGACCACCCCGCCTGCCTTGAGGATGGCATAGAAACTAATCACAAATTGGACGCAGTTCGGCATGATAATCGCTACCCGATCCCCTTTTTGCAGGCCCATTTCTACCAGCCCTTGCGCCAACGCATCCGAAAGCGCATCGGCCTGCTGATAGGACAAGGTAGATTTGATACGACCTACGACTGGCAGGTGGGCCGAGGTCAGCGTGATGGGGTTGTTGGGGAATTTCTTGGCACTCTGGCGCAGAAATTCATGCAACGGGTGCTCGGGATAGGGGGCCAGCGAAGGGGGCACTTTTGCATCGTAGTGTTTTGTCCAAGGGCGGTCAGTATACATCACCATAATTTTTATACTCCTAAACTAATGTTATTTTTTAAACAAGCGATGATCATCTCATGAAAGGTTTGGGTTTGGCGACCAGCGTTCCACCCAATCTTCGGGGATGCGGGTCACTTTGCCATCTTGGGTAATGCAGATGTGGCGGGTGACGCCTGTCACGTGCATGGTGCCATCCGCGGGGTTGAAAATTTCATAACCAAACACGATGCGGCGGCTTTTGATCTCCTCCACCCACACCCGCACGGTGACTTGCTGCCCATACACTGCTGGCGATAGATAACGCAGATTGACCTCACTTACTGCTAAAAAGAAGCCTGCCTTTTCAAAATCGGCATAATTCGCTCCAATCGCCCGCGAATAGGCGCTGCGACCTTCTTCGCAGTAGGCCAAATAATTGGCATGATGGACAATCCGCATGGCGTCGGTTTCAAAATAGCGCACGTAAAAGGTGATTTCATGAAAACGATGATTGGGCGGTGGTGGCAAAATTGATCTCTCCCAGTGGTTGAATTAAAGTGCATTTTCGGCAGCAAGTATATCGCGCAGCAAATCTCGGCGGGCGGTTCCCCCCAATATTTCGAGTTTTCGCACGCCGAGGGGGTCAATTTCTTCTCGCAACAGGCGGATTTCTTCATCGGTGGGGAGGGGCGTCTCATGTATATCCGGCGCGATTTCCAATTCAAAGCCCGTTTTCTTTTGGATGCGTTCAATACTTTCGCCGGGGTGATAGGTTAGCATGCGCATTCGTCCATTGGCCCAATCAAATTGACCTAGATCACTGATGAGATACCGTGCCCCTTGTCCCCGCCCCCGTTCAGCCGTATGCCCCAACCCACTGATAAAGTCGAGTTTTTCCACAAAGGTCACGCGAGAATGGCGTGGCACATAGAGGTAAATCTGATCGGAAAAAACCGTGACATCCGGGATACCGCCTGTGCCGGGGAGTCGCATTCGGGGGTGGGTATAGTCCTCCCCAAAGGCCACATTGTTAAAATTGCCTACCCTGTCTACTTGGGCAGGGCGGAAATATTCTTTCATATGCAGGGAGGGTAAAACATCCGCTACTGCCGATACAAACCCAACATTCATGACCGATTTGCCAAGCCAGAGTGCTTCGATAGTAGCGACACCCAACGGGGCGGATTCAAAACAAATGCCTTGTCCAATCGCCGACCCATAGGCCACATTGGGTGCATGGGTTTTGGAAGCCAAGATATAACCCGCCACCACCAACGGCGTTGCCAAGCCCTGTGCCAATAAATCACCGTCCTGAATCTGACGCGAAATACAAACCGAAATCAGTTCGTCAACAGTGTAGGCGGTAGACATGGCAATAAATTCTCCCAAACCGAGATTTGATTTTTTAAGTATAGCCTTGAAAAGTTGGGGAAAGCAAAAAATGAGGGGCGGCTTAAATTCAGTACCGCCCTGACGGAAACTAGGCCTGTGTCACAATCCATGCCAGCCAATCGGCGGTCAGGTCTTCAAACGATTTACCCAAAATGTCTTGGCAGGCTTCCTCCAGCGTTTTTTCGACAGCCATGCTCTTGATCCATTCATTACGTTTCGCTTGACCATAGGTGGCATCAATATAGTAAACAAATGTCCCGGCCTGAAGACTAGCGGCATAATCTTGGGCTGAAGGTTCGCTCTCCCACTCGGCCATCGCTTCCCAGTCTTGCATTTGCGGGGCATCTGCTTCAGGCTCGACTCCCTCCGTTGTGCCGAGCGCGATTCCGGCCATTTCTGAAAGCTGATTGTTACGGCGTGGTACGGTCATAAACTCTTTCATCACGAGCATTTGCGCTGTCCCTTCGGCCACCCACTGCGGATAATTTCCGATGGTGTCGCCTGCCAGTTGATAGAGCAGACGATAGACTAACTGACCCGCCATGACCTCATCAGCGGGGGGCAGTTCGGTATTCACATCTTGCGAAAAGCGCAATGCTTCGGCGGGGCGATTCCAGACCCATAGGACATGCAGATAGGTGATGTCTACCATTGAACGCAGGGCATCCGGGTATTCATACACCTTGAGATTGATTGCTTCGGTTGGCTCAATACCCAATTCGCGGCTGACGATGGTATAGATTCCGGGGATATTTTCGGCCAGAACAGTTGCGGCTTTGCTCGTCCCAGTGATTGGGCCATAGTCAGGTAGATAGAAGATACGAATTTTTTCGGTGCCGTCGCTGGGCTGATCGGCTGTCCAATCGCTTCCGTTGCGGTGGAGATTAATAACCTGCCATGCCTCACCCGCAAACAGCCAACGCTGACTATCCGCCGCCTCTCGATAAAAATGAACGGTAATCGTCGAGCCGCCTGAACCCAAATCGCTGACTTCGGCCTCACCCGATCCGCGCCATTTAACCGACATGCGGGCAAAAGATTCATCTCCGCTGGGGGCGCTGATCGAGCTAAGGGTGATGTCAAATGAATGGGGTGGTTGTTTGGCCCACGCCTCTGCCCAACGCCGCTGCTCGGTGGTGAACAGAGGATCACCCTGCCAAATATTTGCCATATATTTGTCCACATCCCCAGCGACAATGGCAAGTTCCATCTGCGAAGTGGTCAAGGCCAGTTCGCTTTCAACATCGGGCAGAGGGGTGGGCGTTTCACGACTGCGTGGTGTGTTGGTTGGGTTGGCAAAAGCGGTTTGGGCAAGGGCAGCACGGTCAAGATTGGGGGTCGCGGTTGGCTCCGTGTCCCCATCATCTTTACAAGCGCTTAAAATCAACAGGCCGAATAATAGAAGACTCAGAGCAAAAGACATTTTTTTGAGAAGCATTACACCGTCTCCCAAATGGCAGCGTGGTCACTATATTCCTACTAGCCCAAAGCCCGCAAAAGGTTCAGTTTTAGAGTAGCCGCTTGCTTAGAATAATCGCTCGACACCAACAACAACCAGCATCGGGCATAGCACACAAAAATAGATGAAATGCAGGAAGGTGGCAAACATCAACAGCGTGCGCCCAAACGCCCGGGTGGAATAGTGTTTTTGGCGTTGATAGTAGAGGCCGATCAGTAGCCCCGTCATCGGCAGTGTGGAGATGATGACGATAAAGACCGTTGCAAATGGGCCAAGCCCCACCTGCTGCAATGTCAGGTTTTCAACCACACGCGGCGGTGGGGATTTGCGACGGACAGGCAGCCGAGATTGCGTTTGATTAGACATAAGATATGCCTATCTATGGTGCTAAAGCTCCAGATAATCACGCAGGGGGCGGCTGCGATTGGGATGGCGCAATTTACGCAGAGCTTTGGCTTCAATTTGACGGATACGTTCACGGGTAACACCGAAATGCTGCCCGACTTCTTCAAGGGTGTGTTCTTTGCCATCTTTGAGGCCGAAACGCAGTTCTAGCACTTCCCGCTCACGCTCATTTAACACCGAAAGGGCGCTGCGAATTTGCTCTTTCAACAGTTGACGGGCGGCAGCCTCCACCGGGCTAATCATCTTGTCGTCTTCGATGAAATCTCCTAGTTGGCTCGAATCCTCTTGACCAACAGGCATTTCCAGCGACATCGGCTCTTGCGAAATCCGCATAATCCGCCGGACTTTGCTGGCGGCCCGCAGCAGTTTGCGCTTCATGGTGGGGTCGAGTTTTTCATCGTTTTTCCATGCTTCCCGCACCTGCTCGGTTTCTTCAGGCGTCAGGAATCCAATTTCAACCGCCAATTGTTCAATCGTCGGGTCAGTGCCGAGTTCTTGAATCAATTTTCGTTGAATCCGCATCAGGCGGTTGATAGTCTCGACCATATGCACCGGGATGCGGATGGTGCGGGCTTGATCGGCGATGGCACGGCTGATGGCTTGACGAATCCACCATGTCGCATAGGTGCTGAATTTAAACCCTTTGGTATGGTCAAATTTTTCTACTGCCCGCAGCAGACCGATGTTGCCCTCTTGGATGAGATCAAGGAAGCTGATGCCACGCCCCATATAGCGTTTTGCCATGCTAACCACCAAGCGCAAATTGGCACGGGTCAACACTTCGGCGGCTTCATTGCCCCGGAACACTGCACTGGCAAATTCATCGCGCACGCGGCTGGCATAATAATCTGGCCGACGCTCTACCCACGCGCTAAACGCATCGGCAGTTGGGGGTTCACCCGTTTGACGATAGGCCCGTAACAACTCCTGTTGAATTTCCGGTGGGATGAGATAGAGGGCATGGAACACTTCAAACAGCGACTGGGCCAAGCCTGTCCATTTTTCATCACGTCCCCAAGGCCCCTGTGCCATCAAATATTCGCGGATATAGGAGGGCAAATCCACGTCCCAGTTTTCACGTAATTGGATTGTCTCGGCGGCCACGAGTTCAAAATCGGGCAGGTCAAGTTTATGCGTCGCCACCAATTTTTCGAGCTTGGCCCAATTGGTGAGGATGTGCAGATAGAGCGTATTCAGGACAGTCAGCGGGTCGGTCTGGCCCTCTTTGGTCAGGGTATCTACCAGCCGATTCAGGAACATGACGGCGGTGATTTGCACCGAGAGCCATGTTTCGCGGTTGGAATCAAGCAGTTCCACCTGCCCGATTTCCTTGAGATACATGCGCACCGGGTCATCCGCCAGCGCCAGTAAATCGTTATCGCTCTCGTCGGCGGTATCAAACCCAACGTCATCGAGATCAAAATCGTCGAAATCTAGCTCTTCGTCATCACCCCCCAATTCGCCCGCAATGCCCAGTTCAGAAAGGGTATCATCGAGGTCGTCAAGGTCTTCCTCTTCAAAATCCTCTTCGACCAACACAGGCTCATCATCAAGGGCGTCTTCCACTTCGACTTCTTCGACAGCGGTGGTGCCGTCTTGTGCTTCAAATTCTTCCGCGTCCAATACCACAGTAATCCCTTCCAATCGCTTCAAAAATGCCTGTGCTTCCTCGCTGGCGAGATCGCCGAAGACAGCCACAATCTCGGATTCGGTGAGCTGTCCGGCTTGTTGTCCTTTGGTAGCCAGCGCTTCTACCAGATGGGCTGGCGCTGTTGAGGTGGTCTTTGGTCGAGAACTCACTCGTTTGCTCATATCACTTAATTTTCTTGCCGTTGATGCACTAACTCATGATGGGCGCGTTCCAATAAATGTATGGCGAGACTATGGGTCTTGATGGTTGAATAATCTACCACGAGGGCATCCTCGCCGTCTAATTGAGCCTCACGCTCAAAAAAGTAGAAATCACTCATCTCACGTTTTAGTCGTTGCTGGCGGAGTTCAAATACACACCGCAATAGCTCAAGACCTTGATGTTCCGCTTCACCATTAAAGCGGCTGAGGTCTTTCATTACACTTTGTAATTCGGTGAGATGCAAGTTGTTGGCCCTCTGTCGGAAAATTTCCAATGGGTGGGGCTGAATCTCTTGCACCGTTCCCCACAATTCTTGCGGTACGTATTCCTGAATAAACTCCGCTGGTTCATATTCATCTTGATCCAGTGATTGTTTGATTAAACGGAATAGGGCGCGATAATCCTCACGGCTGAAATCATCTTGGTTTAGCGGAAGTAGGGCCGCTGATGCACGTTCTTCTTGGGCAGCCAATTCGCGCAGTCTACGATTAACCTGAAACAGGCGGTCAGGGGCGTGCAACAACAATGATAGGCAATAACGTTCGAGCGCCGCACCGGGTTGGCTGGTGTGCCCGTTGCGCCGCTGCATAATATTACCATTTGCCGCGCCTTTAGGTTGGGGGCGATGGGCCGGTAGCGGTTTGGCGATAGGCTTCATTACACCCGCCGCATGTACCCAATTCAGCAAATCGCGTTCGGGAATGTGTAGTCGCACAGCTAGACGCTGCACATTGTCATTGCGCTGCAAATCGCTTTCCGTCGCCGTCAGAAGGGGCAGTAGTTCATGGGCCAGACGCTGACGCTCGTGAATATCGGCATGTGGGCTAAGACCGCGTGTGCCCATTTCAATCACATAGTCTACCAGCGGTTTGGCCTGATTGACCACTTCCGGCCATTGTTCAGGATTGGCCCGAATAAAGTCATCCGGGTCTTTGCCGCTGGGCAGTTGTAACACCCGTATATCCAACTGGAGTTTACCCGCCTGCGACATCATGCCCCGCGCATCCAACCCCTGCGATCCGTTATCGGCTCCTGCTTCGACCAGACTATCGCGGGTCACTTTGAGGCCGCGCATGGTGGCGTTCACCCCGGCGGCGTCTGAATCGAGGGCCAAAATCAGCCGATGAGCATATTTTGCCACCAGTTGCACCTGCGTAGGAGTCAAGGCCGTCCCCATTTGGGCAACGACATTGGTATACCCCGCTTGATGGGCCTGAATGACATCCATATAGCCTTCGACGATGACCACTGTTTCGCTTTCACGGATGGCACGGCGGGCCAGATCAAGCCCATAGAGCAGGGTGCTTTTATCAAATAATGGCCCCTGTGGTGAGTTCAAATATTTTGGCTGCTGGTCATCCGCCAGAGCACGTGCTCCAAAACCAAGTGTGCGACCCCGCCCATCTCGAATTGGAATCATCAGGCGGTGGCGGAAGCGATCGTAGACGCGGCCATTGTCATTGCGAATGGCAAGCCCTGCTTCTACCAATTCCTCTTCCCGATAGCCCTCCAAACGGAAGTGATTCAGGGCGAAATGCCAGTTATCGGGCACATAACCGATGTTAAACTGCCGGATGGTCGTTTCGTTTAAGCCGCGCCGCGCAACATAGCCCCGCACCGACTCGGCTTCCGGCGATTCGAGAAGATACTGGGTAAAATATTGGGCTGCCGCATCAAGCAGCGCCAAGAGACGTTCTTCGGTATTTTGCCGGGTCGTTTCTTCAGGGGTTTGAGGACGAAGCTCAATCCCAGCTTTTTCGGCGAGGGCACGCAGCGTTTCGGCAAAATCCCACCCCTCGGCTTTCATCACAAAGCTGAACAGGTCGCCGCCTTCGCTGCACGCGCCGAAACAGCGCCACGTCTGCCGGTCTGGAAAGACGACAAACGAAGGGGTCTTTTCCCCATGAAAGGGGCAAAGCGCCTTATAATTGCGCCCCGCTTTTTTAAGGGGGGTATACGCCGCCACGATGTCTATAATATCGAGTCGGGCTTTGATGTCGTCAATTACGGACATACCAGTTAAAACCTTCTGACCGGGATGGTGTTTTGTGTTGGCATTATATGTTTGTTCTAGTCTTAGCGCAAGCGAAGGCTCGAAAAATTTGGGCAATCTTTATGTCGTAAGGCACTTGGCAGAACCTCGAAATCAGTCCAAAATTAGAGTTGAAATTATTGAGCCTTGTTCTATTTTGAAGGGGTGAAAAAAATGACGATGACCGATGAAACCGTGCTCGTCCCAACTGATGAGGATATTTTAGAATCGCTTCACGCCCTCGTCCGCTCAAACGATCAAATCCGTGTGTCACGGAATGATTTTACCTATACAGTGGTCAATGGGGTGGTGAAATTGGTGGGCCATGTGAGAACCTCCATTGTGCGGCGGATGTTTAAAGACAGCGTGCTGCAATTGGCGGGGGTCAGCGCGGTAGATGATACAGAATTATATGATGATGAGAGCCTGCTCCTCGCGGTGGGTAAGGTTTTACCTGTTGGGGTTCGGGCACGTATCAATCATGGCGTGGTAGCCTTAAGCGGAACTTCGGCGGATGAAATCGTCGCCAATGTGGGTGAAATTCCGGGTGTCCGATTGGTCTCCTTTATTTAAATCGTTCAATGCGAAAAAAATTACGCCTATCCCATGTCCCGACTAGTATTTTGGTGCTGGTTGGGATTCTACTTTTGCTGGTGGCCTGCGAACCCTTAGCCCCTGATGATCAGAGCCAACAGGTCATTGTGGTGACGGCAACCCCTTTGCCATCTCCCCGACCCAGTGCCACCCCACCGTTTGTGACGCCACTGCCGACCCGTGTCGAAGCAACCGTTACCCCTACGATTGCAACACGCCCGACGGTGAGCCTCCCCCCTTGTGACGAAACCGAGGGGCGAGTGTTGGATGCTACCTTTACCAGTACCATCATGGAAAATGATGTGCCGTATCGCATGTATCTGCCCCCCTGTTTTTTCATTACGGGTCAGCGCTATCCCTATGTCATTTTATTGCACGGCTCAACCTTCGATCAAACCCAATGGACGGACGGCTTGGGCGTGCAGACCGTCATGGATGAGCAGTTGGTGGATCCGCTGAACCCCCTGCCGCCGATGGTGTTGATTATGCCCTATGGCGATTGGCTGATGCAGGAAAATATTTTTGACGAAGGGGCGTCCTATGAAAATGTCATTTTGGACGAACTGATTCCTACCGTCGAAAGTCAATACTGTCTATGGTCAGAGCGCGAAGGCCGAACAATTGGCGGGATTTCACGCGGCGGCTTTTGGGCGGTCAGCATGGCGTTTCGACATCAAGACTTGTTTTCGGCGGTAGGGGGACACAGCCCCGTTTTTGATGATGGCCTTGCCCCGCCTCTCTATGACCCACTGCAATTGGCCGAAACCATCCCGCCAACCACCCAACTGCGGATTTATCTGGATGTGACTCAATCGGATGTTGCCGAACCCAATGTGACAGCGGTCTCGAATATTTTGCGCTTAAATGGCGTCGAGCATATCTATGAAATCAGCCCGACGGGGGATCATGATAATGAATATTGGTCAGCCCATGTCTTGGATTATCTGATGTTCTATGGGCAAGATTGGCCGCGTAATGCCGCCGAACTGCCGAGTTGTTTTTAGTTGATAGAGAGAGTAATTAATGCCTGTACCATCTCAATTGCGTGGAAAGATTGAAAAGGGATTAGAAGCGATAAGGACTCACTCACTCCATCACTTCAATTGGCTTCATCGCCAAGAACTTTACCAAACGTTCGGCTCCTATGATGACCCCAATGTTTTGAAGGCAAGGGGATGGCTGGCCGTTCTCGCGGCTCAATATGTGTTTCCAATTCTTGAATCCGCTGCAACAGAAATAGATGATTTGCTCCGCAGTATGCTGGAGGGATCCATTGGCTACTTGAACGGGGCGGTATCGGATGATGAAATTACCAATATTGAGGACGAAGGTTATCACACACTCGGCAACTGGGCTGATTTTGATGATCCCGGTTATTCACCTAGAGCCGATATTGCAGCGATGGCAGTGTATAAAGCAGCGGGCGAGGTACAAGGCAAAAGGCGAGACCCATTCGAGTTTGCGAAAAATCATAATAAACACACGTCCGACGGCACTGTGTCAGGAGACACGTTTTCAGATAGTGACTGGGTAGGTATTGCAGGTGTCGGCGATGCGGCTGGCGATGAAAGCGTTTCCAGCTATGATCCGCGAAAATTGGAAGAATTTTGGAAATGGTGGTTATTGGAAGCGATTCCTAAAGCGTGGGAATTAGCCGAAACATCACCAAATCAATCTACAGAGTAAACAGGTACATGAAAATCGTCAAAAAGGTTGTTTTAGTTACATCTGTCGTTCTAGTTCTAGGGTTTCCTTTCAAAACCCATGCCCGTCAAAATGGGGGTGGGGTGGTTCAATTCGGTGAGACCATCGCAGCGGATTTGGCATCCGGTGAAACCGACACATGGACGTTTACTGGTCGCGTAGGGCAGATGGTCACGATCTCAATGGAACGTTTCCCTGCCGACCAAGCCGATACCCTTGACCCCTATATAGACCTATATGGCCCGGACGGAGCACTTATCGCGTCTGATGATGACAGTGGCCCCGGCCAAGATGCGGTCATTTTGGGTGTGATCCTGCCTGCCGATGGGGTCTACTCCATTCAATTAAGCAGTTTTGACGATTTCAGCCCCGGCATTTACCAGATTGCGCTGGCGGAAAATGTGCTGCCAGAGGGGTGTACCTCGCTGCAAGGCACGATGGTTCAAGTGGATCCTTGGTACAGCGCCGTTGCCCGCGAGAATTTACGCTATCGGGTTTATTTGCCCCCCTGTTATCAAACCAGCGCCGTCAAATATCCGTATGTGCTGCTGATGCACGGCTCGAATACCGATGATTCGCATTTTGACCGATTGGAAATGGACGAGGCCCTTACCCGCGATATAGCGTTGGGTCGCTTGTCCCCAATGGCGCTGGTGTTGCCTTTTGGTGGCGTGATGGCGAACACCAATGTCTTTTGGATTGATGGATCATATGAATACGTCATTTTGAACGAACTCATGCCGCTGGTCGAAAGCACCTACTGTCTGCAAAATACGCCGGATGGTCGGGCGATTGGTGGAATTTCGCGCGGCGGTTTCTGGGCCTATCTCATCGGGTTGCGCCACCCAGAAATCTTTACCGCCATTGGTGGACACAGCCCCTTTTTCGATTTATACCACGCGCCAGATACCCATAATCCGCTGGCGCTTGCCCTCACTGTCGAATGGCCCGCCAATGCCCCCCGCCTCTATATGGATCGGGGCAAGGATGATTATGCACAGGTCAATATTGATTTAATTGCCGAGCGCCTGACTGAACATGGCATCCCGTTTACCTATGTGCTGCACCCGACGGGCGAACACCGCGATGAATATTGGGGGGCGCATGTCGAAGAATATCTGATGTTTTATGCCGAGACATGGGACGCCAGCACCTATCCTCCCTGTGATTTAGGATTGAATTAGAAAGAGTCGTTTGCATGAGAGTGTTTTACCGCTTTGCTATTTTCGTCTGTATCTTGACGACCCTCTTGATTTTTGCGCCCTTTGCCGCTGCGCAGGATGATCTGAATTTGTCGTTGAATAACCCCACTGCCGGAACGCTTACCGCAACCGTGCCGCAGCAAACATGGCGTTTTCAGATTGGGCAGGCTCAAACTCTCAGCTTGGATGTCGCCCGCAGCAGTGGCAACTCGGTGTTGATTGTGATTCTTAATCAGATGAACAATGCCGATACGCCGCTGCAACTCATCAAAGCACGAGGCGATACCACCGGACGAGTCTACATTCCGCAACTCTATTTGGAAGCCGGGAGTTATGCCCTGACAGTGACGGGGGATTTAGTGGCGGTAGGCGGGGAGACGGTTGATTATTATATTTTGCTGGCGACGGTGGGCACCCCGGTTGGCCCAACTGCTAACGTGGCAACCTTTACGCCTAGCCCGACGGTGAATCGTACTGCTACGCCAATCCCCTCCAATAATGCGACCCAGATTGCTGAAGATGAGGTGGGTATATCCGGTTTTAAATTGATCGAATCGGGTGAGGCGCTTGAATTTGGTGAAATGCGCGAAGGGATATTCGAGCAAGAAGGCGACATTCATCAATTTACCTTCTTCGGCACGACGGACATGGTGGTGACGCTGAGTTTTAGCCGGATGGATGAAGAGGCCACCTTTGACCCCTATTTACGTTTGCAAGCCCCCGATGGCACCATTATTGCCGAAGACGATGACATCGTACCCACCACGCTCGATTCAGTCATTAATAGTATCATTTTGCCCGCCGATGGGACATATACTGTTTATGCGGGCAGTGCGACTGGATTTGGGGTAGGGAGCTATCTAATCGGGATTGGTATAGGCGTCACGGTTGCGGATGTCGAACGTGGAACACTCGCACCTGATTTCACACAAACCGCCACCCTAGAATTTTATGGCGCACGAGATCGTTGGTTGATTGGCTTGCAAGCCGGGGATGTCGTCACCATTTATCTCAAGCGGGTAGACAACGCTACAACCTTTGACCCGATGGTGGAGTTGGTCGCTCCGGGGGGCGAATCATTAGCCTTTGATGATGACAGTGGTGGCGATAACAATGCCCTCATTACCGACCTAATTGTTTCGGAAACGGGACTGTACAGCATTCATGTGGCTGGGTTTGGCAACAGTGAATTGGGAACCTATGAGTTGCGTTGGTCACGCGAGACCGCCACTCCACCAGCCTCCACTCCCTCACCAATTACGACCACGCGCCCATCCCCATCGCCTAGCGCGACGACACGCCTCTTGCCGAGTTCAACCCCGACCCCAACGACTTCTAATGTGTCCCAACTTCCTAGCCCACAGGCCGCCCCGACATCGGTTAGTCCTACTGCGACGGTTTTTGCGACGGCTGCGGCGGTTTTACCTCCGGCGGGTTCGGAACGGGGCAGTGTCAGCGAAGGCGGAGTTTTTGAACGCCAGATTGATATTCCTGCTGGCGACAGTCTATTGGTATTTGTCGAAGGCTATTGGAGTTTTGATGCGATTTTGGAGTTGGTTGATCCTTCGGGTGTCGTGATTGAAATGGTGGATGATGTTGGGTTCAACACCACCTTTGACCGTAACCCGCGTCTGACCGTTATTATTCCAGTCGAAGGGCGCTATGTGCTGCGTGTTTATGGATATGAAGGTAGTGCCGGAGAATTTAGCCTTAACTGGCGTGTACAATAGTGTTACTATAAATGCACCGTCCTTATCCATCAACGGAAATACATATCTCCTATGAAAACCCCATGTCGCCGCCTCACAGCATTCCTTAGCCTGTTGCTTATTGTTGGACTGTTGTCGTCATGGGTGGTTAGGGGTTCGCTTTATGCCCAAGATGGGATTCCGCTTGTCCCCAATCAAGTTGTGACAGGGACAATTGACACCCCCGGTCAAGAAAACGAATACTTTTATGATGGAACGGGCGGCACGGACATTGAAATCGAAGTGCAGGCCGCCGCTGGTTCTCAGTTAGTACCGTCAGTTGCCCTTGAGGATATTGAGGGTAATATTTTGGCGTCTGAAGCCCGTTCTGGCGGTGCGGTGATTGCGATTACCCTGCCTGCCACCTCGACTTATCGGGTGCTGGTAGGAGGTAGTGGTGACTCAACAGGTGCTTATCAATTGGAACTCCGGCTTGAGGAGACCGCCACCAACACCCCCTCTGGCCCGGCCCAAATGCCCACCAGTACCTTAAATTTTCCCACACCGACACCAGAGGGCACATTTGCCCCGACGCGCATTCCCCCCGGAGTTAGCCGCACGGGTCGCCCGATTGAACTCAACAGCACGGTTGAGGGTTATTTAGCGGTAGGCCGTTGGGATGTATGGCAGTTTGACGCGGAAGCGGGTCAGGTCGTCACCATTGAATTGACCTCTACTGATTTTGACCCCTATTTGGAATTGTATGAGCCGTCTGACACCACCGTACCGTTTATTGCCGATGATGATGGCGGGCGCGGCACAAATTCCCTGATTTATAACACCCAACTCCTTGTGTCGGGGACGTATCAAATTTATGTTCATTCGTTTGAAGATTCCAGCAGCGGCGCGTATGCCCTATCGCTGTTTGAAGGTACAGGCACAGTCGTCTCGGTAGAAAACAGCACTCTGCTGCCTTTTGGGGAGACCGTGATCGGAACCCTAACCGCGCCGGAAGCCGCCTATTATTTTGAAGGCACGGCGGGTCAGCAAATTAGCCTATTTCTGACCTCCCCCCAGTTTGATACCTACTTAGAACTACTCGATGCGGAAGGCACGTTGGTTGGGGAAAATGATGACGATGGACGCACCACCAACTCAGCCCTCAATCTTGAACTCCCCGACGATGGGATATATTTTGTTCTAGTATCGGCCTATGAAACGCAGCTTGCGGGCGAGTTTGAGTTAGAACTCTATGCTCTCGATTCGATTGAATCCCCCGGCGGCACCCTCGATATT
The DNA here is from genome assembly GCA_021463865.1 of Anaerolineae bacterium. Classification (GTDB taxonomy): domain Bacteria; phylum Chloroflexota; class Anaerolineae; order Aggregatilineales; family J027; genus CFX10. Next base: position 356,281 of record JAJTXY010000001.1, read on the forward strand.
GGACAAACCGCCAAAGCACGCCTATTGCCAGAAACAGCGGCCATCTGGACATTTCAAGCAACCGCAGGGCAAATCGTTAGCGTATCCGCCATGCCACAAAATCCTACCGAACAGTTGGATTTGTTTGTAGACTTGATGGATGCCGACGGGCGGGTATTGATTTCTGACGACGATTCCGGTTTGGGGCTGAGTCCACAAATCACTGATTATCCACTGCCCATCACCGGGGAATACGCGGTGCGTGTACGTGAAGCCTCGGCCACGATTGGCGGACGCTATCTACTGGCACTGGCGGAGGGCCGAGTCTATTTTTCGCCGTTAGGTGTGCCTGCCGGGGTCGTCGTTTTGCAGGATGGCACGGCTTGGGTGGCTGGGGCTATGGATGATACCACCCAGACCTATGCCCTGTGGGTAATTCCCGTAATCGAAGGCCAACAATTGAATGTGCAAACATTGACCGCCGTTGAGGGCAGCAATTTTCCCGGCGATTTTGAAATGCGCCTATTTGATACCAACTGGGATTTGGTGGCGGAATCAGTGAATGGGGCTTTGGATTTGCAGCGGATTCAACCCCCCAACGATTATCTGCTGTTAGTCCATTTTCGTGGGATTGGTGAACAGCCCTATCAATTGGCATTCACCACATCCCCATAAGGAATTGAGGAATAGCAATGGAAGAACGTATTCAGAAACTCATCGCGCAGGCGGGCATTGCATCGCGTCGTGCTGCCGAAGAAATGATTATACAGGGACGTGTGTCGGTCAATGGCACGGTTGCCACACTTGGTCAAAAGGCCGACCCCGAAACGGATGTCATCAAAGTGGACGGCAAAGCCCTGCCCCGACCCGAAAAACACCGTTATATCATCGTACATAAACCGCGTGGGTATATTTCCTCCACCGTCGAAGATGAGCAGATTTACGTGCCGACGGTGTTGGAACTGGTTAACAGTGATGTGCGCCTCTACCCGGTAGGGCGCTTGGATGTCAACAGCGAAGGGCTGGTACTGCTGACCAACGACGGCGATTTGACCAATCGGCTGACCCATCCGCGCTATGGACACGAAAAAACCTATAAGGTGTTGCTCGAAGGCCGTGTCAACGATGAAAAACTCAATCGCTGGCGTAGCGGCCTGACCCTGCCCGATGGTTTCCGCACCGGCCCTGCCAAAGTGATTCTATTAGAAGGCTCACGCGATGGCACATGGGTGCGTGTCGTCTTGCGCGAAGGGCATAAACGCCAAATTCGTGAGATCGCTGATTTGTTGGGCCACCCCGTCAAACGTATCATTCGCACGCATATTGGTTCATTGGCACTTGGTGATCTACCCCCCGGCAAATGGCGCGAACTCACCCATGATGAAGTCAAGGCTCTACGTGATAATGCCGGAATTGGCAAACAGCGTCGGCCCAATCAGCAGCGATCTTCCGCCGCTAAACCAGAAGGCCAACGATCAAGCCGCCGCTCTTTGGATGGGGAGCGTCCATCTCGTCCATCATCCCGTACTGCACCACGTCGCCCCCGCGGAGATAAATAAAAAATATGAGTACCGACGTATCCGTATCCACCCTAACCGATATTGTTCAACAGCAGGTTCACTATGGCTGGCGGCGCAAATTGATGCGCGATTGGCTGCTCCGTCCAATCGGCTTTCGTGTGATTGTGCGCCCGACCATCTCTGGGACAGAATATGTTCCCGCCAGCGGCCCGACCCTGCTGGTCATGAACCATATCGGTTTTCCTGATCCGGTGGTGGTGACGGGGGCGGTTACGTCGCGCTATGTTATCCCGATGTCGAAAATCGAAAATTTCAATTCGCCCTTCATTGGCTTACTTGCACGGGCATGGGGGGCGTATCCGGTAGATCGGGATAAAGTGGATCGGCAGGCGTTGGAAAACACGATCAACCTATTAAAAGCCGGGTACTGCGTCTTGATTGCCCCGGAAGGCACACGCCAACCAGCCATGATTGAAGCCAAAGAAGGGTTCACTTATGTTGCAGTTAAATCCGGTGCGATGATTGTGCCGATTGGCTTGGAGGGCACACATTTGGTCGGCGGCAATATGAAACGGCTGCGGCGTACCCCGATTGAGATTCGTTTTGGGCCAGCTTTCCGCTTTAAAACCGAGGGGCGTTCGCATGTGCCACGCCCTGAGATGCGCCAGATGACCCAAGAGGCGATGTACCAATTGGCACAGTTGGTCAACCCCGAACGGCGCGGTTTTTATGCCGATTTATCGCAGGCCACGACAGAAACATTGGAATTCGTATCGTGAAAATTGCCCATGACAAATTTTGGCTAACCGGGTATTATGTGGCCCATCGTAGCCAAAAAGATGAAAGGAAGGCCATCGAGCGAAAAATAGATCAAGGGGATAATAGCGCATGGCCTGTGCGTAAACTTCACTTCACAGGTGACGAGGTAACGGTTCCTGCCGAGGGGCAGTGCTAACCCTGTAACAAGGGGAAAATCGAGGTTTCAGCGGATGCCGTTCGGGGTAAATCATCACTACTCCGGTTACTCCCCACACAACAAGCAGGTTTTTTCATAAACCCCACTGGTAACAGCGGGACAACTCCGCCTGCCGTGATGAGGCTCTGAGCATATTCGCTCGGAGAGCATATCTATTTGCATTGTTGCGTTCCTCAAAATCAAATAGGAGGCTATCAGGCCATGTGTGGAATCGTTGGTTACGTCGGTGGGCGTGATGCTGCGCCGATCATCCTAAACGGCCTGCAATTGTTGGAATATCGCGGTTATGACTCCGCTGGTATCGCCATTTTAGAATCAAACGGTCAAATCCAAGTCCGGCGTCAGGTCGGCAAATTGGGCAATCTGCGCCACGAAGTTGAACTCGCCCCTGTCAAAGGGTCGCTGGGTATCGGGCATACCCGTTGGGCAACACACGGCGCACCCAGTCAGCGCAATGCCCATCCCCACACCAGCATGGACGGCGCAACCGTTGTCGTCCATAACGGCATCGTGGAAAATTTTCTATCCCTGCGTGCCGAGTTGGAAGCGGAGGGCGTTGTTTTTGCCTCCGATACCGATACCGAAGTCATTGTGCATCTGGTTGAGCGTTATCTATCCGCTGGCAAGGACATCACCGTTGCCACCCAACTTGCCGTACAGCATTTATGTGGGGCGCACGCCATCGTCATTATGAGCGCCCATTTCCCCGGTCAATTGGTCGTGGCACGCATTGGCAATGCGGGTGGGGTGGCGATTGGCTTGGGTGAAAATGAAATGTTCATCGCCTCCGACATCCCCGCTATTTTGGAACATACCCGCCGCATGGTCTTTCTGGAAAGTCGGCAGATGGCAACTGTCACCTCCGAGGGTTACACCGTCCAAACGATTGATGGTGTACCCATCCAAGCAGTAGTACATGATGTCCCCTATGACCCTATCAGCGCCGCCAAAGGGGAATATCGCCATTTCATGCAAAAGGAAATCCACGAACAGGCCCGTGCTATTACCGATACCATCGGCGGACGGGTAGATTTTAAGACGGGTGAAGTCTTCCTGCCTGATTTACCCCTTACCGCTAACGAAGCCAAATCACTGCAACGGCTGATTACTGTGGCGTGTGGCACAAGCTACTATTCTGGCCTGATCGGGAAATTTGCCATCGAAAAATTGGCCCGTCTGCCCGTTGAGGTAGATTATGGCAGTGAGTATCGTTATCGTGACCCGGTGTTGGATGAACACTGCACGATGTTGGCGATTACCCAGAGCGGCGAAACAGTGGATACCCTTGCGGCGATGGAAGTGGCAAAGCACTATCGCATCCGTCTGTGGAGCATCGTGAATGCGCTTGGCAGCCAAGCTATGCGGGTTGCGGACGGCTATATTACTATGCAGACCGGCCCAGAAATCGGGGTGGCCTCAACCAAAGCCTTTACCGCCAGTGTGGTAGACCAGATTTTGCTGGCCCTCTATCTTGGCTATCTGCGCGGCACACTAACCGAAAAAGACATGATTGCTCATACCGCCGACCTTGCCACCTTGCCAGATTTGGTAGGGCGCGTATTGAGCAATGAACACCACATTGAGCAACTGGCCGGACGCCTCTATCACTACGAGGATTTTTTGTATCTGGGGCGCGGGATTAATTATCCTGTTGCGCTCGAAGGGGCATTGAAGCTGAAAGAAATCAGCTATATCCATGCTGAGGGCTATCCGGCGGGTGAGATGAAACACGGGCCGATTGCGCTGATTGATGAAAATTTGCCTGTCGTGGTAGTTGCGCTGCAAGATGAGGTCTACGACAAGATGCTCAGTCAGATTGAGCAGGCCAAAGCACGCGGCGGCATCGTTATCGCCGTTGCGACGGAGGGCGATACCCTAATTGCTGAAAAAGCCGACCATGTGTTGTATGTCCCGCCTGTCTCGTGGTTATTGAGTCCGGTGGTAGCGGTCATTCCGCTGCAACTGCTAGCCTATCATATTGCGGTGCGGCGTGGGGCCGATGTTGACCAACCGCGTAATCTCGCCAAGAGTGTCACCGTCGAATAGTTCTCGGATGGGGATTTTATAAATGATGCCAAACGCGCTGCCTGTGAAGATGGGTGGCGCGTTTGGCTTTTAATTAGGCAGTCGAATCCCTTGTTTCCTAAAATCATCAAAGGTTTGACCATCGAGATAATCAGGAAAAGTATAGATGCCATTGACTTGCAACCAACACCAGCCCTGCCAAGGACGGGTAAGGCCAAGCCGCAGCCAAACCTCTGAATTTTTGAGTTTTTTGGCTATGACAGTCCGAACGCCATCTTCTCGCCGTTTGCGCTCAAGGGCATGAACGTAATAGCGGAAGGTCAGGTCGGTAATCGTAATTTCAGGATAGCGGGTGCCGGTGGCATCAGTAAAGCGAATACGATACCCATGCTTTTCGCCTTCCGGAGTCTGCAAAACGCGGTAATCAACCCAATCTATCGTTTGCGGTTTAATTGTGCCGAGTGAACGGACACCGGTACCCGGAGTAATATTCTTTTTGTGATGAAGGGTCGTCTCAAAAATAGCCTCCACTGATGGAAAGGTGGTTTTTTCAAGCACTTGTCGCCAACTGGCTTCAGTTGCTATTCGTAGCACTTGGTTCGCACCATGTCGGTCCCAATCGAAATCTTCTACATGTGGAGCAATTCGATCTGGTGCGGTATGGACGGAAAGATTGACAACCGCACGCGGACGAATGATTTGCTGGTCATGAAGATAAAGATGCTGTTGAAAAATGCCGGGTGGAGGTAAATCTATCCGAATTTGCTGATTTTTATGGTCAACACCTGCCACACAAACCCGTTCCCCCTGCATTTGGGTTAAATCAGTGATAATAAATTCATGTTCCATAGATCACTAACGTTTCATTTACATGAGATGATGAATTTCCACTTCTGACCAGTACGAGGCCATATATTCAGCAACGAGACGGCGATGGCAATGGTCTGGTTCATGTTCGCTGCATAATAGACAAGTACGATGACTTTGCCACCATTGCCGATCTAATTGAGTGATTAAGTTGCGTTTTTCCAAGAGGGCCTTGAATGCGATTTCATATTGATCCCATGCTGCATCCTCCCGATATTGCTTCAGGAATGATTCTTCAGGAGCCATTTCCGGCATATAGCGATAATCGCAGCCAATCAAATTTCGCAGCAAATAAGGGAGGTCGCGGCCTTTGGCAAAGCCACTGAGTTGGGAATCAGGTTTAAGGCGTGTATCTACAAGAACTTGAATACTGTGATTCTTTAAAAGGCCAAAAAATTGTTCTGCCGTTTTTTGAGTAAATCCGATTGTGTAGAGATGAATTGGCTGCACGATCAAAAAAGCCTCTCTTGGATAAACTCCTCTGGAAAATTTTCAGCGGTGATGGGTGTGAATTTGCCATCGCGCTCAATATGATAAACTATTATATCAATCTCATTATCTATGATTTTCAATTTGGGGTCAACCAGTGAACGGGTAATTAAATGATGGCGGTGGCATTCTAGGGGGTTGCCTTCACTGCACATAATCGTGACATTTCCACCCACTTCAGTCGCCTGACGCACAATGCTCAAAAGATGGGTGATCCCCTTTAGATATTTTTCATAGTGCATCATGGCTTTGTAGTCTACTTTTTTGAGGAAATCAGCCCGTTTTGTATCCTCATCAGGGAGTTCTTCGTCTTTATACAGTTCAGCTTCTTTGGGTCGCCCTCCTAAATATTCACCTGCATAGCGATATTGAATACCATGCTGTTCTAAAAATGCTTGGAGTTCAGATTTGTTGAACTGGGGCGCGAATTTGCTGTAGGGGGCGCTTCGTACATCTACCAATACCGTGATATGGTAAGTTCGGAGCAAGGCTAAAAATTCTTCGGTAGTGTGGTTGCTATGACCGATGGTGTAGAGGGTGAGTTTTTTGGATTCACTCATGAGATTAACCCTAAAAACTTAATGCTGTTCTCCCAGTGTAGCACAGAAATTCTAGGTTATACGACTTTTTGCATCCCCGAAAATCTGAAGTAAAGTAGAACGTATCGTCTATAAAAAGACCGCCCCCAAGTGCGGAAACACTCAGGGGACTAAGCTGAATTCAGCAAAGGAGAATTTTAGCATGAATTGATTGCTAAAGGAATATCTACCCATACCCGTTTTTTCGCTTATCCAAGCCATGCAAAAGGGGGGAGAGAAATCCCCCGTCTTATCCTATAAATAAGGAGCAATTACAATGTCTCTCATTGAACGGTATCTGAACAATGACCCTGAACTAGCCGAAATTCCATTGCCTGAGATTATTATTCAAAGTTTGGGTGGCAAGATGGATTATGTTGATCTGGAAGATGGACGACGGCTTTATGCAGTCCGAGATTGGGTACATGAGATTAAAAGATCAACCAATAAACAGCGTATAGCCCCATGGAAAGATTTAAAACGGACGATTTTGGAACAGGGTGATTTTAAGGTGGGTGAAATTCTCACATACCTTGAGGTTGAGACACCCGGCGGCACATTTGAAATCGAATTTACAGATGCTGAAGGGTTATATGCGATAACGCAGCGCATGGCAGACCGTTCCCCAACAGTCCGTCAGGTTAAGGATTATCTCGCAAAAGCAGGCGTGTTCGTAGACGACCTCCGTACCGAACCGGAACAGCGCGATGAACTGATGGAGCGTCTCATTGCCGAAAATCCCGAACGGGCGATGGAAGCAATCGTGGCACGCTATCGGGCGCAAGGGAAATCGGATTTATGGATTGAGCGCCGCATTGTTGGGATGCAAAAACGCAACAAATTTACCTCTGCCCTGCGAGAAACATCCGCCAGTTCGCCCAATTATGCCCAAGCGACCAATGCAGGTTATCAAGGCGCATTCAACATGATGAAAGACGAGATTGTGGCCTATCTAGGATTGACCAAACAGCAAGCCCGCCAATTACGCGACCACATTTCGGAAATCGCCTTACAGGGCATCGCGCTTTATGAAACGGCCTCCGCCGAGAAAATGAAAATCATGAAACGTGCCTTAACCCCACTCGAACAGGCCGAAATCGTGCGTACCTGTGCCCGCATCGTCGCCCCATCTATGAAGGCCCTTGCCGAATATGTAGGGGTGGATGTGCTGTCCGGTCAGCCGCTTCTAACCACTGGCGAATAAAACCCCGATTATGAAACTCGACCCGCTGAGATTTCGGCGGGTTTTTATTTACAACAAGGGTAGCTACCCTCCAAAATCCTCAGCCGAGATAGGGCGCAATTCACCATCCTTCAAAATATGCACAATCTCAAGGCTAATCTCATCCCCAACAATTTTCAATTGAGGGTCAAGCAGCGAACGGGCGATTAAATGATGGCGGTGACATTGATCCGGGTCGCCTTCACTGCACATAATCGCCATTCGGCCTGCGTTCGCCTCCACCTCTTGCAGCATAGCAAGCAAATCTCGGATACCCGCTTGATACCATTCCTTCTGCATGACCAATCCAAAATCTACTTTGTCATTGGTATAAACACTGGAGTCTTTGGGCCTACCCCCCAGCGCCTCTCCACGAAAATGATAAGTCATGCCGTATTCGGGCAGGCTACTTTCGAGACGCTTCTTATTAAAATGCGGCGAAAATCGGCTTTGAGGGGCGCTGCGAATATCCACTAAATCCGTAATCGTGTGTTGTTTCAATAACCCCAAAAAATCATCAAGAGGGTGGTTGCTGTGACCGATGGTGTAAAGCGTGGTCATGGTTTAGGTGCTCGATTCTCCAAATACCAGTTACATATATCTGTTAGCGGACATTTTTCGCAGCGTGGGTCTTTCCATACACAAATCTTCTGCCCATGCCTCAACAGGCTCACATGAAAATTAAACAGAATATACGGATCGGCGGGTAGCAGATTCAGCAATAAGGGATGGGCAGCGGTGGGATTCACTTTTGGCCCGATCAAGCTGACCCGCTGACTCACCCGATGGACATGCGTATCCACAGGCATCACGGGCTTATGAAAACAAAATAGCAGCACTAGCGTGGCGGTTTTGATGCCTACACCGGGCAGCGAGGTCAGCCATGCTACGGCTTCTTCGGTGGGGGTATCGCGCAAAAATTCAATATCGGCCTCGCCCCGTTCCGCAATAATCCGGCTGAGGGTAGCCTGAATATTCGGTGCTTTGACCTCTGGGAAATTCGAGACCTTGATGGCGTCAATCAGTTCATTGAGTGGGGCATCGCGTACTGCCTCCCATGTGTCAAAACGCCGCCGCATCTCCGCATAAGCAGTCGCTTCATTTTGCTCGGTTGTGCGGTGCGACAGCATCGTGGAGATAAGCTCGTGCATCGGCTCACGGCGCGGTTTGAGGGGACGTTCCCCATGTAGGGCCACTAATCGCTCATACACCAGCATCGTTTTTGCTTGTAGGGCGGTATTGGTTTTCGGCATAGGTCAGGCTTCCCTGTGCAAATTTTGGGAAATTTTAACCCGCTCCACCCCATCTTTTGAGGGTCAAGTGGCCTAATTTGAACGTGGCAAATTTTCCAATATGGTTTGCAACCGCTCTGGTAGTGCCGCCTCGAAATTCAATCGCTCACCCGTCACCGGATGGTCAAAACTGATGCGATAGGCATGTAGAAACATGGTCTTGATACGCTGCTTGCGCGGCCCATAGACCGCATCTCCCACAACCGGACATTCAATGAATGCCAGATGGACGCGGATTTGATGCGTGCGTCCGGTGAGGGGGTGAACATCCAACAGGGCGTAGTCGTCATAACGTTCGCGCACCTGAAATTCTGTCACCGATTCTTTACCATCCCGCACCACCGCCATGCGCTTGCGATTTTTGGGGTCGCGCCCAATTGGGGCATCAATTTTGCCGCGATCCGTCGTCGGGGTGCGTTCGGTCAGCGCGAGATAATGTTTTTCGATGGTGCGGGCCTTAAATTGCGCCATCAATTTTTCGCGGGTCGGGTCGGTCAAGGCGATGAGAATGACGCCGGATGTTTCTTTGTCTAAGCGATGCACAATCCCGGCGCGGGTTTCATCATCCCCTACTGAAGCGGTTTGGGGCCAGCGATGTAGGACGGCATTCACCAATGTGCCATGTTCGTTGCCATAGGCAGGATGCACCACCATGCCAGCCGGTTTATTGACGACGGCAAGGTATTCATCTTCATACAACACATCCAGCGCGATATTTTCGGGCAAGACGGGTTGATCGCCTTCAATGGGAGGCAGGGTGACGGTGACACAATCATCCTCTTCAAGGCGATAGGCGGGTTTGCTGGTCTCGCTGTTGATCTGTACTTCTCCCGCTTTGATTAATTCTTGAAGACGGGTGCGCGAAAGATCAGGCAAGCGTGTTGCCAAGACTTTATCCAGCCGTTCGCCCACTTCGGCGGCATCGGCACAAAATTCAAAAATATCGAGTTCTTCCATTATTTCCAATGCTCCAATACGAAATTTCCCGAAAACGGATTAATGAAACGTACCCCTTCTAGCACTGACCCGGTGTTGAAATCCTCGCTAAAAATGACGGGTATTTGGTTCAGGCGGGCTGTTGCCCAAATTTGAGCATCCCAATAGGCTATTTGATAAGTTTTTACGCCGCGTAATGCCTCTAGAATAATAAAGGATGTCAATTCCAGAACTGTCCAACTTTGCACCAATAGCTCAATTTGCCGTGCGGCTTCGTCAACTGTCAAAATCGGATTTTTGCGGCGAGCAGTGGAACTAAAAAACTCTGAGAGACATTGAACACTCAAACGACCCCGCCCATTTTCGTGCAGCAACTTTAATACCTCAATGGCCCGAAGTCGTTTTACTGGTTCATTCTTGTCGTGGGCGTAGATCAACAAATTGGTATCAATCAGTATCGCGGTCATAACGACTCAAGCGTTCCTCATAAGCGTCTTCCCGTCGCCATTGGTAGGGAGGTTCACCTGAAGGCCCTTGCTCATGTAAACCCTCCATAAAAGCTAAGGCTTCTTCCCATGCTTTTGCATCGGGGGGTAGAGCCTGAAACCCTTGTTGGGCATTTTGATCAATAGCCTGCCGAATGACTTCTGCTTCGCTGACCCCTCTGATTTCTGCCAAATGTTTAATCAGTTCATTTTGGCGTTGCTCAAGGTAGATTTGTTTGCGTATCATGATTGCCATAATGACCTCCTATACATCATATTATACATTACGATATATAGGGCCTCAAGATTATCAGCTTGCTGGCAACTTTGTGGTAGACTATCCACCATTATCCCGCCAACCAAAGGATTTTTGTGATGGCTCCTCGCATCAATCGTGTTGTCTCCATGACAGAAGCGGCCTCATTGGTACAATCCGGCATCACATTGGGCTTGGGTGGGGTGACGATGTATCGCCGTCCGGTAGCCTTCGTGCGCGAACTCATCCGCCGTGAGGATCGGCCCAAGAATCTGACCCTATTAAATTTTACATCCGGCTATGAATCGGATTTGCTGGTGGGGGCGGGGGTTATCCAAAAAACGCGCACCTGTTATTTCGGCCTCGAAATTTTTGGCCTCGCCCCGATGTTTACCCAAGCGTCGAATCTGGGTGAAATTCAGATTATTGAGGAGACGGAAGCCAGCCTTGCAATGGGCATCCGCGCAACGATGGCCGGGGTCGGATTTATGCCTGCCTATGCGTGGTTGGGGACGGATTTGCCCAAACTGCGTCCTGATGTCAAAACCGTGCAAGACCCCTACAGCGGCGAGACGTTGATGGCTTTTCCGGCTTTGTTCTGCGATGTCGCTGTCATTCATGCGCTGGTCGCGGATAAACGGGGCAACGCACAGATTAACCAAAATCGCGGCATTGATATGGAACTGGCAATGATCGCCAAACAGGTTATTATCACCGCCGAAAAAATCGTGGATGTGCTTGATAAAGACGTGCATATCCCCTCCCCCGTGACGACAGCAGTGGTACATGCGCCGTTTGGGGCATGGCCGACCTCGTGTTATCCCGATTATCCGGTGGGGGGTGGCGAAATTTTGCGATATATAGATGCCTGCAACGGCGAAGATTTTGAGGGCTATTTGGCGACACTATTGAGCGCCGAGTGGGGTCAGCGCGTAATATATTCACACAATGCTTAGTTCTTCCGTCCAAAATCTGACCTATAATTATGCCTATAGATTGAGTAGTTGGAGATAAATGGTAATGCGTAGTCAATTCAACAAGGTCGCCAGTCTTGTATTGTTAGTGACATTGACCTTTGGGGCAGGTTACTTTTTCCGTGATTCACAAGAACCTGCGGTTGCCCAAACAGGTACAAGCCGCGATGAGCTATTTGCGCCGTTCTGGGAATCGTGGGATTTGCTGCATGATAATTATGTTGACCCCCTTGATGAAGAATCGGATGTTCATCTGATGGAAGCGGCTCTTGATGGAATGCTGACTTCTTTGGGCGACCCGAATATGGGCTATATGGACCCGGAAACCTCCCAGATGGTTTTTTCAGACCTTTCGGGTGAATTTGAAGGCATCGGCGCGACGGTGCGGAAAGATGAAGAAACCGGCGCTTTGTTGATTGTACGTCCTTTACCGGGATCACCTGCGGAGCAAGCGGGGATTTTGCCGGGGGATGAAATTGTCACGGTAGATGGTCAAGACATCACCCAGATGGAACAGGAAGTCATCATTACCCTTGTGCGTGGGCCAGCCGGAACCGATGTGGTTTTAGGGGTACGACGGGAAGGCAGTGAAGACATCCTCGAAATCACTGTGACACGCGCCCGTATCAGCCTGCCCAGTGTGGAATTTGATATTTTGGATGGCGACATTGCCTATATCCAACTCTATGATTTTTCACGCGATGCTGGCTCAGAATTGGTGGAAACCCTGATTGAATCCGATGCTCAAAATCGGACGGGTCTCATTCTTGATCTGCGGGGTAACACGGGTGGTTATCTGGATGTGGCGCTCGAAGTCATGAGCCAATTTATTGAGTCTGGCCCGATTATGATTGAGCGCGGATCAGGGGATCAAGAACAGATTTATCAAGCCTTTGGGGGTGCATTGGCCCCCACAGTGCCGATGGTGATTTTGGTAGATGCCAACAGTGCCAGCGCCAGTGAAATTTTAGCCGCGACCTTCCAAGATTTGGGACGGGCAACCGTTGTCGGAACGCAGTCCTATGGCAAGGGCACCGTCCAAACATGGCGACAGCTTTCTAATGGCGGCGCGGTACGCATCACGATTGCACGCTGGTACACACCCGACGAACGTTCGATTGATTTGGTCGGTGTGACGCCCGATATTGTGGTCGAGTTTGAACCGCTCGAACCCGGCACGATTTACAGCTATGACGTAGATAGCCAGTTGCAGGCCGCCATTAAAGCGTTGGATGGAGTAGGATTACCCCAAGTCCACCTCCCAATTTCTGGGGGTCTGTGGCATCTGTAGGATGAATTTACGGCATTTTTACAATCACCGCGTAGAATTATTTGAGTTATGTGGTGATTGTGAACTGGGAGTGTGAGGTGAACGATGTTTTTTGACCCAGCCTATTTTATGTGTGTATTGATTCCCACCCTTATCTTGAGTGGGGCAGCACAAATGGCGGTTCGTGGGGCCTATAGCAAGTGGAGTCAGCGTGCCAATGCCAGTAATGCAACAGGCGCAGATGTAGCCCGTCATTTGATTCGCTCGTATGGTTTTGAGGTCAATTTACAAGAGACCCCGCAAGAACTCGGCGATCATTTTGATCCGCGTTCCGGCGTAGTGCGTCTCTCTTCAAAGGTGGGGCGACAGCCATCCGTTGCTTCCATGGCAATTGCTGCGCACGAGTTTGGGCATGTGCAGCAGTATCAGCAAAACAGCCCCTTGATTGCGGCGCGTGGGTTTGTCCTGCCTGTGGCTCAATACGGTGGTGGTCTTTCAATTTTTGTAATTATCGCCGGATTGATGCTGAATCTTTCGGGTCTAGCATGGCTTGGTGTCTTGCTTTTTGCGGCGGCGACCCTGTTTTCGGTTCTGACGCTGCCGATTGAACTAGATGCCAGCCGTCGGGCCATGAAGATGTTAGAAGAACAAGGGATGCTGCGAACCTCCGAAGATCGCAGCGGGGCACAGTCGGTTTTACGGGCCGCCGCGTTCACGTATCTGGCTGCCATGATCGGCTCAGTGTTAAACTTGCTTTACTATGCCATGCTGGTGTCTGGTATGAGCCGCCGCGATTAGGCTCGGCTCACTGAACTTTGCAGAACGCCATTGTCTAGTGTTAGCAGTGGCGTTTTTTGATTGGGCACTTCGTTGTGGGGATGCCGTTCTTGATTTATAATCTGCCCGCACTTGCATTCATTCCCTGAACTGAATATGAGGTTAACACGCATGGCGAACCCCAAAGCGTTGTCTTTCCAAGATGTTGTAATGAAACTAGACCAATTTTGGGCTGAACAGGGGTGTTTGCTTTGGCAGCCCTATAACATTCAAGTCGGGGCTGGTACGAACAACCCCGCAACCCTGCTGCGTGTGCTGGGGCCAGAGCCGTGGTGGGTGGCCTATATTGAGCCAAGCATCCGGCCTGATGATGGTCGCTATGCGGAAAATCCCAACCGTATGCAGTCTTTTTATCAATATCAGGTCATTCTCAAACCCGATCCCGGCAATCCCCAAGAAATTTATCTAAAAAGCCTAGAAGCCATCGGTATTGACCCCCGTCAGCATGACATCCGTTTTGTCGAAGATAACTGGGAAAGCCCCGCTCTCGGTGCATGGGGCTTGGGCTGGGAGGTCTGGCTAGATGGGCAAGAAATTACCCAATTTACCTATTTTCAGCAGGCAGGTGGCATGACGCTTGACCCGGTTTCCGTCGAAATCACCTATGGCGTTGAGCGTATCGTATTGGCCTTGCAAGATGTGGCCGCGGTGTGGGATATACGGTTTGCGTCGGGCGTGACCTATGGCGACCTGTACCGCGAAAGTGAAATTGAACACTGCCGCTATTATTTTGAAATCGGTGATGTACAGGGTCTCAAACAAACCTACGAAATCTACTCCAGTGAGCATAAACGGGCGCTCGAAGCTGGGGCGTTGATTCCAGCCTATGATTATGTGTTGAAATGTTCGCACCTGTTTAATGTCTTGGATACACGCGGGGCAATTGGTGTAACCGAACGCGCCTATTATTTCCGCCGAATGCGTGATATGACCCGCAATGTTGCCAAAGCCTTTGTTGAACAGCGTGAGCAAATGGGCTATCCGCTACTGCAACGCAAAACCCCTTGGACAATCAAGCCGGAGGAAAAATTCACCATCACCTCCATGTCACAGCCAGCCAAACCTGCGGATGTGCTATTAGAAATCGGCGTGGAAGAAATGCCGTATGGGGATGTGGCGACAGGAATTGAACAACTCAAGGCCCAAGTTCCGGCTCTATTAGGTAATCTCTTTTTGGAGCACTCCGGGGTGGAGGTTTATGGCACACCGCGCCGCCTCGCTGTCTTGGTACGTCAGATGGCAACCCATCAAACCACTCGTACTATTGAGGCCAAAGGCCCACCCGTCAGCCGCGCCTTTGATGACAAGGGCAACCCCACCAAAGCTGCCGAAGGATTTGCCAAAGGGCAGGGTGTTCTGTTGAGTGATTTGCAGCGTAAATTCATTGATGGCGGGGAATATATTGTCGCGAATGTGACCCACGATGGTCAACCCGCGATGGAAGTGCTGGCAAAGGCCTTACCAGAACTCATTGCTAATATCAAATTTGATAAGTCCATGCGCTGGAATAGGTCGGGGATTGCCTTTTCCCGCCCAATTCGCTGGCTGGTGGGCTTGTATGGCGATCAAGTAATTGCCTTTAATTATGCGGATGTCCATTCAGGCAAAACCAGTCGCGGCTTGCGTCCACTGGGGTCGCCTGAAATCCCTTTGAAGGATGCAGCCAGTTATTTGGAAACCCTCAAAGCCAATGGCATCACGCTTGACTCTGAACAACGACGCGAAATCATTTGGCAGCAGGTGATTGCGCTGGCAAACGAGGTCGGTGGTAAGGTGGCGGAAGACCCCGGTTTGTTGGATGAGGTCGTCAATCTTATCGAACAGCCGACGGTGCTGCGTGGGGAATTTGACAAGAAATTCCTTGATCTGCCACGTGAAGTGCTAGTGACAGTGATGCGGAAACATCAGCGGTATTTCGCAGTAGAAGATGAACACGGTCAACTCCTGCCCTATTTCCTTGCTGTGCGGAATGGGGATGATTTGCATCTTGATAAGGTCACGCACGGCAATGAGCATGTCTTGGTGGCCCGTTTTAGTGACGCGGTCTACTTCTTTAACTCGGATCGTGAGCAACCGCTCGAAAGTTATTTGCCCCGCCTCGGTACGCTGACCTTCCAAGAAAAACTAGGTTCGATGCTCGATAAAAACAACCGTGTTGCAACGATGGTTGACCCCTTTGGCGAACTGCTCGGTGCGGCGGTTGATGTCATGCCGATTGTACGGCGTGCTGCCCAACTTGCCAAAGCTGACCTTGCAACTCAGATGGTGGTCGAAATGACCTCGCTGCAAGGGGTGATGGGTCGGATTTATGCCACATTGGGTGGTGAGTCACCGGAAGTCGCCAACGCCATTTTCCAACACTGGCTGCCGCGTAGTGCCGATGATATTTTGCCCAGCGGCGCACCGGGGATTCTATTGGCCCTGTTAGATCGTTTGGATAGCCTTGTCGGATTGTTTGCAGTCGGCCTTGCCCCAACCGCTAGTGCTGATCCCTTTGCACTGCGTCGGGCTGCGTTGGGGGTTATCCAAATTTTGCTGGATCAGCGGCTGGAGCTTGATTTGCGCGATGCCATTCAACTTGTTGCACGCTATCAGCCAGTGGATGTCAGCGATGAGGCGAAGGCCGCCGTTATGGAATTTATCATTGGACGTCTGCGGGTATGGCTGGTTGAACAAGGACAGCCGCGTGATGTAATTGAAGCGGTCTTGGCAGAACAGGGCCATAATCCCGTGCGTACTGTGACGGCGGTTCATGAACTGCGCCAATGGACAGAGCATGAAGATTGGGCCGGAATTTTGGACAGCTATGCGCGATGTGTGCGTATCAGTCGGGATAAACCGACCTATACCCTGCACCCCGAAAAATTCACCCTTGAGGCTGAAAAAGCCCTGTTTGAAGCCTATTTCACCTATAACCGCCGCCTGCACCCGATTGAACATAATGTGGGCCGTTTCTTGGCGACCTTCATCAACATGGTGCCCGCCATTACCGACTTCTTTAAGGAAGTCATGGTTATGGATGAAAATCAGGCCGTGCGTGAAAACCGCCTTGCGTTGCTGCAACATATCGCGGCAATGGCGCATGGTCGGGCTGATTTAAGCAAATTGCAAGGGTTCTAGTCTGAATATTTAAGAGGGTGGGTCGAGTGGCCTGCCCTTTTATTTTGGATAAACAAGGAAAAGATATGCGCTGGTATAACGAACCGCAGATGTGGGCAGCACCAACCAACACGATTCGCTTTACAACCAATCCCAAGACCGATTTTTGGCGCAAAACCCATTCGGGAGCCATCGCTGATAATGGGCATTTTTATTATCAGACCGTTGCCGGAAACTTTACAGCCGAAGTGAAATTTAGCGGGCAATATCGAGATTTGTATGACCAAGCCGGATTGATGCTGCGCCATGATGAAAGTACATGGTTGAAATGTGGGATCGAGTATGTCAATGGGGTCTATAATGCCAGTGTAGTCATCACCCATGATTACTCTGACTGGTCAGTGACCGCCCTCAAGGAAAATCCGGCGGCGATGTGGCTGCGCTTGGTCTGGCATCAACCCACCATCGAGGTTTATTATTCGCTGGACGGCGCGGTGTATAACATGATGCGCCAAGCCTATCTGACCACTGCCAATGAACTCCAAGTGGGTGTGATGGCCTGTTCACCGACAGGCAACGGCTTTGAAGCGACTTTTGAGCATCTCAAGATTGAAAAACTTGAAAAGAATGAAAAAGCCTAAGCCATGCCTAGCCGCTTGGCGATCTCATCCGGTACGGGATAAACACGCTCCGGCGGCAGTAATTTTTGGGCTTTATCGTATTCCCCATCCCGGCAAAACGCATGAATTTTGTGGGTGAGGGGCGTGTAATCTTTGATTTCGGTAATCCATTTCGTCGCATAAGCTTCAATTAAGTGGCGGCTAATGCCTACCTGAATGGCGGAATATTCCAGTTTGGCTCCCCGCAGTGAGCGCTCCGGGTCCCACTGCACAATCACCCGCGCTTTTTCAAACTGTTCGCGCCACGCCTCGGTGCTGCCATAAATTTTATTTTCGGGGTGGGTAAGAACCGCCTCGCACAAGGCCGATTCCCACGCCTGCCGCCGAATCCGGATTGCCAAGATCATGGCTTGGTCGGATTTTTGCGCCCAATTGCTGCGCTCCATTAACCACAGAAATGACGGTTTTATCCACGTCATGCGTGTGAGTGAAAATGGGGCGACAAATTGTTGGGCCTCAATTGCAGGTAGGCCGATTTCTTTGCGATAGGCTTGATACACCACCAGCGTCTCACGGTCAAAATCAGCCCGGATTTCATAGATTTTGGGGCCGCTCATCACAAGGGCATCCTGAGATTTTAGGGTTGTACGGATTCGACCAATGCTTTGATTTCATTAAACGAAGCACGGGTTGTTTGGGAGCCATCACTGCTGGTAAAGAATTGCCAGTTATCACCCCTATCGGTGCTATACACAACCGTCGGAACGGAATTAATGCCGAGGTCGTTTCTCCGTTGTTCCATTTGTTGCATCACCTTACTTTGGGTGTCGCTGTCGAGACAAGCTTGGAATGATTCGGGATTCAAGCCTAAATCAATCGCTTTTTCGATCAGGCGACCTTGTGTGAATTCTTGGCGACCTTCTCGTGATTGGATGGTATAAAGCTCGCTGCGATATTCCCAAAACGCACCCTGTTCACCCGCGCATAGGGCCGCTTTACCTGCTGTTTGGGAATACTCACCACCGACAAAGGTCAGAATATTAAAGGTGTAGAGGGCTTGCCCTGTACGTACCATTTCGGTGATGATACGTTCAGCTTCAGGGGCATACTCCGTGCAGTGGGGACACGAAAAATCGGCATATTCCGCCAAAATAATCGGCGCATTCGGATTGCCAATATAAGGTGTGCCATCTTCCAACACCCCACGCACCACTTCCGGTGCAACGTCCGGAGCAGGAACTACAAACCGACCTGTTGCGGACGCGGCGTCTACATCTAGGGGGATTCCTGCAAACGCTGGATAACGGGATGCGTCATCTAAAGGGTTGTGGGCCGCTACTGGTTCGCCGACCTCGACACCACTGCCACCACCAAAGTTGCTGTCCATTCCGATATTGAGAAAACTACATGAGATCAAGGCTAGAACGCAAGGTAGATAGATCAAATTTCTTAGCTTCATGTTTCTCTCCCTACACTTAATTATTTGGATTGGTGAGGATGTTGGTGCAGTCAAAATTGCCTTCATTGGCCCGTTGCAGATAGGGTGCGAATTCATCGCTTAGGTCGCTTTGGGTGATAACCGCTACATCGGCAAGAGCGTCCGACATACGATCTGTTTTTCGCCGTACATCGGCCCGCAGCAAATAAAGCGCAATAAAACTCGGATCGCGTTCGATGGCTTGGCTGTAGGCGGTTTCGGCGTCTTCATATTGCCCCAAATTGCAATAGGCCAAGCCCCGTACCATATAGACCTCAGCAAGGTCAGGGTCAATGCTGATGGCTTGGTCGGTATCGGCAATCACGGCATTAAATTGGCCTAAAAACAGATTACCAGCAGCGGAATTAAACCATGTGTAGACCAAATCAGCATCCCGACCATAAACCGCTTGCAGAATGCGATTTGAAAAAGTGGGATCAGGAAATTGACGAGCGATGGTTTCGTTCGCGGCAATCGCATCTTCAATTCGACCTTCCCGCAGCGACACTAGAACCTGCACAATATAGGGGAAATTGGTGGTTGGTGTTTCTGTTTGAGCGATGGACTCGTCGCTGGCCTGTTTCGCCTCCGTATATTTGCCTTCAAAGTAGAGTGAAATACTTTCTAGAGCAAGTGGAAACCAATCTCCCGGACGTAGTTCAGCCGCCTGCCGATAGGCTGTACTCGCCTCGGTCAATTCATCAGCAAAAACGGCTTGCAGTCCCTTTAAAACATAGGGTGTGGCCCACCGATCTAGAGCCTGCCGTTCAGCCAATAACAGGGCGGTATTCACATCTTCTCTGGCTTCGACCCGATTGCCTGTACGTTGGCGTAGCGTGCTGCGGGCCGCATACAAAATAGGGCTACGTTCGGCCTCAATCGCGCGGTTGATGGCCTCAAGTGCCACATCTGGCTGGCGGAAGGATGTCAGATAGCGATAGTAGTCAGCGGCGATGCTGGTGCCAATGATAGTAGCGGTATCTATCGGGCCGATTTCATCCGCAATTGCCAGCGTAACAGCCGTTTCATAAACATTGCCATCGGCAAACTGCAAAATGCCACAGGCCGAAATAATGATTGGGGCGATGGATTGGCGACGTTCGTTGTTGAGTTCAATCCGCACATTGATGAGTTTAGCAAGATCATCGGGGGTAAGCTGAAGATTGCTAAATCCATTCGACGCATCCGCCACCCCTAACTGGATTTCGAGTTGAATGAGGTCGTTGGTATAGTTCCCCCAGACAATTAAGGGGGCATTGTTTAATAAGGCTGCTTCGTGGGCCGCTTCGGCTGTAGTGATGACACGCGGATAGGCGCGGACCCGAATGTTAGAAAACACCACATCGCGTTCCAGTTTTTGCTGCAAGTCGTCCACAATAAAACGTGCGACATCACGTTCATCCCCGCCGGTCTGCTCCGGATTTGCCACCAGTACCAATACCTCACCATCGGCAACCGGGTCAATTTTGACAGGCCCTTTGGGGGTATCGGATGTATCAGACGCCTTGTCATCATTGTCTTGTGGCAAGGCGAACCACGCGCCGCCGATGATCGCCACCCCAAGCAATACTGCTGCGATAATGGCCCATGCCGGGAAGCGACGAGCTGATTTTTCGACGGGCGCGGCAACGGTGGTTTGACTAGTGGGGGTACTCAGGATCGGATTCATAATCTGCACATTGATTTCGGGGAAAGCAGCCGAGGTGGGTGTTCTGAAGCGTGATTCCTCCGAGGTAGGGGCGGGTTTGGTGACTGGCCCACTCTGCGAACTGGAGAGTTTAATCCCGGACATCATGGCTTCCAGTTCCGCACCGATCTGCCGCACGCTGGGAATGCGATTGTCGGGGTCTTTTTCTAACATGCGCCGAATCAGATTTACCAATGCTTCGGGCACATCGGATCGTAGGCTCTGTAGATCGGGGGCGGGTTTCTGCATGATGGCAAATAAAAGAGCGGCTTGGGAATCCTCATTAAAGGGCCGCCGACCTGCCAACATCTCATACAACATCACGCCAAAAGCCCAAATGTCGCTGCGAGCATCCAATTGATGACCAGAGATAGCTTCGGGGCTAAGATAAGCGGACGTTCCCATGACCATACCCGTCTGGGTGAGTTCACTGCCTGCCTGCCATGCGAGGCCAAAATCGGTTAGGCGCGGTGTACCATCTTCGGCAATCAGCACATTGGCGGGCTTGAGGTCGCGGTGGACGATATTTAAACGATGTGCGCGAGTGAGGGCGTCGGCGAGATCGAGGGCGATTTCCATGACCCGCTTGATGGGTAGTTGGGGCTGTTCCAATAACAGATCACGCAGCGTGCCACCCCCCACGTATTCCATCACGATGTAATGACGGCCTTCTTCTTGGGCCATTTTAATGACTTTAACAATGTTGGGGTGGTTGAGTCTTGCCAGCAATTCACCCTCACGGGCAAACCGCTGTAGCTGGTCAGGGTCTTGGGCAACGATTTCCGGCTTTAACACTTTGATGGCGACGGGTTGTTCGGTGGTGCGATCAATGCCTCGATAAACATCGCCCATGCCACCGCCTGCTAGAAAACTCCCCATCTCAAACCGATTGGCAATAACCTGCTGGCTCATTACTTATACCCCCACACGTACTTCGATAATTACGCAGGCATTGTAGCATGAGGCATCAAAATGGGGAATTTCAGTGAGTGTCAATCTGCTTTTTTCTTGCGTGTGCCATCGGGCTTGACCTTGAGCAGCAAATCTTTGACCTCGACAATCTGCACGGGTTCACCTTTGGCAATTGCTACCCCGTCATTGGACTCCGCTTTCCATAGTTCACCATTGATAAACACCATACCATGTGGTTCAAGGGCGACCCGTACCTCACCGACTTGTCCAATCATATGCGACATGCCCAATAGCGGGGCCTGATTGCGGACGCGCATCACAAAATAGACCGAGATGATGCCTAATGCGGCGACCAGCGCACTTTGCCCGATCAAAATCGGAATCGAGATTTTGCCGAACTGCCGTACATCATCATTGTTGAATAGAATCAATCCTCCGACAGCAATCGAAATCGCGGCGGCGGTGGAGAGCGCACCAAACGAGTGTGGGGTAATTATTTCAACTACCAATAGGGCAAAGGCTAACCCCACAAATATCAGGCCAAGCCAATTGATAGGCAGGACGCCTAAGCCATACAGCGAGAGGAGAAGGCAGGCCGCGCCAATGGTACCCGCTGCCCAACCTCCCGGCGCACGCATCTCCAAAATGATCAGAATAACGCCCAAACTGAGCAGGGTAAATACAATGGTGGGGTCGGTCAAAATCAGCAACAGGCGTTCAATCAGGCTCATATGCAGGGTGCGAATCGGTAAGCCCGTTAACTCAAGGGGGAAGAATTCGCCGCGTACATCCGCGACGGTTGTACCATCCATTTGGGCAATTAAATCCCGGTTGTCGGTGGCGATGTAGTCAATCAGGCCCACTTGTAGGGCTTCATCGGCGGACACGGCCTCAGCGTCCGTGATGGTACGTTCGGCCAGATCAACGGCTTGGGGGCCACGTCGTTCTGCTAGACTGCGGGCCATTGCGGTCAACACCTCTTTGACCTTACGATCTGCCGTTTCGTTGAGGTCGCTGCCATCACTGTTGATTGGACTCGCTGCCCCGATGACCGTTTCAGGCGCCATCGCCGCTACATGACCCGCTAGGGTAATGAGTGTGCCTGCCGAAGCGGCCATTGCCCCGCGCGGCGCGACATAGACCACAACGGGTACCCGTGAGCCACGCAGGTTTTTTACGATGTCTTCCATTGTCGAAACACTGCCGCCGGGAGTGTCTAGGCGAATGATGACCAGTGTCGCACCATCCTCTTCCGCCTTTCCCAAGCCGCGTTCGATATAATCTTGCATGGCAGGGACAATCGGGCCATCGGCTTCCAAAATCAAAATATGAGCTTCATCGGCCTGCACGTTCGCCGGAACGAAAAACCACCCTAGCAGCATCAGCAAAATGACTAATAATAAACGACGGGCCATGTTCTACCCAAATCCTTTCCCTATATAATTCCCCTATCTATAATGGTAAACCCAAAGTTCGCGCTTCACTCCCCCCAGATTTGGGGTAGAATCCAACACTATGCCAACACCATTTATGCACATGGTCGCCTCTCAGCGGCTCGTCAACGACCCACAATTTCCCCATGCTGAATTTGTTCAAGCGCATTGGGGTGAATTTTTGCTTGGCTGCATCTCACCCGATGCCCATCATAAGGGCAATCTCACCCGTGAGGATACCCATTTTTTCGCCTATCGTCCCAAAGTCGAACCCCATGCTGTTCCAGCTATGCTGACCGCCCACCCTAACCTGATCAATGGCGCAATCGAGGATGAGGCCCAGCGTGCATTTGTGGCAGGCTATCTGAGCCATTTGGAAATGGATGAGGTGTGGTGCGAGGACATGCTGTTTCCCGAATTTATTCATGGGACATGGCCCTCGCGTGAAACCAGCCATTTTATGCTGCATGTGTTGTTAGCATGGATGGATGCCCGTGATTATCTGCGATTGGGTCTCTCGCATCAATCAGCATTAGCTGGGGCAGTGCCTGAGCATTGGCTCGAATTTTTTCCCGATGAAGCCCTCATCGCATGGCGGGATGTGGTAGCAGGTCAAATTCAACCCGTCGGGACAAGCCAGACTGTCGAAATTTTGGGCAAACGTATCCCACAAGGAATAGACGGCCTCTATACGATTCTCCAATCACCAGAGCGCCTTGCCGCTGAATTGTGGGTACAGATTACACCAGAAAAGATGGCTGCCGTTGAAGCGACGATGTATGCGCGGATGCGACAGGCCGTGATGGATTATTTAGGTGCAGAGTAAGGGAAAGATAAGATGCACATTCTTGTAACAGGCGGGGCGGGGTATATTGGGTCAACCACCGCCGCCCATTTTATGCAAGCCGGACATCGCGTGACTATTTATGACAACCTTTCACGGGGGCACTTGGCTGCTATTCCTGAAGGGGCGGAATTCATACGGGGAGATATTGGAGATCACGGCGCGTTGTCAGTGCTGTTCCAATCGCATAAATTTGATGCCGTCGCCCATTTTGCCGCATTTATTGAGGCGGGCGAATCAATGGAAAAACCGGGCAAGTATTTCCGCAATAACGTGGTCAATTCGCAGGCCCTGTTGGATGCCATGATGGATAACGGGGTGAAACGTTTGGTGTTTTCCTCAACAGCGGCGGTCTATGCCAGTAAAAACGCTACCCTAAATGAAGAAGACCCACTGGGGCCAAGCAATGTCTATGGTCACACCAAGCTGATGATTGAGGAAATGATTCATTGGTACGCGCGGCAAGCGGGCCTAAAATATGCAGCCCTGCGCTATTTTAATGCCTGCGGTTCGATGGTAGATAGTAGTGGCAAATCTATTCGCGGCGAGGCTCATCAACCCGAAACCCATTTGATTCCCTTGACGCTACAAGTCCCGCTCGGTCAGCGCAGTGAGATCAAAATTTACGGTGATGATTACCCAACCCAAGACGGGACATGTATCCGTGATTATGTGCATGTCGAAGATTTGGCCTCAGCGCATGTGCTGGCCCTTGAAGCGATTGATGAACGCGGCGAGATGACCTATAACCTCGGCAACGGGCGGGGGTACAGCGTCAAAGAAGTGATAGACGTGGCGCGTAAAGTGACCGGGCATGAAATCCCCGCGCAGGTGGTAGATCGCCGTCCGGGAGATGGGGCGGTTTTGGTAGCCTCCTCCGAGCGCATTAATGATGAACTGGGTTGGCAGCCGCGCCGCCCCACATTGGAAGCGATCATCGCAACAGCGTGGGCATGGCATCAGGCTCATCCTCATGGATATGCGGAAGGCGATGGCAACGCCTAGTTCATCGCCTACCCGTGATTGGGAACGTCTGATTCTGCTGGCGATTTTGGTCGTCGGCTTTGTTTTGCGTTTTCAACATTTTGGGGCAATCGAGGTCAATCTCGATCAGGTCTATCCGATCTGGCAGGCGCTCGATACGCTGGATAACGGGCATTTTCCACTGGCAGGGCAGGGGACATCGGTGTTATTCGCCAATCCTCCGCTGACGGGCTATATTTTTTTGCCCCTGATGGCGCTCACCCGTCAATTTATGATGGTCTATGTATTGACCATCAGCCTCAACAGCCTTGCCATTTACTTCGCCTATCGTGGCCTCAAACGGTTAATGAGTTCACAGGCGGCGCTGATTAGCACGGCCCTTTTTGCTGCCAACCCTTGGGTAATTGAAGACAGCCGCCGTACATGGGTGCAGTGCCTGATGCCGTTTTTCACCTGTCTGATTTTTTGGGCATTGGTCGCGGTCATCACCGGCACTACCTCCCGGCCCGGTCAAAAAACATTGATTGCGCTGGTTGGCCTTGCGATTTTCGCCAATACCTATTTGCTGTCGTATGCCCTTGCTGCGCCAGTGGGATTGCTGATTTTGATTTATTGGCGGCGCATCCCCCAAAAACCTCTGCTACTTGGGGGAGCGATTTTTGTGGCCCTGTTCGCGTTATATGCCATCGGCTTGGCACGGCAATGGGAGGATACTAAAAGCCGTACCGAGTCGTTCACGGGGGGCAATTCCAGCCTATCCGATGAAGCCCTTAGTCATGCGCTCCGACAGGTGACGGGGTGGGAATATCCGGCGTCGCGGGGGGTGTATGCTCCGGTGCGGGATGCCGTTGTTCGTTATGACATCACTAATGTCGTCCATTATATTCTAACGGCGATATTGCTGGTGGGGGTCGCACGCGCCCTCTATTTTCTGGTCAAACGCGGTCATACGCCCGAACAAGACACAGCCGTGATCTTGCTGCTCTGGTTTTGGTTGCCTGTTTTGATGATGACCTATGTCTCCAAATCGGTGCATCCCCACTATTTGCTGCTGGCTCTTCCGGCGGGGCATGGTTTGGTGGGTTGGGCATTGGCGCCATTGTTTCAACCTACCCCCTCACCAAAACCAGCGAGCGAGAAATTCAGGCTCATCGCTCAATATGCTGCCGTTACAGGAGTTATTTTCACGATGGGCCTAAATGGACTCAATACCATTCGTTATGGTCAAGAAATTGCCACCTACCCCGGCAGTCGCATCCCATGGACCCTGCCGATTGACGCCGCCATGAAATTGGGGGCAGGCATCCGCGAAAATTATCAGGATGGCATGGTGGTCTATACCCAAATCGGCGAATGGCCCTCAATGGCGATGTCCGGCGAAACGTTTCCAGCGGTCTATAACTTCTTGATTCACGAGGCAGTGGTTATTCCGAAAGGGGGCGGGCTATATATCAAATTTCATGGGCCGACCCAGCCACTTGACCCGCCCGCGCATGGTCATATAGCCGACATCCCGATTCACTTGGATGATGGCACACGTATCAGCCTATGGGAATTGCGGCAAGATTTCAGACCACGCAACCCAGCGGATATTCCGTCCGATGTGGGGATTCGATTTATCGGGTGGTGGCTGCTTGATCCACTGCATCCCGGTCAAACATCAACCCTGCGGGTGTACTGGCAGATAGATGGCCTCGCGCCTGAACGGGGGGGATGGAATTTTGCGCCCTATGCCCATGTGTTGGATAACCAGCGACAGGTGCGGTATATCGCGGATGGGGCGTATATCCCGGCATTGACGTGGCGAGTGGGGGATTGGATGATTTATGATCTCAAGCTGCAAGTCCCGGCGGATATTCAAGGGCCGATGACCGTTCTGACCGGGTTTTATGACAGCCCACGCGGGGTCAATGCGATTTTTACTTATCCCGATGCCAATGGGCAAATGCAGTTCACGGCCGATTTGATTTTATTCACCACCGAGCCATAAACGATGCTCCAATGGCCTATCCCCCTCCAAAAGCATTTGCCCCTCGTCGTTTTACTGGGGGTGTCTTTGTTGGTCGTGCGGGGGTATGGGTGGGCGATCACGCCATTTGAAGGGCCGGATGAACCTTCGCATTTTGCCTATATCCTGAAAGTGCGTGAGACAGGGGAACTCCCCCATCCCGATACCGATTATGATACCACGATTGCTCAACAGGTCAGCCAAGCCCCATTGTATTATGTTTCGGCGGCGCTGTTTAGCCATCTGCGTGATTTTGGCACACTTGATGCTGAGGCCAAAGGCAACCCTTGGCGGGGTTATCCTGCCCCCGAAACCAGCCGGGATAATCGTAATTTCTATTTAATGTCGAAAAACCATGTGCTGACCGAAGGGGAGCAAAATTTAGCCGACGCCCTGCAATGGACACGCCTCTTATCCGCCGTTTATGGCATGGTCGCGGTGATTGGGGTCTATTGGGCCGGGTTGGCGCTATGGCCTCGTCAGCGCGGTTGGGCATTGTTGGCGGCGATGGGACTGGCCTTTAATCCCCAAGCCCTACATGGTTTCGCGGTGGTCAGCAATGACGTTGGGGCAATGGCATTCGGGGCATGGGTGCTGGCAGGGTCGCTTCATTTATTGCGCGATTGGCAAAACCGGCGCTGGTTGATTGGCACAGGAATTTGCATGGGTTTGGCGGCGCTCTCCAAAACCAGCGGGTTATCCTTATGGCCTGTGCCGATATTGGCACTATTTTTAGGGTGGTTGCAAAGCCGAATCAATCAGCAGACCGCGCCCTTATCCCGCCTTCTCACCGGATTGGTAGTTTTGCTTGGCCTTGCCTCGATTATCGGCGGTTGGTGGTATGTGCGTGGGGCGATTTTGTTTGATGACCCCTTTGGCACACAGCCGCATATCAACATGCCTTGGGGGATTCAAGAACACCCCTCCATGCTGGAAAAACTGCCCGAATTTCGTGATCGTATCCCTGAATTGATGCGGGAACTTTGGGCGCGATTTGGCTGGCGCTCGGTGTTTATCAAAGATTGGGGCTATGTGCTGCCGATTGTGTTGGTGGCGGTTGGCGTATTGGGGTGGATAAAAGCTCTATTCAGAAACACGATTAGGAAAAATGCGGCCTCCAATAAACCTCCCCAGTCCACTTCAGTGGACTTTGCAAGGATAGCCATAAAATTTATTCTACGGATAAAAGTCGAAATTATGCTTCTCCTCACCCTCACCCTCGGCATTATTTCCCTCCTGCAATGGTCAACGATTAGCCATGTCGTGCCGGGGCGCTTATTGCTGCCATACTATCCGGCGTTGGTGCTGCTGCTGGTGATGGGGCTGCGCCAATTTCCCCAAACGCGGGGGTGGGTAGCAGGGGCTTTGGGTGGTGTAGCGGTCATCATTGTGCCAACGACGATTTATCCCGCCTTTGCACGACCCCGCTTGACCGATAATCCCCCCGAAAATTTGATGGGTGAGGTGTTGGATTATGGGCAGGTCGATTTTCTAGGTTTTAAGGTAGACGATTCACGCATCCATATAGGGGACTTGCGCGAATTTACCCTATGCTGGAGGGCTGAATTATCAGGCGAAAAAATCCCGATGCCCTACGCCTTTGCTCTGCATGTCATCGGGCCGGATGATGAAGTTGCAGGGCGGCGTGAATCGTATCCGGGTTTGGGCAATTATACCCTGTGGGAAGCGGGCAAGTCGTTTTGTGATACCTTTGGCTTGCCGATTGGCGGAGAACTCAAAACGGGCCAAGTCTATCGGCTGGCGCTGACCCTGCTCGAATTTGAAACAGGCAACCGTCTGCCCAATTATGCCCCCGATGGCAGCGAATTGTTTACCACCTATATCGGCTCACTCATCTCCCCCGCCGCGAAAATTGACCCCGCTGAATTGGACGCCGCGCCGTTCCGCTTTGAGGGTATATCGCTGGTGGAGTATGCCGTCAGTCATGACGCCGAAAATCTGCAATTGATGCTGACATGGGGCACACGCAGCCGCCCCGCCGATACCTATAAGCTGTTTGTACATATTGTGGATGCCAATGGTCAGCAGGTGGCTCAACTTGACCCACTTGCAGGTGGAGAGCAGTATCCAACATGGGCATGGGACGCCGGGGAGAGCATTCCCGATGTGATTACCTTGCCGTTATCGGGCTTGCCAGCCGGGGAATATCAAGTCAAGATTGGGCTGTATCAGGCTGAGAATTTTACGCGGCTGCACGCGACGGATGCCGCCGGTAACGCCTTGCCGGATGACACAGTTATATTAGATGCCTTTAGGATTGAATAGGATGCACATCGCCTTTAATGGATGGTTTTGGAATCAGCAGTACGTTGGCAGTGGTCAATATATCCGCCATCTGATGACCGCCCTGCAAAAAGTTGCGCCAGATTTGATGATGACGCTGATTGTGCCTGATTTTATGCAGGAATTGGACAGCCTACCTGAAAATGTGAATATTGCCCATGCCCCGACCAAATTTAAGGGTCATTTGCAAAAGGTGTGGTTTGAGCAGCGCGGCTATCCCAAGATTGTGCGGCAGGTCGGCGCGGATATTGCCCATGTGCCCTATTGGGGTGGCCCACTCAGCAGCAAGCCCGCTCGTCTAGTGACATCCGTCCTCGATATTATCCCGCTCGTGCTACCGGAATATCGGGGTGGGGTAGGCTCGAAGTTTTATACCAGCTTGGTCAGCGCGACGGCAAAGGGTTCAGCGCATATCATCACACTGTCCGAAGCCAGCAAAGCCGATATTGTGCAGTATCTCGACATTCCCGCCGAACAAATTACGCCGATCTATCTAGCCGCCGATGATCGCTTCCGTCCAGCGACCTATCCCGACGAAGATGAGGTGGTGCGCCGAAAATATGATCTGCCAAGCGAATTTGTGTTGTATCTCGGTGGCTTTGACATCCGCAAAAATGTGCATAATCTATTATTGGCGTGGACATATGCTGGGCCATCGTTGGGAGAGCAGGTGCCGCTGGTCTTGGCAGGCAATCAGCCGCGAGAATGGGGCAAACCAAGATTTCCCGATTTGCGGCAATATGCCCATGAGTTGGATATTGAGCGTTATTTGATGTGGCTTGGCGAAATTGCTGAGGAAGATAAACCCGCCCTCTATCGTTTGGCAAAGGCAGTGGTGTTCCCCAGCCGCTATGAGGGATTTGGCCTGCCTCCCCTCGAGGCGATGGCCTGTGGCACGCCAGTGATCGCCTGCGACGTATCTTCGATTCCCGAAATCACAGGCGACGCGGC
The DNA here is from genome assembly GCA_021463865.1 of Anaerolineae bacterium. Taxonomy (GTDB): domain Bacteria; phylum Chloroflexota; class Anaerolineae; order Aggregatilineales; family J027; genus CFX10. The sequence goes on from JAJTXY010000001.1 coordinate 386,306, forward strand.
TTATCTTGTGCCACCGGACGATGCACGACAGTTAGGGGCGGCGATTTTGGCAGTGGTGATTCAAGATGATTTACATGACCATCTCGCCAATGCCGGACGGGGACAGGCCACTAAGTTTACATGGCGCAAAACGGCCCAAAAAACACTTGAAGTCTATGAAATGGTGATGCGGGGTTAAAAAATGGCGAATACTCCACTGCTGCTTTCCGTTGACGACGAAATTACCTTACGCCAGTTCGATGTGGCGGATGCCGAGACGATGTTTAATCTCATCCTGCAAAATCGTACCCATCTGGATACGTGGCTGCGTTGGTCGGGGCGGATTCAAACCCTGCACGATACACAGGCCCTTATTGAGCGATTTGCCGAAAAATCTAGGCAGGGGGATGGGTTCCATGCCGGATTGTGGTACAAAAATGAATTGGCAGGTGGGGTAGTCTGCCATTTCATCAACCGTGAGAGCAACAAGACCGAAATCGGCTATTGGCTAGGGGAACGATATGTGGGGTATGGCCTTGTGACCCGCGCTTGTCGTGGAGTTATCACTTATCTTTTTGAACACGAGAAAATGCACCGCGTCGAAATTCAGGCGGCGGTAGAAAATCTTCGCAGTCGAGCGATTGCCGAGCGGCTAGGGTTTGCGTTGGAAGGCATCAAACGTCAATCAGATTGGCTGACCAATCGTTATGCCGACCATGCGATGTATTCAGTGTTGGCCCATGAGTGGACAATGTAACATGCACAAAATATTTAGCGTGATTCTTTTAGCAAGTTTACTATTTCTATCCGCCTGTGGAGGGGACGACAAAAAAGGCGAACGGGTAGAGGTTACTCAATCCACCGCGCCGCCCCCGATTACCCAAACACCGGATGGCTTCAATTTGGGGGATACTGAGCCACAGGCCATCGAACCCCGCGATTATATTCTGGGGCCGGAAGATGCCCCTGTGACCATCATCATGTATGCCGATTTCCAGTGTTCCCGGTGTGCCCGCTATGCCCGTGATCTGGAAATATTGCGTGGTCAATATCCCGAAAGTTTGCGGCTCATTTGGCGACACCTGCCCGACACGCAAAGCAACGATAAAGCAGGGTTGGCACTCCAAGCCGCCGAAGCCGCCGCTGCCCAAGATCATTTCTGGGATATGCAGGCCATTTTGTATACCACGCAGGCCGAATGGGTAGACTTGTCGCCAGAGGATTTTCGCGCCAAGTTAACCGATTATGCCACAACGGCTGGTTTGGACATCGAACGCTTTAACCGCGAACTCGACGAGGGCTTGTATGCCCCGCTGGTTGAACAATATCAAACACAGGCCGTCGCGCTGGAAATCGTTGGCATTCCGACCCTGCTGGTTAACGGCGAATTGCTGAATGACCGTGATGACCTATTTGGCTTGGATGGCGTAGTGCGATTGGCCCTCTTGGAACAGGATTTTTTTGAATCCGCGCCGTCGTTCACCCTCGACCCCGCCAAAGATTATCAGGCCGTCATCGAAACTGAAAAAGGCGATATTCGCATTGACCTGTATGAAGACGAAGCGCCGCAGACGGTCAATAATTTTGTGTTTTTGGCGGAACAGGACTGGTATGATGCCAACACCTTTTTCTTGGTCATTCCCAGTTTTTATGCCCAATCCGGCGATCCTAGCGACACCGGACGCGGCTATCCGGGTTATCGTATATCAGGTGAAGAACAGAATGGCCTTGTTTTTGATCGTGCAGGGTTAGTGGCGATGTCCCATCCCCCCGGTGAACCCGGCGAAGCAGGTAGCCAATTTTTTATCACGTTTGGGGCGCTGCCGAATCACGAAACTGAGTGGGATGGGCAGTACACGATTTTTGGTGTGGTGACGGAGGGGTTGGATGTGGTGCAGGGCTTAACTCCGCGCAACCCCGGTGATCCGCTACGTTTCCCCAATCCACCGCCGGGGGATTTGATTCGTTCTATCCGCATTGAGGCCAATTGAGGACAGGGAAATGAAAGGGTTATTGGCATTTCTGATTGGCGCTATCAGCCTAATTGCAGGATTGGGTGGCAAAAAATTGGTCGAACGCCGCGTCCCTGACCCACCCGATTCCCCTGCCAATCACGGCCTGCCATTTGAGCGGGTACGTTTTTACAGCCGTGATGATTTATTGTTGCAAGGCTGGTGGATTCCGGCACGCCACATTGCCAAAGGCACAATTATTCAATGTCACGGGCAAAATGGCAGCATGGATGCTGATGTGCGCCAAGCGGAAATGTTGCATGACGCCGGGTTTAATGTGCTGATGTTTAATTTTCGGGCGCATGGCGAATCCGAGGGCAGTTGGGTAACGTTTGGCCTGCGCGAACAATATGACCTGCTCGGCGCAATGGATTATTTGGTGGGGGCGCATGGCATTGAACAAGTTGGGGTCTTGGGTTTCAGTATGGGCGCTTCAACTGCTATTTTAACAGCGGCCCGTGCCAAACAAATTCGTTCGATTGTGGCGGACGGTGCGATTGCCACCCTCCATCAAACCATGACGGGCTGGCTGGTCGAAAAAAATATCCCATTCGTTTTGGCGGGCGCTTTGGCATGGCTGTTTATGCTAGGTGGTTCGATCATCAGCATGGCGCGGTTGGATCGGGTGAATACGCATCATTGGATTCAGGCGGTTCGATGCCCGGTGCTGTTCATTCATGGCGCGGAGGATACGCTGGTTTCCAACCGGGCCATGCGCGAAATCGCCGCCAATGCCCCTTCTGGCAGCGACCTATGGATTGTTCCCAACTGCCGCCATCGCCGCGCCAATATCAAATATCCTGAGCAGTATGCCCAAAAAGTTGTAGAATGGTTTGAAAGCACCCTTTAATTTCATCAGATGGAGCATCCGATGGAAGCCGTACCCCCGAATTCCTTAGTGCCTCAAAATCCATCCAACCAGCTATCATCAACACCCGCCACACCCAAGACCATCAGCCAACCGTTGACCCCAACAGAAGCCCAACGCATCGAAAAACTATTGAACTATGCCGAGGTCGCTATGCACCGTCGCAATCTGGAGACGGCAGTCAGGGCATGGACAGCCGTTTTGGACATTCGGATAGATCATCCCGAAGCATTAACGAAAGCGACCAAAGCTCTCTATGACAGTTATTTCACTGAGGATGCTTGGATACTTATGTTACGGGCACTGCGCGGCGGTTCTACTTCGGCGACGGTGTTTCTGTTGGGGATTGAATTGGCCGAAAAAATTGGGCGCTGGCGTGAGGCGGATGAAATTCGGATGCGGTTGGCGCGATTGCCCGATGCTGACCCTGAGATCATCTTGAAAGCCGCCCAGCAGCTAAAAGATGCGGGTCATCCCGAAAACGCCGTCAAATTATTGGAAACCGCCCTAAAACGACATCCAGAAAATCAAACCCTGTGGCGGTCTTTAGGGGACGGGTATCGGCAGACGCGCCATGCCAAACTTGCAGCAGTGGCCTATGACCGCGCCGCACGCTTGGGGCCACGTACCGAAGATGGCAAAAAAGCCGAAGTCGCCCTCCAAAACGAAATTCCCATTGTCAGCGAACGTGAACAACGCAGTTTTCTGTTGGCCTTTCGGGAAGCAGTGGCGGTCAGTTTGTTGTTTCTCGTTTTGGGCTTTCAGGATGCCGGACTCGATTTTTCACAAATGGGACGTTCACGCTGGTTGGGGATAGGGTTGTCGCTGTTAGGGGCCTATTTGCTCGTGACGGCGACATCGGGATCACGCCAGCAGCCATTCGGCAGATGGTTGGGCAATCAATCCAGTGAAACCGAACCACCGGAAATCGCACTAGAAGCGCGGGCTGTGCTCGGTTTGGTGGGCGGGATACTGTTGATGGTCGCTTTTAGGCTGGTGCTACCAATCGCCTTGTCTCTACTCGCCGATAAATGGGGAGTCTAGGACACTTGGCGATTATCCTGCTCGCAATCCTCTTTACCATCCTTGAATTGCTGCTGTCCTCGCTGTTTTATCCGATGCCATTTCGAGATTCGCGTGGTGAGATGCGCTATCGAACGTTTCCATGGATGACATGGACGATTATCATCCTCAATATCTTGGTGTTTATGGTATGGCTTGTTCCTGACATGGTGGCTGCGCGGACTTCAATCCTTCGCAGCAAGGTTTTTTTGTATGGCTATCGAGAAGCCGAATTACACCAATCCCAAAGTATCGGAGCGTTGATGACTTTCACTGCTATTTTTATGCACGGCAGCTTTGCCCATTTATTTGGCAATATGCTCTATCTGCGGGTGTTTGGATTTCGAGTGGAAGATGCGTGCGGCCCGTGGCGATTTCTGGCCTATTATTTGCTGGCGGGCATGGTAGCGAATGTTTTTGATGTACTGCTGAATCCGATTGAGGCACAGGCCAATTTTGCGGGGATCGGCGCGAGTGGGGCAATCTCCGGTGTGATGGGGGCATATCTCATTGTTGTTTTATGGCGAACGCATCACCTGTTTGTGGGGGGTGGGGTCGCTATTGCGTTTTATTGGGGTAATTCCAATACGTTTGTTTACACGCCGCCGACCCGATTGGTGGCATTGGCAGTTGCAGATCCCATCGGTGCTGCTGTTGTTCCCCTTTTTGATTATGGAAACCGTGCCCTCCATCAGTATTATTGAAAGTGGCTATGAGAGCAATATTGGTCATTTGGCTCATGTGATGGGTTTTTTGGCGGGCTTTGCCATTTTTTTGTTTATTCGCAAAGATATGCTGATGCGCTACCTACAGGGGCGTGCCCTATAAAAGAAATTTCGGCGGGTTTGCACACGCGGGCATATGTTATAATCCACCGCGTTTCTTTGGATGACCGTAACTAATTTAGGAGTCAAAGCCCATTATGGCCTACGAAAAGATTAAAGTACCTACCGAAGGGGATAAAATAACAGTAGGTAAAAACGGCAAATTGGTAGTGTCTGATCATCCCATTTTGATGTACATCGAGGGCGATGGCATCGGGCGCGATATTATGAAAGCCTCGCTGCGGATTTGGGACGCCGCAGTCGAAAAAGCCTACAGTGGCAAACGCAAGATTTCATGGATGGAGATTTATTCCGGCGAAAAAGCCGCCAGTGTTTTTAATGGCGACTATATGCCCGAAGAAACGTTTGACGCCCTCCGCGAATATCTGGTCGGAATTAAAGGCCCGCTGACGACCCCTGTTGGTGGCGGTTTCCGCAGTTTAAACGTAACCCTGCGCCAAGTGTTGGACTTATATGCCTGCATTCGTCCGGTGCGCTGGTATGAAGGCGTACCTAGCCCGGTGAAAAACCCCCAAGATATTGATGTGGTCATCTTCCGCGAAAACACCGAAGACGTGTACGCGGGGATCGAATTTGAAAGTGGCTCACCCGAAAATGAAAAACTAGCCCGTTTCCTCCGCCAAGATTTGGGCGTGGAGGGCTTCTTTGAAGGCGCTGGTTTGGGCATCAAGCCGATCAGTGAATTCGGCTCCAAAAGATTGGTGCGCAAGGCTATCCAATATGCCATCGAACACAAACGCAAAAATGTGACGCTGGTGCATAAAGGCAATATCCAAAAATTCACCGAAGGCGCATTCCGCAAATGGGGCTATGAAATTGCCGCAGCCGAATTTGGCGAACAAACCATTAGCTGGGATGATGTCGAAAAGAATCATGGCGGCAAAGTGCCTGAAGGCAAGATTTTGATTCAGGACACCATCGCCGACATCATGTTCCAAAAGATGCTGCTGCGTCCCTCCGAACATGATGTGATTGCGACTCCCAACCTGAACGGGGACTATCTCTCCGACGCGATTGCGGCTGAGGTCGGCGGCGTCGGTATCGCCCCCGGCGCGAATGTCGGCGACGCGGTGGCCCTCTTTGAAGCGACACACGGCACTGCTCCCAAATATACTGATCAAGATGTGGTCAATCCGGGGTCGTTGCTGTTCTCCGGTGTCATGATGCTGGAACACATCGGTTGGCAGGAAGCGGCGGATATGATTACCCATGCCTATGAAGCGACCATCCGTCAAAAGATTGTGACCTATGACTTTGCTCGTCAGATGGAAGGCGCGAAACAGGTTAAGACCAGTGAATTTGCCACCGCGATCATCGCCAATATGAAATAGCGAGGATGGGCGGCGATGGCAAAACGTGAAAACCGATTAAAACCGATTGAACATGAGCGGCGCCAAATTGAGAACCTCAAAACATTGGAACCGATTGCAACGCCGCCTGAACTGCGACCTCTTTCGGATGGGCTGATTGATTTGGTGTTGGCAGCATTGGACGGGGTATCTGTCCTAGAGTCGGGTCATCAAATCACGAAAGCCGATTTGCAGCAACTCATCAACCTGTTAGAAGATCTGCAAAAACTGGCCCAAGATTAACAGGGCTAGATGTTGAGGGGTGTGGTTAGCCATTGATGGTTTGCCACACCCTATCTAGTGCAGCGGCAATCGGCCCGATGACATCTCGATCTGTCCAATACCCCATATGCGCCGCCGGGGTCATATTGGCTGGGAAATTCCCCACATCCACCTGACAATCTTCCGTGACCACCGCCGCGTATTTCTCATTGAGGGTCTTTAAAGGAAAGCCAACGACATCATCTTTATCAAAGAAATTCAACCACTCGCCTTTGAGATCAGGATAGTAATGGGCCAACTGCGGGGCGGGCACTTGAATAGGCTTGCCGAAATTGTTATAACGCAGGCTCCACAGGGCAATGGGACTCCCCAGTGTATAAAACAGCGTCAATGTTTCGCCGCGTTCGAGAGGGGTATCAGTCATCGCGTCTTTGATATTCCCGAAATAATGGGGCGAAAGGGTTCGATTTGCAGGTCATAGATGTAATTGCTGCTGATGATCGTCCCCAAACTGTGGGCGATGATACACAGGGGGGCAGTTGGGCCAGCTTTTTCCGCCAAGAGGTGGATGGCTTGAGCAAAAACGCGATGGATGCCATCATAGGCTGACCGATCATCGGGGGCAGACTGATAGGCCAGCGCGTCGGCGACAAAATCAATGGCGAATTCCCGTAGGCGTGGGAATGCTAACTTGCCACCCTGTTGCAAGCGCTGTTGAAGTTCGTTTTCGGCATCCTGCATCACTTTGGCCCAATAAATCGGCTCAATGACAATATCGGCCCGGCATGTCTCACCACAATGGCTCATAAGAGCATCGCTGATTTCAGCGGCAAATTCGGGTACTTGTTTGCCGATGCCATGAATAATTGCCACCGCGATTTTTTGGGTCATGGGATTTTTCCTAGCCGGCAAATAGACTGATGATCCAAGCGGTCAACAGCAGTAGGCAACTGCACAGCAAAAACGCCACAACCAACAATGCCACCATGATGGACTTGGACACATTACCAACTCCCGAAGCATCAATAGTAGGCAGACCGGGGATGTTCAGATTACGTCCGAGGCCATTGAGCGTATTCATAATCCCGTCAAGAGGCGATTGTTGCTCAGGTGCTTCAGTATAGTCGTCGGCGCGTGATCGCCCCCGGCGCGGCGGTGGATTGTCAATCGTGCCCCCCCGATTGCGACGATTGGCCCGTTCCATCAATTGGGCGGCCCGCTGCACGGCTGGCGAGGGTTGATTGGGATCAAGTGGCGGCACAGGCGCACCGGGTCGGCGATAGCGCGGATTGGTCGCGGGTGTAGGGTCAGCCAATGGGTCGGATTGCGCTTGGTCGTCCCAGTCTCGGTAGTAGCTGCTATTGCGGTTTTCCTCAACCAAGCCCCCTGCATAATCTTCGATATTGGCAAAATCACCGTCGGAACGATCTCCCGCGTCGGCCATGCCGAGGGCATCATCTTCATAATTGAGACGCCGATTTCTCCGACGACGGCGTTCATTGAAATTGTTCTGGCCGTCGTATTGATCAAATTCACCCATTAGCTTATATCTCCAAATAGGACATCATAGGCATCATCGTCGCCATGTGCGGCCAAATAACCCGCCACGAATCCCGGCTCTAGGCTTTGATTGAGGGCCGTTTGTTGACCCGCGAGTGCGGCATGAATCGAATCTTGCAGCAGCAGGCGGCGCATATCTAACAATTTGCGTTCGGCTTGGCCCAACTTCCAATTATTCCATACACGCAGGGCCGTATCCGCAACCTGTAGGGCGGTTTGGGTCACTTCGAGTAATCGTTGTGCCCGCTCCACATTAACCATCAAGCGGGCGGCGGGTCGGGCGAATTTTGCAGGCAAGGGCGGCGGACTGGGCACAAGGCTGCGCGAAGTTGGGATAGCTTCTATCAATCGTCCGGGCGCAGTTTGGCGCAGACTGAGATAGGGCTGCCAGACTAGATGGTCACTCCCCATTAACCCCAGCTTATTCCATGCTTGATCGTCGGTCAGCAGAGTTTCAAAACGCGGGATAAGCATTTCTTGGGCCAACGACACCCCGCTGATCGAATCCGCCTGCCACTGTTGGTCAATGTGTTGGGGCAGGTCGGTAAAAACATAACGGACGGTGGCAATACGGGTCCGCAAAATATTGAGATTGTTCGTCAGAGTATACTGTTCGACCTGATGCAGCACATAGAGGCGCAGATAGCGCACAAAAAATTGACCCTCTGATGGAGGTGGTAGTGAATTCATGTCAGACCTCACCAGCTTTTTTCAATCTATTAAATAATTATAGCAGATTGTGGCAGGACCTATCGCTAAACCCGTCAAATAAAAAGGTTCAATTGGACAAATCTTGAACCCTTTGGCATCAAAAAACCTAGACATGGTAGACGCCGATACATTAGGTAAAATAGGTCGCGTCAAAAATTTGCACAACTCCATTTTTTAGGCACTTTTTCAGTCGAGCCATAAAACTTGGCTGCATGGCGATGAAATGAAAGGAAAATTTCTACAATGAGTGTTCGTAAACTTTTGGTGGTGGTCATCACGGCCTTGATGGTGCTGGCGGTTTTGCCCGTACAGGCCCAAGAAGGCGAAGATTTGCTGGGGGTCGTGACAACCGCCTTTACCAATTTGAATGCCTTACAAGGCTATCAAGCCACCACGGAACGCGAACAAACCCAGACGATCAGCAGCGGCGAAGGGTATCTGGCAATTGCTTCGGACATCAGTATGGAGCAAACGATTACAGCGTTGGTGCGTCCGGCGGCTGAGGGCCAGACGGAAGCCAGTAGCTTTGTAGTCGAACAGCGCAATTCGGTTTTTATTGACGACACCACCGACAATTCCAACTCGACACGCCAAGACATCAACCTCGAAGTGGTACAGATTGACGGTCAAGTTTATGTCCGCATCCCCACCGATGTTGAAGGACTGTTTACTGCGACGGATTGGGTCAATATTAGTGAAAATCCCGAAGCCCTGCCGCTGGGCGAGGACTTTGATTTTGCTGGGATTGTTAACCTGAGCGGAATTAGCGGCACACTCTTTACCCCCGATACCGTAACCGCCATTGAGGAAGGCGCGAACGAAGGCATCAGCGGCCAATTGATGCGAGTGTTTACCCTGACCATGAACCCCACCGCTTTGTTTAACAGTGTAGATGGAGCGGCCTTGTTGGGCTTGGGGGATGCGAACGACCCGGTGATACAGACTGTTTTGAGTGCTATGACCATGCAATATACCGTTTGGATTGGGCAGGATGATAATTTGCCCCATCGTTTGCAGGCCACCATCAATGTGGATGTGGAACTCGGTGCAGATTTGACCGGGGGTGATGCGGTGAAAGTGGTGATTAGCAACGAGGGCACGACGGATTACAGCGCGTTGGGCGAACCCGTTGATATTCAAGTACCGAGTCCAGCTCCGGATGAAGAAGGCGAAGCAGACGAAGCCGAGGTCAGCTAAATCTTTGATTCGTGCTACAATCGTAGGGAGTATTCTACTTTTTTCTGTGAGGGAAACCCTATGGAATACGAGATCAAAGGTACAGTCATGCAGTCGCTTGAAATGCGTCTGAAGCAAGGCGAAACCGTCTATACCGAGGCGGGTGGCATGGCATGGATGACTGACGGTATTGACATGAAAACGTCGGGTCGTGGTGGAATTGGCAAAATGTTGGGGCGGGCGCTTTCGGGCGAGAGCCTTTTCTTGACCAATTATACCTGCACGGCGCCACAAGGCATGATTGTTTTTGTGCCAGAAGCACCGGGCAAAATTATCCCGCTGCCGCTCCAAGCCGGACACAGTATGATTGCCCAACGGGATGCCTTTATGTGCGCGGAAGATAGTGTGCAGATAGAAATGCACTTCCGTCGCAAACTGGGCACGGGCTTTTTCGGGGGTGAGGGTTTTGTGTTGCAAAAAATCACCGGGCCGGGTATTGCCTTTGTCGAAATCTCCGGTGAAGTGGCGGAATATAACCTGCAACCGGGCCAACGCCTCAAGGTAGACCCCGGTCATATTGCAATGTACGAGCCAAGTGTCAACTATGACATTCAAATGGTCAAAGGCATCACCAATATGTTCTTTGGCGGCGAGGGCTTGTTCCTTGCCACGCTCACCGGGCCGGGGCGTGTCTGGTTGCAGACCATGCCAGTGAGTAATTTGGCTCAAAAGATCCTATCATTTATGCCAAAAGGTGGCTGATCTGTTTGGCATTTGAGATTTGATGGTAATTGTCTATACGTTAGGAGCGATAATGCGAAGTTCATTTTCAGTTGGAATGCGGGGTGTGCTGTTGACCTTTGTACTGGTGGCAACAGGGGTCGTAGGAATGGGCACGACGCTATCCGTCAATGCGCAAGATGGCGGGGCGCAAACCCCGGCGCAATTGTGCGAAGCGGCTATACCAAACGTCACCGAACCTGAGACCCGTACCTATGATGCCCCCGAAGCCGTGTTGGAAGAAGGCGTAAATTATCAGGCCATTTTCTGCACCGAGCAGGGCGCAATTTATGTTGACCTCTATGAGCAATTTGCACCCGTTACGGTCAATAATTTTGTTTTTCTTGCCAACGAAGGCTATTACAACAACACGACATTCCACCGTGTTATCGCAGATTTCATGATTCAGGGCGGCGACCCGGAAGGCACTGGTATGGGTGGCCCGGGCTATGAGTTTCAAAATGAAGTGCTGCCGTTCCTCACGTTTGCCGAAGCTGGCGTGCTGGCGATGGCGAATGCTGGCCCGGATACCAATGGCAGCCAGTTCTTTATCACCCGTGCTCCTACGCAATACTTGGATGGCGATTACTCCATTTTTGGGGTCGTACTCGAAGGCCAAGATGTGGTGTTGAATGTGACTGACCGCGATCCAGATACCGCAACTGAAGAGGGTGATACCCTCCACACGGTTTTGATCGTCACCGATCCCACAACTGTTCAAACGACATACGTTCCACCTGTGGCATTTACGGCTGACCAGACGTTTGAAGTCATATCAGCCTTGCTGCCTGCTGAGAGTGGGTTTACGCAATTGGAGCAGGGGACGGGGTTGTTTACAGGGAGTGAAGAAGCGGTTGGTCAATTTGATGAGGCCGTTCAAGCAACCGCGACCACATGGTATGGTCTGGGCGGATTTGCCTATGAAGCCGGTAGTTCTTGGCAGGTTGCGGAGTGTCCGGCTGATCCTGAACTCTTTGGGATTGGCTTACGTATGTTGGACTGGGGCACAGCCAAAGATGCCGCTACCGCCGTGCAAGATGCTTCATTGGGCGAGTTGATGACTGCCCAAGGTTATACCCTCTATGAAACGGATGAGGCGACCCTGACCGGGCCACTATTCACGCGCAATACCAGTGATTTCTGTGATAAACCCGGGATTCAGGCCCGTTACATCTTCGCCGAAGACCGCTATGTTTTAATGGTGGACATCATGGTGGATGAAAACGTGGAGGCGCTCGATCAACTGCCGTTGCTCATTAAGACCAATTTCTCCGACATTTTGGAAGGATTGGTTGGCAATATCATTCTCGCTGGAATGAATTAGACTTCAATCTGCAAAATCAAATGGGGTGGTTGGCAAAAACAATCACCCCGAATATGTTTGGGTGAACGGCAACGTCCACCCTTTGTTTATTTGCACTTAGGGGTTTTGAAAGAAATGAAATATTTTACAACCGTCAATGGACAGACCTATGAAGTCGAAATCAACCGCGAGGGTGAGGTCAAGGTCAATGGGGAAGTCCGCCAAGTGGATTTTAAGACTTTGGGCGTCAATCGGATTTATTCGCTGTTGATTGACAACCAATCGTTTGAGGCCGTCGTAGAAGACCGTGATGGCAAATTTCAGGTGTTGATGGCGGGTGATTTATATGAAGTGGATGTCACCGACGAACGGGAGATGCGCCTAGCGAGGGCTTCAGGTACACTGGCCGGGGTAGGGGGGGAAGCCACCATCCGTTCCCCTATGCCGGGTACGATTGTGGCAATCCCCGTCACAGTTGGACAAGAAGTGACCAAAGGAATGCCTGTGGTGATTTTGGAATCTATGAAGATGCAGAACGAATTAAAAGCGCCCCGCGATGGTGTCGTTCATCACATTAACGTCAAACCCGGCGATAATGTGGATCAAAATCAGGTCTTGGTCACGATGCACTAATCACCCTGATTTCACCTTACGAAAATTCCCTTGTGATGGAGTGATAATTTGCCCCAGTGGTCACGCCACAGTCTACGATTTTTGATTGAGCCATTGTTTGGATTACCCCGGTTTACCTACCTAGTTGCGATCCTCTATATAGCATTGGCAAGCATTTATGCCATCGTCACCCCGGTATTTGAAAAACCCGATGAAAATTGGCACTTTGCCTTTGTGATGCACGTCGTCGAAAAAGGCGAACTGCCCTATCAAAGCCTCCCAACTCGTAATCATTATGCCGAGCAGCAAGGCAGCCAACCGCCGCTTTATTATTTGACGCTGGCGGGACTTCTAAAGGCGGCCAATCAAGATGAATTGATGACCGGGTTTCTGCGACTCAATGTTCGTAATGCCCAATTTGGGCAGCATACGTCGCTTTGGCCGGATAATGAAAATGTGTTTGTTCATGGACGGTGCGCTAACGAGTGTGCCAAAACGGAACGGGCGGTTTACATTGGACGTGGGCTGAGTATTTTATTGGGACTGATTGCACTTCTTGCGGCGGCTTGGACGATACAATTGATATTTCCAGACCATCCCGCCTTGCTACTGATTTTTGTTGGCAGCATCGCCTTTAACCCCCAGTTTTTGCACATTTCATCTTCGGTCAGCAACGACCCCATGACCTTTGCGACGGTCAATCTCGCCTTCCTGTCAGGCTTTTGGTGGCTAAAACATCCGACTAGCTACCGACGAGTCGCTGCATTGGGGATGATGGTTGGCCTAGCGGCATTGTCTAAACCCAGTGGGTTAAGCGCGGGGGTAATTGCCGGATTCCTTTTGTTATGGGCAGGGATGCTCACATGGCAAACGAGATTCAAGCAGTTGCTCTTGTTTGGCAGTATCGTCTTTGTGGTGGCGGGTTGGTGGTATATCAATAATCTTGTCCAATATGGCGAACTGACCGGGGTAGAGCGGCACATAGAAATTACGGGCGTCCGAGCACCAGAGGCAAGTTTTGAGCAAATCAAAACGGAATGGCGCGGCGTTGGAGATTCCTATTGGGCGTCTTTTGGCTGGGGCAACCTCAATATTCGCTCTTCCATTCCCTATGATGCGGCACGTATTTTGCAGGCTGTTTTGGCGATTCTATTTGTAATAACGGTGTTTGCGCGGTGGCGGGGTTGGAACATTGAGCAGCGCTGGTTGATTGTGTTGTCACTGGTACAGTTTATCTTGGTAGGGGCACTGTTAGCACGTTGGATGCGCATGACCGTCGCCCCGTTAGGCCGATTGATGTATCCGGCCATGATTCCTATCTCGCTCATGATCGCCTTGGGGTGGCTTAATGTGATGCCCCAACGCCTGCGGGGGGTTATCAGCCTTGGGGTGACTTCACTGTGGGCGGTTGTCCCTATTGTATTGGCTGTTACACTAATCCCAGATGCCTATCGCCCGACGCAAAAAATGATGAATTCCGAACCCGGCCCGATCGAAATGACCTTTATTGAAATGGGTCAGGAAAAGGCAGTGATACACGATTTGGTATGGAGTGAAGATCAAAATTGGATTTATCTGCAAGCCTATTGGGAGCCTAAAGCTGAATTTACCTTTGATTACCAAATATTCGTGCATGTCTTGGATGCCCAAGGCAATATTATCAGCCAGCGCGACACCCATCCGGGCTTGGGGTATCACCCTACCACGTTATGGAAAGCAGGGCAGGGATTTTCCGATATTGTGGTTATCCCGAAACCAATGGGTCAAACTTTTGTAAGTTTTGCTATTGGACTATATCGAGCGCATGATGGCATGTTTGAGCGTCTCTCTGTGACAAGTCCCATATTTGAAATACGTGACAATGCGGTGCAAATCCCACTTGAACAAGTCCGGCGCGGGATACCGCCTATAGACACAAAATAACTGGCACTTTTCTCAAAGCGCTAGTTATTTTGATATTCGCCAACTTCAAAGCCTATTTGTTACGCCCAAAACCTCCCCGGCTTCGGATATTAGGGCTATCAGCACCGCGTCCCCCCAGCCGTGTTGATCCACTACCACCTAATCGTCCACCGCCCCAACCGCGCTTGGTTCCAGCCGCCGATACATTCGGGCGAGTGCCAAAACCGCCACCGCTGCGGATGGTGGGGTCATCGTAGGTGGGCCGATCTTCATATCCCTCATTCCCAAACGATCCCCGCCCCTGAATGTTGGGGTCGTCATACTGGGGATAATCTGTGCCGACAGGATTTCCACTGGCGCGTGTAGGAAAGCCACGTGCCAAGCGGCTTAAAACCATCAATACGACGATGACCAAAAAAGCGAACATACAAAAAGTCAGGATGCTGTCCATTGGTTTTCGCTCCTATTGAACGCTTAGGCCGACAGAATCGGTCTCGTTGCCGTTCACCACAAAAACGACCTCGTAGTTACCGGGTTGAAGTTCGGCCTCCGCTGTCGGCTCGAAGACAAAATTGATACAGGTGTTGTTATAGTCTTGGGCCGCGCTAATCACCGCTGTATCTTCAATGGGTTGACCTTCACGATAGAGCCGCGCAAAAATATTGGTGCCTGTGCTCACGGCGCTGTTGGGCGCTACGACATAGATCGAATCCGTCGGGGTGAAGGTGGAGGTGTTGTCGGTGGGGCAGCCATTCCGATCCACATTACTTGTTGTTACCAATGAACCGAGGGAAACATCCTCCGTATTATCTTCGGGTACTTCCACTTGGTTATCATTGTTATTATTGTTGCCATTGTTATCGTCGTCATCGCCCCCAAAAATCACGGGCAGCACGAGGATAATACAAGCCAGTGCCACCAAAATAAGACACCCAAAACCTAAAGTCTTGGCATCCAGTTTCATGCGATTTTGAGGTGTGGTATTCGTTTTGCTGGGATTCATGCTCATTTTCCTTATCATTGCAAAAGGCTACACCTTGTTTGATGGTAAGATTTTTCCGGTGGAAATCCATCGGGCAGGGGGTTGGTTTTGGTTTGGGATGTTTAACAGGAAGGGGTTAGGCTAACTGACCCATATACGGAACATCGCCCTTGTGAGAAAAAGCACCAGTCCGTATAATCGCTTGGCTTTTCCCTGAAGTTTATAGCTAGGAGACTGTTGTGCAGCGAAAAAACGCTTACAACATCCTGTGTGTGGCGGCTACCCCCTTTTTTGTGGATCGCGGTGGTCATATTCACATTTATGAACAAGCCCGTGCCCTCCAAAAATTGGGCAATAAGGTGACCATGGTGACATACCACATCGGGCGTGATATGCCAGATTTAGACATCCGACGCATTGTCAACATTCCTTGGTATAAGAAAACGGATGCTGGCCCCTCCTATCAAAAGCCCTATCTGGCTCTGTTGCTGCTCTTGAAATCCATCCAAGTGGCGCGTGAAATTAAACCCGATGTGGTTCATGCGCATGGCTGGGATTCGTGTTGGGTAGCGTGGTGGTTGTGGAAACTCTTAGGCATCCCCTATATTTTTGACATGCAGGGGAGCTTCTCCGGTGAGATTGCTGAACATGGTTACAGTGCCAAAGGCGGCCCCTACTATAATTTCCTGAGCAGCATTGAACGGCTGACGCTGAAAAAATCGCCCGTCATCCTGACCTCATCCACTCAAATTTGCCAGCAGTCCCGCGAACGCTTCAATTTAAGCGACGACCATGCGTGGGCCATTTTGGATGGGGTAGATACGGATGAATTTTCGCCGGACACCTATCCACACGACCCGGTTTTGCATGAAAAATTGGGTCTGCCTACTGACAAAAAAATCATTGTCTTTATGGGCCTGCTCAAAACCTATCAAGGCGTGGATGATATGATCGAGGCCGCGCGGGTGTTGGTGCATGAACGCGGTTACACAGGCGCTCACTTTTTGGTGATGGGTTTCCCCGATGAAGATTTGTATGCGGCTAAGGCGGCTGAAAAAGGGGTGAAAGACTATTTCACCTTTACAGGCAAGGTTGAATATCGGGAAACCGGGCATTATATGGCCCTCGCAGATGTAGCGATTGCCCCCAAGATTGCCATTACCGAAGGCGACGCCAAAATCTATTTCTACATGGCGATGGGCCTGCCTGTCGTGGCCTATGAGCGGCCTGCCAGCCTTGAAATTTTGGGTAATTTGGGCTTCTACGCCAAATTCCATGATCCGGTAGATTTAGCGCGGGCTTTGCATGAAGCGCTCGAAAATCCCGATTTGAAGGCACGTGGCGCGGCGAATCGTCAAAAAGCGGTTGACGAATATTCATGGACAGCCGTTGCACGACGCATTATGGATGCCTATGCCATTGCCGAAGATCGCATGTCGGGTCGTCGTCGTGCAAATGAACCCGTGATTGGAACGCAACGCACATGACCGAAGCCACACCAACCAAGCGCTCAATCAACTGGAAACGCATGTGGAACTGGGGTCGTCTGATTTTAGGCGTAGGCGGTCTTGGGATCGTTATCTATAGCGTGTCTGAACGAGATGCGTTGATAGAAGGCCTACTGAAAGTCAATTTGTGGTGGGTATTGGTTGCCCTAGTGCTAAATTTTGCCGCCACCCTTGTCAAAACAGGCCGATGGTGGTTAGTGCTGCAAGGGAGCGATATTCCAAACCTGAAACCCTCCCGCTTATTGGGAACGTACCTAGTCGGTATGTTTTTTAGCCAATTTATGCCGGGGTCTTCGATGGGCGGGGACGCTATGCGCATGGTTGAGATGAGCGCAGATTCTGGCAAAGCCGCTAGTTCAATCGCCTCGGTGATGATTGAGCGTGTCGTGGGCATGTTGACCATTTTGAGTACCGCCAGCCTGATTCTGCTGTTCACCAACTATGATGAATTGACCCTAACCTTTGAATTGGCAATGCACATCCTGTCAGTTGGCGGGATTGCGGCCTTGTTTGTCTTACGAATGGGCTGGTTTGTTGAGCCATTTACCAAGTTGCTGACGCGCTTCAAATTAGGCAAGGTTGCGGGGAAGGTGGCCTCACTCAGCGAAGCGCTCCAAAGTCAGCTTGGCAGTGTCCGTATCTTGTTTTACATGGTTGCCCTATCCTTTTTGGCAAATGCCATGACCATGACGGGGGCTTATTTGGTGCTGATCGGTTTTGGTGAAACAGTGCCTTACTTTGCCTTTATACCGCTGATGTGTATGGCCGTAGCGGTTGAATTGATTCCAATTTCCCCCGGCGCGTTGGGCCTACGTGAAGCCACCTATGTCGCCTTTTTGACAGGCTTTTTGGGCGTGGCTGAATCCGCCTCACTGGGGACGGCCCTCGTTGTGCGTGCGATTAGCATGGTGCATGGTGTCATCGGCGGCCTTATTCTGGTCAGTCGAGGGATTAGTTCCAATCAGAGGAGCGAAGTCAACCCCAACACCACCGCGCCATCTGCGACATCCTGATAATTTTAGGTGGAGTAACCAAGTTGCTCCACCTCTTTTTTCAACAGTTTAGAGGCTGGTATGCCAAATCTCCCATCTGACGACACGCTGCAAAAAATCTTGACCGAACTTGAGCCAGAAAATCATCTGGGGGCACTTTTGACCGTGCAAATGGGTGGCACGCCGGAAGAAGTTCAACTGTTGCTGCAAACCACTGAATTTGATGAGGAGCGAAACGGCCTGCGCCCCACCGGAAGTTATATCATTCGTTGTTTAGGTGTACGTGAACATCGAGTCAGCGTTGGTTTGTTTAATTCGATGGTCTATACGGAAACACACTCCCTTTTGTGGAATCATAATTATCCTTTTCAGCAAGTCTATTTTAGCGGTATGCCCGATAACGTGGATGGTCTGATGCTGGAACTGACCCAGTTATACGGACAGCACTATGGCAATTTCCGCACCCTTGCCGATGACCTCAATCGTGCTATGCCCCTAGGGAAGTTGCTCACTTCGGGGCGTGGGCTGTTGGGAGAAATGCCCATCCCCATGACCGAAAAAGTGCAAAAATTACTCGAAGGTCATGGCCTAGCCGTCAGTTTAATAGACTCTGACCAAAATCCACCTGAAGCGCAACACGCTTTGTTGGTGATGGACGACTCTTTTTTCATTGCTCAACTCTATAGTGCCGACCCCCTTGAAGGTAAAAATTAGCCCTTCTTGCCAGACCGCGTTATCGTAGAGGAAGATAAAATTCAGTCTGCCCGAATACTGTTAAGCCTCAAAGGTTTTGGGTCTATAGAGAGGTCACTGGATGACGCGCATACAGGCTTTGACCGAAAATGCTTCCCTTTTTGAAATTGTTGACCACCCGACTACCCCTTTTCTCTTTACTGAACACCGCCATAGCCTCATCAGCATTAGCCGAGAAATCGAAAACTGTGTTATGGAAATCAGAACGCCCGTGCGGGTTTTTGCTGGTTTCCAAAAGCTGAGTTTTTTTCTGCCCCAGCTTAAACGTTATCGTGAAATTGCCCCAAAAGCCGAATCGGTGTGGGTTTTTGGCGTGCCAGATATTACCCCACCTGATGTACCGGGTATTGAGTATGTTTTATTGCCCCCCGATCATTTATTGACACAAGAATGGTTTTTGGTGGTTGAATCTGCCGAATACTTTAGTGCGCTGGTCGCCAAAGATCTGAGTGGTCTAGCATTACCTCAAACGGAACGACTGTTTCGGGGGATTTGGACATTTGACCCGGATTTAGTCAATCAAGTACAAAAACGACTGTCACACCTCGTTGGGCTGACTCCATTGGGTTATGACTTCGACGAACGTGACTATGGAAGCCAAATGCACCATGTTTCCC
Organism: Anaerolineae bacterium; assembly: GCA_021463865.1. Taxonomy (GTDB): domain Bacteria; phylum Chloroflexota; class Anaerolineae; order Aggregatilineales; family J027; genus CFX10. Next base: position 405,539 of record JAJTXY010000001.1, read on the forward strand.
GCATTGCCAACGATCTTATCCAAACCCTTGAAAAGCGTAATACGCAACTGATTGAGGCCCAGCAGCTTCACGAACAACTGGTGCAAATGCTGGTACACGACCTACGAAACCCTCTCAGCGGAATTATGGGCTACGTGGATTTGATTGAACGCGCCATCCAACGGGGAGGTGAAGCTAGGGAAATTTTGGAATTTATTGAACGGGCACGAATTGGCAATGCCCAACTCAATATCCTTATAGAGAATATGCTCGATTTAAATCGTTTACGGGTGGGAGCATTTCCGGTCAAGAAAGAAGTGATTACGCTTGGGCCATTTTTTGAAGCAATACAGCGTCAGTTTTTGGGGATGGCCCAACTCCATGACAATACCCTCCAAGTTGTACTAGCCTCTCCAGATTTGACGGTTTCGGCAGACCGCAATATTTTGACGCGCATATTGAGCAATTTGTTGAGTAACGCCATTCGTCACACGCGCAAAGGGGAAGTTCGTCTGGAAGCAAGGCGCGATCAGCGGCGAGGCTGTACGCAAATAACCGTCGCGGATACGGGTGAAGGCATTTCCCCCACTGAAGTGAACCGTATATTTGACCCCTATTATCAAGGCGAAAATCGGCGTACCAAAGGCGCGGCGGGCTTGGGCCTCACCTTCTGTAAACAGGCCGTCGAAGCACAGGGCGGTGTGATTTGGGTCGAAAGCGAGATTGGCAAGGGTAGCGCGTTTCACATTCGATTGCCGAAAGTATAATATTTTTGTCTATATCGGATGAGGAAATTGAAGATGCAAAAGCTAACCGCTGCTGATCTAGTTGCCCAAATTAGCCGGCTTGATAACAACAGATGGTATCTTTACCCTAGTGAAATTTCTCAACTCAAAATCACCAAAATAGTTGAACCGGAAGGCCCTATTAAATTTGTGAGTATAAATCTCAAGAAAGAGGATGCCAAAGAACGCTCTGGCAGTATTAGCTCTAGCCAGTTAGCTAGAATAGCTTCGGCATTTTCAAATAAACCTGATTATCCAATTCATATAGATCGCGTTTTTAGTGCAAGCAGCAACAGTAGATCTGCCCTAGAGACTTTACTTGCATACACTCCGCATTTTTATATATGTTATACCAGATTCGGATAAACAGTCGCTTTTCAGAACAATGGGTTTAAACCCATTGTTGAAGCGATATAGCTATCATTCACCCGAATTTGGTATTACTTGCAACGTGCTGATGTATACACAGGCGAAACCTCTGATAAAAAACTGAAGCATATTATGTGGCGTCCATCTGAGGCACATGCTCTCGGTCAAATAGTCAAAGAAAAAGAATATCGACAGGTAATCACGGAAATCGAGCTTGGGGTTGACTTTGGGCATATTCAGTTAAGTCCCAATCAGCTTTCAAATGAGTTTGACTCCATTGAAGCAAAAAGAACCCACACACAAATGCAAATTGCTCTTATCGAAATTGGCAATGCGCTTGGTTTTCGGACTTGGATTGCGAAAAATGACCGCAGTATCGAGGTGGGCGAGTCTAAATTAGGTAGCCTGTTTGGTGTTGTTCAGTCTTTGGAAGAAATTCCTATTTTGTATAAGCCAGAAATCCGTGATTCAGCCTCTCTTGTGGATTGTATATGGTTTGCCGACAATGGTGATCGTATTCCTGCCATTATTGAAATTGAGCACAGCACTGGGGTTACATCGGGTTTAACTCGGATGAAAAAACTAAAGGATACATTTCCATCAATTTCAGCAACATTTGCCGTTGTTGCACCTAATGAACTTCGTAATAAAGTGATTACTGAAGCCAATCAGAAGGTTTTTCGTGATTTACGGGCAAGGTATATGCCGTACTCAACCATCCGAGAACTCTATGGTCTTATGCAACGATACTCATTTTCTGGCCTTGTGGATCATTCTTTTATCAACGCATTTATGGAGAGGGTAGTAGAGGAATAATCCAAATTATTGTAAAATACGCACAGATGGTCGAAAAGAATAGGTATAGGTTACACTGATGGTTGAGATCAAAGATTTATTGGATAAAGTCCATCTTTCTGATGCGCTCAGTTTTTTGCGTTCAATGCCTACTGAATCCGTTAATTCAGTCATCACTTCTCCACCTTATTTTGGACAGCGTGATTATGGTTCAGATAAGCAGATTGGTTTAGAAATACACCCAGATGATTATATTAAAGCTCTCGTAGAGGTCTTTAGAGAAGCCCGTCGGGTCTTGAAAAAAGATGGTACGTTTTGGCTCAATATTGGCGATAACTATGTGGGGGCGACCAGTCAGCATCGAGAAGGGGGGTCTCAAGGAAAGACATCACGTTATAGCCGCAAACATATGAATGGGATTCCTACTGATGGGCGGGGAGACCGTAACCGAACGTTTTATGCGATGGGTTTGCCTATGAAAAGCCTTGTAGGGATGCCTTGGCGAGTGGCATTTGCTTTACAAAGCGATGGTTGGATTTTACGTTGCGATATTATTTGGCATCGCCCTTCAACTGCCGAAAGCGTTAAAGACCGTCCAACACACGCACATGAATATATTTTCATGTTCTCTAAAAATCAACGCTACTATTATGACCGAAAACATATGCTAACTCCTACCGGCGCAAATATTCAATCGGTTTGGAAAGTTGCAGGCAGCCCCTTTACAGGTGCTCATTTTGCTGTTTTCCCAACAGAGCTAATTGAACCAATTGTATTGGCGTCATCCCCTGAAGATGGAGTAGTTCTTGATCCCTTTGCCGGTTCAGGTACGGTAGGCGTGGTGTGTCGCCAACATCAACGCCACTACGTCTTATGCGATGTGAACCCTGATATTGTTCAGTTGGCACAAACGCGAGTCATTCAAGGGATAACTGCTAATGACAAAAAGCGGCTGACCGAAAAGCGAATAGTGGCTTTGCCTGTTCCTGCCGAAAAGCCGGAGATCAAGAAAATTGTACCCGAACCGTTGCCATTTCCATTCTAGGTTCTCTTGACAGTCCGCTTTTTTTGCAATATGCTCTAAACACCAATAGCCGCTATTGTGAACAACAATGCAAAGCGTTGAACGGGACGAGTATCACCCAGAGAATGCCCCAGAGAGAGTGTGCCATTGGCTGCGAGCACACTTGGCAAACTAGATGAGAAAACCCCCCGTGAGCGTGCTGATGAAAAGGTGATCCCTAAGTAACCAGCGCCGGACAGCCCCGTTATCGGCTAAATGAGGCTCGGCAGATGAAAATCTGTTGGGTAAATTGGGTGGAACCGCGTGATTTTGAAATCTCGCCCCATGTCGGTCTGGCATGGGGTTTTTTGTTTCCCACTCCCGCGCAGAATGGTGAACCTGCCCCCCAGATCGGAACTCATCAACCCTATCGGTCTTTTGATAGTGCCGCGAGTTCGGCAGGAGCATAGTACAATGTCACCTAAGTCATCCAAATCCAAAGTGGATCCCGAACGACGGGCGCAAATTGAACGCGAATGGGCCAATATGCAGGCCAACGCGGAACTGCTGCGACCCCGTAGCCCCATCGGGCAATCCGCCCAATCGGTAAAACAACCACCGAGCAACTCATCCGCCCCCAACGATCAAGTATCGTGGTGCGCGGGGTAAACACGAAGTAGGGTAGGGCATAGACTGCCCTCTTGAAATACACAAACAGCAACACTAGAGGAGTACAAACCGTTGGAACGTTACGAAGACAGCAAGCTCTATCGCATCCGCCACTCAATGGCGCATGTGATGGCCCAAGCCGTGTTAGAGATTTTCCCACAGGCCCAAATCGCCATCGGCCCACCGATTGAAGATGGCTTCTATTATGATTTTCTGCTGCCCCGTCCGCTAACCAATGATGATCTCAAGGACATCACGAAGCGGATGAAACGCATCATCGGCGGCAATCATGATTTTGTGCGGCGCGTGGTGTCGGCGGACGAGGCCAAAGCGATGTTTGCCAATCAGCCTTTCAAAATTGAACTGATTGAAGGCTTGGCAGCAGGCAAATTGGACGAATATGGCAACAAAATTCAGGATGAATCCAATGTCCTAACGACCTACAAACAGGCCACCTTTGAAGACCTGTGCCGAGGGCCGCATGTCGCCAATACGCGGGAACTGAACCCTGAAGCCTTTAGTATTTCGTTTAAAGAACCTGCGGGGGCCTATTGGCGCGGGGATGAAAACAATCAAATGCTGACCCGCATCTATGGCACGGCATGGGAAACGCCAGAGCAGTTGGCGGAATATCTGGAACGCCTTGAAGAAGCCAAACGCCGCGACCATCGTAAGGTGGGTATGGAATTGGGCCTATTCACGTTTAGCGAATTGGTCGGTAAGGGCCTGCCGCTGTGGAAACCCAAAGGCGCGATTCTACGAGATACGCTGCAACGTTTCCTCTATGACGAGCAGATTTGGCGGGGCTATCTGCCCGTCGTGACGCCGCACATTGCCAAAATTGAACTGTATATGACATCGGGGCACTATCCATATTACTCTGATAGCCAATATGACCCGATAGATGTAGATGGTGAAATGTTCATGCTCAAACCCATGAACTGCCCCCACCATATCCAGATTTATAAGAGCGAGATGCGCTCCTATCGAGATTTGCCACTGCGCCTGATGGAATTTGGCACGGTGTATCGCTATGAACAGTCCGGCGAATTGACAGGGTTGACCCGTGTACGCGGCTTCACGGTAGATGATGCCCATCTGTTTGTCACACCTGACCAACTGCTGGAAGAATTTATCGGCGTGGTGAAACTGATTCAATATGTGTTTAAGTCGTTGGGCATGACCGATTTCCGTGCCCGCGTGGGGATGCGTGACCCTGCCAGCGACAAATACATTGGCGACCCGGCCATCTGGGAAGTGGCGACCAATGCCATTATCGAAGCCTGTGATCGCATGGGGCTAGACTATTTCAAAGAAGAAGGCGAAGCAGCTTTCTATGGGCCAAAACTCGACTTCATTTTCCGTGATGTGCTCAAACGGGAATGGCAGTTGGGCACGGTGCAGGTGGATTATTCCCTGCCTGCGCGTTTCGAGATGGAATACGTGGGGGCCGATAATGCCAAGCACCAGCCGATTATGATTCATCGTGCGCCGTTTGGCAGCTTGGAACGCTTCATCGGTATCCTGATTGAGCATTTCAACGGCGAATTCCCGCTGTGGCTGGCTCCCGTGCAGGTGGCGATTTTGCCTGTTAGCAACAAGGTTGAGGCCGAATCACAGGCGCTGGCAGAGCGTCTCAAGAATGAAGGCTTCCGCGTCGAGATTTTTGAGCGTGGTCAGTTGGGCAAGAAGATTGTCGAGGCACGTGGTCAAAAGATACCCTATCTGTTGGTCTATGGCCCACGTGACGTAGAAAACGGTACGGTCAGTGTTCGTCTGCGTGACGATACCGAATTGCCTGCCATGCCGATTGAGCAGTTTATCAACATGGCCCATCAGGTCGTGGATGAAAAAGGAATGGAATTGGTTCCGGCCTAACTGGAATAGATGCTATAAGGGAGGGTTCACAAGCCCTCCCAATATGTCACTATTGATAAACCACTGGGCTGCATCCACTTTGCCACAAGGGCGGCCAATCAAAAGTGCCGTAGCGTTGTTCAAGGCCGTAATACTGCTGCAAGATACGGCGGGTAATGGGTGCGCCAACCTCTGACCCCTCACACGAATTTTCGACAATCACCGCAATCGCTAATTCCGGGTTTTCCGGGTCTGGCCCGGCGAATGAGGCAAACCACGCATGAGGCCGCACCCCTTCACCCCCTGCTTGGGCGGTGCCTGTTTTGCCACAGACGGTGATTTCGTAGTTAAATTGCTCATACCACTCTTGGAATACATAATTGGCCGTACCGGATGGAGTCAAGGTAACGTCACACATGGCTTGGCGCACTTGCTCCAAAACATCTGGATTGATACCCAAATCGGTGCCGACGGGTTGAAAAATCTCACTCGGTTCAGTCCCCAACGACTGGATGCGATCCACCACCAGCGGTTCGTAGAGTGTACCTCCATTGGCAACGGCAGCAATCATGCGTGCTACTTGCAGGGGCGTGACCTGCATCAAGCCCTGCCCAATCACCAAGTTGGTTGCATCAGCCTGCTGCCATGCGTAGTTTTCGTAGCCATTGATGGTACGAATAGAATCAGGGTCAGGGATGAAGCCGGACGCGGTGGGTAATCCTTGCAGGGGGGGCGAACTGCTAAAGCCTAATCGTTTCGCGTAATTGGGCAGCAGATAAGGATCAGCGTTATTCATCGCCACGCTCATCGTCCAGAAATAGGGGTTGCACGAATTGACCAGACCCCCGCGCATATCCAGCGTGCCATGCCCATCGGGGTCCCAGTCATAGCGCGTAATATCATTAAAATTGCCGCCGTACCATGTACCGGTGCAGTTCACACTGTCAAATGAGTGCCATACCCCGCTGTCCAACCCCGCGATCATCGAAAGCACTTTAAACACCGATCCTAAAGGATAAGCACCCTGCGCTGCACGGTTGAGCAGTGCATTTTTGGAACTGTAGGTCGCTATTTCGGCTTGAGGGTCAAAATAGGGTGTGTCGGGGTTAAATACCGCCGGGTCAAAATCTGGATAACTTGCCATCGCCAAAATTTCGCCCGTATTTACATCCATAATCACAACAGCCGCACCCGGTGAGGTCGTTGACCATGTGGGGATGGCATTATCATAGGCACTGGCAAGTACCGACTGCACAATGAGTTGTAAATCACGGTCAATCGTCAAATAGACGCTTTCACCGGGTTCGGCAGGCCGTTCGGCGACTACACGGATGAGACTTCCATTGGTGGCTCGGATTTGGAGCCGTACCCCAATTTGGCCCGCCAGTTGTTTTTCAAAGGCTTGCTCAACCCCTTTTAGCCCGACTAATGCGTCCGCTGGATACCCTTGTGCTTCATAGGTGGTATCCCCTGCCGGAATTTGCCCAATGTACCCAACGACATGCGGAGCGACACGATCATAATATTGGCGGGTGCTGCGCGGACGCAAATCAGCTTGGCAGGAACTTTGCAAAACAGCACCTTCGGTTCGGGCTGTTTCTTCACTCATTTCCCCAATAAAAAAGATGGTATCCGGCGCATATTTGTCGAAGGTAGCTCGAATATCCTCTTGTTCCCGCCGTAACGTTCGGGCAAGGTCTTGGACACAGGTGTCGAAACTGGAAATATCTTGACGGGCGACATAAATTTGCATTTGCACGCCGTTTTGGGCAACCAATACTTCGCCGTCGCGGTCATAAATATTGCCACGAGCGGGTAGGGTGTTGACCAGTTCCAAGCTGGAACTATTTGTCCAATCCACAAAAATATCATTGCGTGACCACGCTACCCGCCATCCTTCTGATGTTGCGACCAAGTACATGTTGCGTAGGACATTTTCTGTCGCTGGGTCGGTAAATGTACCGAGCTTAGAGGTCTCAAAAGCCACTGAGTTAGATACGGTGGCTGTCGTGCCCTCAACCAAGACATTACTGATGTTCCATGTTAGGCCACGCAGCCCGACTACATCACTGACCTGCTCATAGATGGTGACAAATTGGTCTTGGCTAAAGGCGGCACGGGCATTGGGGCTAATGAAACTGTACATGGTCGGATAATCGCCGTCTTTCCATGCGTCCAAAAATGAAGAGGCGACCTGTTGGGCAGTGGTGGAATCCAGTTGAGTCGGGGCCGCGCCAAACAAATCCAGACCGCCGTCCGTGGAATCATTTTGGCAGGCTGAGACAAGTACGGTTATGAGCAGAGCCAGAATCAACAGGCGCTGGCTGGTGTAAACAAGCGGACGATTCATGGTGTTAATCCTATTTCTGACCAACGGTGGGGTGCATTATAGCGCGGGATGTAGGCAACAAATGTACGCTTGATGAACGTTCAGCCCACAGCAACCTTTTATTGCATACGCAGCACATCATCGTAAACCGGGCACTCAATTTGATTAAACTGCTGGCAGTTCGTTGGAACATCAGTATGGGGTTCGACCCCAAAGCGGCGCAGACAAACAATCAAATGGCAGAGGGGCAGCCCCATGACATTGGCGTAACAGCCTTTGATACGGGCCACTGGGCGAAAATCTCCATTCTGAATGCCATAGCTGCCAGCTTTATCTTTAGAGTCGCCGCTGGCAACATAATGGGCAATCTCCATATCGGAATAATCCCGCATGGTCACTTGGGTAATTGCCAAAATTTGCTCGACATGATTATCTGTCGTATCAAGTAGCGTGATGGCGGTGTAGACCTGATGGGTGCGGTTCCGCAGTTGCCGAAGCATGGCCTCGGCGTGGGCTTCATTATCGGGCTTGCCCAGAATCATATCGCCATCAGCAACGGTAGTATCGGCAGTCAAAATCACCGAGCCTTTTTTCACCATTTCCACGCTGTCATAGGCTTTTTCAAGGCTGACCCGCAGCGTATAGGCATCGGGCAGTTCGCCGGAACGGGGGGTTTCATCAAGGGTGCCCACGACCCGTTCAAACTCAAAACCGAGCAGGCGGAGTAGTTCGCGGCGGCGGGGCGACCCAGAAGCGAGTACCAATGTGCGGCGATTGGTGGGGGTACTCATGCGGCTTAACTTTCCTCCCCTTTTAAGGGCTGTAGATAGTTACCATCAATGCGTTTGCTGCCGACCTGCTGGGTAAACAACACTTCGACTTCCTCAATATCATCATGTACACGGCTCTTGATGACCACCCCCTCACCATATTTGACATGCACAACACGCTGCCCGGATTTAAAGCGGGTGGGCTGTTGAGGTTTTTGGGGGGCGGGGGGTGGATTGCCCCCGGTAATAAGATTATTTGGCTTAGAAAGGCTATCCGCTCTACGGCGCGGTTCCCATGTCGTATCCCATTGTTTTTGCGGCTGGCTGAACATATTTTGCATCGAGGGTTTGAGGCCAGCTTGACCTGTGGTAATTTCGGGTGGAATATCCCGCAAAAAGCGCGACGGGGTGCTGATGTCGCTTTGGCCCCACATCATGCGTTTAAAGGTATAGACCAGATAAATACGGTCTTTGGCGCGGGTTAACCCCACGTACATCAAGCGCCGTTCCTCACCCAACTGATGTTCGCGGGTGATAGGGTTGCTGTCTTCCATCGCCTTGCGATAGGGCAGCAGTCCTTCTTCGAGGCCGATGATAAACACTACCGGAAATTCGAGGCCCTTCGCGGCGTGCAAGGTAAGTAGGGTCGGCGCATTGGTCGTTCGGTCAAAATTATCGGTCTCGGCAACCAGTGCGATTTCTTCTAAAAATTCACCCAGCGATTGGTTTTGATGTTCGGAGGCCACGCGGCGGAGTTCCTCGATATTTTCTTCACGGTCTTCACTGCGCTCGGTTCGATCCCGTTTCAGGTAATCAATGTAATTGGTTTCTTCGAGCATAGTGTCGAGCAAATCCAGTGGCGACACTGTTTCGCGCATTAGCCGCCAACCCTCGACCATTTCCACAAAGCGTACCAGCGCCGCTTTAGATCGTCCACTGAGGGGGGATTCTTCGCCGCCTGCCAATGCTAACAGGGCAGGATACAAGCCCTCACCCCGACTGGCGGCCCAAGCGCGGAGTTGGTCAATGGTGCTTTGCCCGATACCGCGAGCCGGAACGTTGATAATCCGCAAGAGGCTAACCTCATCGGCAGGATTTTGCACCAATCGCAGATAGGCCAGCGCATCTTTAATTTCCTTACGTCCATAGAAGCGTGTCGCCCCAACCAATAAATAGGGGATACCCTCATGGATAAACGCTTCTTCCAAAACACGTGATTGGGCATTGAGCCGATACATCACGGCAAAATCACGCAGTTTGGCTTCGCCCCGTTTCACCAAGTCGGTGATGGTCTCAAGAATATATTGACTTTCTTCCCGTTCGTTATAGGCCTCGTGAATCTCCAATTTCGAGCCGGTTTTGCGCTGGCTGAACAAATTGCGCGGGATGTGATCCACATTTTTGCGGATGACCGCCATCGCCGCATCCAGCACATACTGATGGGAGCGATAATTTTCTTCTAGGTAAATTGTTAGGGGATCAAAGTCTTGCTGGAAACGCTTGACATTACGATAGTCTGCCCCGCGAAAACTGTAGATGCTTTGGTCGGGGTCGCCTACGACAAATACATTGCGGCGCGGCCCTGCCAGCAAACGTACTAATTCATATTGCACCATATTGGTGTCTTGAAATTCATCCACCAACAAATAGGGCATTCGATAATGATAAGCTGCTAGCGTATCGGGGTATTGTTGAAACAGGCGCACGGTATAGACCAATAGATCGTCAAAATCCATCGCATTGCTGGCCCGCAGGCGCTGTTGATAGACATCATAAACTTTCTTTTTAAGTTCATCGCCCTTATTTTCAATTGGCAGATTTTGCGGCAGGATAAATTCATTTTTGGCAAAAGAAATGGTATCCAAAAAGCTGTAGGGTGGATGTTTTTGCGGATCCAAGTGGAGATCGTGCAGAATCTGTTTCATCAGGGTCACTTGATCGTCGCGGTCAAAGATGACAAAATCTGGCGTGAAATCAATCAGGTTGGCTTCGCGGCGTAAGATGCGGACACAGATGCTGTGGAATGTGCCCAACCACAAATGACGGGCATTTTCCTTGCCAATCAACTGTTCCACCCGTTCGCGCATTTCCCCAGCGGCCTTGTTGGTAAATGTCACTGCCAAAATGCGATGGGCTGGGATGCCGGATTCTTGGACCATGTAGACGATGCGGTGGGTCAGGACGCGGGTTTTGCCGCTGCCGGGGCCAGCCAACACCAAGACTGGGCCATCTACCGCTGTAATGGCGTCACGCTGTGCCGGATTCATTGAATCTAAAATGGGCGAATCCACTAAGTCACTACTCCCTATTGCTGAAACAATTATTCTATTTTAGCCGTCCTGCTCTCACTTGGCGACGTTGAATCTGATAGAAACCAAAGGAATCTTATCGGTTTCTCAGTTCAGGTTCATTTGGATGTGGGATAATGGGGTGTAATCAAATCGTAAGGAAGATTCCCGAACATCAAGACAACCAATCAAGTAGATTATCAAAATACTAGCGTGGCGAGGGAGTATGCATAGACGACTTTTTTCTGGAATCGGTATTGTGGCCCTCATCGTGGGCTTTTTCTGGTTTGTAAACGGGCAGATGTCGGCCCAAGACGGCAGCGAATTTACTTATGCTGGGGACACCGACGCCCCCGATTTTCCAGCCGAACTCGATTGGATCAATGTATCCCAACCACTGACCATAGCTGATTTAAAAGGCAAGATCGTCATCCTCGATTTTTGGACGTATGGCTGTATCAACTGTATCCATATCATCCCCGACCTAAAGCAGTTAGAGACCGAATTTGGCAATAATCTGGTCGTGGTAGGGGTGCATTCTGCCAAGTTTGAAAACGAAGGGGACACCGACAACATCCGCAATATTGTGCAGCGCTACGGTGTGGAACATCCGGTGTTGAATGATAATGGTTTTGTGGTTTGGCAGACCTATGGCGTGCAAGCATGGCCCACTCTTGTCTTGATTGACCCCCTCGGCAAAATCGTGGGTGGTCGGGCAGGTGAAGGTATCTATGAGGTGTTCCAACCCATCTTGACCACGATGGTCGAGGAATACGGGAACGCTGGTCTGCTAGACGATACCCCGCTGACACAACTTGCCCCTGAAATTGAAGCGGCGTCTCCAAGTCCTTTGAGCTACCCCGGCAAGGTGTTGGCTGATCCGACGGGCAATTGGCTGTTTATCGCGGACACCAGCCATAATCGTATCGTCATTGCCGACCTTGACACCTTTGAAAATGTGCAGGTCATTGGCACGGGTGAGGCGGGTCTTGCCGATGGGTCTTATGCCGAAGCGATGTTTAATCAGCCGCAGGGCATGGCGGTAGATGGGGATAATTTATTCGTGGCGGATACCGCCAATCACGCCATTCGTCAAATTAACCTCGCTACCCAAACCGTTTCTACGTTGACGGGCACGGGCAAAAAGGCCTCCATGTATCCCCCCGGTGCTGGCAATGCCCCCTTTACCGACTTGGCCTCGCCATGGGACTTAGTTTTTCACGATGGCATTCTCTATATCGCAATGGCTGGGTCACATCAACTCTGGCGCATTGATTTGGCAACGGACAGGGTCGAACCCCATGCTGGCACAGGCCGCGAAGGATTGACCGATGGCCCATTAGGTGAGGCGGAATTGTCGCAGCCGAGTGGGATTGCCACCGACGGCACAACGCTCTACTTTGCCGATTCCGAAGACAGTGGCATTCGCACGGCTTCGATTGACCCAAATGGCGAAGTGGATACGATTGTTGGCACAGGCCTCTTTGATTTTGGGGATGTGGATGGTATTGGTGGTCAGGTTCGTCTGGAACATGCCCTCGGCGTCACGATTGGGCCGGATGGCATGTTGTATGTCGCCGACACCTATAACAATAAAATCAAGCAGATTAATCCCCAGACCCGCGAGAGTATCACGTTTGCTGGGACAGGCGAACCCGGCTTAGTAGATGGGCCATTGCTGGAAGCGCAATTCTATGAACCCGGCGGCATCTATTATGCCGATGGCAAACTCTATGTGGCCGATACCAATAACCATGCCATTCGCGTCATTGACCTTGCCAACCAGACGGTCAGCACCGCCGTGTTTCCCGATACCACTGTCCTCGTAAATTCTGCTGACACAGGGCTAAACCTTGATCCCAATGAAAACCCGTATGCGCTGGATGACACAGTAATCCAATTGGATTCCCAAACCGTCGCTCCGGGGCAGGGGGAATTGGTGTTTGCGATTGAACTGCCCGAAGGCTATAAATTGAATGCCCTTGCACCCTTTACCGCCGAGACTGCCAGCACTATGACTATCGAAGTGCCTACCGAGTCACAGGATTACCGCCAAATTTTGCCAGAACTACCTGTCCATCTGCCCGTCAATTTTACCGAGGGCAGTGATGTCCTCTCAACAGATTTCACCATTTATTGGTGCGAGGCGGTCAACGAAACACTGTGTTTTGTAGATCGTGTCACCATTCAAGTGCCTGTGACTGTGACTAGCGAGGCCACCAGCAGCGAGGTCATCATGACCTATGCGCTTGTGCCGCCAACGGTGAGCAATGGCTTGAAATAGGCCTCAATCTATAGCGGTTTTTTAGTTTGAGTGTCCTCTATTTGCAGCTAGATTGAGCATGGCGGATTTAGGCCCCATGTGTTAACCCAAAAGAGCAGGTCAATCGGCCTGCTTTTTCATTGAAGATTGTGAATTTTATCTTAAAGTTGTCTTAGACCTCCCACTCTTACAGCAACTTCCGCTATAATTCTACGTAAATCTATGCAAACCTACTCAAAAGTTTAGGAAAATCCAATGCTGGATACCGCTGTAGAAGCGTCTGCTGTCCCCAAAACTGAGACCGTTCAACCTATCCCACAGCCTGATGCTGTATCTGCCGAACAAAACCTACCCGTTCTGCGGAATGTCAAAATCGGCATGTTTAATGTCGGCTCGGCGCTGGCGGATTTATTGGGGTCGGGGGTGTGGAATCGCATCATGATCGCCGATCTAGGGTATCCTGCCACCCCGATTTCACTGCTGTTGGCCCTCAATTATTTTCTCGCCCCACTCGCTGTTTGGACAGGGCAGCGTTCGGATCATACCCATTGGCACGGCTATCGGCGGCTGCCATTTGTATGGGGTGGACGTGGTCTCATGGCAATCGGCTTTATGCTGTTGGCCTTCATGACGGTGGAATTGGCCGAAACTGGAAACAGCATCTGGTGGGCGGGCATTGTAGCAGCTTTGTTTATCAACAGTGTCGGTTATGCGCTTTCCGGCAGCACCTATACCACCTTGATTTATGATCGTGCCCCAGAACATCAACGGGGACGGGCAGTAGGGTTAGCATGGACAATGCTGTTGGCGGGTTATGCCTTTTCCGGCGCATTAACGGCGCGGTTGCTGCCGGAATATTCACCAGAGGGCCTACTTGGATTATTTGGGGTAGTGGTTGCACTGATGGCTGCCTTATGGTTCTTTTCCATTTTGGGGGAAGAGCGCCGCCGCAGTTCCGACGAAATTCGTCACATGGCCTTGCCGCAAACGCGACCCAATTTCATAGACGACTTACGCATGGTATGGTCAAATCGCACCACGCGCCTCTTTTTTCTCTACATCGGCCTGAGTTTTATGGGAGCGTTCGCCCAAGATCAAATTTTAGAGCCGTTTGGTGGACAGGTATTCGATTTTTCAACAGGGGAGACCAATCGGTTTGCGGCGTTTTGGGGGACGACGGCTCTGCTTGGCTCGATTATTGGACTTGCCAGTTATCGGCGGGTGGCGCAATTGAGTTATGCCCGTATCAACAAAATTGGCTTGGGTACGCTCATTGTCACCTTCGCATTTTTGGCCTTGTGTGCCTTTACTGAAATGCAATCGCTGATTCGCCCGACCTTGCTACTGTTTGGGTTGGGGTTAGGCTTGTGGAATATCGGCACATGGGGTTTGATGGTCTCGGTGAGTAGTGCCGAACGTGCGGGCACCTATTTTGGCCTCTGGACAATGGCAAGCCTCCTGTTTCGCGGCGGTGGGTCGGTGATTGGCGCGGCCCTACGTGATATTTCGCATCTGCTCGGCGCAAGTTATGCCTTTTCCTATGGCGCAGTGTTTGTAATTGAAATGATCGTGCTGTCAGCCGCCCTTATGCTCATCAGCCGATTGAACCTAGACTTCAAACGCCAAGTTAGCCAAAATGAGGTACTCCTCGCTCTCGCTGATTAAGGATATTGGGGATGCTGTTGCAAGCCGTTTTGTTTGATCTGGATGATACGTTGACCGATCATCAATATAGTGTTCGGGTCGGACTGACGGCCCTAGCCCATCAATATGCCTGTTTGGACGAACCGTCATTCGAAGATCTGCATGAAACCCATGCTCACTATCTCGAAACGTTTCATGATCGAGTGATACGTGGCGAGGTATCATGGGATGAGGCACGTATCCAACGTTTTCAGGCGATATTCGGTCATTATGGACAGCCGATTTCCCTTGAGGAGGCTGCTCAAGTCGCGGGTTTGTTCCGGCACGCATATCTTGAATCAGAACGCGCGATCCCCGGTGTTATCCCTTTTTTGCAGCATCTCAGAGCACATAGTCTCAAAATTGGTATCATTACCAACAGCACCATCGGGGAACAAACCGCCAAATTGCGACGCTGTGGCCTTGACTCCCTGATTGATTTGATGGTGACAGCCGAGGAAACCCGTATTTCCAAACCTGACCCCGTGATTTTTCATCACACCTTGCAGCGCATGGGCTACACACAAAGCGAGGTAATCATGGTCGGCGATAATTGGTGGACGGATATTATTGGGGCGTCGCAGGCGGGTATTCCAGCGCTGTGGCTAAACCGTTATGGGCATCACTGCCCCGATACTAGTCTTGCCACCGAATTTACCACTTATGAGCCACTCGAGGAAGTATTGTCACTTATCGTATAGCACCTAGATCGTAATTTCGATGCGGTTGCCATCGGGGTCAAGTGAGACGCTTTCATAATACCCATCCCCGGTGCGGCGTGGCCCATCCAAAATCGGAAATCCATCTCGCCGCAGGCCTTCGGTGAGTTGATTGACCGCCTCCTCCGACCCAACGGAAAATGCCATGTGAATCAGGCCCGTGAATTGCTTTTGCACATCATTTTTGGAGGTCGGGATATTCGGCATTTGCATGATTTCCAGCCGTGCCCCGCTCTCAAATGTCAAAAAATAAGAATGAAAGTCGGTGCGGGGATTGTGATATTTTGCCCCTGCTGTGCCGCCAAAATAGGTTTCATAAAACCCACGCAGACGTTCTAAATCGTGCGTCCAGATGGCGACGTGTTCGATCTTCATGCTCTCTTTTTCCTTAGCGAATAAAAAAGGGCCATTTGATGACCCTTTGGCGGTTTAGAGAATCTGCGACAAAAACAACTTGGTGCGTTCGTGGCTGGGATTTTCAAAAAAGTGTTCGGGTGTGCCGATTTCAACTATGCGCCCGCTGTCCATGAAAATCACACGATCCGCCACTTCCCGTGCAAAGCCCATTTCATGGGTGACTACCAACATCGTCATCCCGCTGCGGGCCAATTCTTTCATTACATCCAGCACTTCTTTAATCATTTCGGGGTCAAGCGCCGAGGTGGGTTCGTCAAACAGCATAATTTTCGGCTGCATCGCCAACGCACGAGCAATTGCCACACGCTGCTGCTGCCCCCCCGAAAGCTGACCGGGATATTTATTGGCCTGTTCGGGGATACCGACGCGCTGTAACAACTGACGAGCCATATCTTCGGCATCGCGGCGTGGACGACGGCGTACATAGCGTTGGGCCAGCGTGATATTTTGCATCACAGTCAGGTGGGGGAACAGATTAAAGCTCTGAAACACCATGCCTGTTTCGCGGCGGATGGCGTTGATATTTTTGAGGTCGTTGCTCAATTCGATGCCGTCTACGAGAATCTTGCCCTCTTGATGCTCCTCGAGGCGATTGATGCAACGGATGAGGGTGGATTTACCAGAACCAGACGGGCCAATGACGACGACCACCTCCCGCTCTTTGACCTTCATATTGATGTCTTTAAGGACATGAAATTCGCCAAACCACTTGTTGACATCTTGGCATTCAATGATATAGCCACTGCCATTGGAATTGGATTGTTCACTCATAAGAAAACCACACCTTATAAAAATTACGCCTTACGCACTTTCCGTACCGTCCCCGCACCCGATTCTTCCAAACGGCGGCTCAGGCTCGACATGATATAGCTGATGATAAAATAGATGACCCCGACAAACAGATAGGCTTCGCGCTGATAGGGCCGATAGATTTGCTGTCCATTTACAATGAGTTCGATCATGCCCAAAAATTCAAACAGCCCTACGATGGAGACCAGCGTCGTATCTTTAAACAAGCTAACCGACTGGCTCATCATCGCTGGAATGACTGCCCGTAACGCTTGGGGCAGCACGATAAACACACTGGTCGCAAATGGATTGAGGCCGAGCGCCTGTGACGCTTCAATTTGGCCTTTGGGGATAATTTGTAACCCCCCTCGGATGATTTCGGCATTATAGGCGGCGGTGAACAAGGTTAACCCAACCAATAACCGGATCAGCAGTTCGGTGTCGCTCATGGATTTGGCAAAATAGGGCACAATGAATTTTGCCATGAACAAAATCGTAATCAGCGGGACGCCGCGCACCACTTCAATAAACAGGATACAGAAAATACTGATGATGGGTAATTTGCTGCGCCGTCCCAGTGCCAACAGGATGCCAATGGGGAAGGCGACGGTTAGGCTTACGAAGGTCAGGACAATAGTGAGAATAAGGCCACCCCACAGCGACTGCGCCACCTGTGGCAGTCGCAAAAATGGATGGACGCTGTCTGGGTCTTTGAAACCTGAGAGCAGTATCCAACTCAACGGGAAGAAAATAACCCAGCCCATGATGGTGACACGACTAACGGCCTTTTTGCTGCTAGGATTGCGGCTTTGTTTGGCAAAATTCCCGATGGAATAGGCCGCCAGCATCACGGCAAAGCCAACCACCAACGAGACAATGATTTCTTGTAGAAAAGGGTCGAGTTGTGTTTTCAGAAACGCACTGAACGAGCGTGCGCCCTCAAAACGTGTGTTTTCTTCCAATAATAGACGGCGACATTCGGCAGCAGAAGGGCATTGAATGGCGGGCACTTCGCCATAGGTTTTAGTACGCTGCTCCACATCGGCGACTTGGCTGGACATGGTTTCGACGCCATCCATCCGAATCCACGCATACCCAGCATTAGGCAATGTGCGGGCTGGCGCGATGGGCAGTTGTACCCCATCTACCGTCTTGTAAATTGCCTCGCCCGTTTCATCACGCAGCACTTGGATATAATACCAACCGTCAGCGGGGAGGTTAAATTCAAAATTAACCTTGCGGCGGGTAGGCGTTGAAAGCTGTTCGTCTAGAACCTTGCCGCTTCTGTCCAACAACTGTACGGTCAATTGCAGGTTGTAATCGGTCAAGTCCAATGTGCCAGCCACCACTTGGGCTTTTGCATTGTTCCACAAAGCACGGGAGCTACTTGAACCGGGGCTGTTTTCGATGAACCCCACAAACGGGGATGTCTCATTAGCGATGGCGTTATCATCAATCGGCTCAACTAAGAGCCGTACCGTATCATCCTTATCCCCGACAAACACCACAGGCCCAATCGCGTCGGTGGGGGTAATCAGGAAGCGAATGGGAGGCGGCTCGATTCGCTCGGCCCCAATGGGAATAAATAGCGCCGCAATGATAATCATCAGCGCGATAATAAAAAAGCCCCGTGCGTTACCCCCCCAAACCCCTAGACCCAACCCACTGAGGAACACCAGCAGCACGGCAATTAACTCGATACGCCAAATTTGATCTACTGGGTACAAGCCAACCATCATCAGGCGCATGGTGTTGTTGACCACGTTCCATTCCGCTTTGGCAACTGACCACGTCACGAGTTCATAGAAAAACGCTGCCATCAACCCGACAGTGATAACCGTGATCAGGGTATTGCTGACACTGCTAAACAGATTTTTCCGCAGCCAACCCACTGGCCCAATCGTCAAGGCGGGGGGACGGCGTGAGGGTGGGGGTTCTTTGGGCGCGATATAAAAGGTTTCGTCAGGCCGATGATAGGCTTCGCTCATGTGTCGGCCCTCCCTAGCGTGTCTTCAACCGCATTGAACGGTTGACCATATTCATCAATAAGGAAATCAGCAGACTAATCACCAAATAAGTCGCCATCAAGATGGCAAATAGCGCAACCGCTTGCCCGGTCTGGTTTTGTACAACCGTCGCCACGTTATACAGATCATAAAACCCGATGGCAATGGCAAGGCTAGAGTTTTTGGACAAGTTCAAATATTGATTGGTCAGCGGCGGCACAATCAACCGCATGGCTTGGGGCAGCACCACTAAGCGCAGGGTTTGGTTACTGGTCAGACCATGTGCGCGGGCAGCTTCAATTTGCCCATAGGAGACCGATTGGATACCCGCCCGAACAATATCAGCGATAAATGCTCCGGTATAAAGCGTCAGGCCGACCACCAGCGTCAGATAGCCCGATGACCAGCGCGACCCACCTGAGAAATTAAAGCGATCCAAAACAGGGTAGTCCAATTTGAAAGGCGACCCACCTACTGCAAAAGCCAGTCCTAGCCCAACCGCACCTAGTCCCAAAAACGCCATACTGAACCATGCAAGTGTGTTGGCAGGCTTCCCGGTTTCATCTTGTATCCTCAGCCGCCAGCGCCATAAAAACACGCCGACGACCAACCCGGCAATTACACTCACCAGAAAATAGGGGTAGGTGTCAGTGGTCAGCACTTTGGGGAAATTTAAACCGCGTCCACTCAGATAAAAGTCGCCCAATTTATAGGCATCACGCGGCGAAGTCGGCAGCACACCGAGCAATCCCCGGAAGATGAAAAATAATTGCACCAAAAGTGGGGTATTGCGGAAAATTTCGACATAGATAGTCGAGAGATTGCGTACCAGCCAATTGTTCGATAGCAGCCCAATCCCGACAAAAATGCCGAGTAGGGTTGAAAAGATCAACGCCAACATAACGGCCCGTAGGGTATTGATTACCCCAGTAATCAAAGAACGAGTGACTGTACCCGGTTGTAGAACGGTAGCATCCGCTAAAGAATTGCCAACAATCGGGATGTCCTTCAGCCATGGAATTTCTTTGGTGAAGTCTGGCCCTTCGCTGACTTCTACAGGAAACTGACGCTGTACCACGTTCCAATTAATCGGAATCTGGGTGTTATCCATGACATTGAGCGCCAATGTATACAGGCCAGCGACCACAGCAAAAAGAAAGACAACTTGGGTGATGTCGCTTAAGAAGTCAATGTTGCGGAAAAATGGAATGCTCAACCTGACTTGAACGCTAACAGCATTGATAACACTGTAAACTAGGTAGGGGAGCGCTACCCAAAAGCCCAACCACATCGCCTCGACCCCATTGCTAATTTCTTCAGAGGGTTTGTTTAAAATGTCCTCGGCAAGCCACCGATGTAATGTGTCCCATTTGACCATGATAAGGACGACGTAGGCGAGATAAATGCTGACAAGAACCATCGGGCGTTTGAGAAACTGAACCGCTGCATTTTGAGAACGAGGGGGGGGGCGACGAGCGCTTAGGTCAGCGGTGTTAACAAAAAAATCATCATGCTGGGAATAATTAGTTTTTGCCGTCATTCGGAAAACACCAGACTTGAATTTAAAACATTATTTTTTCTAACAAAGGGGCAGGCAAAACACCTACCCCTCTATTTTTGTTAAAAACTTAGGACGGATTAACGCCAAGCGGGAGCGTAGATTAGCCCACCGTCTTTCCAAGAGGCGTTGAGTGTGCCAGCGCGATCAATACCAATCGGCACGATGTTGCGATCATAGATTTCGCCATAGTTACCGACAGCACGGATAATGCTGACGGCGAAGTCGTCGCTCAGACCGATGAAGCTGCCGAGGCTGGGGCTACCATCTGCGGCGGCAACACCAAGGAAACGTTGAATGGAAGTGTCGGCACTCGCCAAGAATTCATCTACATTGGCGGAAGAGATGCCATATTCTTCGGCTTGGAAGGTGGCATAGACAGTCCAATTTACCACATCAGCCCATTGAGCATCACCTTGATTGTACATGGGGCCGAGAGGTTCTTTGGAGAGTGTATCGGGCAGGATGACATATAGGCTGGGATCAGCTGTGCCGGAACGTAGACCCGCCAATTGGCTCTTGTCGCTGGTCAGTACGTCACATTGTCCAGCTTCAAGGGCGGTGATGGTTTGAGAGCTATCTTCAAATGGAATGAGTTCAAGATCGAATCCACGTGCATTGAAGGCCTCAGTAATGTTCAGTTCGGTGGTTGTTCCGGTCTGGACACAGATGCTGGCACCATTGAGATCATCAATGGAGGCCACGCCGAGGGCGACAGGAACCATTAGCCCCTGCCCATCATAGAAAGTTGTGGGGCCAAAGTCGCCTTGCAAGTCAGTATCACGGCTGAATGTCCACGTGGTGTTGCGCATGAGCACATCTACCTGACCTGCTTGGAGGGCCGGGAAGCGTTCAGCGGCAGTCAGGGGAACCAGTACCAGATTGGTGTCGGTGACTTCGCCAAAAATCGCAGCGGTCAAGGCACGGCAGTAATCCACGTCCAACCCTGACCATGAATTGTCGTTGGGGTTGAGATACGAGAAACCGGGCAAGCCACCACTCACGCCGCAGTTGAGGCTGCCGCGAGCGATAACTTCAGCCAACTTGCCTGTGGGTTCGGCTTGGGCAAAAACGGTCTTTTCAGCACGGTCGTTCATGACATTGCTGACGGCTACAAAGGAAAGCAGTACAGCCAATGCGAGAACAAAACGGAAGGTACGACGCATTGTTTAAGGCTCCTTAATCAAAATATCCCTTAAGTTTTTGTAGTCATTAAATTGACATGAGGCGATTTTTTAACATATCCATTGGATTAGGTCAAATAATTCGTAAATTCTTGACAATTGGGCAAATGACATAATCCTAGCGTGCCCGCAGTGGGAACCCCCAAAATAAAGCCACCTCATCACGCTCGATATCCTGATTGGTATAAAACAGGGTATTGATCCCGACGAGTTGAAACCCCATGCGTAAGTAAAATTTGCAGGCGGGTACATTATTGGTTTGGGTTTCCAGCAAGATCGCCCGTAAACCGCGCCGCCGCCCCCATCCAATCGTGTGATGGATCATTTCTTGCCCAATGCCATGACTGCGTGCATCCACGTCTAACATAATGTTCCAAATCCATGCCGTATGACGCCATGCTTCTTCTTCCACATCCAAAATCCCGACGATTTTTCCCGTGTGTTTCTCAACCGCCACTTCCATCAAGGTATTGTCTTGGGCCAAGCGCCCCGCGATGCTTTGGCGTTCTTCCAGCGTAAAGTCATAACCTGCGCCTTTATCAAAGGGTGTGGCGAGTTTCTTTTCGACCAGCCGCCAGCCTTGTTCCAATCCCTGACCGAAGCGTTCAACCCTGAAAACGGTGTCGGTGACAAAGCCGGGTCGAATATCAACGAGCGGTTCAATATCTTCGGGAACCATCGGACGAATAAAATATTCAAACATAGGCGACACTCCAGTATGACAAAAATCAAGGGTTAAGTCTAGCGCAAAGGAAATACTTGGTAGAAATGTGTATAGTTTAGCAGCAGGGTCTTTGGTAAAATGCTTCTCCGCTTTAGACCGAATCAGGGAAAGCACATTTTGGTGAAACGCTGGATTAGTCTGCTGATTGGCCTCATTTTTAGCCTGTTTTTTTTGTGGCTGGGCTTTCGCAATCTTGCATTTGATGATTTATGGGACATCCTGCGTGGCATCAATCCTCTCTGGTTGCTGTTGACTGTTCCAGTTTATGGCGTTGCAACCTATCTGATTAGCTGGCGTTGGTATTCCCTGCTGCGTCCGGTCAAGGATGTGCCGCCGCGCCGCCTTTTTAAGATTGTCTACATCGGCTATATGGCGAACAATCTGCTCCCTTTCCGTCTGGGTGAGGTTATGCGGGCCTATGTCTTGAAACGCCGCGATGCTGTGCCAATCCCCCCCACGCTGACCATCATTCTAATTGAGCGCATTTTTGACGGGCTGACCATGCTCACCTTTATTTTTACGGCGCTGGTCTTTGTTGGGGACAAAATTGGTGACACCCTACGCACCGTCGTGGCTGTTGCGACCCCCTTGTTTTTTGCGGCGCTCTTGGTGTTTTTGGCGCTGGCCGCTGCCCCCAATTTGGCCCGTAAAATTTATACCCCGATTATCAATACCCTGTTGCCCGGTGGCCCCCGTCAAAAAGTGTTATCCCTAATGGAGCATTTTTTGAGCGGACTTGAGGCGCTACGTAGCGGACGCGCTCTGATTGAGGTGGTGATATTTTCTTTAGGGAGTTGGGCAGTTGAAGCCGCGACCTATTGGATCGTTATGCAGGCCTTCGACTTTGAAGTGAGCTTTTTTGTAATGCTGCTGGTGGTTGGTTTTAGCACCTTGACCACTGTCCTGCCTTCCACGTCGGGTTATGTCGGCACATTCCACGCTGCGGCTATTTTGACCCTGACCGCCTTTGATGTGCCGCGTGTGGATGCGGCCAGTTTTGCGCTAGTGATTCATGCTACCCTGTGGATTCAAGCCACCCTGATAGGGTTTATCTACCTCTTCCGTGAAGGGTTGCATTGGAGTGATTTTGGCAGGGCGCAGACTGAGGTTGAGCAAGCCGAGTATCCTGCAATAGAGTTTCGCAACGAGGAGACATTGGCCTGATGGCTAAACAGATTGCAGTGATAGGCGCGGGCATTGCTGGCCTTTCGGCGGCATGGGATTTAGTCCGTGCGGGTCATCAGGTAACCGTCTATGAAGCTGGCGATAAAGTTGGCGGATTGGCGGCTGGCTTTCGAGATGACGGGTGGGATTGGACGCTCGAAAAATTCTATCACCATTGGTTCGCCTCCGATGCAGAAATCCTGCGACTGGCCGATGAATTAGGTGTGCGCGAAAAAGTGATGTTCCCGCGCCCCAAAACCTCAATGTGGATTGATGGCAAAAATTATCAACTCGATTCTATTCTCAGCGCTGCCGTGACCATGCTGACCATGCCCAAGCTGTCATTGATGGCAAAGGCCCGTTTTGGTTTCACAACCCTCTATCTCCGGTTAGCCCGTTCATGGCAAAACATGGAGCAGTACACTGCCCATGAATGGCTGCTCAAAAAGATGGGCCGCCAAGCCTATGAAACCCTGTGGATGCCGATGCTGATTGGCAAATTTGGCGAATTTTACCGTGAAGTCAACATGGCGTGGTTTTGGGCACGTATTCATTCCCGTACCACCCGTCTCGGCACCTTTGAGGGCGGCTTCCAAGCATTTTTGGAAGTATTGGCAGCCCGTATTCAAAAAGATGGCGTGGTTATTCGATTAAGTACCCCGCTCAAATTCATCACCCAAATGGAAAATGGGCACTTCAAATTAGAAGTGGGTAATGAGGAGCACGCCGAAGCGGATTTGGTGCTGAGTACCACCTCGCCCCGCCTGTTACGCCAGACCGTCCCGCAAATTCAAGGCGAGTATGCAGCCAAATTGGATGCCCTTCGCAGCATGGGAGCGGTGGTGATTGTGCTGGCCCTTAAGGAACAGCTTTTGGAAGATGGCACATATTGGTTGAATCTGCCTGCGAATAATCCCGACAAAAAACAAAGTCGGTTTCCCTTTCTGGCACTGGTGGAACATACCAATTATCTGGGACGCGAACACTATGGCGGAGATCGCTTGGTCTATTGTGGTGATTACGTCTCGCCGACCCATGAATATTTTCAATTGAGTGAGGAGCAAGTGGTCAATCGTTTTGTGGAGGCCCTACCTACCTTTAATTCTAAATTTTCTAAAGACTGGATCCGTAAATGGTGGGTGTTCCGAGTGCCGTATGCTCAACCACTGCCCACCGTGAACCATTCGCAAAATATACCGGACATCCATACTCCCTTGAACGGGTTATACTGGGCCAGCATGAGCCAAGTCTATCCTTGGGATAGAGGGACAAATTATGCAGTCGAGATCGGACGGCGCACCGCCCGGATGATGCTCGACGATTTGCAGAACGGATGACGAGGACGAGATTTATGACACGAACAAAAATTTTATTGTGGGGAATGCTGATCTTTAGCCTAGCAGCCTTTAGCATCGCCGCGATTCAACCTTCGGGCGATAGTGGTCGTCTCCTAGCACCACAGCGGGCCACTTCAACATTTACCCCGACTGTGCCCACCGCGACACCGACGCGCACCAATACCCGCCCACCTGCGACGCCAAGTTTGACATCAACCATCACCTCAACGCCGAGCATAACGCCGACCAGCACGATGACCCCTACTTTGTCTGGTTCGCCAACGGCTACTCCCACCGCTACTGCCACAACCAATAGTGCAGAACTCCGCGCCCGCAACACGGACCCGGATTTTGTTCTGCGACTGGTATTGGACAGCAATTGTTATGAAGTGGATACCGAGATTACCGGAAAATTGGTGGCGCATAATTATCGCCCCAGCCCCATTTATCTGTACTTACGTGGGCAGATTATGTTAAGCATCAATGACAGCCCGCTTCTACCCGATTTCCCACCGGGAGAACCCCTAGTACGCGACGATTTTGTGCGGCTGGCCTACGATGAATCTTATGAGTGGGAAATTGAAGATTTGGGCTTGTATGTTTTAAGTATGGGACTAGATACCCCCATTGATATGAGCGAAACGATTTATGGCCTACCAGTCGGGGACTATTGGGTCACAGTGGCCTACAACAACCCCCATTCGGGCCTGACCGAACAGCGCGACGGCACATATCTCATCCCAGAGGCGGCGTGGCGTGGTCTGTCGGTCAGTCGTGAAGTTCGTTTTTCTGTCGTGTCTGATTTAGCCGATTGCCCGGCGGTACAATAATCCGGGCAGATCCAGAAAGTTGTGATACTCAAGAGGTAACATCATGAAGAATATCTGTGTGATCGGCGTCGGGTATGTTGGGTTGACCACCGCCGCGTGCTTTTCCGATTTGGGCAATAAAGTGGTCGCCGTTGACATCAGCGAAGAACGTATTGCCAATTTGAAGAAAGCGATTTTGCCGATTTACGAACCGGGTATGCAGGAAGTCGTTGTACGGAACGTGGAATCAGGCCGTCTGCATTTCACCACCTCCTATGAAGAAGGCTTGAAGGACGCCGAATTTGTATTTATCTGTGTCGGTACCCCTGAAGGCGTTGATGGTGAAGCCGATTTGCGTTATGTGCGTATCGCCGCCGAAACCATTGCCAAGACGATGGATCATCCCCTGATTATTATCAATAAATCCACCGTGCC
The DNA here is from genome assembly GCA_021463865.1 of Anaerolineae bacterium. Classification (GTDB taxonomy): domain Bacteria; phylum Chloroflexota; class Anaerolineae; order Aggregatilineales; family J027; genus CFX10. The sequence goes on from JAJTXY010000001.1 coordinate 431,471, forward strand.
AGTGGGTACAGGCGACTGGGTATCCGATATTGTCAAAGAGACCCAACCCAAGCCGATTGATTTTTCAGTGGTAAGCTGCCCAGAATTTTTGCGTGAAGGCGCGGCCATTTCGGACTTCTATAATCCAGACCGCACAGTGTTGGGTAGCACTGACCGTGATGCCGCCAATCGTGTTGCTCAATTACATCTGCCGCTGCGTGCCCCCATCATTGTCACCAACCTCCGCACTGCCGAAATGATTAAATATGCCTCCAATGCCTTCCTTGCCACCAAGATTAGCTTCATCAATGAAATCGCCAATATTTGCGAGGCGTTAGGCGCGGATGTAAAAGAAGTGGCGACGGGTATGGGCTATGACAAGCGCATTGGCCCCCGTTTCTTGGATGCGGGTATCGGCTATGGCGGTTCCTGCTTCCCCAAAGATGTGAAAGCATTGGCACACATGGCAAACGTACATGGCCGTCATCCCCAACTGCTGCACGCGGTTATTGACATCAATGATTATCAACGCCGCCATGTCATCCTCAAACTAGAGGAAATTTGGGGGTCGGTCAAGGATAAAGTGGTCGGTTTGATGGGCTTGGCTTTCAAGGAAAATACCGACGACATGCGCGAATCGCCCTCCATCACGATTGGCGATTATCTGCATGGGCGTGGCGCGGTAGTACGTGGTTATGACCCGGTGGCGATGGAAAATGCCTCCAAGATTATGCCCTATCTCAATCTTGCCGAAGACCCCTACGATCTGGCACGCGGCTGTGATGCGGTAGTTGTTCTCACTCCTTGGAACGAATTTAAGAACCTCGATCTGGAACGGCTGCGTGATGTTATGCGTCAACCCGTCATGGTGGATGGTCGTAATTTATATGAGCCAGAAATCATGCAGGGGCTTGGTTATACCTATCGTGGCATCGGGCGTGGCTACAACGGCAGCAACGGCAAAGCCAAGAAGAAGTAAAACCCAACACTCAAAATTCACCTTCGTTTCCCTAAATTAGTGTAGGATAAAAGCTAATTTGGGGAAATTTGTTTTTATCTAAAAGGGGATTGATAGATGCTCACTGACGAACAAATCCAGTTTTGGGAAAATCTTCTTGCAGATATGGAATCAGATCAACGATTCATGATTGAACGAAAGTATAGGGAAGAAATTCGTATAAAGGTACGTCCTGAGATACAGGATTTGTTGCGTCGTTTCATTACTGGAAAAATAGACACTGAAAAATTGCGCTCCACCTTTGATGCAAAAACCAGAAAAGAATGGGATGTGTTTGGTCTCAAAGGACTATCGGGAGCTATGTTTCTCAATAAGCTAGTGAAGCATATACCCGATAAAGCATTACTCACCGCAGAGCTTCGTAGTGTTATGAGGGTTCCTTCGTCTGCCGATCAAGCCCGCCGACAAATGCAAGGTTTCCAAACTTTTCTGGAGGAACAAATTGAAACGGGCCAAACGACGAGACGCTTGGTTGAACCTGCTCGGATGCCTGTCTTGATTAGCGCTTGTTGGCACATGCAGGATACAGATAGGTGGCCCATTTTTTATCAATCCAAGCGACAAACGCTAGAGGCTGTAGGACTATATATTCCTCATCAAGATTCAGCCGAAAACTATCTTGTCTTTCGAGATGTATTTTTAGCTTTGGGCAAGTCTCTTCAATTAACTAATTGGCGACTAGAAAGCCTGTGTACATGGTATCAAATGCAGTATTCTGGCAGCACTGTTGCCCCAGAAGAAGAAGCATTTGCCTCAGAAACGATATCGGCAACCGCTGATATGCCAATAATGCACCATTTGCCTGAGCGTGAAGAAATTGGGCACACTCAAGTTCAGGTGCTTCTTGCCAAGTTAGGAAAGCATTTTGGTCGAAAGATATGGATTGCAGCCAATGACCATAACAGGTCTTGGAATAATGAACGGTTAGGCGATTATAGTTTGGGTACATTGCCGGAATTTCCCGGCATTGGTCGCAAAACTCAGCGCATGATTGAACTCATTGATGTTTTGTGGCTAGAGGGTCGAAGGATTGTTGCAGCCTTTGAAGTAGAAAAGACCACCTCTATCTACTCAGGTCTCCTGCGTCTTTCAGATGTATCAATTACTCTGGGGAATTTTAACTTTCCTCTCTATATCGTAGCGCCAGAAGCCCGTTTAAAAGATGTTCGTGAGCAACTTTCTAGGGCGACTTTTCAGTCTTTGGAATTACACCGACGTTGTGGATTTTTTTCATACGAGCAGTTAATTCATGATTTCGAAACGATGATTAATTGGGCGAGTGACCCGCAAGTAATTGGGAAGTTGGCGGAATACGTGGCTGATAATATCTACCCTGATTGCTAGTGGTCGTTCATGAAAAATGAGCCAAACTGGTGTTTATCAAGGACATCAGCAAGGGACAAGTAATTCATGAACGACAATGTAATT
>JAJTXY010000010.1 GCA_021463865.1 Anaerolineae bacterium
TTATCTCCAACTCGACGAGAGCTACTCCATCAAACTCCGCAATCGTAAGGACGATCAACCCGTCGAAATCCGTGTCGTCGAACATCTCTTCCGTTGGTCGGAATGGCAAATCCTATCCTCCACCCATGAATACGCCAAGACCAGTTCGTCCACCATCGAATATCGCGTCACCGTCAATCCCGGTGAAGAAGTCCAACTGGATTACACCGTCCACTATCAGTGGCAATAAACAGCCGCTTGCCGTGCGAGGGATACATTCTCACTAATCACGAAGTGGGTAGGAACCAATATAGGGATGAGGCCCTACCCACTTCCGCCGAAATACTGATTGCGCCCCATCCCAATTTGACCTACACTGTGTTTATCCAACACATCCATCACCAACTACCAGCCCCTAATCCTAAGGAGTGTCTACATGCACAAAGCACTTATCGCACTAACGGTTCTGATTCTTATAACTGCCATTGTGCCATCCGCTTCCGCCCAGCTTGGCAACAACAATCTTTGCAATAGAGCGACCACCCTTGAGTATGGTGATTCTGCCACTGGAACGGTTGACAATACCACCTACGTCGTCGGTTTCTGTTTTACGGGAACATCGGGCGACCAAGTAACGATTACGATGGAAAGTACCAGTGGAACCCTTGACCCCTACTTGGAACTTGCTGACCCCACTGGTAACACGCTCTTTGCTTCCAACGATGATGCCGACGCCAATACCCGCAATGCACAAATTGTCTTTACCCTGACCACCACCGGACAACACCTGATTGTCGCCAGTCGCTACGGCATTGATCAGGGTGACAGCGCAGGCAATTTCGTTTTGACCCTCGCCGCAGGTGGCAAAGGCAACACGGGTAATTCTGTCCCGCCCAAAGGTGGCACCCCGGCACCAGAAGATCAGATCGTGATCAACATCACCTGCGATACGGGTGAACAAATTGTCGGCGGCGTGCAGCTATCCTTCATCAATGTCAACCCCGGCTTTTCCTATACGGTAACCGCCGTCGGTCTGGATGGCTTTGACCCGGTGGTCGCCGTCGAAACTGAACCCGGCGTTGGTACCTGTAATGATGATGCAGCAGGCGCAGCGGGTAGTGAAATTGCGGTGCCAGATTTTGGACGTATCGTTGCCAGTCGCAGCACGGCCCAAGTTCGTTTTACTTCCCCGCGTCGTGGCAACCCCACCAACATCAGCGTTGGTTCGGCCAATGGTGAAACGGGTCAATATGTGTTGATTATTGAAGGTCTGGCGATTTCCCCCTCGGATGAACTGGATGGTTTCGCTGTGCGTGTACCTGACAGCGTAGCCGCCGAAACCCTCTCGGTTTACATGGTCAGCAAGTATGTTGATCTCGACCCCTATCTTGAACTCTATCAGGGTGACGGCCTAACCCAAGCCTATGATGAAGATGGCAACTTCTACGAAGATTCGGTGGACTACAACAACATTGAATTTCTGTTCGCGTGCGATGATGCTGGAGTTGGTGATTGCGCCGATACACCCGCCTTCCCCGGTGGTGGGGTAGATATTGCCAACGGGTCGCGTTATGTGGCGGGCGAACTGGACGCGGGCCTATTGGTGACGCCCAACAGCAGTCTGCCAATGCTATTCGCCTTTGGCTCGGTCAATGGGGCCAGCGCGGGTGAATATGCCATTATGGTGATTGGCTTCGTCCCCGGTAACTAACCGCTGCTCAATCGAAAATCAAAAAAGACCCCGGTGCAAATTGGGGTCTTTTCATTTCTCGATTAAGTCCCAAAAAATTACCGATTATAGTACCAATTGCGTCCATAGTAGCCGCTGGCGGTGCGTGCCTCGACTGCTACCGACCCCGCGCTGACAAACGCCGCTGGCAAAGTAACCGTCACGTAAAATTGCCCCGTCGCATCGGTAGTCGCCGTAAAATAGGGCGTATAGGCCGTCCCCCCCAACGTTGTCAACCCAATCGTAATTTGGGTGTTACGCGGGAAGTTATAACCACGTAGCTCAAATTTTTGTCCGAGCGTCACGCTGGGAAAATAGATACGTGGTTCAGTGGTCGGGCCAAATGGATTGCCGGGATAAATCGTAATGGGGCCACCTGTTGCTGGCGGCACATATGGGCCACCAGTTCCCGGAACTACGGGGCCGGATACACACAGCACCTGCCCCGCATAGACATAATTGGGATTCACGATGCCATTCCACTGCGCCAGCACTGTCCAAGAAACATTATAGAGCAGGCCAATACGAAATAGATTTTGCCCCGCCTGTACAACATGGGTTCGGGCACAGCCTGTTTGGGCCGCCGCTTTTTCAGTCGGAACAAACGCGAATACAGTGGCGAACAGTAAAGCCACTAGAATGACTAAACGAAGCATACGCATGGATTCAGACCCTTTCTAATCACAGACGTGCGAAATTAATAATTCACCTTCACGGGCGTTCCCACCTCGGCCCAGTTGAAAAACCACTGTGCTTCAGGTGTTGGCAAATTGACACAGCCATGACTCATCGGCTGCCCAAAATTGTTGTGCCAATAGGTGCCGTGAATAGCATAGCCCTGATAGAAATACATGACCCATGGCACACCGGGCAGATAATAGCCGGGGCCGGACATCGTTTGCGAATTGAGCTTCCAATAAACGCGATAATCTCCCGTGACCGTTGGTGTTCCCGGCAGCCCTGTCGAAACGGTGACAGCCCGCATCAACACACCATTCTCATAGGCATAGATCCGCTGATCGCTCAGATTCACAATAATTTGCTTACCGGTGGTAATTGTTGGCGCAGGTGCGGAGGGTACACCCCCTGTCGGCACAAAGTACGTTCCCGCCGGATCGTCCTGAGCCGGGATCACCAATTGCTGCCCAGCATAGATTTGATTCGGGTTCTGCAAATTATTGGCGCGAGCAATCGTCGTCCAGCGCAAGCCGTACAATCGCGCAATCGAGGCGAGATGCTGCCCAATTTGCACAATATGGGTACGTTCTGTACCAGTAGTAGCGGGCGTCGTAGTATTTTCAACAATCGTTGGCCCGGCAACAGCGGCACTCCCCGGTGCGGCGGTTCCATTCACCACGAGTCGCTGTCCGGCAAAAATCGTATTAGGGTCAGTCAGATTATTCCATGTGGCTAGGTCTTGCCATGTCAACCCATATTGTCGGGCGATACTGGCAAGCGTTTGCCCCGGCTGCACAATATGAATTAAGGCGGAATCGGCAGGCGCTGGATTAACTGCTACAGCAACAGGGTCAGTCGTAGGGGTGGTTGTATCAGCGGGCGCGGCAGGCACACTTCCGGGAGTGGGAATCACCAAAACCTGCCCAACATAAATACGGGTCGGATCGGTAATACCATTGGCAGCGGCTAGTTGATCTACCGTCAGCCCAAAACGCAGCGCGATGCGAAATAGATTTTCACCACTTTGCACGGTATAGGTCTGGTTGCCATCCTGCGCATCGGAAATGCGAGGGCGGCCCAGCGGCAGCGAAACAACTAATGCCACAATCAGCAGTAGTAGTATAAAACGCCAGTGTTTAGAGTTCATCTGTGGCACAAATTGCCTTCCTTTACTCCCTGCGATAATACAACCATGAATAAATCTATCCCTAATGTTACTGAGGTTGAAACGGATTGTATAGCAACTTTTGTCCACCGCCTTCACTGAGTTAGAGATAAGTTAGTTTTTATTGGGCATAGTGAACAATCTTTAATATCGCACGGGTTGACATTTTATGCAAGAAGGGTAGACTAGGAAACGAATATGCAAATTTCTGCATATTTGCAAATATGCGCGTTTGGGAGTCCCAATGGAACTAATTGCAATCTCCCCTAAGGTAAATGTCCATTTCCGTGTAACCCTTTTACACGATTTACTCTCGATTATTGGTCTGCTGCCCAATGCTGAACGCTTTGAAGGTCTAAGCGACTGGCTGCGGCACATGTCAACCCACATGGATGCCCATGACTATGATATTTTGCGCCCCATTCACATGTTGGTCATTTTTGCTGGTGGCGTGCAAGCCCATTTGATTGACAGCATTCCTGCTCAAAGTGAGGCGGATACCGATTTTGAGGCATTATACGGCCATTTGCAGACCCTTGACATCTATGCCCTACAAAAGGCAACCCTTAAGGCGTTTGAAGAACAATTAGTGCGTATGGAAGTTATCGGGAAAGACGTAAAGCTGCCCAACGACGTGACTCGCCTTGCCCAACTGGTAGACAGAATGCAGCAAGCCCGCGAAGAACAATGGCAATCGCCCCCTGCCCCGATGTCCTCTGAAGTCTTCGCCCAATTTTTGCTAGATGCTCAAGCCATACATGAGCATTTATTGGCTGCTATTCACCACACATGGACGCGGTTCTATGCCGAACATGCCGCTGGCGATTTGCCCCAAAAATTCGCCGCTGCCGAGTACCATACCGCTCAAAATTATGCCCCGGACATCACGACCATTTTTCGCGCCGTCTCTGGCCGCAACCCAACCCCTTGGCTCAGTGAAAATGCCGCGCGGTTTAAACAAGTGGAGCTAATCCCCTGCTGCCATTTGGGAACCTATGTCACCTTGTTTACATTAGGTGACCGATTGTGGATTGGGTTTAATGCCAATCTCGTCCCAACCATCGCAGGCGATACCGTTCACGCCCCCCTGCCAATCATCAACCTCTACCCAGCCATGAAAGCTCTCGCAGATGAGGCCCGCCTCAAAATTGTGGCATTCTTGGCGCAGCAAGGAGAAAGTAATGTCGGTGAAATCGCCGATGCCATGCACCTGACCCAATCCACCGCCTCCCGCCATCTGAGCCTACTCGCCAAAACCGACATTTTGCAGATGCGCCGTGATGGGGCGATGCGTTACTACAAGGTCAGTCCATCCGCCCTATGCGAAATCGCCCACAGCCTGACAGGATTAGCAGGTCAAAATTCTTAGAATCCTGCTGGTGTGGTGAGGGGTATTTCATTGTCCACTTCATGGATGCAAGGAGTTGCACTTGAGTAATTTTGCCGTCTGGAAACGCTTGATGGGGTACATGCGCCCCTACTGGAAATGGACAGCTACTGCCCTATTTGGCATTGTCGGTGGCTCGGCATTGGCAATTACCATCCCCAGTCTCTTGCGCTGGGTCATTGATGTCGGGGTTGAGCGTGACGATCAAACATTTATGCTCCGAGCCGGATTATTGGTGGTCACACTTGGGATAGTGCGCGGATTTACGGGATTCTGCGCCCGTTTTTTTGGCGAACGACTATCACACCATATTGCCTACGACATCCGCAACGAGCTTTACGATAAAGTGCAGCATCTCCATTTTGGCTACCACGACAAAACTCAAACGGGCATGTTAATTACCCGTGCCATTAGCGACGTAGATGAAATGCAGCGCTATTTTGCCAATGGGCTTTTGGATGGCCTCAACACTATGATCCTCCTCTTGGGGGTAGTGGTGGTGATGTTTGTCAGCAGTCCTCCATTGGCGGTTGTGGCACTCCTACCTATTCTTCCACTTGTTTTCATGTCCAAGAGTTATGCCGCCCGCATTGATCCCCAATGGAAAAAAGTAATGGAGCATGTCCAAAATCTCAGTGAGCATCTCCAACAAAATGCTTTAGGGGCACAGGTCGTTCGCGCCTTCGCCCGTGAAAAACACGAACTCAAAAAATTCGAAAACGAAAACGCCAAACTGTTCACCGATCAACTCCGATTGGTCAATTTGTGGACGACCTACATGCCCGTCAGCAATTTCGTGATCGCGTGTTGCGTTGCTATGACCCTCTTTGTCGGCGGATTGATGGAACGCAACAATTTCGCGGGTGTTACGGTTGGCATGGTCGTGTCCTTCAATGCCTATGTCCTGCTGATTGGTCAACCTGTGCGCTTCCTAGGTTTTGTCATTCTACTGTTTACCCAAGCTGTGACCAGCAGTCGCCGTGTTTTTGAAATTATGGACGCCCCCATCGAGATTGATGACGACCCGAATGCTAAAGAAATGCCTGCCATTCAGGGGTACGTCAACTTCGAAAATGTCTCTTTTGCCTACGACTCCGAACCCGTCCTCAAAAACATCACTATCGAGGCCAACCCCGGTCAGATTATCGCCTTGTTAGGACAAACGGGGTCGGGCAAAAGCAGTCTCATCAATCTAATTCCGCGCTTCTATGATGTGACGGAAGGTCGCGTGACGATTGATGGCATTGATATTCGAGAGGTGCGCCTGTCCACATTACGCCGCCAAATTGGCATTGTGCTGCAAGAATCGGTGTTGTTTTCCGCCACTATCCGCGAAAACATCGCCTATGGACGGCCCGACATCGGTATGGATGAGATCATTGCCGCCGCCAAAGCCGCCAATGCCCACGACTTTATTTTGGAATTTCCGCAGGGCTATGAGACCGAGATTGGTGAACGCGGGGTGACACTGTCTGGTGGTCAGCGTCAGCGTGTAGCGATTGCGCGTGCTTTGTTGGTGGATCCCCGCATTTTAATTCTGGACGATTCAACCAGCAGCGTAGACACCCGCACCGAATACTTGATTCAAGAAGCCTTGAATCGCCTCATGGAAGGTCGCACCACCTTTGTCATTGCCCAACGTCTCACCACCGTCCAAAACGCCGACCAAATTCTGGTACTGGATCATGGCGAGATTGCCGAACGCGGCACGCACCATGAACTACTGGCGAAAAACGGCCTCTATGCTGACATCTACCGCTTACAACTCGCCGATCAGGAGCGCCTCAAACACGAGCTTATGGCGCTGGGTGGCCTTTTGGAACAGGGCAATGTGCGCTCGACGGACAAGATCAAAGTCCGTGAACCCCAAATGAGCGGTAGCTAACTTTATCGGAAGGAACGGAAACTTATGGCACTCTCACAAGCAGCAACAGAAGCCGGTAAAGGTTTTGACTGGCAAGTCACCAAACGTCTCTTTGGCTATCTCAAACCCTACAAGAAAAACGTGGTGATTGCTTTCACGGCGATGTTGTTTGTCGTCATCGCCAACATTATGGGGCCACCGCTGATTGGCTGGGCAGTGGATGAGGGTATTCGCAAGGGCAATATGTCCTTAGTGGGTGCAGGTGTTTTTGGCTACATTTTGGTTCAAGGACTTGGCTTCTTGGGGTTTCGCATCCAACTGGCAAACATGGCTTACGCGGGACAACGCATTATCGAGAAATTGCGCAACGACCTATTTGAGAAAATCCAGTATTTCTCGATGTCGTTTTTTTCGAATTACGAAACAGGCCGCCTGATCGCACGGGTCATCAGCGATGTCAGCGTTCTGCGTGAAGCCATTACCTTTGCCGTAGTTGGTACAGTGCGCGAAATGTTGATTTTGATTGGCATCCTCATTTCTATGTCCATCATTAACCTGACCCTAACTGGCGTGGCGCTGGTTGTCCTAGTGGTTTTGATTACGATTGCGAATTTCTGGCGCATCTTTGCCCGTAAAGCCTATATCCGCGTGCGCGAAACCAATGCCATCGTCAACGCCGAACTTGCCGAAGCCTTTAACGGCGTGCGCGTTACCCAAGCCTTTGCCCGCGAAGGGTATAATTATCAGCGCTTCGTCTCCAAGATTGATTACAATAATCGTGAAGCGAATGTCGCAGCAGCGCGTATCAGCGGCTTTTTCTTCCCCAGTATTGAATTGGTCGGCGGGGTGGCGACGGGCGCGATGATTTATGTTGGCGGCACGCTGGTCTTAAAACAACAACTTTCGGTGTTTACCCTGCTCACCTTCGTTCTGTATATTGATGAGTTTTTCTTCCCTATCCGTATGCTAGCCCAACGTTACAACGTATTCCAAGCGGTCATGGCAGCAGGGGACAAAATCTTTACCTTGCTTGACACACCTATCGAAGTACAGGATGCGCCGGAGGCCACCGAACTCCCCCAAATTCAGGGTCATGTTCAATTTGATAATGTCGAATTTCGATATAGTGACGGTGAGATGGTGTTGAAAGGCGTCAATTTGAATGTGCCTGCTGGGTCAACCGTCGCATTGGTCGGGCATACGGGCGCGGGCAAAAGCACTATTATCAAACTCGTCACGCGCTTTTATGATATTACCGATGGCAAGTTAACCATTGATGGCTACGATGTGCGCACCGTCACCCAAGAAAGTCTGCGCCGTCAGATGGGTGTCGTGTTGCAAGAAACCTACCTTTTTTCCGGCACGGTCATGGAAAATATCCGCTATGGTCGCTTGGAGGCGTCAGATGAGGATGTGATAGACGCTGCCAAAGCGGTGGGTGCTCACGACTTTATCATGCGTTTGGAAAACGGGTATAATACCGAGGTTCGTGAAGGGGGTTCGCTGCTTTCGGCTGGTCAACGCCAACTATTAGCCTTTGCCCGTGCCCTGCTTGCCGACCCACGCATCTTGATTTTGGATGAGGCGACCAGCAGCATTGACACCCAGACCGAGAAAATTATTCAGAGTGCGCTAGAGCGCCTCCTAAAAGGGCGTACCAGTTTCGTGATTGCGCATCGGCTCAGTACCATCACCAACGCCGACTTGATTGTGGTGATAGATCATGGTGAAATTATTGAGCAGGGTTCGCACGAGAGCCTATTACAGCAAGGTGGCGCTTATCGTGACCTCTATACAATGGCCTATGCTCGTCCGTTGGAAGCAGTATCGCCGGAGGTCACAGTCGCTGCTGATTAGAAATTAAACAAGAGTGAGCAGATAATTTGCGTGACTTTCAACTCCTCGCCCCGTCCGAAGAAGGCGAGGAACCATTTCCGTATCGGCGCGTCTGGCGACCCCTCACCATTGAACTAGGGGTGTTAGCCGCTGCTGTTCTTTTTATTCTCTTCACCACCCGTTTGGGCATCCTTGACGATTCCTACTCCCGATCTCTTAGCGGTGGATTGGCGTTACTGCCAATCGCCGCCTACTGGTTTCTTTCTATTCGCCGTGAACGTCTTGCCCTAGAACCACGACAGGGCCTCACCGCCATCCTATTTTTGAGCATGGTAATGGCAAATGGCGTTGCCGTACCGATCATGAGGGAGATTTTCACCCCCGAACGCTGGCTACCCGGCGCAGGCTTTTTTAACCGTATCCTCGGTTACGCCTTCACTATTGGCATCTTGAATGAGTTTATCAAGTACGCAGTAGTACGTTATACCATGTGGCCCCACCGCTTCCGCATCCGTTTGGATGGCATCGCCTACAGCACCGCCGCCGCACTTGGTTTTGCCACTGTCCTTAACATGCGGCTGGTCTTTTATGATGAACTGACCCTCTCATCCGCCGCCGTCAACATCCTAACCAATGTCTATATCCACATTGCCATTGGCGCGGTGATTGGCTATTTCTTGGGCGAATTCGCTGTCGGCAATCCCTCAGCGGTATGGTTGCCTACAGGCTTAGTCGTCGCCGCCATCCTAAGTGGTATCCATTTTGCCTTTCGGGGTATTGCCATTTCCAGCGGCTTGGGCAGTCGCGCCATCGGTGGTTTATTTTTGGTCATCGGCATCAGTGCGGCCATTTTGGGTATCCTCTCATTTATCATTGAAAGCGCCGACGCACGTATGGCTGATAAACTGGGAGTACGACGTATCCGATGAGTTATTTCGAAAATCCCAAAGATTTTTCCGAACCACAGGTCGCCCGTCGGGTCAACATCAACAGCGGATTGGCAATTATTGTGACATTGGCTCTTATGGGTTTGGGTATGATCTTTCGGAGCAGTATTCTGAACGCCACCGTGCTGTATGAAGATGAAGAGAACGGGATACGCGGGCAGATTCCCCTCAATTGGCTGTTGGATGAAAATCAACAAGATTATGTTTTCCGCGTTGAAAACCCAAACGCCCGTCCCTTCAAAACCCTCATCCAAGTAAGCCTCCTCACCGTTGGGCCAGATGCTAATCCACGCAGCGTGATAGATTTGCTGGTGGTACAAGGGCCAAATCGCCTGCCCGGTTATCATGTCCAATCCGTTTCAGAAACTAGCCTCGGCGAAGATGATGCTGTCGAGATTCAATATTCCTTCGTTCAATCCGACCCCAATCCCTTTTTGCAGAGTGTACCAGTCGTGGTACAAGGCGTTGATTTGGTCGTCCTGCGTGGCAATCAAGCCGTGATTCTAACATATCGAGATGCGGCTGAAAATTTCGACGATAACCGCCCCTACTTTGATCGCTTTCTCCAAACTGTCGAATATTAAAGGGGGATTTGCCGATGCGAAATTTAACTAACATGCAGCGACGCCTTTGGTTCATCTCTGTCCTATTGCTGATTGCTCTCGGTGTTGGTTTTTTAAATTTGCTCCCACCACCCTCACGGGCACAGGACGAAGACACCCCGCCGTTGGTACGCCTCAACGAAGACAACATCAAAAAAGCGACGGTTTTTATAATGCAGACGGTGGACACCAACACTGGCCCGGTCATCACCTGTGTGGGTACGGGCACTTTGGTTAGTACCGATGGGCTAGTGTTAACCAATGCCCATATTGTTGAGGCGACCCAAAGCTGTCCAGCAAATCGCACGGTCATCGCCCTAACTCTGCGCACCGAAGAACCGCCTGTCGCCACCTATATCGCGGAAACCGTCGAATTCAATCGCGGTTATGATTTGGCCGTTCTGCGCATCACCAGTTATTTGGATGGTCGGAGTATCGAACATGGCACGCTGCAACTGCCCTTTGTAGAACTAGGCGACTCTAATACCGTCACGATTGATGACACCATCGCGGTTTTTGGCTATCCCGAAATCGGCAACGACCCCGTTACCGTGATTCGCGGAACGATTGGTGGCTTTACCGCCGAGGCGGGTTTGGGTGAACGGGCTTGGCTGCGCACCACCGCCGAAATCCCCGGTCTCATGAGTGGCGGTGGGGTGTACAACCGCAATGGGGAACTCATCGGCGTCCCCACCATTGCCCCGGCCCGTGCTGCGGGTGAGGCGCTCGAATGTCGGCAAGTTTATGACACCAACGGTGATACCCAACTGGATAACCTCGATTTGTGTATCCCATTAGGCGGCACTATCAGCGCCATCCGCCCCTCCAATTTGGCTCGAGGGCTAGTCCGAGCCGCCGCATTAGGCATTCAACCCGGCCCAGAAAAAGCCCCGGTGGATTTAGCGCCCCCCGCCGAGACTGCTACCTTTCGACGGCTCTTTGTCTCAACGAGTGTCAATGAAGCCGGGATGCCAACCAGTATTGTGACCAGCCTCCCAACAGGCACAAACAGTCTCTATCTCTTTTTCGATTATCAAAATATGCAGGATGGGCAAGTCTACGAACTGCGTACCACGGTTGGGGGTCGGCCCAATGTCCTCTACAGTTTGCCTCCCGTCACATGGAGTGGCGGCGAACGTGGTATGTGGTACATCGGCGGAACTGTGCCAACGGGTTGGGAAAACGGGGTCTATGAATTCACCCTGTTCATTGAAGGACGACAGGTGGACAGTCATCGCATTACCATTGGCGGCGGGCCACGCACCGACCCGCAGTTTTCTGATCTCGTATTCGGTATTCAAGACCCGCTTGGCAACTTAATCGGTGCAAATTACGTCATCCCCGAAGGCAATATCATCCGTGCCCGTTTTAATTATCAAAATATGCGGGACGGTATCGTTTGGCAGCAGCGTTGGTATCAAAATGGCAATCTGATTTCCCCTCCCCTAAATACAGCGGAACCCCCGGTGTGGTCGGGCGGGCCAAGCGGCCTTAGCAGTGACCCCAGCATCACCAGTGACATCGGGTTTACCTCCGGTCTCTATCGGCTCGAAATCTATGTCCAACTGCCATCGGGTGAAGATTGGTGTTTGGTACGTCCAGACATTCATCCTTCCCTCAGTGACTGGTGTTTGATGGTGACATCCGATTTTGTAGTGGCAGGCGGCGCGGGTGGTGCCAATAATGCCCAAGCCCTCATTTTTAGCGATTTCCGCTTTGCCCGCGACGAACAAGGCGGCTTACCCATCAGCATTGTTGGCGAATCCATGCCTGCTGGTTCAACCGCAATTTATGTATTTTTCAATTGGCGACAAGTGCGCCCCGGTACACCCTTTCGTTGGCGCTGGCTGGTAGATGATGAGGTGCTCATTGAAAACCGCACCCAATGGGCCACCGACGTGAATGGTGAGAACTACTATTTTTCGTTGCTGGGTGTGCCCAATTTGCCCGATGCCACCTACCGTTTTGAATTGTATATGGGGGGGATTCGCCTGACCGACGAAACGGTGCAGGTCGAAGTCGGCTTGGGGCAGCTTCCCGTTGAAGCCTTCGCCAGTGCCAGAGGCGTACAGATGACTGGGCAAGTGTTTGATGCCGCCACCAATCAAGGTATCCCCGGCGCATTGTTCGTCGTGCTGTTGGCCGAATTCAGTGTCGAAGATTTCGAGTGGCAGGCAGTACAAGTCTTAGGCCGTGCCATCACCGACGAGCAAGGCTTTTTCCAGATTCCGGCTTTGTTGCCACGCGGCACCATCGAAGAACCCGCCCTATACAGCGTTCTGATACGTGCCGAAGGTTACTTGCCTGCCAACTCGGATGGGATAACGGTCACTACCCAGACCGAAAGCCCTGTCAATATGGAGGTATGGCTCAATCGAGATTTGTCATCCTACGGCGAGATACAATAAGCCTCAAGGTTGAGTCGCGCTTCAAAACGACATACATTATCATGGGAAAATGCAGTGAGATTTAGAATTGTACTTTTAGCGATTGTCGCAGTAGTGCTGCTGGTGGGGGTCATTGGTCTTTCAATCCGACTGCTGCCCCCCGCACCCACATCCCCCACCCCAACCTTTCCGGAGGGGATAGATTTTCCCAATGGGCGGCCTGTGCCACATCGCTAATCTTCTGAAGGAGCAACCATCGGAATGGACAATATCATCCTCGCCATCATCATGGCTATGATAGGTTTTGCATTGGGCATTGTGATTAATTGGCTGTCCGATAACCTCCCCAACGAGCAACTGCCTCCAGCATGGCTACCCGATAGATGGACAAAGCAGCAACCGATCCGTTCCCAAGTAGAGGCTCTTGTCAAACATTTGCAGGCCAACCAGATTGATCTGGTGTATGTCCAGACCGGGGCATGGCAGCAAGATAGGCAGTATCAGGTATGGAATTATGCCAATGAATTTCGGGCATTGCTCCGCGACCTTGCCCCCGAAATCAAAGCCCTAGACTGGATTACGATAGAAAGTCACCACGAGCCGTACCTTTCTGAAAATAATGAGATGCTGGTGAATTACGGCCAACAAAGCATCAATGAGCGACATTATGATGGGGTGCATTTGCACTGGCTTTCTGAGTCCAGTGAAAATTTCGTGCCGCTAGTACAAGCCTTCCATGAATTATTGGGGAAAGATCACACCTTATCAGTAGCTGGCCCACACGACGCTACCACTGGTTCACCATTGGTTCCAACTGGCTTGGATGATCTATCCATTCGCTGGAATCCACCCTTTAAGCAGCAGAGTGTTCTAGCACCTCCTACCTACCCCGATGGTTCACCGCGTCCCAAAATCGCTTGGTCGGGCCTGCTTGCCTTTCTAATAGGCAAACGTAGCAGCGACACCGGGTCAAAATTGCGCTGGCGGCATCCAATCACGGAGGTGGTGATGGCCCTCTTGTTTGGGTTTATCATCTTGAATTGGCCCGACCACGAACGGCGTTTTGTATGGATGATTTATCTAGCAATCCTAATGCTGGTGACACTAATTGACCTTGAACATCGCATTATCATCACTCCTGTTATTTTGGTCGCTTGTATTCTTGCTTTTGTATTTGCGTTGGTCACGCCTGAATCAGATCGAGATCTTGTAGATTACATCGCGGGTGGTGGCCTCGGGCTTGGCCTGTTTCTGGTAATGTTTTGGGGCGGCGGTATATTCTCCAGCGTGGTAGCCTCAGCCAGAGGTGAAGCCCTAAACGAAGTCGCTTTTGGTTTTGGCGATGTCTACGTAGCGACGATGTGCGGTTTGATGATCGGCTGGCAGGCCTTTATTTTTGCCGCGATTATCACGGTCTTTTTGGGGGCATTGGGCGGCATCCTCTTTCTAGTTGCTCAAACCTTGCGCGGGGGGTATGATGCTTTCACACCCCTCCCCTACGGTCAATATATTATCATTGGTACGATTATCATGATGTTATGGCGATCTGAAATTGGAGAATTCCTGCGCGGGGGCTGAATAAGTTAGACTCTATAGGTCGGTAGCACAAGTGAGAACGTGGTTCCGACCCCTTCAACACTCTCAACTTCAATACTGCCACCATGCGCTTCGATGATCTTCTTGGAAATTGCCAGTCCTAATCCCGTCCCTTCGGTGGTGCGGGCACGATCTACCTTATAAAAACGATCAAAGATGCGCGGCAAATGATCAGCCGCAATGCCAATTCCAGTATCCGCAATCTCGACCACAACCATCTCCCCACGCAGATAAGTTTTGATGCTGATGCTGCCTTTTTTGGTGTATTTCATGGCGTTTTCAACAAAATTAGCAATCCCCCGATGAAACTGCGTCTCATTAGCGAGGATCATAGGTAACGATTGGCCGAGGTCAAGGATTAATTCCAGATTCTTTTTGGCAATATGCGGTGCATAGATTTGGGCGATGCTATTCAGTAAGTGATTGACATCAAGCTGGACAAAGGTCAATTCCGTGATATTGATTTCTAGCCGTGAAATATCCAATAAGTCTTGGACTGTTTTGTTCAAACGTTCGGCCTGTGCTTCTAAGATCCGAAGCCGTTCGAGTCGCTTCTCTTCATCGCCACCCGTTCGCAGCAAATACGTATTGAGGATAATGGTGGAAAGCGGCGTGCGTAAATCATGCGAGACATCACCAATAAACTCTTCTAGCATCTTCACCCGTGCCCGTTCAAGTGTCAGTTCGATGCTTTTCTGTTGAGCCTCACGAATGGCCGTAATATCAAACACCACCCCGATAAATCCAGCAAAGACACCCTCTAGATCATAAAACGGCTGACCCACTACCATGACCGTATGATAGGTACCATCGCTGTGGTGGAGACGACATTCCACCTCAAAACCACGTTGATCCCCAAATGCGGCCAGATACTTTTGCTCCCACTTATCCCAATCCTCCGTATGAAAACTTGTCTTCCATGCCTGATCGGAATTGTGACCCATCGTCAGGCCTGTAAACGAAAACCAACTGGTATTCAAAAAGTGAATATGGGTATCCAGTTCGGAGCGCCAAACGGGAACCGGGAAGGTATCCAAAAGGCTCAGATAAAAATGGAGCGATTGTTCTAGCGCTTGTTCGGCGCGTTTTCGATTGGTGACAATCGTATTGGTCACCAATAGTTCCATCGGTTGATCGCCCTCCCAAGATAGAACCGTAAAACGACTTTGCACCCATTCCCAGTGCCCTCGTTTATGGCGGACACGGTATTCAATTTGGGGATTCTCATCCAACTTCCCTTCCATCGCTTTGCGCCATTCCCGTGAGACCCGTGAGGCGTCCTCAGAATGAATCGCAAAGGTGATAGATTCGGGCTGAAGCAATTCTTTTGCCGAATAACCGAGCATCTCTTGGCGGTTAAGATAGACCCCCTTACGAGTACGTAGGTCGAGGATGTAGATGTAATCGGGCGAATTCTCGGTTAAGGTGCGAAAACGCTGTTCACTTATTTGAAGCGCGTCTTGGGCCTTTTCGCGTTTGGCAAATTCCTCATAGACTCGCTCGATTAATCGGGCATTGGTGAGTGCAATCGCCGCTTGGTCAGCAAAAAGTTTGACCAGCCGGATTTCTTCTTCATCAAATGGGATGGTCTTTTCGGAATCAGTGACATTAATCGCCCCAATCACTCGCCCACCTACTTTCATGGGCACTCCCAATACGCGGCGGAATGGGGAATTTTGATAAACATCTGCCTTTCCATCCCATTGGGAATAATCCGTTACAAACATCACCTCCCCGGATTGCGCCACTTTGCCGGAAACCCCTTCACCAAATTGCAGTATGGTGCCGACCAAATTACTAGGCAGGTTATAAGCGACGACCAATTCAAGGCTTTGGTTATCGGGCCGAAGTAAATAAAGTCCGCCCATTGGCGCATTTAATAATTTCGCGGCACGTTCAACAATCGCCCGCAATAAAGTCGTAACATCTGGCTGTGAATTGATCGCCAATGACGTTTCGTATAAAGCCACCATCGCCGCCGAGCGACGTTTCTGCAATTCCTCGGCGTGCTTGCGTTCGGATACATCCCGCATAACGACGTGGAACAACCCATCATGCAATCGGCGGACATTCGCCTCTACAAAAATACGCTTTTGATCTTTACAGACCAACCATTCTTGGGCCTGAAAGCGGTCTGGAAGGGCTTCATCACCTGTAAGTGCAGGCAGCAGCGTTGAATCTTTGGTGATAAAGTCAACAAGGCCCATCCGCAGCAGTTCCTCGCGGCTGTATCCCAACAATTCACAAGAGCGAGGATTTACCTCCCGAAACGCACCCGTAGGCATCATCACAATAATGGCGTCGGTGGCCTGCTCCATCAAAATCCGATATTTGGTTTCGCTGATCGGTGCAGCATCAGCCGTCTGTTTATTTAAAAGCGCCACCCCAAGTAACGCCGCCGCTGTTTTGAGGGTAGCCACCTCCGAGGGGGTCCAATCCCGTCCGCTTGCCGAACCCTCCAAGCCGACAAATCCTAGCCAATGCTGTTTGGCATGGATCGGTGATAGTATGCTACGCGGGTTGCCTAGCTGTGACCATCCTTCAATACCCGTGCCGCCGCTCATAGTCTGAATGCTCTCACCGGATTCAAGTTGGGTAGTCCATTTAAATGAACGTTTGAAGGCATCTATTGGCATGGGCGTGAACGGAGTCAAGGAAGCAGCAGGAATGGATTGCCATTCGCAGATTCGCCGGATAGTGGGGGCCGGATCACGCAGAATAGAAGCAATTTCATAAATGTAAGCGCAATCGGCTCTAAACTGGGATGCTAATTGGGACAGGGTGTCGTCCAGTCTCTTTTGGGAGACCTCCTCTAGCAACAAGTGCTGCATAATTGAGACGACCTGTTGTAATACAGCTTCGCCCGTCTGTAGCTGAGTAGCCATCAGTTAGACTTCCTTGGGGACTGAGGGCATTGATCTGACCTGTCCAGAAGATTTTTCCCTAAAGTTTTATTTTACCGCAGGATGTCATGTTTGGAACTAGGTGCAACCTAAGCGATGCAACAAATTCACCGAATTGCCTAAATACCCAGTTGTAGAAGAAACGGATTACGAGGAAATGGTAGCCGATTCCAGATGTTCAACCCGCTGAATTAAGCCACCACCAAGACACTGATCATCTTCATAAAATACTGCGCCCTGACCGGGAGTGATGTCTCGCAGTGGTTCATCAAAGATGACATTGACCCGGCCATCCGGGAGGGGTTCAAGAGTAGCCGGGGCAGGCTTGGCTTTATACCGAATTTTGACTTCGGCGCGGATTGCCTCAGCCGGTGGAGCACCTGCAATCCAATTAACTCGACCTGCGACAAGCCTGTCACGTCCCAGTTCATCGCGCGTGCCCACAATCACGGCATTCCGCTGGCGGTCAAGATCAAGCACATAGAGGGGGTCGCCGCTGCCGGAAATGCCCAAGCCTTTACGCTGACCGATGGTATAATTGGGGAGGCCATCATGCGTACCAACTTGTTCCCCACGCCGATTAAGAATCGGGCCGGACATGAACAAATCTACTGGCCCGTGTTCCCGCAAAAAGCGCCGATAATCCCCATCGCCCAAAAAGCACAAATCCTGCGAATCATGTTTACTGGCGACGGGCAGACCAAACTTCGCGGCGAGTTCACGTACCTCTGGTTTGATATAGTTTCCAACTGGAAACAGGGTATGGCGAAGCTGTTCTTGTGTCATCACACTCAGGACATAAGATTGATCTTTTTCAAGACTATGGCCCTTGCGTAATTCAAATAGGCCCTCCATAGACTGGGTAATCCGCGCATAATGCCCCGTCGCCAGATAATCCGCTCCCAACGCCAACGCATTATTCAACAACCAGTCAAAACGGATGTGCATATTGCACGCTAGGCAAGGATTAGGCGTCAATCCATCAGCGTGTTGGTCAATGAAAAACTGAACGATCTTATTACGGAATACGTCACGGGTATCGAGAACATAAAAGGGGATGTCCAGCATATCCGCCACACGCCGTGCATCATTCATCTGTTCCGGGGTGCAGCAGCGATTATGACCTGTCAGGCCGGGGGCAGTCTCCTCCGACCATAGGCGCATCATCATACCGATGACGTTATAACCCTGCTCAACCAGCAAAGCCGCCGCCACCGAACTATCCACACCACCGCTCATTGCCACCGCAACGGTAGGCAGGTTTCCTGTCATGGAATTTTTTGAACCATTTTCCAATTTATTCACATGCCCCAAATGGTAGCGGTTTTGTGGTTGAGGGTCAAGGCGAATTCTAGTCCAACACCCTGCTAAACCGTCGCACTCCTTCAATTACGTTGGGCATCACCTCTATAACGTAGTCAATATCAGCGTGGGTCGTGTGCCGCCCTACGGTCAACCGTAAGCCCCCCATTGCCCAATCGTGGTTATAGCCTAACGCCAACAAGACTTCCGAGGGTTCTGGATTGCCTGTCTTACAGGCGCTCCCCGACGATGCCGCAATGCCCTTCATATCAAGGTGCATCAACAGTGTGTTGCCATTAACGTGCTTAAAAACAAAACTGGCGTGAGACGGCAGCCGATGATGGCGCTCCCCAGTCAATTCTACATCGGGGATGGTTGCCAGCACCCCATCAATCAAATGGTCACGTAGATCCATAAAATGCGGAACCCACTGATCGCGTTCGGCATAAGCGATTTCCAACGCCGTTGCCATCCCCACAATCAACGGAACGTTGTGGGTGCCACTGCGCCGACCCGCTTCATGACTGCCGCCGGTCTGCGAGGGTAGAAGCGGGACACCCTCCCGTATATAGAGTGCCCCCACCCCTTTTGGGCCGTAAAATTTATGGGCGGACATCGAGAGCAAATCCACTCCCAATTTTTGTACATCCACATCCAATTGGCCCGTCGCTTGCACTGCATCGGTATGGAAATACGCCCCTTTTTCGTGCGCCACCGCTGCCAACTCCGCAATCGGCAAGATGGTCCCGATTTCATTGTTCGCCAACATCAAACTGACCAGTGCCGTATCCTCTTGGATAGCGTCGCGCAGCATGTCAGGCGTGATATTTCCCCTGTGGGCCGGCTGCAAAAACGTCGTGGATAGGCCAAAAACTCCCTCCAATTGCTGGGCAGTACGGCTGATGGCATGGTGTTCGAGGGGGCTGGTAATCAAATGGGTACCCCGTCCCAGTTGTTTGGACGCCAATGCCACGCCACGCAGGGCCAAATTATCACCTTCCGAGCCACCGCTGGTAAACACAATCTCGTCGGGGCGACAGTTCAAGATTTTTGCCATCTTGTCGCGGGCATCTTCCATCGCCGTCTCAGCCTTGCGCCCCAGCCGATGCACCGACGATGGATTCCCAAAAATCTCCGAAAAATAGGGTATCATGGCGGCGACCACACGCTCATCTACCGGCGTCGTCGCGCTATGGTCAAGGTAAATGAAACGATCAAGCATCCCAATAAGCCCCCTTAACATTGTCAACCATTAGTTAGCATCCTTGTCATTTTACCCTAAATTGACCATCGAGCAGGGTTCATTTAAGCGATTGTAGGATATAATCGTCCAGCGTTAAATCAAACAAAGTAATGTGAGGCCCAATGCCGAGAGTCTACACATGGCGGTTCAATGTGCGCTCCTATGAAGTTGACCGCCTTGGTCACGTGAACAACGCCGTCTACCTGAATTATTTGGAAGAAGCTGCCACACGGGCCAGTGCTGACGCCGGATTTGATGGTGCATGGTACGACGCGCATGGTTGCATGTGGGTTATCCGCGAAATGCACGTGCGTTATCATGAACCTGCCCTTTATGGAGATGAACTGGAGATCCGCACATGGGTCTCCGATTTTCGGCGGGTGCGTTCCCATCGAGAATACGAAATCGTGCGAGTGCGTGATAATTGCCGCGTTCTGCGGGGTCGAGCAGATTGGGTATTCATGGATCGGGCTGAAATGCGGCCCAAGCGCCTTGTCCCAGAATTTGAAGGTGGATTCCAACCCGCCAATGCCCCTCTTGAGGATTTGGAAATCCGTCTCCCCGCTGCCGTAAACCAGACCTCTCACCAATTTATCTCTGAACGCCGTGCCCAAAGTTATGAAATTGACCAGCTAGGGCACGTTAACAACGCCAATTATCTGCGCTGGATTGAACAAGCCACGGTGGATGCGTTGACAAGTGTGGGATGGGATACTGCCAGACTCCAAGCCGAAAATTTTTATGTTTTTGCACGGGGGCATGAACTGGAATATTTCCACGAGGCAAAAGAAGGCGACCCGATTAAAATTGTCAGTTGGGTCACGGAAAATTCGCGGGTACGGGGTGCATGGATTCATGAGATGTATAACCGCGACACAGGTGAACTTTTGGCTCGTGACTATGCGGCAGGTGTATTTTTGAAGCGGGATGGAACAAATTATCGCCCTACCCCAATGCCAGACGCCCTAACTCATGCGATAATCACGGGAGAACGAACCTAGCGTAGATTTTGGGGGATATGTGCTTATAAGGTACGAAGGCGAATTGGAGGATTTGAATGTTAGACGCTTTTTTCAGGCCCAATTCTGTTGCCATCATTGGAGCAAGCCGTAACCCCAGCAAACTCGGCTATGCGGTCTTGGCAAATTTGGTCGAAAGCAAATTTACGGGTCGCATTTATCCCGTCAACCCGGCAGGCGAAGAAATCCTCGGCTATGTCTCCTTCCCACAAGTCGCTGATCTTCCCGAAATTCCTGATCTAGCTGTGATCGTCATTCCCTACCAGCATGTCCCGGAAGCGGTACAAGCCTGCGGTGAAAAAGGCATCAAGGCAGTCGTAGTCATCAGCGCAGGTTTCCGCGAAACAGGTCGCGCCGGGTTAGAACTTGAACTCAAGGTGCTACAGATCGCCAAACAATTTGGGATGCGCTTAATCGGGCCAAACTGCTTGGGCGTGATGGACATCCACCACCCGGTCAATGTCACCTTTGCGGCGGGTGGGATGCCGATGAAAGGCTCAATCGCGTTCATGAGCCAGTCCGGGGCATTAGGGACGGCTGTCTTGGACATGAGCATGGGCAACAACAAACACATCGGCTTCAGCGCCTTTGTGAGTCTCGGCAACAAGGGCGATGTCAGTGAAATAGACCTCATGCGCTATTGGGCCGACGACCCCAACACCAAAGTCATTTTGGCCTATTCTGAAGGACTACCCAGCGGACAAGAATTTATGAAGGTCGCACGTGAGGTTAGCCGCAAAAAACCCGTCATCATGCTCAAAAGTGGCGTCACCCAATCCGGCCAAAAAGCCGTTTCGTCGCATACAGGTTCATTGGCCGGGGCAGAACAGGCCTATAATGCCGCGTTTTATCAAAGCGGGGTGCTGCGTGTAAACAATCTCCAAACCCTGTTTGACCACGCGGTTGCTTTTGCCTATCAACCCCTGCTCAAAGGCAATCGTATCGCCATTGTCACCAACGCAGGCGGGCCGGGGATTTTGGCAACCGACGCGCTGGAAAAAGCCAATTTACAACTGGCCCGTCTGGAAAACGCGACGATCAAGGCTTTGGAAGAATTTTTGCCCGATGCCGCCAGCGCCGCTAATCCGGTAGACGTGTTAGGTGATGCCCGCGCAGATCGTTATGAATTTGCCCTCAAACACGTCGCCGCCGATCCCAACGTGGACGGGATGATTGTCATCCTAACCCCACAGGCTATGACCGAAATTGACGCCACTGCCCACGCCATCGGCAAATTGACTGCTGAAATTGATAAACCCGTGTTGGGTTGTTTGATGGGCGATCATCGGGTGCAGACCGGGATTGAAATCATGGCGAAGTTCTACACAGTGCCCAACTATGCCTTCCCCGAACGCGCCGCCCACGCCTTTGCCGCCATGCGCGATTACAACGAAGCCCGTAAACGTGATACAGGTGAAATCCGCAAATTTGAAGTAGATCAAGATCGCGTCAGAGCAATATTTGAAAAAGTCCGTGCCGAGAATCGCGTTTCGATGATTGAAGCCGAAAGCCGCGAGGTCTTTGCTGCCTATGGCTTCCGAATGCCGCGCAGTGAACTCGCCAGCACCCCCGACGAAGCAGTGCGTTTGGCAGACGAAATGGGCTATCCGGTGGTGTTAAAAATCGCCAGCCCCGATATTCTCCATAAGACAGAGGTCGGCGGGGTCAAGGTCAATTTGCACAATGCCACCGAAGTCCGTGATGCTTTTGAATTGATGGTTTATCGCGCCACGCGCTATGTCCCCGGCGCAAATATTTGGGGCTGTCTGGTACAAGAAATGGTGCCACCGGGGCTTGAGGTTCTGTTAGGCATGAGTCGAGACCCCCAATTCGGTGCGCTGGTGACTTTTGGGCTGGGTGGAATTTATGTGGAAGTGCTCAAAGATGTGACCTTCCGCATCGCGCCGTTTGGCGAAACGGATGCCAGCACCATGCTGCGTGAAATTCGGGCTGCGCATTTATTAGATGGCGTGCGTGGGCAAAAACCCGCTGATAAGGATGCCCTAACCGATGCGTTACAGCGCATCAGCCAATTAGTAACGGATTTCCCAGAGATTGCCGAGTTGGACATCAATCCACTCTTTGTCTATGAAAAAGGCCGGGGTGTGTTAGCATTGGACGCACGTATTATTTTGCAGGCTCGTCAATAGCCGCAAATCATCGGAGCAAGGAGAGAACCTGTTTTTCTTTTTCGTGTCCCCGTTTTTTAAATACTTACGGTTGGCTGTATGGTGCTTGTCGTCTGCATCCCACAGCCTTTTTCAGAGAAAGGATTTTGATTAGATGAAGGCACTTTACATCACATCGGTTGTCACATTTTCGGGAAAAACCGCCCTATGTCTAGGCTTGGGTCTCTATATGCAGTCGCGTGGCCTCAAAGTGGGATATATGAAACCCGTCAGTTTGCAAGATTATCGCATCGGCAATCAGATCGTGGATGAGGATGCCGAATTTGTGCGCCGCGTGCTGCGATTGGAGATGAACGCCAATCAGCTTGCCCCGGTCATCCTGTCCGACGCGCTGTTGGATAGTGTGATGGATGGCACTGTTCAGCGTGATTTTTGGGCCGAGATGAGCCAGACCTATGAGCAAGCCAAACAGGGCAAAGACATTGTGCTGATGGAAGGTGGGGCTTCCATGCGCGATGGCTCGGTGGTGGGATTAAGCACTGTTGAGGTGGTGCATCGCCTAAACATCCCGACGTTGGCCGTCATACGTTGGCGCGATCTGGCCCATGTACTGGATGATATTGCCGCCGCCAAACGTCGTATCGAGCACCTTTTATATGGCGTGGTCATTAACAATGTTCCCGAAACAGCATGGGAAAAAGCGAAAACCAAAGTCGCCCCCTACCTCGAAAACATGGGGATTCCTGTTTTTGGCGTGCTCCCGCATCAACGTGAACTCCAAGCGATCACCATCGGGGAACTCATCGCGCTGCTCGATGCCCAAGTGCTCGCAGGCGAACAAATGGCCTCACGTCTAGTTGAAAACCTGTCAGTGGGGGCCATGACGGTTGAATCAGCCCTACCCCTATTCCGGCGCACCATCAACAAAGCCGTCATCACCGGAGGGGATCGCACCGACCTCCAAGCAGCTGCACTCGAAACTTCTACCGCCGCCCTCATCCTAACGGGTAATTTGCAGCCAAGCGCCACCATTGTCCGCCGGGCCGAAGAATTAGGTGTAGCCGTGCTCTTAGTGAGCGACACCACCATGGAAGCGGTTGAAAAGATCGAAAGCGTTATGGGCCGGACACGCTTAGGTCAGGCCGAAAAACTCAATCGTTTCCAAGCGATGCTGGCGGAGCATCTCGATTATGCGCGTTTACTCAAAGGGCTTGAACTGGAATAACTGGTTCACCCTTTGTTGGGTATCGTATGTTTACTCAGGAAGGATAATCCTAATCATGACCATTATTGAAAGCATTACCGGACGTGAAGTCCTAGACTCACGCGGCAACCCCACCATTGAAGTGGATGTCACTTTACTGGATGGCAGTGTCGGGCGAGCAATGGTTCCAAGCGGCGCTTCGACAGGTGAATATGAAGCGGTCGAACTCCGGGATGGTGATTCCAAACGTTTTGGCGGCAAAGGTGTCTTAAAAGCCGTCCAAAATGTCAATGAAGTCATCGCTGAGGCGTTGGTCGGTTTTGATGTGACCAACCAGATTGGAATTGACCAAGTTTTGTTGGATTTAGATGGCACCCATAACAAAGGCAATCTGGGTGCGAATGCGATTTTGGGTGTGTCATTGGCCGCTGCCCGTGCTGCTGCTGTCAGTCTCAATTTACCACTGTATCGCTATCTGGGTGGTGTCTATGCCCACGTCCTCCCCGTACCAATGATGAACATCATGAACGGGGGCAAACACGCCGCCAACAGCACCGACTTCCAAGAATTCATGGTGATGCCCGTCGGCGCTCAAACCTTTGCGGAATGTCTGCGGATGGGGGCGGAAATCTATCACAGCTTGCACAAAGTTCTCAAAGGGCGTGGCCTCGGCACGACGGTTGGGGATGAAGGTGGTTTTGCCCCCAGCCTGCCCACCAATGAAGGTGCAATTGAAGTCATCCTAGAAGCGATCCAAAAAGCAGGCTATACTCCCGGTAGTGATGTGTACCTTGCGCTTGACCCCGCCGCCAGCGAAATCTATGAAGACGGCCATTACTATCTCAAAACCGAAAACAAGAAATTGACCAGTGCCGAGATGGTGAAATTTTGGGCGAAGTGGGTCGAGAAATATCCCATTATCAGCCTTGAAGATGGCCTTGACCAAAACGATTGGGATTATTGGCACGAACTGATGGAAGCCATCGGCGATCATGTCCAAGTCGTCGGTGACGACATACTGGTTACCAACGTAGAAAAGGTACAACGTGCCATTGAAGGCCGCAACGCCAATGCACTGTTGTGCAAGGTCAATCAAATCGGTACACTGACAGAATCCATTGCCGCTAGCCGCCTTAGTCAGCAAGCTGGTTGGACAGTGGTAGTCAGCCATCGCAGTGGCGAAACTGAAGATAGCACTATCGCCGATTTGGTCGTAGCGTTGAATGCAGGTCAGATTAAGACAGGTGCGCCTGCTCGTAGTGACCGCATTGCCAAATATAATCAACTGCTGAGAATTGAAGAAGATTTGGGTGATATGGCTCGTTTTGCTGGCAAGCAGGCCTTCCCCAACCTAAAACGTACACTCTAGGACGGAATTCTATGTTAAACATGATTGATGGGAAGCGCACTAAAATTGTTGCAACCATCGGCCCTGCTTCCGGAAATGAAGCTGTGCTGCGTAAGATGATTCAAAATGGTCTAGATGTAGCACGAATCAACTTCAGTCATGGGACGCATGAAACACATGCCGAAAATATCGCCCTGATTCGCCGCCTTGCCGAAGAAGAAAAGGCAGTGGTGGCGATCATGGGTGATTTGCAAGGGCCGAAAATTCGCTTGGGTGGCTTAACCCCAGACCCATTGCCTATCAAGCCGGGAGATGAGATTATTCTCACCTCCCGACCCAATCCGGATCAAAGCAAAAAACACTTACCACTCCCCCACCCTGAATTTGTCAAAGACATCCGGGCAGGCAATCGGCTGCTGCTGGACGATGGTGATATTGAATTGACGGTTAAAACCCGCTATGGCGACGATTTGGTGTGTGAAGTTGTAGTTGGTAATGAACTCAAGAGCCGCAAAGGGGTCACGGCATTAGGGGCAAATTTATCCCTCTCTGCTTTGACCGACAAAGACCGCGCCGATGTGGTTTTTGCCCTTGAACAAAACCTTGACTATCTAGCCATGTCGTTTGTCCGCAGTGCGGATGATATGCGCGAACTGCGCTGGCTGGTGCGGCATCATGGCGGCGACGTGTGGTTGATTGCCAAGATTGAAAAAACGGAGGCTATCGAGAATTTTGAAGAGATTTTACAGCATTCCGATGGCATCATGGTGGCACGCGGAGACCTAGGGGTGGAGCTACCCGCCGCCGAAGTACCCGTCCGACAAAAACACATCATCCGCCGCTGCAATCAAGTCGGCAAACCGGTTATCACCGCGACACAAATGCTCAATAGCATGGTCAGCAATCCCCGCCCCACCCGCGCCGAAGCCAGCGACGTTGCCAATGCGATTTTTGACGGCACTGATGCAATCATGCTCTCCGCCGAAAGCGCCAGCGGCAAATACCCGGTAGAATCTGTCGCAATGATGACAGAAATTGCCAAAATCGCCGAGGCGCATTTGCTGGAAAACAGCAACGAGAAAATGTGGCGGGGCTTTGGCGAAGCGGTCACGGAAAACATCTCTGAGGCCATTAGCTATGCGACCAGTGTGATGGCCCACGAACTGCGGGCAAAAATGATTGTCACCAGCACATGGACAGGTTACACGGCCCAGCGGGTGGCTCGGCAGCGACCCTTGACCCCGATTGTCTGTGTTACCCCCCATCGCGGCACCTATCAACGCATGGCGCTGGTATGGGGCGTGCTGCCCATTTTGGTTGAAGAATTCGCCTCTATTGACGATATGATCAGAATTGTCGTCCAGACCGCCGTTGAACGTGAACTCATCGAAATCAACGACATTATGATTATCATCGCGGGTGTACCATTTGGGGCAGGCGGTCAAACCAACTTCGTCAAGATTCATCGCGTCGGCGAATCTGGCGAAGTAGAACAAGAATTATAGACCCCTCTCATCACTCAAAATCATACGATAGGCGGGTCTCACTCGCCTATTTTTATTCAGGCTCACTTGGCTGTGGAACAATCTGGTCTATCAGGGGTAGGATGTCCGTTTTGGCGTGGGCGGGCGACCATTGCAGCCATACCAAAAACTCACGATTGCCCTTCGGTCCAGTAATCTGACTTTCCACCAGACCGCTCACGGTATAATCCATCGCTTGCGCTGCACTTAACACATCCAACAATACGGCGCGATGAGTCGCCGCATCTTTAATCACGCCATCGCCCTTATCAACTTCGGTCTTGCCTGCCTCGAATTGGGGTTTTATCAGGCCAATCACATCGGCGGTAGGGGTTAGCCAATCCGCAATAGTAGGCAGCAACATTTTGAGCGAGATAAAACTGGCATCAATGACAACCAGCGCAATTGGTTCGGGCAGATTATCTAAATAACGGGCATTGGTGCGCTCCATGACCACCACCCGTGCGTCGTCGCGTAATTTGACCGCCAACTGTCCATATCCTACATCAATCGCGTAGACCTTCGCCGCCCCTCGTTGCAATAGGCAGTCAGTGAACCCCCCTGTGCTTGCTCCGACATCGGCACAAATTCGGCCTTCTGCCACTACCGGAAAATGCTGAAGCGCCCCTTCCAATTTTAATCCGCCTCGGCTGACAAACTGCGCCGCTTTTTTGAGAGTGACATCGGCATCGGCGAGCACGGACACCCCCGGTTTAGTGCGCAGTTCGCCATTCACCATTATTTCGCCTGCTAGGATGTAACGCTGGGCCATTTCGCGGCTCGGCGCTAACCCAAGTTCATGCACCAACACATCCAGTCGTTTCTTCTGTGCCACCTAATTATTATTCCTGTGCAAGATAGTTGGACACCTCAATCAAATTCAGATCGGGGTCACGAAAATAGACTGATAGGATTGGGCCAAACGCCCCACTCCGCTGGACTGGCCCTTCGATAATGTCAACGTTGCAGCTACGTAAATGCTCCATGATCTCGGCTAGTGGGGTTAAGGTGATGAAACATAAATCCGCCGAACCGGGGGTAGGACGATGGGCCTTTGGTTCAAATTCAAAGCCAGCCTGATGCAGATTGATTTTCTGCTGTCCAAACGTCAATGCCTTACGATTCTCACCAAATGTGATAACCTGCACCCCCATCACCCGTTGATAAAATTCGCAGGTCGTTTCAATGTCGGCAACAGTCAGCACCAAATGGTCAAGGCGATCCATCTTCATGCCTAAAAGTCCCCATAGAAATCATACCAGTTGTAATGCAGCAGGCGGCCAATTTCCTCAAAACCCAAGCGCTGATAAATGCGATAGCCCATTTTAGACGATTGTAGGACGGCATAGCGATAACCCATATCCCGTACTGTTTGTAACGCCATCGTACACAGCGCCGCCCCAATACCACGTTCGCGCACCTCCGGCATGGTGACCACATCATACAGCCCTGCCACACCTGCGCCTAAATAAATGGAGGCCGTTGCAGCAGGTTCACCTTTATAGCGTGCTAGAAAATGCAGAACGGGCGAGGTCGTGGACAGCCCCATTTCATAGGCTAAACAGAAGAATAAATCGTAAGCGACGGGCGACATCCATTCATATAAAGCAGGCAAATCATCTACCAATATCATTTCTAAATGGGCAATCGGCTGGATGGGAACATTCATCGTCGCTAAATCGAGCGCCATACACGGAATGCTGCGGGTACATTGTAGACCATAGCCGCCCAACAAATTCCCCAGATTAGCGGGTTGGCTGTTGGGCCAGACATGCCAGCGCACCGAAGTCCGTTGGGTTTTATATCCTGACATCACCTCTCGAATGCGGCTTTCGGCATGACCGTTTTCGAAGGTAGTGCGGAGAATCGTATTCAGATAATCGGCGGGTTGGCTACTGCTCAACCGCAACACTCCCGGTTCATCGTGCCGCTGAATATGCGGGACGTTGGTATACAGGGCGAAAAATTCGGCATAGTTGATTTCTATTGCGTCAAGAAGCGCTTTGGTGGATGAGTCGGTGAGGATGTTCACGCCGCAATTTTCTCCTAAGCAATCGTTTCTAAAATCATAACCTACTTACCGACGACCACCAACTGTTAGGCGACTGAAAGGCCAACGCGCCTAATCGAACTGTGTACCTGTGATATAATTCTGGCGGGGCTGCTTTTTTGAATGACCCACTTGGAAAGGCTGAAAATCGCTTGAATACTGTCATGCAATCTGCCATGTCGCTTTGGGGCGGAATTCCTGCTTCGGTACGTGGACTCATCCGTACCATGCGCCCCAAACAGTGGTCAAAAAATGGCTTTGTATTTATGGGCATCCTGTTTGATGCTCGCCTATTTGATCTGGATGCACTTTGGCGCGTGTTGGTAGCTTTTTGGCTTTTTTCACTGACGGCCAGTTCCGTCTATATCATGAATGACCTTGTGGATATTGAGCGTGATCGGCTGCACCCTAAAAAGAAAAATCGCCCCCTACCCTCCGGTCAATTACCCATTGGTCTAGCAAAGACCGCAGCGGTGGTCTTGCCCCTATTGTCTATTGGTTTGGGGTTTTTAGTGAATTGGCAATTGGCAGCGGTGCTGGCGGGCTATATGGGCCTGCAAATCGCCTACAGCTTCTATCTCAAAAATCAGGTACTGTTGGATGTTTTTGCAATCGCGGCAGGCTTTGTTCTGCGCACGATTGCGGGTGTAGTCGCCATTGAAGTTACCAATTTTTCGGCGTGGCTCTATGTCTGCGCGGGGCTGTTATCGCTGTTTTTGGCGATTGGCAAGCGACGGCAAGAATTGGTACTGCTGCAAGGGGATGCCGAAAAAGTCCGCGATACCTACAAGGGCTATAACATGCCCCTGTTGGATGATATGCTGCGACTGGTCGTCACCAGCGTTGCCCTCGCCTATACCCTGTATGCCGCAGAGTCAGAGACCGCCCTTGTAGACGCTGAATATATGCTGCTGACCGTGCCCTTCGTCTATTATGGTCTGTTCCGCTACCTGTATGTGATTCATCGGCTTGGTAAGGGTGGCGACCCTACCGAAGTATTGTTTGAAGATCGGCCCTTGCTCGTCGGGATTGGGTTGTGGGGTCTACTGGTGGTTTTCCTTCTATATGTGGTCGCAAAGTAGCCAACTCGTAATGAAACCTATCGTGGCAACCGCCCCCGGCAAATTAATCCTATTTGGCGAACATGCGGTGGTGCATAGGCAGCCTGCTTTGGCCGTGCCATTGACTGCACTTACTGCAACTGTGACCGCCGAAGCCACTCTCCCCAATTCTGGTCTGCATATCTTACTGCCGGACAGCCGCCACCATCACACCTTGCGGGTCTATCCGGGAAATGATACCGAGAATGCACTGGTGTATACCGCGCAGTTGGTCTTAAAAACGCTTGGTATCACCACCCCGCCCGACCTCAAACTTATCCTTCATTCCACTATCCCACTTGCTGCTGGTTTTGGCAGCGGGGCAGCCGTCAGTGCAGCATTGGCACAAGCGCTATCGCAGGCACTTGGTCATCCTTTAGATAACGAAAATTTGAATGAATTGGTCTATGAAGTCGAAAAAATCCATCATGGCACACCCAGCGGCATAGATAACACCGTTATTGTCTATCGGCAGCCTGTCTATTTTGTGCGCGGCAAGCCGTTGGAGACCTTCACCATCCCCCACCCCTTTTTGCTGGTGGTGGGCAATCTAGGCCACGCCACCCCAACCCATATCACCGTTGGGGCAGTGCGCGAATTGGTAGAACGTGAACCTGAACGCATCCAACCGATTTTGGGACGAATTGGGGAAATCGCTAATCAAGCGCGAACCCTGATTGAGACCGAGCAACCGGATTTGCTTGGCCCACTAATGGACGAAAACCACGCCCTGCTGCGCGAATTGACCGTCTCAGATGATGAACTTGATCAATTTTGTGTAGTGGCAAAACAGGCCGGTGCGATGGGAGCAAAATTATCGGGTGGGGGTCGCGGTGGCAATATGATCGCCCTAGTAGATGAAAAAACCGCCCCTGCTGTTCAAGAGGCTCTCAAACAGGCAGGCGCGGCCAAAGTGTTTACCACGCAGGTGGGTTAATCATTCTTCGGGATACTGCTCGTAGCCGTTATCGCCATTGTCGCTAAACTCGGCTTCATCGAACAAACCTAACATTGCAGGTTCGGGCGATTCGTTGACAAAACCATTGTCCTCAATCACATCGGCGTTTTCAACGCTGGAGATAGTCGCAGTTTTCTTAGTAATCGGCGGCTCGACCAATCCCAACCCGCTAATATGTTCACCAATGCCGGGTGAGAAAAACAGTTCCCCACGAAAATCGCGTTTGTAGAGGGGCGCTTTGTTGGTATCTACCAGCACGGTGCGTCCATGCGTAGTAGCAATGATGCTCATCATGCCCGGTTCGATGACTGCCGCACCCGCCAGTAAAGATTCTTGCCCCTTGAGGCCCTTATAGGTTCGCACGCCACCCCCCGCACGGCCTTGTACAGGGTATTCTTCTAATTCGGCGCGTTTGCCGCGACCATCTATCGCCAGCACCAGCACTTGTTTGCCGGGTCGGGCCACCCCTGCCCCCACCACAAAATCATCTTCGCTGCGGAGTTTGATGCCACGCATCCCACCCGCCGCAAGACCCGTCGGACGGACTTCATCCACCTTAAAGCGGATGGCTTGGGCTTCATGCGTGACCAATACCATCTCGTCATCGTCTTCGACCACATCCACCCGAATCAAGTGGTCGCCTGATTCAACATCAAACACACTGAAGCTGTCGGCCCGCATCCCCGGCAAATCTTCCAATCGCAGACGTTTTACTTCGCCATGATAGGTACTGAAAAACGCATACCCCTCGTTGACGGTAGGCGGCAGGCTCAACATGCTGACGACAGTGTGCGATTCCTTGAGGGCAGATAGGCGGTAGAAAAATTCTCCCACTGCTGGTTCCACCGCTTGGGGTAATTGAGACACGGGCAGAGTTGCCACCAAGCCTTCAGGAGTAAATAGGTAGAGAGTGTCAGCCGTCGTCGCGCTAACAACCAATGCCGGATAATCGTCTGCTTGGGCAGGGAGGGCAGGCAGTTCGTGTTGGAAGGTGCGACTGAGACGACCCATTTGCGTCAATGTGACATAAGTGGCTTCTTGGGGTACGAGCAAATCCCCTGCCCGAACATTGGTCGGGGCATTACCCACAATCACCGTGCGGCGGTGGTCGGCATATTCCTTGCGGAGTTCCAGCAACTCGCGCTTGACCTCCACCCGCATTAATTTGGCGCTCGACAGCAGCATCCGCAAATCTTGGATGAGTTTGACCAGCGCATCATATTCATCCTTGAGCAGCTTACGTTCCAATTGGGCCAAGCGACGTAGACGCATATCCAAAATGGCGGTGGCCTGTGCCTCCGACAATTTGAAGGTTTCTCGCAAATTGCGACGGGCCGTTTCGGGCGTGCGCGATTTACGAATGACCTCAATCACATGGTCAATATCATCCAACGCGATAAGTAATCCCTGTACGATATGGGCGCGGGCTTCGGCTTGTGCAAGGTCGTATTCACTGCGACGGCGGATCACGTCGAGGCGGTGTTCGATGAAGATACGGAGGGACTGCTTGAGGGTTAGAGTACGGGGTTCACCATCCACCAACGACAGCATAATGATGCTGAAGGTACTTTGGAGGGGGGTATATTTGAATAATTCTGCCAACACATCGGCAGGGTCAGCGGCCCGCGAAACTTCAATCACAATGCGCAAGCCTTGACGATCCGATTCATCACGCAAATCCGCCATGCCCTCGACTTTACCCGTCTGGGCCAATTCCGCGATACGTTCAAGTAAGGCGTTTTTGTTGATCTGGAAGGGGATTTCAGTGACGATAATCCGGCTACGTCCCCGGCCCAATTCTTCGAGATGGACTTTGGCGCGAACGATGACCTTGCCGCGCCCGGTAGCATAGGCCGAAACCAGCATATCCTCGTCATCATCCCGGCCTTTGGTATAGACCAGACCGCCTGTCGGGAAATCTGGCCCTTTGATAAACTGCATCAAATCCGTGACCGAGATGTCCCCCAACTGCTCCCAATTATCAAGCATGTACATGATGGCATCACACACCTCGCCCAAATTATGCGGCGGGATGCTGGTACTCATACCGACAGCAATCCCCGATGAGCCGTTTACCAAAAGATTGGGTAAACTGGCGGGGAGGACAATCGGTTCTTGTAATGAGCCATCAAAATTATCGGTGAAATCAACCGTGTTTTTGCCAATGTCGTCTAATAAACGAGTCCCTAATGCCGCCATGCGTGCTTCGGTATAACGCATTGCCGCTGCCGCATCACCGTCAATCGAGCCAAAATTGCCCTGCCCATCTACCAATTCGTAGCGCATGGAAAAATCTTGGGCCATGCGTACCATCGCTTCGTAGACGGACACATCGCCGTGTGGGTGATATTTCCCCAAGACCTCGCCGACAATACGGGCGCTCTTGCGATATTCCGAGGTGGCAGTAGAACCCATGTTGTGCATGGCATAGAGAATCCGCCGATGGACGGGTTTTAGGCCATCCCGCGCATCCGGCAAGGCACGCGACACAATTACGCTCATGGCGTAATCGAGATAGGCGTCGCGCATTTCTTCGTTGATATTTCGCTGTCGAACCAGACCTGTTTCCATTCAAAAACCCCTCGTGCCGCGCTGATAAATACGCTGGGTTCGCATCAAATCCCCAAAATGGGGCAACTATACGCGATATGAAGATGATTTGTCAAACACCAATAGCGATAGAACTAGTGTTCTTTATTCTACCATAATCGCTTAAATTAGCCAAGTTAAATCTGGATGAAAACTATAAGAAGTTTTCCACAGA
This sequence comes from Anaerolineae bacterium, assembly GCA_021463865.1. Lineage (GTDB taxonomy): Bacteria > Chloroflexota > Anaerolineae > Aggregatilineales > J027 > CFX10. The sequence continues at coordinate 33,714 of JAJTXY010000010.1, forward strand.
ACTAAATTATTGCTGGGAGACAATAAGATAAAGATTTGAGGGAGGGTATATTTTAGGGAGTCGCCCTTATAAGATTATCGTTTTCGGTTCTTCCTAATCTCTTTAAAATGCCGATGCCACTTGAGGGCAAATCCGCTCATATGCGCCGCTTGGGTTAATCCTCCCCAAAGCATAAAGATGCCAAATACAACCAAGCAAGTTAGAGTAGATGCTATAAAACATATATCCTCAAACTCATCAACATAGCTACTATCCTCATACAGTCCAATCACTATAGCCGTCGCACCGCATATCAGAACCAATCCACCGGCGATGATCCATATTAAGTCTAAAGGATTACGGGTACGGAGAGATACCCAAAGTAGATTACGAAAGTGAATTTCTGCCCGAGGAGGTTTATAGGTGTCTAACTTAGGTTTGTCTTGAGTTTTCTTGTGCAATTCTCGGCCCATATGCCAGTACCATTCAATACGTTCGATACCAAATTGCGGCCCATAGTTTGTTACAAGTTCCACAGCAAAAGTCAGTGCTTTTTAGCTTTCTTGAGCTTTTTAAACTGCCGACGCCACCAACGAGTGAGACCACTCATCTGTGCCGCGTTGGTCAATCCGGCCCGCAGCATCAAGAGGCCAAGCCCACCCATAAAAATGACCATCGTCCCTATACAAAAAATACTGCCGAAATCGCCTGCAAAATAGGGATCATTCACCATTCCGCTTACCATCCCTACTGCCCCGCCTGTCAGCAGTACACCGCCTGTCAACAAAATGAGTACGACAATGGGGTTCCGGGTGCGAAGTGTACCCCGTAGAAGGTGGCGATAGAACAACCCCTCCATTCGACCCGCTTCACGCGAGGTGTCAAATGGGTCAAGTCCGGTCTGACGGCCTCGATTGCGATAGCCAATCTCACCGGGGTGATAGGTACGGGGTTTGGGGGTATAGGTTTTTTTTGGCATATGTTTTATAAACCCATTAATTGAGTGATAATTTTATTATATGAAATAAAAACAAAAGGACGCAGCCCCAAAAATTGAGGCTACGTCCCTGTGAATTTACCCAGATTGAGGGTTGGCTTGGTTTTTAGTCCTCGCCGTAGGGGTCAGAGTCGAGTTCGGCTTCTTCTTCCTCGAAGTCCACCTCAACCTCTTCGTCCTCTTCCTCAAACTCACCTTCGGCCTCATCGTCTACATCGAGGGCCAAAGCGCCGTCTACAAAGTCACCATCTTCCTCGTCGTAGTCGTACTCATCCTCGTACTCATCTTCGGCCTCATCCGCCGCCAATGCACCTTGTTCGGCAAGGTCAATGGTCGGGGCGATGATGTCGCGGTCTTTATAGGTATGGAACCCTGTACCCGCCGGGATGAGCTTCCCGATGATGACGTTTTCCTTTAGACCAAACAGGCGGTCAACCTTGCCTTCAATCGCTGCCCCGGCCAACACTTTGATGGTGTGTTGGAAGCTGGCGGCGCTGAGGAAACTGTCGGTACTGAGGGCAGCTTTGGTGATACCCAGCAGGACTGGAACACCCGCAGCAGGCTCTTTGCCCTCCCCCAACAGACGATCATTCATGTTCAGCAGAGCCAATTTATCAATCAGTTCGCCGGGGAGCATTCCGCTGTCCCCACTGCGGGTGATTTGCACTTTGCTCAACATCTTGCGAATCATGATTTCAAAGTGCTTGTCGGCGATGTTCACGCCCTGATTACGATAAACATCCTGCAATTCGTTCAACAGATACAACTGCGTGGCATCGGCACCCAACACACGCAAAATACGGTGGGGGTTCTTCGAGCCTTCGGTCAACTGCTCACCGGGGGCGACTGTGACACCATCGGCAATGCCTTCGCACAAGCGGGCGCTAGACGGAATTTCATATTCAACCGTCTCGACTTTCTCGTAACGGATGTAGAGCTTATGGCCCTCGACATGCACCGTACCATTCATGCGGGCACGGATTTCACCATCGCCATTGGCTTCGGCGGCAATAATCTGGCCTTCGCGGATATTCGCCTCATCTTCGACCTGCAAATCCCAGCCGATTGGAATGTCATGCTCCTCGTTGAAGACCTTGCTATCAATAATGCGAGCGATACGAACATCTCCCTGCTTATCGAAACGCAGCATCCCACCGATGTCGGTCATGACGGCCTCGCCTTTAGGATTCTTGCGGGCCTCAAAGATTTCTTCCACGCGCGGCAGACCGCTGGTGATGTCACCGGAGGCTTCCGCCGTACCGCCTGTGTGAAATGTACGCAGCGTCAACTGGGTACCGGGTTCACCGATAGATTGGGCAGCGACGATACCAACAGCCTCACCGATACGCACCAACTCACCACGGCCCAAGTCACGGCCATAGCAGTAGGCGCAGATACCGTGAATCAGGGCACAGGTCATGGGGCTACGAACATAAATCGTCTCGACATTCGCCTCAACCAATGCGTCCGCCACTTCCTCGGTAATCATTTCGTTGCGATCAACAATGATCTCACCCGTGCGAGGGTCAATTGCTGCCCTAGCGGCCAAACGACCCAAGATACGTTCTTGGTAAGACTGGCCTGCGATATTCGCTTCGGGCTTGTGGCGGTTGTTTTCGTGATTCGGATTCAAAATCCAAATCCCGGCATGGGTACCGCAGTCCTGACGATTCACAATCACATCTTGGGCCACGTCCACCAAACGGCGGGTCATATAACCAGCGTCAGCGGTACGAAGCGCGGTGTCGGCTTGACCCTTACGCGCACCATGCGTACTGATGAAGTATTCCAGTGCGGTCAACCCCATTCGGAAGTGGCTACGGATGGGCAGGTCAATGATACGACCAGACGGGTCAGCCATCAGACCACGCATACCCGCAATCTGGGTAATGGGGCCGAAACCACCTTTGGTCGAGCCAGAAATCGCCATAACCGCGATGGGGCCAAATGGATCAAGCGTGTTGCGGATAATGTTTTGCAGCTTATCCTTCGCCATGTTCCAGTTGTCAATCGTGCTCTGATACCGTTCTTCTTCGGTGAGCAGACCACGACGCCAGTTACGTTCCGCCTCATTCACGGCGCGATCCGCGTTCGCCAAAATTTCTTCACGTTCTTCGGGCACAGTGATGTCGAAAATCGAAATCGTCGTACCGGAGATCGTGGCATAGTGGAAACCGAGATTCTTGACCGCATCTACAATGTCGGTAGTGCGATCCGAGCCAAAGCGTTGATAGGTGATGGCTACAAGGTCTTGCAACTGCTTCTTGCCAAATGTACCCTGCTGGAAGCGCAGTTCATCCGGCAAAATGCGGTTGAAGATGGCACGACCCACCGTACACACTTCGGGGTGGGCAGGCAGTGGCATGTCGGGCGAATCATAGTAATTGCCCAACAAAATTGGCGTATGTAACCCGACAATCCCCAATTGATACAGCGCTTCCACTTCGTCAAGATCAACCACGTGGCGGCGCTCCATCAAATTTGCGATGGTGAAGGGGTACTTCTTTTTATTCATCAACTGCTGGCCTTCATAGGCATTGTAGATGATGACATCTACTTCGCCAGCGACCAGCCCCTCAAACAGCAGGGTTGTTGCGTCTTTGCCCTTAATGACCTTGCCCAAATCGTTAACCTGATCGTGGTAAACCACAATTTCGTTCCCTAGATCAAGATTACGGGCACGGGCTGTTTTGCTGCCAGCGGTGTTATGTGCCACGCCGATGCGTACACCCGCATTTTCGAGGGTTGCCCAATAACGATATTTATCGGCGTCCTTGTGTTTGCAGATGATTTCGGCGGTGGGATCCATTGTCATATAGTAGATACCCAACACCATGTCTTTGTTGGGGCCAACGACGGGCGAACCATCCGCCGGTTTGAGCAGGTTGCGGCTGCTCAACATCAACTCACGTGCTTCCTGAACCGCTTTCTGGCTCAAGGGCACGTGCATCGCCATTTGGTCACCGTCAAAGTCAGCATTAAAGGCCGCACAGACCAGCGGGTGAATCTGAATCGCCTTGCCTTCCACCAACTGCGGTTCAAACGCCTGAATGCCCAAGCGGTGCAGTGTAGGCGCACGATTCAACAGCACGGGGCGGTCTTTGATAACTTCTTCCAAGACTTCCCAGACCTCAGGGCGTTCGCGCTCGATAATCCGTTTTGCGCCCTTGACGTTGCTGGCGTAATTTTCCGCCACTAGTCGGCCAATGACGAAGGGACGATAGAGTTCCAATGCCATTGTCTTGGGCAGACCGCATTGGTGCAGTTTGAGGTTGGGGCCGATCACGATGACTGAACGGCCTGAATAGTCTACACGTTTACCCAACAGGTTACGGCGGAAACGGCCCTTCTTCCCCTTGAGCATGTTGCTTAGGGATTTCAATTCGCGGCGACCACGACGGCTGAGGGCGCGACCACGTTGCCCATTGTCAATTAAGCTATCAACGGCCTCTTGGAGCATACGCTTTTCATTGCGGACGATGACATCCGGCGCACCCAATTCCAACAGGCGCTTGAGGCGGTTGTTGCGGTTAATCACGCGGCGATAGAGGTCATTCAAGTCGCTGGTCGCAAAACGACCACCATCCAACTGCACCATCGGGCGCAAATCGGGCGGGATAACAGGCAGTACGGTCAAAATCATCCACTCAGGACGATTATTGCTGACGCGCAGGGCTTCCACAACGCGCAAACGTTGGGTGGCTTTCTTGCGGCGCTGTTTCGAACGAGTGGTACGAACTTCCTGCCACAATTCTTTGGCGAGCTTGTCCAAATCCATATTTTTTAGGATTTCATAGAACGCCTCGGCCCCCATATCGGCTTTAAAGACCTGCCCATATTTGGCCTTGAGGTTACGATAATCCTGCTCGCCCAAAAATTGGACGGGTTGCAGATTTTCGAGATCACGCTTGGTCTTGCCTGCTTTGTCCCGAACATCTTCGAGACGGGCATCATAATCCATACGCAGAGATTCGATCTGATCAGCCGCAGAATTGGTGATTTCGTCTACCTGTGCATCCAAGGATGCCAAATCAGCGGTGCGCTGTTCATCAATTTCCGCCATGATCTCATTCAGGCGAGCCGTCGCAGCCGCATTCACCAGTTCAAGGTGCTGATTACTCACCTTGTCGCCTTTGCGGACAATGATAGAACCCGCATTGGTAAACTCAATTTCAGAGTCCAATACCTTGCCGAGATTCTTTTCAATCTGGGTCTGAATGCGTTGGCCTTCGGCTGTCACCGCTTCAGATAGGCGCTCCTGTTCACGAATATAATGATCGTGAATGGCGTCAATATCCTGTTGCAGCTTGGACAGGGTCTCATCACGGGTCAGCAAAATGCTGTTGACCTGCCCATCCAGTTCGCCAATGACTTGTTCTTCTTGGCGCTGAATTTCCTCAGACAAACGCCCTAATGCCTTGTTGCGGGCATCATGGTCAACAGTGGTGATGACATATTGCGCGAAATACAATACACGGTCTAGGTCGCGGCGGTTAACATCCAGCAACAAGCCAAGATAGCTGGGGACACGACGGGTGTACCACACATGCGCCACCGGAGCCGCCAATTCGATATGGCCCATACGCTCACGGCGTACCGAAGCACGGGTGACTTCGACCCCGCACTTATCACAGATGATACCCTTGTAGCGGATGTTTTTATATTTTCCGCAATAGCACTGCCAGTCCTTGGTTGGGCCAAAAATCGCCTCACAAAAGAGGCCATCTTTTTCGGGCCGCAGGCGGCGATAGTTGATGGTTTCCGGCTTCGTTACCTCACCATAGGACCACGACCTGATTTGCTCAGGTGAGGCAAGGCTAATACGCAAAGCACTAAAGTCTTTCGCCTCCAATGGGACGCCCTCCTGAATTAGTGTAAATACCCTTACGATTGATCACTAAATTCACAAATACTGCCATAACAGTGGATAAGGATGAAGACCGTGCGAGGGAATTGGGTTTTGTCCGGTTTAGCGATCATCTGGTCTTCGTGGGCTTGCGACATTTGACGCAGCGGCACAACTTTTCGCATAGTTTAGGGATTCTCTCAGGCAATAAAAAAAGCTCCTAAAGCCTAATGGCCTAGTGCCTGATTTTGTGACCGGACATTCCTCTCATTCATATGTATTGAAACTTATAGTATAGGCCGAATGAAAAGGTATGTCAAGGTTTTTTAACGTAGAATTTCAAGTTAGGGAGAGATCTAAACTTTATTCTATCCCAACCTGTGAACTACGACGTTCCATCAGTACCACATCCCGCCAGATGCCGTTCAACTTTCCCAATCGTTCACGGTAGCCTACCTCACGAAACCCTGCTCTGGCATGTAACTGACGACTGGCAAGGTTTTCTTTTAAAATACCTGCCTGCAACGTCCAAAATCCGGCCCCTTCAGAGGCTTGAACGAGATGTTGCAGCAACGCAAGCCCAACCCCCTGCCCTCGATAAGCCTCACCGATATAGATGCTGACCTCGGCCACCCCACCATAGATACAGCGCCCCGACACGGGCGATAAGGCGGCCCATCCCAGAATTATCCCCTCACGGCGGGCCACCAAGCGAGGGGATGGGGCATGATCGGCGTCCCATACTTTCCATTCGGGCGCATCGGCTTCAAGCGTGGCATTACCAGTCTGGATGCCCTCCAAATAGATGGCACGCACTTGTTCCCAATGTTCAGGGCACATTGCTTCAATTTGGAACTCAGCGATCATGAACTTGCTCCCGAAATAGTGGATTCATTATTTGGGCGTGCGGGTGGGGTAATTCCCAAAATCACCAACTGGGTATCAATCTCATCCATAAACAATTCAATCGGTTGGGCGCCAACGATTTCCTTACCATTGATATAAAAGGTCGGTGTCCCGTTGATGTCAAATCCATAACCCGCCTGCAAATCGGCTTGAACTTCATCGTTATAGCGACCCTCTGCGACGCAAGTGTTATAGGCATCCATATCAGCCCCAACGATTTCAGCATAATCCGCCAAAATAGTGCTGTCTTCGTTAATCGCCGTTTGATCCTCGGTCAATAGGTCGGTTCGGAGATTCGACTGATTAGGCCACAGCAAGTCAGAATAATCCCAATACATCCCTTGCTCATTGACACACAAGGCCGAAAGCGCAATGATCTCGGTAAGGTCGGTGCCAATCACTGGATACTCACGATAGACCACCCGTACCAAATCACCATAATGTTCAAGCAAAGGTTTAAAAGTTTGTTCATGAAAGTTCGCGCAATAGGGGCATAAGTAATCAGAAAATTCGACGATGGTGATTGGCGCATCCACTGGGCCAAGCGTGGGGCTATAATTTGTCAACAACACTTCGATTGGCACAGGCGTCGAAGTTGGAGGTGCAGTTGGAGCCATCTCCGTCAGTCGTTTGTCTACAGCAACCTGCAAATCCTCATCACTGACACTATCACTGTCCATGCCAAAAATCAGCATCGCCAGCACAAAACCAAGTCCAAAGAAAATCGCGGCAGTCATCAACAGAGCCGGAGTACTGCTTGGCTGGGGCGGAATAGGATTTGATACACCGGGACGACCACCAGCTAAATCCACTGGCGGGGCAGGAGGCAAATTGGGGGTTTGGTTGGATTGCATTCTCTCTTAATCCTACGTCACATAAAAGTACTCGTGTCATTTATACACTATCACACCGCACTTGACGCCATCAAAATCGTCAATCTTTCTATACAGAAAACAAAAATGCCCGTTGTTGGGCATCTGTTGTTTCACGAAATTTAGCGCAATGCGACGCAAATTACTCGTCGAGACCGACAGGTGTATCCTCATCCCCACCCCCATCATCGGCAGCAGAGCGAGCCGTCACGGGCATCCGGTCAGCTGCTTCGCGGATAAGCATTTCCAATTCATAGGTAAGTGCAGGGTTCTCGCGGAGATATTGCTTGGCGTTTTCGCGGCCTTGACCAATCAAGCCATCGTTGTAGCGTAGGAAAGCCCCACGTTTCTCGACAATGCCCATTTCCACACCGAGGTCAATGACATCGCCCTCTTTGCTAAAGCCTTCGTTATACATCACATCAAATTCGGCTTGGCGGAAAGGTGGAGCAACCTTGTTTTTGGTGATTTTGACACGGGTGCGGTTGCCGATGACTTCCTGCCCTTGTTTAATCGCCTGAATACGGCGAATTTCAATCCGCACACTGGCATAGAAACGCAATGCCCGTCCACCTGTCGTGGTTTCGGGATTACCAAACATGACACCGATTTTTTCACGAAGTTGGTTGGTAAACAAAACGGCGGTGTTGGTCTGTTTGATCGCACCGGAAATCTTGCGGAGGGCTTGGCTCATCAAACGGGCCTGCAACCCGACATGCGAATCACCCATCTCCCCTTCAATTTCGGCACGCGGCACGAGGGCTGCCACACTGTCGAGGACGATCACATCTATCGCGCCAGAGCGAATCAGGGCCTCGATAATTTCAAGGGCTTGTTCAGCGGTGTCCGGTTGGGAAACATATAGGTTATTAATGTCTACCCCCAGCCGTTCAGCATACAGGGGGTCAAGGGCGTGTTCCATATCCACAAAAGCCGCCAACCCGCCTATTTTTTGGCATTGGGCAATCGTGCTGAGGCAGAGGGTCGTTTTACCAGAACTCTCCGGGCCATAGATTTCGGTGATACGCCCACGCGGAATCCCGCCAATGCCCAACGCAAGGTCAACCGCCAGCGACCCCGTTGGGATGATGTCAATATTGATGATGTGCTGGGCATCGCCGAGGCGCATCACCGTATTATCGCCGTAGCGTTTGGTAATGTCGGCTAATGCGGCTTCGAGAGCCTTTGAACGTTGCTCGTTGGTGCTGTTCGCGCCATTGGTTTCAGGGGCAGAGGTCTGTTTTTTCTTTGCCATAAGTTCAGTCGCAATCTACTCTCAGTTTTTAGTAGAACCCGTGTTCTAAATCATATACTGATTGCTACAGGAAGTCAATCCTGAAGACAGGCCAAGTATAGCACAAATCAAAAAGGGCAGGATTCTGCACCCTACCCTTCTAAGATAGCAGTTTGGAATGTTTTAGTTCAATAGTGACAAGCTGAGGCTGAAGGGACCTTGTGTCCCACCATAACGCAGGCCATAGTGGGTTGCGATGATGTAATAAGTGCCTTCAGCGGTTAGTACAAAACCACCGATACGCGAATTGGTATTGCGTACTTCGGTATCGGAGCCTGCTGCCATATCATCATTAAACGCAAACACCTGATTATTCGGCCCGATCAGATAAACTGCCGTGTCGAGGTTCCCCGCGGTCTTTTGCATCAAGATATTGACACGATCTCCCGCTCGGCCCTCAAAACTGTACACTTGGAACTTGCGATCCTGACGGATTTCGCCAGTCGTCACTTGGTCATACAAAATCGGGGTGACTTCACCTGCTAATGCTGCTGTCAAATCAATCCCGGAAATGATATTGTCCATATCAAAGAAACTTGCCTCGCCGGGAGTTTGCACCGGGGTGCCATCAGCATTGATCGTAAACGTCACCATATAATGGTTGTCCAGACTGGCGGTCTGCGTGGTGGTAAAAATTTGCTGGCCGCCCGCATTGACAGTAAGTTGGAAAGTATTGACGCTCGTGTCGTCACAATCGGCTTGGAACCAGACTTCTACCTCGTAAGTCCCCGCTGGAGGAGTACGGGTAGCAGGCCAATAGATATAGGACGTGGGGGTTCCATCGGCACGATTACAATTTTGATTGCCCACTGCCCCCAAAATACCACCACTGGAAACTTGGGTGGCATCGTCATACACCGAATTCCCCAATGGATCACGTACCAACAGTTGCAGGTCATGGTCGGTGTTCCAAGTCAGCAAGACTTCGACACTACCCGCTGGAAGGGTCGTATCCGTCACAATCGGAGTAGCACCATCGGTTGCGGACGGTGTCGCGTTGCTGGCAACCTGTTGGCCTGTATTAATGCCGAGACTGTAAGCGCCTTCTGTGCCCCCAATCACTTGCCCATAGCGGGAAATAACAACGGTATAAATACCCGCCGTGTTGATCGTCGCTTGGATCGTCGAATCGGTAATGCCTGCGGCCCGATCATCGTTATCCAGCAAACGTTGACCGTTTGGATCGAGCAAAATGAGCAGGGTGTCAAGACTACCGGATGTGGCATCCGCGTTTACAACAAGCTGTTGCCCCTGCGTCAAATCAAGCGTGTAGGCGTCTTTAGGATTGTCGTTGGTAATCGTGCCCGTATAGGTTTGGTTAAGTGCGGCTTCGACCACTTCTCCATCAAGGCTCACATCGAGGCCCGCGTTCACACCGCCATTAAACAACGCCCATGTGCGGTTCACATCCAGTGTCACCCGTGCCAAATAGACTTGACCGGGATTCACGATACCGGAAATCGTTTGGGCGTCATCCCCATTAATCCCCGTCGTCAAGGTGAAACTTTGCGGGCCAGATACCCCGCATGGCTGGTTGTAATAAATCAACACTTCATAACTGCCAACCGGGACACTTCCTTGAGGCCAATTCACCGATTCGGTTGGGTTATCAGCCGTAGCAGCCGTGCAGTCACGATTTACATCACCGCCATGCACTCCGCCACTTTCCGCCGTCAAGTTGTCGCCATAGATCGCCCCACCGATGGGATCACGGACTTCCAAATTGAGGTCAACAGCGGCTGACCACGTAAGTGTGACATCCACGCCGCCATTTTCCAAGTTGACAAATACGAATCGGCCACTGACCGCCGGGGATATATTCGATCCGCTGGGAATCGCGGTTGCCGGAGCGGTAATATTGCCCGCCAGTGCCAATGTAAAGTCACCCTCTGCGTCACCTTCCGCACCCGTGCCACGCAGCACTGTCACCACATATGTCCCATCCAATGTCAGGGCCACATTCGACAAGACGGCCACCGTCGCGGAGGACAAATCGCCATCGCGGGCTACCACAGCACCATCCGGCCCGGTCAGTACCATCGCCAATGACAGTTCGGCAACCGTAGTGGTCGCGGTCAATGTCGCGGAATTTCCGGCGGCGGCATCAAAAATATAAGATTCCGCAAAATTCTCGGCGCTCAATGTGCCAGTCACGGTCTGCCCCACCGTCAAGCGGCGCGTACCACCATCTGACTGCGCATTGACAGGCTGAATGAGCATCCCAATCGTAGCAATAACGATCAGACCCAAGATTCCCAAAATTGCACGCCTGCTAGTCTGGCGTCGCATATCGCATTATTCCTCCTGATTAAAGGGCAGCCTCAACCAACACATCATCTTCATACTGCCCATCCTAAAAACGATTTTTGGATGACTGAACCAATAAGCAGCCCCCAATTTTGCCGGGGCAAGTCTAACCAATGCAGTCAGGGTTAGCAATGATGCCTTTTCAACCTGACATCAACGCGGGAAACTCGTAGGTGGCGCGTCAGGCTCATCAGTTGCCTTCTGTACCTTCCCCGCTTTCCAACGGAATCGGGGTTGCAGGGGCGGCAGGGCCAACCACAAATTCGACAAAATTGACCATACTGGCACGTACCGTAATCGTTTGGGTATATCGTTGTTGCCCCACCAACGCCACAATCTGATATTCACCTTCGGGCACATCGCCTAACACGAAATTCTCCTGCCAATTATCATCGGAAACCACATGCCAACGGCGTACATCGGGTTGCTTGGGTTGTATATAAGACGTTGTGCTGTCTACCCGCCGTCCACCGCGATTAATTTGGATAATGGCGTTATCTACAAATCGGCCTGAACTATCCACTACCCGGCCTGCCACAACCCCATGATTGATATAAGGGGCCATCCACAGTAGCGGATTGCGTGTTTCCCAATAGCTGTTGACGCCGACCCGCACCTCAAAATGAACATGTGCCCCGGTCACAAACCCTGTATCCCCTACCAAGCCGATGACCTGACCAATTTCGACACGCTGGCCTTTATCCACCAAAATCGCCGACATATGGGCATACAGCGAATAGACAGGTTTGCCACCGATACTGAAATCGTGCTCGATGACCACGACATTGCCATAGGCAACGTAAATCTCCAACACGCCTTCTTTCACATCCTGGGCAGTGCTGGCTGCCCATACAACTGTCCCACTTTGGGCCGCGACTACCCGTTCGCCAATCGGATTCGGAATATCTATCCCATGATGCACACGGAATACTTGCCCAGCAGAACCGTAGGGGTAATAAAATAACTGTTCATTATTCGCGCTGGCATCCACCGGACGGATCATATAAAAGTGATCGTTGGGCTGTAGGCTCAGTGGCACTTGCTCCAACGGTGGGGCATATTGAGCAACGGCAGTCGCATCCGAAAAATCCTGTTCAATCCCTTCCGGGCTTGGGACAGGCGTGGCACCGCGATACTCAATCGGGGTCGCAGGGATTTCTAGGGTTGGATAAGGCGTGCTGGATGGAAACGGGCTGGCTTCCACATCTTGCACATCAAATATTTCTACCGTCGAAGGCAACTCAAAGGGAATCGTTGGCGGTGGCAAATATTCCAATGTAGGGATGTCTTGGGTCGGCTCGGCGGTGGCCGGATTCAAAATCTCATTTTCGAGAGCCGAGCGCCATTCCGGGGCTAGTGATTGAGTTGGTTGAATCTGCACAGGCCGCACGATATATTGCGGGGGTTTTTCGTTGTTCATAAGAACAAAGGCCCCAATGGTCGTCACGAATGATAAAACCAGCAACCCTTGAAAGTTGGCACTCCGCAAAAACGATTTATTCTGCTTCCCCATAAGAGTCCTATTCCACAATCATCATTAGGCGTCGGGTGGCGGTGGCGTTGGGCTGCGTTCAGGTTCAGGCGTGTCGGGTATGCCTTCTGTTGCAACAGGAATCGCCGTCGCCTGCGCGGACGGGCCACCGCTTAGGAAATTCTTGAATTGCTCAACTTCAATAGGTGTATAGAGTTCACCCAATGCCGTCTCCCATTCTAAATCATCCGTTTTGATGAAATCCCAGAACAAAATGTCGGCGAAATTCTGCCGCCATGTGCGTCCGGCTTCAACTGGATGCCAGCCGTAGTCTTCGGCTAGTCGGGTGAAATCCACATAATAGCCAGTGGGCACCGTCGCCATCAAACGCCCCCCATTTTCATAAGCATCCAGATCACCGCTGGTGCGCGATTCAAAATCCCATGGAACCGAGCGTAATGGTTCACCCAAGACGCCATTTTGGTATTCGTCAGCTACCCTTACAAACACCCGCCAATAGGTACCGACCTCACGGTTTTCGCGCACGACGACCATAAGGCTTGGGTCGCCTTGCGAAATTAAGTCACGTTGCAATGAAAAAGCGCGTCCCGTATAGTGCCAGTTATAGGGGTCTTGGCCGGGTTCAGGACGACGTGTATTGCGCCAGAAAGCATCATCCAATTGGGCGAGTACGTCCCAACCTGCCATTTCATAAATCTTGACGCGCAAAGCATTAAAAGAATCATCCACCCGTGTATTCAAAAAAGCATCGGTAGTGGTCACGCCGGGAAGAGAAGCCAACCCATATATACCGTCGGAACCACGGGCTTCGTTCTCGGCGAATAAGGGAGGATAGGTCGCATCCAGCCCCGTAAATTCTGGTTCATAGGGTGTCCAATCCAAGTCCGACACCTCGCCATTAATCAGGGTGAGATCACCGCCTCCACCAAAGCTACCTGTTTGCGCGGCTAAGATTTGATAGTAGTTGCTGCGACGGGGGGCGACATAAAACAGGCTGCTGCCATCAATCGGGTTCCATGCTGGCATCCGTCCGCGCCCAATCGAAATCTCAAGACCGGATGTGCCGCCAGAAAAATCTTCATTCCATTGAATTTGGCGATAGAACGCCCCCTCAATGCCATCGAAAACGGCGCTATAGGCAATGGCTCGTCCATCGGGACTCCATGCCGCATAATTTTCGTCAATATCGCGGGTGTTGGTCACATTGATGGCGGCTTGATCGGAGGGATTATCAAGGCTGATGGCGTAAATGTCCTGCTGTCCATTGCGCCAACTAGTATAAGCAATCCAGCGCCCACCCTTGCCATCCACGTTGGGCATCCAATCAGGTTCATAATCTGGCCCGTCATTATTGGTCACACGACACGGGCAGCCCCCCGAACCATCCACTGCCACAATATAGATGTTCAGATTGTTGTCTTGGTAGGATTCGTAGGCGATAAACGCCCCATCCGGGCTAAACGTTGGCGACCCTTCAAAACCGGGAGTAAAAGTGAGGCGGGTCACGTTTTTGGTAATGACATCAAGGGTATACAAGTCCCATGGGCCATCTCGTCGGCTAATAAAGGCTACTGTGCGCCCATCTGGACTCCATGCTGGATCGCGGTCATCGGAGAGGTGGTTGGTAAGGCGCAGTGGCTGGCTGCTCCCCCGTTGCAGGGCAAAAACATCCTCCTGCCCATTTTCTCGCACCGAAAACACCAGCGTGCCACGCCAATTGAGCGGCTGGGGGACAGGAGTTAGGGTCGGGGTAGCGGAAGGCAATAAAGCGGCTGTCGGTTGATCGGGCTGCTGAGGGAGGCCGCTGATGATACGGGTATTGCCGATACTCCCGTTATCCGTGTCACGCCCGGTTGACCAGATGACCACTGCGATGAGTGAAATCATCAGCAGAACGGCAAACACGCTCAAGGTGCGGTTCTGCGTAATCAGCGGGTCTTCAATGACGGTCACTTTGTTATCTTTATCAACCGAGACCATCGCCGCCCTCTGCACCATCAGACCACGCTGTCGGGTGCCAGTGGCTTCGTACACCTTACGGCTGCCCCGCACCATCACTTCGGTTGCACCCGTGAGGCTCTTATAGACATTGACAATCGTGGTCTGCCCGGACTCGCGCAGTTCCGTGACCTGCTGCATAAAGCCGCTGACCAACCACACCGCCAATTTTAGAAAGGCATTGCTCAATTTATCGGTAAGGCGAAATCCACGTACCAGCATGAAAAAACGTCGCCTATCTTCCACAGAATTCTATTAATATCAGCTTCAGATTTCGGATTGTACAGGATTAGGTTAGCGCTGGCAACCAGTGTTGGTTACAAAATTGACGGATAGATAGCATCCCCGCGCAAGATTCGGCATAATCACCACAATTATATTTTGGGTGGAGAGTAGGGCTTAGACCATGCCACAAACAGATATTATCATTATCGGCGCAGGTCCGGCTGGGTTAACCACCGGCGGGGCATTAAAACACGTTGGGTTAAATCCTGTCTTGTTAGACAAAGATACGGTGGTCGGCGGCACATGGCAGCGGCGCTATGATCGGCTGCATCTGCACAGCGTCCGGCGATTTTCTGGCCTTGCCCACGACCCCCTACCCCGCAACCTGCCCGCCTATGTTCCCAAAGATCAGTTTGTTGAGTATCTCCAAAATTACGCCAAAAAATTTAATTTGGATATTAAGGGCGGCTGCTCGGTCAAAAAAATCCGCATCGCGCCTAATCAGCAGTGGGATATTGAAACCAACGGGGATACATGGCAAAGCAAGGTGGTCATTGTCGCCACCGGGCACTATGGCAAACCGCACATTCCCGACTGGCCGGGTAAAGCCGATTTTAAGGGCAAGCTGATTCACTCGATTGACTACAAAACCGGACGCGAATTCGCAGGTCAGCGCGTTTTGGTGATCGGCAGCGGTAACAGCGGCTCAGAAATTGCCTGTGATCTGGCTGAACAAGGCGCGGGGTACGTTGCCAACAGTGTTCGAACTCACCCACCCGTTGTGCCACGTAATTTTATGGGTACACCCGTACAGGTTTTTGGCATTATGATGAACCCCCTACCACCCAAAATTGCGGATCGAGTGGGCAGTTGGATCGCCAGAATTGCAATGGGGAATCTTGCCCCCTACGGCATGAAACCCGCCCAATGGCAGCCGTTTACCGCGCACCGCATACCGATTATTGATGTCGGTTTTGTCGGCGAACTCAAACGCGGCAAAATCAACATCCGGCCCGACATTGAACGTTTTACGCCGATGGGGGTTGTATATGTAGACGGCACATCCGAGGATTTTGATATCATTATAGCAGGGACAGGTTTTCAAACAGGTCTGCCCGATTTGATTGATGTACCCAATGTGCTAGACGAACGCGGCTATCCAGCTTTTACGTCTGGTCAACCGACGGCCCAGCCCGGCTTCTATTTTATGGGTTATACCGAAAGTGTGCGCGGTCATTTGTATGAGGCCAATCAGGATTCGCGCCGACTGGCAGGAATCGTCCAAAAATATCTAAACGGCTAGGTCACTATGGCAGTTTCTATCAACCTCTCCGGCAAACACTATCTCATCACAGGCGCAGCCAGTGGCATTGGGTTGGCAACAGCCCGTCTGTTGAAGCGGCACGGCGCAAATCTCGTGCTGTGGGATTTTAATACCGAGGCACTTGAACAAACCGCCCAAGAATTGCATTGCCATTTCAAGGTCGTGGATGTCGCGCAATCTGATGCAGTTCAAGACGGCTATACCGAAGTCATCGCACAAATGGGCAAACTGGACGGGGTCATTCATTCGGCGGGGATTTTGCGGACTGGCCCATTTGAGTCGCTGGATATTGCTACCCATCAGCGTACCGTCGAGATTGATTTATTCGGGGCAGTGGCGGTGGCCTATGCTGCCCTGCCGTATCTCAAACAATCGCGGGGGTCGCTAATATTTTTGGGGTCGGGGTCGGCTTTTTGGGGAACAGCCGAATTCAATTCTTATGGAGCAGCTAAAGCGGGTGTCTTGAATTTGGCGCAGGCATTACGAACCGAATTAGCAGGGACAGGAGTGCATATCGGCGTAGTAAATCCGCTGTTTGTGGGGTCGCCAATGTTGGATGAAACCAATCGTCAGGCCAAATACATCCGGCGTTTTGGTATCGTTCATACTCCCGAACAAGTAGCCGAAGCGATTTTGAAAGGCTTGGACAAGCGGCGGTTTATGATCTGGCCCAGCCCCATCCTCAAAACACGTGGCATGTATTGGGCCACCCACCATCTCCATTTTGCCGCACCATTGATTATGCGATTGCTGTGGCGTTAATCACCCTATATTTTGAGACTGCCCTATCGCTATAATAGCCCGGTGATTTCATATTACCTCATGGCTGAGATGTCTAGTGATGCTCGAACTGCTGCAAAATCGCCTTGCATATCAATTCCATAGCCTTGACCTGTTGGAACAAGCCCTCACCCATCGTTCCTATCTAAATGAAAATCCTGAATACGCGCTGGGACATAATGAGCGCCTTGAATTTTTGGGTGACTCAGTGATCGGCTTTATCGCGGGGCATTTTCTCTTTAGCAGATTTCCAAGTTTTTCCGAAGGCTATATGACCCGTTTGCGGGCAGGTTTGGTTCGCACCGAAACCTTAGCTGAATTTGGCAAAATCCTCGAATTGGGCGAGATGCTCAAAATGGCAAAAGGAGAAGTGGATTCGGGCGGCAGGACACGGCGCTCGCTCATCTGTGATGCGTTCGAGGCGGTGATCGGCGCGATGTTCCTCGATTCTGGCGACACGGGCCTCGAAACCATCCGCAATTTTCTGATTCCGCTGTTTGAACCTGTCTTGGACGAAATGCTCCGAAATAAGACGGACACCGACGCCAAAACGTTGTTCCAAGAATGGAGTCAATCCGAACTGCATCTCACGCCCGCCTATCGGACGATTACAGGCATTGGGCCAGAACATGACCGTTCGTATGTGATCGAGGTCATGCTGAACGATGTGCCGTTGGGTTGGGGCAATGGACGCAGCAAACAGGCCGCCGAGCAAGATGCCGCCCGCCAAGCTATGAACCTCGCCCTCTCCGGTGAAATTTACACCGTACTGGGCTTGCCCCAACCGTCTAGCGACATTGCAGACCCGCTGCCCGACTGACCTGCACCACCGACAACCGATGGTCGGAGGCCACCAAATCTTGGTCAATCCCCACGCCTGCCGGGGTTAGATTCATCAGCCACAAATAATCAAAACGGGCCGCTACGCCGTTCACTAAAAAGACTGTATCAAGCCGTTCTTCTGCCAATCCTACGAACGGGTCTACAAAGGTGGTGTTGGCCCATTTCTGATAGAGGGGCGAATCCATATCGTAGTTAAACGTCCCGCCCAATACAATGCGTTCGGCAAAAGCAGGGCCATGATTGGCGGCGATAATCTCCTGCATTTCTTCAGTCTGGCGATTTTGATCTTGCAGGCTGTCCGGCAGGGGCTGACCGTTGGCATCGGTGGTGCGATAGCCCAACCAAATGTTATAGACGTGGAAAGGCGCGGTATCGAGTTCCAGTTCGACATGCATCACGCCCGCCTGCGCGTTTTCGCTGGTGAGTTTTTCACCTTCCACATTTTTCAAGGGAATCCGGCTGAGAATGGCTAACCCCCGCAGCGATTCATCTTGTGGGAAATAGGCCGCTTCCATACCTAGTTCACGTGCCAACCATTCTGCTTGATCTACCCCATAACTTGACATACGTCCAGTATCTACCTCTTGCAGCAGCACCACATCCGCACCGTTCCGCAAAATGGCTTGTTTGACCAGTTCCAAATTTTCGTCAAACAGCAGAGTGTAGCCGCTGTGGATATTGAGGCTGGCAAATCGCAGGCAGTCCACATTGTCAGGGCGGACAACGGCAGGGGTGGCTGAAATCTGACTCCCCCCAACGGTTAGGCCAATGACCAGCAAAAAGCTCAAAAAGGATTCCCCCGTGCGACCACCCCGCCACGGAATAACCCGTCGTTCCAAAATCAGCGGCATCGCCAAGATAATTGCCGCAAATAGAAACAGTTGCAACCCCATCTCGCGGAAGGCCCGCAGCACATCGCCCAGTTGTTGGAACGGTGCGGCAAAATCTCGCACAAAGGCATAGTCGTAGGTGAAATAATCGCCCGTGCTAAACAATCCAAACATCACCAATGACAGCAGCAGCAAAATGGGAGTCGGATTGGTCAGCGAGTCTTCATCACGTAGCAACACCATCCACCACAGGGTCAGTCCGGTGATAAATTGGGCCACCACCAACACCACAAACGCCAATGGGCCATCAAAACGATTGCCGATAACCAGCAAAAAGCCCAACAGCAGTGCCCAAATCCATCCGCGCCACGTCCCATCAAACGAGCCTAAAAAATTACGGGCTTGGTCACGGATAAATGGAATCAGGGGAGCAGCGGTGGCGAGTAACATCCAAGGAACGGCGGTGGCATAACTGACTTCTGACCACCGGGCCACAGCATTCGCTAAACCAAGCAGGGTCAGTTCCAGAAACATAAAACTACCAAAGGCCAAACTGCCCCACCCCGTCAGCCGTCCGCGCTTTTCGGGTTCATAACCGGGCAGGCGAGTGACTTCAATTTCGATGAAGGTGGTGTATCCACTCAGGAGCAGCATCCCTACCGCTGCTCCCAAATAAAGCGCCTCCATCGTGACGTTCTGCCCAAAGATGGCGATTTCAAAATCGGGCAACCAAGTCACATCACGGCTATCATAGGCAGCGCGGATAAGTTGGTCGAGCGTAAAGCCAATCAGTAGCATGGAAGGGAAATGCGCAGGACGGCGAATGATAATCAGTGCTAGATACAACACGCCAGCCCCTACCACCAACGCGGCGGCTAGCGGAGCCGAATCGGGAACTTGCAATGCTAAACTGCGCCCCACTACACAAAAGGCTACCGCTAAGGGAATGCTCCAGCGGGTACGGGCCAGAATTAATGCCAACAATGGGGAAAGCAGGGCAATCCCCACCGCCGCAATCTCCCGTTGCACTTCAGCCGGGGTGATATATCCCGGCAAATCACGCAGGGGACTGGTGTTGGCAACCCTGCCCACCAAGTCGGCACTACTGACATGGGCATACAGCGTTCCATACAAAAAGCGAATAGCCTGAATGAGAAAGAGTCCGATAACGCCCGCTTCTACCGAGCGCAAAAAGTCTCGTCGGAGGTGCATGAATTTTGTTCTCTATTTTGGTGACCAATATTCAAAATCTACCCGTAGGCACAAATCCCTGATTTTACGCACTCTGACGCAGAACGCCAGTTCAATTTGCAGAGATGGGTTTTCTTTCCATTGATACGCCGCTTGGATAGGGTTATAATCGCCTGTCGGTCTGCGGACTAAAACGGAAGCGTATCGCGTTAAGGAGCAATTATCATGAGCGATGCAACAATGGACACCATGAACGCGGCAGAAAATGCCGAACTCAACAATCCAGTAGTCGAAGATGCAGCGGCGGCAGAAGTCGCCCCGACCACCCCGGCAGCCCCGGTCAATGGTCGTTCTCTGAGCATCGCCGATTTGAAGCCCAAGATGGAACTCAAGGGCAAGGTTGTGAAAACTGAACTATATGGCGCCTTTATAGATATTGGCGTCGGTAAGCCTGCCCTATTGCATATTTCCCAGTTGACCGAACGGCAGCGCGTCAACAATGTGACCGATGTGGTCAAAGAAGGCGACGGTATCACGGTTTATGTCCTCGACATTGACCACACCCAAGAGCGGGTCAGCCTCACCCTCATTAGACCTCCCGCTTTTACATGGAACGAACTCAAAATTGGCGAGATCGTCAACGGCAAGGTCATCCGTGTCGAAAGCTATGGTGCCTTTGTAGATATTGGTGCGGAGCGCCCCGGCCTCGTTCATATTTCAGAAATGTCAGACGACTTTGTGGGGTCAGCCGAATCAGTTGTGAAGCCCGATCAAGAAGTGCAGGTCAAGATAATCGGCCTCGATAAACGCAAGAAACAAATTGACCTCAGCATCCGTGCCGCCGAAATTTCAATGGCCCGCGTTGAGCAAGACGAAGATGATGGCGAAGAACTGACGGCGATGGCCGCCGCACTGCGTAAAGCAATGGGTGGCAGCAGTCTCGACAAAGACAACAAGCGCCGTAAGAAAGAAAAAGCCAACAGTATGCAGGATGAGATCTTGAGCCGCACCCTGCAAAATCAGCGCCGCTAATCAGATTCAAAAACAAAAGGGGCGACTTGATCTTCCCACCGCCCCTCTTAAATCTTATTCCTCGCTATTCGGTGGCTAATTCCTCGTCGTTCTCAAATTCATCATCACTGAACGAATTCATAACCCGTGTCAGGGACAGGACAAACAACCCGACCATCAACAGCGCCGAGGCCACACACCACGGGCACCATTTTTCCAGCACAAACGCTTCGATATAGGTTAAATACGCCGAATAAACCACCCCAAACAAGGTCATAGCAAACAACAGCACACGGCTATACTCTTGCACGAGGCTGACCCGCCGTTCGAACAGGAGTATGGCTAGCATCGTGCCATAAGCCGCCAACCCGATAAACGCAACCGGAATCCCCAGCATCTCAGAATAGGCACTTGTCTGCACCGAATTACAGTCAAACGTACTGGTTTTGACACAGACGGCCTCTTTGTCGGCGACCTTGACATAGGTCAAATAGAGACCGATACCTATACCTACAAGCGTCATCAGAATCGCAATCCAATACAGATGAGTTTGCGATTTCTGGTGGGAGTCGGCTACCAAAGCCGTAGATTGCGACGATGCCGAAGTTGAAATATTTGTAGCCATACGAGTTTTACCTAGTGTTCCTTTCCAATGAATTAATCCTCGAACCTAAAAGGTCGTACCGCGAGACGATCCCCCATCTTCACCTCGCGCACGCCCTCTGGAATAATCAACAAACCATCGGCTTTGACCATTGATGAAATAACCCCGCTGCTCTGGTTGCCCGTGCTGTAGGCCACCAAATCACCATTTTCGCGGGTCAGACGCACCCGTGCAAACGTCATACGCCCGTCACTGGTCATCGCCTCCCCCATTGTAGCCATCCGTGTCGGCATTTCCACTGACAAACCTAACATTTTGCGAATGACAGGGCGAGCAAATACATCAAATGTCACCATCGCCGAAACCGGATTACCGGGCAGGCCAAGAAAACAGATGCCTTGAATTTGGCCGAAGGTGAGCGGTTTGCCGGGGCGTAGATTGACCTTCCAAAATTCGACTGACCCCATTTCATCCAGCACGGTTTTGACAACATCAAACGCCCCTACCGACACTCCTGCCGAACTCAAAATCAGATTCGCCCCCTGTTCAACGGCGAGGGTCAATTTTTCACGCACGGATTCGGCGGTATCACGTGCAATACCTAGCAGGAGCGGTTCACCACCTGCTTCAGCGATGAGGGCTGGCAGAAAATAGCTATTCATATCGCGGATTTTACCGGGGGTAAGTGGTTCATGGGGCAACACCAACTCATCTCCATTGGAAATCACCGCCACTTTGGGCCGTGCCATTACTGCCACCTGCGAGACACCTAATCCCGCCAGCACACCCAAATCAGCAGGCCGTAACACCTGCCCTTTCTCTAAAACCGTTTCGCCACGTTTGATGTCCTCACCAATAGGCCGCACATAGTCGCCCTGTTTGACCCTTTGCACTACTTTTATTGAAGCAGGCATCTCTGGCGACATTCGGCTCTGATCGGTTTGCTCGACAGGCACAACCGCATCTGCCCCCGCCGGCATTGGCGCACCTGTCATGATTCTGGCGGCTTGTCCATGCCTAACCGTCATATGGGGTGCTTTGCCCGCCGGAATATCTTCAATAACATGCAACGTCACTGGATTGGATGAGCTACTCCCTGCAACGTCGGTAGCAATTACAGCGAAACCATCCATTGAGCTATTATCAAAGGGCGGCAGGTCATAGCTTGCCTGCACATCTACCCCCAGAACTCGGCCTAATGCCTCATGCAAACCAATAGTTTCGGTATGAAGTGGCTGCACAGTGGCTAGGATACGGCGTAAGGCTTCTTCGACAGCTAACATAATCATGTCCTCAATAGCGTTTTATATCTAACCTGACTATAACCCAACGCCTGCACTACGTCACCATCTGGCTTGCCGAAGTGAATTATTGCGGCGGGAAGAAAAATTTGCGTTACAATGGAACTCAATTACACGCTTTATGCGTCGTATTCCTTAGTACGACTTGAGCCATTTCATCAACTGAGGTGTGAAAAAATGTCGGAACATTCGGATAAACCGGTTCTGATTATCATGGAAGGCGAACGCGCTGGTCAACGCTGGACAATCGAAGGGGACACCTTTGTAGTCGGGCGTGGCGGTGAATGTGAATTAGTTTTGCCAGAACGTCAAGTATCACGGGAGCATATCCGCATTTACCGCGACGGGAACGAATATTTTCTACAGGACTTGGGCAGTAAAAACGGCACATGGGTCAATGGGGTAGAAATCCCGAATCAGACGATTGCCCTACACGATGGCGACGAAATCTCCATTTCCAAAGTGGTGAAGATTACCTTCGTGGGCAGTGAAGCCACCGCGCCAATGGTCTTAAGCAAGATGGCAGCACAACAAGGTCGCCTGCAATTGGATCGAGATTCACGTCGTGTGTTTATCAATGAACAAGAGGTTGACCCCCCTCTCAGCCTGCCCCAATATCGGCTATTGGAACTCCTATATGATGCGGCGGGGGCGGTCAAAACCCGTGAAGAAGTGGTCTCATATGTCTGGCCCAATGCCGTTGGTGAAGGGGTCAGCGAACAAGCGATTGATGCGTTGGTGCGTCGTCTGCGTGACCGCCTCAATGAAATTGACCCCGAATATCAATATGTGGTAACGGTGCGTGGGCATGGCTTCCGGCTGGAAAACCCGAATTAAAGAGAGTTTCGGTAAAACCCCATGCCAGTAAAAGACTACTATCACGATGTGGTCGCCCGCGCCCTAATCAAAGATGGTTGGACAATCACCGATGAACAGGTCAAAGTCATCGTAGATGAACGTAATCTATATATTGACCTTGAAGCCACCAAAGATTCAACGGGGTTGATTATCTTGGTGGAAGTCAAAGAGTTAGATGATGTTAGGTCGCCTATCGAGGCGCTTGCAAATGCGGTAGGGAAGTATTTTCTCTATCGCACCTCCTTAGACGACAAGGGAATCAACACACCACTATACTTAGCGATGTCAGTCGCTGCCTATCACCGTATCCTTAGTGAAACAATTGGCAAACTCGCAGTGGGTCATGGAAGGATTTCTCTATTGATATTTGACCCAGAACAAGAGGAGGTCGTCAGATGGATTCCTTGAAAAAAACCGTTTATGAAGTCATCGCTGGCTATACAGGGAAAGCGCTCAATGGGTATAGCTATCTAACCACAAATGAAGACCATACCTTGTTGGCAGTAGTAGACATCGAGCAACCAAAGGAGAAACGCCAACCTCACTATGCAGGAACGAGTGTCATTGTCCAAATAATAGGGGATATGGTCATCATTGACCGCGACCAAAATGATAAACTTGTCGTAGATGCCCTCCTTCAAGCAGGCATCCCTCGCGAACAAATCATCCTTGCCTATGCAGGGGAATCCCTACAAGAAATAAGTCCCAGTAGATGACAATATGAGTGATACTTGGCTTATCACTACCTACCCCTATGAAGAATGGGATTCCTCTTCGAATAAATTCCAGTTAGATACAGAAAGGTTTTTTGAAGCTCTTCAAAATCATTTTGAAATGAATATTATTAAACAACCCAACGAAGAGAAGGACATTTCGTGGGACTTGTATACGCTGGATCAGCAATCAATAGGTTTTTGGGGGTTAATCCTTCGAGATGGACTGGGTGTTTCGTTTCATAATCCATCGAAAGACATCTTCATAGAATTTGCACTTTGGTATCGGAAATTTGTTCCTGAAAACATACCTTTATATCTCTGGAACTCTTTTGATCCTAAGAAAAATTTGGTTTTGACTCCACAGACCACAACTTCGGAGATTAGCGGCTTCATGGGCTACGAAGGCTAGAGAATCACAATTTATGTCAACAACCCCCGCGCCGCCACATCCCACACCACCTCCACCTGCCCATTCCGTACCCCGACCATCTGATTAAACAGATTGCTCACTACGCAGCAATGGTTGGGAATAATCGTCACCCGTTCGCCGATAGTAGGTTTAGTCGCGCACGCCGAAAAATCCACATGCCCATGCTCTTCCGAAAGCTGATAAATCTGTGCCTCCGGGTATTCCAAAATCAAGCCATGCCCCGTTAATCCTATCAAATCCGACGACAGAGTTTTACTCCCCGCGTCCAAGATACCCCGTTCGGCGGTAGGTCGGCTGATGACAGTGCTGATTATTTTCATAGCACATTGGTCAACGGTCATTGCACCTGCTTTGAGTGTGGCCCGATCCCCATAGACATACGTCCCGGCCCGATACTCCGTGACACCCGTATGCATATGGGCCTCCCAGATTTTCGGTGTACCCCCCAAGCTGACTCGCTCAACCGGAATACCCCGTTTTTCAAGCAGAGATTTAGTTTCTTGAACAAATAGCGCGGTGTTTTGATTGGCAGGATAGGTCATCAATCCACCAAATTTCAGCGAGGGCATATCGGCAATCACACATGCCAGATCAACCGCCTGTTGGGGATTTTGCACGCCGCAGCGTCCTGAACCCGTATCAAATTCGACCAGTACGGTTAATTCCCGGCGTGCTTGTTGTGCCGCCTGTACATATCCCCGCACCGTGTATTCTGAATCCGCTGTCACACTGATTTCCGCCGCTTGCATGAGTGCCGCCAGCCGTGCCAATTTTGGCTCACCCATCAGGTTATAGGGGATAAAAATGTCATGGATGCCCACCTGCACCATGCTTTCCGCCTCACCTAATTTTTGACAGGTAATCCCCGCCGCGCCTGCCTGCAATTGCATCAGTGCAATCTGTGGGATTTTATGGGTTTTGATGTGAGGGCGATTCAAGATTTGGTGACCATCCAAATACTGCTGCAAACGGGCAATATTGGCTTCAAGGCGATCTAAATCAATAACAGCAACCGGGGTATCAAGTTCGGAAATGTGCATAGGCATTGGTTGAAAAATAGACCCCTTCCCCAAAATGAAGAAGGGGCATCATCCACTAATTGGGAACGGCGACAGGCCCACCCGCCAGTTCTACATAATCCATCGCCACTCGTTCGTCGGCAGCGACCTGCAAAATCTCGCTCAACATTTCGGCGATCAGCGAGGCTTTATATTCGGCATCCCGCATTGACCATGTGCGTGATTTGATTTCGAGATAGGTGTGATCGGCTTTGGGCTTTAGGAAGTTGTCGAGATTGACATAGAATTGAACGCCTTTATACAAAATACTCCAGCGGCGGCGTTCTTTGGTAATCTCACGCTCCTCGGCCCCCCTGAAATATTCGTGATAGAAACGCAGCGGGCGATCTGCCGGGGCGTAAAATTGGGAATGGGAGAGCAAGACGGCCCGATCAAATTCGCGTTCTTTGGTCGGCGACGTGTAGGTCAGGCGTGTGCGTACTCCGGTCACTTCATTGGCTTCATCCAATGTGTCATCTTCACGATAGCGTACCCGTGACCCATCGTTAAACAGGAAATACGTGTCATATTGACGATAACGGGTTTCCTTGACGATTTGAACATCAGGGTGTTCCAGCAAACGCTGCAACATTTCGGGATGATCAAAGCGCGTCTTCAGTTGAATCTCAAAACTCTCTTGGCGCTGGAAACTGGCAATCGAGAGTAGCTTGGACATAATGTTGCCAGAGTATTCGCGGATATATTTGTCAATCTGCACCGCAATGACTTGGGCCTGCTCCAAAATGGGTTGCAGATCAATCGTCAACAGTTGGCGATCTCGCATCAGCCACACCCCATTACACATGACATGCGCCACATCGGTGCTCTTAGTCGAATACACCAACTGACCATAGATGCCGTCAGGGTCATGGGTAAAAAATGGCGTATTATGTAGGGTCTTTTGATTAACCATGATAATATCAGCCCGCTTGCCAACCTCAAGGCTGCCTGTAATATCCCCAACATGACAGGCCTGTGCGCCAAGCCGGGTCGCCATCAATAAGGCTTCTTTGGCAGGCAGAGTTGTGGGGTCATTGGTAGCCACCTTCGCCAACAATGCCGCCAGATGAATTTCGGTAAACATATCAAGGTCATTATTGCTGGCTGTCCCGTCTGTGCCAATACCCACATTCACCCCTTGATCCAACATCGTTTTGACTGGGGCGATACCGCTGGCGAGTTTCAAATTGCTGGTTGGGTTGTGTGACACCCCGGCATTGTGATTACGAAGCGTCCGAATCTCACCTGAGTCAATATGGACACAGTGGGCACATAAGCACTTATGATCGAGGATGCCCATTTTCTTGATACGCGGCACAACGGGCATCCCAAATTCGTTGCGACTGTCTTCAACCTCCTGTTTTGTTTCCGCCACATGGATAATCACTGGGACATCATATTTATGAGCAAGGTCGGCGCAGAGTTGCAGCAGTTCGTCAGTGCTGGTATAGGGAGCATGGGGCGCAACCGATGGGACTACTAAGGAATGGCCCTTCCACTGTTGTATAAACTTTTCGGTATAGGCAAGGCTGTCTTCATAACTTTCCGCATCAGGCGATGGGAATTTTAGGATGGTTTGACCACATAGCCCCCGTACCCCAACTTCGGCGGCGGCGCGGGCCACTTCCGATTCAAAATAGTACATATCCGCAAAACAGGTCGTGCCGCTGAGAATTAATTCCGCCAGTGCCAGTTTCGCGCCGAGATAGACAAATTCTTCATTGACATAGATTTTCTCAGCGGGCATGATGTACCCCATCAGCCATACATCCAAGCGCAAATCGTCTGCCAAGCCGCGCATCAAGGTCATCGAAAGATGAGTATGGGCATTCACCAAACCGGGCATAATCACCTGCCCGCTGCAATCCACCACCTCTGGTGCTTCAAAATTTGCCACAATCTCCGCTGTCGGCCCAACCGCAACAATTTCCGCACCTTTGATCGCTACGGCCCCATCAGAATAGGTGTCCATCCCATCATTCATGGTCAGGACATAGCCCTTGATGAGCAACCGATCTACCTTTTGCATCTAGTTCGCTCCTTTGAGTCTTTAAATTCTTCTTAACAAGCCTATTAAAGAATATTTTGGGGCTGAAATTTTGCGGAATTATAGCGCAAATTCAAGGAATGCCAATCGTTTAGGGCGCGGAAAGGCTGATTTGCGTGATTTCCATCGTGGGAGCGGTGGTTTCGATGACCGCTGCCAAGATGTTCTCGCGGTCAAATGGGCCAAGTAGCATTGAAGCTGTACCTTCGCTGGTTGCTACGCGATCAATCTCAGCATTGCGTTCGCGGTCTGCGAAAATCGCTAGTTCATACTCCGCCTGCGCTTCCTCAAACAAAACTTCCAAACCACGTGTCCCCTCTTGTGTCAGGTCAATTTGGGGCAAAAGCGTGATCACAATCGGCACATTGGCACAGGCAGATGGATTATCCGGCAAGCCTGTTCCCAATCGCACAACCCCATCACTGCCAACCTTAAACCACACCACTGCTCCGGTACAATTTTCAGCCGGCAGGGTTGTCAACACAAACCCCCATAGCGCAAAGGTATCCTCCGCCACCACCCGCGATTCCGTGACCCGTTTGCCATCAGGTAGAGCATCCGAAAAATTCACCACCAGCGGTTGATCCCCCGTGATAATCGGCTGGGTCTGGATATTATTGCGTTCGTTGGTTTCAACCAGTGTGTTATCAGGGTCAAGCAGCACCCGAGCAATAAACGTCCCGAACCAGTTGAAGCGGTAGGAAAACTCATCTTCAAAAGTCGCCCCCGGCTGAATGGGTGGAATTTCACGGTTGATTGAGGGCAAACGTGGATCACGGTCATTACCCAAAAATTCAAAGGTGGCAGGAACAGATACTTCCGTGCCCGCGTTTTCTACTAGCAGCCGTACACTGGTAAATTGACCGGGCACAGGTCGGCTTGTACCGATTTCAAACGTCCGTATCTGTAAATCGGTATTGGGGACACGAGTTGACCCACCGCCATTCTTCTGTTCATCGTCTTGGGCCAGCAGCAAAAATCCCCCTACCCCGACAGCAACCAATATCACGACGGCCAGCAGCAACGCCAAATCACGCAGGTCAAACCGGCGGGTTTCTTCAATCCGAAGCGGGCCGGATTGCAGCATGAACAAATAGCCATCTTCGGCGCGAAGATACAACACAGGCGTTGCCCACTCAATATTCCCGACCGTGCTGCTTACCGCTCGACGCGCTTCCGAAACAGCCGCATCCATTGGCAGACCATCCGCCACCGCCCGATAAAATTCCTCACTAAACACGCTGGCAGCATCATTACTGATTTCAAATTGATTGGCAACAACTGCCGGAATCCCCCGCGTAATCAGACTACTAGCAATCCCTTCCGCTGCATTTTGCTGATTTTGCCGCGCCCCATGACACGAATTGAGTACCACTAAGCGGATCGTGTTTTCTTCGCTGAGTTCACGTGCCAACGCTTCGGCCCGCACCGGAAAATGACTGTTTTCACCCAAAGGGTCAACCAGCGCCAGTGTACCAATGCCGCTTTCGGGGTCATAGCTGCTGTGGCCGATGTAATGGAAAATATGATAGTCCTTCAATCGAAGAGTACGCTGAAGGGTTCGCAGCGAGGCATCTTCCAAAAAGTCAATTTCCAATAACCCTTTGGTACGTAAATCCGCTGTGGCGTTTTCCAAGAGTGTCCGCTCTTGCTGGACATTTAATGGCGGCAAATCGCTAGGGCTGGCAATCATCACTAATAGTCGCAGCGGATAACTTAGGGAAACGCGGCGGCGCACCACAACCTGCTTAGGGAAACGCACAATCGGCGTTTGGCGCGAGAGGGCCAGATAATCCTGTGGCCCGCGCAAAAATTCAAACGGTAGGTTCGCTAATTCCCCGGCCCCATCCAAATTCAATTGGAGACGTAGGCCAATTTCCGCATCCACCAAAGCCTTCTGATAGCTGCGATTATAGGCTTCAAGAACGGCCTCGCTGAAAATCGTCTTAAATAAAATCTCGCCAAATTCACGCGCCACTTGCTGACGTTCGGAAAGTGGAGCAGAGCGTTCGCCACTGAGGGTTGCAATGCGGAAAGCTAATTGTTCAGTGGTATAAGGAAGTTGGAAAATGTGGCTCGGCGCAGCAGTCCCCAAAGTTTCCAATGGCATCCGCACAACTTTGGCTTCATAACGACCATCGCCTAACGCTGTAATCTGGAGTTCAAAATCTAAGTGTGCAGGCCGGGTCATCCACAAAATTCCTTGTTATGCAGCAACCGAATCACCACCCAATTGTATCCGGTAACAAAAAACACGCCTCTTTAACGATAGCGTGTTTTTTCAAAATCCGAAAACTTTTAGGGCACTATTGTGGTTTGATCCATTCGCTTAAGGTTGGGGGGTTAGAGAAAAACTCGACCGCGTTGTCTGAACCAAGCACCTGTAAGTTATCCGCTGTCACTAGTGCCCGTGCTCGATCTTCCACATTCACTCCAACACCAAAAGTGCAACTTCCAACTTGACCGCCAAATTGGGAGACACATACCCCGCCAAATTGACCGAACTGGCATCCAAGTGATCCCTGAAAGCCAAAGGGAGTACAGGAGTTAAAGCCGAAGCCTAATTGAGATCGAGTGCTAATCCCATTATCCCTCATAGGTTTGGCAAAACTGGGGACAAATGAAACAGGGGCTTCCCGTGGTGTCGAAACCTCTTGCCAATGATCGTCCCCTTGGCTCAAAAAGATGCTCGTCTCAAGGCCCAGTGTCAAGACACGTCTCGTTGGAATTGAGAACGCAATGGGCTGTAATAGCTCCACCGCAGGGTCAATCGCTACTTCAAACAGCACACACCACCACGTATTATCTACATTAGAAGGCACATTGTCTTCTGTGATTGGAATCCGCCGGAAGGTGAAGGTGGTCGGAGCCGCAACGGTGTCCGGCAAAATCAACAGTTCAATGCCAGTCTCGCCAACGGGTAGCGCCACATTTTCGCCCGCTTCATTGAGCGTTCCCCGTGAATCCACGACAATCTGACCACTGTCGGCCAATGGCTTTAGAATGCCTTCCTCCGGTGTGGCATCAATAATCCCACTCGTGGGCGAAATCCATGTGATAGTCGCGGCAACCCCTTTTGGAATGTCCGTAAACGCTTCGGGGAAACTTACGCGAAATGTGAAAGGGCCGAGAATGGAATTGGCTTCCAATGATGCGACTTCCCAAGTCACGACTGTTCCGACCTGCCCCACCAATGCTGCCGATTCTGGAAACTCTAACGCCTCGACAAAAGTGGCCTGTGTAGGAATCTGGGCTTGGATACTCACACTTTCGACAGTGGCATCACCGCTTGCCAAAATCACACTGTAAAGTACCGTACCATCTTCATCAATCAATCCAGTTGACCCCGCGACGAGGGTGACATCACTCGCAAGTGCTGACAACGAGCGCATAGGAACTAACAATGCAACAATGAGCAGCAATCCTATCCTTGTAAACTTCCGTGACATTGGCCTATCTCTCCAAATGAATGATTTCCACCCATCTTGAGGATACGGGGTTTGCTGTACGCTGACTACTGACGTTAGTTAGGGTTTGGCGGCGAATATTGGTTGGGGAAGAAACCAAAAAACCCGTCCGGGTTCGAACGGGTGATGTGATTCCCGAGGCAAGTAGCTATTTGGCAGCTTTGATCTCTGCTGCTAATTTGACCGTCAAAGGATCGGGGGTGACATTCAACGATTTCTTCAGCCCATCTACTAAACGCTCATAGGTTTCGAGGGCACGGTGGTTAGCCCCAATCTGGTGATACATCCGCATAATACCGCGTATCAAATCTTCACGGAGCGGTGCAGTAGCCGAAGCTCGCAAATAGAGACCCAATGCTTTTTCTTGCTCATCACGACGCTCACAAATCCGCGCCATCCCAACCAGTGCCTCTGTATAGGTAGCAGCCATTTCTTGACGGCGGCGGGCAATCCACTCGCCCTTCATGCCACTCAGAAAATCTTCACGGTAGAGGTCAATGGCTACCTGATATAATTCCTGTGCTTCCTCATCATCGGCAACAGCGGCAGACTGCACAGCCTCTTGGAAATTGACCACATCATAATAAAGATCAATTTCGTTGGCAATGCGATAGAATCCCGCGCCATAAATAGTCAGGTTAGTGCCCAAAATTTCGCTGACCTTTCGCTTGGTGACATGAAACACATTGGTCGCCTCGCGGGTGCTGAGATTAGGCCAAAAGGTATGAAAAATATCATCGCGTGTGGTCATGGCTCGGTCAACAAAAAAGAAGAACAGCGATCTTGGCAGATGGCCTTCCCAGCGGTCTACCAAGCGCCCATTTACCCACACCTGACCCTGACCAAACGCCCGTACTTCTAAAAAGGACTTGCCTGCTTCAGGATGTGCATAGTCCACCAGCATCCTCCGATTATCTACTGGCAGCAGCGCCAGTTTGCCGTGCATACTGTCGGATTCAATAAGATCAATGGGTAACTCACGTCCACTCAGAACAATTCGGTGACCTGATTTTAGGGTGTCTGCCAACGCCTCAATCAAAGGCTGCAATTGGCTACGTCGTTCACCGTCGAAGCCTTCGATGAGCAAAACGCATGAGCGAGTGCGATTGAGTGCCTTGCCCAGAATGTCGGCAGATTTGGTGAGATTGCTCCCCAACGTATCTACCTTTATTTGAAGCTGAGTCTCAACTGCCTCTTTAATTGCAGTTAACGCAGCCTCTAACGAAAGGTCTTCGGCGGGGAGATGAGCATAAGCGACATTGGTTGATTGGAGTAAAAGCTGCCCTAATGTCCGATGAGACGCATAAGCCGCTGGATGTAGGATGATGATGGTCGTGCTATCGGGAAGGGATGAAAACTGTTTATCAATGCTAATATTGTTACTCACAGTATCCTCATGATAATTTCATTATTATGTTTGCCCTCCATTAAGGGCATTTTCTTATATATTTTACAAAAACAGTTTAATTTGTTCAATTATATAACTTATAACTAAAGCCGCCAAACATTGTCCTGCCCAAAATCTAGCCGCCGAATGGGGAGGGAAACCCGCCATCGGTAATTCGGCTAACCCGCTCATCCGTTGGTTGTATCGAGGCCGGAGTCGGAGCAGGGTCACTGGTTGATCGAAATGTAGCGCAGCCAAGGCTTGTGACCAGTACCAACGCCACCATTGTCAAAAGCATTTTCGAGTACATCGTTTGCCACATACGATTTCTATAGATTACTGAGTCGGCGAACTTCGATCACATCTGGGAATTGGTCAATCTTCGTGACCACCCGCAGTAGTTGACTCTTGTCAGCAACCTCCATCACCAACGAGAAAATCGCCAGCGTCTTATCGGTGCTGATATTGACATTGGTCATATTGATACCCTCCGCTGCAATGACCGCCCCAATATCACGCATCAATCCTTCACGATCATGCGCACGAATTTCCACCCGCGCCGAATAAATATGCTCTTTAGCCCGCGACCACCGCGCCACAATTAACCGTTCTGGTTCGGTGGTGTTCAAAATATTCTTGCAATCGGTACGGTGGATGGTAATGCCACTGGTTCGCGTGATAAACCCGATAATCGGGTCGCCGCGCAATGGCGAACAACAGCTTGCCAAGCGCACCAAGCCCCCTGACCCAAGCCCATCTACGTCCACTCCAAAATCCGATGTGCCGTTTTCTGGGACGGTGGGTTTGGAGAGCATAAATTCATCGCGTTTGGCTTCTTGTTCACGCCGTTCCAATTCTAGCACTTTGGCAACCACGCTGGACGCCGTGATATCACCGAACCCGATCGCCGCCAATATGTGTTCATACGTTGGGAAATTGGTGGCATTGGGAATTTCAGATCGGGGATACTCTTCCAGCCCCATGCGCTTGAGTTCGCGCTCAAGGGCTTCGCGGCCATTCGCAATATTCTTTTCACGGTCTTGTTTACGGAACCATTGGCGAATTTTTTGACGGGCGCGATGAGTCTTGACATAACCGAGGTCTTCATTCAACCAGTCAAGGCTGGGGCCGCCCCGATTAGCCGTGATAATCTCGACCCGATCACCCGTTTGCAGTCGATAATCCAGCCCAACCTGTCTACCGCCGATACGTGCCCCCCGACAGCGATTGCCAATATCGGTATGGATATGATAGGCAAAATCAATCGGGGTTGAACCCGCTGGCAGGTCAATAATGTCATTCTTAGGTGTAAACACATAAATGCGTTCGTCGGTGATGTCTTCTTTGACGGCCTGAATTGCTGAATGGGGGTCATCCTCTTCTTGGGCCTGTTCCGCAATCCGCCGCATGTAATTGATACGTTTTTCATAGGCAGCATCAAACCGCTGACCCTTCTCTTTATATTTCCAGTGCGCTGCGATGCCGTATTCAGCATCTTGGTGCATGTCGTGGGTGCGGATTTGCACTTCGAGTGCGCGGTTATCATCGGCGATCACAGCGGTGTGCAAACTTTGATAGCCGTTTTCTTTGGGCGCGGCAATGTAATCATCAAACTCGCCGTGAATAGGTCGCCAAAGCTGGTGGACAATTCCCAATACCTGATAACAGGTTGGTACATCCGGCACCATCACGCGCAGTGCCCGCACATCAAAGACATGCTCAAAATCTACCTCTTTGCGCTTCATCTTGCGATAGATGCTGTAAATATGTTTGGGTCGTCCACGCACCTCGCCTTCAATCCCATGTTTCCGTAGGGCATCCTCTAGGCGCAGGATGACATATTTGATGTCTTCCTCACGCTCATGGCGTTTGCTTGCCAGCAGTTCAGCCAATTCTTTGTAGCGTTCGGGTTCGAGATAACGGAACGATAAATCTTCAAGTTGCCATTTGATTTTGCCGATACCCAAACGATTGGCAAGTGGTGCAAAAATATCGAGGGTTTCCCGTGCATTACGAATTTGCCGATCGCGTGAAAGCGACCCCAGTGTTCGCATATTGTCGAGTCGGTCAGCCAATTTCACCAAAATGACGCGGACATCATTGCCCATCGCCATAAACATCTGGCGCAGATATTCGGCTTGCAAATCGCCTTTTTTGGCTTGACGCATCTCCCCCATCTCGGTAGGAAGTTGCTTAATTTTGGTGACGCCGTTGACCAGCAAGGCCACATCTCGCCCAAATTGTCGCTCAATGTCATCCAGCGAAACCTCGGTATCCTCCACCACATCATGCAGCAGCGCCGCCGCAATAGTAGGAGGGTCCATGTTCAATTCGGCCAAAATCTCGGCCACTGCTACTGGATGCGTGATATACGGCTTGCCAGAATCTCGGAACTGCGTTTCATGGGCTTTGGCCGCCACAACATAGGCCTGCTCAATCAAACTGTGTTCCATTAGCGTCAAACCGGGCAGCATCGAAAAAATCCCGTTCAGGCGCTCCATATCAGGTTCTGCTTTTCGACCATTATTGAGGTCCTGATTTGCCACTACCACCGTTGACGCGCACATAGCTTTCCTATACCTTCACACACCCATTAATGGACACATTACATTGCACCGGAAGGTTTGGTGTTGAATGATAAGTATATGCGAGATTTCTTAGCGTTCGCAATATTTGTCGTCAAGACTCACTAACCTTTGGTTGTGCTTTCTCAAAGCTAATGTCAGAATACCCCTGTATTCATAAGCCTACAAGGGGCTCCAATAGCCCATTTTCTTCCCCTCGCTACTCGGTAGATGAGGGGTCAGGGGATGAGGTGTGATTGGAATTATTTGTTGAACATCATAAGCCATCGTGCTGAATCTAGGCTAAAGGGCCGACCAGTCAAGATGAAAATGGTGAAAACAAAAAGGGCGTTGGATGCGGCCCTTCCGTAAAGATTATTCCCAATCGCTCCGTTCCAGCTTTTTGCGGAGGTTTTCCATTGTGGCGTTAGGGGTGGCAGAACCCGCCAGTCGGTTATAGACACGCCGCCATGTTTTGACGACGCCCTGCCGCTGAGTGGCATACCAATAGGTAATTTGACGCCGTGCCTCCATGATGGTTTGGTTGCGTTTTTCGGGAATCACGGCCCATTTGACGACCATTGACGCCCATGCCAAGCCACCACCGAAACCCACAAACACGATGTTATCACCGGGTTTGATGCGATTTTCTTCAATCGCTTCACACAGGGCTATCGGAATCGAGGCGGCGGAGGTGTTGCCATAGCGACTGATATTGCTATAGAGCTTGTCTTCTGGCAATTTGAGGCTACGAGCGGCGGATTCGATAATACGCTGATTGGCTTGATGGGGCACAATCAGGGTGACATCATCCACGGCGAGGTCAGCCAATCGAAGCGCCTCTTTGATGCTGTCACTGACGACGCGGGTGGCAAATCGAAACACCTCACGCCCGTTCATGCTCATACGGTGCAATCTCGGACCCTGTCCCCCCTCTTTATCTTTGGATTCTTTGGTGTCGTCGGCCTCACTCTTGGCTTTATGGTCACGCAGGAAGGTTTCGGTGCTGCCCACTGTTGGCAAGGTTAAGGCGTCCCAACCCGCTCCATCCGAGCGTAAAACACTGCTCAAGACACCGCCGGGTTCACGATTGGCTTGCAGAATGACCGCACCCGCGCCATCGCCAAATAAGATGCACGTGCCACGATCTGACCAATCCATCACACGGCTCATGGTCTCGGCACCAATGACCAACGCGGTTTCGATGTCCCCCGCGCGTATTTTTGCCGAAACCATATCCACCGCATAAACAAAGCCAGAGCAGGCCGCGCTGAGGTCATAGGCCCCGGCTTGGCTCGCCCCTAACCAGCCCTGAATTTGACTGGCGGTGCTGGGGAAAATGAATTCCGGTGTGGAAGTGGCAACAACGATGAGATCGAGGTCAGTGGGTAAAATATTGGCGACTTCAAGGGCTGCTTGGGCTGCTTTGAGCGCAAGTTGTCCGGTCGTTTCTTTTTCACCCGCGATGCGTCGTTCCGAAATCCCTGTGCGTGCGACAATCCATTCGTCATTGGTTTCGACAATGGCGGCGAGATCGTGATTGGTGAGGACATGCTCTGGTACCGCCATGCCCCAGCCAACAATATGGGCATAGCGCCGCTGAAATTGGGTTGAATTTGCATTGAGATGCGTCAGTCGCTCAAGTGGCCCACTGCCATTAGGCTTGCCTGCGGTGTTTTTGCGGGCAGGCCAGAGGCGGCGTTTCTCAAGTTGCCCCTTATGCCCATTTGACCCGTTCGACGAGTGTCCGTTGTTGCCGTTGTTCATGATTTTTCACCTCGCCATTGATTGGGGTAGGGACGGCGATAATCTTGCTGCCCCTACTGCCCTGCGAGTTGCTATTTAAGCCTTACCGTTGCCGTTGTAGCGCCCAAAAATCAGCACCGCGTTGTGACCACCAAAGCCAAATGAATTGCTCATTACGTAGTCAATTTGGTGTGCTTTACCCACGTTGGGTGTGTAATTCAAATCACAGTCGGGATCAGGGGTAAATTGATTGATGGTCGGCGGTACAAAGTTTTCCAATAGCGATTTGACGCTCAGAACCGCTTCAACTGCTCCGGCTGCACCCATCAGATGACCTGTGACGGATTTGGTCGAGCTAATGGCAAGATCATAGGCCCGTTCACCAAAGACGGTTTTGAGGGCGCGGGTCTCGCTGGCGTCATTAAGCGGGGTGCTGGTGCCGTGCGCATTGAGATAATCAATATCCTCAATGGACAGGTTGGCATCTTTGAGCGCCCGTTTCATTGCCATGACCGCACCTTCACCGTTTTCCAGTGGGGCGGTGACATGAAAGGCATCGGCAGTGGCGGCATAGCCTACCAATTCGGCCAAGATGGTTGCGCCGCGTGCTTGGGCGTGTTCCAGTTCTTCCAAGACCAACATGGCTGAACCTTCGGCGACGACAAAACCATCGCGGTCTTTGTCGAAGGGGCGAGAAGCAGTCGCGGGGTCATCGTTGCGTCGAGAGATTGCCCCCATGTTATCGAAGCTGGCGACGGCCAAATCCATCAAACCCGCTTCGGTGCTGCCTGCCAACATCACATCGGCGGCACCCCGCGCAATCATGGCGGCGGCTTCACCAATGGCGTTATTGCCAGTGGCACAGGCTGTGCTGATCGCCATATTGGGACCACGCAGACCCCATTCGATGCTGACACGTCCGGCGGGGCTGTCGGGGAGCATGATAGGTACAAGTAGCGGGCTTACCCCGCGTTGGCCTCTTTCGGCAAAGGCTAGGACGCCTTCACTGATGGAATGGATGCCGCCAATGCCACACCCAACAATGCAGCCAACCTCATAGCGGTTTTCGTCGGTGACCACGAGGCCGCTGTTGTCTAGGGCTTGTTTGGAGGCGTACATGGCAAGCTGGGTGGTGCGATCCATACGGCGGATTTCACGCTTGCCGAAATATTCAACGGGGTCAAAATTCTTTATTTCACCACCGATTTTTACGCCAATATTGCTAGCGTCCCATTGGGAAATATGGGTGATCCCGGATTTGCCATTTTTGGCGCTTTCCCAGCTTTCTTCAACGGAATTACCAATGGGGCAGATAATCCCCATACCTGTTACAACTACGCGCCGACCTTTCACAATGCGCTCCTTCGCTGTATTTCGCGGATATTTCTATTAGAATTTGGGGGATTATAGCAAAAATCTGTCCCCTTCGCGTCGCAGAATTTATAACCCTTGCCGCCGCCAAAGGTTACAATAGAATTTCAATATATTCTGTAATGAACCGATCAAATGAGGATAATTTCATGGTTGATTTCTTTCTAAATTTCCATTCCGGCTGGCGCTATTTGGTGCTATTGGGGACGTTGGCGGCCCTCGTCTATTTCATTTATGCGTTGATCAGTAGTGCCGATTCCAAACGCGACAAATTGGTGATGACCGTTTGGGCGATTTTGGTAGATATTCAAGTGGCCCTCGGCCTCATTCTGTTTGTGTTGTACATTTTTGATGATGCCTATGAAATCAAAGGGCAACAGATTGGGCATCTATTCACCATGCTGCTGCTCGTGCCGCCAGTGGTACATTTTTACAGCATCTATTCAAAGCGAAATCCGAATGCCGATCTCAAACGGCTGCGGACGATTGGGGTTGCCGCGCCGATTGTCGCATTGGTATTGATCGTCGCCGGCATCTTGGCGTTGGGCGGGGGTATTGAATTGGTCTTTGGGAGTTAGGCACTCTCACTATCACGGCCATTCTTCCGGCATGATATAATGTCGCGCCGGAGGAATCATTTTCACTATGATTATCGTTACAGGAGCGATGGGCTTTGTGGGCCGTCATCTGGTGGCCCAACTGCTGCGTTCTGGCAACCCAGTGCGTGTCTTGGTGCCACCCACAATTGTGGCTCGTTATCAACGGCGGCATTATCCTTGGCCGTGGGCCGAGGCAGGTGAGGCCGAAATTTTCCCCGGCAGTATTTTTCACGCGGAATCTTTATTTCAAGCGATGCAGGGCGTTCATACGGTCTATCACCTTGCGAGTGCGCAATGGTGGGGCAGCCGACACGACCTTGAACAGATAGATTTAATTGGCACACGTCAGATTATCGCCGGGGCACGAGCCGCACGGGTAGGACGTATCATAACCCTCAGTCACTTGGGGGCCGAACCCTCGTCCGCCTATCCGTTATTGCGGGTGAAAGGGCAGGTTGAAGAACTGATTCGTTCCAGCGGGGTAGCCTATACCATTTTCCGCTGTGGGGTGGTGTTTGGGCCAGATGACTATTTTGTGAATAACCTAGCAATGCTGGTACGGGCCAATCCCATCTTCTTTTTCCAGCCGGGGCACGGTGAACATCTACTCAATCCGCTGTATATCCATAATCTCGTCGCGGCACTTGAAGCCAGCTTAGAATCACTGGGGTTGGTAGATGTCACGGTGGATATTGGGGGTGGCGAGTATGTGAGCTTTAATGAAATGACACGCACCGTCATGCGTGTCACCCATGCCAAACGGGTGATTTTTCCGCTACCGCCCTATTTTTTGCGCTGGCTGACGGGGGTAGCGAATGTAGTTTTTCCGCGCTGGCCTGCAACGAAGCAATGGTTTGACTTGATGGCAGGGCATCGAACCGCACGGCTGGGGAATCTTTATGAATATACGGGGGTGCGACCTGTGCGCTTTGAAGATACATTGGTGACGTATATGCCGCAGCGCCGCTACAGTCTTGAACTGCTGCGGTTTATGTTCCGGCGGCGACCCGGTATTCGATTCTAACTTCGTCCGATTAAGTAAAAAAGCGAGATAGAGACAAAGCAGATGTCCAGTGTACATGCGTTTTCGGTGCGAACCCTGACCCGACCTGAAGATTTTCGGGCGGTGATGGATTTGCAGCGGTTGATCTATGGAGATGACCCGACGACTCACATTGCCCGCCATACACTGGTCAGTTATGCCCGCAATGGGGGACAGGTGTTGGGAGCGTTTGAGGATGAATTGTTGGTGGGGTTTTTGGTGGCATTTTTGGGCACAGACAGCCTTGACCCACGCCGTCCGGCAATGGCAAACCTAAAATTGGTGATTGAACGGCTGGCCGTGCATCCTGATTATCGTGGGATTGGCCTCGCCTCGCAATTGGCCCGTCAGCAGCGCGAAATGGCAGTGATGCAAGGAATTCGATTGGTCACAATCGCATTTGACCCCCTCAGTAGTCGTGATGCCTATTTGTATATCCGCAAATTGGGCGCAATGGTGCAGTTGTATGTACCCGATTATTTTGGCGTGGA
The DNA here is from genome assembly GCA_021463865.1 of Anaerolineae bacterium. Taxonomy (GTDB): domain Bacteria; phylum Chloroflexota; class Anaerolineae; order Aggregatilineales; family J027; genus CFX10. The sequence continues at coordinate 74,290 of JAJTXY010000010.1, forward strand.
TGAACACGAGGCATGGGAACGGAATATTACCCTATCGCCAGATCGCATGGTGGCAGAGTGGTGGCTGACACGCAATCGGGTTGAGGAACGGCTTTTTGGCAAGCGCAACAGCCTGACATTGGCCCAATATTTGGATGCCGGAATGCCGATTATCAACCCTTCACAACCGGGGCCGGAGGTATTTTGCCCACATCCTTATCAGGGTGAGTTGAAGTTGCCAGATGGGGCGATGATGCTCATTGAAATCCCCTCGGACTGCTCGGCGATTTTGCATGGCGACCCAGAGTTGGCGACGGCATGGCGTGATCACGCTCGACAGGTGTTTAGTATAGCCTTTCAAGAGGGGTATGTCGCCACTGATTTGATGCGAGAGTCATTTGAAGAACGTGAGCGGACGTTTTATCTGATGAGTTATGACGGGCCGCGTTTTAGTATTGAAATTGAGTAAAAACAAGCGGGTGAGGGGTAAATATGTTTGAGAACAAAACCTTAGCCTTTATTGGCAGCGGACAGATGGCAGAGGCGATGATTGCAGGGTTGGTCGGCAATAACAGCGTCCATCCAGAGCAGATTATCGCAGTCGGGCCACGCAAGGAACGTGGGCAGGAATTGGCGGCGCGGTATGCGGTGCGCTATACAACCGATAATCTTGCGGCGGCGCGTGAAGCGAATATCGTTGTGCTGGGTGTCAAACCCCAAGTGATGGATGATGTGCTGCCAATGGGGGATCGCAGCTTGGCCCATTGTGAATTGGTGTTGAGTATTGCCGCTGGGATTCCCATTACCTATTTGGTGCATCTGTTTAACAATTCCCGTGTGGTGCGGGCGATGCCGAATACCCCCGCCAAAATCGGCAAAGGCATAACCGTGTGGACAGCAACGGATGAGGTCGAGGCCCAGCAGAAAAATCAGGCACAGGCAATTTTGAAGGCGCTTGGGGAAGAAGTGTTTGTCGAGAAAGAGGATTATCTCGACATGGCAACCGCGCTGAGTGGCACTGGGCCGGCCTACATTTTCATTTTCCTAGAGGCGATGGTGGATGCCGGGGTGCATATGGGGTTCTCGCGGCGCATCGCGGAAAAACTGGTGCTGCATACCATGTTGGGTTCGGTGGAATATGCGATGGCAAGCGGGGAACATTTGGCAACCCTGCGTAATCAAGTGACCAGTCCGGGGGGAACTTCCGCCGAGGCGCTTTATCATATTGAAAAGGGCGGGCTGCGGACAGTCATTTCACGGGCAATTTGGGCGGCCTATCAACGCAGTGTGGCGCTTGGACGCGGCAAAAAGGTCAGTCAGCGCATGGATAATGGACAGATTGAGGAAAACGGCAACGGGGTGTTTGATAAGGATCGGTTCTAATGCAGGTCAAAAAATTGTGGTGGGTCGGGCTGTTTGCGATAGCGATGGCCTATTTGGAATCGGCGGTGGTGGTCTATTTGCGTCGTATGTATGACTTAGGAGACGACCTGACCAAAATCCCCAACTTTGACCGAACAATTACAGGTATTGAAATTGGACGCGAAGTCGCCACGATGGTCATGCTGCTCACCGTGGGATGGATTGCGGGACGGCGGTTGCAATCGAGAGTCGCCTTTGCGTTTTTCACCTTTGGCGTATGGGATATTTTCTATTATGTGTGGCTGTGGGTGTTTATCGGGTGGCCTGCTTCGCCGCTCACATGGGATATTTTGTTCCTCGTGCCGGTGCCATGGTGGGGGCCAGTGATTAGCCCGGTGTTGATTGCCTCGTTGATGGTCGCAGGTGGAATTGTGGCGATTTGGGTAGATGACCGTGAATGGCAGATTCGCCCCAGTAAGGCGGATTGGGCGATGTTGTTTGCGGGGATGGGGTTGGCGCTGATTGCCTTTATGTGGGATGCGCTTGGTAATCTGCCCTTGTCCCCGGACGAATTCGATGCCATTAAACCAAGCACTTTCCCGTGGGGAGTCTATCTACCGGGACTGCTGCTCATGGGGGTTGCAGTATGGCGCGTGACATGGGTCAGCCCTCGCCAGAAGGTCAAGATTCAGGCCTAACCATCAATGGTCTGTGCGCTTCCACAGATAGCATAGATTTTCACAAATTAATCGGTTAGACTATAAATATACCCAGTATATGTGGCCCATATGATTTTATTCGTTGAGCAGCCAGCCTGCTCAAATCTGTTTTTGAGGTGAGTATGTCCAATCTACCTTCATCGCATGAACTGGACTTAACGTCTGACGAGATCCCTGACATTGTAATTGGTCGCTTGCCTATTTATCTTAGAGCACTCAATCAGATGGCAAGTATGGGCCGCGAGGTGACATCGTCTAGGGAACTCGGCGAATATTTAGGCATGAGTTCAGCACAAATTCGGAAAGACTTATCCCACTTTGGCGGTTTTCTCTCTGGAAAACAGGGGACGGGTTATCATGTTGAGACGCTGCGCAACCGCCTTCAGCAAGTGTTACATGTAGACCGCGAGTGGCCTGTCGCAATTGTTGGGGCGGGTTATTTGGGTCATGCGCTGGCGCATTATCGTGGATTTATCCCGCGTGGTTTTCGAGTGGTAGCGGTGTTTGATGCGGATGCCGACAAAATTGGACAGGAAATTGATGGAATGAACGTCATGTCGGTAGATCGGATTGCCGTCGAGATTCCCACTCAGGGCATCCAAATTGCGATGTTGGCGGTGCCGGTTGAAGTAGCCCAATCGGTTGCAAATGATCTAATTAGAGCGGGCGTGCGGGCAATTTTGAATTACGCTCCCATCAACCTCGCTGTGCCGGAAGGCGTGCATGTGCAATATATTGACCCGGTCGTCGAATTGCAGCATATGACATTTTATTTGGGTGCTTAATCCTAAAAACAAAACACTCCAGATGACGGAGTGTTTTTTGTTTTTACATCCGCTCAATATTGCCACGCATGAGGCTGGGATTTTCGAGGGCGCGACCTGCTCCAACCGCTGTTGCCACCAATGGGTCGTCGGCGCGATAGGCCGGGACGCTGGTTTGCTGGGTAATAAACTGCTCAATCCCGCGCAAGAGTGCTCCGCCGCCTGCCAGCACAATACCCCGGTCAATCACATCCGAGGCCAGTTCGGGTGGGGTTTTTTCCAAGACCTGTCGGGCCACCCCTGCGATGGTAATCAGAGGTTCGCGTAGGGCTTCGACGACCTCGCTGGTTGAAATGGTGATGGTGCGGGGTAGGCCACTGACCTGATCGCGGCCCTGAATTTCCATTGAGAGTTCTTCGGGCTGTTCTACGGCGGCACCAATTTGGATTTTGACGGCTTCGGCAGTTGGTTCGCCAATAATCAGGCTGTATTTACGACGCACATAGTTGATAATGGCTTCGTCCAAGCGCTGACCTCCGGCCCGAACAGTCGAGGCTACGACGATACCTCCCATCGCCAAAACTGCCGCCTCACTGACCCCACCCCCCAGTGACAGAATCATATTACCAGCGGGGGTATGGACAGGTAGGCCTGCACCAATTGCGGCAGCCAGTGGTTCGTGAATAAGATAGGCTTCGCGTGCCCCGGCTTGTATAGCGGCCTCATGCACGGCCCGTTTTTCCACACTGGTCACGCCATATGGGACGGAAATCATCACTTCGGGGCGACGAAACCAACCACGTGCTTTAATTTTGCGAAAAAAATAACTGAGCATGGCTTCGGTCACTTCGTAATCGGCGATGACGCCATCTTTGAGAGGACGGATGACGGTCAAATCTTCGGAGTGGCGGCCCCACATGTCGCGGGCTTCTTGACCGACAGCCCGGACAAATTCATCCTCGGTGGTCAAGGCCACCATTGCAGGTTCTTGGAGAATAATTTGACCACCCGCATAAATCAGGACATTGACTGTACCGAGGTCAACGCCTAAATCTTTGGCGATAATACCCATGTGATGCTTTCCCTCAAACGAACACAGAGAATTGGTTCGTGAAATTGTTTAATGCAGCCTATAACGTTACCGCATCTTCCCCATACCGTCCAGAGATGCGGACACAGCATTTTGCTGGATTATGAGGCGAATTTCAAGGGGGCAGGATGATCTGGTACAAGGATGTCAGCCAAGTGCCTATCAATCACGGGGATGAAAAAACCACAGGGGTCAAGCAGCCTGTGGTTTTCTGAATAACCCATGAAATGGTTGCTATTTTTTATCGGGTTCGTCCATTTGAGACACGATACGCACCCCACCTGCACGGCTTCTGGTCTTGCGGGCGACGTTAATGGCAAGCTCGGCCCGGCGCAGTTCAGCAGCATAATGGGCGTGTTCTTCGGGCGGTGGGCCTTCGTCCAAGACTTTACGGGCACGTTCGCGGGCGGCCTCGATCTCGGCAAGGTTGACATCCGCCGTGAAATCGGCTGCGTCGGCGAGTACGACCACTTTATCGGGCCGGACTTCGACGACCCCGCCATAGATGATGAAACTTTCCTCAGCGCCGCCTTTTTTGACGCGCAGTTCACCAAAGGTCATGGTGGTCAGCAAGGGAGTGTGACGTGGCAAAATGCCGAGGACACCCTCTACACCGGGAACAATGACCATATCGGCGTGTGGCTCATCAAAGAGTTTGCGCTCTTGGCTGACGACTTCGACATGAATGGGCATACTTTTTTTGCTCCTTAACTGTCCAACCTCACCCCTAACCCCCTCTCCACAAGCAGCGAGGGGGCATTTTGGGGGCAAATGATTAGACTAGTTATTCTGTGATTTGGCGTAAGCGTCCAGCACGTCCTCGATTGCACCCGCCATGAAGAAGAAGCCTTCAGGGATGTGGTCTAGCTGACCGTCGAGAATCATGCGGAAACCGCGCACCGTGTCGTCAATCTTAACATATTTGCCGGGGCGACCCGTGAACTGCTCGGCGACCTTCATCGGCTGAGTCAAGAAACGCTGAATACGGCGTGCACGAGCCACAACCAGTTTATCGTCTTCGCTCAATTCATCCACGCCGAGAATAGCGATGATGTCTTGCAGTTCCTTATAGCGTTGCAGCACATTTTGGACTTCGTTGGCGGTGCGATAGTGTTCTTCACCGACGACGTTGGGGTCCAAAATCTTGGAGGTGGAGGCCAACGGGTCTACGGCTGGGAACAGCCCCTGCGCTGCCAAAGCACGTTCCAACGCGATGGTCCCGTCCAGATGAGCGAACACGGCAACGGGGGCTGGATCGGAATAGTCGTCGGCGGGCACATAGACGGCCTGCATCGAGGTGATGGAACCCGTCTTGGTGGACGTGATACGTTCCTGCAATTGACCCATTTCTTCCGCGAGGTTGGGCTGATACCCTACCGCGGAGGGCATACGACCCAAGAGCGCCGATACTTCTGACCCACTAAGAGAGAAACGGAAAATGTTGTCAATGAACATTAGCACGTCACGGCCTTGATCGCGGAAATATTCCGCCATCGCCAAGCCGCTGAGGGCCACGCGCAAACGCACACCGGGGGGTTCGTTCATCTGGCCGAACACCATCGTTACGTTCTTCAATACACCGGATTCTTCCATTTCACCGTAGAGTTGCGTCCCTTCACGGGTACGTTCGCCTACACCAGCGAATACGGAGAGGCCTGAGTGAACTTTGGCGATGGAGTCAATCAATTCGGTGATGATGATGGTTTTGCCCGTACCCGCACCACCGAAAATACCCATCTTGCCACCTTTGGTGAAGGGGGCAATAAGGTCAATAACCTTGATGCCTGTTTCAAAGACTTCGGTCTTGGAGGTCTGTTCGGCAAAGGCTGGCGCAGAACGGTGAATGGGGTAGTGCAGGTTGGTGTCGGCAGGGGGTTTCCCGTCAATTGGGCGACCCAACACGTTAAAGATACGACCCAATGTGGCTTCACCCACGGGGACGCGGATATAGTCACCAGTCCCATAGGCATCCATCCCACGCGAGAGACCGTCGGTGGTGTCCATTGCCACGCAGCGAACCTGATGTTCCCCGATGTGGTTTTGCACTTCCAAAATCAGGTCTTCTTTGCCATCACCCAGCGGGATACGGATCGCGTGATAAATATCGGGTAGGTGAACCTCTGGGCTAAAGCCAACGTCTACCACGCTACCCAATACTTGTATGATTTTTCCAAGCACTTCAGCCATAGTGTTATTGCTGCTCCTTCATTAGTTGTGTCGGGCGCTGGTGGAACGCTCGGCACGTTTGTCGGCAAGCAGTTCCCCACCCACATCTTTGATGAATTGATCGGCGGCTTTCAGAGTCGCCTTGTCCTGTGTTTGTTGGAGGGCATTGACGCCACCCACGATGTCCAAAATTTCGCTGGTGATGGCTAACTGACGGGCTTTGTTGTATTCCAGCGTCAAGTCAGCCGCGAGAGCGATGGCGCTTTCACTGGCGTTCCGCATGGCAACCATCCGGGCGCTGTGTTCGCTAGCATTGCTCTCCAAAAGGGCCTGATAGATTTCCAACGTGGTAAAACGTGGAATAATCTCATCCAAAATCGCACTGGCGTTTGGCTCATAGAGATAATCACGGCCTGCGGTGGTCGCATCTGGCTCGGCTTTGAGGAGTTCTTGCTGTACCATGTTTTCCGGTGAAAAGCGTTGCAGGGGCAGCAAATTAATCACCGCTGGGCGCTGCACCAACATATTCACGAAATCAGTGTAGGCAAGGAACACCGCGTCTACTGTGCCAGAAAGGAAATCTTCGACGACCAAGTTACCGATCGGGGCGATGCTGGCGATGGACAGGGGGGTGGGTAGGTTATGGAATTCGGCGATGATATTCTTGCCACGACGGGCGAGATAGTCACGACCCTTGCGTCCCACTGTAATCCAGCGCACATGCTGACCATTTTGGAAACTGGCGGCAAAGCGCTCGGCGACATTGATGATGTTGTTGTTATATGCGCCGCACAGCGAACGATCCGACGTGACGAGCACGATGTCAATCGTTTGAATTCCATCACGTTTGGCAAGCAGGGGATGTTCATTAGCCCCCGTTGCAGTGGCGACATTCACCAGCACTTCCCATGCTTTTTCGGCATAGGGGCGGCTGTTGAGCACCTGTTCTTGGGCACGGCGCACGCGGCTGGCGGACACTGCTTCCAGTGCCCGTGTCACCTGCGAAATGTTTTTGACGCTACCAATGCGTCGCTTAATTTCTCTTGCGGAGGCCATAGTCTCTCCGTATTAGTTCCAAGTTGCGTTGAAGTCTTTCACCGCAGTGGTGAGGATTTCCTCAACGTTCTCAAAGGTCAATTTTTCATAGAGCTTGTTGGGATAGTCGGGGTATTGGGTTTCCAAGAATCGCAAGAAGCCGGCTTCCCATTCCTTGACACGGCTGACCGGTACATGGTCAAGGTGTCCGCGTGTCCCAGCGAAAATGATAGCGACCTGTTTGTGCAGTGCTTCGGGTTGGAATTGGGGCTGCTTCATCAGTTCAGTCAAGCGCATCCCACGATCCAAACGGGCTTGGGTGTCTTTGTCCAAACCAGAGCCGAATTGGGCAAAGGCTGCCAACGCACGGAACTGGGCAAGGTCTACTTTCAGCGGGCCAGCGATCTTCTTCATCGCTTTAGTCTGGGCGTCACCACCCACGCGGCTCACCGAAATACCCACGTTCAAGGCGGGACGCTGACCGGAATAGAACAAGTCGCCTTCCAAGAAAATCTGTCCGTCGGTGATCGAAATCACGTTGGTGGGCACATAGGCGGCGATGTCACCGAGCAGGGTTTCGATGATGGGGAGAGCGGTCAAACTTCCACCACCACGTTCCTTCGAAAGCTGCGCGGCACGTTCCAATAGACGGCTGTGCAGATAGAACACGTCACCGGGATACGCTTCACGGCCCGGAGGACGGCGCAGCAGCAGCGATACTTGACGATAGGCCCAAGCGTGCTTGGACAGGTCGTCGTAAATGACGAGGGCATCCTTACCATTTTCCATAAAGTATTCGCCGATGGCGCAACCCGCATAGGGCGCAAGATATTGCATAGCGGCGGGGTCGGAAGCGGAGGCGGCGACCACAATGGTGTGGCTCATCGCGCCGTATTCTTCCAATGTGGCAACCACGCGGCGGATTTCCGCAGCACGCTTGCCAATGGCGACGTAAATGCAGATCAATTCGTCGCCGGGGCGATTGTTCTTTTGGTTAATAATCGTGTCCAAGCAGAGTGCCGTCTTGCCCGTACCACGATCACCGATAATCAATTCGCGCTGTCCACGCCCAATTGGAATCAGGGCGTCTACCACGCGGTAGCCTGTTTGCACCGGACGGAACACGTTTTGGCGTTCCATAACACCGGGGGCGATACGCTCAACGGCATAGGTGCCGCCAGTGGCATTGATTGCTCCTTTGCCATCAAGTGGTTCGCCTAGAATGTTGACGACCCGCCCGATGAGTTCCGAGCCAACTGGAACAGAGTTAATACGCCCTGTCGCCCGAACTTCATCACCTTCGTTGATGTCAATGTACTCGCCGAGGATGATGATACCAACATTGTCCTCTTCGAGATTGAAGGCTACGCCGAGTGTACCGTTGGAAAATTCAACCAATTCCTGAGCACGTACATTGGGCAAACCGGATACGAGGGCGATACCGTCACCAACTTTGAGTACGTTACCGACTTCGACGGCCTGCACATCACGGCTAAAGCCTTTAATTTGTTCCAGTAATCCACTGGTAAAATCTTGTGTCCTATCCACCATGTACTTACGCCTCCATGCTGTCGTGGGGACAAATTTTGTTTGTTATTGATATTATTACGCGGCAGGGCCAGCGTTATAATTCGTGGGATGTGGTTCACTTGTTAAATATAGAACAAACGCCGCCATTCGTCAAAAATTCGTTAGCGCGGCATCTATTTTATGCTAAGATTGTAATGTTTGTAGGCGCAAAAATGGCTGATTTTGGTGGAGTTGTTTGCTTATGACGACTGACCCTAACCTACCTGCATCTGGGGCAGTTGAGAACCCTGACGAGTTAAATGAACGCCTTCAGGAACTCGAATTTTTACAGAATTTGGATCGGGAACTTAACAGTGTCCTGAATCTGGAACATGTGTTGGATATTACGCTGGATTGGGCCATTCGTCGCACCGCCGCCGATACGGGGTTGATCGCCAAAAAAGTTGAAAATGGCCTTCAGGTAGTGCGGGTGGTGGGAGCGGCCTTTCAATATGCTACTACTTTGATGCGTGAACCGCTCTCGGTTCATGCTGGGATTTTGGGGCGAGTTTCTGAAAGTGGCAAACCCGTTTATATGGCGTATGTGACCAGCCATGCCGATCAAAGTTTGATCTATGCTGGATCGCGCTCCCAATTTACCGTTCCGTTGGTATTTAAGGGAGAGGTTTTGGGGGTGCTGCATTTGGAAAGCCGCCGCCCTACCCATTTTAATACCGATATGCGGGCGTTTGTCATTCATGTGGCAAACCGTGCTGCGATTGCTTTTCGGAATGCGGATTTATATACCCGTACCTATAACGCCGAACAATTGAAATCCGATATGATTCGGATGGCGGCGCACGATTTACGCAACCCGCTCAATGCTGTCATTAATGGAATATTCCTATTGAAGCGCCTGCGTGAACAAATGCCAGACTTGGCATCCAAAGCGATTGAAAATATCGAAGGGGCAGCCAATCAGATGCGCTTGTTGATTGATGAACTGCTGACTTTGGAGCGGATTGAGGCGGCACTGCAAATCTCAGATCACCCCATTAATCTGGTGGCGGCGCTGCAAGATGCCTTGACCCGGATGCGTACTGAGGCAGATGCAAAATCACATGAATTGGTGGCAGCCTTGCCAAGCAAGCCAATTATTGTATCCGGTGAGTTGGCCCTGTTCCGCCAAGCCATGATTAATTTAATTAGTAATGCCGTAAAATATACGCCCGAGCATGGTCGAATCATTGTCCGGTTGGAGCGCATGGGCAGTCGGGTCTTTTTTGAGGTTGAAGATAACGGGTTTGGAATCGCCCCAGAACGCCAAAAGAGGTTATTCCAGCGGTTTTATCGGGCACGCGAACCCGGTACTGAGACTATCGAAGGAACAGGCTTAGGTCTGAGCCTTGTCAAGGCCATCATCGAGCGCTCGGAAGGTGAAGTATGGTTTCGAAGTGAAGCAAATAAAGGCAGCACCTTTGGCTTTTGGGTGCCTGCGCTTGAACTGGGTGAGTCGGTAGTTGTTGATGAACTGCCCCAGAGCGAAAAAGCCAGCTTAAATGATTACCCGACCCCGAGTCGTGATGTGGCAACTGTTGAGTTGAAAATGGCCGACATACAACCGACTCAAAAAAAAGAGACGGCTGACCTAGAAGCGCCCCAAGCCTCAGTCCAAGTCGTGGCTGAACCCGTCGAGGCGCGACATGGGGCTGGTGGTAACGGCTTACCCCGACAATCCCATCAATGAAAAGTACACGCATGGCAAAATGGAAAACTAGCCCCGAAACGCTTTTTCACCTGCTTATCCGCATCCCCGAAGGTTTTGTGACCCGCAGTGTCTTAGCAAGTCGCTTCCGAGTGGATAATCGGGCCAATAAACAAATTACCCAATTGGTTGAGTTCGGCAAGGTTGGGCAGGTGGGTGATTTATATTTTGACCCCCAGCGACGAACGGCTGACCAAGTAAATGCGTTGCGGGCTTGGTGTCGTCCGCAGTTGCCCCGAATGCGGGATGCCAATACGTATATTGACCGTCCCATTGCCGATTTATTAAATGCAAGGCAAGCCAAACTCTCGGATGCTGAGAAATCGGTGATAGATAGTCTACCCGATACGGGTTATGCCGAATTGACCGCGCTTGCTAGTCGAGCAGATGAAACAGCCATGCAGGGTCTGTTAAGCCGGGAAATCTTGATGCAGGCCGATGGGCTGATCTATGACCCCCTGCGCTTGGGTGCATTGACCATCCAAGAAGTTTTGCTGCGGCGCAATCTTGCCCCGATGCTGGAACAAATTGTGGCCTATCTGAAAACCTTTAAAGGCGAGGTGGCACGCTTTGATGTGCTGGTTGAGCAGTTTGAACAGCCGATTATTGATCGTCTGGTGGGGCAGGGGCAGCTCATCCGATTTTCGCTGCAATGGCGCAAAAAAGGCCAGTTGATGTCGTGGGTCACACATGTCGAAGCCGACATTGAAAAAGCCCGACGGACGGCAGCAGCGGAGAGTCGAGTTCGAGATGAAGAATGGCAGCCGTTTTTGGAAGATTCGGGTGACGTGTTGCGGCCTGATGCCAAAGACGGGGCGACCTATCGGCAAAAAGTGGCGGCGCGTACCTATGTCTTGAATAAAGCCGCAACTCGTCTGGGTACACGGCCCGAAACCCTTGAGGCGGCGATTCAGGCGGGCGATGTGTTTGCCTTTGAAGACCCACAAGGCAATATTCGGCTTCCGGCGGATGATGTTGAAACTGCGTATACCAATCCGCAATATGCGCTGCATTTTACAGGCCGGGAAAAGATTAAGCCGCGTGAAATTGCACTGGTGGCTGAATTATCCTATGCTCAGGTGCGTCATCACTTGCAGCAGGAAAAACTGAGTACCACTAACCCGCGCTGGGAACAGGTCTATGGTCAGTGGGGCTTGCCAGAGCATCTCTATGAGTTTAAGGCTCTGCTGAGGGTTAAAAAGGTCGAGTGGCGCGATGAACGCCGTACCGCGTATGCCGAGGAGCAGGCCCGGACTGAAGATACCCGGAAGCGCCGCGCTCAAGAAGAAAAACAGTTACGCGAAGAGCTACGCGCACGCTTGCTGCCAATTTTCCCGACATGGGAGCATGAAGGGCGCGAAAATCAGCGGGTAACGATTCATATTGGCCCGCCCAACAGCGGCAAAACCCATGACGCCCTGACTGCACTGGCTGACGCGGGGAGTGGTTGGTATCTCGCCCCTTTGCGTTTATTGGCATTTGAGGTGTTTGACCGCCTCAATATGAACGGCGTGCGCTGCAATCTGTTGACCGGGGAAGAATATATTCCGGTGGACGGGGCGACGATCACCGCTTCCACGATTGAGATGTTTAATGCACAGCACAGCGGCAAGTGCATCATTATTGACGAAGCCCAAATGCTGGCCGACCCGGATCGCGGTTGGGCGTGGACACGCGCTTTGATGGAGGCCCGTGCGCCAGAAATTCATGTCATCGGGCCAAAAGCAGCCCTAAATTTGGTCAAGACGATGGCTGAATCCGTTTCCATGCCATTTGAAGTGGTCGAACATCAGCGCCTCGCCCCAATCAAAGTTGCTGACTATCCTTGGTCCCTTAGCCGACTACCCAAACGCACCATTTTGGTGGCCTTTTCGCGCTCGATGGTGCTGGAATTAAAAACCCGCCTCGAAGCCATGCGCCGCAAAGTATCGGTAGTGTATGGCAGTCTGCCGCCTGAAGTCCGCCGTCGCCAAGCGGATCGTTTTGCGGAAGGGCAAACGGAAATTTGTGTCGCAACGGACGCGGTGGGAATGGGGTTGAATTTACCTGCCGATTATGTCTGCTTCTATGAAGTGGATAAGTTTGATGGGCGGGATCGGCGGATGCTAACACCCTCCGAAGTGCAGCAAATTGGCGGGCGGGCAGGACGGTTTGGCTATTCTGAAGCGGGCGAAGTTGGGGCGATGGACAAATATGGCTTGGCGACAGTGCGGCGTTTATTTAGCGCTCCTGTCCATCAGTTGACCCATGCTCGTATTGCCCCTTCAGTAGAAGAATTGGAACTGCTGCCGGGGACGTTTGCGGAACGCCTGCAAGAATGGGCGCGATTGGAATCCATTCCCGATCACCTCCGCAGCGTTCTCAAGACAGCGGATATGACCGAGCGGGTTGAATTGGCACGAATGTTGGAGGCACATGAAGTTGAACAGCTAGGGTTGCAGATGGCGCTCAAATTGGTCAATGCCCCAACCCGTGAAAATACCCGTCATTATTGGCGACGCTGTGCGACGGCGATTTTGCTAGATCGGCAGATGCCACCCCCGCCGCTGCCTCCGCTGGAAATCCGCGACAGTATTGATCTTGACCTCACCGAAGAATCTATTGCCCATGCCGATGTCTATTTGTGGTTGAGCCAGCGGCCTGAATTTCGCAACAGTGGTATGGAGGCGGAGGCGGTTCGTCACGCGCGGGCGGATTGGTCAGCGCGGATAGATGCGGCCCTGTTGAGGCGAATTGAGGCGGCGCGTCAATGTGCAAGCTGTGGCAAACGGCTGCCCAAGAATCATCCCTATGGCATTTGTGATAACTGCTATTTTAACAGCCGCTACTTCAGCGACGAGGAGACTTACGAGCGAGTCCGGCTGGATGAGGATATAGAGGACGAATTGGTAGCGTGGGATGCGTCTTATTTTGCGCCTAAAGAGGATACCCCTAAGTTTGCCGCCATCAGCGAAACGCGCTGCCCTGTCTGTAAACAGGAGGTCGTTACGCCGGGGCTGCCACGCCTTGACCATTGGCATCAGGCCCATCCTGAAGAAACATCGCTGACGGTTTCACAAGTGGCATGGGTTTTGGGTCGGCATAAAGCCGATGTTCAAAATCTCATTAAATTCGATCATCGGCCTCATGGGTTGAACGGGACACGCTATTGGAACTTAAGCTCAGTTGAGGCCTTTCTCAAGTCCGCCCCAACCGCACCGATTAAGTCGCCTGAATATTCTGAAGATACTGCTGAATAGCGGCAAAAGCGTTGTCTGGGAAATTCGGCATCACGTCTCGCAAATAGGTATCCGCTGTTTTTAGCATGGCTAGGGCACAATCAATAGGATTCAGCAGCAGGGTATCATTTAAAGTTGCGCCGATTTCCGGGAAAACCTTTTCAAAGCGGCGGAAGGCATCCAGATTATCCAGTACCGCTTTGTTTTCCGCAGGTAAATATTTCCCCAAGAGCCACAGTAGTTCATACATCGCAAAATCTTTGATAAAGCGATGCCCACTTAACTTTTCGCCACGTTTGTAACGGGCGGCCCCAATCATTAAGTGACTTAGAAATTGTCCCATATAGTGGGTGTCGCTGCCTTTGGCGGCATTTGCAGCCGTCTTTTCGGCAATCGCAGTAAGGATAGGCGCAAGGTTGGCGCGGTCAATTAGCAATCGGTACTCATTGGCGCTAATCATCTGGAGTTCGGCGGCATCAAACACCGCAAATTCAATCAGATGCCCATAGTCGAAAATCGCCTTAACGCCATGTTCGGTTTCCCGAAACGAAAAAATGATATGGTCGTCATCGGGAACCCACCGCAAATTTTGACGGAAATCTTCTTGCTGTCCACTTTCGACCACTACTAGGAAATCGTGATCTGACCATTGATCGGGATCATGTCCCTGTGCTGCCATTGAGCCAGCGGATATGAGACCCAACACACGTGGGTCAGCTTCGAGATTGGTAACAAGTTGCTGGGTGAAACGATGATATCGTTCGAGATTCATGAGTCGCCTTTTGGAACGTTAAAAAACCATCTGCCGATGGAAGGAGATGGTTTTTTTGAGCTTTAGGTTGATAAAATCTTAGCCGCGAGCGTTGTAGCCGGGGCCAGCCGAAAAGAAATCGTAATTAGGCTGGATGTCTTCGGTGAGGTCAAATACTTCACCACCCGCAGCATTGACTCGCTCACCCTTGAAGGGTTGATAGCCTTGGCTGGGCTTCATTTCATAGGCATCCGGCACTTCGTCTTCGGGGAAGATGGCTTCATAGGGGCATTCGGGTACGCAAGCACCGCAGTCAATACAGGTGTCGGGGTCAATGAAGTACCACGGCCATTCCGCTTCGGGGATGCCGGGGATAATGCATTCTACGGGACAGACTTCTACACACGCGCCGTCACGCAAACACAGACCAGTAATGATATGGGTCATGATTTAAAGGCTCCTTGCCAGAGTTGCACAAATGTTAACCGGAGATAACTCCGGGATTTACCATGCTTGTGCGTTAACTATAGCAAATTGGTTAAGACTGTCAATCGAATTAGGATAATTTACAGAAATCATCCAATGATATTAGCAAAAAAGGCGAGTCCACGATCATGAACCCGCCTTCGTAATACTCGATTACGCTGTTGATCTTACTTCTTGGCCGCGGCAAAACGTTCGGCCACTGCATTCCAGTCCACTACATTCCAGAAGGCCGTGATGTAGTCGGGGCGTTTGTTTTGATATTTCAGATAATAGGCATGTTCCCACACGTCCAGACCGAGAATGGGGGTCAAGCCGGGGGTATCGGTCAGCGGATTGTTTTGGTTGGGGGTGGAGGTAATGGTGAGTGAGCCGTCACCCTTGACGGACAACCATGCCCAACCAGAGCCAAAACGGGTGGTTGCGGCTTTGGCAAATTCTTCCTTGAATGCGGCAAAGTTGCCAAACGCGGCATTAATGGCAGATGCCAGCGCACCAGTGGGTTCGCCGCCCCCTTTGGCACTCATAATCGTCCAAAATAGGGTGTGGTTGAAGTGACCACCGCCATTGTTGAGGACGGCAGTGCGTGACGCTTCTGGTACTTTGTCGAGCGATTTCAGCAAAGTATCAATCGGCAGGGCCGCCAATTCCGGTGAATTTTCGAGCGCTTTGTTCAAATTGTTGACATACGCCGCGTGATGACGGTCATGATGAATTTCCATTGTCATCGCGTCAATGTGGGGTTCAAGTGCATTAAACGCATACGGCAGCGGGGGTAGTTCGTGTGCCATGTTTTTCTTCTCCTCAAGAAGTTCAACGTTGGTAAAACGTGCGAATGTAATAATAACACGCGCCAAAACGGGCTGCGAACTGTACAATAGTCCAGCCGAGATTTCTATTGGATTTCTTATCATTCCACAAAGGACAGTCCAGCCTTTATGAGTGAACAGACGATGACGCAGCGGGCCAGTATGCCGCGTTGGTGGCCGTTTTTAGTGATGGGGGTCGGCGTATTCGCAGTCTCGACGGCGGCGGTGTTTATCCGCTTGGCCCAAGAGGAGGATGCCCCATCTCTGGTTATCGCGGCGGCGCGGATGGTGGTAGCCTCGTTGGTTTTGACGTTGCCTGCGGTGCGCAATTATTCCCATGAACTGCAAAGGCTGACCCGGCGAGATATTGGTTTTGTGTTGGTTGGGGGTGGAGTGCTGGGACTGCATTTTGCGACATGGATTACCTCACTGGAATATACCTCGGTGGTCAACAGTGTGGTGTTGGTGACGACCAATCCCTTGTGGGTGGCCGTGCTTGCCCCTATTTTCCTCAAAGAGAAATTAGGCCGATTTACACTCATGGGATTGGCGCTCGCATTTGGTGGGGGAATTTTGGTGGCGCTAACGGGTTCGGCGGGTGATCCACCCAATCGTTCCGACCCCCTGTTAGGCAATGGCTTGGCGATTATTGGGGCAATCATGGCGGCGATCTATTTTGTCATCGGACGACGGCTGCGGGATGGGTTGAGCCTTATCCCCTATGTATGGTTGGTTTACAGCGTGGCAGCGATTGTTCTGGTGGTTGCGGTGATTGTGACGGGCCAGCAGGTGGGCGGCTTGGCATGGCAGGCGTATTTGTGGATGGCCTTGATGGGATTGACCGCGCAGTTGATTGGGCATTCGTCGTTTAATTATGCGCTCGGCTATTTGCCAGCGGCCTATGTCAGTTTGGTGGTGTTGGGAGAGCCGATTGGCAGCGGGATATTGGCGGCAATTTTTCTGGACGAATGGCCTGTATTGTTTCAGATCGTCGGATCGGCGTTTATCTTGACCGGAATTGGTATCGCCAGCCGGGATCAAATGAATAAGCAGTAGAAACGTGCGAATCAGGAGCGGTGTTACACTCTTCCAATGAACGCTTTCACTTCCTCAAGGGTTGTATCCAATTTTAACTCTAAGGCATCCCATGAACTGGTACGAAAAAGGAAGAGTTGGCAATCGGAAGAAATGACTGAGCGATGCCACAAGAAAAACTCCTCGAAAGGAGTTTCAAGACATGCCCAAAACTTCCTTACATGCCCATATAAATAGACTTCGGAATTGGGCATGGGGATACCGAATACCAGAAAATCAGGCGTCTCCTGAAGTATTTTGGCATTCGGCCATTTTTGAAACAGCAATTCTTTGTAATGGGCAGGGTCTATCACAAGATCAGTTGTGCGCTCTTCCCATTCAGCGGGCGGATAGGGCGTAATGTAAAAGTGTGTTGTCATTGTTCACTTTGATACAAAAAGTCGCCGACCCCTGCCCAATCGGGAACGAAGGGCGGGACATCCTGACCGGGGAACAAAGGCACAGCCGGATAGTTCGCCGTCCAAATATTGGTGAGCGTACCATCTCGATACATGTCCGCCAATGTCCAATTGACCAATGTCAAAAAGTCGGCATCGTTGCGCGGGGTCGCCATCACAATTGGACGGAATAAATCCTCAAAATTGGGCAGCACCGCCCACGCATTACGCGGATATTCAATGGTCAAGGCCTGTAGACGGATGCTATCCGCAAAAATGCCATCCACATTGCGCTGATCGAAGATTTCTTCGATGACCTGCTGATTACTGATAAAGCGGTAAATCGCTGGGGAAATTCTCAGGAAATCAACCAAGAATTCAAGGCGTTCCCCATCGGCAGGGGTGTCTTCGTAATAGCCAATCCAACTCCCCCCGCGAAAACTGCTGATGCCCCCATCGTAGCGCCCATCTTTGACCACCAAAATTTGATGCTTGTGATAGTGATAGGGCAGGGAATAGTCCGCACGATCCGCCCCATCCCAGCGCGGACGCACGTTCACCGCGATGTCGGCCTGTCCATTGGCGACCAAATCTACGCCTGTATCAGCGGTATCGGGCAAAAAGACGATGGTCACGCCCCAGCGCCGTCCCATCTCATACATGATTTCGCGGTTGAGAGGGTCGAGGAATCGTTTGTAGAGGGGGTCGGTATCATTCAGGCTGACCCCGGCAACCGTAATGGCTTCTCCATTGCGGATTTTGTCCATGACGGACTGATTCGGGCTGGGAATATCAGGGGGGAAATCTTTGACCTCACGAGTGTCGCCGTCGAAATTATCATAGACCGGGATGAGGGCGGCAAAGTTGATGTCTTTGTCGGGAAACCACTTGCCTGCAATTTCCTTGACGCGGCCACTGGCATAGAGGCGCTGGATGGCGCGATTGACTGGATTACGCAAATTGACATCGTGGCGGCGGAAGGCGATGGCGTAGAAGTCAAAGCGTACCACCTCCCCAATCAGGCTCATATTTTGGCGTCCGGCCCGCGATAAATCATCCAATTCACCGACCATTGCGGCCACTTCGCCATTGGCAAGGGCGTCGAGGGCATCATCTTGGGTGAGATAGCGCACCAATTCCATGCCCGTGCCTGTTTGGGCCATCCATAGCCCCATCGCCTCTTCGCCACGACTGCCCGCGATGACACTGACCCGATGGTTAGCTAAATCCGCGATTCTGCCGTAGGGGTCGCCCTGCCGAATGACCATGCGCTGTTCGTTATAATAATAGGGGTGGGAGTATTCCATCCACTGCTCACCATCGCGGGTGTGAATTTGTTCGCCAATCAATACATCCACTCGCCCACTCAATAGGGCTTGCAGTTGGGTTTCGGCGGTGACCTGAACAAATTCGACTTCAACCTTGAGGTCAACAGCGATGGCCCGCATCAATTCGGCTTCATAGCCATTCACTTCACCCTTGTCATCCAACCACGAAAAAGGTGGTACATTATAGCGCACCCCGACGCGGATTTTGCCCGTGTCCTGTAGGGTGCGAATCCCCGACACGGCTGCTGTTTGGGGGGTAGGCGTGGGGGTGGCGACAGTGATAGGCGTTGGTGGAACGAGTGTGCCAACTTGGGGCGTGGGGGTTGGCTGGCCCTGACCACTTTGGGCAAAGGTCAGCGGACTCATCACCAGCAACCCAAAGGCGCAGGCGATCAATAGACAGGTTACGAACAGAGGTTTAGCTTTCATCATCTTTTGACACAGTATACAGTTGATGTTCGGTCAAATAGTTCAGGACGGATTCGGGAACACGATAGCGAATCGAGCGTCCTTGTTTAATTCGGGTGACAATTTCCGTTGAAGAAATCTCGATTTCGGGCGCTTCCAGAAAATAGAGTTTTTCCAATAATCCCGACAGGCGGCGGGTCAACGTTGAGAGGTCTGGATAGACATCAGGGCGCTGCATCACCACCAATGTCGTCATCCGCAAAATTTCATCGGGCTGCGACCATGACAGAAAATCGCGCAGGGAATCACTGCCCATTAGAAAGAATAGCTCGGCATCGGGATAATCGCGGTGAAACATAGCAATCATATCTACGGCGTAATGCGGCCCCGGACGATCCATATCTGCGCGGGAAGTCGTAAAACGTGAATTTCCATCTATCGCCAATTTCACCATTGCCAGACGATCCTCGGCGGGGGCACGCGGCAGGCCGATTTTGTGTGGTGGATTGGATGCGGGTACGAAAAATACGCAGTCCAGTTCAAGGCTGTCGGCTGCGGTTTCGGCGAGAATCAAGTGTCCCAGATGGGGCGGGTTGAAAGTGCCGCCAAAAATTCCGATGCGCTTATAGCTCAAGCGAATACCTTCCGTTTCGATTGCGGGATAAGTGTGCCGGGACGAATCATTTTTGTCTAATGCGCCTTGCCCACGATAGGCTGACTCAATGGGTGGAAATGAAGAAAATAAAGGATAGGCCATAACGTGCGACCTATCCCAAGCATTTGATTCTGGACATGAGTGCTGAAAAATCAGCCACCACCGCCACCGACGCCTTCAATGATGCCGCCTTCGGTCATGCGACGGGCATCGAGCGCCTTAATCGCGTCTTCGCGGGTCATGTAGCCGAGTTCGACCACCACATCCACGATGGAGCGACCTTCATACATGGCTTTCTTGGCGACTTCGGCACCCTTCAGATAACCGATAATCGGGTTGAGGGCCGTCACCAAAATGGCATTTTTGCCCAGCCACCCTTCGGCTTTTTCGGCATTGGCGGTCAGACCCACCACACATTTTTCAGTGAAGGCTTTGACGGAGCCAATGATGACGTGCATCATCTCGAACAGGTTATGGGCGATAATCGGCATCATTACGTTGAGTTCAAGCTGACCTGCTTGGCCTGCCATCATCACCGTTAAGTCATTGCCGATGACATGGAACATCGCCATATCGAGCATTTCCGCCAAGACAGGGTTGACCTTACCGGGCATGATGCTGGAGCCGGGCTGCACCGCGGGCAGTCGGATTTCATCGAGACCCGTGCTGGGGCCGCTGGAAAGCAGACGGAAATCGTTGGCGATGCGGATCAAATCTTGCGCGAGGGTACGCAACGCCCCGGAGAAAAACACCGCGTCTTGCATACTTTGCATACTCTCGAACAGGTCGTCGCTTTCTTCAAGGTCAATGCCCGTCAATTCGCCCAATTTTTTGACCATGCGGCTGTGGTATTCGACATGGGCGTTCAGGCCAGTGCCCGTCGCAGTGCCGCCAATCCCCAGACGACGCAGGCCATCGGCGGCAAGGTTGATTTTTTGAATATTGCGCTCAATGGCTTTGGCATAGGCACCAAATTCCTGACCGAGGCGGACGGGTACGGCGTCTTGTAAATGAGTACGTCCACTCTTGACCACGCCATCAAATTCTTTGGCCTTGTCTTCGAGGGCGATTTGGAGCTTCGTCAAGACGGCCAATAATTCGTCCAAGCGCCATAGGCAGCCCAAACGAACGGCGGTAGGGATGGTGTCGTTGGTAGATTGGGCCATGTTCACATGGTCGTTGGGGTTGACGGGCTTTTTGGGATTATCAATGGCATAGCCGATGAGTTGATTGGCGCGGTTGGAGATCACTTCATTGGTGTTCATATTTTGGCTAGTGCCCGCACCGGCTTGGAAGGGGTCTACCACAAAATGGTCATTCCATTTACCAGCAATAACTTCATCCGCCGCCGCCATGACTGCTTTGGCGATCTCGGCTCCGCTGGTCTTTTTGCCATCTACCTCTTTGTCTTGGAATAGGCCCAAATCGAGGTTGACCTCTGCTGCCGCACGCTTGATGGTCGCCATTGACCAAATAAAGGCCGGATAGCAGCGTCCGCCTGAGACAGGGAAATTAAGCACGGCACGTTGCGTCTGTGCGCCGTATAATGCACTGGCGGGGACTTGTAGCTCGCCAAGCGAATCTTTTTCGATACGGAAGTCTGACATGGGGTAAAAGGTACTCCTGAGTTTCAAGGTCGAATGAAAGCAATTTAATATTGGTTGGTGGTCAGTTTAACGCAGAGTTGATAACCGGACAATGACAAAAGACCCATTCTGGGATTAATATTTGATGTAAGGGGAATTCCAGCTAAACAGAAACTAAGTGCCGTATGACACATCAACATCCACCATTCATGCCTGCTAAACCTGCTGCCATCTCCCGGCGGGATTTTTTGGCCTTATCCGGCTTGGGGGTTGCCGGAGCGTTGGCTTGTGCCGGAATAACTGCCATTGGGTTTTCAGTGGTCAATGAGGAAACGCCCAATCCCACCGCAATCCTACCCACTCGCACACCTGACCCCGCACGTTTGGCGCGATTCAAGCAGGTTGATCGCCCTCCGATTATCCCTCGTGAAGAATGGGGAGCACGGGCTGTTAATCATGAGGCCGAAGAAGAATTTGGATTTTATTCGTTAGATAATCCCGAAGGTTGGCGCGAATATGACGTTGATTTGCGAGAAGCCTATCAAACCGTTGTGATTCATCACTCATCGCTGTATGAGATGGATGACGACACTACGATACACGAGATTCAAAACTTGCATCTGGATGAGCGCGGATGGGCCGATATTGCCTATCATTTTGGGGTGGGATTGACAGGTAAGGTTTACGAAGGGCGCAAGATGTCGGCACGGGGCACCCACACCGAATTGCATAATACGGGTAGTTTGGGAATCTGTCTATTTGGGAATTTTGAAGAAATATCACCGACCCAAACGCAACTAGACAATACACAGGCATTGGTCAATTGGTTGGCAATTCGGTTAAGTCTCACCCACTTGGCGGCCCATCGGGAGTTTAATGATACAACGGTATGCCCCGGCGCAAATCTCTATCCGGTGTTAGACAAAATGGCAGAACGAGCATTCTTGCAGCGGGGGACAGGAGGGTATGTGTCGCCACCGGAGCAAGTGATGACTCCCAGCCCCGATGCGACTAACCTGTCCTATGAAATTGGCAAATGTGATTGCTGTTGCAGCCGAAACACCTTCTAAAATATTGGCGGATGACACTATCGCATTTAGCCTGACGGTATAATATGATTATTTCCAAAGTGGTGTGTGGCAAGGATTATCATTAGATGAGTGATGTAACCAATCAAGGCATAAATTTGGATCAGACACTACAGGCGGTCAATGATAGTATGTTGGAGGGCTTGGGCCAATTGGCCGATTATTTTGGCTATAACAAGGTCATGGGCCAACTCTATGGTGCACTGCTGTTAAGTCCGGGTCCGCTGAGTCTGGACGATTTGGTGGAGCATCTGGGTAAAAGCAAAGCCAGCATCAGCATGAATATCCGCACGTTGGAAAACATGGGGATTGTGCGCGAGGTATGGGTGCGCGAGACCCGTAAGAAATATTATGAGGCCGAAAGTGATTTATGGCAGGTTATCCAAAATGTCATCGGCAGCCGCGAAATTCGTGATATTGACCGTGCCTTGAGTGTGTTAGAGACTAGCATCAACCAACTGCGCGAAAAAATGCCGACGATGGATGCCGATTTGAAAAAAACCGCCACGCATTATGTTACGCAGATAGATCAACTGTCGGATTTTTTTAAGTTAGCCCGCTACCTGTTGACGAGTATTTTGCAGCAGGGGCGTGATTTTGATATGAACGGGATCATGGATGGTCCCGATAGCGAGAAATAGCGAGATAAGCATGACACAGCAGTTTTTGGATGAAGCCCGCGTATTTGTCAAAAGCGGCGACGGTGGGGATGGACGGATTAGTTTTCGGCGGGAGAAATTTGCCCCGCGTGGTGGCCCGGATGGAGGAGATGGGGGACATGGCGGAAATGTCATTTTGGTTGCCAATCCCAAAATTAATACGCTCCAGTCGCTCGCCAATAAGGTTCACTTTCGGGCAGAATCGGGTGTGGCAGGTGGGATCGCACTGCGAACGGGAGCAACCGCCGCCGATTTAGAAATTGAAGTGCCTGTCGGGACAATTGTCCGGGATGATGACGGCAACTTCATCGCTGACTTAACCAGACCTGCCCAGCGCGTGATTGTTGCCAAAGGTGGACGCGGGGGTAAGGGCAACACCAAATTTAAGAGCAGCACCAATCAAGCCCCGCGTGTGGCCGAAAAAGGCGAACCGGGGGAGGAAAAGTGGCTCAATCTTGAATTGAAACTGATGGCGGACGTGGGCATTGTTGGCGTACCCAACGCGGGCAAGAGCACTCTACTGTCGGTTATCTCTAATGCCAAACCAAAGGTTGCCGATTATCCCTTCACCACCCTGATTCCTAATCTGGGCATGGTTCGCCTCGATTATCGGGATATGGTGGTCGCCGACATCCCCGGTCTGGTTGAAGGGGCGAGTCAGGGAGTAGGCTTGGGGCACGATTTCTTAAAGCACATTCAGCGTACCCGTGTCCTCATTCATATGCTGGATGGGGCAGGTGCAAACCCATTGGCAGACTATCACCAGATTAACACTGAATTGGCGCTGTTCGATGAGAAGTTGTTGAAGAGGCCAACGGTGGTGGTCATCAACAAAATGGACTTGCCGGAAGCCCAAGCCGCTTGGCCCAAATTGCAGACCGAACTTCGCAAACTGGGTCGTGAACCGATGGCACTATCCGCTGCAACACAACAAGGGACTCGTGAATTGATTTATAAGGCCTTCGAGATGTTGGACAGCCTGCCTGATGAAACTGAGACTCCTATACAAGAAGCCGAAGAAGTGCGGGTGTATCGTCTGGTAGAGGATGAATTGGCCTTTAAGATTTCGCGCCGCATGGATGGCAGTTTCCAAGTATCTGGTAAACGCATCGAACGGGCGGCTCAAATGACCTATTGGGATTATGACGAAGCGTTGATGCGCTTCCAAAAAATCCTAGAGGCGATGGGTGTCTCCGAAGCACTAGAGAAAGCAGGCGTGAAGCCGGGTGATACGGTGTACATTGGCGAAATGGAACTCGAATGGGGTGATGAGTCCTATGGTGATGAAGAACCAGAAGACGAGGTTGATGATTTGGATGAGAACGACAGCGAAGATTAGTTCTTCAATTCAAAGCCCCGCCTGAATTCAAGCTGCATAATGCGCGTCACGGCAAGCATCGTAAGGAAAACCAAGAAGGTTGGCAGGAAGTAGGCCCACTGCGCTTGACTGACAACTGTTATGAGCATTAGGCTACCTATCCCTGCTGATTTGAATAAGAGTGCCCCTCCGACGGCGCGGGTCGTGCGTTGGCGTGGGGGCGTTTGCGTATCAAGCAAAATGACCAAGATGCCATAACATGGTGGAGTGATGACCAACAGGATTAGGGCAAGTGCGATGAGGGTGGGCATGGATGTTTCTCCCCAAAGAACGATGGCTGTCCACCCTCATTATAATCCGTTACTCTGGTCGGAAGGCTAACAATCGTAAGCCATTCAGCACCACAATGACGGTACTGCCTTCGTGACCCACCACGCCTAACGGTAAAGGCAGTTGGACAAAGGGCAGTAGAGCGCTAATCACCAGCACGACAATTACCGACATACTGAATATGAGATTCTGAATTACGATTCGTCTGGCCCGCTTACTAAGGGCAATCGCATATGGGATTTTCGAGAGGTCGCTGGACATAAGCACGACATCGGCAGTTTCCAACGCGACATCCGTGCCCGCCGCCCCCATCGCAATACCGAGCGAGGCGGTTGCTAGGGCGGGAGCATCGTTCACACCATCACCGACCATTGCCACCGGGCCATATTCGGCGGCGAGTTCATTGAGAACCGTTACCTTGTCCTCTGGCATCAAATTGGCGTAGGGGGCATCAATTCCGGTACTTCCCGCGATGGCCGCCGCAACTTGAGGATTATCCCCGGTCAACATGGCGATTTTCTGAATGCCGACATGGTGTAGGGCTTCTAGGGCACGTTTGGCTTCGGGGCGAGGGGTGTCGGCAATGGCGACAATGCCTAACCAATGCTCCGGTTGTTGATACACAAGGAGAGCGGTCTTGCCGTTTTGATAAAATCCCTCTTGCTGCTGGCGGATGGAATCGGGAATAACAATGTCGCCTTCATCAAAGAGACGCTCTGAGCCGATGAGCAGGTCTTTGCCGTCAATGGTGGCGCGGATACCCCGACCCGGCACGGCTTCGAAAATCTCCGGTTCGACCAGTGACAGTTGGCGCTCATTGGCGGCCTTGACCACCGCATTGGCAAGTGGGTGCTCCGAGCGGGCTTCAGCCGAGGCGGTCAATTTTAGGAGTTCGTTTTCGGACAGGCCGTCAAGCACCACAATATCGGTCACTATGGGTTTGCCAGTGGTAATCGTGCCGGTTTTGTCAAACGCGACGACTTTAATTAGGGCCATGCTTTCCAGATGTGCCCCACCTTTAAACAAGACTCCATGTCGTGCTCCATTCGCAATGGCCGAGAGGATGCTGGCAGGGGTGCTGATGACCAACGCACAGGGCGAGGCGACCACCATCACAACCATTGCTCGATAGAAATTGTCATTAAAATCCACACTCGTGAGCAGGGGTGGCAG
This sequence comes from Anaerolineae bacterium, assembly GCA_021463865.1. Classification (GTDB taxonomy): domain Bacteria; phylum Chloroflexota; class Anaerolineae; order Aggregatilineales; family J027; genus CFX10. The sequence goes on from JAJTXY010000010.1 coordinate 99,957, forward strand.
GAAAATCAGTAGGATGGTCATGCCGATGACAACCATCGCGTAATATTGTTCAAATTTGTCGAGAGCCGTCTGGGTATTGGCTTTATTGGCCTGCGCGTTTTCGACCATCTGAATAATGCGTGAAAGGGTACTTTCGGATGAGAGGCGGGTAACTTCAACATCTAATGCTCCATTTTCGTTGATGGTTCCGGCAAAAACTTCATCCCCAACTTGTTTGAGAACGGGTACAGATTCCCCGGTGATGCTGGCCTGATTCACACTGGCTGAACCACGAATTACGCGACCATCTACCGGAATACGCGCCCCCGGCTGTAAAATGACCACATCGCCGTGCCGCAGTTCCTCAACGGGCACTTCAACTAAACGGTCATCACGTCGAATAGTCGCGGTATCAGGTCGGAGATCAAGCAGGCTCTGGATAGCTTTGCGGCTACGACCCATCGCGTAGTCTTGCAGGACATTCGAAAGACTAAACAGAAACAGCAGAATCGCGCCCTCATGCCATTGATCTACTAATGCCGCGCCAGCCGCTGCCAGTACCATCAAGAGGTCAACGTTGATTTCTTTATGCAACAGACTCTGGAATCCAGCCTGCACACCAAAATAGCCACCTGCCAAATAACTAATGACATTGGCGGAAAGGACTGTCCATGCAGGCAGGTCAAGTTGTTCAAACGCCATGCTGGTTACGATGGCAAGAGCCGTGATGACCACAAGGACTGGTTCAATATTGGCGATAAGCCGCGTGAAATGACTTTGCGGGGGGGTATGTGTTTTGGGAATGGCCTTTTCAATCGGCTCGACCCTTTCAGCAGGGGCACTGGTTTGGAGGGTAGATTGAGCCATTGGGATTCCTTTCCATGCGGTAGCGTCCATATTATCGGTGAAATTTAACTGTGGTTAAATTCACATTTTACTTGTGTAATCTATTATAATGTATGCCTATAAAAATTCCATCAGTTTATGTTGAGAAGCGCCTAAAAGTCTGAAGACAATGGCGAAGTTCTATATCAATCTAGGTGTCTATACAGAAATCTGCGGCCATGCGGCTAGTCAATCAGGCGCTGAAGTATGCGGACTCATTGGGGGGCGCTGGAAGCCATTTGACAGGGCTGCTTTTGGTGAACAGGTGGTTTCCATTCCCAATATCGCTGCCCAACCAGAGGTAACTTTCTTGATGGAGCCACGCGCCCAAATTCAGGCGATGACCCGTTTTGCCAAAGCGGGCCTCGATACCATTGGCATCTTCCACAGCCACCCACAGGGAATGGATCGGCCTTCGGAGACGGATATTAGAGAATGCGCCTATCCTGATGTCGTTTTTTTGATTGTATGCCCCGCCATCTACGCCGAGTGGACAGCCGAGCGACCCCCGACTATCAATGGGATGGTCGTGACCGCATGGCGCATCAAGAGTGGGGAAGCAACCGCAGTGACGATCGTGGTGAGTGAGTAGGGGGCAAATTTACCCCCTCTAGTTATTGTTCGCGGGTGAGCTGGTCGTAATGGAGGAAGAAATTCGGCTCGATGACAATGCCCCCGATGTCATTCCAAGTGAGTACCGTGAGGGTATCTTCCCACAGCGGAGCAATGATATTTTCCGGCTGAATCAAGGTTTGGGCCTGACGATACAGTTCCGCCTGCACAGTCGTGTCGGTTTCAAGGGCCGCTTGATCGAGCAGCGCATCTATATCGGCATTGCCAAATTCACCCCCACGCGCCAGTAGCCCATTGGAGTGGAGCAAGGCACGCAAGTAGTAATCGGGATGGGCGATTAGAGGGGAGAGGGCAAATACCGACGTTGGTGTGTCCCCATGTTGGACGGCCTCTGCAAAAACGCCGCGCTGTTCAAGGTTTTGTCCTGTGGTGATGTTGATAGCGATTACGCGCACAGGAATAAAGTCTTTGGTCAGATCGTTTAGGGCATCTACATAATAATCACCATAGACGGATTGCGAGGTGATGAGGTTAATCTGGGCACGGCTGATATTGGCCTCACGATAGCCTGCATCGCGCAATTTACGATCTATCTGTGCGGCATCGGGGGTCGTTTGCCACAGTGGATTATACGCATCCCTGAATAGCTCTGGCACAAGGCTGTAGGCAGGTGTCAGATACCCTTGAAAATACTCTTGGGTTACGCGCTCACGATTGATGCCCAGCAAGAAACTTTCACGCACAATGGGGTCGTCCGTATAGTCGAAGCGGCGCACCATGTAGACATACCACATCCGGGCACTCGGAACGTGTTCCAGACGTAAAGAGCTGTTGTTTTGTGCCATATCAATCGCATCGGGCAACAACATATCGCGCCAGACCAGATCAATCACACGGCTTTCTAGGGCTTGGCTCAATTCAAAACTGGAGATGTAGCGACGCAGCACAATAGTGTCGGTTTTGGCAACAGACCCATATTGAAAATCGGGATTGGCTTTAAGGGTGATGCTGTCACCGGGGTTCCAAGAATCCAGCAAGTAAACGCCGTTGCCAGTCAAGGTTGTCGGAAACTGGTTGAGGTCGTTAGCGGTGAAATCACTTTCTTTGACCGCGAAGAAGGGGGGTAATGAAACAAGCCCAAGAAAATAGGGAACTGGGCGGGTTAACTGAAAGACCAAAGCATCATTTTCATCCACTGATACAGAAGTCACGATGCCATCTAGTAAGTCGAAGGCTTCTTCATCGAGGGTGATCACGCGGTTAATGCTGTAGGCAAAGGTATCAGCGGTTATCGGGGTGCCATCGGTGAAGGTCGCGTCATCACGGATGGTAAATGTATGGGTCAGACCGTCTTCGCTGACGGTATGGGTCGCCGCAACCGCCAATTCATAATCGGTGCTGCCGGGGACTTGTCGGGTTAATCCTGTGTAGATATGGCTCAACACTTCCCATGAAACATATGTAGTGGCTTCGGCGGGGTCAAGCGTTAGGGGTAAATCGGTGGTGCCGATGGTGATGGTGCTGTTCTGCGCGTGGGATATAGCCATTGGGTGTCGAGGGAGAGCCATCACGCAAACGGCGATGCAAAGTGCCACCGCGAGTAATTTTCGGTTTAACAACATAGGGACTCCTGCAAGTAGATTTTTATGTACGGGCTAAGTATATATACAAGCAAGCGTCCCGTTTAGATCAAAAAATGAAAACTGCATTTCCTAGCGGCGCGAGGTATCTCGATAGATATATTCCCAGATGGCCCGCAGAAAAGTATTAGCATCGGGTTCACTACCATTATAGGCGGTGACACTGCCCTGTTGGTCGTAGCGATAATCTTCACAGGCTTGGGGGATACCGCCCATCACATGCACGTCTGCAATCCGGCGATGAGTAGTAGCATTAAAGACGGCGACGAGTTTATAGGGCTGGAAGCGCTGAACAGCAAAGATAAGACTGCCGTCCTCCCGGTAATAAGGGCATTCTTCGACGACCTGTTTTTCAATCTCGCCAACACAAAAGATCAACGATAACTCGTCACGGGTTTCGGCTTTCGTTTCGTCAGGTAGAACTTCATGCCATTCGTGTAAATCGTTTTCTCCTAAGCCAATCACGACACTCTTGAAGGGGCCTTGCGTGGTGGGGAAATTGCTAAGATTGGCATTTCCACCGCCTAATGTCTCGCACTGGGCAAATGTTTCTTCGCCAAGCGCGGCTTTGAGTTTTTCTTCCTTTTGCTTTTGAAGAATAAAAAAAATGGCAATACCAAACACGGCAATAATGATGAGGGCAATGATGAGTGTGAGGCAGTTCTTTTGTCCGTCCGACATGGTTATTTCCCTCCAAAATAGACTTTTTTATAGATTAAATATCATCGCCCCAAATTTGCCAAGTCCGCCAAGCATATCTGTCACTCCCAACGTGATCGCCCTTGTAAATGTGAAACGGCATCATTGTTGAACCTATCATTGAATGGAACGATAGTTCTATCAAAAATCATAGGAGCAAACGCATGGCTGATTTCCCAATGGAAATGGATACATTTTTTATCTGCTTTTCACGCAAAGGCCCAATCTGGACAGGAGAGCCAAGCCCCGAGCTTGAAGAACGCCAAAAGCGCCACGTCGAATATTTGGGTAAATTACGCGCCGATGGCAAAACGATTGTCAGCGGCCCCGTCGAAGACCCCACCGGCAATCTACGTGGCGTCACGATTTTCAAGACGCCAACAATCGAAGAAGCCAAAGCACTCATGGCCCAAGACCCGCATGTCAAGATTGGGCACTTGGTTGCCGAAATCATGCCTTGGTGGGTGGGCAAAGGTTATCTACAGGGTAAAGAAGATTAGGGTGAATAAAAAAACCCCGGCTCATTTACCGGGGTCTATAGTGGGCTTAACATTGACTGGCCTGTAGTCAAGCCAGATTCAGCACGGGACTTAACCACGTGTTATCATCTTCCGCTTTAATGGTTTAACGATCAAGTCCAAGTGATCTATTTTGACCACCGTCATATGGGCCAAAATACCGATATTGCAGCGGTGCTTGTTGCAAACTATCGAGTATTTCTTGGGTCGTCGGTATATCAAAATAACCCTCTGACAAACCCTCAGCGGCACTAAAACCCGATCCAAAAATGTTGAAGAAGTCAAACGCAAATGGATATTCTTGCACGCGATACGACGACATACCCGCCAAATCAGCCGCCCGTTGAATTGCATCTTCTTCATAACCGATTTGGTCTACCAGTCCGCGATCTTTGGCCTCACTCGCCACCCACACCCGGCCTGTCGCCAATTGACGCACTTCATCCTCAGTCAAGGTTGACCCCGGACGACTGGCGACGGCTTGGATGAAATTGGTAAGCAAGATTTCGCTCTGGCTGAGCCAATATGCTTCTTCTTCGGGGGTCAGCGGGCGAAACATGCTGCCAAAATCTTTATTTTCACCCGTCGCAATCGTTTGGACATCAATCCCCAAATCATCCAACAGTTCTTGGGCATTAAAAAAGGTGGAAATGACGCCAATGCTGCCGACCAGCGAACTGCGTGTGGCCCAAATTTCAGTCGCCGCGCTCGAAATGTATAAACACCCCGACGCACACATACCCTGCACCGAAATCACAATCGGTTTTTTAGCCCGCAGTTTCGCCACCTCATGCCAGATCGTATCGCTGGGGTCAACCCCACCGCCGGGGCTGTTAGCGCGGATGACAATCGCTTTGACATCGTTGCTTTCTTCCATCCACTTCAACTGCTCCTGCATATATCCAGTGGACGCGCTAAACAGGCTGTCCCCCGCAATAATCGGCCCGGTCAGGTCAATCACGCCAACCGCTGGCCCAGTCTCCTGAGTCGTGTCTAGTTGACCCGCCCATGTAGATAGCCCTACAAATGACCCTAAGCAGAGGCATACACACAAACAAATCGGGGTCGCCATCCCTGCCAATGTCGAAAGCAGCACCCATAGCGCTGTCCGATTAACAACCGAGGCTTCCCCGCGACTTTTTTGAGGCGGGGGCGATTGCACAGGTGGCTGAAAAAATGGGCCACTGGAAAAATTAGGGGGTGGTGATTGCATAGTTCCTCGTTGGGGATCATTCGCTGGAAATGGAGGCATGTCTGACATTCCGCTAATCCTCTCCTCAAATTTAGCCTTTGACAATCCGCACAAAATGGCGCTTGCCATATTGCAACACGGTGGGCAAATCCGCCACGCACACAACCTCATCAAAATCCGTCACCTTATCACTGTCGCGGCGCACACCCCCACCCTGAATCTGGCGTTTGGCATCACCTTTGCTCTTGCACAAACCCGTCGCTACCAGCAAATCCACCAATGGTGTATCAGAGAGTATCGCATGTTCGGCAATATCATCCGGTATACCACCCTCTTGCATGGCCTTGCGCGAAAACTCACGCCCCTGCAAAGCCGCTTCACGGCCATGAAAAATCGTCGTGATGTCGAGTGCCATCCCTGCCTTGACTTCCTGCGGTTCCACCTCACCCCGATTAATCCGAACCATCATATCATCCACGTCTTCCTGACTCCATCCTAACAGGAGTTTAAAGTACAGCGGCATGGCGAAATCGGGCAGTTTCATCAAACTGGTGTACATCTGACCGGGTTCACTCAGCAAGGCGATATGGTTGCCCTTGCTCTTGCTCATTTTTTCGATGCCATCCGTCCCCGGCAGGCTCTCTCCCATGGCGATAACCACTTGCGGTTGCACGCCAAGTTTTTGCATCAATTGACGGCCTGCCATCAAGTTGAACAATTGGTCTTGTCCACCAACCTGTGCATCCGCCTTGAGACCGATTGGGTCATACCCCTGCATTAATGGGTAAAAGAATTCATGCAGATAAATGGGATTGCCATCTTCAAGCCGATTGCTAAACCCCTCCCGTGCCAAAAACTGCTGCACAGTAAAATGTTGGGCAAGTTTAATGACATCCAGAAAGCCGAGTTCCGCCAACCATTCGCTATTATGGCGCACTTCTGTTTTCTTGGGGTCGAGGATTTTAAAAGCCTGTTCCTTATAGGTCTGGGCATTTTCTGCCACTTTTTCCGGCGTCAGGATTTCACGCGCCTTAACATCATCCGGGTCGCCAATCAGTGAGGTAAATGACCCGATCAGGAAAATGACGTGGTGTCCAAATTCCTGAAATTGGCGGAGTTTGTGCATCGTAATCGTATGCCCAAGGTGCAGATCGGTGGTACGGGGGTCATAGCCGCAATAGACCCGTAGTGGACGCCCTTCGCGTTCAGCCTGAATTAGGCGTTCGCGCAGTTCTTGACGCATAATTTCACGGGTATGGTCGTCCCCATAGCCCGTGTTGCTCATCAGAACATCCACTTGTTCATCTATTGACACGCCCACTTGCGTATTCCCCGTCATTGTCACTATTTCCTCCAATTAAAAGCGGCTAATGGGGTCATTATAGCACAGCGACGGGGAGGTTTGAAAAAGCCGTATTGATTAATCCTGTGGAGGCGACAAACGCTGGTAGAGTTGGGACGCGATCCGTCGTACAAAGGGATCGGAATCATCAAGCGCGATGGTACTAGCAATCAACCCTTCGGTTGGGTCAATCTGCGCGATACCCATCAGGGCATAGGCCCGAACAGCCAGCTTTGCTTTGGGCAGGAGATTCAAAAGTGGCACTAGGGCAGGCTGACCAATTTTCACCAACGCGGCAATTTCCACATCAGGACGGTTGGCATCCCCCGCCCCATCATTTCCAGCAATTCGAAAATCATGCTCATTGGCACCCAGATCAATCGGGTGGGTTTGGCAGTCTTCCACCAACGCCTGCAAAATCACCGGAATCGCCCGCGCATCGCCAATTTGCCCCAGCGCCCACACCGCCATATGGCGAATCATATCGTGGTGCGCAACGACCAGTTGAATCAATGACTCAACCGCTTCAACCGCTTGCAATTTGCCTAAAGCAGTCACGGCCCGTACAACTACCTGCTTATCTGGGTCATCGAGTGTATCTAGTAAGGTCGGGATCGCCTGCGGATCGCCTATCGTGCCCAACCCCTCAGCCGCCAATGCGCGTACCCGATTATTTTCGTCACTGAGGGCTATTTGAAGTGCCTGTGATACCTGTGTACCGCCAATTGCCCCCAAGATTTTTACCGCTCCGGTACGTAGCAAATCATCATCTTCTTGTAAAGCCAAAATAAGTGCATCTGTCGCAGGTTCACCCATCATCGTGAGCGCGTTCACCGCCGCTGTCCGCAGCATCACGGCGTTGTCCGATAATGTCGCAATCAAAGGCTCAATGGCGCGGGTGTCACGGCTTTTACCCAATGCCTGAATCGCCCGCATCCGTTCCCCGATATTGGGAGCGTTCAGGTTGCTAATTAACTGTTCCATATCCGAATCATTCATTCCCTACAAAGCTCTACGATGCTGCATACTAATAATTGCATCTATAACTCAATTTATTATTCTCGCTGAATCTATATAACAATGCCAGCTAAAAGTGTAAATTTTGAGAGATTGATACCAAACTAAAACGCTTTCCTAACAGCCTCCGCGCCGTCGCTATTGAGATTCAGGGGTCTGTCACCTATAATGGCAGTAACTTTCGTTTCAAACATTTTCGTTTATAGGACAGCCCTCTAATGAAACAAATGACCAGCGCCGAGATTCGGGCGGCGTTTCTGGAGTTTTTTGAAGAAAATAGTCATAAAGTCGTGGCATCCTCATCCCTTGTCCCCGGCAATGACCCCACCCTACTCTTTACCAATGCCGGGATGGTGCAGTTTAAAGATGTCTTTTTGGGCATGGAAACCCGTGATTATCGCCGCGCTACCACCGCGCAAAAAGTGATGCGGGTCAGTGGCAAACACAACGACCTTGATAATGTCGGCCCTAGCCCACGCCATCATACTTTTTTTGAAATGCTGGGTAATTTTTCGTTTGGCGAATACTTCAAGCGTGAAGCCTGCCAATTTGCCTATACGCTGGTCACGCAGGTTTACGGCCTGCCAGCGGAACGGCTCTATTACACCGTGCATCAGGACGACCAAGAAGCCTACAACATTTGGGTCAATGTGGTGGGCGTGCCTGCCGATCACGTCTGTTTAATGGGCGATAAAGACAATTTTTGGATGATGGGTGATACTGGCCCGTGTGGCTACACTTCCGAAATTCACTGGGACAAATTCCCCGAACAAGGTACTGCGTCGGCCCAAGCATCCTTTGACGCCGACGATGGTCGCTTCCTTGAGTTTTGGAATTTGGTGTTTATGCAGTTCAACGCCCTCCCCGATGGCACGCGCGTCCCCCTGCCCAAAACAGGCGTGGATACTGGGCTTGGCCTAGAGCGCATTGTATCTATATTGCAGGGCAGGGATAACAACTACGACACCGACTTGTTCATGCCAATTATTCGCGCCACACAAGAACTGACCGGTCACACCGACGCCGAACGCCAAGCCAATTATGTGCCCTACCGTGTTATTGCCGACCATCTACGCGCCGCCTGTTTCATGATTGCTGATGGTGTCCGCCCCGGTACACAGGGCCGTGACTATGTTTGCCGCATGGTGCTGCGTCGGGCGATGCGTTTTGGCAAAAAGCTGCCCTTCGACACACCAACCTTTTTAGCTGATTTGTCCGGTGTGGTGATTGCTAATTTTGGCGACGCCTATCCAGAACTAAAGGAACACCGTGAGACGATTTATCGCACCATCGCCACCGAAGAAAACCGCTTCCTGCGCACAATGGATCGCGGCCTGAATGAACTAGAGGCGATGTTGGATACCCTTCCCGCTGGTGGCACACTCGACGGCGAACAGGCCTTCTATCTGCACGCCACCCTCGGCCTGCCCTTTGAGGTCACCCGCGACGTAGTGGTTGAACGTGGCTATCAAATAGATGAGGCGGGATTCAAAGCCGCGCAGGAAGAACACGCCACCGTTTCGAGCAAAGGCAGTCTATTCGGGGATATTGATGTCGCCGAAGCCTACACCCGCGCCCTCGAAAATCTGCGCCATAATGGATTCACCGAGGTCGCCCACGATTTATATGGGGCCTATACCCAAGAAGTTAATCTGGTCGCCCTCCTACAAAATGGTCAGCCGCTGGAATCCGCCGCCGTTGGGGATCGTGTCGAGGTCGTCCTAGACCGCACCCCCTTCTATGTGGAAAGCGGCGGTCAGGTCAGCGACACAGGCATCATCGAAGGCGATGGTTGGCTAATTGATATCGAAGATGTACGCCGCCCTGTGGGTGGTCTGATTATCCATATCGGCGAAGTCGTACAAGGGACGGTTCAATCAAATGTACCCTGTGTCGCCAGCATTGACGCCGAACGCCGTGTGGATATTATGCGAAATCACACCGCGACCCACCTGCTCCATGCTGCCCTTCGGAAACGACTGGGAACGCATGTTCAACAGCGTGGTTCACTCGTCGCCCCCAATCGCCTGCGTTTCGACTTCAGCCACGACGCCGCCCTGACCTTTGACGAATTAAACGATGTGCAGCGTGATGTCAATCAAGAAATCCTTGCCAATCTGCCCGTCACCGCCGTTTGGAAAACTCTAAATGAAGCGAAGGCCGAGGGCGCGATGGCCCTGTTTGGCGAAAAATATGGCGATCAGGTGCGCACCATCACCATTGGCGATGACAAGAAACGTTTTAGCTATGAACTCTGCGGTGGCAACCATGTCAACAATACTGCCGTCATCGGCTCGTTTATCATCGTCCAAGAGGGTGCGATTGCTCAAGGCATCCGTCGTGTCGAGGCGATTACTGGGATGCAAGCCTCGATGTTCACCGCTCATCGCCTGAACACGGTCAACGAACTGGCCCACCAATTGCAAACCTCCACCGAAGCCATTACGGATCGCGTGAGCGCACTGCAAACGCAAATTAAGCAGCAGCAGCAAGAAATTACCGAGCTGCGAGATCGTCTGGCGCGGGCCGAATTTAAAGACCTGCTATCGAACATTCAGCAGTTCCACAATGTACATGTACTGGTCAGCCGTGTCAGTCCCACCACCCCCGACACCCTGCGCCACATGACCGACTGGTTCCGTGACGCGATTCCGACCAATGGCGTCGTGGTTTTGGGTATGATTGCCGAAAATGGCAAACCGCAGTTGATTGCCGCTGTCACCAAAGATTTGACCAAACGTGTCCATGCGGGCAACGTCATCAAAGAAATCGCTGCGATTATCGGCGGTGGCGGTGGCGGGCGTGATAATCTGGCCCAAGCAGGCGGCAAAGATGCGACCCGCTTGGATGATGCCCTTGCTCGTGCCAGTGAGTTGATTGCCGAGCTTTTGGCGAAATAACGCAAAAATGGGACGGACACCCTGTTCGCCCCTGTGTTTTTCTAATGAGATAATGGGAGTCCGATTGAAAAATCGTTGGGCCACCGAAGCATTTCTCAAATCCTACACCGAGATTTTCGCCGCCATCTATGACACCACGACTCAGGATTTAGGCGCGGTACAGGTGGCCTATTATGGCGATGCGGAGGTGGCCTCCTTCCAGATGGAATTTTTCGCGGTAGATGCCGAGCCGTCAGCGGTGCTAGATGCCATTCGCGCCTACCCCATTCAGCCCAACGAAACCTATGTCCTCAATGTGGCTCACGCTAATGAAACTCCCGATACCGCCTACGCGAATTTAGGCTATCAATATCAGCACACCTACCCCCTCTACGGCATTGAATTTCCAGCAGCATTAGACGTGCCCCCTATCGCCGTATTTGAAGTCAAGCGCCCTGCCCAAGCCATGTACGTCAACGAAACCCACCTGCAACACGAACCCATGCCCGTGCATATCGTCGGCCATCCCGACATCCGCCAATTTTTCGCTAAAATAGAGGGGCAGGCAGTCGGCTGGATACAAGTAATCCAAACCATCCCGAAGATTGCCTATATCAACAATTTGTATACCCTGCCCGATTTTCGACGGCGTGGGGTTGCCGGGGCACTGCTCGATCGGGTACATCAAGCCTGTGCTGCGGATGGCGTCACCTGCATTTTATTGATACCCTCTGAGATGGCAAAACATTTTTACGCCACACACGGTTATCAGCCCTTGTTATATTTCAGTGTTTGGCGCGTTCGGCGACCAGCGGAGTAAACACGATGGCGCAATCACAACAAAATCTTCCCCGCCAAAAACGAATTCAACGCATCCAGTTGGAACCCTACGATGATGTGGTATCGGTGCGTGACCGCCTGCAATTTGTCAACGCCGGACGGGTGCTGCTGGTTTTCCCGGCTAATGGCAAAATCCTGCGTCGCAAACTCGATCTTGTCTTGATTCAGCGTGAAGCCGCCCGTCGTGATTTGCGTTTGGCTCTTGTCACCAGCGACCCCGACATTGCCTCCCATGCCAAAGAATTAAATATCTCGGCCTTTTTTACGATTGAGCAGGCCCGCACGCAACGTTGGAAGCGCCCCCGCAACAAAGTATTTGTAGATCGGGATGACCGCCCCCACGCCGAACACGATCCTTATGAATTGATGCAAGTTGCCTCTCGCCTCAAACCACCGCCAAGTCAGAAAAAACAAGCCGTGCGCCGTGTTATACGTGGGGCGTTGTTTGGTGCTGCCGTGCTGCTACTGTTGTTTGGCATCTACGCCATCCTACCCAGTGCCACCGTCACCATTACCCCTGCCAGTGACCAACTAAGTGAAGTAATTGATGTGACCGCCGACCCATCCATCAATCAAGCTATTCCTGAAAGCAACCGCATCCCGGCTGAAACGCGCCAGTTCTTACAGGATGGTACAGCGACCATCGAAACTACGGGGCGTCGCACCGCCGAAAGTGAATTGGCCGAGGGCAAGGTCGTCTTTACCAATGACACAGGCTTGGCGACCTTTGTCCCGGCGGGCACAGTGGTACAAACGATTGATGCCCCACCCATCCAATTTGAGACACTGGAAGATGTGGCCCTACCCGCCCGACAAGGCGCAACCATCGAAGTCAACATCCGCGCCCTCGAAAATTCCAACGGCCTGCGCGGGAATGTGGATATTGGCGAAATTGCACGGGTCACTGGTCCCTTAGAAGGCAGCGTTTCTGTCACCAATCCTAACCCGACCTTTGGTGCAGGTGTGCGAGAGGCCGCGTTTGTTACGCAACAAGATTATGATCGGCTTATTACGCTGGCCCGCCAACAAGTGCTGACCAATGCCCAAGCCACTCTAAGGCTCGCTACCGATGCCGACCAATATTATGTCATTTCCGATCTCCAAATTGTGGGTGAGCCACAGCTTTTTTATAGTGCCGCTCTCAATGAGCCAGTGGATTCGGTTAGTCTGACTATGCAAGCCACCGTCGCTACAACGGTCATCAATTTAGATGAGGCCCGCTTGATCGCCAATGCCTATCTAGCTTCTTTCGTGACGCCGGGAAACGAATTGTATGAACGCGCCAGTGTTCGCGTAGGTCAAATTCAGCCTCCCGCCGACGATGGAACCATTGCCCTTACCCTGCGTGTGGAAGGCAGCACCCGTGTTGGCATTGATGCCAACGAAGTCCGAGATCGTTTGGCCGGAAAATCCGAAAACGAGGCCCGTGAGATGTTAAATCGCCAGTATCTCCTCGACCCTGACGAACCCATTGAAATCAGCACATGGCCCAGCTTTTTGAACCGCCTCCCCATTCTGCCCGTTCGTATTAGCGTCCATATTCGAGGAGGCTAAAATGGAGAATTTCCCCGGTAAGCTACTTGGTATAGATCACGGGGCAAAAATCATCGGTTTTGCAACCTGTGACCGTATCGGCCTGATTGCGACCCCCCTCGCCATCCACCATCGCTCCTCCAAACGGGAGGATTTTGCCTTCATCAACACTCTTATCGAAAAATACGAGGTCGCCGCGTTGATTGTCGGGATGCCCCCCCGCCCCCCTGATTTTGAAGGCCATAGCCAATCCGACACCGTGCGCCTCTGGGGTCAGCGTTTAGCGGGGGCGGTCTCAATTCCGGTCTATTTTTGGGATGAAGGGCTAACCAGTGTGGATGCTGAGGCATTATTGCGTGACACTGATCAAGACGTACCCGAACGTATTGATGCCCATGCCGCCGCCGTCATGCTGCAATCCTTTTTGGACGCCCTGCGTGATAGCGGGGTTGATTGGCCCGAACAAGTAGAGGCTATCGAGGAATAATCAGATTTTCCAAATTCAGCATTTTTTTGGGGGGGGTTACTTTCTTGATCCCACCCATGCTATTACCACAAATCTACTCTTCTAACGGTCATATATAACCACCACCCATATCAAGTACCATCGCTTGACAAGTGCATACCGTTTCATCGCCAGCACTTACCCTCTGATCTGTTTCAAAATTAATATATTTATCAACCGTCTCATAACCACCTCACACCCCACCCCAACACCGCCCGATTTCCGCCCATCACCAAGCGCCCCCACCTGTGTTATCCTAGCAGTTGGAAATTCGACACCTTTGAAAGAGACCGCAACCGATGTACGAACAACAACCCTATTCGGATCCGCTGCAAGAACCGCATGGCGTCAGCGTCCGAACCCTCGGCAACATCCTCCGCGCCATCCTAATTCCCGGCTGCTTGGGGTTTATTTTATTATGTATCGTAGTCAGCTTCTTCGTAGTCATCACCACCCCCAAAGGCTACAACCCCATTGAAGGCATGGCAATCCGGCTTTATTTGGTGCGAAACCGTGATGAATTAAACTCGCCCATTGGCACCGACCCCACCCTGAAACGCTTTGAGGTGCGCGAAGGTGAAAGTGCCAACGATATCGGCATTAATCTGGTGACGGCGGGTTTCATTCGCAACGGCTCATTATTCGCTCGTTATGCGCGGTTTCAGGGCATGGATGACGATTTGCGCCCCGGTGTGTTTTTCATCAGCGAAACCATGACCTACGACAAGATTTTGGAGGTTTTGACCGACCCCACCCCGACTACGGCACGCTTCTTGGTACGCGAAAATATGCGGATGGAAGAGATCGCCGCCCAAATTGATGCCACCCCTCTGTTGAGTTTCACGGGTGCTGAATTTTTAGCTGTCGTCGGGCCGAGCGCCATCCTGCCGAACGACTTCCGCGCACGTTACGGCATCCCATCCAACGCCTCTCTCGAAGGGTTTTTGTACCCGGCCACCTATGAATTAACCGCCGCCGACACTGCCGTCAGTTTCCGCGACCAGATGTTAACAGCCTTCGATACCTACGTGACCCAAGATTTGCGGGATGCAGCGGCCTTGCAGGGTAAAACCATGTTTGAGATTGTGACGCTGGCGTCCATCATCGAGCGCGAAGCCGTTTTAGCCTCCGAGCGCCCCACTATCGCCTCGGTCTATCTCAATCGTCTGAACATCGGGCAAAAATTAGATGCTGACCCTACCGTGCAATATCAACTCGCCAACAATCGCCGAGATGGGGTGTGGTGGCCCTTAATCACCGCTGATGATTATGTGTCCGCCGTTGGGCCATACAACACTTATCTGAATGTCGGATTACCGCCGGGACCAATCGTCAACCCCAGTCTTTCTTCCATCCGTGCCGTCATTTATCCCGCGACGACGACCTATTTCTATTTCCGCGCCGCCTGTAATGGAGATGGTTCGCATCAATTCTCGACCACCTTTGAGGAACATGCCGCCAAAGGCTGCCCATAAGATTTAAGACTGTGGTTTCCATTGTTCGATAAACGCCATGAACACTGCCGGATTATAAGACTGCCCTTCTTCCAATTCGGCGGTGTTTTGTGAATGCAAGAACGAACCATCGCTTTCCAAAATATAAAAATGGGGATAGCCCGCCGCCGCTGGAAACTGCTGCAAAAACGCATCATTGAAATTCTCTTGGCTGTAATTGACCTTTAGGATGACAAAATTCTGCCGTAGCGCCTGATTAATATCAGCACGCTGCTCAATGAACTCATCTAGGATATGACACCAACCACACCAATCGCCACCGATGTCCAGCAAAATCCGCCTGCCAGATTGTTGTGCCTCAGCCACAGCGTTGACCAAATCAGCGGCGGGGTCGCGTGTGGGATCATATTCCGCCACAAAAAAGAGCGGATAATCCGAAGTAGGGCTTGGTTCTGACCTGCCTGCTTTGTCGTTTTCAGCCGATTCACACCCCACTAGGAGCACCCCACAACCTATCACAATCCATAACATCCGCTTTTTCATGCGATACCTGCTTTCATTTGGTGTTTTTTTACCATTCATACAATCCACGCTTGAAAGGGTCACACGGGTAAGTATAATCGGAACGTTTTTGGCTGACTTTTTTCCCAGCCGACTATCAACCTACACTGAAAAAAAATTCAAGAAAGTTGAACGCATGGATATTCTGGTTACTGGGTCAATCGCTTTCGATTATTTAATGCGCTTCCCCGGCAAATTTAAAGAGTCCCTAATTGCCGAGGCCCTCGAAAAAATCAGCGTCAGTTTTCTTGTGGATGAAATGACCCGTCACTACGGCGGGGTCGCAGCCAACATCGCCTATAATTTGGCATTGCTTGGGGGTCGTCCCCGATTGATGGGCACAGCAGGCCGCGATTTTGGCGATTACAAAGTTTGGCTTGAACAGGCGGGGGTAGATACCTCGACAGTCGTGGTCCTCACCGATGTTTTCACCGCCTCATTTTTTGCCAACACCGACCAAGAAAATAACCAAATTGCTTCATTTTACGCCGGGGCAATGGGCCGCGCAGGTCAATACAAAATCAACGATGTCACCAACAAAAGACCCGACCTTGTGGTAATTTCCCCCAACTCGCCCGATGCGATGCAAAACCTTATCAATGAATGCGCCGAACACAAAATTCCATTTTTGTACGACCCTAGCCAGCAGGCCGCCCGTCTCGATGGTGATGCACTGCTGCACGGCATCGAACGCTGCAACATTCTAATGTGCAATGATTATGAGTGGGAAGTCATCGAAAAGAAAACGGGTCTCAGCCGTCCCCGCGCCATCAATACAGGCTTAACCTTGATTATCACACAGGGCAAAGAAGGCGCCCATATTTATCGGGACGGCGAAACCTATTATATTCCCCCTTATGAACCCGTTACCCCATTGGAACCCACTGGTGTAGGCGATGCCTTCCGCGCAGGTGTCTTGCGTGGGCTAGATTTAGGCCTCCCGCCAGATATTTGTGGCCGCATGGGGTCGGTTGCCGCCGCATTTGTTTTGGAAACCATCGGCACTCAAAATCATCGTTACACGACCGAGCAATTTGTGGCCCGTTATCGCACCGCTTTTGATGATGATGGAGCGCTGGATGTGTTGTTATCGTCTACTACACCAAAGGAAACACAAACAGCATCATGACCACAGTCGCTAAAACTACTGAATATCAAGTACAGCGCGTTCAAGATCGCAACCTCCTGCGTGACTTTTTTACCCGCAACCGAGGTCTGCATGTGTACATGCTGGGCGATCTCGAAGATGCCATGTGGGAAATCAGCGAATTTACCGGAGCATTTAATGGGAAGGGGCTTGAAGGCGTCTCGCTGATTTGGCGTGGCGTCCAGACCCCAGTCTGTCTGGTAACTGGCTCATCGGATGCAGTGGATATGCTGCTTCAACAGCCGCAATTGCCCGAGAAAGTCTGGGCTATTATCCCCGGTGATTTATTTTCCACCTTCGAGCACTATTATGCCCCTGAAGAATCTGGCAAGCTGTGGCGGATGGTCGTCACCCCCACTGAATTTGTGGATGGCCCATCCAATCCCTATCTGCGTCGGCTGACTGGAGCAGATGCCGAAGCTGTCACACGCTTGGAAAGCATGGAACGCGGTGCCTTTGGCCGAGATACCACCTACACGCCCGCTATGCTGGACAACGGTGTTTTCTTTGGCATCACCGATAAAGAAGGCCAGATGATTTCAGTGGCTGGCACGCATGTGGTCGCCACCAAGGAACGGGTGGGCGCAGTTGGGCATGTCTATACTGCACCATCGGAACGTGGGCGCGGTTATGCCACCATGACAACCGCCGCCGTGACCCGCGAATTGTTCCGCATGGACATTAGCTTGGTGGCACTGAATGTGTTCCAAACCAATACGCCTGCGATTCGCGCCTATAACAAATTGGGTTATCGAATCCACGCCCCCATCAATGAATGTGTCGCTATCAAACGATAGATGAGTTTTACCTAAGTTTCGTGCGTCAGGTCTCGCTAACATTTTAAGACTTTCTAGGAGATACAATGGTTAAAGAATTCGATGTCGCAAATCTCGACTTCGCCCCCGGCGGGAAACTCCGTATTGATTGGGCGGAGCAAGATATGCCCGTCCTGCGCTCCATCCGTGAACGTTTTGAGCGCGAAAAACCGCTAAAGGGCCTGCGTGTTTCGGCCTGCCTCCATGTCACCACTGAAACCGCTAATTTGATGGCGACGCTTCAGGCAGGCGGCGCGGATGTTGTACTGGCGGCTTCTAACCCCCTCAGCACTCAAGATGATGTGGCAGCCTCACTGGTAGCGCACTATGAAATTCCGGTGTATGCCGTGCGCGGTGAAGACAATCAGACCTATTTTAATCATCTGGAAGCGGCTCTCAATCATCGCCCCCATATGACGATGGACGACGGCGCTGACCTTGTCAGTGAACTACACAAAAAACGCGACGACCTAATCGGTGATGTAATGGGTGGGACAGAAGAAACCACGACGGGTGTCATCCGTCTGCGGGCAATGGCAAAAGAAGGCGCTCTGCGTTTCCCGGTGATCGCCGTTAATGACAGCCAGACCAAACACTTCTTCGATAACCGCTATGGCACAGGCCAAAGCACCATTGACGGCATTATCCGCGCCACCAACATTTTGTTGGCTGGGCGTGTCGTCGTCGTGGCGGGTTATGGTTGGTGCAGCCGGGGTATCGCCAGCCGCGCTCATGGCCTCGGTGCGAGGGTCGTCGTCACCGAAATCGAGCCAGTCAAGGCCCTCGAAGCCGTGATGGATGGCTTCCAAGTGATGCCAATGCTAGAAGCCGCCAAGATTGGCGATATTTTTGTCACGGCCACTGGCGACATCAACGTGATTGACCGCCATCACCTCGAAGTCATGAAATCCGGCGCGGTGGTCTGCAATTCCGGTCACTTCAACGTCGAAATTAACCTGACCGCCCTTGCCGAGATGTCAGTTGGCTCACCCAAGCTGGTTGGCCCGCATATCGAAGGCTATCATCTGAAAGACGGTCGCATAATTTATGTGCTGGGTGAAGGCCGCTTGATTAACCTTGCCGCCGCCGCCGGACACCCCGCCAGCGTCATGGACATGAGCTTTGCAAATCAGGCCCTCGGTGCAGAGTTCATGGTGCGGAACTATGACACGCTGCAAAATCAGGTCTATACCATTCCTGAAGAAATTGACCGTGAAATCGCCCGTCTGAAGCTGGCCTCGATGGGTGTTCAAATTGATAGCCTGACCGCTGAACAGGAACATTACCTGAATCAATGGCAAGAAGGCACGTAATTTTAGCCTGAAGCCAGTCAAGCGTATGGTGAGCGTCGTTAATCGGCGCTCATTTTGCATTTAATCTGTGGTAAACTCGCTCGCCGAGGTTTTACGTATGTGAGGAGAAAATCTTTCATGGCAAGAAAATTTTTTGCGGCATTTTTGGTGATAGCACTACTCATCACCGGATTTACCGCTGCAAGCATTACCAATGACCCAACACCCGCCTTCGCGCAATCCACCGACACGGTGTTACTGCGTTTTGTTCACGCTTTGCCAGATGGCGAGGCGGTAGATATTTATGTCAACGACGGGTTAGTTGTCCCAGCTTTAGCCTATGGACAAGCCACCCCTCATCTTGCTTTCCCAGTGGGTGACTATACATTGGCCCTTCGTCCGGCTGGCTCGGATGTAGCGGAAGACGCCATTTTAAGTCAATCATTTAGTCTGGCCGCCAGCCGCACCGGGTATCGCCAAAACACCGCCGTTATCCAAGCGGATGAGGGTGGTAATCCGGCACTGGCCCTCTATTTCGATGATCTTGACCCGGCCACGCTTGGCTTTGCACGAATGCACCTCATTCATGCGGTAGCAGGCGTCGCCCCGATTGATTTGCAGCGTACCGATGGCGCACCCATTTTGCAAGGTGTCACCTTCAATCAGGTGTCCGGTTCGGTCAATTTGCCTGTTGGCAACTATGATCTGGTCGTCACCGCCACTGGCGATACACCCGAAAACGCGCTACTGGCTGTCGGCAATATTGAGGTGAACACCAATTTGCTCTATACGGTGATTGTCATTGGGACGGCTTCTGGTGATCCTGCGCCAACCGCACTGGTACTCACCACTCCGTTCTTCAGCAACCCTGCCCAAGACGAAATCCTCGTCAGCATCGCACACGGCAGTGGGGATGCCCCCGCCGTTGATGTATACGCCAACGATACACCTATCTTAGTCGGCTTGGAACCGGGAGATGTCACACCCCATATTCCAATGCCTGTGGGTACAGTCAAATTGTCGCTACGTGAAGCGGGAGCACTCCCGAACAGCGCCGCCGCCTTTGAATCCGAAGTGGATTTGAGCAGCGATTCCGGTGCAGCCACCATTGTCGCGTTGGGTTCGCTGACGGATGGCACATTCAATTTCTCGCTGTTCACAGATGAGATTGCCGATTTGGACAGTGCCACCGCGCGTATCCATGTCATCAACACCATCACAACTGGCCCCGCCAATCTAGAATTGAGCGACGGCACAGCGTTGGCAAGTGCCCTTGCACCATTCGCCGCCTCCAACCCAGTAGATGTCCCCGCCGGTACCTATAGTGTAACCGGCAGTTTTGACGAAGAAGCAGGCCCTGTATCCATTAGTCTGCCCGACCAAACCTTCGTCGGTGGCACTCATTACACCCTGCTTGTGTTTTCCGCCGCGACCCCCGGATTAGGTCTTGCGTATACCCCCATAAACACGGCCTCCAATAGCTTCACGGGTGCGGCTGCTCCAGAAGTGGTGGCAGCAGCGACTGAAGAACCTGTCGAGGCGACACCTGTCACAACCGAAGCAACGCCCGTCGCCGTTGTTACCACCCCGCCGCCTCTCACACCGATTGCTACAACGCCCATTGCGGTTACTCCTCCACCTGTGGTCTCTGCGCCACCTGCGACCCAAGCCTTTACCGGGGTAGTCAATTTGGATTCGGGTGTTAATCTGCAATGCCGTGAATATCCCACCTCCGCTGCCTTCTCGCTCGGTCTGGTGCCCAATGGCTCAACGATGATTTTGCAAGGCTTTGCTGGCCCGATTGATCCGGAAGATGGACAACCCAACACGCCGCTGGAACCCGGCGCATTTGATAACCCCGAACTAGCTCAAGATTTCAACGAGATTTGGTTGAACGCGGATTGGGCTGCACCACAAGGGGGCACAATTCGCTGCTGGGTGCGTGCCGATTTCTTGCAGATCACCTATAAGGGCCGTAATATCAATGATATTGGCAAGTTCTTTGAACTGGTCGAACTCGGCGAGATTGACGCTGTGCCTTCCAACTATCCCGGTGGTGCGGTAGATGATTCTGCCGTTGTTGTGCCGCCGTCGGAAACCGCACCGCAACTACCTACCGCCACAGTTAATCTGAATTCAGGTGTCAATCTGCAACTGCGCCGCACCCCTTCCATTCAAGCCGAATCGCTGGCACTAATTCCCGGTGGCACTGATCTGAGCGTGTTGTCCCGCACCGAAATCACCCCCGGCACAGAAATTGGCGCACCCCAATCCCCCGATTGGTATTTTGTCCAGTTCGCTACACCGGATGGGTCAGCCCTGATTACCGGGTGGGTCTCTGCCGATTTTGTGATTTTGACCTTCAATGGTCGCGCCATCACCGCCGAAGATGTTCCGCTGGCCGAAGACCCCCTACCCGTCGGTGAAATCTTGGCTGGCACCGGCTCACCTGCTATCGCAGTACCCACCGAAGCGCCCATTGTTGGTCTTGTTTCCATACCCGGAGACGGCAATCTGAATCTGCGAGATCGGCCTAGCACCGACGGCATCCTCGTCACCCCCATCCCCTCCGGCTCGACAGTGATCGTTTTGGGGCGCAATGGCGATGGCACATGGCTGAATGTCCGCTATGAAATCGCGGGTCAAGGTGCTTCAACAGGTTGGGTCGCCACCGAATTTGTGACTGTGACACGTAGCGGTTCGGCCTTCCCGATCAATACTCTGTTGATTACCAGCGGTGAAGCCGACTCGATGAACTAATTTCTCGTATCCAATTACGGGAATCAAAAAAGGGACGAATTCAACACTCGTCCCTTTTAGTTTTGATAGTCAGGAATAGACTATTGGCCTGCGTCGGGGCTGTTATATTGCCGTACTAGCGCGGCAACTTCGTCATAACTGCCACGTGTCGCCCGTTCTCCATTAGATGAAGTGAAAAACCGCCAATCAGCATCACTTTGCGACCCACCGGCACGATACACCACCGTGGGGGTGCTGTTGACGCCCAGCGTATTTTGCAGTTCACTGGCAGCGGCACGAACCTGCTGTCCATAATTGGAATTGATGCAAGACCGTAGCTCGTCGGTGTCCAACCCCATATCATCCGCTAATTCAATCAACCGGCTTGTGTTAAAGGCCTCATGTCCCTCTGCTTGGGCCAAGTCGAAGAGCTGGGTATGAAATTCCCAAAAAGCGCCCTGTTTATCTGCACATACCGCCGCATCCGTCGCTTTGGCAGAAAATGCGCCCCCCACAAACGTCATGGGGTAATACTCCAAGCGGGCCTGCCCCGTCCGCACAAAATCCTTGATAATCCGTTCCACTTCTGGGGCATATTCGGCACAGTGTGGGCAGGAAAAATCAGAGAATTCGGCAAATACAATCGGGGCACTGGGGCTGCCAATATAGGGGATACCCTCTTCCGTAACGCCACGTTCAACCCCTTCCATCACGTCCGAGGCCAGCTTCACACCAGCATCATCGCGCTTGGCTTCGTTTTGCAGATCGGCGGAGAGAGGAATCCCCGCATAAGCGCTAAAGCAACCGGTATCCTCTATCCCACACACCTTTGTCGCTTCTTTTTGTGTCAAATAAATCACCGCCACCACCGCAATAATTGTGGCAACGACGACTCCGCCAATCAATAACAACTGCTGCTGCTGTTTCTTTTGGGCCTTCTTTTTCGCCGCAATCCGTTGGGCGGTTGGTGGTTTTGGTGGCTTAGTTGTCGTTTTAGCCGGTTCTGCCATGAAAATTCTCCTTACGTGATTCGGTTCTTCTCATTAATTACACAACGCCTAAAAAAAGGCTCACCCATTGTCCTAGATAATGCAATGCTAGGCGAGACTAAGCATGTCACTATACCATACGGACTCTATTCCGTTTATCCTTAGTCTTGTAAAGATTCTCCTACATTTATAGCAGGTTTTGTCGCTCTTAGCCCTAATTTCAGGTAGGGAATCATCCATGCCACCTGTGTCTGATAATCCAAATAGGTTTGTCCAAAAGCCCGCTGTAGTTTTTGCTCCTCCAATAACGATCCCACTGCAAAATAGATTGTGACACCAACATACAACCCCAACATTCCAGTGGTCATTATCGGGCTGGGCCATAACAGCAACAGACTGAAAAAATAAAGAGGATGGCGCACCAACGCATATACCCCTCCTGTTTGCAGTGGTTCTTCTGGCAAGGGCAGCGGCTTGCCATTTTGCCATGCCACATATTGACTCAGCCCCAAAAATCGCATCGTATCAATTTGCAGCAGCGATATAACTAACCCAATCAGACCAACCGCCTGTATACCCAGCAAAACATAGCTCAGCGGGGCATCCACTCGCCAAACCGTGTCCTCCAGATTTGCACCCATCACAATTAACACGGGCAGAAATGAAATCGTCGCCACCGCATTAAAAAACAGCCGATATAACCCTTCATAAGCCCGTTGTCCAAACGCCGCTACAAACCACGCCTTGATCCCAAACGCCGCCAGCAAACTGTGAAAGGCCCCATAGACCAATATGACCGCCAATGCCAATAAGAACTCGTCCATACCAACCCTCTCTTTCTTCGCTAAAGTACCTCTAACTTGCTATCATTAATGGGCGATTTTTCACCACATTAGGATGGCTAGAAGATGCACATTACCGACATTATTGTTCGCAAACGTGACGGCGGCGAACTTTCTACGGAAGAAATTAACTGGTTTATTGAAAATTATACCGCCGGGAAGGTCGCTGACTATCAAGCGGCGGCCCTGTGTATGGCGATTTTTTTCAGAGGCATGACGCGGCGTGAGATCAGTGATCTTACCCTTGCGATGGCCCGCAGCGGTGACCAAATAGATTTATCAGATGTCGTGCCCTTTGCCCTCGATAAACATTCCAGCGGTGGGGTCGGCGACAAAACCTCACTGGTGGTGCTGCCGATTGTTGCGGCGTGTGGCGTCCCCGTTGCCAAGATGAGTGGACGCGGGTTGGGGCATACAGGCGGCACGATTGATAAATTAGAGGCCATTAGCGGTTTCCGCGCCGAATTTTCTAAAGAGGAGTTTAAGCGCCTTGCTCGTGAAAATGGTCTGGTGCTGGCGGGTCAATCCGGGGAACTTGCCCCTGCTGACAAACTCCTCTATGCCTTGCGCGACGTAACTGGAACGGTGGACAGCCTACCCCTCATCGCCAGCAGCATCATGTCAAAAAAATTGGCGGCGGGCGCAGATGCGATTGTGCTGGATGTCAAAACGGGCAAAGGCGCATTTATGGCAAACGTAGACGACGCACGCGAATTGGCCCGCACGATGGTGGATATTGGCGTAGATGCAGGTCGCAGCATGGTCGCCCTCATTTCGGACATGAATCAACCACTCGGCAAAATGGCAGGCTTGGCATTGGAAGTCCGAGAGGCTATCCAAACCTTGCAGGGCGAAGGGCCAGCCGATTTTACCGAGCACTGCCTTGTCGTCGCCGCCCATATGCTGCATCTTGCCCCTAACAGCGGAGTAGACACTTTTGAAGCCGCCTATGCCGCCGCCGAACACTGTCTGCACGACCAAAGCGCCTTTCGACGTTTCCGCAGCATGGTGGAAGGACAAGGTGGGGACGTGTCGCAGGTGGATGATGTCAGCCGCCTACCCGATGCCTCATTGATTGAATCGGTCACAGCCACGCATGACGGCTATTTGGCAGATTTGAGCGCCCTCGAAGTCGGCCTTGCAGTGGTGCGATTAGGCGGCGGGCGTGAGAAAAAAGGCGACCCGGTAGATTACGGTGCGGGGGTCGAGACCCATCATAAAATTGGCGATCCAGTAAAGTCTGGCGATCCTTTATTCACGATTTATGCCAACGAACCCGCCAAACTTGCCGAGGTCAAATCGCATTTAGGTACGGTAGCCAAGTTGAGCAATTCGCCCGTTGACCCCCTACCCCTGTTTTATGATACCATCACGGGCCGACCCGCATGACTATTTACGATGCCCTCATTGTGGGTGCGGGGGCAGCAGGTCTGGCAGCAGGGCGGATATTACACGATGCCAGACGCTCGATTTTGATGCTCGAAGCACGTGATCGTATCGGCGGACGCATTCACACCGACTATGATTTCGCTGTCATCCCCATCGAATTTGGCGCGGAATTTATTCATGGCGACCATGCCGTTACGGTGGATTTGGTCAAATCGGCGGGTCTGCATACCCTACCCGTCGTGCGAATGGGTAATTTACGCTGGTCGGATGGCAAAAATCCCGCCCTACCCCTTGCCCAATTGCCCGACCCGTTGCGCCAAACACTGACCGGACTGCTGCAAGCCTATGACCAACTATCCGAAGCATGTATCACTGGCGGATTATTTGTGGGGACGTGGTTGGGCATGGGACGCACTCATAGCGGCAGATGTCTTGTTAGCCCAAACCTGCTGCGCCAGCATTGAAACCCTTAGCTGCCACGACCTCATCCGTGAAATGAAATCTGATACGGCAGGTCATGGCGAATCGCGCATCCGTGAGGGCTATGGCAGGTTGTTAGATTGGTATCGCGCCGATTACCCCATCCACTTCAATTCGCTGGTTCAAGAAATCCAATGGGGCGATGATGGCGTAAGGGTCATTTCCAATGGGCAGTCTTATCAAGCCCGCACCTGTATCATCACCATACCCGTCAGCCTTCTTCAAAATGGCACAATTCGCTTTACCCCATCGCTACCTTCCGATAAACAATGGGCCATCAATGCCTTTCGTATGGAGGCCGCCACCAAATTGATTTATCGTTTCCGCGAACGCTTGTGGGATGAAAACCTGACCTTTATCGCCCATACGGGATTGACCGCGCGGTGGTGGACGCCAAGTTATGGACGCGAGGAGGACGCTGTGATCGCGTGTTACGTCACCGCTGAACGGGCGCAAAAAATTGACGCACTGGATGAGACCACTGCACTGGATATGGGGTCACAGGAACTCAGCGCTCTACTTGACATTCCATTGAAAGAATTACAGAAGGGCGTCCTTGCTTCTAAGCGGCTGGCATGGGCGGCTGACCCACTGGCATTGGGTGGCTATGCCCATGTTCCCCCCGGCATGGCAGAATGTCGCCCTCTGTTAGCCCGACCAGAAGGCAATCAGCTATTTTTTGCGGGTGAGGCGACGGCCTACGACACTAATCCACAAACCGTACACGGCGCAATTGAAAGCGGTTGGCGTGCGGCGCGGGAATGTCTAGCCGTCCTTTAATCGGATGCTGGTTCGACCCGCTGCAATTTGGGCACACGCTGTAATCCAAGCGCTTTATCGGGATTGATGGGGATGGCTAATCGGGTTGCGGCCAGCAATAGTCCTACAAAAAACCAGACCGTCAGCGAAGTCGCCTGATACTCGATATTGAAGTAAAAATGGTCGAACATTCCCCCGACCATAGCTGACACCACCCCCGCAAACAGACCCAACCAAATGTCGTTGATTTCATTATTCTGGTCAATCTCGGCGCGGTGACGATAGCCATAGCCAAATACACTCAGTAGAGTAATGAGATATATCACCAAGCCAACAATGCCAGAATTTGAGGCAATGGTTAGATAAGTATTGGCAACAGCCTGATATAAGTCAATGTCGGGTGGTGCGATAAACCCTACCCCAAATACAGGATACCGGGCAATTAGTATGAACGTGTCTTTGTATTCACCGAGGCGCATCTGAGTCTCGAGGTCGGATGCTGTGACACCCGCGATCACCCTATCTACATACCCCGCTGTGACGGGATTAAATGGCGCGATGGCAATCAAAAGCAGCAGCACCCAAATCAGGCTGCGATAACGAATCACTGCCACCAAGCCAACCCCTGTCAGCAACCCCAACATCGAGCCGCGTGAATCGCTCAAAAATAATCCTGCCCCGACGCATCCCATCAACACAAATATGATCCAACGGTGTCCGGTCAAAGGTCGGCGGGCCAATAATTGAGGCGCAATCAACGCCCCCACCATCATCAAAAAGCCGCCATACGCATTCGGGTCAACCCATGTGCCAATCGCTCGTTCCCCACGTATTTGCACACCGTCTTCGCGGTAACGCAGGACATCGCCACCCGGATAACCGATCCGAACAAGGCGATTCAATACTGTGTTAGCGGTATCGTCATTCAGCACCCACAATACACCACCGATTACGCCCGCCACAGCCCCAATCACCATAAAGGTTAGGGTGAGTCGTCGCAAGGTTTCAACCCGGCGCACCACATCCACCAACACTAAGGACAGGCCGACATTTGCCATTAAACCCAAAAAGCGCCGCAATATACCGGGGGTCAGTATTCCATTCGGCATCCCTAAAACAAAGGCAAAGACCATCATCAAGATGAACAATAGAATCATGCCGTGCACGGGGGTGGTCTGTAAATCACGCCGCCGTCCGGTCATCCATTGGAATAAATAGACGACGATAAACATCCCCAACGCCACATCAATCAGCGAAGGCGTAATGGCGACTTTAAAGGGTAGTGTCCCAAATGGCAGAAGGCCCGTTAAAATCAAGACCAATGCCAACGACGCATCAAGGTTGCTCAAGGCAACCAAACCGATGATTGCCGCGACGACCAACCCCAACGCGATAATCGGCCCTTCTAAAATCAGCAGCAATGCCAACAGACCACCCAATGCACCCATTAAAGCCCCAACTGTCAGCGCGTTTAAGGTGGGCAGATTTTCGTTTAATTTAAGCCGCTGGTTTTCCAGCATCTTGTACTCCTATTTTTCGATTGCCGCGTAACCCCCAAGCGACTACACCAATCACACCCAGCAAGGTCATGGCACTAATGATCGCGCCAATTTGGATAGAGAGGGGGCGATATACCAACTCAATTTGATGTGTCCCCTCCGGCACATAGACCGCGCTTAAGCCACCATAGGCCTCTAATAAATCGGCTTCTCTGCCATCAATTTCGACCTTCCAGCCCATATCATAGGGCAGTGCCAGCGTCAAAACGCCCGATGTGTCACCCCGTGTTTGGATACGGATTTTTTCGGGGTCGAGCGTTTGTAATGTCACAACCGTATTGCCGGGGTTTTCAGGCAAAGCACCGGGGTTTTCTTTTAATACCGCCACTTCGCGTACTGGGAAATTTAAATCCCCGACCAACTGCCGTGCCTCACCATTATTGGATACCACCCGCACTTGATAGACCATATGGGCAAACGGGCGGGGGTCATCCAAACGATAGACATAAAAGCCCGGCTCTTCCCCAATCCGAGTATGGGGCACAGGCAGGGTATCCCATTCGGCGTTTAAGACCTGCACTGCCAACAGTTCCCAACGGCGCTCTACTGGAATGTTTCGCAAATAGAACTCGACTGCTTCAAATTGCAGCGGACTGTTGCCCCAAATATCCGGCAAATCGTACAGTGTGCTGTAGCTGCTGCCGATGCCCACCAGTCCTTCAATTTTCTGGCCCGGTGTTAGGTTATCACGCATTGTTTGGATAAAGGCGGGTTCGGGCAAACGGTCATGGGCAGGGATGGGGTCATAATTTTCGCCCCCCATATTTGCACTAAATAGGTCAAACACGGCTAATGCCACCAACGCGAATTGCCATCTTAGCTGGGTAGGCTGCTGCATGATGCTCGGCAAAATCAGGGCCATCAACACCGCTATGAGCAACGCTAATCCTGCCGAATCCAACGCACTTTGATATAGTTCGCCATTTGGTGGAATCAGACGCAGCACAAAAAAGATGAGGCCGAACAGGGCACACAGCACAATCAAGCCAATCAATACCCGACGAAGTTGGCGCAAGGGCTTATGGTCGCTGAGGTAATCCCATGTCAGGATTTGCACCGCCCCCATGCTGACAAGCACTGCCCCTGCCGTTTCCACGACAAATGCGGCCCGTTCCTGCCCTCGGAAAAAACCAAACCCCGGCAACAGCACATAGACAAAATCGTAAATCGCTAGTCGCTGCCCAAACGACAGGGCTAAACCAAATAGGCCAACGCCGAGCCAAAATCCATAGCCGGGCACGCGCCGCCAAATCGCTACCCCAACCAGCACCAATCCAATCAATCCCAGATAAAGAGGTGTCCAGCGCCCAAGCATATAGGGGAACACAAATTGGGTCAGGTCTTGCATCGAAAACCCGCCACCCTTGTCATCCACGCTGAAATTTTCGCGGTAGGTCTGGCTCTGAAATTGGACGGTTGGCAATAATTGAGCCGCACTCAAGCCACCTGCGATAAGGGCCATCATGAGAATTGCCAAACCAACCGTTTTCCAATCCGTACCGCGCCGCCACAAACGATATATCAGATAAGCGACTGCACCATAAGCCGTGAATAACAGCGTTTGGGGATGGCCCGCCAGCGCACATAGCGCCAACGCTACCCCTGCCAAGACCAAACACCGCCAGCCAATTTTGGCATGAGTGGGACGGGTAGCCTCATGAACGCCGAGCAGCACTAGCGGTATCCAAATCGCGCTCTCCAGAAGGGGCAGTTGCAACGGGGGATAGGCGGTCATAAATCCGCCAAAACCAAAGACTAGCGCCCCAATGAGGCTTGCTACCACTGAAATTTGTCTAGAGGCATCTTGAATAATGTCGCGGGTCATGCGGCGCAAAAAGGCGTACATCATGAGCGCCCCCAACAACACTTGGAGCGTCATTTCGCGCTGTAAGGCCGCATACACTTCGCCATTGCTCACCTCCGATTGGCTCGCAAGCAGGGCGACGGTCAATAAGCGAGGAGGATACAGAACTGCCGTTTGTGGGTCGGCTAAAAAGGGTGCACCCGCGTTCATATAGGGATTCCAGAGTGGGATTTCGCCCTCACGAAATCGTTCGACGCTGTAAGATGTCCACGCCACAAATTGGCCGGAAAAATCGCCTTCCTCCAACGACACCTGATCCACTTCATTCGGGGTATACAGCCGCCAAAAAAAGATAGCCCACAAGCCAATCAGCAGCAAAATCGCCCATGTATCTGGCGAACGGCGTACTCGTTGCATCATTATTCTTCTCCCTGCATGGGGGAATCAGCGGGTAAAACTTCCACCTCAATAGGGGACAGGAACGCATCCGGGAAGGGATTAGGAACACCATCCCATGGGGGCGCATTTACAGGAAGTCGAACTCCATCCGAAGGCCGATAAAATCCGATTAAGATGCGATAAACACCGGGCGGCGTTGTATCGGATACTCTAACCATATATTTATCATAGGCATATTTTTTGGCTAACCAAGCGTGGGTCGGATACCAGTCTTGGCGCGGTACTGCATCGCCGCTGCCCCACAATTGGCCGGGATTTGCTGGATCAATTAACTGAACAAAAACGGTGAAATCCGCTGGAGTCGGATTGGCAATATACCATATCCAATTCAATTCGATGGTATCATTTGGTTTGACCTGATAGCGGGTTGAGGGTTGCAACAAGTCGGCCCGAAGCCAAGCAACGTTGCCAAACGAAACATCACAACATGGGTATCCATCGCCGTCATGCTCTCCTACGATACTGCCCCCGCGCAAAATCACTTCGCTAATGGCCGCCGCATCACTGCGGACAGCGGGAATCTCGACACCAGCAAAAAAATCACGCCAACCGATTTTGAAACGTGGTTCAAATGGAGTATTGGCAAGATCGTCTTGAATCTCGATGCGATAGGTCTCGGCGTAAATCTTGCCAATTTCCCATGTATCGGTGCGGCGCAACCCTCTTCCCGGAAAACTATCCAACTTCCCGATTACGACAGGCTGATCGGTCAAATTGGCGGCAGGACCAAACATCTGTATATAGAAACTCAATGGGGTCTCGGTTTGGTCTTGGGGTCGCCAGTATAGGGTAATCTCAATTTCATCATCGGTCTTTTCATTCAAAATCAGGGGTGTGTCATCAATCTGGTAGGCCAGCAGTTGAATCGGGCCAAATTGGGCATCGGTCAGGCGGGCATCTGAGGGCAATCGGTCAATCGTATCTGGCGGAGTATAGGCAGGTCGAATTATGCTAAAGGGCAAAACGAGCGCATAAGCGGCCAGAGGCATCACAGCGATGGCAGCAAGGCGATTGGGTAGATGTAGCATCTGCAACAGACTACTCCACCCTAATGCCAGCAGCACCCCGATGATGGCGATAGCAGGGAACAATAAGCGGCCCTGACTGGCGGGTGTCTGCAATGTCCAACGCACGACCCCCCCAAATATCAGAGCCAGTTGCACTAAGAGCAAAGCAACCGGAATTGCACTAGTGCATCGCTTCCAACGCCGTACCCCGATCAGGGCTAATCCTGCCATCCCCATAATACTTATCGCCAACGTGTAATCAAAAAATCGTTGTGGGCTAATGACATTTAAGCCACCAAACCAACCCCAATAGGCATAATAAAATCCTTCGCGCTCGGCCCAAACATCATGTAAACCAAAATCGGCGGGGCGCTTGCCTGCGATTTCAATCATAGTATTGAGGCCCGTCGGGTCATCATACAGTTGCACATTGCGGACATACCACCATCCTGCAATCAAACCAATTCCGGCGGCAACGACTATCCCCGCCACGACCAAATCTTTGAATGGGCGACGCTCACGCCAAAAGACGGCAAAGATAGTGAGAGCTACCATAGGCGCAAAGGTCAATCCACTGAGTTTGGTCAGGGCCGCCATACCCAATAACACCGACAATAGGCCAATCCGACCCCAATGCCAGCCAAATCGCCACAGGGCCAGCATCAACACAATTATTGCCGTCCCCAAGAAGATGACCAGATTATCATTGTTGACGCTGGCGGTAATGAATAAAAACATCGGGTTAAAGGCGACAAAGGCCATCGCCAAAAAACCGAGCATAGGCCGTGTTGGAATCGTTAGTCGCGTTATATCAAAAGTTAACCAGACCGTACCCGCCCCCAACAAAATGCTGAACAGGCGGCAAATCATGACAGCTAGGGTCGTTTGTTTATAGGGAAACGACTCGGCATCCACATCGTGGACGATGATATTTTGGTTGTCACTGGCAAGGCCGATGCCGACTTTGGAATGGGGGTTATAAAAAAGTCGCGTCTCCAAGTCGCTGCGGTCAATCGGCAGCACCAACAGCGCCGCGATGAGATAATATAAGGGCGGTTGACTGCCCTCTTGTCGCCATAGGGTTTCTTTGGCAGGGTCTTGATAGGGCAGTTTCCCCGTGCTGGCGATATAATCCACCACTGGGAAATGGAGCATCTCGTCGGAAACCTCAAAAATAGGCGAGGTCAGCATATAGATCAACGCCAGCGCCACAAACAACCCCACAAGGGCTAAACGCCGACGCTGCAATTGTTGAGGAGTTTCCGGTAAAATCCAATTCATGCGAAATCTTTTCTGGTATGTAC
This sequence comes from Anaerolineae bacterium, assembly GCA_021463865.1. Taxonomy (GTDB): domain Bacteria; phylum Chloroflexota; class Anaerolineae; order Aggregatilineales; family J027; genus CFX10. Next base: position 132,159 of record JAJTXY010000010.1, read on the forward strand.
TCAGAGACGGCGAAAGAGTGTAGCGCGGCCTAGCCCATCAGTCCATAGCCTACTACTCTGCGTTTGCCGTCGTTTTAACCAACTTTTGGCAGAATACAATGCGGGCACTTAAAAATCATCGTCCCTTATTTATTTTGATATTACTTTTTCTTGGTTTAACGACCCTTTATGCCGAAACCGTGCCGCCATTTGAAGGGCCAGACGAAGGGGAACATTTCGCCTATATCATGAAACTGGCTCGTACAGGGAAATTTCCCAACCCCGACCACGATCTGGATACCCCTATCAAACAGGCCGCTGCCCAAGCGCCGCTGTATTATACGACGGCGGCTCTCTTTACCCGTCTGCGCGACTTTGGAGATTGGGAAGTTCGCTACCAAACCAACCCTTGGGGTGCTTATCCCTCGCCAGTGACCGGGCGCGATAATCGCAATCATTTTATGATGCAACCCCGCCAGCACGCCATGACAAATGACCAGCAACAAATGAGCGCGGCTCTACAATGGATACGCCGAATAGCCCCCCTATACGGCGTTTTGGCACTCTTAGGGGTCTATTGGTCAGCGCTTGCCATCTGGCCCACTCAAAAATCATGGGCGGTATTCGCGGCATTGGCCTATGGCATGAACCCCCTCTTGATTCAAACCTTCGCCCTCGCCAGCAATGATGTTGCCGTAATCGCCTTCGGGTCTCTCACGTTGGCAGCCGGGTTGCATCTTATCAATGGTTGGCAAAACAACCATCTGTTGATTTTGGCGGGGGTCGTTATGGGATTGGCGGCTCTCTCCAAAGCCAGCGGATTAGCGCTGTGGAGTATCCCGCCTGCTGGCATTTTTATCGGCTGGTGGCAAACCAAACAAAATTGGCGTTCATTAATCATTCGGTGTGCGACAGTCATCGTCATCGCTAGTCTCATTGCCGGATGGTGGTATGTGCGCGGCTGGCTTCTGTATGATGACCCGCTGGGTATGGCCCCCCACAAAGCACAGCCTTGGGCATGGGGCGAACCACAATCCATCTCGCAAATTCTAAGTCGCACCCCGATTCTTATTCTCTCGCTATGGGCCAATTTCGGCTCCGGTGAAGTCCGGCCCGCTGAGTGGGGCTATATTGTGCCATTGACCTTGTTGGGATTAGGGCTGATCGGATGGCTGTACACCCGCCCTACCCGCCATACCCTACTGCTTTTATTGGCTGTAGGGGTTGGAGTGGCGGCCCTATTCCAATGGATGTCCATGTTTGACCTCATCACAGGCCGACTCACCTATCCCTACTACAACGCCTTTGTTTTGCTGGTGGTGATGGGTCTGTATCACTTCCGACAGTGGCGCGGTTGGTTCGCCGGGGCTTTGGGTGGTATGGCATTGGTGATGGTTCCGGCGGTCATTATTCATGCGTTTGGCCCCCCGCCCCTCCGCAACCATGCACCGGACAATCTCGCAGGCCCGGTGATTGATTTTGGTGGCCCGCGCTTTTTGGGCTATACGGTGGATAGCAATCTTATCCACAACGACGACTATCGTCACTTCAAATTATGCTGGCAAGCGCCGGATGGCAGTCAAAAAATCCCCCTGCCCTATCCGTTCTCCCTCACCATCACGACACTCGACAGCCAATTGGTGGGCAAGCGCGAATCGTTTACGGGTTTGGGCAACTATACACTGTGGCAGCCGAACAAAATCTTTTGCGATGAATTTGCTCTGCCGATTGAGAAAAATGTGCGAGCGGGTGAGGTCTATCCCCTACAATTATCCCTATTTGGCCTACCTGACGGCATCCCTCTCGAAGCCACCGTGAATGGCAGCAAGCAGCGCAGCGTTATCATTGGGCATTTATGGACACCCGCCCCGCCGATTGACCCAACTCTACTCGAATCAGCTCCCTTCCGTTTTGAAGGGGTGGCGCTTGCTAGATATGAGATGGACATCACGGATAACATACTCAATCTATATCTGATTTGGGGAACGTATTCCGCACCCCGCCAGCCCTACAAACTTTTTGTCCACATTCTGGATGCCACAGGTCAAAAAGTTGCCCAAAGCGACCCTGTTCCCGGCGGGGAGCGTTATCCAATCTGGGCATGGGGGCAAGGTGAACAAATCGAGGATCTGATAAGCGTGCCCTTGCTTGATCTACCAACTGGCGATTATCAGGTGGTCATCGGGATTTATGACCCCGACACTTTTCAGCGCCTGCCCGTCCGTGACACAAATGGCAATCCTATTGGCGACTCTGCTTTGTTAGGAATAGTGACAATCGAATGATGCTGCAATCACGCCGTTATTGGCTGTTTGGGTTCGTCCTATTTGGCCTCATCACCTATCTAACTGCCGCGTTCTGGGACTATACCCAAGACGATGTATTTATCACCTATGCCTACAGCCGCAATATCGCGGAGGGGCGGGGTTTCGTGTTTAACCCCGGTGAGCATGTTCAAGGCACGACCACCCCCCTTTATACCCTGCTGATGTCCGGGGTCTATTTTCTCACCCATGATTTATTACATGCAGGCAATCTCCTAAGTGCGATCTTTTTGGCCCTAACCTGTGGCCTCGCCTTTTTGCTGACCCGTGACCATCTTTCTGCCTATGGGAGTTTTGCCATCGGTGTCATTTTAGCCACCTCCCCCCTGATTTACGTCAGTTTTGGTATGGAGACTCTGTTCTACTGTACGCTGCTGATGCTGGCGTTGTGGCGTTGGGAACGTAGCAAACCCTATGAAGCGATCTTAGTAGCGGCGGCCCTGACGTGGACACGCGCCGATGGAGTGGTTCTGGGTGGGACTCTGTGGTTGGTGGCAGCATGGGATAGTTGGCGGGCTAACCAAGATGCACCAATCATTTCTCGCCTGCGCCAATTGCCTTATACATTAGGTCTGGTCTATGCAGCGACGATTGCTCCTTGGTATCTGTTCGCATTGGCCTATTTTGACACCCCCCTGCCCAACACCTTTGGCGCGAAACAGTCAAGTTTTGAAGGTATCCAGTTCCTAAAAGATGGTTGGAAGTGGTGGAAAACCTTCTATTGGGACAACAATCCCCTTAGCATCACCGCCTTTTTGTTCATCTTCATTGGGACGTGGTGCGTCCTCAAAATCAAATCTCTGCGTCCGGTGGCCTTATGGGCAGGTTTTTATCTGGCGGGCTATACCATCTTGAACGTCGCGGCCTTCTGGTACTACACCCCCTTATTCACCATTGGCGTCATTCTGATGGTATATGGTGGGATATGGATTTTTGAGCAGGCGGGGCGGCTGAATTCCAACAAAACATGGCGGTTCGGGCTGGCGGGGATTTTGGTTGGTGTTTCGGGGGCGCTGGCTATCCTCAGATCACAAGATTTTGCTGATCCGCCACCCCGCACAAGGACATATGTTGTGTTAGGGAAGTGGGTCGAAGCCAATACTCTCACCGATGCAACCCTGCTTGTCGGCGATTTGGGGGTGATGGGATATTACGCGCAACGCCATACCATTGATTCACCGGGCCTCATTGTGCCAGAGATGTATTTTAAGCAAGACGATTACGCCGTTTTGAAATATAAACCGGATTATGTAGCCGCAACAGGTTATTACACATGGCAACAAGTCATCCAGCAGGAATGGTTCGACACCTACTACCGCCCCGCCGCCCAATTTAGCACCGAAGCCGACACCTTTAGCCCGATGACCGTCTATCAACGCCGCCTACCCTTGACCACCCCCCCTACCCTCCGGCAAGGCGACACCCTGCCCCTCAATTGCGACATTCGATTAAACGATGGAGATGCCCTGCCCGATGAAATTCGCGCCCGTTTGTTGGACTCGGCAGGGAATGTGGTTGTTGAGGATGCCCACCCCTTTTTCCAATCCATCTATCCTGCCACTACCGCCGGAGGGAATGAGATGATTCATGAGCAAATCGGCCTCCCCTTGTATGTTCCAGCAGGCGACTATCAATGGGAATTGAAGTGCGGGGATGATGATGGCTATACGGGAAATATTGAAGTCCGGCCCTACACGGAAAATACCGCATTAGTGAGGTTAGACGAGGCGGTATGGTCGCCATTTGCCCAATTAGCAGGCATCGCGCTGCCCGATGGTAATGTGGCGTGGTCGGGGGGCAGTGTTCGAGTCGTGTTCTATTGGCAGGCCATTGAACCCGCCGCTGCTGATTATAGTGCGCTGGTACATCTGGTAGATGAGCAGGGACATGTGGTGGCACAAGCCGATGGTTACGCCGCCCATAACACCCGGCCCTTAAGTTCATGGCAGTCTGGCGAAACGATCTTTGATACCCGCGAAATTTTGCTGCCATCCAACCTACCTGCCGGAGAATATTCCATTTTGGTCGGTTGGTATGATTGGCAATCGAGCAGCAACGAACGCCAACTCTTGACCAATGGTGATGATGCTATCCGTCTGTCCGTGACCATCCAAGTCCAGTGGCCCGGTGGTACAGGGCTACCGTGAAGCCCGTAGCTGCTCAAAAAAGCGCAGGGTTGCCGCCGCAATCGCATCCCAACTAAACTGCGTGGCGAGTTGGGCCGCTGCTTTGCCAAGCCGAATACGCTGGGATTCATCATAGGCTAATTCACGCAGGGCATCGGCCAATTTCTGGGGCGAATCCGGTGGCACCATTTTCATCGCCTGCCCATCCACCAAATCGGGTTCATCCACCTGCGGGAAGGTCGTCACAATCGGACAGCCATGCGCGAGGGTCGCCATCAACGTCCCGCGCCGATACGACACCCCATCACGAAAGGGCAGAGCCACGACATCACAGGCCATTAGATGGGCGCTGACAGCTTCGGGGGACACAAAACCTGTCCAATGCACCCGCCGCGAAATGCCCAAGCCGCCTACCATGCGTTCTGCTTCATCGGCCTGCTGAATATTGGTTTGGTCACTTGCTCCTGTCTGCCCACCCACAATCAACAGATGGGCATTGACGCCACGATCTAACAGCAGTCGAATTGCCTGCGCCAATGTATCTACGCCCTTGCTGCGATTGATGAATCCAAAGAAGCCCACAATAAACGCATCATGGGGCAGAAAATGCGCCTCACGCCATGCCGTTTTGTCATAATCAGTGGGGGGCTGTACGGCGATATTGGAGCCAATAGGAATTCGCATCACGGGAGGCATCTGACCCTGTTGCGCTAATTCCCGTTCGTCGCCGCGATTGGTCACAATCACGCCCCTACTTTGGCGGGCCATGCGGTAAATGACTTTTTTACGGACGGGGCCAGCTTTGGGGAACAAATAGGGGACTAGCAAATCATGGAAGGTCGTCACGACAGGGGCTATATGACCAAGTGCTTCGGGCAGCAAATTCGCCGCAATCCGCATGTTATAGGCCGCTGCTTGATATTGGATATTAACCACATCCAGTTGATTCACTTTGGCCCACTGAGCAGCCTGTATCTCCCCACGCAGTCCATCGCTAGGTTTTTGTTTCCCCCAGCGTCCCCAATTCGCCACTGTCGGTTGCACATGAATCCCGCGTTCATGAATAGCAGGCAAAGCGCGGTCACTCGTCAGGGCAAAAATTTCGTGCCCCTGTGTCACCATCGCCCGCCCTAATTCCAAAGAATAATCCCCTACACCGCCTTGCATCGGCGGAAACTCGCCGGTGATGATGCCAATCCGCATCGAGTCACTTCCCCTTGTTTTCAAGCACGATAGATTCGCCTGCCCACAACAATGACCGAATCACCAACCAATAGACCTTGACTCGCTCCCAACGTAATGGTCGCTGACTGCCCAAGCTCCATTTAGCGGCCTCAATCCCAATCTGATTCGCATAGTTTACCACCATTGCCAGCCGGAAAACTTCGGCCTGCCAGCGTCCATGAAATTTGCGAAAATAGCGTAGTTTGCTATGTTGAAAATGTACATGGCTGCGGGCTTTGACCTGTTTGCTGCTCTGCCCGTCGTGGTGGATGATTTTGGCATCCCCCACGTACCAAATCTCCCAACCCGCATCTTTGACACGCTTGCACCAATCCATTTCCTCCGAATACATGATGTAGCGTTCGTCAAGGCTACCAACTTGTTCCCAAACCTCTCGCCGAGCCAGCAACGCCGATCCCTTGACCCAATCCACCGGGAAGGTTGCGTCGTTGGACATCTGACGCATAAAAAACCAATCGAGCCAGCGGCGTGGGGCAATATTACTAATCCAAGGGCTTTCGGCGATGCCAATGAGCAGGGTCGGGAAATGGTGGCGCGTTTGTTGATAGGTGCCGTCGGGGTTCAGGGTGTGTGGGCCAACCACTCCCACCTTCGGATCAGAATTCAAAGCAGCCATCAGGCGCGGCAGAGCATCCCCCAAAACTTCAGTATCCGGGTTCAACAGCAAAACCGCCCGTCCGCTGGCCGATTTCAGACCTAAATTATTCCCGCGCACAAAACCGATATTTTGCTCACACGAAATGAGATGCACCCACCCAAACCGTTCGCGGAGCATTTCTACACTACTATCTTGGCTGGCGGAATCTACCACTATGACTTGAGTCAGAAGCCCAGCCCCCGTACATGTGCCGTCTGGGGCGACTATGGCAATCGGCGATTGATAAATACTTTCTAGGCATCGCGTCAATAATTCCGCGACATTCCAATTTACGATGATGATGGATAAATCCAATGTTGCATCCTGCTGTATGACAACTACAAATAATGCAATTTTAAACGCTCTGCTAGGGTTTACAACACAAAATTTTACAGTTTCTGAGGGGAAAGATAACACTCCGGTTACATCTGTCCTTGAAAATAGGCTCATACGAACGAAACGAAGCGTCAAATCAGCTAACTGAATCAAACAAGGAGAATAGGAATATGAAGTCGTTAAAGCGTGGTGTATTGGGGGCAACTGTTGCGGTAGTAGCCGTTGCGATGGTATTCAGCGCCGTTGGGGTGTCATTCGCGCAAGGCCCGCTAGGAGATCGTGGCGGTAATCGGGGTGGGCATCGCGGTGGTCTAGCCCTCGTTCGCATCGTTACCGACACCGCCGCCGAATCGGTGGGCATGGATACCCGTGAATTTTTGCAAAGCGCCGAAGCAGGTCAAACCCTCCGTGACCTGATTACAGCCAATGGCGGTGATCCGGCCCAAGTCGCGGCAGATGCCAAAGTCGAAGCCGAAGCCCAAATTGATGAAGCCCTTACCAATGAACGCATCACCGAAGAACGCGCCGCCGAACTGAAAGCGGAATTAGATACCAAAATCCAAGAAATCCTCGACCATGAACTAGGTCAGCGCGTGATTAATGCCCGCGTCAACTTTGGTCTGCGCCGCATCGTGATGGATGTCGTCACCGAAACCACCGGCCTTGAGGCTCAGGATGTGCGCCAAGAACTGCGTGACGGCAAGAGTCTTGCCACCATCATTACCGAAAATGGCGGGGACGTAGCAGCGGTCAAGGCTCAAATCATCAGCGACGCGACAGAACAAATTAACCAAGCTGTCACCGATGGCAAGTTAAGCCAAGAAGACGCCGACACCCTGCTTGCTGAACTGGATGCCCATGTTGACGAACTGCTGAATTTCAGCCGGATGAGTGTGTAATCGAATAGGTCATGATACTAAAAAGGCCGATCTGATGGTCGGCCTTTTTGGTTCGAGCAAGCGAATTACCTAGCCCGGATAGGTAAATGTCACGACGAAGGGATTCTCGCCCTCCCCAATACTGCCTGTGGCCGAGTCCACAACCTGCCCATCAATCAAAAATTCTACGGTAAAGGCAGCGGTGGTTTCTTCATTTCCACACGCCAACGAAAGCTGAACATAGGCCAAATAATCGGTGGGATACGCGATTCCATCGAGCGCGATAATCTGCTCTTGCGGACTGGCAGCAGATGTTGAGCAATAATCATTCCCGCTGTCCGACTGACGATAGAACCCCGGCGCGGCAGGATTGGTAAAATTGACCTCGGTCCCGCCCGGTAAATAGAGACCCAAGTCAAGGTCATGGCTGGTTTCCCAAGTCAAGCGCACGACAAAATCAGGCCTGTTATCACTAGACAACACCGGCCCCGTCACCCCATCTTGGAGATTGCGCAGCGAGAGGCTAGTCAAATCTGGGGGTACAGACCATCCTCCACTCGATTGAATGGCGGCAGCACCCTCCTCGCCAAAAACAAAGGCTAGTAAGGTGGAGATTTCCGAAGCAGGCAGAGAAGCATCTCGACTGATATACCAATACACTGGGCCAGCGGCTGGATAGTCACCTTCCGCGATAGTACGTTCCGTTGGCAGTTGGCAACTCGTCCCGTTATTTAAGGGCACGACGCTGTAGGTGGGTGGACTGCTAAAATATTCGGATAGCGGCACAAACCCAATCCCGCCCTGCCGCGTATTAATTTGACGATAGGGTTCGTCGCCAAACGCCTCAATGCCACGTCGTTGACCACTATCCTCCCCGATCACGCGCTGAAAAAAGAAATCTTCCACGTCTTGGTCGTTGGTGGCAAAAACACTGACACGCCGTTCTGGGAAATCCGGATTCAATTGATTCCATGTTTCGGCGTCACGTGGGCCATTTGTACCAAAGAGGGTTTTTAATTGGTCAGCTTCGAGGCACAGCAAAAAATCTACCTGTGTCGAAATAATAACCACCGAGCCATCAATTGCCACAATAAGCTCTACAGCGGTAGGACAATCCGCAAATTCTTCAGCCGTTGGCGGGGTCGTTGTAGCAAGTACCAAAAATTCACCTGCACATAAATTGGTGAGAGTTGCCTCCGAACTGCGCCGTGTCTCAAATCCGCCATAGGGATAGGCATCAATAAGCGCCTGACTCACCCGTTCGGCAAGAGCATCGTTCGCCACCACCGCAAATGGTGACGATTGACGAGCAAAAACGGGTCGTATATTAACCGACCCTATAGGTATCAAAGTCAAGACCAGCAGGCAAAGCAACAACAACCGTAGATTTGCACCGCGCATCAGAAATTCCTCGCTGATTGGATGGGTGTTTTGGAAAACATTATCTATCAAACCAAAAGGCTTTGCAAAAATAAAAAAGGCAGGCCATTAGCCCGCCCTTGTTATATCCTTGTGATTTTATCTATTGAGCCGCCTGAGTTGGGGCCTCGGTAGGTTCAGCCGTTGGCAACTCAGTCGGTACCTCGGTTGGAATCTCAGTGGGAACTTCAGTTGCGGCCTCAGTTGCCGTTTCCGTGGGTTCTTCGGTTGGGATTTCGGTAGACACTTCAGTAGGCGTTTCTGTCGCCTCCTCAGTTGCTTCGGGAGTAGCATCGCCGGATTCGGCATCAGGATCGGCTTCTGCTGCGGCACGACGCGCTTCTTCAATCATCGTGAAGATATTTTCGCGGTCCGCTTCCAGTGCAGCCCTATCAAACCCAACGAGGCCGAGGGTTTCAATCTGAATCAGCGCATCACTGTTGAAGGCCTGCCATAAGAGCGCGGCCACCACATCATCACTCAACGCTGCCTTCGAGAAGACCAGCATCGAGCTATAGGAGAACGGATAGCTGCCATCAAGAATAGTCTCGGTGGTTGGCTCAATACATCCATTACCAGCGTCAATCTGGACGACCCGTACCCCATCTTTGCCGGGGTCGGATTGGAAAGCCGTCCACAGGGCATAAGTAATCGCGCCATCAAAATGCGCGGTAGCCCCGACACGATACTGCAAATCGGGAATATCCGTCGCTCCAGATGCATTGGGGGTGTTGACAGGCGACATTTGAACAATGGGAGCATCGGTGCGACGGAGTACTTGTTGACCATTGGTTACAGTCGCCAAAATCAAGTCGGTTTCAATCGCGCCCAAGCTAGGAGCCAGCACCAACAGTTGGCGATCAGGCCACTCAGGATTGATTTCGTTCCAGCGTGCAGGCCCTTGCAATTTGGCCGGGTCAAGCGGCACAATCGGCGCTTCGGTGGGTTCGGGTGTATTCTCGGCGGGCGCTTCCGTAGCAACTTCCGTAGGTTCAGCCGTCGGAACTTCCGTGACAGTTTCGGTAGGAACTTCAGTTGGGGTGACTTCTGCTGCTTCGGCAGTGGCATCAGGATTCAGTGTGCCAGCCTGCGGATCCAAAACATTTTGCACCAACATGGCCGACAATTGGCTGTAATCGAGACAATCGGGCAAGTCAGAATCGGCCTTTACAAGCAGCACCACTGCCTGAGCTCCAAAATTGATGGTATAGGGGTCAATGTTGTTTTCGGAGCAGGTGGCTAACTCGGCTTCTGTCGGGGGGCGGTTAACCTGAATCACCGAAGCTGTCCCCGCGCAGAACGCGCCCCAACTTTGATCATTGGTCATCGCGCCAACTGTTAGGTCAACGTTGGTATAGGTTCCCGTAAAGGAATCATAAATGGGCTTAGTTGCAGTAGATGCCAAACCCGTACCGTTGATGGTCACCGAACCCTCAGCAGCAGTATTCAGTGTCACTGGGGAATTCGGGCGGGTAAATGTACGCCCTACAATCGGGCCAGTAATATTGTTGAGGCCGCGATCCAACACTGCTTGCACAGGTATAGTGAAGTTAAATTCATCATCCACCACTGGCAGACCATCCGCACCCACCGCATATTTAGCAAATTCGCTGAAATTGGCTTTGTCGAAGGCATTCACATTGACATACAGCATCAATTGGCGGCGGAAGGGATACGTTCCAGCGGCAATCGTGCCCTCATCTGGTGAAAGGCAGGTCAGCAATTGATCGGTGCTAGCTTGCAAGGGAGTCAAACCACCTTGATCTTCAAGGCCCGTCCACTCATCAAACGTCATAAACGCCACACCCATGCTGGCTGGGTCTTTGAGTATATCTACAACTGCTTGAGGGGATTCATATTGGGTGTAATCCGTGCGCGGCGCGTCTGGCAGCAGCGAGGCAAGGAAACCGACGACTGTTTGGCTTTCAGGATTTGGGCCATATAGGGTAATGTCACCGGGGGTCGCAGTTGGGTTGATAACCGACCAATTGAGTTGGGCCGCCCCACCCTCACCGAGCACACTGGGCAGGCTGGATTGGTCAATACAAGTGGCTGGGGCACCCGCGCTGGGGACCAGCACCAACGCTTCATAGGCCAGCACCAATTCCACAAATTCCACCGCATTGGTATCGCAGACCAGCAGTTGTTCATCGGAAATTGGTTCAGTCGCCATAACCGCATCCACAACGCCACCGCACAGCCGTGTAAAGCCGTCCGCATTACCTTGTGCATCAAATTGAACAGTTGAATCGTTTTCTGCCGCCGCGTTGTAATTATCTACTAACTTTTGCAGCAGGTCTTGGACATAGCGTGACCCCGCAACGACGACTTCACTTGAGCCGTCCTCTTGGGCAAAACTGGTGCGGGTTTGATAAGTAGGCAACCCTGCCATCAGTACCAGCGTCAAAAGTAACGCCGCATGGAGGGTACGCCGGAACAGGTTAGTCATGAAAGCCTCCGAAAAGAAACGTGACAGAAAGCAGCGTGTCCCATCGTCAAAGGTCACGCCGTAGGTGGGATATTCTTGGGCTAATAAGCTAAAACCGAAGGGTGATTTTACACGTTACGGGGTAATTGTCCAGCGTCTACTTATGGGTTGCAGGTTGATTGACCCAACGATCTACCATATCCATAAACACATCAATCTCAATTGGTTTCGTCATCCATGCTTGAACACCCAGTGCCTCGCATTTGGGCTTGAGCAGATCATCAGCCGAAATAACAAAAACCTTGACTTTTTCACCGTCGGGTTGGGTGCGGATATGTTCCAATAAATGCAAACCCGACATCTCAGCGAGGTGCAGATCCAAAATAATAAGGTCATAAGTCTGATCTTTTAGTTTTTCGAGTGCTTTCTCGGCACTGCTGACCAGAGTATGCTGATATTTGAACAAAGCACGCTGGTACAAAGCAGCAATGTCGCGGTTATCTTCGACTATTAGAATATGCTGCATGACCTACCTACTTCCTCATGTAGTCGCAAAACATCAAGCCTTCAGACTATAACGACAAGCGTTAAAAGTCAACTGAATTAAACCGAAATATCAACCGTTTTTCAACTTCTAATTTTGCCACACCTTTGTACAGAGGCGGGTAATTTTGCACAATTTTTGTATAATTGAAAACGACTTTTGAAATTCACCAGAGAAGGATGGCTATTTCCATGGGCAATCAAGCGCCAATTTCCGAAGACTTATTGAATATCCTCCGCTGCCCAGTCGGCGTGCATGACAAAACCAAAGGGGATGATCCCGGACGCCTGCGTTTGGTCAACAATATGTGGCTAGTCTGTGACGATTCTGGTTATAAATATCCTATTCGGGATGGCATTCCGGTGCTGCTGCCCGAAGAAGGCCTGAAATGGAAAGACGTGCCCGAAAGCGAACTTCCATCGGTGCTACCGCCAGAGAACAACTAGTCTATAAAATTTGTTCGCCTAAATAATCATTTTGAAATCACCACTAATCGAGCTAACCCATGCTGGAAAAACCCATTCATTCGGTTGAGGTGCTGCCCGTCACACCCCCTAACCCCCTTTTTGGTCGAGCGGGTGAACTGAAACGCCTGCGTGATTTAGCAGCGGCGGGGGATGTCGTTTGGCTCTACGGAGCATCAGGAATTGGGCGGCGTGGGTTGGCTGCCAGTGTCGCCGCTCAGTTTGTAGAGCGTCCCGGCGGTGTGTTGTGGTTTCCGGTTTATTATGACGATGTACTCATGCTGTCCAATCGAGTGGCACGCACCTACGGGATTTCGGCCTTAGCAACCGATGATGTCTCCACCCAACTGGATATGGCGCAAGCATTGTTGGAACAAAATCGCCCCCTGCTGGTTTTAGATGGGCCATTGTCGGTTGGGGTAATTACCCAATTTTTAAAACAATGTATCCCCCCACACCACCCCGTTATGATTACCAGCGGTGTCCCAGTAGACGGCCATTGGACGATTTTTCAGCTAGATAAGCTGAATGACAAAGATGCTGAACAATTTTACCGCCACGCCGCCCAGTTAGATGAACAAACCCGCACTGCTCTGCTTGCGCCGTTCCTGCATTACATTCAAGGGCATCCTCTTGGTCTTGTGGTAGCGGCCAAACAAATCACGAATGCCAATGTCACCCAAACGCATTTTACCAGCCTGCTGCCTGAAACACCCGTTGGCCCCGAAAACCGGACATTAGGCGTACTGGCAGCGGCCTATGGACTGTTGGATGCTCCTGCGCAAGGGCTATTCTTGCTACTGGGATCATTATTCACTGACCGCATTGGCATCCCATTATTAAGCGCGATCAGTGGCGTCTCGGAGCGCACCCTACCGGGAATTCTTCAACACCTAGTCAAACGGGGTTTTTGCGACGAAATCCGCCTCGCCGACCACCCCCCCTTTTATAGGGTTCATGATTTGGCACGGACATTTGCCCGTTCACGTTTGCAGGCCCAAAACAAATTAGAGGCTACCCGCAATCGCATTTTGAACAACACTATGAAATTTGTGAAGTTGCACGCGGGTGAACCTGATCCCACCGCCTATGACCATCTGGCACGTGAGATGGATAATCTATGGGGTACAGCCCGTTACACCGCCACCACCCAGCAATTTGATACGCTGGAGACCCTATTTAAACTATTGGGACAGCACGGCACGCAAAACGTTATTCACGCACGCGGCTATCAGGGATTTTACGCACTGTTGGGTCGCTTGCTGACCAGTCAATCCGAGAAACCGGGGCAATCTATTAAGCCCTTTGTGCCGGAAGCAACCCAAGAATTTAAGACCCTCCCACCCGAATTACCGCCTCTCCCTCCCGATGAACCGACTCGTATGGTGATTGATACCGAGGCCATCCGCACCCTGTCACGGGAGAACCTTGAAATTGCCCTCGAAGAAGCCACTGCCAACAACAACCGCGCACAGGCGTTGAAATTGGCGATGGCGTTGGGCGATTGGTATACCCGCCACAAGCAACCCGAACTCGCCATACCCAAATATCAATTGGCCGTCACCCTCAGCCAAGAGTTAGGGGATGATAATCGGCGTTTGATGACCTATGAAAATTTGGCGGCGGTACTCCTGACTTTAAACGAACCCCAACAGGCACTTGAAGCCGCCCAACATGCAGTGGAAATGATTAACAGTGAACATTATCCGGGCCGCAAGGGGCGGATTGTCACGGTGATGGGCGATGCCTATGTTCTGGAGGGTGACTATGACAACGCCCTAAAGACCTATCAGGAAGCAGTCGAGATACTTGAAAAATCGGGCGATGCCGTCGCCATTGGGTTAGCACAGGGCAAACTCGCCACAACCCTCCTAGACAAGGGCGATTTTCAGGAGGCTACGATTGTGCTGGCTCAATCGGCTGCTCGTTTTGAGCAGGTTGGACGCCGTGATTTACAGGGTCGCGCGTTGGGCAATCTCGGCACCGCGTTTGGCCGCATGGGTCGCTGGAAAGAAGCAGGGCAGCGGCATACGCTGGCACTGCAAATCGCCCGTGAAATGGGCGATATTGAGGACGAGCGTTTTCAATTAAGCAATCTGGCGTTTGTTGCCGAAGCCGAGAGCTATTACGATTGGGCCATCTATTACAGTCGGCAGGCGCTTTATTTGGCCCTCGTCGCCGGAGACCGAGCCTCCATTGCCCAGATCACCCTCGACTTGGGACGACTGCTCTTGACCGATGCCGGTCAACTGCCACAGGCAATCCGGCTGTTAGAAGCCTCGGTAGACCTTGACCCCTCCGACGATGCCCTGCGATTTTTGGGGCGTGCCAAAGGCCGTTATGATCGCTTAATACGGGAAGGGTACACTTTTGCTCCTATTGAAAGCGATTTGCAGGTCTACGCCCAAGCCGCATACGAGGCCAATGCCTAAATCAAACCACTGAAAATGGAGCCAGCAAATGGACGACCCGCTTAGTTTACCCCTCCCCAAAGACCCCATCCAGCGCATCCAGCGTTTTGCCTATGACCTTGCATGGGGCGCGATTAACGAAAAATGGGATGCCAGTCTCAGCTATTTTCGGGGTGAATTGACCGACGGCGGCCCGCGCCAATATGTCCAAGAAGTCTGGGACAACCACCCGCCCGCCCTGAGCTTGATGCTGGCTCTCGGCTACATGACCATCGCTCGTGAAGGCAACCCGATTGTTGTCCAATTAACCTCCAAGACTTTTGAACTACTCAATGCCCCTCCCCCAGTTTCGATATTTATCTCGTATCGCCGTTCCGTCAGCAGCGCCCTTGCCCTGTTCATCTGGTCAGAACTGCGCGTAGATGGCTTTATGCCATTTTTAGATATTCGTGGCATAGACCCCGGCGACGAATGGTACCCCCTGCTCGAACGACGGGTCAAAAACAGCACTATATTTATCGCTTGCATCGGCCCTTCCACCTTACAATCCGAATACTGCCAGCGCGAAATCCATTGGGCATTGGAAACCGCCAATACACGCATTATCCCCGTGCTGCATGGCGGATCTACCCTCGATGATTTGCCGGGAAGCCCTTTTCCAGAACTGCAACTCAAGAGCGTCATTTACATCCCCGAAGAAACCGCCTCTGCCATCTATACGGGCATGGAGCAGTTGCGTGGGGTATTCGGCCTATTTCGTTAATTGAGGACAACCATGAGCCAAACTTGGGTAACACCTGTGACCTTAACCGGACGTGCTGTGCGACTTGAGCCACTCACCATTGATCGGCACACCGAAGGGTTATGGCAGGCCGTGTCGCCCGACACCTTTCAATATTTCGCCTCTGTGCCGGCCGAATGGACACTAGAGGGCTTTCGGAAGTATCTGCAAAATCTGCTGGCCGTTCCCGATATGTGCCCCTTTTGCCAAGTCGAGGTTGCCACCAATAAACCTGTCGGCGTGACCACCTTCATGGAAATTCGCCCTGCCCATCGTGGGCTTGAAATCGGCAGCACATGGATTGGCAAAACCCATCAGGGTACGACGATTAACCCCGAAGCCAAATATCTGCTGCTGCGCCATGCCTTTGAAAATCTCAAGGCCATTCGTCTACAACTGAAAACCGATTCGCGCAATCTGCAAAGCCAGCGGGCTATCGAAAAAATAGGTGCCAAACGCGAGGGCGTGCTGCGAAATCACTATATCATGCCCGACGGCCACTATCGCCACTCGGTTTATTTCAGTGTCACCGATGAGGAATGGCCTGAAGTCAAAGCCAAATTAGAGGCACGCTTGGGTTATGTGCCGTGATGTTTGCGGGCTGAATTTGTTACGTTATACTACATAATCAAACCGTGATTTGATTTTTAGTTAAATACATTGTTGATTGGAGCGTTTTTATTATGCCCGATGGTTTTCCCGATAAAGTGTGTACCAATCTCGATACGCCCTGTCGCTGGACGATGTGGAATGTCGAAGGGCACGAGATGTATCTGTATATTCTCATGTTTGCCGCAACCCTGCTCTTAATCGGGCGGCTGTGGATACGCCTGCAAATTTGGCGCAAGGGGCAAGGCGAACTGCAATTTGACCACCTGCCCGAACGTATTGGGCGCGTCCTCAAATATGCGCTGGGCCAATCGCGTTTGGTACGGGATCGCGCCCCCGGCCTCATGCACGCAGGCATCTTCTTTGGGTTTACCGCCCTGTTTATCGGAACAGCCCTTGCTACAATTGACCAAGATTTTTTTGTCAAAATTCTCGATGAAAAATTACTCAAACACGCCGCCTATGTTGTCTATGAGGTTGCTCTAGACGCCTTCACGCTCGCCTTTTTGGGTGGACTCGGTTATGCCCTCTATCGCCGCAATGCCCTGCGTCCCAAAAAGTTAACCCTAACCGTTGGCTTTAACGCCGTTTTGTTCCAATTATTCCTGCTGGTACTGACAGGCCTGTTTCTCGAAGCCTTCCGGCTGGCGGCCCTCAACGACTATATTGGCGACTCGTGGGGGCGCTATTCCTTCGCGGGGTGGACGCTGGCACAAGGACTGCTCATTTTGAGCGACAGCGAATCCCTTTGGCGTGATTGGCATGTCGGCATGTGGTGGTTCCACGCTCTTCAGGTCGCTGTGTTTATTGTGACTTTGGTAGATACCCCCCTCAAGCATACCATCTACAGTCCACTCAACATCTTCTTCAGCAACTTCCGTGAACCCGGCCAGCTTGCCAAACTAGATCTCGAAAATCCCGACGTTGAGCAGTTTGGCGTGGGGCGTCTGACTGATTTCCGCGTGGCGCAGTTGATGGATGGCGATGCCTGTACTGAATGTGGACGCTGCCAAGCCGCCTGCCCTGCTTATCTAGCGGGAACACCACTGAACCCCAAGCAAATTATTCTCGATATTCGCTCCGCCATGAATCTCTACAGCGGGCCATTGGGAGTCGGGTTACATCCCTCTGCCGCCGCTGACCATAAATTCAATCCCGATGACATGCCAATTATCGGGGCGGAATATCAAGGACGTGAACTCCTCAGCAAAGATGCGTTGTGGGCTTGTACGACCTGCCGCGCCTGTGTTTATGAATGTCCAGTCTTGATTGAGCATGTGGACAGCATCGTGGATATGCGCCGCCATCTGGTTTTGATGGAAGGCGAGCCACCAGCCCTACTCGGCACCACCTTTAACAACGCCGAACGTTCAGGCAATCCTTGGAATAACCGAGATTCGCGTCTGAAATGGACGGAAGAACTCGAATTTGAGCCGCCCATCATGGCCGAAAAGAAAAAGGTGGATGTGTTATATTGGGTGGGTTGCTCTGGGGCGTTTGATCCCAATTCGCAGCGTACCAGTCGGGCCGTTGCCAAGATTTTGAATGCGGCAGGGGTAGATTGGGGCATGTTGGGGGATGAAGAAACCTGCCACTGTGAATGGGCACGGCGCGGCGGCAATGAAGCTCTCTATCAAGAAGCAGTACCGGGGATTATCGAGACGTTCAATCAATATGAATTCAATACGATAATCACCCACTGTCCGCACTGTTTTAACACCATCAAGAACGAATTTCCCGATTTTGGTGGCAACTACACCGTAGTGCATCACAGCCAATACATCGCCAAGTTGATTGCAGAGGGCAAGATCAAACCCGACTATTCGCGCAACGGGTCGGCGGGGGAAATGTCGGAAGCGGTCAGGCAGATTACCTATCATGATTCCTGCTACATCGGACGCTATAATGATGAATATGACAGCCCACGCAAGATGATTGAGGCGATTCCCGGTGTCAATCTGGTCGAAATGGCCCGCAGTCGGGATCGTGGATTGTGTTGCGGCGGCGGTGGCGCTCAGGTCTTTATGGAAACCCATCAAACTCAACCCGTTAACATGGTGCGTTTGACTGAGGCCGTCAATGCGCTCAATGGGGATATTCCCTATGACCACACAGGCGCAGCGCGTGAGGTGGGCACCAATGTTAAGCTGGAAAAACCCGCCACGATTGCGACGGCTTGCCCGTTCTGCACCGTCATGCTCAACAGCGCCCAACAATCAATGGCAGTGGAAGATTTGGTTGTGCGGGACGTCTCGGAAATTGTCGCGGAGGCCATTTAGGAATCGCCCTTGATTGATACTCTCATCCAGCGTGTACAAAAAACCCAACATGGGTTTACCGACATCAAAAAAGCGGCGGATGAGTTGGTCGCCAGCAAAACGCCTGAGATTTGTATCCCCCTTGCCCATGAATTATTCAAAAGTGAGGTACATCAGGCACACATGTTGGCGACCTTTCTTTTTGGTCGGTTTGCGGCCCAGTCCAAAGACATCCTGCAATTCATGCGCGAACAAATCAGCCACGATGATAATTGGCGTGTGCAAGAAATCTTGGCGATGGCCTTTGATCAATTTTGCGCTGATACAAGTTATGAAAACGCCCTCCCGACTATTCGGGATTGGCTGGGTGACCCCCATCATCATGTCCGCCGCGCCGTGACCGAAGGATTACGCATTTGGACAAGCCGCCCGTATTTCGACGAGCACCCCCAAATTGCCATCCAGCTATTGAGCCAATTACATGCCGATGAAAGTGAGTACGTCCGCAAATCGGTGGGAAACGCCCTACGCGACATCAGCCGCACCTATCCCGATTTAGTTCGGACTGAGTTATCATCATGGAATAGGTCATCTAAAAAAGTGGCACGGGTCTATAAATTGGCGAGCAGATTATTGGTTGAATGACTTTATCTCGCTTCACCCGCCGAAATCGGGGATAATGACCACCACATTGAATCATCCTTGTTGTGAGTAAAACATTATTATGGAAATCGCCCACCTGACGCTTTTAGCCCAAGATTTACCAGCCCAACACAAATTTTATACAGAAATTCTAGGATTACCGATGTTAGAAGGCGGTGAGGAGGTCATCACATTTGGAGTGGGCCGCTCCAAATTGACCTTTTTGCAGGCCGATGAAGATTGGGAGGGCAGCTATCATTTTGCGTTTAACATCCCTGAGAATCAATTTACACAGGCCAAGACATGGCTCGCCGAACGGGTAAAACTCATTCATAACCCCGCCGGACAGGATGAATTCCGTTTTGAAAGTTGGAACGCCCACGCACTTTATTTTTATGACCCAGCAGGAAATATTTTAGAACTGATCGCCCGCCATGATCTCCCCAACGCTTCTGATACACCTTTTGGCGGTGATAGCCTCCTAGCCATTAGCGAAATCGGGCTAACGACACCGGATGTCGCTGCAACGGTTCGTCAGATTCAAAGTTATTTGCCACTGAAAGTCTATCGAAACAGCGAAAGTGAAGAATTTGTAGCGCTAGGGGACGCGGCGGGTCTGCTGATTATTGTAAAAAAAGGGCGCATTTGGTGGCCCGAAACTGGGGTTCCTGCCTCTCTCTCGCCAGTCTCCATTTTAAGCATGGACAGCAGCGGACAGGGCTTTCAAATCAGCGGCCCCCCCTATGACATCAGCCCGGTATTGAGTTGAAGTTTGTATTGACCGCGCCTAGTGCTTACCGCTATAATCACGTTTAATTGAATAAAATTGGAGAGGTAGCATAGTCTGGCCTAATGCGCTCGCCTGGAAAGCGGGTACAGGGTAATTCCCTGTCGTGGGTTCAAATCCCACTCTCTCCGCCAAAGCAATGACGGCAGACGGGGTTCATTTCCGTCTGTCGTTATGTTTTATTGACCGAGATGCACTGGAACAAGCAGCAATGGCAACACAAACCAACAAGCGCCAACGACGAATCTTGGGTGTCACCCTCTTCTTTGTCGTCTCATTGATTTTTATCTGTGGACTAACCGCTCTGCTCATCCGCAGTGCCTTTAATACCGAGCGACACGAATCTAAGGCGGTTTTGGCCGGGGCATCGGCAGAAACATTTGTTGAACTCCCCGGTGATCGAGCCTACCCCGGTGCTTTAACCGTCGGGCCAGATGGCAACATTTATGCAGGCAGTTTTTGTACGGGCGATATTTGGCAGATTACCCCCAATGGTGAACGCACCACATGGGTCGAAGGCGGCAGCAAAACCATTGAAGCGGCCTCGGGCATGGCCTTTGCGCCGGATGGCTCATTGTATGTGATTGACCGCAAGGATTGTGACCCACGTCGGGGACAGGGCCAGATCAAACGCATTTCCGCTGATGGACAGACGGTTGAACAAATCGGCAAACTCGATAACGACGAAATCCCCCACTCCATCACTTTTGATAAAGACGGCGTGCTCTACTTCACCGATACCCAGCGCGGGGCAATTCTAAAATTGAACGAGGCCGGGGAATATGAAACATGGTGGGTACTTCCCGAAGTGAGTAATGAAGTGCAACCAACGGGACTGGCCTATGATACAGTGACGGATGACATCGTGGTTGCCGACACTGCGGCTGGTATTGTCTATCGCATTGATTTCGAAGCTGACCGTCGTCCAAAATTACTAGGCACTGTCTACAGCGAGGATGACCGTGAACTCGACGGCCTTACCATTGATGACTTGGGGCGAGTCATTTTCACCATTTATGACACCAACAAAGTGGCCCGGATAGAACTCAACGGTGAGATCACGATTCTTGCTGAGGATTTCCGTGAACCAAGCGACGTAGCTTATCTAGATAACACCATCTATGTCACCAATTTGGACTCAATTTCGCTTGCCCCGGTCATTAGTTTTCTAGTGAATCCGTCGCTTCCCTTCACGATTGATAAAATTACCCTACCCGTCGAATAGCCTAATTTAGAGTGAGCGACGGCAGCGGGCGCAGCAACTGCTGGCGGGTTCTGGCCCGATCACACAACCAGCCACCTGCTGCCACCCATTCATTTAAGGTCGAGCTAGTAGAGCGCCCTTGTGAAGCGTCCGCCCAGATGCCTGTACCCCATTTATAATAATTCTGAGACTCTTGTACCCACTGTTCACGCGGGGTACTCAAAACGCTTGGCCCGCCGTTATAACAAACCAACGCCAACCCAACATCCGGCGGCCCATCAATCTCTCCGTCAAAATTTGGGTCACGCGAAAAACGCAGACACTCCGCAAGAATATTTAACCCAATGCGGGCATTATCCATCGGATCAAGCTGATTGAGGCCCGGTTCTTGAAAATTAGCAGGCATCACCTGAAATAAGCCTTGTGCTCCAGCATTAGACACCGCGTAGGGATCACCACACGACTCGATTTGGATGACCGTCGCTACTAAATTCGGATTAAGGCCAAAGTCTTGCGACCATTGATAAATGGCGGGTTCCCAATAGTCCACACTCGGCGAAAATAATTCGGCAAGCTCACGGTCAGTCTCATACAGACCATCATAACGGCCAAAAGTATCCTCTTGACCAGAGTCACTGATGCCCACCCAATCGGCTAAACCCCCTACCACCTGAATGACCAAAAAATAGATCGCCAGTGCAACCACAAACAGTGCAGGAAGTCTATTGATCCATTGCTGTAAACGCGAAGGGGTTTTCTTTTTCGCAGTCGGTTTTTTGCGCCCCTTGCTGCTAGTTGTTTTTTTCTTTACAGAGGGTACTGATTTTTTGTCGGTGCTGCGACCCATATTGCCCCTACCGTGACCCGGCTGGAATGAATTGAATGGGGTTTGGAACAAACACCAAGACAAAAATGATTAGGGCAATGTACCCAATGAGACGCCGCCGCCGATCCAACGGAGTAACATCATCTAAAGGGGCTGGGTGCTGCCACCCAAATAAGAGCAGCAGAAGCGTCCAAAGCGCCCACGATAGGCTAACTAGAACGGTTAAGGTAACAAATATCGCAAGGACAGGCACGTATAGTTTGCGAACTCGTCGGCCAAAAAGTGTATAAATGACGTGCCCCCCATCCAACTGACCTAATGGTACCAAATTGAGCGCTGTGACAAACAGACCCGTCCAACCCGCCATCGCCAATTGATTGATATACACATCTTCATCCCCATCTGGCACAAAGCGTCCGAAGACCGCAATTTTAGCAGCGGCATAGAGCAGTGAATTGCCTTCACGGGCAATATCTTCATCTTTGGGAATTTCTTTGATGTCCGATGTCGCAAGGCCGATAATGAGAATCGGGATGGCAAAAATCAAGCCCGCCAATGGACCTGCCGCTCCCACATCAAACAAAACCTTACGGTTCTTGATGGCGCCGCGCAACATGATAAATGCTCCTAATGTTCCAAATAAGCCAAAGGGCATCGGGATAAAATAGGGCAATGTCACATTAACACGATAGCGCCGCGCCATAAAATAATGTCCCAGTTCGTGCGCCCCCAATATCAACATTAAACTGAGCGCATACGGCCATCCCTCCCATAAACGGATGTCACTAAAATTTTCCACATCCCGATTTTCAACTCCTGCCTGTGTCCCTGCTCCAACAAAAAGCAAGCTAAGGATTGTCATCATGAGAAGCACCAGATTGGGCCACCAAGGCCAAGCCCGCGATGTGTAGCGTCCCCGAACCACAGTTATTAAGTGCTTACCTGTTTGGTCATCTTGGCTTAGATAGGCATGAACCCCCAGTTGTTCAAGTGTCGGGTCGAGTTGGTCTATGACCCCTTCACTCGGAACGCGCAGTTGACCGACATATTGAATTTCAATGTTTGGGGCTGGTGGGTTGGTGGTTTCTTGAATATCTAATACAGTTGCGACAGCCGAGCGCAGGCGATTATCCACTTCACGGGGGGGCAGGGTTGTGACCTGTGGAATATCAATCGCGTCACTACTATTTTGAGATTGTTCAGGAAGCATCTACGTTATTTACCTTTACGAGTAGTATAAGAGCTTTATGGGGTAGCTGTCGGCAATGTGGGTGGTACAGCAGCGGGGGGTTGATAGGGCAAAATTTGCCATGCACCGCCATTCGCTGACAATTCTAAAATCCCACCGTCACGGGTACGCAAATAAATCACGCGATCATTATCGGTCAGGCCCGTTGTTTGCACAATACCGTCATACCCTAATTCCGGTTCCGTCGCCCAGCCTAACCGATCACGGGTACGGGGATTTTCTCGCCATATCAAACCGAAACCACGTATGGGTTGGAACAAATTCGGCGGAGGTTGGATCGAATCATCGCGTTCTGGTTGCCCTTCCGTAAAGGCATCCGGCACACGTAGCCAGCGCGGTTGTTCGTCGTCCGAGTACACAATCACGATCTCACGAGTATTGTCCAACCAGATCATGAAACCGTGTTCAAAGCGCTGCTCCACTTGGAAGGTTGGTTCACCGGGGCCATTAGGACAGATCGCTGGCGCAGGGCTAAAGAACCACAACTGGGGACAATTAGCCGCCGCAAGGAGCACACTCACTTCGGCATTAGCAACTCCATCCGCATTGCTGGCAACCAGTTCAAATTTCGCCTCATCCACATCCGTGCTTTCGGTGGCAACCGTAATGCGGCCCTCGTTATCTACCCGCCATTCTTTAGTGCGCTCGCCTTCTGCATCCAAGCGATAAATGCTGACCCGTTCCGCTCCGGTCACACGCCAAAACAGGGTAACATTGGCCCCCGGCGCAAGTGCTCCGGTGGTTTCATTGGCAAAATATTCAATTTCAATGCCTGCCAGTGTTGGCAAAGAGGTCGCCGTCAAGGTCGCTGGTGCAGGGGTAAATGTAGGCCGCAGGGGGCTGGTCGGTGATGGGCCGGATGTGACCGTAACGTCGCGGCGGCGCTCGATGGTGGGAACGAGCGTCATGGTATTAAAGGCCACAGCCGCCACCGTTGGGGCTATGGTAAACGTCGCGGTAGGTGGTGCTTGTTGACTAGGGGTGTTGGTTGGAATCTCAGTCACAATGATGGGGGTGTCTTCTGCACCGCAGGCACTTAGTACCAGCAGGGTTATCAGCAGCAGGATGATTTTCTTAAACGCCCAACCCATTGATTTTTCTCCGACCATTGATGAAAAACCATACACCACTGGGGACAAGTTTACCCACCAATAGGTACTTTAAACAAAAAAACCAGCTTTTTGCTGGTAAATATTTTCATATGGTGACCCATTCTGTAATTCGGATGAAATAAACGCACCTACCGCCTCGGCACGCAACGCAATTTTCTTCTTTAAATCAATTACCTACCCTCATCGCGCCCAATTAGAGGCGATATTGGCTTTGCCGTCAGACTCAGGGGTAAGCAGACAAGCTGCCCACCCCAAAAGTCCTTATAGTCAATTCGCTTATTAGTATACCACCCATTCAAGTGTTCTTGGGTTTTGAGCAACTTCTGACCTATCAGATTCAAAGTTCGGAGTCAATTCCATAGGAGGGCTATGCCATGACTCACATTTTTGTTCTCACCAATCACAAAGGGGGTGTAGGAAAATCTACATCTGCCGCCAACATTGCCTATGGCATCACCAAAGTTTTGGGCCAAGCAGGTGCCGCCAAACAGCGTGTGTTACTCATTGATACAGATAGTCAAGGCCACGCCACGCTCATCACAACGGGTCGCAATGATTTTGGACGGGATGACAGCCTGTACACAGTTATCAGCGCCGGAAAAAAAGAGGCAGGGATCGTCCTTGCTAATGATGCTTCCTCGAAAATAGGGAAACTTAGGCAGCAAGGGGTTCCAGACTGACCTTGTTGCCTAACTGTTCTAGCCGTTTGACAAGCACCCGCTCAA
>JAJTXY010000011.1 GCA_021463865.1 Anaerolineae bacterium
GGCACACCCGGCGTATCGGTCAAAAGGATTTTCCTCTTAGCGTGGATAATCCATAAATCAATCGGCATTTCAAACATTCTCTCTCTCCTTACAGAAATGGAGTTCTCCCAATCGCATTCCCCTCCCTATTGCGATGGGGAGGGGTCAGGGGTGGGGATTACTCCGCCTTCCACCGAATATGTTCCGCCGCGACGACATGCAGATACCCTCTGCCATCCATCGGCTCGCCGAAAAAGTTCCCATTGTTAAACTTGAACTTGACCAGATACCGACCACCCGCCCCAAAGCGCATCTGCCCGTCCGAGCATAGATACCGATGGGGTGCGACCACCACAATATCTTCCTCCGCAAATTCTACCGCCGCGACCTCTTCTCTTATCTCAATCATCACCTCGGCTCCATCGGACTAACCATATGATCCTCATCCCGCTTGATTTCTTTTCCTGCCATGTCATACCAGTACGTTTGATTGTTGCGGACGGCATTCTGATTGAAGTCGCTATGCTCATCATCAAACCACCAATCCTCCGCATAACAACACATCTTCGGGCAATACCACATTACCGAAAACCACTCGGTGGAAGAAAATCCATGCGGGTCGTTATCAATATCGAAGGTCATCCCAACGATATGCTCTGTCTGCATCTCCCCGTCGCACACCGGACACATCAACTTTGTCATAGCTGCACCCCACTCAAATCATCCGGTGGATAAAGAAAAACTTCATCATCATTGACTTCGAGCGGGATCGTTTCGATAGTCAAGCTGGATGCCCATGTGATTTCCAACTGGTACCATCCCGCCTCATAAAATTCCGCCCAGATCACATTCGACTGATCCGTTGCGACAAGTGTCCCGTCGGCCTTTAAAATCCGCCATGCAAATGGTTCAATGCCGCCCATTGGAAGATACAGCGTATTTGGTAGGCTCATTTCTGCCCCTCCATCAACCCCACCCGCACCGCGATCTCCGCAGGCCGCATAAATTCCCGCACTACATCCAAATCCCACCCGGCCCCATCATGCACCCGGCGAGCGATCCCCGGCGTGGGCCAGACCGATTTTTTGAGTCTCCGAATGGGGTGATAATGCCCCTCCCGATTCAGTTTCCCAAACGTGATTTCCACTGACCGATCCGGGACGACGATAATCTTGGCGTGTGTCACGTCGCGGCAAGCATCTGTCTCAAATTTCAATATCAAAACGTTTTGTGTCATCTCTCATGCTCCATCAGCAACCCTACTAACCAATCAACAAACGCATTCGGCCCATCTGCCAACACAAACTCGTTGACATCCTTGTGTGGTGCAGGCACATTGACCCCCACCACCCGCCTCGATATGCGCTTCAATCCTTCAACCGCCTTGATTCCCGCCTCGTCAGCATCCATCCGGGCCAGAATCACCTTCACCGCGACTAGCCTCGACCACCACCGGGGGTCAAGCTGAAAATTCGCCGCGCTCCCAATCGCCACCGGTGATGCAAACATTCGTCCCCATCGCCATGCCACCAGCGCATCAAACTCCCCTTCCAGCATCAATACCGAGCTACCCAGAGTAATGTGATCCGCCAGATATAACCCGCCTTTGAGGTTGCCCCCACCCACCTGCTGATATCTAAACTCCCCCGCCGATCTCCGAACCTTCAGCGCCCACACATGCCCGTCCGCGATCCAAGGAATCAAAATCCCGCACGGTACTTGGGTATTGGCGATCCGCTTCCATTCCTTATATCCCCCGGCGATGAACCCCAGCCGGTGATACTTGATCGTGTCCTCATTCAGCCCGCGATTAAACAGATAATCCCGCGCTCTCCGACCCCGATCTCCCCACAGCGTCTTTTCCCCGACGGCGATAATCTCCCGCGCCTCACTCTGCCAGAGACTATCCGGTGGCTCTCCTTTCGCTCCCCCTCTACTATTGGAGAGGGGGCCGGGGGGTGAGGTTCTTTGGATTGATTGCCCATGTGGATTCAACCGCTCCACCGCCTCCCGATACTCCAACCCGTGAAATTTCATCACCCACCCAACCGCATCCCACCCCTGATTGCACGCACCAAAACACCGCACGCCATCCTCCCACACCACCAATGAGTATCCTTTGCTCTCATTGTGCAGCGGACACTTATAGATATTATTCTTCTGGCTGTGATGATGGGGCGGCCCCAAATCCGCCTCCACCACCTGCCGACAATCCAACCCCTTGATCCAATCAAACGCCTGCCTAGTCATCACCATCACATACCCCCATCTTTCAGCTTCTCCAATACCCGCCGAAATTTGAGAAATGCCCGTGCCAATTCCTTATGCCCGTTAATCGTCCCACGCACATCCATCCACACCCCCGGCGAAAGCACTGGCGCGATAGCTTCCACGTGGTCATATTTGGCGACCAAAGCCTCTGCACTGTCCAGCGGGATATTCATCGCCACAATCGCCACTGCCTCAATCATTTCTTTGGCCCCCATCTCATCAACCGTCAGCCCTTCCCACGAGGCCAGCGCGAAATCTTCTTTGCTGATGTGCCGAATCTCATTCCCGACCTGCACCATGTACACCGGGCCCGGTTTGTTCATCATGAACCCCGGCAGGATGGAGACGACAAACGCCTCCTCCCCCGTCTTTAGCTGATACTTCTGTCCGCCACGAATCTCCATTATCAGAATGACCTTTCTTTGAATCCTAATCCTCTAACCCACGCGCGGCATCTTCGATGTTCCCGATCTTCTCTTCGACCATCTTAGTCACTTCGATAGTCCTCTCGTCCCCTACCAACCGAGCCACTTGCAGCATTCCCCCGCTGCCGCTACGTTTTCCAGAATGGCGATCTTTGCCCGCAGGCTGCCATTGGGTTTCCCTTTCGGTGTAATGGGGGAGGTAATAGTCGCCTTCGACCCATTACCATTGGACGGCTTTTCTTCTGGCAAGGTGAGATCGTAACTATCTCGAATCTCAAACTGCCAATCGGCACTCCGCTTTCGTCCCCCACCCGGTTTGCGTCCCGGCTTTGGCCCCGGTTTCCGCTCTGTCCCAATTAGCTCAATCAATTCGCCCTCGGTGCATTCCAGTGCATCTGCCAAAGCCTCAATATGTTTCGTGGGCCGTGTGCCTGAAATCCACTGCGTAACCTGCCCCGAACCCACGCCAATCTTCTTCGCCAGTTGGTTCTGATTCATGTCCAATTCCGCCAACCGGTCTTTGATGAATTCTCCTAATGCGCTCATCACTTCCCCTCCAACCGGATAATCCCCGGCGTGCCATGCACCAATTCCCGCGCAATCGTGTTTAACATCACCATCGCGGCGACGGCGGGTTGATTGGCCGGATGCCCCACGATGTAACACACCACACAATAGACCGTCTTGCCTTCATGCAGCGGGATATTCACCTCCGCCCATTCCGACTCAAAATCTTCCGCGTCCAAATGCTCGACCTTCACCCCCTGCTCATTGAAGGTCACGCGCCGATACAATTCGATATAGGCCGGTTGATTCAATAGCAGCCGCCTCTTAGCTTCCTCGGCTTCCTCCAAAATGATGGTTTCAACTTCCGCCGTATCTTCTAAATCATCCGACCATGAATCATCGGCCCAGCCCACGATGCGCGGATCATCATTCACCTGCACATTCACCGCGATTCCCTTCCACAGATAGCCCCCGCACCGAGGACATTCCGGCGCTTCCGGCACTTCATCCAACGACACGACCTCGACGGCACATTTCGCACCGCAGTGTTCGCATGTCTTTTCAATAATCTCAGTCACCACTCACGCTCCTAAACTCAATAGATCTAAAATCCGATTGGAAAAGTCCTGTTGTAAGTCGCATTCTGTCAACACAAGCACCTTCATCCGCCGGGCCAGCGCCTTGACTTTCTGGCGGTCCCGCTCTGCATGAAACTGGTGTGCATAGAATCCATTGACCTCAATCGCCAACTCCCGCCCATGATGGGAGACGTGGAAATCCACCAGATACACCTTGCCGCCGCGAACCTTGAACCACCATTCGCGCTGATAATAAAGTCCAAGCTCGTCCAACTTCTGGGCCACCAGCTGCTCCAAATTCGAGGGGTTGGCCCACCGATATTTTTGCATCTGCTGGACGGCGATCTTCTCTCCATACTTAGCTTTCGTCGCTGCCCATCCTTTCGGCGCAATGTTCCGGTTATGACACACCTTGCAAGTCTTAGACCGTCGTGCATTGCTTGGATGAACCAATCGCACTTGGCCGCATTGGGAGCAGATGACTTCTACTTTTTGGCCTTTTTTAGAACCAGCCATCCGAAATTTTTCTCCAATTCCGTCAGTGCTTTTGACACATGACACTTGACGAAATTTCCGTCAGTTGTCAAAACCACTGACACTTTTTTCGATTTTTAAATCAGCCGATACCGATATTTCCCGTTGCCAAATTCCTCGCCGGTGATAACTTGATCCATCAGCAGCGCATTAATCGCCGCCTTTGCATCCTGCCGGGGAATAGAGGTGCCTCGATAAATATCCCGTTCCGTCTGTGGCATCGCCGCACTACGCAGGAAATCAAGTATCCGGTCTTCATTCCGAATGTCCCGATTCCGTCCAAGCTCCGTAATCAACCGGTGGGCTGATTCCCGCCACCGCTCGACCACCTGTTGAGCCAGCGCCCAATGCCCAATCTTGACCCGCACATTTTTGTTGTCGTTATTTAAGATCCAATCCGTCGCGGCGATCTGGATTGCGACCTTCAGCACCATGACAGCAAACCGTCCATAGTTCCCGCGCATCCGTTCATCCAATCCCGAATCTGGTGCCGTGAATTGGTGCATCGCTTCAGCATACGCATTGAATCGTCGAATTACTTCCGGCTCTGCGCTTGCCGAAATCGCGTGCAATTCACCCGCTGGTGAGTCACCATCATCCAGCGCTTCGAGTGGTCGCGGATGTGGCAGCCGGCGATCCAAGTCTTGCAGGATAGAGAGAACCGATGTGGGTGGGTCAAAGTGAACATCTTGCCTGCCGCTCGGTTGCCAGTGGATAACCTCATTCTCTGGTGTGCAGAGCGCGAAGCGTGCAAACAGTCCATCTTCCCATTCGCTCCCATTGGTCAGTCCTGCGAGCCGAGCCGGGGTTGTGGCGCCGAGGATGCTCAGATACGCCTGCCGAACGACCAGCTTCCCCATGCCGAGCACGGCCCGTTCATACACGTCCGGTGCATCATAGAAATTCATGACCACTTCCGCGAACCCCTTCATGTAATCCTTTTGGGAAAACAAAGTGGAGGCCTCGTCTACCACAATCCCCCGCTGCGCCGCATACGCCCGTCCTTTGTCCTCAATCGTCTTTTGGAAGGGTGATAAATCTTCGTAGTTGCTAACCGAGTTCCCTGCCATCTGCGAGAGAATCATTTCTGGCGTCGCCTGTGCTGCGAGTAGCAGGTGTGAAGCTGCTGACCGTGCCAGCGTCTCAACTGCCCTTAGCCCGGTGGATTTTTTGTAATACGTCGTCGGGGCCACCCACAACACATAGAGGTTTGGATAGATGTCGGCAAAGTCCAATCGTAGGCTGATCCGCCGTGCAATCGTCAACCCCAGCGCCCACAGTCCCCCCGATTCGAGGAAGATCGGGCTGGTCATGCTGGCCCGCTGCTTGGCCCATTCCATGTATCGGTGAAGCCACCAACCGCACTTCTCCGCCGCGACCAAATCCTCCTCATTCAGCTTGCAGGTTTCTGGCAGCGCTGGTACATGGATATGCTTTTTCTGGATCACCGGCACGGGCGGGGGGTCTTGTGGGTTAATCTCAAAAATCCGCCCCACGAACGAATCTCCCCACAACTGCCGGATCGCCTCAATCCGTTCTCGAAGCAAATCTTGATTTCCCCCGATCTGCTCCAAAATCATTCGCACAAAGGGATGGACGGGGAGGTCATCGGTTGGCATCCCCACCAGCGCCCGTGCCAGTGCATACGCCTCCGTCTGCCCTGCGATAAGTGTCATTCTGACACCTCACGTTTTTTTGTCTTGTGTTCCGTATCAAACTCGATTGCGGTGTCTTCTGCCAACGCCAGCGCCTCTGCCACTGCCTCTTCCACCTTGCTGTGCCACGTCATAAAATTAGGCAGCCCATAACCATGTGTCGTGACCCACCGCCAAACCTCATCTTTTGTCAACCGTGTAAAGTCTCGGATGAGCATCAGCGTGTCCTTATCAAACAATGGATCTGTGCTTTTGACTGGCCGCTCCCAGTCCCGTCCATCATACGGATCATCTTCTTCCTCGATGTCCGGCGTTTGATTCCCCTCTCCACTGAGTGTGGAGGGGGCAGGGGTGGGGATGTTCTGCGCGGTTGGTTTCGCAGGCGCTTCGGCTAGAACCAATTCATTCTCTGCGTAACGGCCCGCCTTCAGTACCACTTCGTAATACCACTGGCCGTCCTTTGCATTCCAATTCCGCACACGCGAAATCCGATCTTGCAAACCCCGTGCCAAAACATAATCCCCGACCTTGAATCGTGGTTGCGTCTGTGGAACACCTCGGTTGCTCGGATACTCAGGTCGATCTCCCATCGGATACAAACCCGCTGCTTGTGCCCGCTGCTCACCCGGCCCGCCAGCCGCACCAGAATCGCCTCCATTGGCTTTTGCTTCATCCTGTGTGCTAGATGACTCATCATCCGATACCGTCCAGTTCTGGACGGTATAGCTCGGCGGACGGATGAAATTTAAGACGGTGGTTAACTTCCAATTGCCATCATCCGCCTTCTCCCATGTCCGCAAATCAAGCCGCAAAAGACTCCGATATTCCCGTAACCGACTGGGGTTTTGTTCCCCCATCGCATTCATCAACTGCCCACCCTTGCCGCGCGGAATCCTCCACTGGTCGCCATCTGCCACCTGTGCATAAAACGCCTGATCGGTTTCGCACTCCTCATAGGCTTTCCATTCCACATCCGGGTACAGTTGCATCAGCAGTAGCGCGAATTGCCGGGCCTTCCCAATCGCATTGAGGCTAGACCGCTGATTGTTCTCCGTCGCCTGCCCCCATACGTCGTACTCCCCAACCTTCGCCGCGATCTTCTCCCACCGTCCATCCCCATAGAAATATTCCAGCAGATGAAACGCCAACCACCGCCGCTCCCCGGTCTCGATCTTGTACGTATCGCCGACCCGGTACACCGTGATGGGGTTCTTCAGCTTGTCCCGTTTGATGGATGCCGCCAGTTGGGTCGTCTGCATCAGGTTGTAGTAAACCGGAAAGTGCTCCGCCTCCAATTCACTCCCATCCTGACCTTCCCCCTCTGCCTCAAGCAGCTTCTCCAGTGGAAAGGTCTCCTCGGTCTCCTCTTTGGCGATCCGCAGCCACGCGCCGAATAATTGCATCATGTCCGCCAGATTTGACGATCTCCACAACTTCCGAACCGCTGTCGGCATCGTCCGTCGCGGCTGACGAAAATCCGGCTGAATCATCTCAATCGAGATCGCCTCGATAGTTAGCTTGTCAGAATTTATTTTCGACCAGTCCAATCCCGACAATTCACCATACGTCGCGGCATCCACTTCCGCCGGGTCCGCCCCAAAATTGAAACTGCCTCGTTTTTTTGCCATTACCGAGCCATCTCCATTTCCGCTTCAAATCGTTCAACAAACCCTGCCCAATCCTTCGCCGCCTGTGAGCTCGGCGCATATGTCCAGATCGGTTCTTGCACTTGTGCCGCTGACGGCCAATCGGTGGAGAGGTTGATCGGCGCCCACACCAGATCACCAAATTGATCCTCCAGAGCCGTGAGGTTATCTGCATGATTGCGTGTGCCTGCCCGGTACATCATCGGCAAGATTCCCAGTTCGCGGATCATTTGACCCCCTGCATGAGACCGCCGACCATTCGCCTCTTTAACGTGTTTCATCGTCTCCATCAGGCTATCCAGCGAGTTATATTCCAACTCAGTCAGATAGATCACCCAGTCCGCCGCCATCAAAATCGCACTGTGCAAAAGTGATGGGGTGGGTGGGGTATCAATCACCACCTGATGAATCACCTGTGCCAATTGCCGCAGCCGGGTATCCAGCATCCACACGTCTGCCATCATCAGCGGGATGCCGCGTGTCTCAACATTGCTAGGCACGCAGTACAGATTTCCCCCACCGCCATACACCTCTGGGGCCACCTGTCGCAGCACCTTTTTCCACTGCCCGTCTTCCTCGTCTGCCCGGATCAGCAGGTTATAGAGACCAGCTTGTTTGGGCAGCCGCATGGCCCGTGTCGCGTGCCCCTGTGGATCGGCATCCACTACCAGCGCACTTTGACCCGCCGAGGCCAACCACATGGCTAAATGGGTAGAGATCGTCGTTTTTCCGATCCCGCCCTTCTCACCAATTCCTACGCCTACTTTCATGACAAATCTCCTATTCGATTTTTATGCGCTTCCAACGCTTTTTTGATATGATTAAGATGCCAATCCGGAAGGGTTTGGTAGGATACCGGAGCTAACCCCTCCGGTTGTCTTCAACTATTTTTGTTGCGTGTCTTTCCAAACGGCTCCAAGCACCGTGCGACATCTTCCATCAGGCCTTGCGCCACCCGATTAAGTTCGATCACTCCGTTGATGACCGGGGTATCGGCTACTTCTTCGGCCTGTGCATACAGCGTCTGGGCCTGCACCACAATTAAGTCCATCTTTGCCGCCAGTTCGACCAGCGCCATCGGGTTATTCCGCGTCTTCTTCGCCATCTTCCCCGTCCTCACCTTCGTCTGGCCGCATCCCATAAAAATCCGGGTCAGCCTTCGCCATGAGTTCCTTCAGTTTCAGATAGACCGCTTCCATGATGTCCACATTCTGCTTGGTAATCCGCAGCGGATTTGGGATCGTGTTGTATTCACTCAGTCGCAGGATCAAAAACGCCGTGTCATACACGTCCGGCACCGCCGCGTTATCCACCAACAGCCCGAAAACGGAGGCCAAGTTCTCAACAAAATCATCACCAGCGACGTTTTCTGCCCAGCTTTCATATAGATAGGTGCTGAGTGTCTCTTCAATGTCCTCCACCGCTGCCAAAACTTGGGGGTTGTCGGTATCCATCCAATCTTCCAGCGCCTCAACAATTTCTTCAGCCTTTTGTTCGGCCAATTGCTGAAGCGAAATCGCCTCGTCTCGTTGTTCCAGCGCTGCCGCAACCATCATCCGGCCATCCTCAATGACCTGTACAAATTTCTCTTCGATGGCGCCCACCATCTCGATAGACAAAATGTAGGCATCCTCGTCCGGCATCTGATCCGAGATGACGGCTTTGAGGTTATCCAACAACGTCCCGACCACTGCCGGCAGATTACTTTGGGTCTCTTGGGGCTGCTCGTCCGTCTGAATATTAGGCTGCTCACTCACCTTGCACCGCCTTCTCAAGCATCTTGGTCAATTCGCGGATCGCCGTCTCTTCATCCAGTTCCATATTCAGAATCTGATTGAAAAGCGTGTCCCATTCTTTGGAACTCTCGCCCGTCATTTCGGCGAAGGTCTCCGCCAGATCATTGATCGTCATGTCCGCAGCTTCGGCAAATAACTCCGCCGGATACTGCTCTTCATAGTAGGCCAGCATCCCGTTCGCGTCGTCGAGCTTCTGGGCCACATAGCCAAGCTCGTCCGCGATCTTGTCTCGCTGCTCTTCCATTTCGAGCGCATAGGCCACCGCTTCATCCCGTTGTTCAAGGATGTCGCGCATAAATTCCGCCGCTTCTTGGCTGAATTCTGCAACGGCCACCTCCGCACTCTCGACGATGGAGATCGCCACATCCAGCGCCTCTCCCCTCATCTGCGACGCTAAAAACTGCTTCAGCGTCTCCGTCTGTGTGACGACCAGCGCCAGTTTGTCGTGCTGATCCACTCCTACATTCACTGTGCAACCTTCTCCTTCTGCTGTTGCCTACGCTCCGCCTTCCGTGTTTCATACCGCTGGCGAAGCTCCAGATTTGCGTTATCAATCGCCTGCTGGGTTCGTGCTTCTAGGTCTTCTGCTTCTGCCTCCTTAAATCGGGTTGCTTGGACGATCTCAAAACAAGCCGGGTCGCCCGGCGGAATAATCAAAATCCTGCCCTTGCCATCCGGATCAAACGCCTTCGACACCCCCCCCGGCGCATTCTTTTCGATTGCGGTTGCCTTCCGAGAAACGAATTTCTGTCGGTCTGAATTGGCGGGCTTTTCATTCCCCTCTCCACTCAGTGGGGAGGGGTTAGGGGTGGGGATGTTTTCCGGCTTCGGCTCCGGCTTGGGTTGCGGATACGGCACACCAATACCGGGTATGGGATTCGGCGGCGATGATGGGCAGTTCGGATCAGTCACATATCCCGCTGCCTGCAATTTCTCAATCTCCGCCTTGGCCTTGGGGTCAATGTGTCCCTTGCTGGCCCGCCGACGTGCCACCCGTATTTCTGCCAATGCCTGTGCTTCTTCGCGCTGGGCATCCGTAACCGTCGTCGCCTTGTACATCACATCCGCAAACGCCGCCCCGTCCAACCGAGGTTTGGGTGCAGGCCTCGCCGCGACCATTTCCGGCGCTGGGGGCAGATAATTGCCAAACAACTTCATGGCAGCCGCGAACCCGGCCTCATATCCCGCCGTGAACCCAACGCCGAACCCAGCATCAAAACTGGGTTTATAAACAACTTCTCGCCCTGTATTCATCGTGTCCTCTCTGCTATAATTAGGTTATTCGGGCAGCGGCTGCGTCAGACACCAGCCGTTTTTGTTTTTCTGGTTTATTCGTGATAAAACAAAAGCAGCTTCCTCAATGCTTTCCATAAGCCACAGGAAACTGCTCTGCTATCAAGCCTATTAAATTGCAATATTACGTGATACTCAGGGTTATCACTAGGTAATCATGACGGACACCCTAACACACCTCCAAAAAGCCACCTGTATTGCCACCAGCAATATTGCATTTGTAAAATATTGGGGGCGGATCAATGATACCCTCCGCCTACCCATGAACGGTTCGATTTCGATGAATTTGGATTCGGCCTTCACAACGACCACCGTCGAATTTGATGAATCATTGACCGCCGACCAATTTTCACTGGCAAACCAACCCGCCAATGCCAAACAATCTGCACGAGTGTTTAGCCATGTAGATCGCATCCGGGCTATGGCAGGTATTCAAACACGGGCACGGGTGGCTTCAGAAAATAATTTCCCAACCGGTGCAGGCATTGCCTCATCCGCCTCAGCCTTTGCCGCCCTCAGTGTCGCCACAGTCAGAGCCGCTGGATTATCACTCTCCGAACGTGAATTAACCCTCTTGGCGCGGCAAGGGTCGGGGTCGGCCTGTCGTTCCATACCAGCGGGTTTTGTCGAATGGCATTACGGGGAAACCAATGAAGCATCCTTTGCCGAACAAATCGCCGCACCAGAGCATTGGGACATCCGTGACTTAATCGCAATTACCCAGACTACCCATAAAGAAGTTGGGTCAGCCGATGGCAATAAATTGGTCAGCACCAGCCCCTTTAATGACACCCGCGTTAAATTGGCCGGGGCAAGCCTTAATATCATCCGTCGCGCGATTTTGGAAAAGAATTGGACAACTTTTGGTGAAGAAACCGAACGTGAGGCCATCCGACTGCATGTGATTGCGATGACCTCGCAACCACCGATTTATTATTGGAGTCCGGTGACATTGGCAATCATCCAAGCGGTAAATGAGTGGCGGCGGGATGGACTCGAGGCCTATTTTACAATTGACGCCGGAGCGAATGTGCATGTCCTAGCCAAAGCCGAGGATGCCGATGAGGTAGAAAATCGCTTGTGGCAGCAAGAGGGGGTCAAAATTGTGCTGCACAACAAACCCGGCATGGGAGCGCAGATAGTCGAATCCCATCTTTTTTAGTGCTACTTGACCAGCAAGGCAGTTATCGCTAAAATGCGTAATCACACAAGGGGCAGTGGCGAAATGGCAAACGCAGCAGTCTTAAAAACTGCGGAGGAAACTCTTGTGGGTTCGACTCCCACCTGCCCTACATCGTAGATTAAATGGAAAATTTTATAAATGTTACAATCAGCCTGATTCAAAAGTGATTTGAGTCGGGTTTTTTTGTTTAAAATGGACTTCACATTTGCTAGGGTTTGGTTACATTAGATAATTTGTACAGGAATTCACGAAACTAGCGCGTCTTTGTCTGCGTAGACTACTAATAGATATAGGAGTAAAGGATGGCTGGTAAGAGCTATGATCTCTGGCTGAGAGCAACCCGCGACAATCTGAAAGACCTTTACAGTTTCATGGCAGCAGTCAGCGCGGCCCTCAATCTCGATGAAAAAACTCACTTCGATATTGAACTCGCCAGCGAAGAAGCAATTACCAACATCATGTCCCATGCCTATCAAGGGGATGAAGAGGGTCGAATTTTTATGCGACTCACCCAGATGAATGGCGAGCTTCGTCTCCACATTCAAGATTGGGGCAAGCCATTCGACCCAGAGTCCATTCCCGATTATGACCCCCATGCCCCCATTGAAAGGCGCATCAAGGGTGGGATGGGAATGCACTTTATGCGTACCTTGATGGACAACGTAGACTATAAATTTGATGGAGCGAATGGAACTACATTGACGATGACAAAGATTTTGGATTTAGACGCGCTTCGGGGTGCTCCCCAACCCGAAATCGAACGCGAATTACTGGTTTTTGAGGAGGTCGGTTGGGCGTTGACCAATGCCCGCGATGTGGACGACCTGCTCAATTTGATTGTGGACAAGCTGCGCCAAGTGGTAGATGCGGATCGCGGCACATTGTATTTAATGGATGAGCAGACGGGTGAACTGGTCTCCAAAGTGCTACATGATGATACAGGCCGCCTCACCGAAATCCGCCTGAAGATGGGGCAGGGTATCGCGGGACATGTGGCCCAAACGGGGGAAACGGTCAACGTTTTTTCGACCAAAGATAATCCGTATTTTGCTAAATCCTTCGACCAAGCATCCGGCTATGTCACCCGCAATATGATTTGTACCCCCATGCGCGATGGCCGCCGAAGGGTCATCGGGGTGATCCAGCTACTCAATAAATTGCATGGTGTGTTCACCCCCCGCGACGAAACCATCCTCAAGGTGCTGGCCTCTGAAGCCGCCATTGCCATCGAAAATGCCCGACTGCTGGCATCGGAACAATCCAAACGTGAATTGGCCGATACTCTGCGCGAAATCACTGCGATCATCAACAGTACACTCGAACTGCAAGAAGTATTGGATTTGATGTTGCAGGAACTGGAGCGGGTGCTGCCCTTTGATGGCGGGGCCATTCTGTTGACTGATGGCGAGGATATGGTTATTCGGGCCATTCGGGGCTATGCTGATCAAGAAACCAGCGACACTTTAGAATCACGTCTTTTTAAAACATCGGAAAACGTCTTATTTCAAGAAATGATTTCCACTTGGGAGCCGATTATTATCCCGGATGTGGAGCAAGACCCACGTTGGATAAAAATTAGCACCACCGCCGGGATGCACAGTTGGATGGGTGTCCCATTGATTGTGGAAGATCGTGTCATCGGAGAATTGGGCATTACCAGCCGCCAGATCAATTTTTATGCCGATGAACACGCTGAGGTAGCACAGGCGTTTGCCAATCAAGCCGCCGCCTCGATTGAACGCGCCCGCCTCTATCAACAAACGATTTTGCAAGCCCGTCTGCAACAAGAAGTCGAGACCGCCAAGAAAATCCAAACCAGCTTTTTGCCAGAATTCGCGCCAAGCTACCCCGGTTGGGATATTGCCGCCAGTTGGCAACCTGCCCAAGAGGTCGCGGGCGATTTTTATGACTTTTTTAACCTACCAGATGGTCGAATTGGTTTTGTGGTAGCGGATGTATGCGGCAAGGGCATTCCAGCGGCCTTGTTTATGGCCCTTTCGCGCACCATTTTCCGTGTCTTGGCGATGTCATCGGAAGACGCTCCTGACCAATTGCTGCATGAAGTTAATAATCAGATTCGCGCTGATAATCGGGCTAATTTGTTCGTCACGCTGTTTTATGGGGTATTGGACCCGCTCAATGGTGAACTGCATTACTGCAATGGGGGTCATAATCCCCCCGTCTTTGTCGGAAACGATGGAAGTTATAAAATGATAGAAGCTGGTGGGACAGCGCTCGGCATTTTTGCCAACGTCCCCTATCGAGCCGAAAAAATAACTTTACAACCGGGCGATGTCTTGGTCGCCTATACTGACGGTGTGACCGAGGCCATCAACCGTGAGGAATTTGAATATGGCGAAGAAAATCTGATGGAGTGTATCTATCGCAATCGCCACTATACAGCGCAGGAAATCTCGTTGGCAATCGCTACCGATGTTTATACTTTTTCGCACGGCCTGCCCCCAGCTGACGATGCGACCATCGTGGTGATTAAGCGCAGCGAATAATCAAAAATCTATTTATATCCAAACAAAGGCAGGTAAAAATCCCCATGTCTGCTGTTACATCTTCTGTCCCAAGCGACCTTGATATTGCACAGGCCGCCACGCTCCAACCCATCCTCAAAATTGCTGATTTACTTGGTTTAAATGAGGATGACCTCGATCTATATGGTAAATACAAAGCCAAAGTCCATCTCGATGTCCTAAAACGCTTCAAAGATCGCCCGCAAGGCAAATACATTGAAGTCACCGCCATTACCCCTACCCCGTTGGGCGAAGGCAAAACAACCACTTCAGTTGGTCTGACCCAAGCCCTCGGCCAGTTGGGGCGCAACGCCATTGTCTGTCTGCGTCAACCCAGTCAGGGGCCGACCTTTGGTATCAAGGGTGGGGCTGCCGGGGGTGGTTATAGCCAAGTCATCCCAATGGAAGATTTTAATTTACACCTGACGGGTGACATCCACGCTATCAGTGCTGCCCACAATCTTGTGGCCGCGGCTATTGATTCGCGCATCTTCCACGAGAGCACCCGTACCGACGAGCAGCTTGCCAAACAGGGCCTGACCCGTCTGGATATTGACCCCTACAACATCACATGGAATCGGGTGGTGGATGTCAATGACCGCGTACTCCGTAATGTCATCGTCGGTTTGGGGCCACACGCCGATGGTCTGCCGCGTCAAACAGGCTATGACATCACTGTCGCCAGCGAAATAATGGCGATTTTGGCCCTCTCCACCAGCCTGCAAGATTTACGGCAGCGGGTTGGA
Source organism: Anaerolineae bacterium (assembly GCA_021463865.1). GTDB lineage: Bacteria > Chloroflexota > Anaerolineae > Aggregatilineales > J027 > CFX10. The sequence goes on from JAJTXY010000011.1 coordinate 15,139, forward strand.
CGGGTCGTAATTGGTACCAATCGGGCAGGCAAACCCATCACGCTTGAAGATATGAAGGTGGCAGGCGCGGTCACTGTCTTGATGAAAGACACCATCATGCCAAACCTGCTGCAAACGCTTGAGGGGCAGGCGGCCTTTATCCATGCTGGCCCCTTCGCCAATATCGCACACGGCAACAGCAGCGTGATTGCCGACCAAATCGCCCTCCGCTTGGGTGAATATGTGGTGACGGAAAGCGGTTTTGGTTCAGACATGGGCATGGAGAAATTCTTCGACATCAAATGTCGGGTCAGTGGCCTGATTCCTCATTGTGTGGTACTGGTCAGCACCATCCGCGCCATGAAGATGCACGGCGGCGGGCCAAAAGTAACCCCCGGCAAGAAATTGGACAAAGCGTATCTGGAAGAAAATCTGAAACTGCTCGAAGCAGGTGCAGTCAATATGGTGGCGCATATCGAAATTGCTCGTAAATTCGGTGTGCCCGTCGTGGTCGCCATCAATCGCTTCACCCAAGACACCCCTGCTGAGATTGCATTGGTGAAGAAAATTGCCGAGGCCGCTGGTGCCCATGCCGCGATTGCGACCAACCATTGGGCCGAAGGAGGTAAAGGGGCGTTGGAACTCGCCGAAGCTGTTGAAGATGCTGCCAATCAACCCAGTGACTTCCGTTTCCTCTATCCGCTGGACATCCCGATTAAAGACAAAATCCGCACACTGGCCCGTGAGGTTTATGGTGCTGAGGACGTCTCGTTTGACCCGAAGGCCGAAGAACAAATCGAAGCGTATGAAGCGAATGGTTTTGGCGGTCTGCCCATTTGTATGGCAAAGACCCACCTCAGCCTCAGCCATAACCCTGATTGGAAAGGCCGTCCGACAGGCTACACCTTCCCGATTCGTGAAGTGCGAGCCAGCGTTGGCGCAGGATTCATTTATCCCATCGCGGGTGAGATGCGCACCATGCCCGGCCTAAGCCTAAAACCCGCCTATATGAGCGTGGACATTGACGAAAATGGTCGAGTCATGGGTTTGTTCTAAGCAATGAATGATGAACTCCGGCTTCTATTTGAGACCGATCAGGCCGAACGGATAGATCATCCCAAGTATGGGACGCCGGAGTATTGGGCGCTGCGTGAACGAGATCGTCTGCGGCGGGTGCGGGTGAGAGAAATCATCGCATCTGGTGGCTGTACAACCGCAGAAGATTTTTATCACGCGGCGCTGATCTTTCAACACGGGGATGCACTTGAGGAAATCGCACAGGCCCATCAACTGGCGAAGCAAAGTGTGGATTTAGGCCATGCCTCGGCCCGTTGGTTGGCGGCGGCTTCGCTGGATCGCTGGCTGATGGTTCAAGGCCAACCGCAGAAATTCGGCACGCAGTTTGTTCCAGACGGCAAACGTCATCGCCTGTGGGATGTTGACCCCACGACTACCGATGCCGAACGCACCGCATGGGATGTCCTCACCCTCGCTGAACAATTGGAACGGGCCGAAGAACTCAACCGGACTGGCGAACCCATGCCGCCAGTGGATGACGCCCCACAGTGGCTTAAAGATGCTGTTCGACGCTGGGAAAGCACAGAATCCTAACTCTATGTTATGATTGGGGTGCAGCGTAAAATCTTCTTTAAGGGTGAATGTCATGCCAGATGTAAACCAATTAGTCGAAAAAGCGATCACTGCTTATAAAGCCAAGCAAAAATCACAGGCCCGTGAATTGTTGATGCAGGCCGTTGATATGGATGATAAACATGAACAGGCATGGTTATGGCTGAGTGCAGTCGTGGACTCAGTGGAAGATCAGCAGGTCTGTTTAGAAAATGTGCTGACCATCAACCCAAAAAATGATCGCGCCCGTAAAGGTCTGGAAGAACTTTATAAAAAACAAGGCAAGCCCATGCCGCCCCAATTTGCCAACCCCGGTGGAGCACAACCATCCTCATCACTGGGAAGCGGTTGGGATGCGGTGGATGATAGTTGGGGAGCGGTCAATGCTTCCAATAGTGGTACATCTAATCGCAGCAACCCATTTGACGGAACAGGCTTTGATGCTAACCCGTGGGGATCGGATTCTAATGACGCCCTCTATGGGGCCGCAGCCAGCCCAGATGCTCCTCCCACCAGCGTCGAATGGAACAAGGGCGGCGATAAATCAGCCTACGGTTCTGGTCGGCAGGTCGCACAGCCGAGTTCGGATGAATATGACCAATGGCTCGCCAGCCTCAATTTAGGTCAAGGGCCTTCTAGCACACCAGCCGCCACTCCAACACCGCCTCCGCCACCCGCCGCGAGTCCTTGGAATTCTACATCCACACCAACACCCTCAAGCAGCGCATTTTCATTTGATGCAGACGATCTTTCGAGCAATCTAAATGCCGCTGTCCGTTCGGAGGGGACAAAGAAGAAGGACAGTGATCCATTTGGCGGGGCTTCAGCTTTCGCGGACGATTCGGATACGCATTCGCCCTTTGATTTTGGCACCCCTCCCCAAAAAACCTCTGGTCGCGCCGCAGAACCTATTGAGCCATTTCAGGTGACGACCCGTCTCTCTGATTTCTCAGACGAAACAAACCAACGCACCTCTTTTTTTGATGACGAGCCGCCCTCTATTTTTGGCGATGAAGATGACCCCTTTGGAGCAGGCACGGACTTCGCTTTTGATGACGATGATCCGTTTGCAGGTATCAACGAAAATATACCCGTCGCGTCTAGTAAGCCCGCTAAGGCAACCAAGAAGAAAGAGAAGAAACCCAATTCCCGCAAACCGACCATCTCTGCCGAAGAAGCCATGTATTACGCGGCGATTCCGACGGACATCACGGCCAAAGCCAAAAGTGGCGGTCAGGGAATGTTGATGTTGAGCACCTTAATGTTGCTGATTCTCAATATTGTGGCGGTGGTTGGTCTGGTGATGAGCCTATAAAAAGAAAAAGGGCGACCCACTACTGGTATCGCCCTTTTTTGTTCGTAGGATTAGACCACGACACTAATCATCTTGCGGTCAGCGATGTAGATGACTTTGCGCGGCTGCTTACCTTCCAAATATTTCTGGACGGCAGGCGAGGCCAATGTGTATTGCGTCGCTTCCTCTTGCGTCACCCCAGCGGGTACAACGATACGGTCACGCACCTTGCCATTCACTTGAATCACCAATTCAATTTCATCCTCGGCGGCAATAGCAGGATCATACACAGGCCACTGCTGATGATGGATACTGTAGGGTTGACCCATGCGGGCCCATAGCTCCTCCGCAATAAACGGCGTCACCGGAGCCATCAATTTCAGCATGGTTTCAACGGCCTCTTGCCATGCCTCGGCGCTAACATCGCCCGCCCGTTGGATGGCATTTTTGAATTCCATCAGACCTGCCACCGCCGTATTAAAGCTAAACGCGCCCATATCGTCAGTGACCCGTTTGATAGCCTGATGTGTCTTACGCCGCAGATCACGATCCGCTTTGCTGGTATCTTCAACCGCCGCAACCGCAGATGGGGCGGCGTGGACGATATTCCACACGTCCTCCAACCAGCGCACGACACCCTTAATGCCCTGACTATCCCATGGGCCGCCTTTCTCCCACCGGAAGGCAAACATCATATAGGCGCGGGTGGTATCCGCTCCATACTGCTCCACAATCTGATCAGGGTTGACCACATTGCCCTTGCTCTTGGACATCTTTTCTACGTCCAAACGATATTTAATCTGGTCAATGCCGCCGCCTGCCCCAAAGCCAGCGATTTCAAAAGTGGTGTCCGGGTCAGTTTCGACAATCACATCCCGGCCTTCGGGTGTTTCAACGGTCAGTGTATTCTCGCTGCGTTTGGTCACCTCACCCACGACAATTGTCGCACTGGCCGAGGGGGCATCCTCAAATGAACCAATGACAGCCACATCGTTAGCCATGAACTTGTGTCCTTCATAATGACCGGATGCCACGATGATATGTCCATCACGTGGTTCACCCAAAATGATGCCCTGATTGCGCAGGACAATCATGGGTTCATTGAAAATACGCTCAATTTCGGCCTCAGTTGCCCCGTTTTGGCGCATGACGGCGATAGTATCATCAAAAATGCCGCAGTCCCGCATGGCTTTGGTGAAGTAGCGTGTGTACAACAGGTGCATCGTGGCGTGTTCAATCCCGCCCGTGTAGGTATCCACTGGCAGCCAATAAGCTGCTTCTTGTGGATCAAAGGCCTCGTCATTATCCCACGGGCTTAGATAGCGATATTGATACCATGATGAGCACATAAAGGTATCCATCGTATCGGTTTCGCGTTTGGCAGGGCCGCCACACTTGGGACAGGTCGTATTTAGGAAACCGGGGTGTGAGCGTAATGGACTTTCACCCGTTGGCATGAATTCCACATCGTCCGGCAGCAGCACGGGCAGGTCACTTTCGGGGACAGGCACTGCCCCACAGTTGTCACAATAGATAATCGGAATCGGCGCACCCCAATAGCGCTGACGGCTAATTAACCAATCGCGCAGGCGGTAGTTAATTCCTAGTTTGCCGATCTGATTTTCTTCCAGCCATGCCGTCACCGCTTTGACACCGGGATTCTTACTGCCCTTCTCTTCATTCACCGGCGTGCCATTAAACGGGCCGCTGTTGACCATCACCCCTGACCCTGACCATGCCTCGACCATCGTATCGCCATTCAAAGGTTCGGTGCCTTCTGGCTGAATCACAGGGATAATCGGTAGGTTGAATTTACGGGCAAAAGCGAAGTCGCGTTCATCATGGGCTGGCACTGCCATAATCGCCCCTGTTCCGTAGGTCAGCAGGACATAATCGGCAATCCAAATTGGAATCCGCTCCCGATTAACTGGATTAATGGCATACCCCCCCGTCCACACCCCCGTTTTTTCTTTCCCTTCGGCGGTACGATCAATTTCCGACTTGCGTCCAGCCGCCTCAATATAAGCCGCCACCTCATTTTGTTGGGCTGGCGTCGTCACTTTTTGTACCAATGGGTGTTCGGGGGCCAACACCATAAAAGTCGCCCCCCACAGTGTGTCGGGTCGGGTGGTAAAGATTTCGATGGGGTCTTCATCTTCGGTCATGAAGGTGACATAAGCTCCTTCACTGCGCCCGATCCAATTTTCCTGCATGAACCGTACACGCTCCGGCCAATCAATCTTGCTATAGTCCAGCAGTTCTTCGGCATATTTGGTAATGCGGAAAAACCATTGGTCTAGGTCTTTCTTGATGACGGGTGTCCCGCAGCGTTCACAAACGCGATCTTCGCCAACAACCTGCTCACGAGCTAACGTAGTATTGCAGTTCGGACAGAAATCCACCGACGACATTTTCTTATAGGCTAGGCCGTTTTCATAAAACTTCAGGAAAAACCATTCCGTCCATTTGTAGTATTCGGGGTCGCAGCTAATGACCTCGCGGGACCAATCAAACATCGCCCCCATCTTTTTCATTTGGCCTTCCATCCGCTTGATATTGGCATACGTCCATGTTTTGGGATGGATACGACGTTGAATAGCGGCGTTTTCGGCGGGCAAGCCAAACGCATCAAAGCCCATCGGGAACATTACATTGTAACCCTGCATCCGCATAAAACGGGCACGTGCATCGGATGGGGCCATTGGATACCAATGACCGATATGCAAGTCACCACTGGTATAGGGGAGCATCGTCAGCGCATAATATTTAGGGCGGCTGCGGTCAATTTGGCTGCGATACAGTTCATCTTGCTCCCATTTTTCGCGCCATTTGGCTTCAACTTCTGACGGGACATAGGTCATCGTTTTTTGCTGGTCAGTCATCGTCATCTCCCTTTACTTATAAAAATGCAACAAAAAACCGCACGGTTTGGGCCGCACGGTTCTTGAAAGTTCCCGGTTAAGTGTTAAAGGGGGCTGGTCGCTTAACGTTTATCTAAGCGCCGTGAACGCTCCCGCACTGGAATCGGTTGAGGAACAGGCGGCGTCGGTTGCAGTATTCTACCAAGTGTATTAAGAAGCTCCCGCAGGCGGTCAGCGACACGAGTGTTATTTTCAGCTTTCTTGCTCACGGCACGCTCCTTTGACAGGTAAGATTCAAAGCCGCTAGTTTTTACCGATGGTGTTAGAAACATTATAAAGGCATTTCCTGCAAAATGGTCAATTATTTATAATCTTTTGACGTGATGTCTGTCATGTTTCTTTCGTCAGTAAAAAACAAAAATCCCTCTCATCTACCCTGTCAAGCCATTTTTAGCTGACAGGAACGAAAGGGATTTCGCGGTACCATCCTGATTGATGACAATTCTCTAACAAATTTGGTGGACCTGAGGGGATTCGAACCCCTGACCTCTTCAATGCCATTGAAGCGCTCTCCCAGCTGAGCTACAGGCCCATATCATCCACTTAATTGCCGCGTAACGTGCGCTTTTACGGCACAGCCTACTTTATCATTTCAACTGTGCGGCTCTGGGGCGAGTTTAGCCTTTTACGGTGTGTGTCGAGTCCACCATTGTTGGGTTTCCACCATCCCCAACTCGCTGCAACACTGGCCTACTATTCCCCTTCAAAGCCATTGGCATATCAATTTGTAAGGTACAAGGATTTTAAACGTCGTGCCCACCCATTGTCAAGGTTTGGTTTAAGGTTGTGCGGCAGTTGGAGGCGCGAACAATTCTGCCACCAATGCCAAAATATCACTCACGATGGGTACGAGAATATCTTCGCCATTTGGCCCAACCTGTGGAATAGTCTCCCCATAGGTAATCGAGCCATTTTTGATATTCTCACGCGGGATTTGCTCGGCTACCAATGCTAATTCCAATAGCTCTTGGAAGGTCATATCGGTCTGCACATTGGCGCTGACCGATTCCCAAATATTCTGTGCCTCCGAAAACAATCCCGTCGCCCCACCCAACGACATCAACTTCTCACGCACCGCAAAAATCACCTCTTGCTGGCGGGTTGCCCGGTCAATATCACCATTTTCGGTGGCACGAGTACGGGCATATTCCAATAACCGCTCGGCAGGCAGATTTTGACAACCCGCATCGAAATGCACTGGGCGAATACCGTAGCTCCCATCAGGATATTTCGGGTCGTCAATCGGTGCGGGTGGGCAAACTTCGACCTCCCCAATCGCATTGACAAAGGTGATAAAGGCATCAAAGTTAATCATGATATAGTAATCAATGTTGATGCCGATGAGTCCTTGAATTACCTGTTTGACATATTCCGGCCCCCCACCGGGATACTGGATGCTCTCACCGACAATATTGGCCGTGTTGATTTTGCCCTCGCTCCCAATGCTCGGAAACGTCACATAAAGGTCACGGGGGATGGACAAAATCGCCCCGGTCTTGGCAAGCGGATTCAGGCTCAACAGCATAATGGTGTCAGTCGGAAACGGCCCAGTTTCGCCCTGTCGCTGGTCAATGCCAAGCAGCAAAATATTGACGCGGCGCGGGTCTGCTAATTGATAATCAATGGGATTGAGACTAGCCTCTGTCGTTGCAACTTCCGTACTCACCGGGTCGGGGGTTGCCGTCGAATCGGTTGGGATGGGTGTGCCATCTACCGCAGAGGTTGTTGCATCAGATGTAACTTGCACGGTAGGCTGAATGATGATGGGCGGCGGCGTCACATCTGTGCCAGTACCGGGGGCTTCGGGTTCTTTCAATCCCAAAAGCAACTCGGCTACCCGGACGACATCCACACCCTCTTCCAATGGCGCAATTTCGTTGAGTTCTTCCGTTCGGGTACGGGCCTGTGAATAGGTAACTATGCCAGCCGCAATCGTGCCGACCATTGCCACAATCACCCACCCCATAATCGCCCATAGTGGTATACGCATCAAAATTCGCTCCAAGTCATCGCATCATTTGCAAGGCGGCCCGATTATATATCCGCCTATGGGACTTGAATAGACGTGTTGCCGCTGTTTGCCTGACGCCCTCACTGTGGATTCGTATTTATGCGGAAGGAACCTAACCATTCTTCAGGCGAGGCGCTGCCTACCCATACCTCTTTGTAGAATAAGGGTTGAATGTCTACCGTCAAGCCAAATCCGAAATCTACTCGGTTGATAATGGCAATTTCAATCGTTTCAAGCGCCTCTAAATCCTCATAGGTTTGCAGCGTATTCCACAAAATAGGGCTGAGGATTTCATTACATCTTTCCGGTTCACATTTGTCTTTCGTCCATACCAATATCGTAAGTGTGTCGTTAGTACGAGTAACTTCGACCCGAAAGACTTCGTCTGGTAGATCTTTGTTGACCGTCTCATATAAATCCGATAACGGGTTCAATGAGTTGGCGAAGAGAGCCACCAGCGCACCGAAAATAGCAAGGCATACCGGAATTACTTCATTTGATTTGGAGCGCTGCGGAGCGCGGTACTGAGAATAGGCATCTGGCATATAGATTTCATGGATCACGCATGAGCCAGCAATGAGATCGTGTGGCCCTTGTCGCGTCACCCGATTAAAAAGATAACCATATAGGAGCGCTAAAGTGCCTCCAATGAAAACCCATCCGACCAGAATTTTCCCAGTCCCGATGTAAAAAATACACTGAGATTCCAACCATTGAGGGCCAGAATTGAGCACAAAATCACCGAGCGCAGTAGAGATTTTTTGAAAGTAAGAGTTTTCCCATGTGCATCAGTTACGGTCAGTTTCAAAAAGCCTTTACCTACAGTCTGCCCATTGTTATAGCGAGTGGGAATTGCAAAATAACCCACTGCGATGAGAAAGCTAAAAACACGACCACTCGGCCCGATACTGAATAAAAACGAACGGAAGAACAGGGATAAGAAGAAAAAGATAACCGCAAGGCATATTAGATCAATGATGTCAGCAGCAATTCGATACCAGAATTCGGCAATTGGCAAAGGATAAGGCTGTTGGGTAGATAGAGGCGCTTCGGATGTGGATTGAGGGTTTACAGTAGCGGCATCATTTGACATAGACTCTTACTCCATACTTCCTTATGATACCCCCAAAGCCAACAAAAAAGCCCCGCGAATGGGGCTTTCATGCCAAATGTCACGGCGAAAAAGTGGCTTAGTTCTGGTTTTGAATTGGGATAACCAAGTCATAGGTGCAGTCGGTTAAATTATGCGCTGTGCCGGACTCATCAAGGTAAACCGAATCCTCAATGCGAATACCCCATCCTTTATCGGGGTAATACAAGCCGGGTTCAATCGTGATGACATCGCCCTTCTCGAACACACGGTCATCGGGCGAATAATTGCTAATCCCCGGTGCTTCATGCACATCCAAACCGATGCCATGCCCCAAACTGTGGGTATACCCTTCGTTACCCCCCGGTTTAGTCTTCGGCGTGGGGTGTCCGCGTTCCTCAAAAATATCACACACCAATTCCTGTAACTCGCGGGTGCGCTGTCCTACGGTCAGGCTCTCCAACGATTGAGTGAACGCATACATCACCAAGCGATGGGCTTCTTCGACCTCTGGTGTGGCATATCCCAGCGACCATGTGCGCGTCATGTCATGATAATAGCCGCCGCCGATGGGCCGGGGGAACAAATCGAACACCAGTGTCTTGCCCAATTCCAGCGGTTGATCTTCTTCACCGCGACTGTGAGGCAAAGCCGAATCGCGCCCCTGTGCAAAAATCATCCCGCCTGAATCCTCAAGTCCATATTCCATCAGCTTCAACCGCACAAAATGTTTGACATCGCCGATGGTGAGGGGTTTGCCGTCCGCCTTATACACCACATTGTTTTTGGCCTTATGTCCTGCCAACCACTCGCGGGTTTCGGTCATGACCTTGCTGGAACGCTCACCGGAATCACGCAATTTGGCGATTTCATCGGCGTCCTTGCCACGACGGGCTAATGCAAAAATACTGGTGTCGTCGTCTTCTACAATTTCAATCAAATCGGCATAGTCACGCTCGAAGCGTTTGAGCATTTTCCATGTCCCCATGACATCCCCCACGCCATAAAATGCTACGCGGCCCTTGATGTCTAGTTGGGTCAAAATATTGCGCCAATATTCCCGACTGACAGCTTGATGATCGCTGCGATATTTTTGCATAAGTTCTGCCAAACCAAAGTCCGTCATGTTATAGACTTTCAGCCCGCTCTTGGCCGCTTCATCCAGTTCCATACCATTCGCAATCAATACCGCCTCCGAGCCGCGCTTTTTAATCACCGTCGCATGGGCATGGATGCCATTGGCAAGATAATCACGATAAGGATTGGGTTCTTCAGTACCGGGGATAATCAGGGCGTCAATGTTGCGCTCAGTCATCAGGCGGTCTAAATCAGATTTCATTGGGGGACTCCTCCATTAAAAAAAATTTCAGTGCTGGTTATCGAATTTACTATAAGGGTAAAGGGGGGGTTCAGACGCATTAAGTATCAGTTCTCATCAAGTTGGGTAGCGCGTTCGCGGAGGCGCAAAAAGACTTCGATCACCACAACCGCCAACGCCAAAAATACGGCGATAGGGAGCGATAATACACGTGGGATTTGCAACCATGCACAGGTCGCCACATAGAGGCCAATCCAGAGGCTTTGGCGCACTACCACCCAATCCGGCACAACCAGTGGGCCGCCGCCAAACCGATTATTTAAAAAACGCACAAAGGGCATGACCGTGCCGCTGATAGCAATATAAAGCAGTACAAAAAACATCCAACGTGGGCCGGGGTTGGGCAAAACGGTTCTGACCAATACAAACAATCCACCCCAACCGACGAGAATCATCAGTCCAGCGGCTAGGTTAAGTCCATAATGAGTGGGCAGTCCGGGGCGTTCGTCCATAGAAATTGATTATAACTTTGTTCCTGACTACCGGAAACGACCAAAATTTTGAAAAAGGAATTGGGTCATAGGCGATTTTGATGTAAGATAATGGCGTTTGATTTTGAAATCATCCCGGCTGCGGGTTTAAAACACAGGGAAATTAAACAATGGCAACCAACGCGACAACATGGTTTTATAAAGAACCAGAAAAAGGCCGCCCCTATTTTATTTCAGAACGTGTGACACATACCTTTTGGGCCAACCGCCTAAGTGATGTTTATTTCACCTGCACCCATGCCGAATCGCCCTATAAAGTCGAAGGCGTGTGGCAGGGCATCAAAGTAGAGTTGGAGTGGGAAGTAGGCAAACATTTCGTTCTTCGCAGCGACAAGGCCGATGAAGGCTTAATCGCCGTGTGCGCTGAGGTGCTTGGCTTTAAGCCCACTGTTACCTATACCGATGGCGATGGCAACAGCATTACTGAATGGTTTACAAAGGCTGCTGATGGCAAAGAACGCCTGAAAGTCCTACAAGGCAACCCTGCCTACAAAAACGTTCGGCGTAAATCATAATGATGGGTCGTTTGGCCCATCCTGAATGGAGGCCACGATGAAGTACGACATTGAAAAAAATCTCCGCACCCTTCGGGCAATGGTCGAGGCATTGACCCCCTACCTCTATGAAGAGGAACTCTTTGGTCATTTGGGTGATAACATGCCCAAAATGACGGTTGGCGGACTGCTGCTTCGGCTGCATCAATTGGAAGGGCTGCAAGCGGTACTCAACAAAAACCAACAAACTCAGTTGGCCGAAACCCGCCAAAAATTTGAGCAGATGCGTTACGAATGGCGTACTCACTATGAAAAAAAGGTGCTGCAAGAGTTGAGATCGCGGGCCGAAACCTCCCTGCGCTATCTCCAAGATGCCACCGATGCGATGGGTGATTGGGGTAACCAAATCGAAAAGCGCACCATTATGGCTGAACTCATGAACGAGGCCAGCGCCCAAAACATTGCCATGCCTGCCGAGCTAAAAGGCTTAGTTAACGAAGCAGACGGTTTTCTGCGCCGCTATTTCAAAGCAGGTGGATTCTTTTGGGACGAACGCCTCACCAATGCTTATCCCCAAGAGGCCTACTGGTGGCTCTACGGCAAACCCAATCAGGAAGATTAGCGTCAAAAAAGGGACGATTTCGGTGAAGTCGCCCCTTTTGTGGATATGGGTCTATTGGCAAGCCGCAAATGTCTCCGACACCACCACATACCCGCGAATATTCTGGGATACAATCGCCCCACCAATATCCGTCTCCACATTGATGAAAATGACATACATACCGGGAGTCAGTCCCGTCGTATCGGCATAGACGGTCACGACATCATCCGACGTAGCAAGCGCTGGGGAAACGGTCACCTCTGGCCCACTTAGCGAGAGAGCGGGTTCAATCTTGGCATCAAACCCTGTACCCGGATAACCTGTATTGCGGACTTGGAATTGACCCACCTCGATAATCGCCGGACACGAATAGCCAATCTCTACCGCCATATCATCAAGAGCGACTAACGTCATTTCGGCGATTTCCCGTACCGGACGGCGCGGCATAGCAGCGACACTATAGAGCGCCAATGTCGGTTGCCCATCTGAGCGCAAAATTGAAAACCAGCGCATGTGGTTGCATTGCGACAACACACCCGGCCCTAACATTGACCAATTGAGATTCCATAAGAACATTGGCCCGGCCCACGCCCAATTTTTATCGGCGAAATCAAAAGCCCGTGCAATATAATCCGCTTGCGTTTGACCGGATACCTTCATCCAGCTAAATCCGGCAAATGAGAGGTCGCTCGCCAAGCAGTTGAGTCCTTCTTCTGCCGGGTCGCGCAGCCAACCAAATTCAGTGAGCCACATCGGTTTGCTGCCTAAATCATATTCGAGCATCAAGTCACGCATCAGTTCAGTACGCCTAAAATTGAGGGTACGTGCATTGGGGGCATCTTCCGGCGGTGCATTATAACCGTAGGGGTGATAACCAAAGGCATCGAAATAGTTTCCCGCCCCGTTTTCAAACATCTCACGGGCAAAATCAACATCGGTAATGGCATCGCGGCTGGGGGTGGTAATCGTAGGGGCAAGACCACCCGAAACTACAATCAAATGCGGGGCAACGGCTTTAATTTCAGTATAAACAATACGCAGTAGTTGGGTATATTCCCACGCATTTGGGCCACGCGGCCATTCCATCTGCAAGTTTGGTTCATTATGGACTTCAACCGCCTCTACCCCTAAATCCACCAATTTCAAAGCCCGTGCGCGGACGCCCGATTTCAGGCCATCCCAATTGCCGTCACCGGGCCAAATTAGGTCGTAGCGATACAGCACTTTTTGGTTGCGATAGTAGCCCGCTTCAGTATCGGTATAGACTTTGACCCAATCCATGCCCAAGCGATCCACCCAACCGAGATCAACACTGGTATGGGGGGCAACATGGATACCATAACCTAGATGTGGTCTTGGAATCATCGCGGCGATAGACTGAACATACGGTGATTCAGTGGCGAAGACACGGCGCGGCATTCCCCCCATTAGAGAAAGAAGGGTAAGCAGCACAGTCAGAACAAGGGTGATTTTTTGTTTCATTCCACTCGCCTAATAACTTTTCCACTTTTGACCATTTCCTAGTCTAAAGAATTTGCCCGACTTTTGCCACCTACCACTTCCCAGAATCGTTGTTACAATTCAGCCCGTTATCCATACCAGAGAACCTATTTCTGCATGACGCATTCAAGTGTTTCAAAACGTCGTTTATGGCTGATGGTCGGCCTGTTATGGCTGCTATGGTTTACCCGCGCCCATCAAATCATGGCCCTTGCGGTTTTTGTGGATGAAAGCCTGCATATTTTACGTGCCCAGATGGTTTTTGACTTCAACGACGCTACAGCTTCTATCCTGCCGGGCAAACTGCTGCTCTATTATTATCTGGGTCTATTCAATCCGCAGGATGTGGGTGGGGCATGGCTTTCGCGGGAGGCGATTGCTTTACTTGCACCATTGGGGGCAGCCTTGACCTACACCCTTGCCCAACAGTTATTTCATCGCTGGTCAACCAGTCTGCTGGCAGTAATTTTATATGCCCTCTCCCCTTTTATGCTGTTTTTTGAGCGCATGGCCCTCTCCGATACCTTCACGATGATTTTTGGGCTATCATTGGCGATTGTTTCCCTAAAACTAGCCCGCCACCCCACCTGCAAAAATAGCATCCTCGTGGGGCTATTGTTCGGCTTGGCACTCTTGGCAAAACTGATTGCCCTTCCTTGGATCATACTGCCCTTTCTTGCCTTACGCCTCTGGGGGCAAGCCAATTTACGTCAACTATGGAATAAGGTTGTCATCATCGGGATTGCCGCTGCTATCCCCCTGCTTCCTTCAGCCTTTTATGTGGTCTATCAAGAAGCTGCCCAAATCGAAAATAAGCAGGAAGTTGTTACGACCACCCTGTTTGTGCCCGCATCACAGAGCCGACTGGAGCAAATCACCCACAATCTGGATATTTATACCGAGGCGGTCTGGACAATGCTGACACCCCCACTATTGTTCCTGATTTTATGCCTTACCTTTTGGCAGCTTCGCAGACGGCCCAAAGAGATTTTTTACCTGTTGAGTATCACCTTTTCAGTTTGGGGATTTATCGTTGTGACAAGCGCCCAACCCAGTACCCGTTATCTGGTGTTAGGCATTCCACCCCTCTTGATGGTTGGTTCGGTTGGTTTGGACGATTTATGGCGCACCTATCGGTCATCTTCTCAAGTGATTTACCGAGTTGCCACCGCTGTCGCCATTGTAATCACGCTGATTAGCGGAATGCTGGGAATCCGATTTCTGTTCGATGGGTGGAATGACCCCACCAAGCTAATCCTAGCAAATCGGGACATCTGGGAATATTTTGAAAATACCGCGACGGGGTATGGCCTGCGAGAGGCCTCTGATGATTTGCCCAATCTACCTCCGCTGCAATCGGAAGATTCGACGATTCATGTAGCAGGATTTGTAGGAGCGTGTCACACCCTGCGACTGTACTTGCCTGCGGATTCCAACGTCGAATTGACCTGCCCCTATTTCAAATGGAGCATCGAACAAGCCCCCATTACCCTTGCCGAATGGGAACAGCGCATCAAAACCGATGGGGCATGGTATATTTTAGCCGATGATCGCCAACCAATGGATTTATTCAGCCTGCCGTTTACGTGGGAAGAATTGGCTGTCTATAAACGGCCCTATGATGGCGTGACCGTGCGGTTATATCGCGTCAGCCCTTAAGGAGTCCAAAGTGAATATCGAATTCCGTCTGGCCGTGCCCGCCGACGCGCCCCATATTTTCGCAATTAAACAAGCGGTCTGGCCTTCAGAATCGCCCAAAGGTCAGGCCTATATTGCCGAGGTCATCGCCCTGCCCGACCACGCCACCCACCTTGCTTTTGTGGACGACACACCAGCGGGTTTTGTGGATGGATTTATGACCTACACCCCGGAAGGTTTGCCGCGCTGGGAAGTGGATTTGCTAGCAGTGCATCCCGACTTTAGGGGCAAAGGCATCGCGGTACGGTTGGTCGCCCTTAGCACCGAAACCGGACAGGCCCGCGGCGCGAATTTTGCTCGTGGCTTAGTCGAGATTGAAAACACAGCCAGCCAGCGCACCTTTGCCCGCTGTGCCTATACCCTCGAAAATCAACATCATGCGTTAATGGTAGGGTCAGAAATACTGATAGACATCCTTATTCTCCCGCCCGAAAACACCCTGTTGACCCCCGTCCAGACCATCAATTATTGCGGTATCTGGGTCGAGGGAGTGTATCAAAAAAACAGCTTCTTGGCGGGGCAAGTTCTCTGCACGCGGCACGCATGGGACTTAACCGGGGCGGTTATCCCCACCAACGATACAACGGCCCTACAAGTTGCCCAAGAACTTGAGTTCACCCTCGTCGGGCATTATCAATGGTGGAAACGGAGTCTGGTGTGAAACGCTCACAAGAAATTCTCCCCACCGCCCTGTTGATTTTATTGGCCTTTTTCATTCGTGCCCATTCCATCGAGAGCCTCCCTCCTTTTAACGATGAAAGCCTGCATATCCGCCGCGCTGAACTGATCTATAAATTTACAGATCGTAATCTCAACATGACGCTCGGCAAGCTGCTTAGTTATTATTGGATTGGCCTGTTTCACCCTGCCCGCTTGGATGCCATTTTTGTAGGCCGAACCGCCAGCACCCTCTTTGCCCTGTTGGGTCTTGCTGCCGCCTACAGCACCGCCCGTCTTTTATTTGGGCGGATTGGCGGCTGGGTAACACTCGTGCTGGCCTCGTTTTCGCCCTTCATGATTTTTTTTGACCGCCTTGCCCTTTCGGACGCCCTGACCGCTGCATTGGGCATGTTGGTCATTTGGGCTTCGCTGTTAATGATGCGTCGGGCTAACTGTGGCAAACGCTGTCCATTAGCGATTTGGGCTGGCATTTTGAGTGGTTTGGTCATTATTTCCAAACTACTCGGCCTCCCGATGGCAGGAGTGCCGTTGGTCGCGGTGATAACCCTCAATCAATCCAAATTCAGTGGGTTTAACCTCCAAAGCCTCCGTCAAATTTTGCGCACCCATCGGGATAAACTCACCACTGTCTATATCACCTTTGGTTTGGTAATGCTGCCGTTTATCTGGCATATCGCAGACCGCACCATCACAGGCAAATACGTCAATGTCGTCAACAACAACCTGATTAACGGAGCCGCTGAAGAAAAATCACCCCCACAGGTCTTGATTGATAACCTCTATAGTTTGTGGACAGCCAATCAAGTGCTGCACGGCTCTATTTTATGGATTTTGACCCTGATTGGGGCGGCATATGTGCTGTGGAGGCGCCCCCGTGAAGGCAGCTATCTCATTCTCTCCACCCTACTGGCGTGGAGCATGTCGCTCGTGTTCGCAGCGGATTTATCCACTCGCTATCTCACCCTCGGTGTGTTGCCCTCGCTGGTGATCTTAGGCGGTGCGGTTAGCTTGACCATCCAAGAGGCTGCCAAGATAAATATTGAAAAGCCTACCCTGCCCGTCACCATGCCCGAACGCGCTGCCATCGCGGTGCTGTTGGTGTGGCTGGTCTGGATTCCCCTCCCCTTTATCAACCACGCATGGAACGACCCAACCAAACTCCACCTTCCCGAAGCTGACCAATGGGAATATTTTGGCAATTTCGGTTCGGGCTATGCGTTGGTGGATGCTGCCCGCGACATGGAAAATTTACCCCGTTCCGAGCCAAGTGGACGTGTACAGGTCATAGGCCTAGTCGGTTCATGTCATCAAATCAGGTTGTATCTGGACGAACATGGCCCAGTAAAGCTAGAATGTCCGTTCTTTGGGTGGCAAGGCGAATTTATGCAAGAGGTCGCCAACTTGATAGATGAGCGAGTAGCGGAAGAAAGCACCGTGTATTTGTTGGTCGAGCCAGAACTGCGCTTTACCGATCTTTCGATGCTGCATGTTGGCTGGGAACTAATCCACCGCTATCCACGTCCTTTAAACGGGATGACGGTTGAGTTATGGCGAGTCTATCCAAATACCACCCGACCATAATGGGTTATCACAGGTGAGATGTAATGAGTGAGATTGCCAAGCATTCAACGGCAGCCGAGGCCGTAACCGCCCCAACCACAGACCGTACTATCCCCCAAAGCGTCGCACAAAAACAAGATTTGGCTGTCGGCGCAGGGATTCAAGTTTTTACCCACCTCCTGCCGATGATTGGCTTATTATGGGGGTTCTTTTTGCTGCGTGCCCATATGATTGATGTCCACATGGCCTATTTTATTGATGAACTCAATCACGTCAGCCGCGCCCAAGTGGTCTGGTCGTTTTCGGACATCCAAATCAGCACCACCCCCAGCAAATTTCTGCTCTACTATTACATTGGCCTGTTCGACCTGCCGAACTACCTACCGGGATGGTTGGCTCGTACCCCCGTCGCCCTGTTTGCGATGGTTGGGGCAGCCTCGACCTATACCTTCACCCGCATGTGGTTTTCGCGTGCCGCCGCCCTCACCGCTGTAATTGTCTTGGCCGTATTCCCATTCATGATCTTCCACGAGCGTATGGCCCTTACCGACCCTCTGACCGCCTCAATTGTCATGATGTCCCTGTGGTACAGTCTGGTGTTGGGGCGACATCCTTCCAAACGCGGGGGCCTCATTTTGGGTCTGATGCTCAGTTTTATGATTGCCGCCAAAATTTTGTCCGTCCCACTATTGGCAATGCCCGTCGCGGTGATGGCCTTGTTTGGAAAAAAACCACTGCGCCTTAACCAGAATCTGCGCCAACAAGCCATCGAGTTATGGAAGATATACGGCCCAACCTTGTTAAACGCTGCATTGGTGGTCAGCGTAATCTGGGGCATCATCATGGGCTTTTATTTTATACATGGCTTGTTATACCCCGAAGAATCCCGTCCACTGGTGGATGATTATCTCTATGGCCTACCCGACAGTGATACGGTGCTAGATGGCAACATGACCCATGTTGAAGAAGCCTTCCGCTACTTATGGGGGCCTCTGCTTACTGCCATAAGTTTTGTCGGCATTCTAGTGCTGGTGTGGAAACGCTGGCGTGAGGCGGCCCTGTTGGTAGGATGTATTCTTGCCGTGTGGCTACCGTTGATATTTGTGGCCCAGCGTCCCAATTCGCGTTATCTATCCGTCGTCGGTCATCTATGGGTCATATTGGCCGTGGGTGGGATGTTCATTCTCAAAGATGAACTAAGCCGACTCTTGAAACCGACCCCGCTGAAGTTTGTCCAATGGACTCCCGTTGTTTTGTTGGGAGTATGGGTCGTGACCTTTGGCACACCTTTTAGTTATCAGAATATCTATGAGCCGACAGCCCTCAAATTACCCGAACGCGAAACACACGGCTACTTCCGCAATTTCACCGGATTTGCCCTACGTGATGCCCTCGAACTGGTCGAAACTCTACCTCCCATATCGGAAGGCACTAACCAGCGGGTGGTAGTAGGTATCATTCGTTCGTGTCCTTTCCTGCATTATCATATGGCAGAGGACGCCCCCATCAAGATTATCTGCCCGCCCGAACGCGAAGTGCGGCATGAAGTATTAAATGCTGCGCTAGAACAATACGGCGCGGTGTATATGTTTAATGAACAACTGCCACCCCCGCGTACCGATCTCGTTTTGCATCGTGAACGGATAGCAGGTCGCGCCCAGTGGTTGGCAACCTATCACCGTCCGCATGGTGGTATTATCGTAGACGTATATATCGTCTACCCCGGTCAAATTCCGGTTAGTGGTGTCCGTACCACCCCCGATGACGACGAGATACCTTTGGTTAAGTAAACCATATCCAAAAGCGGTGAATCACTATAAATTCGTGGAAGGTCTATTCACCATTCAAAAGGGGCAGGTTGTCTTACAAACAGCATGGGAGACAGCCAGATTATGAACACGTCAGGGAAGCAATCGGTTAATCAAACTATACTCTCTCCCGTATCCAACATCGTAATTGCGCCGCCGTTGGGCCATACCGGAGATATGACATCTCATCCTACTTCGACTCTTCACCAACCCCATGCCGCCACTGCCGACTATGCTGGGTTGCGAGTCTTTGTTGGGATACTGCCTGTCGTCGCATTGCTGCTGGGTTTCTTTTTTGTCCGAGCGCATGTGATTGATGGCCCAATGCCCTATTTTGTAGACGAAATCCGCCACATCGAACGTGGGCGCATCGTCTGGTCATTTTCGGATACCCAGACCAGCACCACACCGGGCAAATTTCTCCTCTACTATTGGATCGGCCTATTTGATCTGCCCGATCATCTGCCGGGGTGGATGGCACGTACACCCGTCGCCCTATTCACCATGTTGGGTGCAGCAGGGACATTCGCGCTGGCCCGTTTGATGTTTTCCCGCCAGACAGCCCTCCTTGCGCTTGCGATCTTGGGCGTTTTCCCATTTATGACCTTTTATGAGCGTCTCGCCCTAAGCGATTCCATGACGGCAGCATTGGTGGTACTCATGGCATGGTGGAGTTTAGTGGTTTTGCGCCAACCCACCGCCAAAAATGGTTTGATTTTGGGTGTACTACTGACGTTTATGCTGGCCGCCAAAATTCTCGCTGTTCCACTGCTCATCATGCCCGTCTTGGCGGTTATCCTGCTGAGTAAACACCACTTCATTTCGCGCTTTAATTTGAGCCAACAAAGCCTCGATGCGTGGCGGGCCTATCATAAACCTCTGCTGGTTGCCTTCGTGCTGACTGGAATCATTTGGGGGCTGCTGTTAGGCTTCTACAAATATCGCCAACTGACCGACCCCGCTGGTACAAGCCCAATCGTAGACCGCTACTTGTACGAAGGGGTGCGTTCCAATCTGCATATGGCGCAGCAGTTGTCTATCAGCGGACGCCTTATCAATAATTTGCGACGCACCGGGGAAGTGGTTTTTTATCTCTGGGGGCCGCTTTTGGCAGGGCTAACCCTTATTTCTTTGCCAGTTTTGGGGAAAAAGCAATGGCGTGAAACGGTGTTTTTATTGGCTGGGGTGGTGGTGTTATGGGGCACGGTTATTTTTTCAGCGGGCCGCCTCACGACGCGCTACCTGATGCCTGTGGGACACCTGTGGGTCATCTTAATCGCCGCCGGGGTGTTGGCACTGCAATCTGAGATGAATCAACGGCAGGGTCGTTGGCGCACCTTTGCATGGACACCCTTAGCTGTACTGCTGATTTGGGGCATTGCATTTGGTGGCCCATTCTATAATAAGTTGGTCGAAAATCCCGCCGAACTCGCCTTACCCGAACGCGACACCTACGAATATTTCCAGAACCAGACGGGCTATGCGGTGCGCGATGTTCTCCAAGATGTTGCCCAAATGCCCATTATTTCGCGTGATACCGATGTCCCGATTGTGTTTGGTATGGTCAGAACGTGTTCCTACCTCAGTAACCATATTTCGGCAGATGTATACAACCGCCTGCGGATTGTATGCAGCCCCGAATATACCGAATGGCCCGGACGGGATTGGCCCGATAACGTTATGCGTTATACTTATCTCAATAACCTGTTAGCCGAACATGGCCCGGTTTATCTCATGATAGAAGAATTTCAAGAGGAAAGGGACAACCGCTTTCTCCAAATTGACCCGCGTATTTTGCAGGGACGTTTGGAATGGGTTGCCACCTACCACCGTCCCCATAATGGCGTACAAGTCAGCCTATATATCGTTCATCCACAAGGCCAACTCATGAGCAATCTGCGGCCCTCACCGGAAAATTAAACTTTATGGACAAACGTACCCTGATTGTCGTCAATCCTAATGCTGGCAGTGGTCGTGCTGGCAAGCTGTGGCATCAAATTGAGCCGATGTTGTGGAAAGAACTGGGTGAATTAGTCGTCGCCATCACCCAACGCCTCGAAGATGTCGCTGAACACCTCGACAAAGCCCGCGCGGCTGGCATTTCACGGGTCATTGCAATAGGCGGGGACGGGACAAATCATGCCCTTGTCAACGCCATCCAAACCCTTGCCAAAGCCGACCCCTCCGCCCCACCCATGATCTTTGGACAGCTACCGATTGGCACAGGCCGCGATTTTTCCCGTACCCTCAATATTCCGATTGACCCCGAAGCCGCCGTCAAATGGATCACGCAAGCCAATCCTAAGTCCCTCGATTTGGGCCACCTGACTTATGATGATGCCAACCGCTATTTTTTGAATATCGCCAGTGCAGGCATCGGGGGTGAGGTAGATCGTCGCGTCAATGCTCGCAGCAAACGCCGCCCTTGGACATTTAAATTAGCCACTGTTCAAGCCCTGCTCAGTTACAGCCCCAAAAAGATCAAGGTCATGTTGGATGGAGCGGCGTGGTATGAAGGCAAAGCATGGGCTGTGGTCGTCGCCAACGGACGCATGTTTGGGCACGGTATGAAAATCGCCCCCAATGCCGAAATTGACGATGGCCTATTTGATGTGGTCTTGATTGAAGATACGCCGCGTCTCTCTGCTATTCTTGCGCTCAATTCCGTATACAGCGGTAAGCATTTGCTGCGGGAGGATGTGCATTATAAGCAGGCTAAAGTGGTGACTGTCGAATGTCAGGCCAGTGCCATCGGCCTCGATATTGATGGCGAACACGCCACCGGAAATCATTTAAACTTTTCGGTTGAGCCGGGGGCATTAAAGATGCTGGTCAGTGGATAAGAGGATTGGGTTATGCGGCAATTCGCTATCGCGCTCATATTAATTTTGGCTCTGGTGGCCTGTGATAAGGACGACCAACCGACGAAAATAGCACCGACGCCAACGCCAACCGTGAGTGTTATCACCAATTTTACTGGCCCCATTCTTAATTCTGGCGGTGGGTCAGGCGAAGCGTGTGGTGAAGCTGATCCCAATAATCCTGACGCCGCGTGTGGTGTGCCGGGAATATCCTCTATCGAAAATTCTGGCAGTAGCGCCCCCCTGCCACTTACCGAACAAACCGCTTTTGGCCTGACCATTGGCGTGCCAGACGGATTTTCCCCCGTCGAACTAAGCAACCGATTACTGATCAGTGCCACCGACCCCGCCAACACCCCCGGCGAATTCACCGTCATTATTCGGCGTGTCACGGCGGATGAATTAACAGGCTATCTCGACCAGATTGCCGATTTGGATGCCACCAAGCAGTTTGACCGCCAAAATGCGAATGGTTCAATGACAGGCTATACCATTCCCTATGGAGAACGGGGTGAGGTTGCGGTATTTGACTTAGGTGAAGGGCAGTCGTTATTTATCAATGGCTTTGCTGCGCCGGGCTATTGGGACACCTATAGCGCGACTTTTGAAGCGATGTTAGATTCGCTTCGTTTAGCTTAAAAACAAAACAGAGTATCCCAAAGGATACCCTGTTTTTTTGCTGGGAGACCTGGACTCGAACCAGGACTGATGGATCCAAAGTCCACTGTTCTGCCGATTAAACTATCTCCCACTGTGAACGTCCCCATTTTACCATAGGTTGTCAATCCCACTCAATAGTCGGTAAACAAAATTTCATCTTCACCCGCAAGTCACTTATTGCCTATGCAGAAAAACCGACACATAATCTTGCATAGCACTTTCAAGATAACCAAAGGATTTGAGGAATGGGCTTCAAGAATACTTTCCCCCAATTGATACTCATACTGGCCCTTCTAACCAGCCTTATTGCTCCTATGGCGGCATTTGCTAATCCCCCACGCCAAACACCCCTGACCCAATATGTCCAAAGTAGCGATGGGCGGGTATCGCTGCGTCTGCCCGATAGTTGGACATATACTGATGTGGTGGCAAGCGAAAATATTCTCACCTATGGGGATTCCGCCGACGCCGTAACAGGTCGCCTCAATGATGTGCGCGGTCAAACCAGCTTTATCGTGGGTAATGGCGGCACGATTGTCCTGCTTAATGTCGCCGATTATGGCTATACGACAGCCTCAATCGAGGTTCTAAAATCCGTGATGGATTCGGGTCTCCTCGGCGTTCAAGATGTTGGAGGGACTGTCCTTGAACAGCCTCAAGAAGTCGAAATCAATCCCGGTCAAACGATTTTTTTGGCCGTTATCGAAGCGGGCAGTGAAAAGGGTTATGCTGCCACGATTGGATTTGGCGACATGATGGCGCTCATGACTGCTACAGGGACCCCTGCCACATGGGAATCCAACCGCGATCTGCTGTATTCGATTATTCAGTCGGTGCGTATGCCTGCCGACCCCAGCACTGCCCCGCCGGATGAGAATTTACCCCCTGAAGATGAAGTGACCGTCGTTCGGGCCACCGATGGCAGTCTATCTGTTGGAATTCCGACGGGGTGGAGCTTCAAAGATCAGTTGACCGATAACCAAATTTTTGTATTTGGCGAGACTGAAGCCGAAGCCGAAAATCGTTCAGTGTTTTGGATTTCCAACGAAGAAATAGTGGTCGGCGGGAAGGGTGGATTAATTTCCTCACGTCCCCTCTCTGAAATTGGCCTTGACCCTGCAACAGTCAATATCGGCAACACCTCCAACAACTTTATCCGGAATTTGGGTGTGACAGTAGTCGAAGTTCGACAGCTATTTACCGTCAATAATGCCCCCGGTGCCTATGCCGTTGTGGATTGGGGTCAGCAGCGCGGCTTTTTGGCATTTATTGTCTTTGGTGAGATGCTGGCAATCGTCTACATCTCAGATTCGCCCGCAAATTTTGAAGCCTCCCGCGATACTCTATTCCCAATTCTTGAATCCGTTCGTATTCCGGCAGAAATCGCCGCTCCGCCCACCGCTGGAACAGGTGGAAATAATCCGCCAAATAATGGGGGAACAGGCTTAGGCGGTGTATTAGGCAATACGGGCAACACCTCTACTGTCGCCCTGCCCCAAGCCCTACGTAACGAAGCCGAGACGCTTGAAATATTGCTGCCTGAAAACTGGCAGACGTTTATAGCGTCTAGCGAGGAAGCCCTCATCGCTGGAGGCGATACCATCTATTTTGCCAGCAGCCAATCTGAAATTGATGTCCTGCGAAATTCCGGTCTCCCAGCAGCGGCAGGCGGGGTCATCATTTTCTTTGACCGCATTTTGATAGACGCCACCAAGAGTCTAACCCCCGAAGAGATTTTTGCGCTACTCGACCCTTCAGAATTGACAGGGCGATCCACCACGCAGACGGATACCATCAATGGTAATCAGGCCATCTGGTTTGAATTTAATCAGGAAACTCCAACGCAAACACATGGTTATTGGGTGATATTTGTTTTTGAGGATAAGCTGGCATTGATGGCCCTACGAACAGCGCCCAGCGATTGGGAACAATCCGGGGCAATATTGGAGGCCATTTTCCGGTCTGTGCGCTACAACCCTGAAGGGTTAAGTGGTCTAGGCAGTACAGGCGGTTTGGGCGGCCTCGGCGGTTCAGCCACCCCTGCCCCATTACGTCCCGGCGGTGCCACCCCCACGCCGACCCGTCCATCCGCCAGCCCGACACCAACCTTTACGCCAACCACCGATTCAGGTCAAATTCAAACGACCCCCACGCCTACTTTGTCATCGGTAGGATAATTTTTGCGCCAATCTCACACCCCTTCACCTAAGATCGTTCAAAGGGAAGGGGCAATTTTTGAATGCGAGTATGTAACCATGAAAGTCGCTTTTCAAACTCATAATTTAAGTATGGAAGAATGTATCGCACGACTTGAAAGCCTTTGCACTACGAGAACCTTCTCAAGAAAAGGTTTCGATATATCCCCAAAAGCTAACTCTGGGTTTAGTCTGAAAAATTACCTTCAATGCCGCTTGATCCCCTTTTCTCTGGCGTATTCTTGAACAAAAATATGGAAACTTGGATTTATGGATACATTGGAATTTCATACAGGTTAAGAGCCTTTCTGGTTGGCCTAGCAGCCCTTAACCTAACATTAGCTATGTATTTATGGTTTCTGGTCGAAAATGATGAGAGTTCAATAGTCGGGGTTCTATGTCTGCTATTAATTTCCCTTGCCCTCGTGAGCTTAATGGCGTTAATCGGTACTTGGTGGAGAGAATATAGAAGCACACCCCATTTTATTGCCTATATCGAAAGGGCCTTTGACACAAAGGTGGTCAAAAAAGGTTGGTTCAATTCGGCGGCAAAAAGGCTTGTACATTAAACGTGGCTTCAACTTGGGTGGGCAGCATCGGGTCAAGGTGATTAGCGGCGATATACGCCTCCACCGCAGCTATACCCGCCTCCATTTGCGCGTCGGTCATGCGCCATGTCTGTGACCATTTGCGCTCTCGTAGATGCTGCACATAGGTAGCGGGTGAACGCAGGGTCGCATATGAATGGCGCAGTTCTGACCCAACGCTTCGCCACCCCGCCTCCGACAAAAAAGTTTGACGTTTCTCCCATGAAATCGGGCGAGTCGTCTCCTCAAAATGGCTGGTCGCTTCACGCCACGTCCTTTCCAGCATATTTTCCGTCCCACGATCATTCCAGCCGTGCAGCAGCATCCCTCCCGGACGCAATATCCGCCTGATCTCATCAAGAACATCCATATAATTGGGAATCAGATGGAACACATGCACGGCGATAACCGCATCCACTGAATGGTTTGCAAAAGGCAAATGCGCGGCATTCCCTTCAATCAGGACAATCCGTTCACCGCCGTCTTTTTGGCGGAGGCGCTGCATCATTGCCAGCGATATATCAAGGCCAAGATAAGTACCCACACGCGGCGCAAGCGGGAGTGCAATTCGCCCCGTGCCCACTCCTATTTCCAATATGCGGCTGCGGGGGGTTAATTGACCTGCCTCGACAAATAAAGCAACCGCCTCATGCTCGACCCCCGGCGGAAATCCACGAGTCTCATCATAATAATCGGCGGCACGATCAAAAGATACATATTGCAAAGTCGTCTGCATTGTCACTCTGCTCCAATAAACTCACCAAAAACCGGGCAAAGGTGGAACATCCACATGATAAGCGGCGGCTTGCACATAACTTACTACAGCCACAGCCGCACCTCCTAAAGTGCCGATGGCTGCCAATACAAATAGGATACCGAGTACCAATACAATTAATCGTACCATCTCCACGTCCGCTTGGCTAATAGTGGCTTCGCTGGCCGTGCTCTCGAAAAAGGTGATTTCGGGATAGGCTTTTTCTAATTCGGCCTCATATTGATTGCCAATGACATAAGCAGCTACCACCAGCATCAAAAACATCAGCAGTGACACCACCGCCAAGATTATCCCGATGACCCCCCAGCGCCGCGCCGAACGCCACCGCCGGATACGTATATGGGCCGCACCTGAACCATCTTCAAAAACATACCCATCGGGTTCAAGGAAAATCGTCACCTTGTCTTTGCGGAAACCGGAAAATAGCAAAATCAGAAAGTACCACAGCGCCCCGATGACACTGGTTACGGCCACCACCCACCAGATAAGCCCCAACGACTTGCCATAGGCCAACATGATTTTGCCGGGGCCTTCACCCTTCAGCTTATAGCCACCATTCAGATACGTCTGGGTGCGCTGACGTAGCCAATAATCTGACGGGCCAGCGGGCTGTGGAGCGCCCCATCCTTGCTGCATAGGCATCGAGCGCGGCGGCGCAGCTTGTGCATAAGCCATTGATGGCGCGGCTGCCATCGTAACAGCCGATACAGGGGGCGGCGTATAGGGCGCACGCGGAATCTGCATTGGTTGGGGAACAGGTGGTGCATACTGCGGCATATAGGCATTCGGCACTGTCTGCCGATCCATCGGATGCGAAGCCGTTTCAGCAGGAATCGTGACCATTGGTGACCCGCGTGCAGGTGTAGTGGCTGGCGAAGGTGGCTGTTGAAAAGCCTCTGTCCGCGCTTCCGAGAAACCGCTAGGTGGGCTATCATCTATAATGGTTTTCATACCACTGGGGCTTGGCGCAACTGGCGGTTGAAACTCGTTGGGAGTTGAATCTACAATCCCAACCGGCTCGCTGTCGTCTTCCCTAACTTCTTCGCTGATTTCCTCAATCGCTTTTGGGTAAGCCTCTTCGCGGGATTGGAGGCCTTCATTTGGTACAGGACGAGCTTCATCTTCCATACCAACAATCGTCTGTGCCTGATAGATCGAAGGCAGTGGCTCATCCGTCTTAAATTCGATGGGCTGTTCATTCAACACACGCTCAAGTTCATCGGCGGCCTGATACGCTGGTTGTGAATCAATCACCGTCGCCATTGGTTCATAAGCCGATTCCGTACTCGGCGTAGGCAGCAAGACGGGTTCGGCTGGCGATTCTTCAACCAACGTCCGAGCCTGAAAATCCTCCTCCGCGCCTATGATCGTTTTGACATCGGCAATATCGCTCAATAGTCCATCGCAGCGAGGGCATCGCTGGGTATCACCACTTACAGCCGCACCGCAGTGTGGACAGATACGAAGTTCTGATGGCAACTTGGCCTCCTCAGAAAATTTAAGATACTCAGAACCCCATTGTACGACGAGAAAAATGAATTGGGTGTCGCCAGCCAAAAGGCGTAGGTGACAAAGCTACCACTCGAACGGGAACGGTTCGGAATCAGTCGTGTCATTCTCAGACGGAGCAGGCACATCTGCCAGAGGCGTAGGCGCTGGGCCATTCGGTTCAGGTTTGGGTGTCTCATCAGCCACAGCGAGTATTGGCTGCGTATCGGGATTAGGGCTTGGTGGTGAAGAAGGAGGCCGAAGCAGGGTTGGGGCCTCAGCGCGTTTGGCAAGCTGCTTTTCATAGAACCAAAATGCTTCAAGCCAGTCCACCAATTTGGCAACTATATCCGGCGTCAAGCGAACGGCGGCCTCGAAGCGTTTGGGTGAAAACGCATAGATCCGTGCGAAGTTTTCACGCACGACAAAAATGAGATAATCCTCTTCCCAGCGTTGTTTTGTCCACAAAAAGGCGATTCCACTACTCCGCCGCATTAATTCCAGCCAACGCTGCCGTTCGCCTGTCTCAATCGCACCAACCATAAAACGCATCGAAACCATGCTGCCCAATGTAAAGGTAATTTCGAGCGCCTGCGTCTCCAAAAACATATCTACTGTGACCATCGCCGAATCATCTTGACTGGTCAAAATGGCAACGGCTTTACGTTTAATATCTGGCCCCGGTTTGGAGGGTCGAAAACTGCCCTGTGAGAGCAAAGGGGCATGGGCATAGCGTTTGGCAAGCTCCGTATCCAGATCAATTTCACCCGTGAAAAACTCCATCAATTCGACGGGGGCTTTGGTACGGATATTGAGTTGGTGTCCTGTGTCTTTTAGTTCTTTGACAACCCGCTGACGATCATCATTGGTAATGCGTTGTGTCAATTCGCGGGCGGCTTTAATCAACTGCTCAACGGGTATGGATTCCTCTTCAGTGACAGGAACCATTTTGGCAGTTGTTTCCATCGGCAGCGGAACTTCAACGGGTGTATCAAACACTGCCGGACGAGGAGGTTTTGCGTTGTCGGGCTGCTCAGACATGCCCGGCCTTTCTTTTACATAATAGATGGTACGTTTAAGATGATTATACGACGGGCGACCCAATTCGCCAAAAGTTAACTGCTTGAGATTGATAGAAATTCGTTGTACGATGTGGCTAACCAATAAGGAGCGGCTATGGGTCTCGAAATTGAGTGCAAATTGTATTTCCCGTCCCTAGAAACAATTCAAGCGCATCTCTTCCAAGCAGGCGCACAGCTGACGAATCCCCGCACCTACGAACATAACATCCGCTATGAGGGGCCTAATGGGGATTTTACATCACACGGGATTGTTTTACGTCTGCGGCGCGATCAAGACATCCGGCTAACCTATAAAGCCCCTGCTCCCCAAGTTGCAGGAGGAATGGTCACACGTTTGGAATTAGAAACCACTGTTGGTGATTTTGAGACAATGGATACCATCTTGAAGCATCTGGGCTATCGGCACAGCATGGTTTATGAAAAATATCGCACGACCTATCATCTGCCCGATATACCCGATGTAGAATTAGTGATGGATGAGATGCCCTATGGTAATTTTTTAGAAGTTGAAGGTACACCTGAAGGCATCGAAGTGGCCCTTGCCAAACTAAATTTGACCGATGCGCCGCGCATTGAGATGGGATATGTAGACTTATTTGAACTACTCCGCGGGTACTATCAATTTGCCTTCCGTGACCTGACCTTCCAAAATTTCACCGGATTAAATATTGACCCGCAGATATTTGTGCCACCCCACAAATAATCATGACATTCTGCCCTGTTTTTAATTTGCCACACTTTGATTGTAATGCTACACTACCCTTGACTGGCCCAAAATGAGAATGACACCGTACTTATCCTGTTTAAAATAATCACAGGGTCGGGAGGTTTTACTAGATGCGAAGGCAAGTATTGATTGGCGTTGCAGGCATATTCCTTGCGACGTTTATAATCGCCGGATGCCGCTATCGGTCTGCTGGTGAAGATAGACAGCCGACCCCGCCCGGTGAAATAGCGTTAGTGGATTTGCAGACACCACAAACTCCAGATTTTGCTGCGACAGAAACGAGCGCGGTCTTAACCCTTCAGGCGCAAACGCCCTCTAGCACCCCAACCGCGTCTGAATCACCAACGGTTTGGACAAGTATAGGCGTCGAAACAACCGCGCTACCAACATTCACGGGGACAGCTACCTTTAGTCAGCCCGTGCAGTTCCCAACAGCAACGCCGACTACACCCGTAGTAGCTGCGATTCTGCCCTCTGCCACACCAACTTCACTGCCGTCCGCTACTAGCACCGTAACCAGCACTGCAACATCAACCGCTACATCCACTTCTACTTCAACGAGCATTGTACCGACGGCGACCTCTACACCCAGCGCGACACCAACCAACACCCTGCCGCCGTTCCCATCAAATACGCCTACTTCACAAATCACTTCGACCTTTACGCCGTTCCCAACGCTTACGCTCACGATTGCCCCGACCGTGATAGGGCAAGGGGGCGGATCGGAATTGCAGGCGACCCTCCTGCCCCAGCAAATGACCGCGACGGCCATCATCTTTAACGCCACAGCCACTGCCGCCGCCGCACAGGGCACTCAATTAGCCATAACACCACAAGTGCCTATTGGTACAACCCCCGACGCAGGTGGAGTGACGGGTCAGACCACACCCTCTTCCCAATTCCCCGACTGCGACTATCTCATCCAGCCCGGTGATAAATTGGGGGTGATCGCCCGTACCTATAATGTGGCGATTGCAACGCTGGCCTCGTATAACAACATCACCAATTGGGACTATATTAAAGCGGGCGACACGATCAAGATTCCCGGCTGCGGACGCAATGCGACACCTACCCCAACAGGTACACCTGCCCCATCGGGTGGTGTGACGGGTGGCACTACGCCGGATAACTCGCTTGGCCCAGTGCAGTATGTCGTCGTTGGCGGCGACAATATCTATAAGTTGTCCGTCCGCTTCTGCGTTACCATGCGGGATATTGTGGTTGCCAATCCGCGCATTACCAATATCAACATTATCATCGCTGGCGATACGCTAACCATTCCGGCGCGGACGCTGCCCTGCGGCACAGCCACCGCCACCCCAACCCTACAAGTACAAGGCGCGACAGGCTAATTTAGGGCGTAATTCATTTGAAACGCTTAAAGACCCGCACCCATCCATGTGTGGGTCTTTTATCATTTAAAAGGGCTAAACGAATGACTCAACCACCAAATGACGATGCGTTAATTGAAGTCGAAATCGGCGCAGAAGATATTTATAAGGGGCGTCTGATCCATTTGCAGCGCAAACAGGTACGTCTGCCTAATGGCGAAACAGCCCAACGGGAAATTATTCTGCACCCCGGCGCGGTGGCAATGGTGCCGCGTACCTCCGATGGGCAAATTTTGCTGGTGCGCCAATATCGTAAAGCCGCCGAACGCATTCTATTGGAAGTGCCTGCCGGAACCTTGACTCCCGGTGAGGATATTTGGAAAGCCGCCGAACGTGAACTGCGTGAAGAAATTGGCTATCGGCCCGGTAAACTAACCAAACTTGGGGGGATTTTTGTTGCCCCCGGCTATTCCACCGAATATATCCATCTCTTTCTGGCCGAAGAATTGGTGCATGATCCGCTAACACTTGACCACGATGAATTTATTGAGCCTGTTGCCGTCACAATGGAACAAGCCCTTGAGAAAATCCGCAATGGTGAGATTGAAGACGCTAAAAGCATTAGCAGCTTGTTGTTGACCCAGCAATTTATGGTCAAATAGGGCGGCAATCTACGCCACCTATCATGCAAATCTGTGCCGATTGTCACAATCATACAAACCGGATTTAGGCCCTTTGTGCAAATAGCCAATATAGCCTCCCTCGGTTTCGAGTTAAATTGTTTTTAAGCGATCACCTGAAGGGCAAAAAAAGACGACACCCTAAAGGAACTCCATCCGCTCAAATAAATTTTTTTGCGGTCATAGGGCACTCGGCTCCGAAACTGCACATGGGGATACGCATATCCGGTGGCTATAGCATGGGGGCTGGCTACCGGATATGTGTTTTTGTGTCGCCATTCCGCGTCATTTATTTTTGCATCTGCACCCCACTCCCACTATACTGACCTCCACTCAACCGCTTCTTACCCATCGGGAGGAATTGAGATGTTGGGATCAGCCGTACTAGATACCGCCATCGGCCTGATTTTCATATTTTTCGTTTTTGGAACCATGTGTTCCGGTGGATTTTCCATGATCTCACGCGCCCTTGAGATGCGAGGCAAATTGCTTCAACAAGGGCTGTTGTACCTGCTCGACGCCGACGTGCAGCAGCAGATAATGGATCATCCCCTTATCAAAAGCACCCGTCTAAAACAAGGCAGCATTGCTGCTGAAAATAAACTGATGCAGTATATACGCCGCCTCCCCATCATTAAAAATCTATTTCCAGCCCGCAGTTTATTGACCTATAACCCTAACCCAGATTACATCGCCCCATCCACCTTCTCACGGGCCTTATTAGATTTGATAATCGCTACGGGCGAAGACATCCAAAAGCAGAATCCGAATGCGCGATATTCGATTGATGACCTTGCGGCTCTTTTTGCCAATAATGTCGGTGAGACCCTCCAAGAAAAGAAAGTCAAAGAGCAGGCCATCAACTATGTGCGTTACAAACTCGGCACCTTGATTGACCAAAACGAGGGTACGGTCATTGAAGGGGTGGACAAGCTGATTATCGAAATTGGCATCAAAGACCCCAAGGTTTGCGACGAAATCCGTTTCCAAGTTCGCAATGCCTTCACCTATCGTGCGGAAGTGCTTGACCTCATTACGCTTGGCCTAACTGAAATTAAGCTCCCCGATCAGACCAAAGAATTTTTCCAGCGGCAGATCGAACTTATTATTCGCCAACAAGGGCTGGATGAAAAAATCGAGACGACCAAAGAGAAATTTGAGCAGGTTGTGACAGGGGTAGAAAACTGGTACAACCGCGCGATGGACAGTCTCACCACGATTTTTAAACGGACAAGCCAAGCATGGATTTTTGCAATTGCCCTCGTTTTGGCGGTGGTTTTTAATGTCAACACCATCAACATCGCCCAATCGCTTTGGACGAATACTACCTTGCGCGATTCGGTTGTGGCAGCAGCAGATCAGCGCGTTTTGGAAGAACAATCTAGGGCACAAGGAAACGAAGAAACCAACCCGGTGACTATCTTCCGCGAAGACTTAGCCTCGCTGCGCATTCCCGTCGGCTGGACAGCAGGAGAATTAGAATCAATTGGACTGCCGACTGCATTGGCCCAATCAGGCGATACTCAGCGTTCCGAGCTAACGCTCTTTAAAGCGGTTATTGGCTGGGGGTTGACCGTGATCGCGGGGGTCATGGGAGCGCCCTTCTGGTTCGATATGCTCAATCGGTTGCTTAATTTACGCGGTGGTGGAAGAGCAACAGCCAAAGCCGATGAAGATGACGCGAAGAGTTAAATTTTGAGGCGGGATATTCCATCATCAGTACCCCGCCTCTTGATATTTCTTCTAGGGCTGGCGGGAAGGTGGCTTCAGTTCATACCCTGCTACAATCAAGTCTGTCTTGGCAACATTAGCAAGGCTGTCTCCGGCAAAAACTTGGACGATACCGCCCAGTTCAAGGGCCGCACCGGGCTGCCAATAGCCATGTTCATCGAGGCCGATGGGGGAAACCTGAACTAATGAAATGAGATCTCCCTCCGCATCAGACAATACAAATGTGGCAACGGGTTGAACCAATGCAATCCCGCTGTTATTGATGGCAGTACCACGCACTTCGCCCGTATCCGGCAGCAGTTCAGCCGTGACAGTGGCATCAAAATAAGGTTCGTATCCATCAAATGTTAATTCGCCGGAGCGCACAATCAGCGTCGCAAGGCCATCATAATCTACGGGTACGGGATAAATCCCCATCACGGGCACCAATTTGTCCGGCGGGATATTGACATAAGAACTCACCACCGAAGCATCCGTCAATCGCAAGTTCTCGTCGTCTAAAAACGTGATAATGGCCGAAACATTTTCAATGGTCTCGCCTGTATCATTCCGCACCAAATACATTGGATAAAGGTAGCCATCTTTTTCAACAACCGTATAGGACACAAGGGTTAGATCTTCTACCGCACGAATAATCCGTGTCATGGGAAAACCAGAAATTTCGGCTTCTCCCAAGAAGACCGCCTCTGTCCCATTGGCAGCAGGCGTCTGCGGCGACCCATCATTATCACCGCCGTTATCGTCTTTATCATCACCCCCACCACATGCCGTCAGCAGCATCGCCACCAGCACAAGGAGCGTCCCATAGCCTAGAAGCCGTTTCAACATGCAGTGACCTCCCCAAACCTGAAAAATGCGCGTTTTAAGTATACCGAAGGCCTACCCGAAAAAGTCGTAATGATTTGTTGGGGCATGACAACAATTTGCCTAATTGGATTCCGGTGAAATAATCGGCTTTGGATCATAAGTGCCCATGCCCTCTAGCCCACGATCCGTCTCCCACGGATAGACAATATGTGCATCTGTAATCGCCCCATAAAAATCTGGTTCGGTCTTCACAAACAATGAGCGATAGGGATTAAAGTGGAACACACAGGTATAGGCCTTTGCGCCAGCCGCCTCACACCGACTGCGAACGGCGGTGCTGGTACGTCCGCTGCCCCACACATCGTCAATCGTCAAAACCCGCAGTCCGGTCAGCAAGTCGGTATCGGGGAATTGTAGGAATTTAGGCCATGCTTTAAGGCCCTCGCCCATAATCGTATCTGTGCCAAAACTGACCGCCGCCGTCAACACCTTAGAAATATCCAGTGCCTCGGCCAGCAAGCCCCCCGGCACAATCCCCCCGCGTGTAATCATCACCATTGCGTCAAAACTTCCCACACTCCGCAGTTGTGGGATGAGAATGTCCACTAATTTATCAACATCTTCCCATGTAAGTAACTCATGGCGAATAGGGCGTTGCGACATAAAGTTCGTTCCTTGAAAAAATACTACTTTCCCAGTACAAGCGGCCCATTATAAGAAAATTCGCTTAACCGTGCCACTCGACATCTCTTAACTATTGTCTTTTTGCACTTGCCTGTCAAGTACCCTCAAAAACACGTTATAATTGAAACCCGATCGCTTAAAAACTTAACATCTTTAGCTGTAGGGGCTTGATAGAAAAAGATTCCGAAAGTTTTGTCCAATCACCCCTATATTCTAATTCCAATCTTGGAGGCAAAAACGCTCGATGCTGCCTGAATTTCGCAATGAACCACAAACTGATTTTAGTAATCCTGCCAATGTCGAAGCCTTTGCAACGGCAGTGGAATATGTCCGTTCACAGCTAGGTCGTCGCTACCCAATTGTCGTGGGTGGGGAAGAATATTGGCCCGGTCAAACCTTTGATTCCATCAATCCCGCCCGCCCAGCAGAAGTCGTAGGCACGTTTGCACAAGGGACAAAAGAACTCGCCGAAAAAGCTGTGCCGATTGCTCACGAAGCCTTTTTGAAATGGCGCCGCACCCCCGCCTATGAACGCGCCCGTTATTTGCTACGTGCCGCTGGTGAAATGCGCCGCCGTAAACATGAATTTTCGGCATGGATGGTTTTTGAAGTTGGCAAGAGTTGGGTTGAAGCCGATGCGGACACCGCCGAAGCGATCGATTTTCTCGAATATTATGCTCGCCAGATGATGCGCCTCGATAATGCACGCGAACTGTTGACCCCGTTGGCTGGCGAAGAGTTGGATTTGCAATACATCGGCTTGGGTGTCGGGGCGGTCATTCCCCCTTGGAACTTCCCCAATGCCATTATGACGGGCATGACCAGCGCCGCGATTGTCGCCGGAAACTCCGTCATCCAAAAACCCGCCAGCACTAGCCCAGCCATTGCTTATAAGCTGTGCGAATTGTTCTGGGAACAGGGCTTGCCCGCAGGGGTTTTGAATTTCCTACCCGGCCCCGGCGGTGCGATTGGCGATACGATTGTAGATCATCCCCTCACCCGCTTTATCGCCTTCACTGGCTCCAAAGAAGTGGGGATGCGGATTTTTGACCGCGCCGCCAAAGTATCCCCCGGTCAACTTTGGCTCAAACGTACTGTCCTCGAAATGGGGGGCAAAGATGCGGTGGTCGTGGACGAGACCGCCCATCTGGAAAAAGCCTCGGTTGCGATTGTCGCCAGCGCCTTTGGTTTTCAAGGGCAAAAATGTTCGGCAGGCAGCCGCGCCATCATCGTCAACAGTGTCTATGATGAAGTGGCAGGTCGTGTCGCTGAATTAACCCAAAAATTGACCGTCGGCGAAACGGATAAGGGTCAAAATGTCTATATGGGGCCAGTCGTGGATCGCAAAGCCTTTAACAGTATCATGGACTATATCAAACACGGGCGTGAGCATCACACCCTGCTGGCGGGTGGTAATGCCATCGAAACCAACACGAATGGCTATTTTATTGAACCTACGGTGTTTGGTGATGTCCCCGGTGATGCCAAGATCGCCCAAGAAGAAATCTTTGGGCCAGTGTTGGCGATGATCCGCGCCAAGAATTTTGATGATGCGATTGATATTGCTAACAGCACCGAATATGGTCTGACAGGGGCGCTGTTCTCCAATGATCGGGCACGCTTGGAGCGGGCACGCCACGAATTCCACGTGGGGAATCTCTATTTCAACCGCAAGTGTACGGGGGCAATGGTCGGCGCTCATCCCTTTGGTGGATTTAATATGAGTGGCACGGATAGCAAGGCAGGCGGCCCGGATTACTTGCTGCTGTTCACCCAAGCCAAGAGCATTGCGGAATTACGTTAGAGAAATCAGACTTTAGTCGGGTTATTTCCTAAATTCCATTTGATAGGCTAAAAGGGCATGATCTAAGATGTGCCCTTTTTGTTCCCTATCTTCCAGAAAAATTTAGGTCGGAACAAAAATCCAATCAGTAGCGTCTATGCAGATGTAGACAATTGGCACAGCATTCTGCATTTGTCTACAATGGTGGCAAATTCTACAATGGCGTAGAGGCTGTGAGGGGGTATCGGGATTATTGAAGTAAGCTGCTATTATCAATCACCTTTCCGAATCCGCCGTGTGTTGTTATGTATACAGGAGATCAAACCATGAAAAAGAGCGCATCGCCGCAGCGCAAAATACGTCCTCGCCTTAAGTGGCGGTTGCCTGCTATTCTCTTGGTCCTTGCGTTCGTCAATGTAGCGATTTTTGCATCCATGATTGCATCGGATGGTTCAGCCCCCATGATGGCTAAAACCGCCTATGCACAGGGGGGCAGCGAGGCCACTGATAAAGTTGAACCCATTGACCATTATCCGGTCCCGGGTGAAAATGGAGCATTAGCTTACTCGCTACGTGATCCTTGGGACAAAACAAGCCTGACTTATTTCTTCCACAACTGCCCCACCAACCTCGACTGTGAACAAGCACGCCAAGCCATTCGGGATAGCTTCCAAACTTGGGCCAATGTATCCTCTTTAATCTTCGCCGAAGTCACCGATGCTTCACAGGCTGACATGGAAGTCACATGGGCCTCTAGTGGTGATCCTGAAGGCACACTGGGTATCGTGGGTGGCGTTTTGGCCTACTGCTTCTTCCCCCGTTACGGCGGCGATATGTGGATTGACGACGCCGAACCGTGGTCAATTGGAGATGGTGCCCCTTCCGATATTATTTCGACGGCGGTACATGAAATCGGTCACGGCATAGGCTTGGGCCACAGCGAATTCACGACGGCGATTATGTACCCCTATGCGGGTTATGCCACTAAACTGGGTGATGACGACATCAGTGCCATTCAATCCCTCTATGGCCCTCCCGGCAGCACCACCAGCACACCCACCAATACCACCCCACCCAACGGCACGAATGGGATTCCCAGCAATAATGTCCCCGGTGATGTGGCGGAAGTTGAAGGCGAAATTACCAACAAGGAATCCGCATCGGTGTTCGATCTGGCCGTTGAAGCCAACACCACCGTTACCGTGACGATGGAAACCACCAGCGGCGATCTTGATCCCTATGTCGGCATTATGACGGCTGACCGTACCACTGTGGTTGTCGAGAATGACAACTACGATGCCACGACCACCAATGCACAGGTTTCCGCCTATTTTGCCGAAGCTGGCAATTATATTGTGGTTGCAACCCGTTTTGGATTCCAAGATGGTGCAACAACCGGGACATTCAAAGTCACGGCGCAATTTGAATCGGGTGATACGACAGGCGGCACAAATCCGAATATCCCACCCGGCCCAACGACCTTCAAATGGCGCATCAGCAATTACACTGATATCGAATTGTGTGGCGTGTTCTTTAGCGCATCTGATGCCTCAGATTGGGGGCCAAACCAAATCGAAGGTGAACGCCTTGCCCCAATGACATATTTTGAATGGGACATCCAACCCGGCACCTATGACGTTCAAGTAGCGGACTGCAATAACAACACACTAGAAGCCTACAAAATCGAAGTCAGCCGTGACCTTGAGGTGCAAATCTACCTTGATCGTATCACCAGTGTGCCATTGGGGACACCACCACAGGATACGCCGACCAATCAGACCCCCAATGACCAGACGGTGACGCTGCGAATCAGCAACCTTGCCGGAACCGACCTGTGCCAAGTGTATGTGAGTGCAAGCACGGAAACCAATTGGGGCGATAACCAGTTGGAGGCGAATGAGGTCTTTGCCAACCAGACGTATATCGAATGGAGTGTGCCGCCGGGGAGCTATGACGTCAAAGTGTTTGACTGTCTCAACAATACCCTCGAAGCCTACCAATTCGATGTCACCAACGGCCTAGACATTCAAATCTTTGCTACCGAAATCGTCGGCGTACCTCTGCAATAACAAGTAGACTTCAGCAAATTGGGGCGACTTCTCATCGCCCCTTTTTATTTGCCTGTTGTTTGCCAATCCGTGATTACTGCCCGAATGGGGTAACTGTCGGTGGGAAACGAAATTCGATGGTCGGAGAGGGCATTTGTGTAGGTACTGTGCCCGAAATACCAAGCCATTCCCGCCATTGTGATTCAATTTCGGTGATGGTTAAGCCAAGCACTTGTTCCAACGACGTTTTAAAATAATCCGTGATTTCGTACCCCGGCAGATTTTCGGGTGCGGCCAACAGTGTAATCAACTCACGGTGGGCCTCCCAGCCATAATTTTCGACCAACCACTTATTGAAGGTATAGCCCACATCGTAGCCCCAGCGTCCGCGACCATCCGGCCCTTCATCAAAGGTATCCGGGCCTTCGCCCACAAACAAACTATCAAGCGTGGCATATTGCAGGGCATCACGTACCCGCCCTTCATAATCATATTGCCGACTTAATTCCAGATAGGTCGAATTGCCCTCGGTAAACCACGCTGGGGCACGCGATTCATAAAGGTCATATTGATATAGATGCCCAATTTCGTGAATGACAGTGCCATAAGCAAAATCTTGAATATCATTACCATAAATGAGTTGGATAAACGCCCCCCAATAACCGCTGGCTTGCCCAATAAAATCAATGCCACGCAGTACATATTCCTGAGAGCGCCATTCCTCAAAAGTGGTCTCATCCGCAAACAGCACCATACGCGGTTTATAGGAGAGCAGCCGTCCAAAGGCCTCAAGATACAGGGGACGAGCCTCCGCCATCGCCTCAAATGCCAAATCTACCGCGTTTTGGGGAAAGCCCTCTTGAACAAAAATAATTAAGTCTTCGGATTCTTCGCGTTCCCATTCGTGGGTATCGTCGCTGTACTCGCTCCCCACAAACCAATCGCTCCAATAGATCGTTCCAGCGCTATCCAGTAGCCGCCAACGATAATTGATAGCAACCCAAGGGGGAATTTCATCAGCCTCACGGCCTTCCACAATAACCATCACCTTGCCCGTTTCGGCATCCACCTCCCCGCGTCGCCGCACATCTTCAGGGTACGTCGGGGTATGCGAATAATAGATGCTGGCGGAAACAATTTCCCCTGCACTGCTTTTAGCAAACGCCTCAAACTGAAACCCATCGGGATAAAAACTGGTAAACGTAGAGTCGGTCAGTGTCCATTCGGCCTCACCACCCTCGACATAGGCCGGTTCGTCATATTTGGGGGTTTCTTCCGGGGTGGGGGTCGCGGTTGTGGCATCTTGCGCCGTAGCCTGCCATTGCGCCGTGCCGATCAGACCGAGCATAAAAATCAGCACTAGAGCCGCCGAGATCAAAAAAATCGCTTGTTTTCGCATTGCAAAAAATGCCTTCCTGAACAACCCTCTGGCAAATAAAGCCAGTATAGGCGATTCAGGCAAGGCGTCAAATTTTAGGGGTTTTAAGCCAGTTGTTGAATGATGGTATCGGTAAATTCGGTAGTGCTAAGATAAGACCCACCCCCGGCAATATCGGCGGTGCGTGCGCCTGTGTCCAATGTGGCGGCTACCGCTTTTTCAATTGCCTGCGCCTCATTTTCTAAACGCAGACTATATCGCAGCAGCAGGGCAGCACTCATAATCGTTCCGGTGGGGTTGGCGATACCCTTGCCCGCAATATCCGGCGCTGACCCATGAATCGGCTCATACAGGCCATACGAACTTTCATTGAGCGAGGCCGAGGGTAGCATCCCCAACGACCCTGCCAATACGCTGGCTTGGTCGGTCAAAATGTCACCAAACATATTTTCGGTGACGACCACATCCCATTCGCCGGGGCGGGTCATCAACAGCATAGCAAACGAATCCACCAATTGATGCGACAGGCTGATTTCGGGGTAATCTTCCGCCACGACTTCAACAGTGCGCCGCCACAAGCGTGATGAGGCCAGCACATTTGCCTTATCTACTGAGCAGACCTTCTTTTTACGCAGGCGGGCCGCATCAAACGCAACTTTAGCAGCGCGGGCCACTTCAAACGGCGCATAGACCATCGTGTCATAGGAGGTATCAGTGGAATCCAGCACGATGTCACCCTGCCATTCCTTGTGCGGCCCAAAATAGAGGCCACCCGTCAATTCGCGGATGAACAAAATATCCACATCTTTGAGCAGTTCGGGCTTGAAGGGTGTGTATTGCAACAGGGCGGGCCACGCCTTGACAGGACGCAAATTGGCGAACAGGCCAAAGTGTTTCCGCAGTCCCAAAATGCCTTCTTCGGGACGGGGTGCGCCGGGGGGAGTGCTGCCAGCGGGTCCACCCACCGCCCCCATCAAAATCGCGTCGCATTGCTCGGCGATGGTAAGCGTTTCGGCGGGTAAGGGGCTGCCTGTTTGGTTGATGGCAGCAATCCCTAATAGGGCCTCATGATAGGTAAACGAATGACTATATTTGGCGGCGACGGCATCCAATACACGGATGGCGGCCTGTACCACCTCCGGCCCGATGCCATCACCGGGGAGTAAAGCGATTTTAGCTTGCATGAATCTCTCCAAAAATTTAGTGAAAGGCAGCGCGTAAATCGGCTGCTAATTTATCCAATGTCGCCCGATCCGTTATCGTATTGCGGCGGCTGGCGTGATTGTCATTTTCATGGCGCGGCAGCAAATGCAAGTGGAAATGAAACACGTCTTGATTAGCCACCCGCCCATTCGATTGAAACACCGATAGGCCCTCGCATTTCGACACTTCTCGAATGACCCGTGACAACTTCACCGCAACTTGCATAATCGCAGCAGCCTGCTCATCGGTCAAATCATAGATCATCGGGGCGTGGACACGCGGCACCACCAACACTTTATAGGGATTGGCTTGCCTGATGTCCATAAACGCCACGACCTGCTCATCTTCATAAACAAAACTGCCAGCGGCTTCTTTGGCGATAATTTTACAAAAGATACAGTCAGTCATAGGTTATCCATCATGTTGTACCGAACACAGGCCATATTCAACCGAATCCGCTAATGCCCGCCAGCTTGCCGCGATAATGTTGGTACTGGCCCCGACGGTGCTCCAACGCTGATGTCCATTGCGCGTATCAATCAACACACGGGTGGTCGCGCCTGTCGCCGAGCCGCTGTCCACAATACGCACCTTATAATCCACCAAATGGAATTCGGCTAGACGGGGATAGACGGGTAGGAGGGCTTTTCGTAAAGCACGATCTAGCGCATTAACCGGGCCATTGCCATCGGCGACGGTATACAATTCTTCCCCCTCCACCGACAGTTTAATGGTAGCCTCCGTGACCATGCCGCGCCCCCGCCGCTGCTCAACCAAAACCATATAGTCAATCAGGTCAAAGGGTGCTTTGTAATCGGGTTGGGCACGCCGCAGCATCATGGCTACCGAAGCATCCGCCCCTTCAAACGCATAGCCTTGATGCTCCAAATGTTTGATTTCATCCAGCACCTTACGGGCGATATGGTCTTCCGCGTCCAGCTTAAACGCCTCGGCCAGTGCCAAAATGTTACCCCGCCCCGATAAATCCGAGACAAGGAAGCGCATTTCATTACCGACCAGCGTCGGGTCAATATGCTGATAGCTGTCTACATGCCGCCGCATCGCCGCCACATGAATCCCGCCCTTATGCGCAAAGGCACTTTTGCCGACATAGGGGCGATTGCCATAGGGGGTCTGATTGGCGATTTCGGCTACCGTGCGTGCCACATGCGTCAGACGGCGAATTTTGCCATCGGGCAGCGTCTCCAAGCCCATTTTAATTTCAAGGTCGGGGATGATGCTGCACAAATTGGCATTGCCACAGCGTTCACCATAGCCATTAATCGTGCCCTGCACATGCACCGCCCCGGCCCGTACCGCCGCCAGCGAATTGGCGACCCCTAGTTCTCCGTCATTGTGGGTATGGATGCCTAGCGGGACATTCGGCAGGGCTTGGGCCACAAATTTGACGATTTCCTCTAGTTCCCAATACATCGTGCCGCCGTTGGTATCACACAGCACGACCAAATCTGCCCCGCCATCTACCGCCGCTTGCAGGGTATCGAGCGAGTATTCATTATCCAGCTTGAAGCCGTCAAAAAAATGCTCGGCGTCGTAGATAACCTCTTTACCCTGTGTTTTGAGGTAGGCCAGACTTTCGCGGATAATCCGCAGATTTTCTTCAGGGGTGGTACAGATGACTTCAGTGACGTGCAGCATGGAGGTTTTGCCCACTACGGTGACGACAGGCGTTTGGGCATCCAGCAGGGCGCGGATATTGGCATCATCGGCAGGATCACCCCCCACCCGACAGGTCATGCCAAATGCAGCGATTTTGGCGTGGTTCAATTTCACATCGCGCACCGCTTCAAAATAAGCCGCGTCTTTGGGATTGCTACCGGGCCAGCCGCCTTCGATATAGGCCACCCCAAGATCATCCAAAATCTCGGTAATCTTGAGTTTATCATCCACCGAGAGCGAAATCCCTTCGCCCTGTGTTCCATCCCGCAGCGTCGTATCGTATATATCAATGCGCGTCATAGTCATCTGTCCCCTTCAGAAATTCATGATTGAAGCGTCTGTACTCGCGCCGGGTGGCTGACTTCAAACGCCTCAATTTCAGGTGTCTGCTTCATCAAATAGCCAAGTTCGTCAATGCCTTCCAATAGGCACGTCTTGGAAAACGGGTCAATCGGGAAGGAGGCCTTTTGTCCATTGGGCAAGGTCACGGTCTGGCTGGCGAGGTCAATATGAATTTCGGCTTCTGGTGCTTCCTCCGCCAAATCCAACAGGGCTTGGTGGGTCTCCGCATCTACCACAATCGGCAGTAGTCCATTTTTCAGCGAATTGTTGCGGAAAATATCGGCAAAGTAGGTGCTAATGACGGCCCGAAAACCATACGCTTTCAATGCCCAAGGTGCATGTTCACGCGAGGAGCCACAGCCAAAGTTATGCCCCGCCACCAAAATATGCCCGTTCTGATAACGCGGATTATTGAGTACAAAATCGGGGTCTTGCCGCCAATCGGTAAAGCAACCTTCCGCTAGCGAATTTTTATCCGTCACCTTGAGATAACGCGCCGGGATAATCTGGTCGGTATCAATATTTTCAATCGGCAGCGGCACTAAACTGGCGCTAAATGGTTTCAATGGTTCCATGTTGTTTCAACTCTCCACTAGCCTCATCCTCGTGTGCCCCTCTCTCAAAGCGTTTGGAGAGAGGGGTTGGGGATGAGGGCTTCTAATACGGTCTGCGATATTCAAAGTGGGGCATCTCGCCCATGTCGTTGGTCAAAAAGGTCAGCGTCGAAACCGAACAATGGGCAATGTAATTGGCAATGGGGTCAAGTTTGGGCAGTTCTGTGCGTGCTACTTTGACATCCACTGGCATCCCCATCGCCCACAACACCGTAAACGCGATCACGTCCCCATGTGAAACCGCGATCACATGTTGACCGGGATAGGCGCGGCGGGTACGG
The DNA here is from genome assembly GCA_021463865.1 of Anaerolineae bacterium. Lineage (GTDB taxonomy): Bacteria > Chloroflexota > Anaerolineae > Aggregatilineales > J027 > CFX10. Next base: position 59,211 of record JAJTXY010000011.1, read on the forward strand.
CGGATAAATTTTTGCGCCCGTGACCACACTTGCAGCGGTTGTTCATAGGGCGGGTGGGATTCGCTGTACAAATCCCACTTTCGCGCATCTAGCTCGGCATAGGTACACCCTTCATACGGGGTATGGACTTCGTTCAACAGTGCCGTCGTCGTGACATTCATCCTATGCGGCCCTGCAATGATTTTGGCGGTTTGTTGGGCACGCAGCAGAGGGCTAGAAAATATCTTGGCGATTTTTTCACCCTTGAGTAATTCGGCGGCGGCACGTGCTTGATCCTTGCCCTCGTCGGCTAATCGAAAACGAGGCATCCGCTGATAAAAGATTTCCTGCGGATTATGCACAAGCCCATGCCGCACCAATGAGATTTTTGTTTCCACTCGTGACATTCCTACGCTGGTGAGACTTCATAAGCGCGTTCGGCGACCATTGTACGCGGGTCGGTGACAACGCCATTGATAGCCGAAGCTACCGCTGTCAATGGACTGGCAAGGAAGGTTCGACCACCCCGCCCCTGACGCCCCTCAAAATTACGATTGCTAGTGCTGACGGCATATTGCCCCGGTTGCAACTGGTCACCATTCATGGCGATACACATGCTGCATCCGGCCTCACGCCATTCCGCCCCAGCTTCAACAAAGACCTTGTGCAATCCTTCCGCCTCAGCTTGGCGTTTGACCGTCTGTGACCCCGGTACAACCAACATCCGCACGCCTTCCGCCACCCGATGGCCTTTAATCATCTCGGCGGCTTGTCGCAAATCACTGATACGGGAATTGGTGCAAGAACCGACAAACACGACATCTACCTTATGTCCCAAAAGCGGCTGACCGGGCTGCAAATCCATATAGGCCAGTGCTTTGTCGAGGGCCATCTTTTGGCTGTTGTCGCTGATCTGTTTGGGATCGGGGACACGCTCGGTGATGGACATGCCCATGCCCGGATTTGTGCCATAGGTAATCATCGGGGCAAGGGTGTTGGCGTCTAAAATCAACTGTTTGTCATAGATCGCGCCTTCATCGGAGGGCAGGGTGCGCCAATAGGCCACCGCTTTATCCCAGTCCGCGCCTTGTGGGGCATGAGGTCGCCCCTGAATGTAATCAAAGGTTGTTTCGTCGGGGGCAATTAAACCAGCCCGCGCCCCGCCCTCAATGCTCATATTACAAATAGTCATGCGTGCTTCCATCGAAAGACTGCGAATGGCGCTGCCCGTATATTCAAAGACATGGCCTGTGCCGCCGCCAATGCCGATGTTGGCAATCACCGCCAGAATAATATCTTTGGCCGTGACGCCCTCTTGTAATTGACCATCCACACGGATTTCATAGGTACTTGGCTTGTTTTGCAGCAGGGTTTGGGTCGCCAAGACGTGCGCGACTTCGCTTGTGCCGATGCCAAAGGCCAACGCCCCAAAAGCGCCGTGTGTGCTGGTGTGGCTATCCCCGCAGACAATCGTCATCCCCGGCTGTGTCAGGCCAAGTTCTGGCCCGATAACATGCACAATGCCCTGTTTTTCCGTGCCGAGTTCAAATACCGGAATGCCGTGATCGTTGCAATTGTCCACCAGCGTCTTGAGTTGGGTGACGGCCATCGCATCGGTCACAGGAATCAGGCCATCCGCGCCGCGTGGGGTCGTCGGTGTACTGTGATCCATCGTGGCGATGGTCTGAAGCGGACGACGGGCCTTAATTCCACGTTGGCGCAGTTCGGTAAACGCCTGTGGGGAGGTCACTTCATGGACAAGATGAAGGTCAACATACAACACCGCTGGTGAATTGGGCGGGTGGCTGACGACATGGGCATCCCAGATTTTTTCAAAGAGGGTCTTAGGCATCTCACAACTTCCTTGTTATATTTATGTTTGCAATTATAAGAGATGATCTGATCTCATTTTTAAATCAATTTTTTCCATATGATTAATATAAAACTTTAAAACCCACCCAAAATACAATAAGACATAAAAATAATGCAAAAAATAATATCATTATCGTATCGCTAGACGTATTGGTGCTTGATAGATTCATGTAAAACGCCCCTGATTGAATGCGCATTTCTCTTTCATAACATTCTGGGCATAATTTTGCATTTGTTGTACTTACATAATCCTTAGTTGACCAATCATCTTCAATAATAGCTCTTTGCATATGATTATTACAAATAGGTTTTTTACACCCATAACAACGGTCTATAGTTTGATCATAACAAATATAGCATTTTTCCTTTGTGAGTAGAATTTTCGTCGCACATTCTGAACATACGGCTTTAAATTCATTGATTGCAGGGTGTTGTACATAATGTGCTTTACATGCCATCATAAGACAACTAGGGCATGTAAAGACTTCAGGCTGATAGCAAATGTGACATGGCATAACTGGGATTCTCCAAAATCATCCAAATTATTAAAAAGGCAGTCAAATAATAGAAAGGATAAGTTACTGTTTTTAGAATTTCGACTGCCATAGGAATCCTAACTCTCCACTGACACCGCTGCCACGACGCCCTCAGCGGGAATATCACCCATACCGAGGACGGCAATCATGCGGTTAAGAGCTGCCATATACGCTTTGGCACTTGCCACAATAATGTCAGAATCGGCCCCATAGCCGCCAAAAGTGCGGGGGTCATGGTCGCCATTCTGGGCTGGCGAAATACGGACGGTCACTTCACCGAGGGCATCAATCCCTTCCGTGACGCTATGCACGCTATATTCAATCAGCACGTTCTTAATCTGGACAACGGCATCAATGGCCCGATAGCAGGCATCCACTGGCCCTGTCCCCACTCGTGCCTCAATCTTTTCTTCGCCAGCCGGGGTCTGGATTTTGACTGTGGCGGTGGGCATCCCCATCGTGCCGCAGGACACTTGCATATCCAGCAGTCTAAAAAATTCCTTTGGCCCTTGAAATTCATCAATCATCAGGGCTTCGAGATCGGCATCGGTCACATTCTTTTTGGCGTCAGCAACGGCTTTGAATCGGGCAAAAATTTGATTCAGGGCATCCCCTTCGACTTCATAACCCAATTCTTTCAGGCGCACCTTGAGGGCGTGGCGTCCACTGTGTTTGCCCAATACCAATGAACTGGCGTGAAGGCCCACCGATTGCGGGGTCATGATTTCATAGGTGCTTTTTTCTTTCAGCACGCCATCCTGATGAATCCCCGCTTCATGGGCAAAAGCGTTCGCGCCGACAATGGCCTTATTCGGCTGAACAGGCATTCCGGTGTAATTGCTGACGAGGCGGCTGGAACGGGTAATCTGGGTGGTGTCAATGTTGGTACGCAGACCATAAAATTGAGGGCGGGTTGCCAATGCCATCACCACTTCTTCCAGCGAGGTATTGCCAGCGCGTTCGCCAATGCCATTGACGGTCACTTCGACCTGACGTGCGCCACCGCGTACCCCTGCCAGCGAATTGGCCGTCGCCAGACCCAAATCATTGTGGCAGTGGACTGACCAGATTACGCCACTCCCCGGCCCTGCTCCCGGCGTCTCAGCAATCAGACTAGAAATCAATTCGCCGTATTCATCTGGCGTGACATAACCCACCGTGTCGGGGATATTGAGGGTGGTCGCCCCACATTCCACCGCAATCGTCAGAATTTGGATCAGAAAAGCCGGGTCGGTGCGGCCTGCATCCATTGGGCTAAATTCGACATCATCACACAGCGAACGGGCCAGTGTCACCATTTCGCCCACGGTGTCGAGGGCTTGGGCCTGCGTCATGCGGGTCTGATATTTCAGATGAATATCGCTGACCCCTAAAAAAGTGTGAATACGGGGATGGGCAGCCTCACGCACGGCTTCATAACAGGCGCGGATGTCTTTTTCGACGGCGCGGGCCAAGCCACAAATCACCGGGCCATCTTCCGTCCCGACCTCTTGGGCAATACGGCGCACCGCCTCAAAATCATCAGGGCTGGCGGCTGGAAAACCCGCCTCAATAATGTCTACCCCCATACGGGATAACTGACGGGCGATTTCCAGTTTTTCAGCACTGGTCAGGCTGGCGCCCGGTGATTGTTCACCGTCACGCAGGGTGGTATCAAAAATGCGTACTACACTGTCATCCATAACTTTCGTACTCATGGTCGGGTGATCCTTTTTGACTGTTGATTAAGCGAATACGTGCAAAACATGGCAAACCCCTAAGCTCATAAAGGCCATCCTCTGCCATCCAGAACCACCCCCTTTCATCCTCTCGTCAATTGACCGATTATTCTTGTTTGATAGATTTCGGATTGATAAACGGCATCATACCACGTAGTTCTTGGCCCACCTGTTCAATCATGTGGTTATGTTCTTCTTTGCGGCGACCATTGAACCACGGACGACCATCTTTGTTCTCTTTTATCCAGCGTTGCGCAAACGTGCCATCTTGGATTTCATGCAGAATGCCAGACATTTCTTCGCGGATGGCATCCGGTACAATGCGTTCGCCGGAGACATATCCACCATATTCGGCGGTATCGCTGACGCTATACCACATATAAGACAACCCGCCTTGATAAATCAGGTCTACGATTAATTTCAGTTCATGCAGACATTCAAAATAGGCGATTTCCGGTTGATAGCCTGCCTTGACCAGTGTTTCAAAGCTGGCACGGATTAGACCCGCAACCCCGCCGCACAAGACCACTTGCTCCCCAAAGAGGTCGGTTTCGGTTTCTTCGGTGAAAGTGGTCTGGATAACACCGGCCCGCGTACAACCAATCCCTCTGGCATAGGCCAGCGCATTGGCGAGGGCTTCTCCGCTGGCATCTTGTTCAACCGCCACCAGACCGGGAGTGCCACCACCTTCAGTGTAGACTTCCCGTACACGATGACCGGGGGCTTTGGGTGCAACCATGCTGACATCCACACCTGCCGGAGGTTTGATTTGCCCATAGCGGATATTGAAGCCATGCGCGAACATGAGGGTGTTGCCGGGTTGCAGGTTCGGCGCGATTTCTTTGTGATAAACCTCAGCCTGAAGGGTGTCGGGGATGAGGATCATCACGACATCACCCTGTTTAGCGGCCTCGGCAACAGTGAGTACGGTGAGGCCATCAGCAGTGGCTTTGGCGCGGCTTTTGCTGCTTTCATGCAGTCCCACGACCACCTTGACCCCACTGTCCCGCAAATTGAGCGCGTGGGCATGACCCTGACTTCCATAACCGATAATTGCGACTGTCTTGCCTTCCAACCGTTTCAGATCGGCGTCTTTATCATAAAAAATAGTTGCCATCTTGCTTGCGTTCCTTATGTGATTGAGAAAAATAAATGCGTTATCTGGCTATTCGTCGTCATGTCCCGCCGACCCGCCGCCATTGACCGACGGGGCATAGGCCGCAAAACGGGTGGATTTATAGTCGCGCTGTTCCATTGTGCGAATGCCGCGCCCCATGCTGACCCGTCCGGTTCGCACCATCTCAACAATTTCAAATTGGTGGAGGGCCTCTACAAAACTTTCAACACTTTCCTCGGCCCCGGCCAGTTCCACAATCGTCACTTCTGGGCCAATATCTACCAAGCGTGCGCCGCGTTCATAACAGAGGTCGGTGACGGCATTACGGGCATACGCATCGGGGGTTCTGACCTTAACCAGTGCCAAGTCGCGGTTAATGGTGGGAATATTGGTGACATCCTGTACTTCGATCACGTCAATCAGCTTGTACAGCATCATGACGACCTTTTTGCCGTCCCCCGGTTCGGCTTCCATCACCACCGTGATACGCGAAATATCAGGGTTATGGGTGCGGCCAACGGTCAAGCTATCCATATTAAAGTTGCGGCGGCGGAACAGGCTGACCACGCGGTTTAGCACACCGGGCTTGTTTTCGACCAAACAGATTAGGGTATGTTTCATCTTTTCTTTCTCCTGATACCTCAGCTATCTCATAAATCCCCCTTCCCATCACCCCCGGCTCGGTTCTAGCTCTACCGTCAATCACCGGAGGTGTGGGTTGGTTAGGAGGAGCACTTCAGATAGCTGTCGGATTATTTTCAAAATCGGGCGATTCACTTGGCTTGGGGCGGCGGATCATGGCATGTAGGTCTGCCCCGGCGGGTACCATCGGGTACACAATATCGTTTTGAACGACCACAAATTCAATCAACGTCGGGCCATCAATGCTGCGTGCCCACTGCACAGCCTCTTCGATTTCCTCTTTGGTGCTGACCCGTCGCGCGGGAATATCATAGGCGGCAGCCAGCTTCACAAAGTCAGGATTTTTCAGCGGGGTGGATTGGTAACGTTCCTCATAAAAGAATTCCTGCCATTGGCGCACCATCCCCAAGAACGAATTGTTAATAATGGCGATGTTAATGTTGACATGCTCCTGCATCGCAGTGCCGAGTTCGGTCAGCGTCATTTGGAATCCGCCATCGCCAACAATTGCCCAAACTTCCTCGTCAGGGCGACCCAATTTTGCACCAATCGCGGCGGGCATCCCAAAGCCCATTGTGCCCAAACCACCACTCGTCAAAAGGCTGTGCGGGCGGGTGTGCGGATAATATTGAGCTTCCAACATTTGATGCTGACCCACATCGCTGACAGTGAGCGCTTTGCCTTCTGTACAGCGGAACAGTTCAGCGATGACCTGCGCCGCCCATAATTTACCATCGGGATGTGCCGCCAGCCGGAGCAAAATATCACGTTCACTGGTATCTTCTTCCCAATCGCGGATTTGACCAATCCACTCTTGATGTTGTCCGGTCTGTAATTTGGGCAGTAGTTGGCGCAGCACCATTTTCAGATCGCCAACGATGCCAACATCTACTTTGACATTTTTATTGATTTCACTGGGGTCAATTTCGACGTGAATTTTCTTGGAATCGGGCGAGTAGGTCTTGAGATTGCCTGTCACACGGTCATCAAATCGCATCCCAAACGCCAGCAGTAGATCGGCCTGTTGGATGGCCTGATTCGCCGCTGCGGTGCCGTGCATCCCCATCATCCCGACACACAGCGGGTGATTCTCTGGAAAACCGCCCTTGCCCAACAGGGTCAGCGCAACGGGTGTCTGCGTGATTTCGGCAAAACTACGGATCTCGTCCATTGCCCCCGACATCAACACCCCATGTCCCGCCAAAATCAACGGGCGTTTGGCGCTATGAATCAAGTCCAACGCGGCTTCAATCTCTTTGGGGTGGGCTTTCCCCGGTACGTTATATCCGGGCAGACGCAATTCACCTTCGGGGTAATGGAATTCAATCACTTTATTTTGGACATCTTTGGGGATGTCTACCAATACTGGGCCGGGGCGACCCGTCCGCGCAATATGGAAGGCTTCGCGGATGGTATAGGCAATATCTTCCGTCCGTGTTACCAGATAATTGTGCTTGGTCACGGGCAACGTACAGCCTGTTACGTCGGTTTCTTGGAAGGCGTCCGAGCCAATTGCACCCAACGGAACCTGTCCGGTAATCGCCACCAAGGGTGACGAATCCATCATGGCGTTGGCAAGGCCCGTCACCAAATTGGTCGCGCCGGGTCCGCTGGTCGCCAGCATTACCCCAACCTTACCCGTTGCGCGGGCATATCCCTCCGCCATATGCGTTCCGCCCTGTTCATGACGCGGCAAAACATGGCGAATTTGTGGATACTTGGTCAGCGCGTCATAGATCGGTAAAATCGCGCCGCCGGGATAACCAAATACGAGATCAACCCCTTCACGTAATAAACATTCCCAAACAATTTCAGCACCCGTTAATTTCATTTTTACCTGCCTCCTCAAAACACTTGTTATCCCACGAATCTAATCGTCGCCTGCTTCTGCAACGGATTGTTGAACATAGGTCAACCAACCATGTACATCGGGTGAACGCCCCTCAACGGTAGCAAAAAAGGCATCCTGTAAGGCTTTGGTGATCGGGCCACGCTTACCACTACCTACCTGCAATCCGTCTACGCTACGGATAGGGGTAATTTCTGCCGCCGTCCCAGTCATAAAGATTTCATCGGCGATATAGAGCATCTCACGCACCAATGTTTCCTCGCGTACTGGAATGCCGAGATCAGCCGCAAGGGTCAACACTGTATCACGGGTAATGCCAGACAAAATGCTGGAAGCGACGGATGGCGTATAAATCGTGCCATTAATCATCAGGAACAAATTCTCGCCGGCCCCTTCGCTGAGATTGCCATTTACATCAAGGGTAATGCCTTCGGTATAACCATGTCGTTTGGCTTCCATTGAGACCTGCTGGTTATTGACATATTGGCCGCCGACCTTTGCCATCGGGCTAGAGGCCACACGCCGCCAACTGGTTACAGCCGCATCAATACCGTTTTCGATACCATCTGCCCCTAGATAGCGCCCCCATTCAATCGAGATAATCACCACTTCCACCTTTTGCCCTGCTGCATTGAGGCCAAATGAGTCGCTGTCGCGGAAGGCCAGTGGGCGGATATAGCAGGATTTTTGTTTGTTACGGGCTACCAAGTCAACGCAGGCCGCTTCGAGTTCTGCTTGGCTAAATTCGAGTTGATCGCCCATCCGCATGATCTTGGCGCTGTACATAAAACGGGCCATATGATCGGTGAGACGAAAGACCGCCGGGCCATTGTCGGTGGCATAGGTGCGGATGCCTTCAAATACACTGCTGCCATAGTGCAGAGCATGAGTGCTGACATGAACAGTGGCCTCATGCCAAGGAACCCAGTTTCCAGAAAACCATATCCATTCAGAAGCATTTTTTAGGGGCATGTCGTTCCTCTTTTGCAAAAACAATTCAACGATTTGCCGCCCCAGCACCCAATTTGCTCACCTCAACAAATTGGGTTACTGAGCCGACGGGTCAATAGCAAGTTTCTATCCTCGTTCGTCAAGATCATAAATATGGGATAAGGCTTCATGGGTAGGGGTTTGACTTTCATCTTCGCGGGGAGTGGTCTTGCTGCCATTGGGATTGGCATATGTGCCGTTCAGGTGCATGGGGTTGGTTTGATAGGCATCCGTCCATGGACTGTAAGTTTGGCTTTGTGGAAAGCTCTGACCGATAGTGGCTTGCTTGGGTGACATCTTGCATTACTCCTCAGTTCATTTCACTGAATATTGGGTGACAAAAACGCCGCTTGGAGGGGTGGCTCCAAACGGCGTCTCGGTTTACTGTGTTAGGTGACTTTAGCTTTGCTCTGGCTTGAGTCGGCGCTGCATCACTACCGGACTGTCTGAAGCACATTTCTCCTCGCTCGTAAGGCTTACGACTACGAGGAGGCCGGTAATGAGGATAAGGCTAAGGATAGGCAGAGCAAAAAGTGCCATGATTTGTTCTGTTTTTATGTATAGATTGTTGCGTGATTTAGCGTGCCATAAAGATATTCTCAATCTTTTCTTTCGTCAATAGGGGTCAGGTCATTTTGCACAATCGCCCATTTGCAGTTCTTTACTTAAATTTTGAATCAGAAGGGTACTTTTTATGGATTTAGATAACGTCTACTTTTTATGAGCTTTCTTAATGAAAGACAATTTGGAACTTTGGTGAAAATTTTTCATCTAGTTTTCGATAAGTGAGAGCCGTTCTCCGAACAATTCTCTAACAATTGAGGTTGGTTTGGTTGGCTCATCGGGCTTTCCACCAATAAAAAAGTGGCCTGTGTTGATCAAGCCACCCTTTTGTTAAAAACAATTCGAATTCCTGCCGTATTCATCCTCCAAAGACCGCATTGGAATCTATTGCAGGCACAGCCGCTGAATCCGCTTCGGTAAGCATAGTATCCAGAATTGGATAGACATAATACAGGGGATAACCGCCTTGCAGTTCTTGGTCGCCCAGCTTCATAAATTTCACATCGTCGCGGTTCGTCCCCACCAAAACATTCGGTGTGGAGTGAACTCCAGCAGCATCCGACCATGCAAGATGATCGGCGATGATAGCAGTGGTCGCTTCATCGGCGAGACAAGCCTCAAACGCTTCTTGGTCTATATCCAATTCGGCATCTTGAAGCATGGCCGCAAGGTTTTCTTCCGTATAGGCCGCTCGCCCGGCTTGATCTTCAGCATATTCGGCAAAAATGAGGTGGTGCATTGTCCAGCCCACACCCAATTTTGTTCCACAGAGTTGATATTTTGTCGCTAGGGTAGAAGCCTCGCCACCGACAAAATCTAATACGGCCAGCGTAAATTGGGCTTTGCCTGTAACAACGTAATCTTGCACCAAGCGATCCATCACTGCCGAATAGTCATAGCAGTGGGGGCACGAGAAGTCCATAAATTCGGCAATCCACAGGGGAGCTTCTGGATCACCAACGGTCATGAGGCCAGTGGCTTCCAGATTGGCCTGCATCTGTTCATTGAGGGCCTCTTCGTCCAATTCTAACGGAGTAATGACCGCGCTGGCGATAATTTCGTCCATGATCGGACTCCATGTATTCCATTCCTCAGTCGAGGCAATTTCACCCACCAAGATAATCTGGCCTTCAGGGTATGGAATCGCCACAAACCGACTGGTACTGGACTCATTGATACTTTCAAAGCCTACCCCCTCAATACCGCCAAAGGTAATATCGGTAAGGGTGGCGTTGTCTGCCACTGTCAGTTCTTCCATAAATTCGCGGAAGGTTTTCGATGTATCATACGCCCCGGACTGTACCGCAATGTACGGCCCCTGCCCCGATTCATCCGTTGGGCCAGCAATCACAAATACAAAGGGCGCATCGGTCAAAATCCCTTGCCAGCCTGCCGGATAGGTCATTTCAAGACCCCATTCATGCCACTTCCACACTCCCCCTTCCGAGGTTTGGGCGGGGTCGCCAGCCGAACCACCAGCCTCATTGACCACTGGCTCTGTCACATCACTTGGTGTTTCAACGGCGGCTGTCGCTTCAGGGGTGGATTCTTCAGTAACTTCAGCAGTCGCTGTCTCTGCGTTATCCGCCGCGTCCTCAGTATCGTCCTCATCCGAGTTGCTGCACGCCGCAAGCACCATCAACAGCAACATCAATATGCCAATACCACCCAATCTCATGAATCTACGTAGTCGCAAACCGTTCACTCCAACCTCCACATTGAAAACTATCTATTGAGCCATCCCAAACGGGCCATCATTACCCGCGATGATATTCTCTAGGGTCAAAGGGGCAATCTGTTCATTATACACGGTCAAATGCAACGCCCCATCAATCCAGACTCTGGCGGTGGGCCATACCTCAACCGCCACGCCGCCGCCCATCAACAAGGCGTTATCCCCATCCACCACCACGACCAACAGCCACTGGACACTCTCAATTTCAATAAGTGTCAGGGCTGCTGGCAGGCCATCCCCCCATTCAAATTCGGTCACTATTGGAAGGGGCTGCCCGGTGAAAACTTCCAAAATTTGGCGGGGGGCGGTGTCCGCAGTGGGGTCAATCCCAATGCCACTCGGTACAAGGAGTTGAGCACGGATAAATGGTGGGGCATCGGCTAAATCGCCTTCCAAAATCGCTTCCGATTTGGCTTCATCCTCACTCACAACCACTACTTGCCCATTATTAGCCGCGTGCCAATTTTCGGGATAGTTGAAGGTGACAACACCACCTGCAAATTCTAGGGTTGTCGTCTCCGCTAAAAACTGGATAGAAGCAATCATCGTTTGCAATTGGGGTTCAAATTCGACCCATGCCTCGTTAGGAGCAGCAGCCACTATCACATGGGCTTGATTGATAAGGGGGGACTTAAACGCTGCTGCCCAAACGGTTTGGCCCGTCTCCGCGTCCTCAAACTGGATACTCACCGCATCCAACCCGCCGATGACCATAGCTGTGGTCGTCTGATCGGGGAAAATAAGGCGCAGCAAGTCCACTGGAGCGATAGCGCTCGTTTGTGGATAGTGCAAAAAGGTAAGGGCCGGTGCTCCGGGGGCTTCCCCATCACTGGCCTTCTCCAATGCGTCAGCGGTACTGACCAGCAGCGGATGCCCTTCATACTCGCCTTGCAGCCAGTTCGCCGGGTACTGCATAATTAACCCGGCTCCACGCCACGCAAAAGTTTTAGTCCCAAAAGTGTCTTGAGCATAGGTCATCTGGCCCATGCCTAAATGAAATATGAGGCTTAAAATCAATAAAAACCATCGTTTTTTGTCCAATTGCATCCACAAATCCTCCCGAAATTGTTGAAGCCTTTCCAGTGTAACGTGAGTTTTGATAAATCGAAACCAATCAGTTGACCAGTTTTGCGATTGGCAAACGGACAGAATAGAATTTCAGAATATGCTATGCTTGGATAAATTGAGATGAGTAGACTAGCTTGGAGGAGCCAGATGGAAAAACCACAACATGCGTTTTCTCTGAATTATGCCCACCGACGTGGCGTCTGGCTGGGGTCGGCCATCGTGTTGATAGCTTTAATCGTTGCCCTTATGGCGGGCGGCAGTGCCCTCGCGGGGCCAAGCCAGCGCCAAACTGACAATATTCTAAGGATTGGCTACATCGGCCAACCCGACAGCGATTTAGCACGTGGGCTTGATCTTGCCATTCGTCAAATTAACGAGAGCGGCGGCACCGCAGGCCCAGACAATACCAGCTACTTTTATCAACTGGTAGTCGCCGAAGTTCTGCCTGAAGAAACTGAAGCCATTCCTGAAGTCTTGCAGGCGCTCACCAACGCCGGGGTGGTTGCCATTTTTGGCCCAGATAGCAATGATCTCGCCCTGCCGAACGTCGAGGCGCTTTCCGCCGCCAGTGTTCCATTATTGACGGGCGCAACCAGCGAAACCCTCTATAATGCCGATACTTCCAGTAACATCTTCCGTATTGTCGCCCCCGAAAGCACTTACAGCGACGCCCTTGCCTCCTATCTGGTAGAAATATTGGAAGTCCAAAATGTGGTATTGGTGCAAACCGACATCGTGTGGACAGAAGCGACGGTCAGCCTAGGCAATGCTCTCGGTCAAGAGGGGGCCGAGATCGTAGCAACTATTCAAATGGCCGACAACACTGAACTGCCCAATCAAATCCGTACCTTGCCCGAACTGAATGCTGATGCGGTCATTATGTATGGACCGCCACAGGATGCTTACACAGTTTTCACCCAATTGCAGTCCAATAATTGGCAGGGGCACTTTGTTTATCGCACAGGTCAGCAAGCGGTGCTGGAAGGCAACCTTTTTGACGATGAGCGTGCCGCCGGAATTATTGGGGTGGATAGTTGGTCGTTCGGGGCGAATGATGCGCTCGGCAGCACCTTCACCATCCAATATGTCACCCAATATGGCACCATACCGGGGCCACTGTCCGTCGCCGCCTATGACAGCCTGTTTGCACTCGACTCGGTGATACGAGTTTTTGGAACCGATGCAGCGGCTGTGCGGGCCGGATTGTCTCAACTCGATATTGAGCGCTTGGTGCGCGGCCCTGCCGACCCAGTGGTAACTGATTCGCGTGACCTTTCGCAAACGGCCATCATTTATGAACTGACAGGCAGTGGTGGTGTTCAGGCGGTTGCCGCTTATGACAATGGTGAACTACGCGAAGATTCTGGTTTTGGGGCAGTCGTTGAAGGGGCTGCCCCCGATGAAGAAAATCCGCCACAAGCCACTGCGACCCTGCTGCCAACAGCAACCACGCTAGCTGGAACCCCAACGCCCAGCGTTGTGACGGCCACCGTAACCGAAGCAACCTTAAATGTCCGCAGTGGGCCGGGCACCAACTACAGCATTATTGGGCAACTGCGCCGCAATGACCAAGTGCCAGTTATTGGCCGCAACGCCGATTTCACATGGTTGGTCATTCAATTTCAAGGGCAAATCGCGTGGGTTACGGCCCAATATGTCCGTATTTTTGACCCCGGCAATCTGCAATTAGCCCTTCCGATTGTCGCCGCGCCTGCCACCCCCACCCCATCCGCGACTACGGTTCAGGCCGAACCCGATATTATCATCACCAACGTAACACTGGCACCCAATTCGCCTATCCCGACCAATGTGTTGTTCTCGGCTACCATCACCCTCAAGAATCAAGGGGGATCGGCAGCGGGTACTTTTGCAGTGGCGACCACCTTCCTACCGGGCAACATCTATTCGGCACAAAATCTACCGGGTGGACTTGGGGCGGGGCAAACCACCACAGTCGTGCTATCTACCACCTTTGGCGCGACGGGCAATGTGAATAATTTGGCTATCGTGGCCGATTTAAACAACGAGGTAGCCGAAGGGGCAGTCGGCGAAACCAATAATATCTTCAATATCTCCTACAAAGTAGATCGGGCGGTACAAACGGAACAGGTACGCAATTATGCCGCCGCCGCCAACGATGACCTTTCTGGCAATGGGACACAAGACATCAGTTGGGACGGCACGAATCTCACCGCCATTAATGGAGCACTGATTGGGCTATTTTCATCGGATAATTATGCGACTGCTCATTACGATGGAGCCGTCGCTACTGCCACCAGCACCGTCTTCGCCAACCCACCCGCTGGGGCGACCATTGCATTCCGTTCCGACGATGGACGTTATGGCGTCATTCGCATTGACGGACGCAGCGGCACTCAAATTAACTTTACCTACCGTATTTATATCCCGTAAAAATGGGCGATTGGGGTGGGTCTACGCGGCTCATCCCAATTTTTGATTAAATAATTTTTTAGGGGAAGGGTCGCGTGCCAGAAATTCTCGAAGAACGCTATCAAGAAAATGGCTTTGAACTGGTGATCTATCGTCAGCGTCAGCCTGACCCCTATCGCACTTGCCAAAAATGCGGACGCAAGCTGTTTCATGTCGCCAGTGTTTTTGACGAATGGGGTGAGGCACAATCCGCAACCACCCTCTATCACTACTGTAAACATTGCAAAACGATTGAGCAGCACGTGACCCGCCAGCAGCCTTCTGGCAGCAGTGTTCAACAAACCGTGATAAGCCGTCCCCCTTATATTCTGTTGGTTGAATTACTGGCAACCGCCCGTCATCAAACAGGCCGCAACGTAACCGTCCTCACCATTAACCGTCATTGGTGGTCGGCATGGCGCTACCGGCTGGTCATGGGAACATTGTTGGGGCCAGATGCGCCGCGTGTACGGCCATTAGGGATTCCGGGCAAATCGAGCAACACGCTTGTTGATCAGGAAGTGCTCAGTGTTACCCCTATCCCGCGTTATAACCCGCAGCAGGTTGACCATAATCCCTTTAAGTCGCGTCGGGTCAAACGTCCTGATGAAATATCAGAAAATGCAGAGACAATAAGCGAAACAGCGGATGATTTGAGTGAGTCAAATTCCGCTGAAGAGGAAATGTAGGGGATTTTGATAGGGCAGGCAATACTTCACCTGCCCTTACAAGGTCGGGCCGTTTACTGGATGTCTACTTTGACCTTCGTTTCGCCCGGGCCTTCGGCTTCACCTTCTGCCGACTTTTGACTGCGCTGACGCTGCATCATCTGGTCAATATCCGCTTTGGCAGCATCAAACAGCGATTTGAAGGAATCCATAAACGACTGACTGGCCTTGCGGGTATGCTCACGAAAATCAGGCGGCAGGAGCGATTCAATCGCCTTGCCAAATTCCTCAAAAGCCAAGCGTTGGTGATGCAAAAACGCCTTCATTGGGTCTTCAGGGTTTTCCTGATTTTGGCGCACATCTTCTTGTTGGGTCTGATCGGTCATCTTCCCTCACTCCTCACACGAAGCTAAATCATATTGACGATACATAAACCTCATGGGCGCATTGCTGCGCTTCTATACCTCAATACGTAGACTCTGTTCAGAAAGTTGCGGGTATCAATATCCTTTGGCGCGATCCACCACATTTAACAAAGGTCGTTTTTCAATATACCGCCGCAAATTTTCCTCAAAGACACGCACGGCTTTTTCATCATAGGTCGCAGTGTTGCCGGAAATATGTGGACTGATGATAAAATTCGGTGCTTTCCAAAGGGGGCTTTCAGCCAATAAGGGTTCTTCAGCAAAAACATCAAAGGCCGCCCCTGCAATTCGTCCCTCTTGCAAAGCTGCCAATAACGCTGCTTCATCCACTACCCCACCGCGCCCCACATTAATCAAGAAGGCCGTCGGTTTCATGGCGTTGATAACGTGCTCATTCACACTACCACGTGTCGCTTCGGTCAAGGGTAGCGTAACCACGACAAAATCACAGTCTTTGACCATAAAGGCAGTGGCTTGTGGTGGATAGAGGCGGTCAAACAATTCGCCCTGCGGATCACCCGTTCCCTCTAGGGTATAACCTTCATCGGCTGTTTGGCGTACATTAAATTTGGTCGCCAACACCTCTGCGCCAAAGGCCTTACATAGACGCGCCACCTCACGACCCAAACTGCCATATCCCAAAATCCCCACTGTCGAATTTCGCAATTCCTGCGGCAAAAATATACTGTAGCGCTTCTCTGACCATTCGGCTTTAGCTTGATACTTCAACATCGTCGGGATACGATGCCCCAACGCCAAAATCATCCCCAGCACATACTCCCCCATATTTGTTGCATGGATACCGCTGGTGGTCGTCAACACAACATCGGGATTGGCCTCAAAAAACGGTTGAAGCAGCAGCGCATCTACCCCTGCTGAATGGCTCTGAATCCACTTTAGGCGGGTTTCGGTCTTTGGGGTAGGCAGTGCTCCAGTGGTATACAAAATATCAGCGTCTTTCCAAAGTTTGGCGGGCACTTCTGACCCTTGTTTCGCAGGATGAACATGCAGCCGAATTTGCGACGATATATTTTGCAAAGGTTCTAGCAATGTGTCCGATACTTTGTGTGTAATCAATACATGTAGTGGTTCAATCATGATCTATCTACCCTAAAAGGTGCGCTTTTTCAGCGCAGGCGCGATTTGCGGAAAAATAAAGAATAGACCCCAATACCAATCAGCAAAACCTGCCCCACCAAAAACACAGGCAGTAGTTTTTGTACCTCCAACCCGGACTTATCCTGCCTTCGAGACAGTTTGGGAGTGAGTGGGGGAGGATTTTCGTCGGGTGGTACGCTGACAATAACCTGTGTCGCCGAGGGCAGCATCGCCACCACTTGGGCCGTTGGTAAATGAATCCCAGTTGCGGTTGGCGGCGGCACGGTATCCGTTGGGGAGGGAGTCCATGTGAAGGTTGGCGTCCATGTAATGGTCGGGGTGGCTGTGGGTATCGTGGGTGATGGGGTAAAGGTTCGGGTCGGTGGCCGTGCCGTTGGGGGAGGTGCAGCCGGAGCAGCAGGCGCGGCGGGTTGTTCTCCGCCACTGTTATTGACGGGTACAGGGGCGGGCGGGGCGGTCACATCTCGCCGATAGCCGATCACTAGGGCATAAAAGGTTCCATTTTCCCCTTTTGAGGCACCAATCCCAATTTCATTATTCCGCGAGTTGGTCAACGTCGCATAATGCACACCGGAATTTACCCAAAAGGCCCACGCATCTGTCGCTTGGGCTATCAGACCGCCATAGATGTTTTCAGCAATCATCGTTCCGCCGTAACCATTTGCTGCGGCTCGGCTGGTCGGGGTTGATCCATTGGACTGGGTATGGCTGATATGTCCAGTCGCCGCCATATATTCACTTTGTTGTTGAGCAGCAGCGGCTAATTGATCATTCCAGACGTAGGCATGTAACCCTAATCCGCCTCGTAGGTTATTAACTTGACCGAATAACCACTGAGGGTCTGAGCCTTGCGCAGCAGCTGGGGAGTATAAAAATGCCAAGATGAGCGATGTAATAAGCAGCAGCGTCCTATGGATTCGCATTCGTTTGGGAGAGGCTACAGCCGAAATCAAATCTTTACAATACCTCCATGCCCCCGCATGAAATTTCAAGGGAGAGATTGTACCAAAATGCCCGTCTATTAGCGAAGTTTGCGCTCTTTACTTTCTTTGACGAAAATAGGATGGCAAGGTAAACTTATTTTGGGTGCTTTCCATTAGCTTATTGCTTGGTGGTAGCCTTTTCCGGTAAGGGCCGGAAAATATTCGTATAAACAAGGTGGTATAGCAAAATCAATGGGTATTGATAAAAACAACCAGCCGTCACAAGAAGTTCCTCCGACTCCCAACCATTCCGAGAACGACGAGGCGCACAATAGTTTCTTGGAACTGCTGGAGGAGTCTTCCTATGACTATAAGCCTCCGCGTCGTGGGGAAATCCGCAATGCCATCATTATGCAGATTGACCGCAATGAAATTATCGTGGATTTAGGGGCGAAACAAGATGGTATCGTCACCTCCCAAGATATGGAGCGGCTTGATCCATCTTTCCGCAGTTCTTTGAAAGTTGGACAAGAAGTTCCAGTATATGTTCTGCAAACTCGTGACAGTGACGGCAACCTCATTGTAAGCATCAATATGGGCCTCCAACAATACGATTGGGAAAAGGCCGCCGAATTGATGAAGACCGAGGAAGTAGTCAATGTTGAAGTCGTCGGTCACAATCGCGGAGGCGTTTTGGTGCGTTGGAATCGGCTGGAAGGTTTCATTCCCTCTTCCCATATGGTCACTGTCTCGCCCGGGTTACAATCCACTGACCGCCGCGATGCCCTAGACGGACTAAAAGATACGCGCCAAACATTGACTGTCAAAGTTATTGAAGTTAATCCAGACCGCCGCCGTTTAATTTTTTCTGAGCGAGAAGCCCAACGCGAAGCCCGTGCCCAACAAAAAGCCAAGCTACTGTCCGAACTCAAAGAGGGCGACGAAGTGGACGGCACAGTGACGGGCCTGCGTGATTTCGGCGCATTTGTCAATCTGGGTGGCGCAGATGGCCTTATCCACGTATCCGAACTCGCATGGCATCGGGTAGATCATCCGCGTGATGTGCTTAATGTCGGCGATGTCATCAAAGTCTATATTCTCAGCCTTGACCGCGACACCAACCGTATTGCTCTTAGTCGCAAGCGCCTGCTCAAAGACCCTTGGGCCAATGCTATCGAAACCTATCACGAAGGCCAGTTGGTCGAAGGAACTGTTACCAATGTCGTAGATTTCGGCGCGTTCATTGCCCTAGATGACGGACTTGAAGGCCTCCTGCATCTCAGCGAAATAGGTGATGGCGCACTCAAAGAACCCTATAGTTATGTCAAAAAGGGTGATCGGTTACAACTACGCATCAGCCGCCTAGAACCAGAGCGCCGCCGGGTTGGATTTACACAGCGTTGGGGTACGGAACAAAATCCAGTGGGTGAGGAAGATGTGCTCGAACAACCTAGCGAATCTAGCGAACCTGTCGAACCACTCGAATCTGCCGAAAGCCCTGAAGAAAACGATGAACCAGCCGCGGAATGAGCGTGCCGCGCTTAAAATATTAGATTTTTTGCGAGTGCCGACAGAAAGTTTCGCCTCAATTGGTTAAAATCAGGTTTGACAGGTAGAAGATCGCGGATTAAAATCCTGCCAGTCAAATTTGAAAGGGGCGCGTTTCGGCGCGAGTTAAGTTCTGTTGTTTTTAATTCTTTTCTGTTCAACACCGTTTCATCGCGGTTTCTTGAATCGTAATTCTGACAAAAGAACGGCTCTAGTTGGTTAGTCCCCACCGACAAGATGCCGTTTTTTAGGCTTGTTCATACCCAGAGCAAGTTTTTGATAACGTTCGTATAAGTAGGGACGTGTATGGAGAAATCTCCCACAATGGGAAATAAGTTCGATAATGAGATAATGGATTTTGCGGCACTGCTTGAAGAGTCCTTTAAAAAGGGCTTGCCAGAACGAGGTGATATTGTTTCTGGCACAGTGTTGTCGGTTGACCAGCATGGCATGTTGGTTGACATCGGCATGAAAAATGATGGATTTGTCTCCCGGCAAGATATTGATCGCCTTCAGCGCGAATCAGATTTCAATGTCGGCCAAGAAGTCATGGTCATGATTACCCGTATGGAAGACCAAGACGGGAATCTGCTGGTCTCCGTCTCACAGGCGATGCAAGCCGAAGACTGGACGAATGCCCAAAAGATTATGGACAGCGGCGATGTCTGGAACGGCCATGTCGCTGAAGCCAACCGAGGTGGCATTATTGTTCCCTTTGGGAATCTGCGTGGTTTTGTGCCCGCCAGCCATGTCATGGATTTGCCGCGTGGCCTTTCGGAAGATGACCGCAAAGACTATATGCAAAAACTGGTCAGTCAGCCGATCATGGTCAAAATTATCGAAGTCAATCGCAAACGCCGCCGTTTGGTCTTTAGCCAGCGTGAAGCCATGCGCGAACAACGGACGGCCCACAAGGACAAACTCCTCACCGAACTCAAAGAAGGTGCGATTTGTGAAGGCGTCGTCTCTGGCCTGCGTGATTTCGGCGCGTTTGTTGATCTCGGCGGGGCTGACGGCCTGATTCACATTAGTGAACTGGCGTGGCATCGTGTTCGTCACCCGCGTGAAGTGGTGCAGGTCGGCGACAAAGTGCGCGTGTATGTCCTCAATCTCGACCAAGAAGGCAAACGTATCGGCCTTTCCCTCAAGCGCCTGCAACCCAATCCTTGGGCGCAAATTGAAGAACTGTATCATATTGGGCAGTTGGTTTTGGGTGAAGTTAGCCGCGTTGCGCAATTTGGCGCATTTATCCGCCTTGAACCCGGCATTGAAGCTCTGCTCCACAGCAGTCAGATCGCCAGCCCTCCCCCCACCAATGTCGAACATCTCATTTCTAGTGGTCAAAAACTCCTTCTGCGTATCATCAGCATGGAATCTGACCGCCAACGCCTCGGCCTGAGCTTCAAGGAAGTTACCGAGAGCGAACGCATCAATTGGGCCAACGAACATGATATGGATCCCGCCAGCATCGGACTACGACCCGGTGCACTGGCAAATGCCCAATATGCCGAAACTGAATCTAGCGAATCCACCTACGATACGCTAGAATCCGAAACCGAAAATCTGGAAGATGCCGCCCCTGTTGGTGCGTAATCCCCATAATGTAAATTTCAGCAGGTCAGAAGAGCATAGACTCTTTTGCCTGCTGTTTGCCTGAATAGCCCTTGATGAAGGGGGGTGAAGCAGTATGTCGCAAGTTGACCTCCGTCCGGGAGAATCGCAGGAAGCACTGCTAAAGCGATTCCGCAAACAAATCGCCAAAGATGGGGTCTTGAGCACCGTCCGCCGCAAGCGCTGGTATGTGTCCAAGAGCGAACTCCGTCGCATCCAAAAGAAGAAGGCCGTCCGTCGTGCCCGCCGCAAACAACGCAAGATTAATGGCATCTGATTGACCGCTTCCTAAACGGGACATCAACAGCGCAGTCTTAAAAATATTTTTTAGGGCTGCGCTTTTTAGGCTATTTTGTGCGCTAAACCCATTGACCCAACCGATTAACTAGATGTATGATAGCAATGTACACATAATTTATCCGCTTCATGGAGAGGCTATGGCGAAAAAAGAAAAAGCTACCAAAGAAGGATCTAAAATTCTCGTGGAAGGCACAGTCGTTGAAGCGCTGCCCAACACCCAATTTATGGTCGAACTCGAAAACGGCCACAAAGTATTGGCCTATCTTGCAGGCCGGATGCGTAAACACTATATTCGTATTTTGCTGGGAGATCGCGTCCGACTCGAACTCAGCGAATATGACCTCAATCGGGGCCGCATCACCTATCGCCTGCGTGACAACAACGACTCATTATCGGACGAAGCCGCCTTCTAATTACCTCGCGTTGTCTCACAAAGTCTCATCCGTGACGCATCACCCGTATTGTATGTGAGACTCTGCTTGTGACCAACCCGACCAATCGAATACTTGGAAAGGATGAGCAGTATATAGAAAATTTCTGTATCACTGCATTTTATGCTTGCCCTGTTATAATAACTTGTTGTTTGAGGAAACGGATTTAAGGATAAGATATGGCGGACAAAGTAACCCCAAAAGCTGAGAAACCCGAAACTAAAAGCGAGAATTCTGCTGCCCCGCCAAACTCCAATGCCTCGGAGCACATGCTCGAAATCATTACATTTGCCTCCCTTGACGTCGTAGGGACGGAAAACTTCCTGCGGTATGGACCGACTGGCCCGCTACGCTATGTCAAAGGGATTCCGGAAGGTCACAATAGTCCCCAGAATCTCCATGCCAGCTTTGAAATTAAATCGGCATGGGAAAATACGACAGCTGTGACCCATCAAATCACTTTTTGGCGTACCCACCATGCCCCAGAGGAAAAAACGGTTTGGGCGAGTAATGATCGTGCCCTTCATACCCAAATGATGTGGGTGTGGGATTTCTATCGTATGTTGAGTTACTTTCAGATGCGCGTCGAACGTCCCATTGAGTCCTCACAGGCGGACGGCGAATGGGCGACCCTGATTAATGAACTCAATGCAATTAAGGATGAAGGTCTGCTCATTTTGCGGGTCAACTCCAAATCGGGTGAAATCTTGCAGCGCCACAGCCTAACTTCGCCCAAACAAATCACCATTACGGACACCGTACCCACTAAAAAGGCTTAACTCTGGCCTACGCAAAGGACAACTTTTATGACTGACCAGATGCCAGTGATTAATATTAAGAAAATTCTGATTGCCAATCGGGGGGAGATTGCGATCCGCATTATCCGCGCCTGCCGTGAACTAGGCATTCAGACCGTAGCGGTTTATTCGGACGTAGACCGAGAATCACTGCATGTGCGCCATGCTGACGAAGCCTATCATATTGGGCCACCTGCCCCGCGCGAAAGTTACTTAGCTATTGAAAAGCTGATTGATGTCGCCAAACGCGCCAAAGTAGACGCCGTTCACCCCGGTTATGGTTTTTTGAGCGAACGTGCTCCCTTCGCACAGGCTGTTATGGACGAAGGATTGGTTTGGATTGGCCCGCCTCCTTCGGCGATTAATGCGATGGGGGATAAAGAAGCAGCCCGCGAACGCATGAAAGCCGCTGGTGTCCCCGTCATTCCCGGCACCGAACCCGGCCTCTCTGATGAAGAATTGATGAACGCCGCCCACAATATCATTGGTTATCCCCTCTTGCTCAAAGCGGCAGCAGGTGGGGGTGGCAAAGGGATGCGCATTGTTCGCAGTCAAGAGGAACTCCCCGCCGCACTGGAATCAGCCCGCCGCGAAGCCCTCAATGCCTTTGGTGATGGCCGGGTGTATGTCGAACGCCTTGTCGAAAATGCCCGCCATATTGAAATTCAGGTATTGGCCGATCATTTTGGCAATGTCATCCACTTGTGTGAACGTGAATGCAGTATCCAGCGCCGTCACCAGAAATTGGTGGAAGAAGCCCCCAGTGTCTTTGTAGATGACGACTTACGCGCTGCGATGGGCCATATGGGGGTACAAGCCGCCCAAGCCGTTGGCTATGTTGGCGCCGGCACAATTGAATGCCTCGTGGACAAAGACCGCAATTATTATTTCATGGAAATGAACACCCGTATTCAAGTGGAACATCCCGTTACTGAACTCATTACAGGGGTGGACTTGATTAAGGAACAAATCCGTATCGCACGCGGACGCAAACTCGGCTTGACACAAGAGGAAGTCAAAATCAATGGTCATGCCATCGAATGCCGTATCAACGCCGAAGACCCCTATAACAACTTTATGCCTTCCGCTGGACGCATCTCGACCTACATGGCCCCCAGCGGCCCCGGCGTGCGGGTAGACAGCGGCATCTATGAGGGTTATGAAGTCACTCCGTACTATGATTCGATGCTGGCTAAATTGATTTGTTGGGGTGAATCGCGTGGTGCGGCTTTGCTACGAATGCGTCGTGCATTGGACGAATACAAAATTATGGGACTAAAAACCAATATCCCCTTCCATCAAACGCTGCTGGATAGCCAACGCTTTTTGGCGGGCCGCTTCGACACCAAATTTGTCGAGGATCAGTTTGTCATGCAGGAAGAATCTACTACCCTCCGTCCCGACGTTGCAGCGATTTTGGCTGCCCTAGTTGAACATGCCAATCGGCAGCAGGCGGCACAAATCGTTAAACGCAATGCACGTGATACCTCCAACTGGAAATGGATTTCGCGCTACGAGGGCATTCGCGGCTAAGGCTTTGTTCGTAGTCAAAAAACCTCAGGGTTTAGGAGAGAAAATTGAAAACCATTTGGCTCACTTATTCTTGGCTTGATAATGAAAACAAAGATGTTGATTTTATAGCCCAAGAACTCCTTAACTTTGGGATTGGTGTCAAATTAGATCGGTGGAACATCCAAGCTGGCAGAAGACTTTGGGATCAAATTGCGAATTTCATAGAAAACCCTACAGAATGTGATGGGTGGATTCTATATGCTACTCAAAATAGTCTTGGTAGCGAGGCATGTCGAGAAGAATTCTCTATTGCGTTGGATAGAGCACTTCATGCCCGAAGCGAAGTATTTCCGATTTTTGGACTATTCCCAAACTCAATAGAGAGAGACTTGATACCTGCGAGTATCAGAAATAGGCTGTACATTAGCTTAACTGACCCGAATTGGAAAGAACGGATAAAAGCCAGCTTAGAAGGTCGCCCTATATTAACCACCAAAGAGAGTGTAGAGCCATACTCATTTACTATCCATCAGCAAGAAGTCTCTGGTAAAAGCCTCTTTTGTCTTGAAATCAGACCCCGTGCTGGCTCATGGTCACCATTTTTTATGGCGATCCCAATGGATGAAACAGCTAAAGTGCAGCCGCAAATCCGACATGGCCCAAAAAACAAACCATTTCCAATGATAAGAAGTGTGGTCCTAACGGGTGTCATGGAAGGTGAGATTATGCAACGAGGGATTAAATGGTGGTGGATGTCCGCCTCAGACGAAGCAACACCAACAACCAGCTACTACCTTGAATGCCAAACTCTCCCAAGCAGCATCATATTTGGTGTTTTGGATGAGGAACCTAAATATGTCGTTACAATCCCTCAGTGATAAGTAGTTTTTTATCCCCCGATTTGGCTCATCACGCGGGTAAGGGGAATGACATTATTATCGAGGTCATGCCCCCACGGTTTATGCCAGATGCCCTCTAAAATCATCTGCTTAAGGTCTTCCAGCGTGGCCCCCTGACGCAAGGGGGTCAGCAGATCCACCTCTTTATCCCGCAATAAGCACAACCGCAGCACCCCATCTGCTGTTAACCGGGCACGGTTACAACTAGCACAGAAAGGTTCGGTGACACTGCTAATCAAGCCAATCGTGCCGCGTGCCCCCGGTAATCTATAAAGCCGCGCTTCGCCATCCAATTTGCCATTATCCACCAGTTCCAACGGGCCGAGCGCATCCTCAATCCGCTGGCGGATTTCGACATCCGTTACAATTTGCTGTTGGGCAAACTCGGCAACATCGGCAAACGGCATCATTTCAATAAAACGGAACTGCCAATCATGCTCTATTGTGAGTTCGGCCAGTGAGGGAATATCGTCGTCATTGAACCCGCGCACCACCACCGCATTCAGCTTGAGGGGCGTTAGGCCGACTTCCTCGGATGCGAGAATCCCATTCCACACGTCTTCCAATTTTCCCCAACGTGTGATGCGGTGAAATTTGTCGGGGTCAAGGGTATCCACACTAATATTGACACGATCCAAGCCCGCCTCTTTGAGGGGTTGGGCCAAACGCGAAAGCAGCACGCCATTAGTTGTCATCCCAATTTGCTGGACGCCATCCATCTGCCGCAGTTCCCGCACAATATCCACGATGTTGGCGCGAATGGTGGGTTCACCTCCGGTCAAGCGATATTTGCTGAAGCCCAGATCAGCAAACAAACGCAGCAGCAAAATCACCTCGTCATCCTGCATCAATTCAGCGCTGGGCCGGAAAACAATATCCTCCGGCATACAATACACACAACGCAAATTGCATTTGTCGGTCAGCGAGACACGTAGGTATTGGATATTGCGTCCAAAGCGATCTAGGGGCATGTTCTTGTTCCATCCACAGGAAAAAAGGCTATCTATTGGACTACACTATCTCTCAAAAATTACATACGAGTTACAAAATCTGAATTTTTCTAATGTTTATTTGCATAATTCAATGATACCCAAGTTTTTTGTCCAAAACAAGTAAAAGCAACCCGCCTACTGAGTTATAAAATCTACCCGTGCTCAAACAAACCAAATTCTAACGTTCAACGCAGGGCGATTGTTTATCTGGCAAGTCCAATGAAAGGGATTTTTTCCATATAACTGGCCCTTATCTAAAAAATTTAAGGTTGACGTTAAAGCGCCTTAACCATAACCTTTTTCGGGTTTACAAACCAAATTTTACCTCTCACTAGTACCCAAGTCCTGTTTCTGGAACAGGTGTGCATGTGATAGAGTAGTGGTCAGTCAAAACACCATATACAGTGTTTATAAAAGTGGCAACCACCATATATGAGGGTATGTGACCCTCAAGACATGGCGGAGTGTGATATTTTTTTCCTTTTTTAGGACAGATGTCGTTAGAAAAAATTCAGAATCATTAAACCGAGTAGGATATATGCGCTGTCCATATTGTGGAGTTATCAATCAAAGTCGAGTGCTGGATACTGGCCCAGACCAACGGGGGGGAATTCGTCGCCGCCGTGAATGTGAGGTCTGTGGCAAACGGTTTAGCACACTCGAACGCGCCATCATCCAGACCCCCCTACTCATCAAAGGCAATGGGGATCGTGAGGAATTTGACCGCGAAAAGCTGTTACGCGGGATTCGCATCGCCACCGCCAAGCGCCCTATCTCCGCCACCGACATTGACAAAATGGTGGATCACATCGAGCAAAATCTTCAGCAGATGGGCCGCGCCGAAGTGTCCAGCCGCGTGGTTGGAGATATGGTTATTGAAGGTTTAAAAGCGCTCGATCTGATTGCCTACCTACGTTATGCCATTGTCTATCTCGGTTTAGACAACCTCGAAAGTGTGCAGCGGGAGATTGACCACATGCTCGCCGGGGGTCAGCCTTCCAAAAAGGGCAACAAAACTCCCTAGCCGCACCAACCGAAGTCCTTTACGAACACGGGGTGGTGCGAGAAAAATCCACATGACCCTGTGTTTTTGTCTGTAAGCATCTTAATGGATCACTTAATTGACTACCCCTATTAATCATAGTAGTCATGCAAAACGAAGGAGATGAAACGTTATGGGTTCAACGAGCCTCACCAAAACTGACTCACATGAATTTGTCAAAACCCCACTGCCCGAAGATTTAGCCAAGCGTGACATCGGTTTAACTGAAAATGCCCGGACTGTTCTCAAAAAACGGTATCTGCGGCGCGGCCCAGATGGAAAACCCGTCGAGACGGTTGAAGAAATGTTTTGGCGTGTAGCCTATAACGTCGCCCTTGCAGAAAAAACCCTCGGCGGAGATGAAGGCCAAGTGGAACAATGGGCACGCAAATTTTATGACTTATTGACCGGATTACAATTTTTCCCCAACAGCCCTACTTTCACCGGGGCGGGCACGCCGTTGGGCCAACTCGCCGCGTGTTTCGTCCTTAAAATTGATGATGATATGGGGCGCACGGGGTCGGGGATTTTTGAAACCCTACGTCACGCCGCCTTGATTCAACAGACCGGCGGGGGCAATGGGTTCTCCTTCAGTCGCCTCCGACCCAAAGGCTCGATTGTCAAAACCTCGAATGGAACAGCAACTGGCCCGATTGGTTTCTTACGCGTCTATGACCAAGCCTTCGGGGAGATAGCCCAAGGAGGCTCCAGACGTGGGGCCAATATGGCAGTATTATCAGTAAGTCATCCTGATATACGAGATTTTATCACTTGCAAATCTAAAGAGGGCAATATCTCTAACTTCAACATAAGCGTGGGAATAACCGACGAATTCCTAAAGCGCTACGAAGAAGGACAACAAAATACCGGGAAAATCTGCTTCGAATTGGTTGACGGTAGCAAATTATATTGCGACCCCAATGAAAAAGTATGTATTGATGGTCAGGAGATGACAGCCCGTGAAGCAAAAGAGACGCGCAGGGCCACGCCCTGATTTGGACGAATTCAAAACCTATGAGTTTTTATATGAGCAACTTGTAGTCTTGAAGAAGAGCAAGAAGCAACTCGCAGAGGAAATTGGCGTGTCTCAAGCAACTATAAATCATTGGACTGCTAAATATGAGTTTAGTGTTAACTTTCATTCTCAATCCAACATTGGGAAGGCTAGGCCGCCCCATACAGATGAAGTAAAACTGGCTTTGAGTGAGAAATTTAAGCAGCTATATGCCGAAGGAAGACGGCCTATCAATTTCAAAGGCAGAGAAGTCCGAACTTGCGAGATCTGCGGCACAGAATTTGAAGTCATTAAGGATTCTGAAAATTCCAAACAGCAGGAAAAAACGACTTGTAGTCGTAAATGTGCGGACAGAAAACACTCTCTATATATGATTTCTCAATCGCCTAAAGTGGAGAAAAAGGTCATTGTATGTAAACAGTGTGGAAGGGAGTTTATGGTTTTTCCAAGTCTTGCCCATCTTCAGTTTTGTTCATATGAATGTTTGTTTGCCAGCCGTCGGGGTAAGACTTTTGAGGAATTATATGGCTCGGAAAGAGCAGATGAAATCAAGGTAAAACTGGCAAAGTTCAGATCGGCTCAATCCCAAATTTTTGTCACACGGCCTGTATTAAGACTCGTTGAGGCACTGATTCCGCTTATAGGCCCACCTGAATTGGAATACCAAATTGAAAAATACACTGTGGATTTATGTTACCCAGAAGCAAAGCTGGTCATAGAAGTTGATGGGAATTATTGGCACAACTATCCAGATGGACTTGAGCGAGACAAGGTAAAAAATAAATATCTGGAGGCCAGAGGATGGAAAGTCCTCCGCTATTGGGAAAGCGACATTCTAGCTAACGTTGAAGATATAGCCTTGCAAATTAAGGAGAAAAAACTAAATGATTAACTTATCCGGCAAGGAAATTGCTGATATTCGGAATGCGGGTGACTTTGAACTGATAAATCCTCATGATAATACTATGTGGGAGATTGTTCAAGCTGACGAGATTTTCAAGATGATTGTCGAATACGCGCATCATAACGGCGAACCGGGTGTGTTATTTTTGGATGCCGCCAACCGCGAAAATCCCGTTCCCCATCTTTATGAATTGGAATCTACAAATCCATGTGGCGAACAATTTTTAGGCCCATTTGAAAACTGCTGTCTAGGGTCTGTGAACCTAAGTCAACACATTACAAACGACGATCAAGTGGACTGGGAAAAACTCGCCGAATCAGTAGCGACCTCGACCCGTTTCTTGGACGATGTGGTAACTGCCAATGCTTATGTGCCTGCCATCCCTCAATTGCGCGAAGCCGCCGAAAATGTGCGCCGCATCGGATTGGGTATCATGGGCTTGGGCGATATGATGTACCATCTCGGCATCCGCTATGGCTCGATTGAAGGCCAAGAATTCGCCAGTCAGGTCATGGAATTTGTACGCTATCACGCCATGCAGACCAGCATCGAACTCGCCAAAGAGCGCGGCCCATTCCCCGCCATTGAGGGTAGCCGCTATGACCCCAATAATCTCAAATGGACAGCCCCCAAACCTATTGTCGAACACAAATCGGATTGGGGACGGCCTACGGTGGATTGGAAGAAAATTGAAAAGGGACTCAAGAAATATGGCATCCGTAATGGCGCACAATTGACCGTCGCGCCAACTGGAACTATCGCTACGGTAGCAGGCTGCGAGGCCTATGGCTGTGAACCCGTTTTCGCCCTCGCCTATCTGCGTTATGTCAATGAAAACGCGGGCAATACCGACGCCAAAATCACCCTGCAATACACCAGCCCCTTGTTTGAAAACGCGCTCCGTAAAGCCGGACTCGATCAAGCGACCATGGATAAAATCGTGGCACAGGTCAACGAAACAGGCTCATGCCAAAATATCCCCGAAGTGCCAGAAAACATCCGTCGCGTGTTTGTGACCGCTGGTGACATCACCGCCGAGGAACATATTCGGATGCAGGCGGCCCTCCAAGCGCATACTGATAATGCAATTTCGAAAACGATCAATTTCCCGGCAGGCACGACGGAAGAAGAAGTTGCCACCGCCTATCTGCTCGGTTGGAAACTCGGCTGCAAGGGCTTAACCGTGTATGTCACGGGCAGCCGGGAAGTGGTCGTTTTGGAAACCGCTGAAACTAAGAAAAAGAAGGAAGGCGGTCAAAGCGAAACACCTGTAGCCGCACCCGCAACCCCAGTCGCGCCGCAGCCCCTCCCATTGTTTAATGAGGATAAAAAGCCCCGCCCAAGCAACTTGGAAGGCAAAACCTATCGGATGCCAACCCCGGCAGGCACGAGCTATATCACCATCAATGAAAATGGCGAGGGGCATGGTCAGCCATTCGAGGTCTTTATTCACACCTCCAAAGCCGGATCGGAAATCGCTGCCGTCTCAGAAGCGATAGGACGCCTCATTTCGCTGGTTCTGCGACTGGCCTCGCCTGTTAGCCCACGTAACCGTGTCAAACAAATTGTGCGCCAACTAGGGGGCATCGGCGGTGGACGGCAGCTAGGCATAGGCCCCAACAAAGTCATCAGCCTGCCCGATGCCGTCTCACAGGTTTTACAGCAGTATCTCGATGACACCGCCGAGGCCGACAATCTGCCCCAAATTCCGCGCAAGGCCACTCAACAAATGGCCCTCCTGCCAGCGGAAAATGGCAACGGCACGGCGGAAGAAAGGTCGCATATGGAGTTTATGCACATCGGCGACATCTGCCCTGAATGCGGCACATCCACCCTGATGCGTGAAGAAGGTTGCTTGCACTGCTACACGTGTGGGTATAGCGAGTGCTAATTTAAAAGACTGTTCAATAGAGGGAGCAATCATGTTCCCTCTATTTTTGTCTCAGATTGCCCCGCCCCGAATTTCCATGAGATAATGACTAAATCATTGTTATATTAACGTCAGCACGACCCTGCTTTAAAAAAATCTCTTGAAAGCGAGGATTGATTCATGACGAAACGCCTAGCCAGTCTGACCGGGGTGGGATTCCTTGTCGCAGCTTTACTCTATGCCACCGTCCCCACCATCGCCCCCACCCCGCCAACCACCTATGCTCAAAATGCCGCCTGTGACCCACTAGTCCAAGAAGCGCTGCAAAAAGTCGCCAACACCTGCCTCGATCTGGGGCGCAATGAAATCTGCTACGGCTACCAAAATATCAGCGCCATTTTGCGTGACCCCTCCCTCACTTTTGCATCCGAGGGCGATATTATCGGCGTGGATCAGGTCGAAACGCTCATCACTCGCCCGATTGACCCCAACACAGGCGAATGGGGCATTGCCATGATGCGTCTCCAAGCCGACCTGCCCAATGACAGCGACGGCTATGTGACCGTCTTGGTTTTTGGTGGCACGGAAATCAACAATCAAGTGCAGTTGGCCTCCAATTCCGCCGCGTGTCAAGCTACCAACAACACCAGCAATAATCTGAATATCCGGTCTGGCCCCGGCACCAACTTCCCCGGTGTGGATATTTTCGACTCCGGCACGACGCTACCAGTAGATGGTCGGAACGAAGCGGGCGATTGGCTGCATACTTCTCGCGGTTGGATCAGTGCTGGCCTCGTCACCACCACCTGCGATAACAATCAGTTAGCCCTTGTCAGCAATTCCGGCCCGATGAACGCCCCCATGCAATCCTTTACCCTGCGCATGGATGAAGAGGCCGCCTGTCAATCCATCCCAACAGGCATGATGGTACAAACCGAATCGGGCCAAACCGCGACGGTCATGGTCAATAATGTCCAGCTTCAAATCGGCAGCACCGCCCAAATTCGCACCAATGGGCCAAATGGTAATCTGGTGATCCGCAACATTCAGGGCAATGTCGTGGTGACATCGGGCGGCAAGACCGTTGAGGTGGAAGATGGTGAAGAAACCAACGTCCCCTTTGAGGATGGTGAACCCACCGAACCCGAAGACCCCTATGAATCCAAAGATGAATCGCTGGACGAGGATTTGTTTTATTTTGATGGTCTCATGGATACCAGCGAGTGGGATTTCTTTGACCTGCTCGACTGCACTGAGGAATTTGATGACGAGTGCATAGATGCCGCCCTCTATACCTGTGAAAATGAATGGGACGAGTCGTGCGGAGACTACTATGGCGAAATCAGCGACCTCTGCACAGGCGACGACGCCGACTTTTGCTTGGACTGGGAAGAATCATTTAGCGGAGATAGCGATTTTGATGGTATCACCGACGATAGTGATGCCTGCCCCGACGAATTTGGTTTCGGCGAGGATGGCTGTCCAACAGGAGAGGAATTTGGTAGCGATGAAATTCCTGATAATGAGGGCAGCAGAGGCATTGAGGACACAGACAGCAACGATAACGGCACTGATGACACCGATGTGGACGATACGGGGGCTGACGACACAAGCGACGATGCCACGGGTGACGAAACTGGCGATGATGGGGATGGGTTTGACAGCGATGGTGATGGTTTGACCGATGATGCTGATACCTGCCCCTCAGAGTTTGGCACCAGCACCGATGGATGCCCTGAATAAATCATATTTGCGACACTGAAAAGGCGATCTATCAAAAATGGGTCGCCTTTTTTGTTTGAAAACTGGACAAGGCCCGGTATAATTAAATCACGATTTGATTATTTTTTATAGAGAAAGAAATTTTCGTGGCACGTAAACCTGCGGAACAGTCCGTCAATCGGCTGGATATTTTGTTGGCAGCCGCCAATGTCTTCCGGCGTAAAGGCTATCACGGCGCCAAGATGTCCGACATCGCCGCCGAAGTAGATTTAACGGCAGGCAGCCTCTATCATCACTTTCCAGACGGCAAACAGCAGATTTTGATCGAGGTATTGAACGAAGGTCTTGACCAAATCACCGCCGAAGTACAAGCCGTCGTGGATGACAACACCCTGATGCCCGATGAAAAACTGCGTAAGGTCATCTACACCAATATCTTGGGCCTGACCCAGAACACCTCTGTCGCGGCGGCACTGGTTTTTGAAACCCGCACCATCTTGGAAAATCCCGAAGCCCGCAAAGCCTATCTCAAACGCCGCGATAGCTTCGAGCAGCTTTATACCCAAGTCATTCAAGAGGGCATAGACGCCGGGATATTTCGCCAAGTGGATGTGCCAATCTTTACCAAGACTATTCTCGGCGCACACAACTGGGTCGGCGTGTGGTATCGAGAAGGGGGGCGCTTGACGGGAGAACAGATCGCCGATGAAATGTCGAATACCTTTCTCGCTGCCCTTAGCCCCATAGGAGTACCCACAGCCAAAAATTAGTGGGATAAGCCGTTGGCTTGTCCGTTTTTCGAAATTTTTGAATCACCTATTGAATCGGAGTTTAGGAGAAATGATGCTGGATTTTACCCCTACCGAAGAACAACAAATGCTGGTGGACGCCATCAATCGTTATGCCGAAAATGATCTACACGCAAACGCCCATGAAATGGATGAACACAGCGATATTCCCGATGCCGTCCTACAAAAAGGCTGGGAAATCGGCCTGCTCCCCGCCAGTATCCCCGAGTCGCTAGGCGGCTTTGGTGATTACAGCGCCGTAACCAACGCCCTCGCCCTTGAAGAATTAGCCTATGGTGATCTCGCCACTGCTTTGAAATTGATGACCCCCGCACTGCTGGCCTATCCAGTCTTGTTCAGTGGCACGGATGACCAGAAAGCCCGTTTCCTGCCGCTCTTTGGTGAACCCTCCCCCTATCCCGCCACCGCCGCGTTGATTGAGCCGGGAATTGGATTCGACCCTTATGCGCTGCGCACCACTGCCACCCGTAACGGTGATCATATTGTGCTGAATGGTGCAAAAGCCTACGTCCCTAATGCCGACACTGCCGAATGGATGTTGGTGTATGCCAAAGACAGCGAAACAGGCCAAACCAACGGCTTTATTGTTGAGAAAGCCGATGCGGAGGGCTTGGTGATTGGCGAACGTGAAAAATTAATGGGTATTCGCGGCCTGCCGACCTATGCTGTGCAGTTCAATAATGTGCGTGTGCCTGCCGAATTGGAATTGGGTGGACATAATGGCACGCAGTTTGAAAATCTGCTCAATCATATGAATATCGGCCTCGCAGCGATGGCAACGGGTGTCATGCGGGCCAGTTATGAATATGCCAAGAATTATGCCAAAGAGCGTGTCCAGTTTGGCAAGCCGATTGCGACCAAACAGGCCGTCGCGTTTATGTTGGCGGAATGTGCGATTGAGGTAGACAGCACCCGCCTGATGGTGTGGGAAGCGGCATGGCAGGCCGACAGCGGCAAACCACTTAATGAAGTTACCCAAGCCGCCTATCTTGCCCGTGAATATGCCAACAAAGCGTCCGTCTTCGTCACCGACAGCGGTGTACAGGTCTTAGGTGGGCATGGTTTCATCCGTGAACATCCCGTCGAGCGCTATCTGCGGAATGCGCGGGGTATCCCGATGTTCACTGGGTTGGCGATTGCATAAATTAGGTTGTGCGTGACCGTCCAATTGCGGCGGGGGGTTGCGGTTTGACCACCCCTTTCGGCTTGGCGGGTTTCGCGGCAGGCATTACATGAGATTGCAGCGCGGTTGCCTTTATCGGTTTGGATGTCGCGGCTTTAACAGGTGCTTTGGTGACAGGTTTCGACGAGACAGGCTTAACCGTCTTGGTGGTAGTTTTGGACGTACTCGTTTTGGCAGCTATGGGTGTAGTACGGGTCACAACCTTAGTGGTGGAAGTCGTCCTAGCTGGCGTTTTAGTGGTTACTTTGGTCGTTGGCGATTTAGCTGGCGTCTTGACAGATGCTTTAACGGTGGTTTTGGCGATAGGTTCAATGGAAAGAATCTGATGGGAATCTTCAAGCAAATACACAGCGAAATACCCGTCCGACAATTCTTCATACATCCCTCTTTCAACAGGCAAATGTCGTCCTGCCACACTGATGATGTATTGAATACTGCCGTTCGCCAGAGGATGTTTAATCAATGGCCCGGCCAATTTATGCACCTGTTTGTCGCGGATGGTTTTCAAATGTTCACGGTGCAGCGCTACCAAACCACCCACAATTGCCAGCATGACCAACAACACGGGCAGGGCAATCGTCAAATCCAGCATCAACAGTGCCCCGCTTGCCAGAATCACGGGAATACCAAGCAGCGTTTTCAATTCATAGACCGACTGCTGCTGCAATTCTCTAACCTGCGCGGCAGAAAGTTGGCCCTTGCGGTTGGCATTCAAATCCGTTTCGGTAAAGCCAAAAAGTGTTTGAAGTTTACGCTGCGAAGTCGCCATGCCCTTAATCCTATATCACTCATAGAACATTTGTACTAAATTATAACTAATTTATCAATACGATGCAAGCGAGAATCTAGGAGGAGAAATCCCATGCCCATAAGTTTTGAAATTCCCGAAAATATCGTCCAGCAGCAGCAGATGACCCATTTTGTGGCTGAGACGGTTATGCGTCCCCATTCGCGGGAACTGGATGAAAACGAGCACGCCCGCCCCACCGAATTTGTCAACATGATCTGGCCCGTTTTGCGCGACCAGCAAGCCCATTCACTGCAAAAAATGCTGGCGAAGGCCCAAAATGGCAGCTCTGAGGGCGGTGAGAAAAAAGAAAAACGCGGCCCACGCTATGAATATCTGCGGCTGATGTCGCTGGTCGAAGAATTGTCGTGGGGCGATGTTGGCGTCTATCTCTGCCTCCCCAGTCCCCAACTGGCAGGCAGCGCGATTGAGGCTGTTGGTACGATTGAGCAAAAAGAGCGTCTGTTGCGACGTTTTGCGGAGGGCGATCAACCTGTATGGGGTGCGATGGCAATGACCGAACCCGGCGCAGGTTCGGACACTAGCGCGATTCAGACTGTCGCCACCCTCGACCCCAATACCAATGAATGGATTTTGAACGGTGAGAAAATTTTCTGCACCAGCGGTGGCTTGGCCCTTGAGGAATCCAATGGCCTCGTCATCGTGTGGGCAACCGTTGACCGCAGCGCGGGTCGGGCGGGGATGAAGCCGTTTGTTGTTGAGGCCGGTACTCCCGGTGTCAGCGTCACCAAAGAAGAACTCAAACATGGCATCCGCGCCAGCAATACGGTCTCCATCGTATTTAATGATGCCCGCATCCCCTATAACAATCTATTGGGCAGTGCCGAAGTCCAACAAAAAGACAGCAAAGAAGGCTTCAAGGGCGCGATGGCAACCTTCGACGGCTCCCGCCCATTGGTCGCCGCCAGTGCATTAGGGGTTGGTCGGGCCGCCCTTGAATTCGTCAAAGAGAAATTGGCCGAGGCGGGTATCGAAATCCCCTACGACCTCCCCTATCACAAACTGACCGCCGTCCAGCGTGATGTCTTGGAAATGGAAGCCCAACTTAAAGCCGCCAAACTGCTAACCCTCCGCGCCATCGCCATGCTTGATCACGGCCAATATAACAGCTTACAGGCCAGCATGTGCAAGGTCAAAGCGGGCAAGGCCGTAACATGGCTCACCCAAAAAGCCGTCGAAATTCTAGGCCAAATGGGATACAGCCGCGATTGGCTGGTCGAAAAATGGATGCGCGACGGCAAAATCAATGATATTTATGAGGGCACGGGTCAAATTAACCTATTGATCGTGGCCCGTCGTATTCTTGATTACAGTTCCCGCGAATTGCAATAAGTTCCAAATTGAAACTGGGGCGGGTGGTCAAGCTCGCCCTTTTCAAGCCTCTTATACTATTTGTGCAACAATTCACGGGCCAATCCTTGCCAGCCGTTCACCCTTTCGCTACAATTTGTGCCTGATCTCATTGGAAGTACCCATTTGCAATTTGCTGGTTGATGAGGAGTCGTTTTAGCAACCATGAAACAACCATCCCCCCGCGCCGTTCTCGGCTATGGTTTGTGGGCTGTGTCCTTTACACTAGCCCTGATTATTTCACTTGGCATTGTTTACGTCTGGCTAGGAACTGATATTGCGACCTACAGCGTCAAATACTTTCTTCTGACCGTCATCCCGCTGGGTTTCTTAATCTTGATTCCGCTGGATTGGCTGTTGGGAACAAAAATTCTGCCTGACTAATTGCTATCGGGCGGTGGTCATCGCCCCGCCCCTCATGTTTGACCTAAAAAATCTTAGGATACTTAAATGCGCCGCACCCCATTCATTCTGCTTTTGCTAGTTGGCATCACCCTATTCGTCTCCGCCTGTGGTAGCCCAAAATCGCAGGCCAAAGAATTCTCCAAACGAATGCCCACACGAGTGGGGTTATTTACCCTCAACGAAGACAAGACCATTGAACTTTCAGCGGAATCCGTCGGCAGTACGGGACACGTCACCTTGACCTATGAAGCCCGCAATTTGGCCGAGGTTTATATTGTGATTGATGTATATGGGACGGCATCAGCGGCAGATGTCGCGGTGAATCGGCGTCAACGTGATGTGCGTTTGATGGGAGCGGTTTTTGAAACAGATCGCCAGCCGCGTTTTAAAGAATACCCTGCTGCCCAAATCTCAAACCTACCTAATGGACGGATTGCGATTTTCCAAAACGACCAAGTGGTGATTGAGGTGCAGTACATTCCCGCCGAGGGGGGAGGTATAATTGCCGATACCAATTGGCTGCCTTTCTTGGAAGCCGTGAGGAATACAGGGGAAAGCCTCCGCTAGTGAAAATCACTGATATTCCATTTGGCATTACCGACTGGAACAACATCGAACCCACCGAACACCCCGGCGTCACCGGCAAGGCATTGTGGCGCACCCAATATTTTGGTGACATTCGTGTGCGGATGGTGGAATATACCCCCGGCTATGCGGCTGATCACTGGTGCGAAAAAGGACATATTCTGTTGTGCCTTGAGGGTCGCTTGGAAACAGAACTGGCTGACGGGCGCAAATTTGTCCTCATCCCCGGTATTAGCTATCAAGTCGCCGATCACGCCGAACCGCACCGCTCTTCCACCAAGATTGGTGCTAAATTGTTCATCGTGGATTAGCCCTCACAATCTACACACGCGGCGAACGCCCGGTCAATCGTGTGAATGCCTGATACCCCATCCAACGAAATGGTTCGGGTGGAATCGGTGAGAACTTGGCTTGATAAAAGGGTTGCTTTCGCCATTGCTGGTCATCCCCGGAATAGATGTCGGTCAAGACCTGTCCCGCCAAATTTGCCAACGTCACCCCATGCCCCGAATAGCCCAGCGCATAAAACACGTTACGATGTTCACCGCGCACCCCCATTGAACAATTGCGCCGCAACGTAATTGCCAATGTGCCCGTCCAGCGATAGGCAATTTTTAGGCTGGCACTGTTGAGGAAGTATTTGCGTAACGTTTCCTGCATCTTGGCGAAAGCCGAATCGGGGGTACCGGGGTAGGCCGTCCGATTTTTGAACAGATAGCTGTAACTTTGATTACTGCCCCCACCAAAAATCACATGCCCGTCGCGGGTCATCGTGGAATATGAAATCCGGTCAAGGTCATCCGAATAACCTGCCATTTCGCGCCATCCCAATGCCTCGCGCTGTTCCGGTGTAAGGGGTTCGGTAGCGAACACATGCGAATGCAGCGGAAAAATGGCCTCGCGGAAATAACCCAATTTGCCTGTATAGCCATTCGTCGCAAGGACAATCGCCTCCGCCTGCACTTCCACTTCGGGTGTCACAAGCGTGATGGTTGATCCCTCACGAATTTTCAACACTGGCGTATGTTCATAAATTTCGACCCCCTGCTCCACCAAAATCGGACGCAGGCTGCAAATCAACTGCGCTCCATTTAATTGACCTGTACCGGGATCAAACCACGCGCCATAGACCCCTTGCATATTCAGCTTGGCAGCGAGTGTTTGGCGGTCATAAAATTCACCGGGGATGCCCATCGAGTTCAGCCACTCGATTTCGGCGTGTTTTTTCTCGGCCCGTTCCGCGCTGGTATACACCGTGACTGTACCATCCCGCCGATAATCCACAGACAAATCGTGGCGCTGAATAATTTCTTCAATCAGGTCAATCCCCCCACTGGTCACCTCATACACCCGACGCAGTATTTCAGGGTCATCCGTCTCCACGCCATTGACCCAATTCAGCATCATACCGCCGTTGCGCCCACTCGCCCCATTTGCTAGGGCCTTCGCTTCAAGCAATACCACCCGTTTTTCGGGATAACGTCGGCTGAAATGATAGGCTGTCGAAACCCCCGTAAAGCCACCGCCGATAATCGCCAAGTCCGCCGTGATAGATTTCCGCAGCGGTTCACCTGCAACATAATTCGGCGTTTGGGCCGCCCAATACGAAATATTGTCATCTACTTCCAATTTTTCGGGGAAAATCTTCGCCGCAATCGGCCATGTGGTCGAGGTCGCCGCCGCTGAACTCCGCAGCATTGCCCCTGTGATGTGATGCCGTAAGCGGGTAGTTGCCATAAAAATAGTTCCTCTCAAGAAAATGATTTTTTGTCGGCTCTTGACTTCAAGTGTGCTTGAAGGCTTAAGCTATTGGTTATAACATCAGTTCAAGGAGATGACCATGCAAGAAACAGTATTCGCCTGCAACATGAACGCCATTAGCCCTGAACAACGTCCGGCGCATCAGCAGCTTGCCGAGCAGTTGTTTACGTCTAAGCGTGCCGTCTATGAAATATCCAATGGCTATCGTTTTGAATTTTCAGCGGAATTGCTTATCCCGCTGGCGCAGTTTGTCTCATTAGAGCACCTGTGCTGCCCATTCTTCGATTTCGCCATTCAGGTCAACGCGAATTCGGACACGCTTTCCCTTCAATTGACGGGAACAGAGGGCGTCAAGGCGTTTATTCGGGCGGAGTTTGGTGAACTGTTGAATTAAAACAAAAGGCGAGTGGTTGACTCGCCTGTTTT
Source organism: Anaerolineae bacterium (assembly GCA_021463865.1). Classification (GTDB taxonomy): domain Bacteria; phylum Chloroflexota; class Anaerolineae; order Aggregatilineales; family J027; genus CFX10. Next base: position 98,816 of record JAJTXY010000011.1, read on the forward strand.
TGTTGACTAGAAGCCCAAAACACCAAAAATGAGCCATGCCACCAGCAGCGCGAGGGCCGTATTAAATACTGTCGCCCCCATAAACACACCCACCGGACGCCAGCCCATCTCTTTGATGCTGGATACATGGAAATCGAGACCAATTGCCACAAACGCCAGCGCAAAAATCCACTTATTGGCGCTGTTAAGTTCTTTCACAATCTCTGGTGAAAACGCATCGGCTGAGACCAAAATAGACACCAACACAAAGCCGATCACAAATTTGGGGAAACGCTGCCAGATCATGCTGACACTGGGTTTTTGAGCACCCTCTTTGTTCTTTTCCACCACCGTCGCAAAATAGAGGGCTAGCGCAAACGCCACAAACCCGATCATGACGTTTTGGCCCAGTTTGACAATTGCAGCGACTTCCTGAGCTTCATCACTGAAAATCGTCCCTGCCCCCACCACAGCAGCAGTGGTATCAATATTGCCGCCAAACCACGCCCCTGCCACGTTATCGGATAATCCAATTGAATGAGCCAGCGGCGGCATCAACACCATCATAGGTAGAGCGACAATAATCACCAGTGCTGAGACATAGGTGACTTCTTCCTTACGCGCCAATACCGCCCCTGCCGCCGCAATCGCCGCCGACACGCCGCAGATCGAGACCGCCGAAGCCATGACCGCCCGCAAGGTCGGATTTAGCTTTAATTTGCCGCCGAGCCACCAGCTAAATAGAAACACGGAAGCAACCATAATTAGGGCTTGAATCAACCCGCCTGTACCCGTTGTTACCAAGTCATCAAGGCTGATACGTGCCCCCAAAATGACCAATCCGACCTTCAAAAATAGCTCGGTGCGGATGGCAGGTTTGATATGATGATAGAGATTTGTTACCCGCAGTAGGCCATTCGCAATCAAGCCAATCACCACCGCTGTCAGGGGATATTCAAGGGGGTTTTGCGGGACATCATGCTCTTTAAAGGTGAATGCGATCCAATCATCGAGTTCCGCCACCAGCACCGTCAATAGGAGAAGCAATACAGCACCAGCAAATAAACCGCCCCATTTGACGGCAACCGCATTTGATTCTTTCTGCACCGGGCTACTTTTTACCGCTGCTTGATTAACTGCCATTTCAAATTCCCCCTATTTCGATTCCGTAAATAAGCCAAAAATGGGCCAGCGAATCGCCAAATCAGTTTGATAGGTCAGTACAACTTTTGCATCGCAGTTGTTGAGCAAGCTGATATAGGCTTTATCCGCATCTTCGCGCGTGGTTGTATCTACCACCTCGGCCAGTGGGAGAATCTGTCCATCCCGACATTCATAGGCATAGGTTTTGCCCGACTCAAGGTTGGTATACGGAGCAGCAATCTTGAATTTCTCCCCCCCAACCGTCGCCGTAATCTTCCAATCATCCCGTGCTAAAACTTCTAGGCCCGTGCTTTCACCAGCGGCAGTGGTGAGTTTGGCGGTTTGTGGGCCGGGGCCAAGCACACCAACCCCAACGATCAATACAATGATTAGCCCCACAATAGTCGCTAACCAATCTTCAGATAACTTAAACGATGATGGCTTCGATTGATGTTCTGCCATTGAGTTTTCCTCCCTCGGTACTAAAAACGAAAATCACATTGGTCACTGATCTGCCAGTGACAAAATGAGCGCCCAATAGATGTTAAAAATGACCCACGCCAGCAACCGAAATTCGATCCCCGTAAACCCATTTGCGGTTGCGCTGACTAAATCGTTGACAAAACGTTCCTGATTGCGGAAAAAATCTACCGACAGCAAAGTAATCGCTGGCCCAGCCACAATCAAATGCCCGGTGGCGGCCATCAATACGGCATCGCGCCGATTATTGACCACACTCCACACGCCGCTAAAAAACAGATAGGCCCCCAAGCCCAACAACATCGCCGAGGCAATCATCAATAAGAGGGTCGCTGTCGGATCGGCATCGTCTAGCAGGCCACCAAATTGGGTGGAAAAAATCCATACCGCCAGCCCTGTGCAAACACCCACCATAGGCCCGCCTAAAAGAACGGCGTAAATCTTAATCCAAAGCGGCCATTGTGTCTGTGACACAAGTCTCATGTGTGTTGATTCGGTCAATTACCCGCCTCATTCCATTGGTTGACTGCGATTGGTGGCTGACCACCGCCGCAAAAACCCAATAATACGTGGAACAGCTTGTTCATAGGCCCAATATAGCGGGGGATAGGGGATGCTGTCCCATGCGCCGATATGCCGCGTAATCGTTCCCCCGAACCCCTCTTTAAACCGATAGACCCCCCACATCGGGTCGGCTTCAGTAAATTCATTCGGCGCTCCCCACCAATCATAAACCGTGCAGCCTTGAGCTTTGGCCCAGCGGATCGCGGCCCATTGCAGGGCATAGGTCGGCTGCAAATCGCGGCTTTCGTTGGACGACATGCCATAGAAATACCATGCTGTTTGTGAAAATCTGAACACAATAACCCCAGCCAGTGCTTTTCGTTCCGCCTCAGCCATAAATACCTGTGCAAAACCAGCAGCCAGCATGGTCTTCCACAAATCAAGATAATAGTCATAGGGACGTGTGGTAAAATCCTGCCGTTGGCCCGTTACCGCATAGATTTCATACAATGTGCGTAAATCGGCTTCGTCGCTGGTCGTTCGCACTGTCACCCCGCCTTTTTCGGCAAGGCGAATTTTGCGCCGCGTGGATTGATTCATCCCCGCCAGTAGCTCATCTTCTGTGCGTGTCAAATCGAGCAACATGGTATTGCGGAACTGCACTTGGCTGGCGCTAAAACGCCATTTCTTTTGCTGTAAATAATTCTGGATCGCCTGTCCCCGTGCATCAGGAATATTGGGATGTTCCGGGGTGGTATCGTCGGGGAGACCTGTTGCGGAGACGACATCTGGGTCAATTTTCAGCCAGACAGCCAAACGTTTGCGGGCCAACCCCTGCAAGTGTTCCAATACAGGTGCGATAGTCGTCAATTCAAAGTCGCGGAAGATTGGCCCTTTGGGAACATAGAGAACTTGCAGCGGGCCGATACGACGGGTGAGCAAACTCGCCCCCGCCACCAATTCGCCTGCTTTGTTGTGATAAAAAATACGTTCAGGGGTCCAGCCAGTCGTGCGATGTTTAAACTCCCCCCATTCCCATGATTGTAAAATGTGGGCGTTGGGTAGCGTTTGCAGGCGCGTATTCCACTCCTGCGGGTCAGTAATCCATGTCGGGGTTATCATGTTGAATAGGTTACACCACCACATGAGCAAGTTGGTTTCAAAATCGGCGGCAGGGACATCGTGGTTGGCCCAATCCCACATACCATCCCAACAACAGTATCCGTTTTATCCAACACCGCGATTCGACCCCAAGGGGCACGGCCCGCCAATATTTCGGCCTGCACATCATCTACCTCATCCCGAAATATCGTGGGGGCACAGGCGAAATAGGCATGTTCGGAGAGACTTTCGTTTAATACATGCGGGGCGATTTTGCGTAGATAGTCGCGTACATCCAGTGCATAGGGTCGGCGCGGTTGATGGCCCAGAATCCGATAGCGCAGAGGATTAATCAGCAACCACACTTCTTCGCGTCGTTCCCATCCGCCATCATACCACTGTGCCCGCAGGCCCAACATATCCATCAAGAACCAATTCAGCGCCGTCACCCCTACCCGCATCAAAGGGGCTTCCCGTCCAAAATCAACTAACGGGGTTGCTCGTGGGTCACACGTCAACAGTTCAAACCAATCATTGAGCGTGGCCCATCCGGGAATGGCAGCGATACGATTGAGAGGCCGTTCAAGCAAACGATTGGTAATGGGCATAGTCCTAATCCAGTGTCGCCTTGATTTGTTCTGCCAATTTAGCGGTAATGCCTGCCACCGCTATGAGTTCTTCGATACTCGCCCCGCGTATGGCTTCAATATCATTGTTAAAGGCTTTGAGCAGAGCCTTGCGTTTCGATGGCCCAATCCCCGGCACAGCCTCCAAGCGGCTCATGACGCCCTTACGCTGCCGTTGCGTGCGATGGGCAGTAATGGCAAAGCGATGGGCCTCGTCCCGAATCCGCTGCAACAAATACAGCCCCTCACTCTTGCGCGGCAAAATAATCGGCTCGGCTTGGTCAGGTAGATAAACTTCCTCAAACCGCTTGGCAAGGCCAATCACCGGAATATGCTCGATTAACTCAAATTCCTTGAGTACCTCCACTGCTACCCCCAACTGCCCCTTGCCGCCATCAATAATCAGCAAATCGGGCAGCAAGCGCCATGTCTCATCTTTGTCCACTTTACCGGGGGTAAGGGCTTCCGGATTTTCCACCGACTCGATATAGCGTTTAAAGCGGCGGGTCAGTGTCTCCCGCATAGATTGATAATCGTCCGGCCCTTCATGCGCAATCGTGCGGATATTAAATTTGCGATACTCACTTTTTTGCGGCGTGCCCTGTACAAATACCACCCTGCTCGCTACGGTATTGGTGCCTTGCAGTGTACTGATGTCATAACACTCCATGCGGGTCGGCGGATTTTCCAATTTCAGGGCCTCTTGCAATTCACGCAATCCAGCCTCTTGTTTAATCGTATCTTTGGCTTGGCGGATTTGGAATATATTGAGTTGTTCGGCAGCTGTTTCGGACGCCTGTTTGACCAACGCCTTTTTCTCACCCCGCTGCGGCACTTTTAATGAAACCTTCCCCCGCCCGTTGCGCTTTTCACTCAGCCATTTTTCCAGTGTCGGGGTGTCCGGCACCTCAACAGGCAAGAAAATCTCCGGCGGAATCTCATAGGCCTCTTCATAATATTGGATCAGGAAACTGGCGATAATTTCCGGCGTTTCTTCATCTTCAATATTCACCAGCGGGAAAGTCTCGCTACCGACCATATTGCCGGAGCGAATGGCAAACAGGGCCATCATCGCCACGCCCATGTCATCTTGGGCAATACCAATGACATCCTGATCGGCCCCATAATCGGCGATACGATATTGAAAATTCGTCACCCGTTCAATCGCCTGAATCCGATCCCGCAGCACCGCCGCCCGTTCAAAATTCAGATTTTCCGCTGCCCCCTCCATTTGCGTTTGTAATTCTTTCAAGACATCCTGCGCCTTGCCTTCCAACACCCGGATCAAGCCATTGATGGATTCACGGTATTCGGCTTGATTTTGTGCCCCGATACATGGCCCGCCGCACATTTTGATGTCGTAATACAAGCAGGCCCGCGCGTCATTCCCGGTAATTTCACGGTCACACGTCAGATAGGGGAAGGCTTTTCGCAAGGCATCCAACATCAGGCGAATGGCATAGCTGCTGGAATATGGCCCAAAATAGCGATTCCCATCTTTTCGATTGACCTGTCGGGTTGTCAGCACTTTCGGGAAGGCGTCACGGGTGCGAATCATGATATATGGATAGCGTTTATCATCTTTCCAGATGACATTATAGCGCGGCTTGTGATGGCGAATCAGTTGCGCCTCGGCGGTCAGTGCGGCGACTTCATCTTCCAACACAATAATTTTGATGTCCACCACCCGTTCACGAATGCGCTGCACTTTGGTCTGCACATTGCCGGGTTGAAAATAGGAGCGTACTCGATTCCGCAGATTTTTGGCCTTGCCAATGTAAATAATCGTGCCCTTTCGATCAAACATTTGATAAACGCCGGGGCTGGTTGGCAGGTTATTGAGAATCTCTTGGATGTTTTCAGGTGGGGTATAGCTGCTCATAGGTCAGGCTCTCTACGATGCTTATTTCAAGACTTTCTCGTAAATGCGATAGCGGCGATCCACGTAGGCTTGATAATTGCGGGTCATGATGTTGACATCTTCGTTATCTTCCAAAACCCACCCGCCCTCATAGAAGGAGTATTTGGTTTTATGCACCATGCTAAAGAGGTGCAGTAAGATCGCGCCATCTACCCCAATTCCGCGATACTCTTCTTTCACGCCCATTAACGGAGTACGGGCCTCGGTAATCACGGGGCGAATTTTCCAATGCCACAGGATTTTCAACAGGCTCACAATTTCCGGCACACCCGGACGCGGATAGGCTTTGTGAATTGGCTGGTTCATATTTGGCACAGCGAGGACAAATCCGGCTGGGTTGCCTTTCACAAACGCAAAAAATGTGATTTCCGGGACGTAGAACTGTTTCAAATCCCGAATCAGCGCATCCAGTTCGCGTTTGGTCAGCGGCACAAACCCCCAATTATCCTTCCATGCTGTGTTGTATAACTCATAGATAATCTGGAAATCCTCTTTAATCGTTTTCCGATTTCCGGCCCGCACGGTAATGCCACGCCGCTGGTTGTTCTTTTCTACTACCCGCACCAAGCGTTCGGGGATGATGCCGCCTTCCAATCCTAATGTGGCCTTGTTGCCCGCCCACGTGATGACATCTTTGGCTTTGACATACCCGGCCTGCTCATAATGCTGTGGGTAGTAGGCCATGTTATAAGGCATCAGAATCATTGGCATCCGGTCATAAGAATCCAACAGCACCCCAATCTCGCCATTAAGGTTGAAGTTGACCGGGCCACGAATCGCGTCATAACCCTTACCTTTGATATAGTCCTCTGCCGCTGTTAAAAGTGCCTTCGAAACTGCGGGGTCGTCTATAAACTCAAACGCCCCAAACCAGCCGATATGTTCTTGCCACGTTTCGTTGTGGCGGTGATTGATAAACGCGGCAATCGTCCCGGCGGGTGTGCCATCTTTATAGGCGACAAAAAAATCACCCTCCATATATTCCCACGACGCATCATGTTCACGATCCAGCAGATGTTTCCGCACCGACTTCAGCGGCGGCACCCAATAGGGATTGTCTTTATACAGGGTCCACGGAAATTCAAAAAAATCTTGGTAGTCCGATTTGTTTTCGACTTTACGAACAACGATGCTGCTCATCATGAATTATGCTTTCTTAAAAGGGCGGCTTGAATGACCGCCCATATGCTTATTTTTGCGGATTGAGTTATCTAGCGCAGAAGTTGAACCAAAATCGCTTTTTGAGCGTGCAGGCGATTTTCGGCCTGTGGGAACAAGCGTGATTGTGGGCCATCCGCCACTGAATCGGTAATTTCCTCGCCTCGATGCGCGGGTAGACAGTGCATAACAATAGTATGCGATGGGGCCATTTGCAGCAGCGGATAATTGACCTGATAGGGTGGGAAAATCTTGCGGCGTTGTTCGGTCTCTTCTTCCTGCCCCATGCTCGTCCATGTATCGGTATAAATCACATCGGCATTTCGCACCGCTTCTTGGGGATCGGTAATCAATTGCACGACTTCATAGCCCGCAATCCCACGCGCCTTCGCAATCACGTCTTGATCTAGCGAATATCCCTCCGGACTGCTGACCACCATCTTAAACCCGAATTTCGCGGCGGCAATCAACAACGAGCGCGTCACGTTGTTGCTGTCCCCTAGATAGGCGACAGTCAGACCGCGCAGTTGCCCAAATTCCTCATAAATCGTCAGCACATCGGCCATTGCTTGGCAGGGATGATTGTAATCGCTTAGGCCGTTGATTATCGGCACAGGCGACCATTTGGCGAGTTCGGTGACATGCTCATGGGCAAATACACGCGCCATGACCCCATTGACATAGCCCCCCAACACACGGGCCACATCCGCAATGGATTCGCGCTTACCCAAGCCGATTTCGTTCGGGCTGATATACAAGGCATACCCCCCCAACTGCTGCATCCCCATCTCAAAACTGACGCGGGTACGCAGCGAGGGCTTCTGGAACACCATCGCCAGCGATTTGCCTTGCAAAATTGGACGGTTGCCGCCCGTCCGAAATTCTTTTTTCAAAAAGACGGCCTCATCAATTAGCCGCATCAATTCTTCTGATGACCAATCAGCCAAATCCAGAAAATGGCGCATCGAAATTAACCTCCCACAAGGGGCAAAAAAGTACATAGGGCAACGATTTTAACACAATCTATCACCCCTTTGAATTCGGTGAATATGCTAAAATTTAAATTGCCCTAACTTTCACACAGGAGTCAATGAGATGTTGCTCAATGAATATGTGGATTTTGTGCGGGGCAAGCTGTCCAAAGTCGGCTTTCATCAAATCGAAACCAGCCTTCCACGCACCGTGTTGTATCATCAGGTTGTACGTCCCAATCGCAAAATGCAAAACGAGATCTTTTGTTTTATCACGGCTCTGCGTGGCAACCTCACCCCGGAAGCCATTGAGCAGTACAGCCAACAAGCCTTTGAGTTCGCCAAACAGCACAAAAAAACTTCTCGCATCTCCACCCGTGCTACTGCTATTATTGCCTACCCCCTCATCATTACTGAAACTATCCCACCAGATGTGCTTAAATTCGTTACCAAGCAATACAAGCCCTCGCATTGGGGTAGCTATGAATTTCCGGTGGTGATGGAACTATCGACTCAAAAACTGCACTTCCGTAAATCCACCCCCATTTGGGGCGCGGCTTATTTTGGCATGATTCGTAAGCAGGCTACCCAATATTTCGGCATTAAATAAACAAAAAGGCGAGAGTAGAACCCTCTCGCCCGATAGTCCATTCAGATGTTGTCATTCGCAGTTAATTGAAAAACGCCTCACAGCCGACGGTTGTCATTTCGGGATGCTCAGCAAGATAGGCTTCAAATTGAGGCCATGCCGATGTGCCGCGTGCCGTCGAATAGTCTTGCACCGCAAACCCCACATTACCATCACGGGTATAGGCTTCGGCCCGCAGCAAATAGAGGATGGTGTAATCGGGGTCAAGCGCCAAACCCTTGCTATAGGCATCACGGGCCTTGTCATATTCGCCCTTGCTACAATAAGCAATTCCCTGAAACAGAAAGGTGTCCGCCACATCATCCCGAATGGCTAAGGCTTGCTCAATATCCCGAATCGCCGCGTCATACTGCCCCACCGTCATTTCGCTAAACGCCGAGAGGGTTAGACTGTAGAACGATGTAACCGTGCCGGACGTTTCGCCCATAATACCAAACGAAGCCCGATTCCAAAACTGCGGGTCGGGGAATAATTGGGTAACGGTTTCAATCTGCTCCGATGCTGTCGAGATATCACCCATCCGCAGGGCAATCAACGCGCTGACCACATAGGGGAAATTCGTTTCGGGTTGTTCTGCCAATGCCAACTCATAATCTGCGCTGGCCTTGTCATACCGCCCCTGCATGTAATACGACAATCCCCGGAAGGTAAGCGCCAACCAGTCCTTCGGGTTCACTTCCAGCACCTTATCTTGATAATCAATCGTCTTGCGGAAGTCATCTCGAATAAACGCCTGCATCGCCAACAGGAAATTCGGGCCAGTCCACGTGGCGGGGCCAAGCCGTTGGGCGGTTTCCGCATCGTTAATCACATTTTCCGAATCCCCCAACCGCTGATAGGCCAATGCCCGCAGTTGATACAACGCGCCATTCCGCGTATTCAGTGCAATCGCCTGATTAATGGCCTCAACCGATTGGGCCGGGTCACTGAAATAGGTGCTGTAATACTGATGGACATAAGCTCCGACGGTTGACCCTACCACCTGCGCCGGGGTGACATTCAAATCATCTAAAATCACCATCGGCACGACATAGTTAAAGCTCTCGCCGCTCAGATTGTTATAGGTCGCCAGAATGCCCATCACCTGTGGCGCAACCGATTCTTGGCGCGGATTGGTCAAGTGTACCCGCACATTCGACATTTCTTCAAACGTTTCGCGGGGGAATAGGGTCGTATCTACCGCCCCAATTTGTACTTCTAACTCCACCACATCGGCATCGTAATTGCCCCAGATAATCACGCGGGCATGGTTCGCTTCGGCAATGGCGCGGGCCTCCGCATTGGAATGGATCACATTGGGATATTCCCGAATATGCACTTTGGCAATCGGCTGGCCCGCCTCTAACACTTGGGTCAGATCATCCAACACAAAGCGCAGTACCGGACGTTCCTCACCCTCGACCCGTTCAATCTGCCCCACAATCACCATAATGTCGCCTTCGGGCACGGGGTCGAGTACCACTATTTCGTTGGACGTATCCCCACCACCCGAGCCATCACTCGCTTCGGTATCCTTCTGATCTTGCCCCCCAAATAGAATGAAGGCAGCCACCGCCGCAATCACCGCCAACACGACAACACCCCCGACTGCCAACGGCCATTTTTTGCGCTGGCGAGGGGGAGCAACCACGACGGTTTGTTGTGAGGCAACTTTCGAGGGTGCAGACACCGCTGTTGGCAATTGGCTCTGCGGCATAATGATTTTGATGGGCGGAAATTCGCTGTCATCTATCGGGGTCATGGTCGAGCCGGGGGTGGGCGTCTCAAAGCGCGAGGTCAACCCATCCGATGCCCGCAGCGCCGCGATATTATGCCGAACCCCGGTATCAATATTATCTATAATGGATTCAAGCTCCGCCCCAACCAACCGCACGCTCCCAATCCGTTGGGTTGGGTCTTTGACCAACATCTGATTGATGAGATGAACGAGTCCAGCCGGGGCATCTGGCCGCAATTTGGCTAAATCGGGCGCGGGCTTGGTCATGATCGCCACCAACGTCGCACCCAGTTGATCTTCTTCAAAAGGACGCTTTCCCGTCAGCATTTCAAACAGCATTACGCCCAACGACCAAATGTCGGTGCGGGCATCCAATTTTTCGCCATGACAGGCTTCGGGGCTGAGATAGGCATACGTTCCCAAAACCTCACCAGTCTGGGTATGACCCTGCTTATCGGCCAAACGTGCCACCCCAAAATCGGCCAAACGCGGGGTGCCATCATCCGCCAGCAACACATTGGCGGGCTTAAGGTCACGATGAATAATCTTAAGACGATGTGCGCGGGTCAGGGCGTCAGCTACATCCAGTGTGATATGTAGCACACGATCAATCGGCATTGGGCCAGATTCCGCCAGCAGGTCTTTGAGCGACTTGCCGCCAACATATTCCATCACAATGTAGTGGTGATTGTCTTCTTCAATTGAGGCCAACATTTTGACAATGCTGGGGTGATTCAGTTGGCGTAGTGCCTCGCCTTCGCGGGTGAAGCGTTCCAGTAATTTAGGGTCATCTTTGACAATATCAGGCCGCAGGGATTTAATAGCAACAGTGTCGCCTGTTTGGGTATCCCGTCCGCGATAAACGGTCCCCATTCCCCCTTGTCCAATAACGTCAAGAATCTCGAAGCGCCCACCAATGATACGCTGAGTGTTTGAGTTCATGAAAATCTATGCTCCACCCAAGTTCTATAATGCTATGCGGTGACGGCGTGCTGGGAGCTATTGAATACTACACAACAAGCCAATGGATACGGAAAATAATTTTGGGTTAATAAAGCTATTCTACACCAAATTCTGCTTTATTCTTGCACACTCTCTAATCCGCGCTCAATAACCCAACGCATGGCCTTATCGGTTGTGTCGTGTAGAGCACGCTGAAAGTGTGCCCGCGCCTCAATTAAATTGCCCTCACTGGCGGCCTGACTGCCTTCAAAAACATGTGCCAACCCTCGGTAATGCGGACGTTCGTCAGCAGTATTAAGTTCCCCCGCCTGTTGTTCGAGTACCGTTAATAATTTGTCAATAGCATCATTGGCGGATTCTGGCTGCGAAAGTGCAGCGTGGGTTTGGGCAATCAGGGCATAGATATAGACCAAATCTCGATAATCGCCGCCTTTGGTGCGCTCCATTACTGTTAGGGATTCCCGTGCCGCCTCAAGGGTCGCCCGATGTTTTTGGATTTCATCGAGGGTCACTTTTAACTCCGCCGAGGCCGTCTTGGTCAGGTTGGCATACGAAGCCATGCGTTTATAGGCATCCGCCGCTTTTTCGAGATGCCCTTCTCGCCGATAGGCCTGTGCGATCATTTCCAACGTTTGGGCAATGCGTGAATCCGAACGGGGCTTGTGTTTAAATTCAACGTCCAACGCCTCTTCCAACGCCATATGGGCATCGCGCCAACGCTGCAAGACGGTATAGAGTCGGCCCAATGTGCGCAGGCGATTAGCGGTTTGGACAGGCTGTAGCGTTCGATCCGTATACACCAATGCCTGATGATGACTGGTGATCGTTCCAGTCAAATCGCCACTGTTTTCTTGGGCCTGAGCCAGCAAATCAAGGGTGGTGACAATGCGTGCATTGACTTGCTGCGGCAACCCTTTTTCAATATCGAGTGCCTGCTGCAAAGGTGAAATGGCATCGACGGGGCGGTTGGCATCCAACAGCGTGCCCCCCAACATCCGCAGGGTATCTGCCGTCGCTTCGTTACCTGTTTGATGATAACTCAGGGCATCCCGCAGATTTTTCTCCGCCTCATCATACTGCTGCAAACGCCGTGAGGCTTCTCCAATGGCGTGATAGGTTAGCGCGATTTCGATGGCAGGGGCGTCGGTGGTAATCTCAAGCGCCTGTGTCCATGCATGGCGGGCATCATCCAATAAATCCGACAGCGACAGCGCCTGCCCATACCCGCGTAAGGTGGCAGCCCGTTCGCGGGGGAAGTTTGAGGCGGGCTGCAATTCCAACGCCGCTTCGTAGGCTTCGAGAGCTTCTTCCAGACGATTGGCCCGCCGCAAGGTATCGGCTTGGGCAGCAATGATCGTGCCCAATTCCTGTGGCGTGCCGAATTTTTCCGTTTCTTCACGCGCCTGCTGATAAAGTTCAATGGCGTGGTCAAAATCCTGCATCAAGGCATATACCGCTGCCAAACGTGTCACGGCCTGCCGATGGTCATCATGTGATGGGGTACGTGACGAATCCAATGTATCAATCGCGTTCCGATAGGCAATGGCGGCTTGGGGATACTGTCCCTGTGCTTCATGGCTGGTCGCTAGGCTAATATACACCCGCGCTGTATGGACTAAATCCGCATCAGGCAGGGCACGCAGCATTTGTAGGGCATCTTCATAGACCCCGATTGAATCGGCATAATGATTTGTACCGCTCAACGTTCGTGCCAATTTGGTCAGGACACGCGCCGCATCACCCGGAAAACTCTGCCGATCCATCAAGGGAATGGCACGACGGCAATGGTCAATGGCCGCATCAGTATTGCCCATCTCCAAATACAAATCACACATGCGCTCCAACAAGAGGCCTTGCTCATGCGGAATCGGCTGATGCTCATAGGCCTTTTGCAGATGCGTCAAAGCTACTTCCTGATTGTTCAGGTTCGCTTGTGCAATCGCCGTGTATTCTTGGGACAGCGCATAGGTGAACGATTCGGCCTCGACATCTTCATAAAGCAGTGACGCAAGGGTCTTAATCGTATTGTCCCACTGCCCCAAATCCAAATAGGCCTGCCCCAAATCGCGGCGTACACTCCATGCAATCGGGGTACTCGGATAATATTTCTCACCCAGCATGACCGCCCCTTCCGCCAATGGCACCGCTTCATCAGGTCGGCGACTGGCAATCAAACTGCGGGTAGCCAGCGCTAGGGCCAAGAGGGTCAACTGTGGGCGTTTGGGGTCACGGATGGCGTCGCTGCGGCCTGCCAATACACTCTGCCATTTGCCAAAGGTCGTTTCGGCTTGGGCGGCCCGTCCCAATTTCTGCTCGGTGCGCGAGTGCATACACAGCATATACCCCATATGCTGCACATCGGCTGGGGGGCGCTTGTTGAGGTGGTCAATGGCGGCTTGGCTAACCTCCAACGCTGGCGCAAAACGGTCTTCGTCAAACAAGACCTTATGCAGCGCGACTTGGGTAATAAAATAACTCAGCGGCTCGGCTTGGGCATCCAAATGAGTCAGCGCCCGCCGATAATTGCCAATCGCCCGTTCTACTTCGCCATTGGCATAATAGGCCTCGGCGAGATGGTGCAGTGCAATCCCAATACGCTTATCATCGCGCACCGCCATACTCTGGGCATGTTCCGCCTCGTTTTGGAATGCGGTAAGGGCTTGGGCCTTATTATTTTTCCGCCAATAGGCCCGCCCTAACGTGCGATAGGCATCCGCTGATTCCCGATGCACACTGTCCGCCGAGGCTTTCCCCAAAATTTCGAGGGCCTGATTGCTGTATTCAATCGCTTTGTTGAAATCCTCATCCAGCAATCGCAGTGCCCCTAAAAGCATCAGTGTTTTGCCATGTAACAGCGGATTGGGTTTACGCAGAGTCGGGATGTTATCAAGCGCTTGGATAAACGTCTTTTCGCCCTGCTCTCGATTGTCCTGCTGGACATAGGCAATTCCCATACCAATCAGGGCTTCGACACGATATTGATCACGCGAGGGGAACATTTCAAGCGCGGTTTCATATCCTCGAATGGCCGTTTCCAAATCCCCATTGAGATGATAAATTACCGCCCGTAGATAGGCACTGCGGCTATCATGCTCATCGGCAATCGCGCCCAACGCCTCAGCATAGCGTCCGGCCTGCAAATAGCCGTCAGCCCGCGAATAGGGCGATAAATCCCCGGCCTCTTCCATCGCCTGAATCATCAAATCCCATTGTTTAGCCGTGCGGTGAATTCTGGCACGTTCGGCGGCGCTCCCTTCCACCTCATCCAAAACCGCGAGGGCCTCTTTTAGCCGACCCGCCTTACGATAAACAATCGCCAGCCCCATCCGAATAATATCGAGCGAATTTTCGGCTTTTAGTTCATAGGTCAGCTTACCCGCTTTTTCCAGCCATTGGATGGCGGCAGGAATGTCGTTCAAAGCGTCGGCATAACGCGCGAGGGCCACCAGCACTTCGGCCAGTTCATGGTCAGAGCCATGATTTTCAGCCAACTTATAGGCTTCTTTGAGTGTTTCGGCGGCCTCGTCTAATTTATTGTCATTGAGCAGGGCGATCCCGCGCGTTAACACAGCCGCAGCTTTGGCCCGATCCCCAATCAATGCAGGCGTGGCGAGGTCATCGCTAAAATATTCGGGCGCATATTCGCGGAAATAGGCAGCAAGCGAGGTATTCAGCTTATTCGCCACTTCATCCAACCGATACGTCTTTGCCATATCGAGTGTGTATAGGATTTCGCTTTGTGCCCGATACAACTGCACAGCATCTTGGCTGTGGCGGCGGGCCAGTGACGTAACCCAATTTCGCAAGCGATCCCCAAAAGGATTGCCTGCTTTATGGGGGGTGGTGTTTGCCATGCGTTCCCACACCATCGGATGCGCTACATATTTTTCACCGATGCGAGTGTCATGATGGATCAACCCGCGTTTGGCAAGAAAAGCCAACCCCCGATACCCTGCGATCACGCCTTCAATCTTCGCGGTGGCTAGAATCGCCTCAAATGATGCCCCAGACGGCGGGAGCGTGCCCATTGCCAGCAGCAAATCATTGTATTCACTGGACAGAGCGTCAATCGTCAAATCTAAGGCCACTTGAGGATTGGGGGTTTCCGGCACAATCCGATCACTAAACAAGGCCACCAAACGTTCCATCGGGAGACCATCTTCACGAAACAGCGCCCCAGCAATTATCAACGCCAGTGGATGCCCTCCCAACAAACGGGTGATATGGCTCATCCATGCCCGCATCTGCCCCCGCATCCCATCCTTATCTATCCCGCACACCTCCGCCAATAATTCCAGCGCATCGGGTTGAGGCAGGGCACGCAGCGTAATCACATTTTCAGGTTCGGGCGGAGCATCTTCGCCGTCAGTGGGTTCATCAGGAGTCATCTCGACGCCGACCAGTAGCTGAATGGAGAGCATGGTCAGCCATTCCAAATCATCAGGATGGACATTATCCACCACCACCAGCGTATTTTCATCAAGCGCCACGTTTAACATGGCACATTTGGCAGTGACATCACTTTCGGTCAGGACGGTTGGCAGGTTTAAAGCCAGTGCCAACCCCTGTGTTACCCGCTGCGGATCATCAAACCACCAGATACGGCGATAGCGCTGGCGGGTGCGTTCGTGTCCGGCGATATGAGCCAACAGGGTCGTTTTGCCCATGCCCGGCTCACCTTGAATGATGACCGGGCCTTTGTTGCCAACCAGCGGACGAATGGCCCTCTGAACATCGGCGGTGCGAGCCTTGCCAATAATTTGGGGTGAACGCGGCGGGATTAATTGACCCAGCGCCCAATCGCGTACCCCACGAATCGGCTTGGGATACCACACCGACTGCAAATAGGGAATCGGGGGGTCGGGGGGTGGCGCAGGCGGGTCTACTCGAAAAGCGGCGACATCGAGTGCAGTTTGGTCATGTTCGATTGGAAAACTTAGCAACGCCAGCGATTGGTGATGAAATTCTTCGATGCGAAATCCCTCTAGGCGGGGCGTAAAGGGTGGTAGCTCAGGAATTGGCCTCTGTGTACTCATAAATTTGAATGTTTAGTCGGTTAGCAACCCATCAACCACACCCAAGCTGCTGCATCAAATTCAGATAATGCTGCTGCTGAGGGGGTTGTAAAGGCAAGATTCGTTTGATAGTCTGGCAGGCATCGGCGTGGCGACCATTGTTCAACTGCAATTCTAACAGCGCATTCAATTGCTCCAAGGCCTCTTTGTTGCGCTTGATTTGTTGATAGACCGCCGCCAAGCGTGACCGGACACCCTCATCATTGGGTCGTTTATCCACCCACCCTTCCAATAGTTCCAAAATCGCCCGCCCATTCCGTTCTTTGGCGTAATGTTGCAGCAGGGCGTCTAACTCACGAATGGCCCCCGCAGGATCGCTTAGACGGAAATTAAGTTCAATCAACATCTTGCGGGCTTTTTCGTCGGCAGGGTTGAGATTCTTGATATTTTCATAATTGCGGAACGCCCCACGCATTTCCAAGCGAGTCATATCGAGATCAGCCAGTCGGTGCAAAATCTTGATCACCACCGACTTATCCGCCCCAATCCGTTGTGCCAATTGAATTGCTTGGTTATAGGTTGTGCGGGAATTGCTATGGTCGCCCAATTCAAAATAGGCGTCAGCAAGGCTGATATACTGCTCCAAAATCTCCGGCCATTTTTCATCTTCCTCCAAAAATTCGATGAAGGTTTGGCGCAGTCGAATGTCCATCGGTGCAATCTTGATCACTTCATTTAAGATTTCGCCCGCCCGTACTTTGTTGCCACGTGCGATATAAGTTTCGGCGATAAGGTTATATTTTTCAATCGCCTGATGGACACGGTTCATCTGGACAAGGACTTGCCCGATTTTCAGATGGGCCGCCAGATAATCGGGTTCCTTCGAGACGACATTAAAAGCCTCATCCAGTGCCAAAATATAACGGCGGTTGTTCATATAGCTGTCAATGCGGTTCATGGCTTGGATGATTTCCGGGCTGACCGATGCCACATCTAACAAGCGTTCAGGGTCGTCGGTAATGGCATCTTCCAATTGGTGGCGGGTGAGTTCAACCCGCTGCTTCCAATCGTGGCCTGTCAATAGACCAAAGAACCGCTGATTCATAGCGGAGAGGGTCTTTTCATCGGCATTGCGCGTCCGATTCAGCAGTTGGTCATAGACCGCACCCAATTGTCCTGCTTCATCTTGGCTAATCGCCATCTTCATATCCACCAACTGCATGGTCTTAATCAAACAGGTGGTTGCCTGGCGGGTCTTGCCCAATTCTTTATAGGCGATTCCAAGCCCATGATTTGCCCCTGCCATCAACTGCGGTGCATTTTGGACGCGCTCCAGATAGCTAATGGCTTCCTTCCATCGTTCGCGCTGTATCATCAGATCGCCAATATTCATAAACAGCGCCGGGAAGTTCACACCTGCCGATTCTGCCCGCTGATAGGCTCCAATCGCTTCCTCAATTGCACCTTGACGATGATATTCAATCGCTTGAATGACGTTCATGCCACTTTGCTGCATCATCATCATTTCATTGCTAAAAATATCGGTTGCCAACTGCTCCAATGCCAATTCCACCGCCTCACCGATTGGGCCACGCGGGTCGGCTTGTGTCGCATCGAGGGTCATCGCCGCAAAGGGGTCGGCTTCAAAAGCATCTACCGCCTCGACGTCTTTCATTCTCAGACGGTCATCAGTGGCCTCACGAGTCAACTCCGCCCCAGCGCGAAGGGCCTGTAACGCATTGAGTGCCTGTGGGTTCTTGGGTTCAAGTCGCAGTGCCCGCTCCACCGCTTGGATTGCGGTATCGGCCTTGCCAATACGCTGGAAATTACCTGCCAGTGTGAGGTATTCACGCACGGCTTGTTTTTTATCCCCCGTGCGTTCATAGGCCAGCGCCAATTTTTGATGCACTTTAATCAGCCCGGGGGTCACACGGGTAGCGCGTTCCCAATTGCTGATGGCCTTCTCAAGGTCATGCTGTGCCAGATATGTTTCGGCCACCGTCATATACTGTTGGGCGGCGTCTTGCAAGCGTCCGAGGCGTTCCAACACATCGGCACTTTTTTCCAATGGCACAGGGTCATCGGGGTCAAGGGCATGGGCACGTTCATAAATCTTGAGCGCATCTTGTAAGCGGCGGGCCTGTAACAGCGCCAGCCCCAAGCTATTATGGGCAGCCGGATCGTTGGGTTTGGCCCGGACAGCCATCATATAGGCCCCGATTGCCTTCTCCCAGTTTTGATCCCACGCAGCCGCATGGCCCGTGTTCATTGCCTCTTCATATGTTGCTTGAACGTTTGGTTGGTCAGCCATAGTGGTCTGTTTACTCGAAAATTGCCAGTGAGGTGCCAGAGTTATTTACCATTGTAGTCAAAATATGCACGGCGCGAAAATAGTACGTGAAGGCGATGGGTGCGCTTAGGCCAAAAATAATTAAGCACTGAACTATTGTCAGCGCTTTACTATACCCTTTAACCAATATTTTTGCACGCCAGCGCTCTGGGGCGGTTAAAGCTCTTGATCGAGCCACGCAAACACATAATCCATATCGTAGAATACTTGGGGCGGACGATTCGATCCTTCAAATAGGCGCTCTACAAACCCTGAGACATTCTTCATGACCATACGTGGCAGCAAAATCGCCTGATACCCACCGATAGCCGGAAAGGCTTTTGTCAATTCTTCAATGCGTTGGCGGGCAAACCCATTGACCATAATCACATGGGCTGCTGAGAGCGTCATTTGCACAAGGCCGTAATAGGGGCGATTGGCGGGCCACTGTGCCAATGTTTCAAGGGCGGTATCAATCCATGCGTCAACACTTTCACGGGTGGCGTCGGTCAATTTAAAAAACTCAACCTGTCCCCCATGCAGCCATTCTTGTGTTAGTCCGGGGGCAATTTCCCTCGGCTCGCTGTTGGTCGAATTTAATCCAGTGTTCATGAAGTTGCTCCCACCAAAATATACTTTTCCGTGTCCGCGATCCTAACAAATCATGGGTGCTAAGTCGTTAAACTAGGGTAAACATTCCATAAAATTTTTGCTCGGTATTTTGATTGTACGACATTTAGCGACGACTGCAATCAATTCTCGTTAGAATCGCTATCTTTTGTTCGCTATAATGGTCTTTGCTTGACCTACGAACCGAAATGGTTTTGGTTCTCGACAAAAACATAACCCCTGATATTCCCAATTTGTGGCAACCCCGAGGAGGTACAGCCTATGCAGCGCAAATTACTCCCCACCCTACTACGGATAACCCTTTTACTGACCCTGTGTTTAACCGTACTCCCCCTTACCCGCATCCACGCCCAATCCGACCCACCGCCGGATTATGTCCTGAAAGCGATGGCAAATCTGAGTGTGGTGTTGGGTCAAGAAGTCACCCCCCAAAACTCATTTTATGATTGGGTCGAAAGAATTTATAACGACGCCAGCCTAGACTGCCCCGCCGAAGGACAAGCCTATACTCAACAAACCATTCGTGGCTATGACGTTGACATCCAATTTCCGCTGGACGGCCCTGAATATAATTATCGGGTCAGCGCTGACGGTCTAATCGTGATTTTATGCGTCAATGGTCGGCCTGATCCACGCAGCGTTGGCATCACTGTGCCACCGGGGGTCAGCACGCCCGCCGTTGGAACCGTAAATGCGCCTACTACTGTCAAAGATCTGCCCCAAGCCCAATGGTATGCGTGGGTTTATCAATATGGCGAAACAGAGCAATTGATTCTACTCAATCCCAATGGCGAACAGGCCCGCATCGCCCGCCCCAAGCTGCCAAATGAAATTACAGAGGAAGGCTATTCTCCACAAGTGGCCTTTTCACGCGATGGTCGCTATATGCTGATAGCCGCTAGGGTGCAAGGTGGGGTCGAAGCCATTGGCCTCTATTCATTGGCAACCGCCACATTCATCAACGTCTACCAAGCGGGGCCGGGTGAAGAAATCCATCTTGGGGCACGTTATGGGGCAGTCGTCAAATCCCCCTATGTCTTTAACCCAGCTTCCTCCCAATACGTCGTCGGTTTTTATACGGGCTTTGGGCTGGCAAATGCCGGATGGAAGATGGTAGTCTTTGATACCGCAACGGGCAATGCCCTCTATCAATTACTGTACAGCACCCCCGCTGTAACCGCACTGGCAGATCAACTTCCGTCCATTGCCGCACCCGCTGGGACATTTTTCCCGATGACGGTCTATTTCAGCAATGACTCTGTGCATTTTCAATTGGTTCCGGCAGGTACCGAGGGCGGCCCCACCCTTGATACGCTGAACTGGCATCCGAACGCCAATGCAGTCGAAGTCAGCGCCTATAACCACACCACCCAAGATGTTTTACCCACCAATGAAGCGGTTCTGTTCCCTCATGAGAATGCCGCCGCGCCTGTTTTGCCTGCCAATGGCCCATTCACGTCCTTTAATTCCGTAGCGCAAATGACATCCGCCGGAACAGAGATTTTGCTGACGGATGCGACCAAATATCACTTTGATACCAAATGGGCCGCCAATGGTGCATTGGCGATGTTTGCTTCGTCTGGGGAAGATTTCGCCATCACGTGGAATGCTCTCACCATGTCCAACCGCACAATTGCCCCTTTGCCCAACACCATTTTGGATGTATTGGGCACATCCACTGGCTTTTTGAGCGTCAACGCTGATGGGGTGGTCTCATCCCATCTCACCGCGAATCCAACCACTGGCACAGTCCTATGGCAGCCCGTTCAACCCCAAGAAGTGCAACTGGCGTGGGTTACACCCCCCGGCAGTACCTTTGCGTTAACCAAAATCACGCTCCCCGGCACCATTGGTGGTGCGGTGGTCTGCCCCAATACGCCGCCTACACGCATGGCCGTTGGTGGTCGTGGTCAGGTCGCCTTTACCGATGGACAGCCCCTGCGAGTACGCTCGACCCCCAATGGAGCGTTCCTGTTGGAAATGCCGGAAGGTACACAGTTTATTGTAATTGGCGGCCCGGATTGCACAGGTGGACGTTATACATGGTATCAAATCCAACTGACAAACGGGACAATTGGCTGGTCAGCAGAAGGTGATCTGGAAGGCTATTTTATGGAGCCGATTAACTAAATCCAGTCCGGCATGGAGGTGGCAAATGATACGAGTGTTGTATGTTGGGGATTCAGAAGTAGTGCTAAACCGCTATCTGGTCGGGGCGGATGTCATTGAGCAGTCGTATTTCAATGACAATGGGCGCTGGTTTCGAGAGGCAATGGCAAATGAGCCATCTGTCGAAGTCCAGCACATCACCCCGCACGGCATCGCGGCTGAATTCCCCACCACCCCCGCCGAATTGGGTCAATATGATGTCGTAATTTTCAGCGATGTCGGTTTCAACTCCATGATTTTTTACCCCGGCCTAACCCCACCTTACACCTATCCACTTGGCCCTGACCGCATCGGCATGGTGCGCGATTTTGTGGAACAGGGCGGCGGGTTTCTCATGGTCGGGGGTTATCTCTCGTTCGCGGGCCTGAATGGGATTGCCCGCTGGTTTGATACCCCCATTGAAGCCCTGTTACCCGTCAACATCGCCCGCCATGATGATCGAGTGGAGGTGGTGCAGGGCTTCCGCTTTCAAATTGACCTACCCGACCACCCTATCGTCCAAAATCTGGCGTGGGATGAGGCGGATTGGACGTTGTGCGGCTATAACCGATTGACCCTCAAAGACGGCGCGACGCAGGTTGCCAGTTATCAAGGCGACCCGTTTATCGCGTGTTGGGATTATCAAAAGGGCCGTACCGCCATTTTCGCCTCAGATTTTGCGCCCCATTGGGCAGGTGATTTTGTCCACTGGTCGCACTATTCGGCCTTCTGGCGTCAGATGATTCATTGGTTGGCAGGGCGATAAAGTTGATAGAAACTTTAGAACACGAGACTAAAGCCACCGTGACGAATCCAATGTAAAATTTATCATCATACAACCCAAAATTTCATAGAATACACGTTCTATTTCTGTGGGTTATATAGGTATAATTTGAATTCGTAACTGCCGTTACGGATTTATACGTGATGGTCATATTGGAATGGCACAAAATGGCCGTTATCGGGGGAAATATGTGGTGCTGCCAATCAAAAGAAAAACTACCCAGTCCTTAGCTTGAACTGGGTGGTGTCAATTCATTTATTCAGCCACCATTGCCTTTATCGCATCGGCGATTTGCAGCGGATTCGGCAAAGGATCAAGCCAAAGTGTTGGTACATGCAGCAGCAGTCCCGGTAAGTTTGGGCTTTGATAATCGCCGTTTTCATCTTCACGATAGGCCAGATAACGTCCTTCTAGTTTATCTAGGCGCATAAATCGAGCCTCGCGGCGGAGCGGGTCAATAATCCAATATTCACCCACCCCACCCTTTTCATATTCGCCCAGTTTCGTGCCATGATCGCGTTCAATACTTTCCAACGAGACGACCTCGATACATAAATCCGCAGGTCCTTGCATACCGGTTGGCGTATAAAACGGGTTCTCATTCAGAATTATCTGCAAGTCGGGTTCACGAGTAGACGGCACATTCTCCAATTTCATACTAAAAGGAGCAGACCGGGTGATTCCCAAAGGTTTTAGCGCAAAATAGATATCAAATATGGCCCTAAGATAAGCTGTCAATAAATCGTGTCGTTCATGAATCGGTGTCATTTTGATAACGACTCCATCTATCCACTCATAAAAGTACGATGCGTAGTGTTCAAGGTAATCCTCATAGGGCACCCCAACCGCGACTACATTTTCCATTGGCAGCAACTTCTCAGCCATCGCTAACTCCTATTTCAAACCACCAATCGCTATCAACTTCGTTTCCAGATATTCGTGCAAGCCCTCTTCGCCCGCTTCCATACCAAGCCCACTTTGTTTCCAACCGGGGAATGGAGCTTCAGTAGCCTGTGGATACCACTCATTGACCCCGATCAAACCCGCCTCTAGTCCTTCATAGGTACGAATTGCGGTATTGAGGTCATTGGTAAAGACATAGGCCGATAAGCCATAAGGGGTACTGTTGGCTAAGGCTAGGCCTTCTTCAATATCGTTAAACGGCACAATCGGCATGACTGGCCCAAAGATTTCCTCGTGATACACCCGGTCATGTGGTTTGACATTCAGCAGCACCGTCGGTTGATAAAAATAGCCTTTTTCCAGATGCAGGGGACGTTGACCACCCACTAAAACCTGTGCGCCATCAATCACGCCTTCGCTGACCATACGCTCCACCCGGTCACGCTGCTTGGCGTTAATCAGCGGCCCGACATCAATATCCTTTTCTATTCCATTACCGACCTTGAGTTTTTCGACGGCAGATACGACCTTATCTACAAACTCTTCCATCACGTGGCTGTGGACTAAAAATCGCTGTGGTGCGGTACATACTTGACCATTGTTGCGATATTTGGCCTGAATCGCGGCTTGGGCCACCGTCTCGACATTGACATCCGGGAAAACCAACACTGGTGCATTACCACCCAATTCCAATGACAGGCGGGTATGCGTTCGGGATGCTCCATCCATCAAAATTCGTCCCACCCGCGTGCTGCCCGTAAAGCTGATTTTGCGACAGGCGGGGTGATTCAAAAAGGCCTGCCCCATAGATTCGGCATCGCCATTAATCAGGTTAAAGACGCCTGCCGGGATACCCGCCTCAACCAAAATATTGGTCATTTCCATCGCGGTCAGCGGGGTAAATTCGGAGGGTCGCGCCACGACGGTGCAGCCTGCCGCCAAAGCTGCCGCCCATGCACGGGCTGGATTATACGCCGGAAAATTCCACGCCGTAATCACCCCGACCACGCCCATCGGCTGTTTAATGACCGTCAGGCGGGTATTGCCACGTCGGGGCGGAATGACCCGTCCATAGGAGCGTTTGCCTTCCTCCGCAAACCATTCAAACAAATCGCCCGCCACAATCCATTCGCCTTTGGCCTGTGCATAGGGCTTACCCGATTCCTGTGTGGTAATCTTGGCGAGATCACCCGCCCGACTGCGCATCATGTCAGCGGCTTTTTTCAGCACGTCGGCGCGTTTATAGGGGGTTTGGTGCGACCATGACAAAAAGGCTTTTTCGGCGGCTTCTATGGCGGCTTCCGCATCATCGCCATTGCCAAAGGGGATGACCTGAATAATTTCTTCGGTGGCGGGGTTTACCAGTTCCCAAAGGCCGCCATTGCTGGCCTCTACCCAATTGCCACCGATGTACTGCTTATAATGACCTTGATACTGCACGTCCATGTTGTGTTTCTACCTCTCAAATACGAGCTTGCCGCCCACAAAAGTCATGTCTACTTGAATATCAGTTAAGGCTGAGGGGTTAACCTTCAACGGGTTATCACTCAACACCGCAAAATCAGCCCATTTACCCACTGATAGACTGCCCCGGTTCACCTCATCGCCGCTGGCAGTGGCTCCCCCCATTGTATAACAATAGAGGGCTTGTTCCGCACTGATGGCCTGTTCGGGGGCAATCGTCGCGCCGCTTGGGTCGGCCCGCAAAATCGCCGCTTGCATCCCACGCAAGGGGTTATCATCTTTGACCACCGGGGCATCCGATGAAAGCGCCACTGTCAAGCCAGCTTCGAGCATATCGTGTACGGGATAACAGCGTGGCATCAACTCATCGGGCAGATAGCGCCGAAAATTTGCCCCTAGTGCGTACAGAAAAATGGTTTGAGGGACGACCATCACCCCAATCGCTTTAGCCCGTTGCATATGTTCAAGTGAAGCCAAGCCAAAATGCTCGATGCGATGGCGGATATGTGGCCCCAACGCATTCAGGCGTTCATAGGTACTCAAGACCATTTCAAGTGCCCTGTCGCCGATGGCATGGGTGCCAATTCGCAAACCCATGATATGGGCTTCACGGGCCAATTCAAAAAACTCATCAGCCTCAAAACGCAGCACCCCTTTGGTCGTCAAATTGCGATAGGGAATGCTCAAGGCTGCCGCCGCGCCGCTCAATGCCCCATCGGCAAAAAACTTCACCGAATCTACCCGCAGATGGTTAGAAAGATAGCGTTCCGGCAATGGCAGTGTTTCCATCCCCCCATCAGGCCGCCGAATCGCCATCACGTTGAGCCGATGGGTGAATTTTTGCTCCGCGTCCATCTGGCGATACACCGCCAATAATTCGGGCATCACACCGGGGTCGGTCGCGCTGGTAATGCCCAATTCAAGATGATGTTGGGTCGCCGCCAATAACATCGCTTCATATTCGGCGGGAGTAGGCGCAGGAATACGATTAAACACAAGGCCCATCGCTGTTTCACGCAAAATACCATTCGGTTCACCATGTTCGTCACGGTCAATCACTCCACCCGGCGGCGGTTGTGTGTCGGCGGTGATGTCTGCTATTTCGAGTGCCTTACTGTTGACGACGGCGGTATGGGCACAAGTTCGGATGAGATAGGCCGGACGATCCGGCAGCACGGCGTCCAGATCATAGCGCGTAGGGTGGCGACCCTCAGCCATGACTGCTTCGTTATAACCGCGTCCCATCAACCATGCCTCATTGGGCAAACGGTCACTAAAACCTTGAATGGACGTTTGCAGCGCGGGAATACTCCGCACATCGCGTACATCCAGCAGGGTCGTCAGCAGATGGCCCACCTTCCAAAAATGGACATGGGCATCGTTAAAACCCGGAATGAGCGTGCGCCCCCCCAAATCAATCCGACGGGTGTCCGGCTTGGTTAGGTTTTCGACCTCGGCCTGTGTCCCCACCGCCACAATCCGTCCGTTTTCGACAGCGAGTGCCTCAGCGACAGGTTGGGATGGGTCTTGGGTCAGCAGCGTGCCATTATAAAAAATCATCGTGCCGCCGTGACCTCTTGAATCGCACTACCCAACACATTCAGCCCTTCATAAAGCTGCTCATCGGGAATGACCAGTGGCGGCAAAAGGCGAATACCATTGCTATACAACCCCGCACGAATCAAAACCACCCCCCGTGAAGTTGCCAGTTTGATGATTTGCAGAGTTTCGGCGGGGGCAGGTTCTTTGCTTAGGCGGTCTTTGACAAATTCGACCAGCATCATCGAGCCGAGGCCGCGTACATCGCCAATGAGTTCTACTTTGTCCATCCACCCACACATCACCTCGCGTATAATATTGCCAATTTGATTGACTCGCGCCAAAAATTCGGGCTGGCGGATGATTTCGATGGCTTCAATAGCGGCGACACAGGCCAACGGATTGCCGCCATATGTACTACCCACCCCGCCGAGATGAGGGGCATCCATGATTTCGGCGCGACCCGTCACGGCACTAATCGGCATCCCTGCCCCCAACGATTTCGCGGTAGTAATCAGGTCTGGCACAATCCCACTGTGTTCGATGGCGAATAATTTGCCCGTGCGCCCAAAACCACATTGAATTTCGTCGGCAATCATGACAATGCCGTGTTTGTCACAGATTTCACGGATTTTGGCGAGGAAGCGCTGCGGTATGGGGATAAATCCAGCTTCGCCCTGCACAGGTTCAATAATAATCGCCGCCACCGCAGAGGGGTCAACCTGTGCAATGAGGGCATGTTCCAAATTGGCAATAGACCAATCCAGATATTCACTTTCGCTCATCTGAGCCGGACGGCGATAGAGATTCGGGGCAGGCAGGCGATAAATTTCCGGCGCAAATGGCCCAAAACCCTTCTTAAACAGGCCATATTTGCTGGTTAGGCTGAGGGTGAGCAGAGTGCGTCCATGATACGCACCCTCAAACGTGATGACCGCAGGTCTACCCGTATAATACCGTGCGATTTTGATGGCATTTTCGACAGCCTCCGACCCGCTGTTTGCCAAAAGCGTCTTTTTAGGAAAATCGCCGGGGGTGATTTCGTTGAGCAGTTCACACAGCCGCACATAGGGTTCGTAAGTTGCCACAAGGGAGCAGATATGGATATATTTTTCGGCTTGAGCCTGCATCGCTTGGACAACCGAGGCCGGGGTGTGCCCTACCGCCAACATGCCGATGCCACCTGCTAGATCAATGAGGGTGTTGCCATCCACATCATGCACCAATGCGCCATGTGCGTGGTCAATCACAACCTCGGTAGATTTCGCCAGACCTGCTGAGACTGCCGCCGCCCGCCGCGCCAATAATTCACGGCTTTTGGGGCCGGGGATTTCGGTTTTTAATTGAATATGACCCATTGAAAAATCCTTGTATGGTAAACAAAATTTGACTGGAGGTTAACCTATTGGCCCTCCGCATGGTCTAAAATCCAATAGGTTATTTCCATTCGATAGGATATTGTAGAAAAAAAGTCCCCCGATGATAAATGAAAGGACTCATTGATGCCAAAATTCGATTTTGACTACCCCTTGCCTGAAAACTCAACCTTGCGTGACTTAAAGCCTGTGCTTGCCACCTTGCGACAACAGGCCGTTTCTCGGCGCGACTTTCTGAAACTGAGCTTTTTGGGGTTTGCCGCCGCGGCAATGGCAAAATTCGGTTTGGATATGACCTTGCATAAAGCCGCTGCCGCTTTTTCGACTGCCCCAACCATGCCGAATGGGGTAGCCGCTGGGGACACCTCGCAGACCTCCACTGTGCTTTGGGCACACAGCACCGCGCTTGGCCCGGTCACTTTTGAATATGCCACCGCTGAAAACTTTGAAACCATTTTGGGTACATTTACCGCCGAAGTCACCGACGCTACCTTGCCTGTCAAAGTTGAAGTGGGTGATTTGACGCCTGCCACCGATTATTTTTATCGCGTGACGGATGCGGCTGGCAATACTCTGATTGGCTCGTTCCGCACGGCTGCTGCTTTGGGTACGTTTACAGGATTGCGTTTTGGGGTGACAGGCGATTGGCGACAAGAACTCGCGCCCTATCCTTCGATTGCTAATGCTGCCGACATGGATTTGGAATTTATGGTGGGGATGGGCGATACCATTTATGCCGACTTTCCATCACCCGATGTGAATTTGCCCCAATGCCTGACACTGGCAGATTTTCGGGCCAAACATAATGAGGGCTATGGCACACGCTATGATTTAAACACATGGGCGGCGCTGCGTTCCCAGACCTCGTTTATCCCCACGATTGATGACCACGAAGTCACCAATGATTTTGCAGGCGGGGCGGCCCCCAGCACCGATGCGCGTTTTGCCAATGATGCGGGTCAATTTATCAATGACACCGCGCTTTATCGAAATGGCTTGCAGGCATTTTTGGAATACAACCCTATTCGACATGAGACATGGGGGGATACAGGCGACGCATTGACCGCCAATAAGCCCAATTTGTACCGCTATTTCACGTATGGCAGCGATGCAGCGGTGTTTGTGTTGGATGCGCGTTCATTTCGCAGCGCCCCGCTTGAACCTGTCACCGATTTTGAAAATTTGGGGCAGGTGCTGACGTTTTATCGCAATTCGTTTGATAATCAGCGTTCAATGTTGGGTCTGCCCCAATTGGAGGCCCTTACCCGCGATTTGCTGCAAGCCCAAACCGACGGCATTTTGTGGAAATTTGTCATGATGCCCGAACCGTGCCAGAATCTCGGCCTAGCAATTGCCCAAGACCGTTTTGAAGGGTACGCGGCAGAACGGGCGGCCTTGATGAAATTTATCGTGGACAATGGCATAACGAATGTGGTATTTGTCGCGGCGGATATTCACGGCACGTTGGTCAATAACATCACTTATCAATTAACCCCCGCTCCGAAAGCTGAACAACTCCCGACAGGGGCATGGGAAATCAGCACAGGGTCAGTCGCGTTTGATGCACCATTTGGCCCAACGGTCATTGAACTGGCTATTCAACTTGGCTTTTTGACAGAAGAAGATGTCGCGCCCTATCGTGAAGGAACATTGGCCGAAAAAGAGGCGTTTATGGCCCGCGCAATTAATGCCCAAATTGAACCGCTGGGGTATCCATTAATTGGCCTAGAGGAAGCGGATGGCATTGATGCGGAACTGCTGCAAGGGGCATGGACAGCGACTTCGACTTTTGGATGGACGCTGTTTGAAATTGCCCCCGATACCCAACAATTGCATGTGACGACTTTCGGGATAGACCCCTACACCCGTGCCGAATTGGAAGCCGACCCGCAATCTATTTTGAGCCGTGTGCCGCAAGTCGTACAGGAATTTACGGTCAATCCAGTGAAATAAATTTTTGCCGATTACGGATAGGGTCGTAGGGGGCGGCCCTGTGCCATCCCAAAAAACGGGCGGGCACAGCGACCCTGCCCCTACAAAGCCTACATGTTTGTTAAACGTCATCATGTGGCTGGCGAGACAGGAGAATTCAACTACGTCAGCACGCTCTCCAGCGCATCATTAAAGATTTGCAGGGCATCATCAATCTGTGCCCGATTGACCACCAACGGCGGTATCCAGCGAATGACATTGGCGTAGCTGCCACACGTTAAAAGCATCAAATTGCGCTCTAGGCTGGCTTTGCTGACGGCCTTTGCTAAATCGGCGGAGGGCTGTCCATCTTGGACAAATTCAGTGGCGACCATTAAGCCCCACCCGCGCACGTCGCCAATCACAGGGAAACGACTTTGCAGTTCGGTCAGGCCATCTTTGAGATACTCGCCCATCTCACGCGCATTGGCGACTAAATTTTCCTGCTGGATGGTCTTGACCGTCGCAATCGCCGCCGCCATGACTACCGCGTTCCCGCCGCCATACGTGCCGCCGTGCGCCCCGGCCTGCCATTTTTCCATCAATTTACGTGGGGCCGCAATCGCCGACATGGGCATCCCCGACGCAATGCCCTTCGCCATAATCAACACATCGGGGGTAATGCCGCTGCGGCTATGCGCCCAAAATTCACCTGTACGCCCAAAGCCGCTCTGAATTTCATCCAAAATCAGCAGGATGCCGTGTTCGTCGCAGATTTGCCGGAGGGCCTGCAAAAATCGTGGGGGTGCGGGTACATACCCCCCCTCACCCAACACGGGTTCAATCAAAATCGCAGCGGTTTCATGCGGAGCGGTCTGGGTGTGGAGCAGTAAATCGAGTTCACGCAGGCAAAAATCAACCGCCTCATCCTCGCTCCATCCATAACGATAAGCATAGGGGAAGGGTGCGAAGAACACCCCGGCTGGCAAGGGCTGATACCCGGCCCGATAGGTCGTTTTGCTGCCCGTCAATGCCATCGCCAACGCGGTGCGCCCGTGAAAACTGCCCTGAAACGCGATCACATTGGGGCGGCCTGTGGCGGTTTTTGCCAATTTGACCGCGCCTTCAATCGCTTCGGCTCCGCTGTTAGAGAAGAAAAAGCAGTCAATCCCTTTGGGCATCAATGGCAAAAGGGTATCCGCCAATTCGAGCGTTTGAGGCGGAATAGCACAGTTGACTTGGGCAAAAATCAGCTTGGATGCCTGTTCCTGAATGGCCCGCACCACATTCGGGTGGCAGTGGCCGGTGCTGGTCACACCGATGCCGCTCGTGAAATCAATATAACGATGGCCCTGTGCGTCATATAAATAAATCCCCTCGGCGTGATCTACCACAATTTCGGTCAGGTGTGACCACGCGGGGGAGAGATTTTGCAAACTCATCAATAGCCTCCTTAAAGAATTTTATTTTGTAAGGGCGACCTATTAGTCGCCCAAATTTGCATTTATTAACTACCCATCATCATAGGGCGCGGAAGGTATCGAACTGCCACACCTCGTCATCATTGGGGCGCGGCTTGCCATATAACTCAAAGGGGTCGTAGCGATTTTTTAGCGGGGTCCAATCCGTTTGCACCGATGGGCATGGCCCAAGATAGAGGTTCGCCACTTTCAAAACTTCTTGGTGCGGCAAATCGTCAGGGACGTTCAAGCCCTCACGGGGATTTTTAATCATCCAGAACACCGCTCCCAATACCGAAGCTGCCACCTGTAATGTGGTCGCATTTTGACCCGGCCCAACCAATTGACGGGTTTCGTGAATATCCAATTGCGACCCGACCCACCAGCCATTTAGATCATGACCCAGCAGCAGCACCCCCAGTTCATCTTTGCCCTCGGTAATTTCGTCATAAAGGATACGCAGATTGGGTTGAAGCTCGTAATTCCGCATTTTTAATTCATGCAGGGAAGCAATCGCGGCGTCGGTGGGCAAATAGGCATAATGCACCGTTGGGCGATAGACGGGGATGTCGTCTTCCCAGACGGTCAAGTGGTCACTGATGGTGAAGGCCTCGCCATGCCGGACGACCATGCCCAAAATTTCACCACCGGGAACCCATGAGCGCACCCATGTGTTGATGCCCATTTGACTCAGGCAGATTTGATTGCCCGGCCCATACAAATGTTTCTGAGCGCCGATGGGCAAACGCCGTTCGTGTGTGCCCCACCCCATTTCCGCCGGGGCGATGCCCTCTTCACGGAAACCTTCAATTGACCATGTGTTGACAAATTCATTGACCGCTTTGGGGATATTGCTGACTTGGGTATCGCGTTCGGAGATATGAATCACCTTTGTGCCTGTCAGCATCGCAAGCAGGGCAAAATCCTCATTGGCAAGTGCATCTTCCAGATTGCTTCTACGGATACCCTTTGCATGACCATCCCTTAAAATCTTTTTAGTAATGTCCTCCAACGCGATTTTTGTCCAGTGGCTGACCAAACCGGGGTTCGCCCCATGTTCGACCACCGCTGTCGCGCCGGGTTCGTTCCAAGCCGAGGTCATTTTTCGCAGGGCCATGTGGCGGACATATAACGTGCGGTCAGCGGGGGGGATGTCATCGGCATAGGGATCCCATAATTCCACTGAGGTATTGATATACAAGACATGGTGATCGTGACACCAGCCAATAATATCCGGCGCGGCGATATTCCACGCGAGATCAATCAACAGGTCGCCTGCGCTGAGATGTTCGCCAAGCACCTGCGCCAAATTGTCTTGGGTAATCTGTTTTTGCACATATTTCGCGCCTGCCGCTAAGGTGTCGGGGATGGCATGACGCAAGTCCTCAAAATCCATGATGGTCAGCTTGGAAAAATCCATCTCAAAATGCCGCAGTAACAGGGGTTGTAGACAACGGGATACCGACCCACAGCCTAATACCAACACACGACCACCAAAGGGTATTTTCATTTTGTCTCCTTATCTAAAGTACGCAAAGCCTCGATGAGTTTATCCTGCAATGCCTGAGAATTATCATAAACGATAGCAATAGTCGCCAGTCCACCAACTGTGGTTGAAAAAGGGGCATCCGACTTTCTAAGATAAATGATGGGCTTGCCTAATGCAGCAGCATAGCCAATTTCAATACCGACCCCAATCACTTTTTCTGAAACTTCCGCAATCAACACATCGGCTTGGTGGATGGCTTGTAGCGTGGCAACCATCATTTCACGGGCCTGTCCCTCTCCAAACGAATACCGACGGACAAAATCAACCCCCTCCATGTTCATGCGGCGCAAACTCGCAACCACATGGGCAATGGCGGCATCATATTGCGCCCGATGTTCGTAGCTTCTCGAAATAAAAGCGGTGTTCATGGGGGTTTATGATAACGATTGTTGGGGGTTGTGTAAACTTTCGCTCAAAAACAAAAAGAGCAATCCGATTTGGACTGCTCCGTGTAGTGTTTTTCTTTCTAAAAGTATCGTTTATTCAAGTGCCACTTGGCGTCCGGCGTCCAGCATAATCAGCACGCCGTAGTTGTCACAAAGGGGGTCATCTAAATAATTCGGCAGCAATTCTTTCAGTTCAAACCCCACCCGCCGCTGCGCCGAAAGCGTGGGGTCTACGATTTTTTCCATCAACAAGGCCTCAAAATATTGCATGGCGGTCATTTTATCTTTGACAGCGCCATAACCGCTTAACATTCCACCCGCGATTTGCCCCTTTAGCCCCAAACGATGCACCAAGTCTTGGCGGGCTTTATATAGACCGCGTGCAATACCCATCCGTCGTGAATGGGGATGCACACTCACATCCGCCCCATACAACCAATCGCCGTTGGGTTGATGGGAGGTTAACCAGCCGCCCTGAATGATATCGTCGAAACGGGGGTGTTTGCTATGTCCATGCGTGTAATGCAGGCGCACGGTGCTGGTCGCGCCTACCACCTGTTCACCATGTAGGGCCACAAACTGCCCATCGGGGAAAATTTCTAAGTGTTTCAAGTAATGCTCGGCTTTAAATCTTTGTTCTGGTGCGAGGGTTGGAAAAACGATGTCTTGTAGGCGTTCCAACTGCCGCGCATGTTCAGGCTGTGTTGACGTAATCACAATCCCGCTTTTGAGTGTTTGCTGATACATAATGCCCCAATTCCTTTTTCCCTTTAACTCCTTTATCAAATGAATAATTGGGCAGACCACCTTTTGGCAGCCTGCCCCATCGAAATCAATACATTGGGCGATAATCCGGGTTATGCCACACAATCAACATGCCCGCATTGCCAGCCAGCGGTTCGTCGTTGTAATAATCCACCAACCGCAGTACCTTGAAGCCGCGTCGCATCTGCATCGAAACCGTTGGGTCTTCGATTTCATGCTTGACGACTTTATCGGCATATTCGGCAACATTCATGAGATGTTGATAGCGGTGATAACCCATCAACATGCCAACTGCATAAAATCCACGTAAATTGAGTCGTTTGACAAATTGGAAACGGGCATCATAGAGGGTACGGCCTATGCCCATGCCCTGAAAAGAAGGATGGACAGCAAATTCCGCGCCATAAAGCCATTGACCATTGGGGTCATGGTTGTTGAGTTCAAGGCCACCAATCATTTTTAGCCATGGCTGAGGGGTGGCGGTGGGGGGTTTATTCGTTCGCATGGTCGTGGCAGTACCGACCACACGGCCTTGCGGGGTGACTGCAACAAATTGACCTTCACGAAATCGGCGCAACTGTTGTTGGACATGGGGACGCGACATTGCCATCGGTTCGCCCACTTCGCCACCAAAGGCAAGGGCTACGATTTCATGAATGGCCTCCGAATCTTCAAGGCGGGTATTCCTCACGGAGATATGTGATAGATTGGTTTTGATAGTCATAGGGAATGTTCACTTCCGCTTTTTCTTTTTCCTCTGGTTTCACCTGATAACGGGGATTCTCTTAAACCCCTGCCACCGAGCGAGAATTTTCACAAAAAAACTACTTGCATTCCGAGTCAATTCGCTATATCATTCACATCGTCTTTTGGCTTTGATCCAAAAATCTTTGGTTGCGTTTTATGACAGCAACAGAAAGATTTTTTTCATTTAAATCAAGAGCCATTCAAAGATTCACGAAGATTGAGGACATTTTCCCTGTATGAAGGCCATTGCGTACTATTTGATCTGGATGTCTAAAGAACTCGTAGATGGATACTAGCGTCGCATCTTCAGATCATCGTCCGCGCTTTCAACTCGGGCGGTTAAAGCTCAAGGCGCACGGAGGGCTACTCGCTCTCCCGGCAACACTGTGGCTTTTCCTTCTTTTCCTCTTACCCCTCCTGATTGTATTCACCATTAGCTTCATGGAACGTGGTCGCGGTGGCACAGTCATTTATAACTGGTCACTCGAAAGTCTGCGTCGCAACTTCCACGATAACTATCTCTACGTCACCACTGAAGGCTACTGGCTGATCTTCAAGCGCTCGCTGAATATTGCCTTTACGACGACGTTTTGGTGCCTTGTATTGGGCTATCCGCTGGCCTTTTTTATCAGTACCCGTCGTAAAGAGTGGGTTCAAAAATTCAGCTTATTTCTCGTCATCTTGCCCTTTTGGACAAACTTCGTCATCCGCACCTATGCGTGGCGCGTATTGTTGGGCAATAACGACGATGGCCTATTGAACCACACCCTGCTTCAACTTGGTTTGATTGAAGAACCCTTAAAATTAATGTTCACCACCAAGGCCGTCACGATTGGGATGGTGTATGGCTACCTTCCCTTCATGGTGCTGCCTATCTATGCGGCAGTTGAACGATTCGATTTTAAGCTAGTCGAAGCGGCTCATGATCTTGGTGGGAATGACTGGACAGCTTTTTGGCGTGTCATCTTTCCCTTGACCTTGCCGGGTGTCATTGCAGGTAGCATCTTAGTTTTTATCCCGGCCATCGGCACTTATATCACCGCCGAAATGCTGGGCGGGACAAAAGGCATGATGATCGGGTCGTTGATCTACCGCAATTTCAGAGGTACGGGTGACTGGACACGCGGGGCAGCAACTTCGATGGTGCTCATGGCAGTGGTCGCAGTTGCGCTCGTCGTCTATGCCCTTGTCGCCCAGCGTACTGAAAATACCCCCAGCAAAGCATCTGCCCATCATTCGGCAGACGTCTTATCACGGGCCTTTGGGCTGTTGGCCGCGATGATAGCGCCAATTACTGGCTCTATCTCACGCCAATTTCTCCTCCTTTCCGATGAACTGAACCAACGCCGCCGCCAAAAGTTTGGGTTGAGTCCAGCACTTCGCATGAAGCGGGATTTAATCATTCGTCGAACTGCACCAGTCTTGATGTGGGCCAACGCACTTTTTTGTTACATCTTTTTGTGGGTGCCCATCATCGTATTATTGGTGTTTTCGTTCAATGATTCCAACTCCACAGCCGTCTGGCGTGGCTTTAGCACCAAATGGTATAGCAAACTTCTCAGCGGCGGCATTGACGTTGACGCGGATTTAACGACTGACCTGCTACTTCAATCGGTAAAAGTCAGCCTCATCGTCGGTGTCGCCGCAACTCTCATATCAACCATCGTTGCTGTGATGGTTTCTCTTAGTATGGCACGAAGTCGTTTTATAGGCAAGCGTCCACTGGAAGGTTTGCTGTATTTACCAGTGGGTATTCCTGAAATCACACAGGGCATTTCGCTGCTGGTTTTCTTTAATATCGTCTTCGATTATGCCACCAAACACCTTAATATTACGCTGCGTTCTGGCTATCTGACCCTCATCTTGTCGCACGTCGCCTTTTGTATCCCCTTTGTGGCGATTGTGGTGCGGGCACGCTTGGCAAATATGAACCCTCATTTTGAAGAGGCGGCCCGTGATCTGGGTGCAAATGAATGGCGAACCTTCTGGCGTGTTACCTTCCCATTGATGCTGCCGGGGGTCGTCGCAGGTGCATTATTAGCATTCACCTTATCACTTGATGACTTCATCATCAGTGAATTTACGAAGGGTCTCAATACCTCGACCCTAACCGTTGTGGTATACAGTATGGCACGGCGTACAGTGACGCCGGAGATCAATGCCATTTCCACCATGATGATTATCGTTTCCACCTTGTTAGTTGGACTCTCGCTTGTGTTGCAAGGACGCAGCGCGGGTAAAGCCTAGTACGTCAACAACCAAATATTTGTTTTTCTCGATAGACAGAGAGGGATCGTCATGTACAAAATAGCTGTCTTAGTTTTTTCGCTTTTCCTAGTGGTGGCAATCATCGCTCCCACAGCCGCACGTCCCACGTTAGCCCAAGAAGAGGCTACCACATGGACATGTCCCGAAGGCTATGAAGGGCAAACCTTAAGTGTTTATGGCTGGGCAACCTATATCGGGTCGAACACCATTCCCGATTTTGAGGAACTGTGCGGTGTTACCGTGCAATATGATGTCACAGATGGCAATGAAAACACCCTCACCCGTCTGCGTGAAGGCAACCCCGGCTGGGATGTCATCGTCATCACCGATTACATTGTGCAAACGATGGTTGAGCAAGAATTGCTGATACCCATCAATTACGATCTCGTCCCCAATTGGGTCAACATTGGCGATACCTTCAAGGGACGCAGCTATGACCCTGAAAACACCTATACCATTCCTTACCAATGGGGGACAACTGGCGTCGGCTATAATATCGAAGCAGTTGGAGAAATCACCTCTTGGGAACAGGTCTGGGAACACGATGGCCCAGTATCGTGGCCCGAAGACCTGCGTTTTATGATCGGCGTCGGCCTGCAAATGCTTGGTTATGACCCCAACACCAAAGATGAAGATGAAATCGCCGAAGCCGCCGAATATCTAGTCGAAAAAGGCAGCAATGTTGTTGCTATTACCCCGGATGACGGTCAGGTACTGTTGGCAGGTGGCAATGTGGACATCGCGCTGGAATATAGCGGGGATATCCTCCAAATTATCCAAGAATGCGAATGTGACGATTTTGGGTATGCCCTTCCCGAAGAAGGGGCGAATATCTTCATTGATAATCTGGCAATCCCAACTGACGCACCCAATTCTGAGCTTGCCCATGTGTTTATTGATTACATCCTTGACCCACAGGTTGGCGCGGATATCAGCAACGAAATCGGCTACGGTACCCCGAACCAAGCGGCGCTCGATCAGGGCCTGATTCTCGAAGAATATTTGAATAACGGCATTACCTACCCCGATGAAGAGACGATGGCACGTCTATGGACGGTTGATGCCAACACGGATATCGAAGAAGCCTATATTGATGCGTGGGATCAAATCACCATCTTTATCGGACAATAGAAGCAACTTGACTAGCGATAACTTTGGGGGGCGGCGCGTTCGCCCCTTTTTAGAACCTTAATTTTTTTCTTGTTTGTTTGAGGGCGACTCCAGAAATTAGTGGTTTTCACTGTATCGTCTTCTGCTCGCCTCTAGTATAGGTAGTCGGAGGAACTGATGACTGCAATTGATGTTGAACTTAGGCACGTCGTCAAAGAGTTTGCGGGTCGGCGCAAGGAAAATGCGTTGGTCAAGGCAGTGGATGACGTCTCACTACAAATTCACAAGGGTGAATTTTTTGCCCTACTTGGCCCCAGTGGGTGTGGCAAGACCACGACCCTACGGATGATTGCCGGGTTCGAAGATGTCTCACGCGGGGAAATCCTGATTCGTGGCAAACAGGTACAAGGGGTTCCGCCGTTTCACCGTCCCGTCAATACGGTGTTTCAAGATTATGCCCTGTTCCCCCACATGAACGTTCTCCAAAACGTGATGTTCGGGTTACAGATGGAAGGTGTCTCACGCGCCGACGCTAAACAGCGGGCGATGGAAGCCCTCGAATTGGTACAGCTTCCTCATACGGCTGATCGCAAACCGCGTGAACTGTCGGGTGGTCAGCAGCAACGTATTGCCCTTGCGCGTGCCCTTGTCAAACGCCCGACTGTGCTGCTCCTCGATGAGCCATTAGGGGCGCTAGACTTGAAACTGCGCAAGGCCATGCAGTTTGAATTGAAGGAAATGCAACTAAAGCTCGGCATCACCTTCATCTACGTTACTCACGACCAAGAAGAAGCCCTAACCATGGCAGATCGCATCGCGGTCATGAATCACGGCAAGGTACTGCAAGTCGGCACACCCGAAGATATTTATGAACGGCCTCATACCCGTTTCGTGGCGGACTTCATTGGCGAAACCAATTTCATCAAAGGTCGCTTGTGTGATCGGGCAGGAGCGCGTGGTGAGATCGAACTCCCCAGCGGTTATAAGGTCGGCGCAGTCTTGGATGACCCCGCCATGAGCGTTGGCAGCGAGGTCACGGTAGCGATTCGGCCTGAAAAGTTGACACTGAAACATGGCAACGGCACAGAGCCGCATCACGATTCCGGCACGACGCTGATTCCGGGTCGGCTGCAACAATCGGTTTATATCGGGACGGACACCCGCCATGTCGTCAGCTTTGGTTATAACGGCAGCAGTTCGCAGGTCGTGGTGCGTACCCAGAATTTCCGCCGCAGCGAAGATGAACAGTTCCAAAATGGTGAGAATGTATTTGTCTATTGGGTGGATGAAAACGCCCGTGTTCTGGTAGACTAATTCATCATCATTCACACGATTCAAGGCGGTTTGGTGAATGAACCGCCTTTTTGCTTTTAAAGAGGGATTTTTATGGCCTTAAATCAATATGGTGCTGTCATGACCTTCGCCATCGAGCTAGAAGCCAAATTAGCCGAATTTTATGAACAGGCCGCCGCCGCTGCCCCCAACCATGCCGATGAACTCCACAGCCGCGCCAAAGCCAGCAAGAGCCGCAGCCAAAAAATTGAACAATCCCGGCGCGAAAATGTGACCGAGATTACGCTGGAACCCATTGACGACTTGGACGAGGCCGATTATGGTCTTGACCTTTCACAGTATACGCCATCAAATATCAATGCTGTCGAAGCAGTGGTGCAGAAGTTTTATATTGAGGCCTCCCCTAAAATCAACGTGCGGGAGGCGCGGCGGGTATTAGAACGCTGTCTTAAAGAACACAGCAAATTAGACCCATTGGCCTAAAATCAAAAACATGAGTCATGCCGAATTTAGAGTAATAGCAGAGAAGGCCATGAATCCGCCATTTCGTAGGGACGCAACAGGTTGCGTCCGTACCCCAATCTGCAC
>JAJTXY010000012.1 GCA_021463865.1 Anaerolineae bacterium
TCTTGGTGATCGCCGCCGTCAGGGTCGTCTTGCCATGATCGACGTGTCCTATTGTCCCGATGTTTACATGTGGTTTCGTTCGTTCAAACTGGGCCATTGGAATGACCTTCTCCTCTAAACTGTTTTTTTGTCTACAAGTATGGAGATACAGCGATTTGGGCCATATCTAAAATCTATAGATTAAAAAAGCCTACGATGGGATTTGAACCCATGACCTCATTCTTACCAAGAATGCGCTCTGCCAACTGAGCTACGTAGGCAGTCCGGTGAAAACTCACCTGTGGGCCGAGCAGGACTCGAACCTGCGAAGGCGTCTGCCAGCGGATTTACAGTCCGCCCCCTTTGCCGCTCGGGACATCGACCCATATTTGGTTGTTAATGAAACTGCCAAAGCCGGCGATGGGACTTGAACCCATGACCCTTCGCTTACAAGGCGAATGCTCTGCCAACTGAGCTACGCCGGCGCTTTCGCCTAATATCAGGCCATTGGCATTTGTCAAACCGCCATTTGTTAATACATGCGAGATTTTAGCGGAGGCAGAGGGGGGTTGTCAATGGTAGTTTGGGGCGATTGCATCAAACAAAAAGGTTTCTTGTTTCAAAAGTGAATAGGCGGTTTTCGCAAACCTCTTGTCAATTTGAATAAAAGTTAACGTTCAATCTTGTCAAGCGTCCATTTTATTTAGTACGCTTGCGTACCATCATCAGAGGAGATGAAAGGGAATATTGGTTGACCACTTTCCGCATAGAAATACGGTTGCGTGATCAAAATAAATCAGCAAATAAACTCATTGATTTAGGCTATCAATTAGGGGTTACTACCATGACGGGCTGTTCAACTGCCCGTCTTTTTTTTGTCACTGGCGATGTGGATGCAGCCCTTGCCCATACCCTTGCCGAGACCATTCTGACAGATATAGTCGTCGAAGACTATATGGTGTATCCCCTCGAAGCGACCCCGACCCAAACGGATGCTCCCCATAGGATTGAAGTTACCTATCTGCCGGGGGTGACAGATACCGTCGCGGAAAATCTATTGACAACAGTGCATCGGATGGGTTGGGATCAAATTCATGAGGTAGCAACGGGCCAATCCTATCTTTTGGATGGCCCTCTCTCAGTCGCCGACTTGGAACTCCTTGCCACAAAAGCCTTCTCCAATCCGGTGATTCAAAGATTCACCATTAATCACCCCATCCATCCCTTGTATACGTCGCCAACAGGAGATGACGCGCTGGTCACAGCAATTCCGCTGCGGGAGGCCGATGATCGGGGCTTAATGGAGATCAGCCAAACCCGCCGTTTATCACTTGATCTGGGCGAAATGCAGGCCATTCAGCGGCACTATCAAGCCGAAGGCCGCGAACCCAACGACATAGAATTGGAGATGTTCGCCCAAACGTGGAGCGAACATTGTGTTCATAAGACCTTCAAGGCGCACATCACTTACACGGAATATGGCGGGCAACCCGAAACGATTCACGGTTTGTTAAACACCTATATCCGCGCCGCAACCCAACAAATAGATAAAGGCGGGTGGGTCCGTTCGGCTTTTGTGGATAATGCGGGGATTATCGGATTTAACGATGAATGGGATTTGGCGTTTAAGGTCGAAACCCATAATCACCCCTCAGCCATTGAACCCTTTGGTGGGGCAAATACAGGCGTTGGCGGTGTTATACGTGATATTTTGGGGGTAAGTGCCCGCCCGATTGCCAATACGGATGTGCTGTGTTTTGGGCCGCAAGACCTTGACTCCAACCAATTGCCTACAGGGGCACTCCATCCCCGCCGCATCGCAGAAGGCGTGATACATGGCGTCGAGGATTACGGCAACAAAATGGGCATCCCGACGGTCAATGGCGCGGTGTTATATCACACTGGCTATACCGCGAATCCGCTGGTGTTTTGTGGTTGTTTGGGATTATTACCCCACCAAGCGCATCCGACCCAAGTGCAACCCGGCGACCAGATTATCGTGATGGGGGGGCGCACCGGACGGGATGGCCTGCGGGGGGCGACCTTCTCTAGCATGGAGATGAACAGCGACACCGGGATAGTTTCTGGGAGTGCGGTGCAAATCGGACACCCGATTAATGAAAAGCAGGTGTTGGAAGTCATTATGCAGGCGCGAGATGAAGGCCTGTATCACGCCATTACCGACTGCGGCGCAGGTGGATTGTCATCGGCGGTTGGTGAAATGAGTTCCGGTATCGGGGCAACGGTGCAGCTTCAACATGTACCGCTGAAATATGCAGGGCTGCTTCCGTGGGAAATCTGGTTGAGTGAAGCCCAAGAACGCATGGTGTTAGCCGTCCCGTCGGAAAATGTAGCCCGTTTGCAGGCAGTGTGTAATTTGCACGATGTCGAAATGGTGTCTATTGGCACGTTTGAGGCGACAGGGCGGCTGGTGTTGCATTATGGCGAGACCGAGGTCGGCAATATAGATATTGAGTTTTTACATGAGGGCATCCCGACACGGCAATTACAGGCCGAATGGATTGCCCCCCCAATCACCCCCAGCCAAATGCCTCCGGTTGATGCTGAAGCGACACTATTGGCGCTACTGGCCCATCCTGATATTCGCAGCAAAGAGGGGGTCATCCGGCGCTACGACCATGAAGTGCAAGGGGGCATGGCCGTTAAGCCGCTGATTAACGAAAAAGGGCATGGCGACGCGGCGGTATTGATACCCTATGCTACAAATCAGCAGGTTAGAGGCGTGGCTATTTCAAATGGCGTCTGCCCGTCCTATGGCGAAATTGACCCCTATGCGATGGCGTGGGCGGCGATTGACGAGGCCATGCGGAATGTGGTTGCGGTGGGTGCTGACCCCGATCAGGTCGCTATATTGGATAATTTCTGTTGGGGCAATCCGAACTTGCCAGATCGTTTGGGGTCGCTGGTGCGCTGTGCCAAAGGTTGTTATGACGCAGCATTGGCCTATCAAACGCCGTTTATTTCTGGCAAAGACAGCCTGAATAATGAATACACCGACGCAGATGGCAACCGCCACGCCATCCCCGGCACGCTGTTGATTTCCGCAATTGGGTTGGTGCCGGATGTTGAACGCACCATTACCGCCGACCTGAAACA
Organism: Anaerolineae bacterium; assembly: GCA_021463865.1. Classification (GTDB taxonomy): domain Bacteria; phylum Chloroflexota; class Anaerolineae; order Aggregatilineales; family J027; genus CFX10. Next base: position 3,097 of record JAJTXY010000012.1, read on the forward strand.
AGCCGGAAATTTGATCTATCTGGTTGGCGAAACACACAACGAACTGGGAGGCAGTCATTTTGAAATGGTGACGGGCCTCACGGGTGGTCAAGTGCCGCAGCCTGTACCGGATGCGATACAAACCATGCGGAAACTCCATCAGGCTATTACTCAAGGGGTGGTGCAAAGCTGTCACGATTGCTCGGAAGGCGGCTTGGCGGTGGCACTGGCCGAAATGTGCATCGCAGGTGATTTGGGGGCATCAGTGCAATTTGAAAACGATCTGTTCGCCGAATCCTTGAGCCGATTTGTCGTTGAAGTACAGGCTAAGGACGCAGCGCTTTTTGAAAGCATTTTAGCCGATACCCCGCTGGAAAAATTGGGCATTGTCACGGTGCAGCCCCGCCTCACCATTGAAAACGCGATTGATCTACCCATCACAGAACTGGCAATGGTGTGGCGCGGAATGACCACCCACCCTCAGACTGTTAATCCTTCACCCGTAACAGCCGCTAAACCCATCGCTACTAAAACCGGAAACCCCCGTGTGTTGATCTTGCACGCCAAGGGCACCAATCGAGATCATGACGCGGCACTGGCCTGTCAATTGGCAGGGGGGGCACCCGAAATTGTGCATCTGAATCAACTTTTGAACCACGAGCGCGATTTGCCGGATTATCACATGCTGGTGCTTCCGGGGGGCTTCTCCTATGGAGATGACCTCGGTGCAGGGCGGGTGTGGGCATTGGAGTTAGAGACCCGTTTGGCGGATATGTTAAGTGCATTTGTCGAAAAAGGCCGTCCGGTACTGGGTATCTGTAATGGATTTCAGGTGCTGGTCAAAGCAGGCCTGCTCCCCAGCAGCAGCTCCCCCCGTCCAGTCACGTTGGCCCACAACGAATCCGGTCATTTTGAGTGTCGCTGGGTGTATTTGAAACCCAATCGGCAGAGCCATAATCTATTTACTGAGGGATTGGATGAACTCATTTATTGTCCGGTGGCACATGGCGAAGGACGCATTGCCGTGCGTGATGACGCGACTTTGCAGCAATTCTGGGCGGATGGGCTTGTGCCACTGACCTATGTGGATGAATGTGGCAACCCGGCAGGCTATCCCTATAACCCGAACGGGTCGGCCCTCGGGATTGCCGCACTCTGCAACCCGGCGGGCAACGTGATGGGATTGATGCCACATCCCGAAGATCATATTTTCCATTGGCAGCATCCCAAATGGCGGCGCGGTCATGTTGGAATGTCGGGTCTGCCGATTTTCCAAAACGCAATCAAAAACGCTTAGGAGGGTCTAGTGATTTCTCAAAACGAACTTTTGGCGGCAACCCCGCTGGATACGGTGGAATTGGAAGGTTGGGGGCCGCGCATCTCCGGCAAGGTACGCGACATTTATCGCCACGATGGTCTGCGCCTGCTAATTACAACAGATCGCGTATCGGCATTTGATGTGGTGTTAGGTCTAATTCCATTTAAAGGGCAAGTCTTGAATCAACTCAGTGCATGGTGGTTTGAGCAAACCCGCGACATTGTAGCCAACCATATGCTGGATGTGCCCGACCCGAATGTGATGCTGGCGCGTGAAGCCATCCCCCTACCGATTGAAGTGATTGTGCGTGGGTTTATCACGGGTGTCACCAAAACCTCGCTGTGGACGCTATATGAACAGGGTGAACGCAAGCCATATGGGATTCAACTGCCGGAGGGCCTGAAGAAAAATGACCGCCTGCCAGAGCCGATTTTGACCCCCACCACCAAAGCCGATCAAGGGGCGCATGATGAAGCCCTCACTCGCACGGTAATTTTGGAACGGGGGCTGGTACGAAAAGATATCTATGAGCAGATTGAGGCGGCGGCATTGGCCTTATTTAAACGCGGTCAGGACATTGCCGAACAAGCAGGACTGATTCTGGTGGATACAAAATATGAATTTGGCCTGATTGATGGCGAGGTCGTGTTGATTGACGAAGTGCATACCCCGGATTCCAGCCGCTATTGGATTGCAGGCACAGGTGGCAATGGCAACCCGCCCGAAAATTTTGATAAGGAATTCCTGCGGGTGTGGTTTGCGGAAAGGGGCTATCGCGGCGAAGGTACACCTCCGGTGATGCCTCCGGAATTTAAGGCACAGGTCGCCGAACGGTATATTGCAGCGTATGAACGTCTGACCCAACTCCCCTTTGTGCCCGGAGAGCAGCCAACCGCCATCCGCATCGCTCAAAAACTCGCCCATTATGAACTAGGGGGAAAATAATGCTCGTACCAATCATCATGGGGTCAAAATCCGATATAGAGCAGGGTGGCGCGGTGGCCGATACACTGCAAAAACTAGGGATTCCAAGCGAGTTGCGGGTGGGGTCAGCGCATAAAACCCCCAACCATGTGTTAGAGATGATCGCAGCCTATGAAGCCGACCCCCGCCCCAAAGTCTATGTCACCATTGCAGGCCGTTCTAACGCGCTGAGTGCCTTTGTGGATGCCCAAGTCCAATCGCCTGTGATCGCCTGTCCGCCTACGTCAAGTGCATTTGGCGGCGGGGATATTTTTTCGTCGTTGCGGATGCCAAGTGGGGTCGCCCCGGCGGTGGTGCTTGATCCATCGGGCGCGGCGCTGTTGGCTGCCAAAATTTTGAGCGTGGCTTATCCAGAATTACGCGAACGGATCGCGGCTTTTCAACAAGCCAATATGGACACTATTTTGCAAGATGACGCCGAACTCCGGCGTAAACAAGAAACTAGATAAAAATAGGATATTAGGGGATACCGATGACCTATTTAGAAGATAAACCGCGTGAGGAATGCGGGGTTTTTGGCGTCTTTGCGCCGGGGCGAGATGTAGCCCGTCTAACTTTTTTTGGCCTGTATGCCTTACAGCATCGCGGGCAAGAGGCGGCGGGCATCGCTACCGCTGATGGTCGGCGGGCCTATATTCATAAAGATATGGGTCTGGTATCGCAGATTTTTAATGAGAATAACATGAGGTCGCTGGTGGGGCATGTCGCCATCGGACACAATCGTTATTCGACAACGGGCGGGGTGCATGTGCGAAATGTGCAGCCCTATCTGATTGAAACTGTACACGGCCCGATGGCACTGGCACACAATGGTAATCTCACCAATGCCCTTGTATTACGCCAACTTTTGCTCCAACGCGGCGTCGGCTTGACCTCGACCAGCGACACCGAAATGATGACCCAGATTCTGGCATCCCCGGTTACCAATTGGGGCGATCAGGTGAGTCTGACAGAAGATACCGATGATGTCTGGATTTCGCACATCCGCGCCCTAATGCATCTAGCCGATGGAGCATATTCAATTGTCATCCTCACCCGCAACGCCCTCTATGCAGCACGCGACCCGCACGGCTTGCGGCCTTTGTGTTTGGGGAGTTTGCCAGAAGGATATGTCATTGCGTCAGAGTCGTGCGCGTTGAGTACCATCGGCGCGGAATACATCCGCTACGTCGAACCCGGTGAGATTTTGCGGGTGGATGACCGGGGTCTGGCTTCTTTCGTTGGCAAGCCACCCCAAAAGCGCTCCCTGTGCTCCTTTGAATATGTCTATTTTGCGCGACCTGATTCCCTTCTCGATGGTCAGATGGTGCATAAAGTCCGTCAGGGCATGGGGCGACAATTGGCACGGGAAGCACCTGCCGAAGCGGATATTGTCATTGGCGTGCCAGATTCTGCCACCCCCGCCGCCATTGGCTATAGCCAAGCATCCCAGATTACATTTAGCGAGGGTCTCACCAAAAATCGCTATATCGGACGCACCTTCATTCAACCTGATGAAATCCTGCGCCAAGAAAGCATTACCTTAAAATATAATGCGCTGACCTCCAATCTTGAAGGCAAACGGGTGGTCTTGGTAGACGATTCGATTGTGCGCGGAAACACCGCCCGCCCATTGGTACAGCTTTTGCGTGATGGGGGAGCGTCGGAAGTGCATATGCGGGTTTCATCACCCCCTGTCAAACATCCCTGTTTTATGGGGGTGGATATGGCGACCTATCACGAACTGATCGCGCACCGCTTGGATGTAGATGCGATCCGCGCACATATTGGGGCAGACAGCCTCGCCTTTCTCAGTTTGGAAGGCATGTTAGGCGCGATTCGGGAAGCAGTGGGATTCCCCAATACTTATTGCACAGCCTGTTTTTCCGGCACCTACCCGATTGCGATTCCCGAATGGCTGTTTGCCGATGAACGCGACAAGTTTATTTTTGAAGGAGCATGGGGCGGATGACCAGCCAACCCATTTTGATTATCGGATCAGGTGGACGCGAACATGCGCTGGCGTGGTCTTTGGCTCGTTCACCCCATGTCAGCCAGATTTTTGTCGCCCCCGGTAATGGCGGCATGAAATGGTCGGCGGCATCTGGGGTAGCGGCGTGCCAGAGTGTACCCATTAAGGCCCATGAAATTGAGAAATTGATTGATTTTGCCGTTATGCAAAGGGTGGGGCTGGTCGTGGTTGGGCCGGAACAGCCGTTGGCAGATGGCATTGTAGATCGGTTTCAGGCCGCTGGCCTATCAATTTTTGGCCCAAGCCAAGCCGCCGCCCAGTTGGAAAGCTCCAAAGCCTTCGCCAAAGACTTTATGATTGAACACGGCATCCCCACCGCTGAATATGCCTGTTTCGAGGATATTCACCAAGCACGGGAATGGCTGCCCGCTTTTGGTCGTCCGGTAGTCGTCAAAGCTGATGGATTAGCGGCAGGCAAGGGAGTGCTGGTCTGCGACACGGTAGAGGAGGCCGATGCTGCCCTGCGCCTGATTTTGGAAGATCGGCAGTTTGGCGCGGCGGGTAAGCGGGTCGTGATTGAAGAACGGCTCAGTGGCAAAGAATTTTCGGTGCTGGCCTTTTCGGATGGCAAAACGATTGCGCCAATGGTCATCGCCTGTGATCACAAACGGGCATTGGACGGCGATCAGGGCTTAAATACGGGGGGCATGGGGGCGATTGCGCCCGCGACGGATATTACCTCGGCTCAGACTGAGCAGGTATGCCGTGAAATCTTCCAACCCACATTGGAAGGCATGGCAGCACAGAGGACACCCTATGTGGGGGTATTATATGCGGGGCTGATGCAAACCGCCGAGGGTATGAAAGTTTTGGAATTTAACTGCCGCTTTGGTGATCCCGAAACGCAGGTAATTTTGCCCCTGCTCGAAACCGATTTATATGAGGTGCTGTTGGCCTGTGTTCAAGGGCGTCTGCATGAGATCAAACTGCGTTGGAAGGCGGCAAACTGCGCCACCGTCGTCCTCGCGTCGGGAGGGTATCCGGGCAACTATGCCGTCGGGTTACCTATTACCGGGCTTGATACAGTAGGGGACGACGTGATGGTGTTTCACGCGGGCACGGTGCTCGAAGCAGGGCAACTTGTGACGGCGGGCGGGCGCGTGTTGGCGGTGACGGCACTTGGGTCAACGCTCGATGTGGCGCTGCAAAAAAGCTATGCAGCAATTGGGCGAATTCATTTTGAAGGAATGCACTTTCGGCACGATATTGGGAGAAGGGTAGAAATTTAGCAGTGAGCAGTCATTATCAAAACGCGGGGGTCAATATTGACGCGGGGGCGGAGGCGGTTCATCTTATGAAAGCCGCCGTCCAATCCACCTATGGCCCACACGTATTATCGGATGTTGGCGCGTTTGGGGGGTTGTTCGCGGGGTCATTCTTGAAAGCAATGGCGAAACCCGTGTTGGTTGCCTCAATGGATGGGGTTGGCACCAAGACCAAAGTTGCAGCGCGGCTCAATTGCTGGAACACCATCGGGCAGGATTTGGTCAATCACTGCATCAATGATATTTTGGTGCAGGGTGCGGAACCCCTGTTTTTCTTGGATTATGTCGCGTCCAGCCAACTTGACCCCGCGCAAATTGCCGCAATTGTGGGGGGCATGGCGTTGGCTTGTCGTGCGGCGGGATGTGCCTTGTTAGGGGGTGAAACCGCCGAGATGCCGGGAGTGTATGCCCCAAATGAGGTGGATGTGGTCGGCACAATCATCGGGGTGGTGGATCAAGATCACGTCATTGATGGTCGGCAAATTCAGGCAGGCGACATTATTTTGAATCTGCCTTCGACGGGATTGCACACCAACGGTTTTTCGCTGGCCCGCCGCGTACTGGCCGATTTGGATTGGACAACTTGGCGGGAGGATTTGGGTTGTAGCATTGGGGATGCGCTACTGGCTGTCCATGAATCCTATCTTGGGCAGGTTCGTCAAATGCGGGCGGCGGGGGTCGAGATTCGTGGGTTGGCGCATATTACCGGGGGAGGCATCATAGACAACCTGCCGCGTATTTTGCCAGAGGGGTTGGGGGCGACCATTCAACTCGGTACATGGTCAATCCCGCCGATTTTTACGCTGATACAAGGCTTGGCGGATATTGCGACCCTTGAACTATATCGGGTCTTTAATATGGGGCTGGGGATGTTGGTCGTCATTCCGGCGGATCAGCGTTCGCTTGTGCCGGAACTCATTCAAGTCGGTCAAATTGTGGCGACCCACAGCGGCGTACAGTTGGAAGGGACTCAATGAAGCGGTTGTGTGTGCTAATTTCTGGTTCGGGGAGCAACCTGCAAGCCCTCATAGACGCCATCCACGCGGGAGACATCGCGGCGGAAATTGTGCTAGTGGTATCAAATCGTCAAACGGCATATGGGTTGGAACGCGCCAAACAAGCTAGTATTCCCACCTTGTACTTTCCGTTTAAAAAGGGCCAAGATCGCCAGCAATATGACGCGGATTTGGCGAGACAAATCAACGACTATCAGGTCGATTTGATTGTCCTCGCGGGGTGGATGCACATCCTGAGTCCGGCGTTTTTGAATGCCTTTCCCCAGCGGGTGATAAATTTGCATCCCGCCCTCCCCGGTATGTTTTCCGGTACACACGCGATTGAACGGGCCTATCAAGCCTATCAAGACGGCGCGATTACCGAAAGCGGCTGTATGGTACATTATGCTATCCCCGAAGTAGACATGGGGGCAGTTATCACCCAAGCAACTGTGCCAATTTTGCCAACCGATACCCTTGATGAATTTGAAATACGGATGCACCAGACTGAGCATCAGATTTTGGTTGCGGCAGTCAAGCAGTTGACGGAGATTGGCCTGTCTTAAATTACTTCGGTTAAAGGTTGTTGAAAATGACAAATATAGGCAAATATCCTTTTCAACAGCCTTAATTTTTGGTCTAATTACACACCGAAATCACAAGATAGGAAAGGCACACCCGATGCCAGCGGTTTTGGATAGATATATCACGCCTCACAAGTTGCCGACGTGTTTAAAAATCCCTGACAGCGTTGATGATTCGAACGCGCTACTGAGTTTTCAGTCGGCGCGTTTATTTTTTATAAGGGGGAGACGTAGACGAAAAAACCCCATAAAAATCCAACTGCTTTTCCTCCACCTTTCCCCTTTTTCTCTTGTTTTGAACCACCACCCTTTGTTTTCCAATTCTCAAATTCAAACTCATAAGCCTTTGGAGGGCAAACTCGTATGAAAGCCTTTCTGGATACCTATACCCCACCGAAAATGAATGGAGATTTTGTCGGCAAGCCGATTGTCACGGTTGAGCAGTTCACCCGCTGTGACCTCGATCAAATTTTTGCTACCACCGAGCGCATCAAGGCAGGGGTACGGCGCGGAGAACAATGGATTCATAATCTGTGCGCCAATAAAATTATGGCGACCCTGTTTTTTGAGGCCAGCACCCGCACCGACCTGTCCTTCCAAGCTGCCATGAGCCGCTTAGGGGGGCGTTGGATCGGAGCGAGTAATGGGATTTCATTCTCATCGCTCTATAAGGGCGAAAGCATCGCCGATACAGTACGTGCGGTGGGCTGTTATGCCGATGCGATTATCCTGCGTCATCCGGCGGAGGGAGCATCTTATCAAGCCGCTTATTATCTGGACATGCTGGCCGATAAGATTGGGCACAAAGCGGTCTTGGTCAGCGGCGGAGACGGCATCGGTGAACATCCCACCCAAGCCTTATTGGATCTGTTCACGATTGAGGATGCCAAAGGGGGGTTGGATAACCTGCAAATCGCGCTGGTTGGTGACCTCAAATTTGGCCGCACCGTACATTCCCTCGCCAAACTGATCGCCATCTACGGCGGCGAAAACATCACGCTAACTTTTGTTTCACCAGAAAGCCTCGCCATGCCGACCAAAGTGCTGACCTTTTTGGATGGACATGGCATTAACTATCGGCAAACGGATAACCTGTTAGATGTTCTGAGCAAGAGTGATATCATCTATTGGACGCGGGTACAGGAAGAACGCTTTGAGAATCCAGCCGAATATCAAGCAATTCGCAATAATTTCATTATGACGCCCGATTTGTTGGAGCAAGCCAAGCCGGATATGTGTTTGTTGCACCCGCTGCCCCGCAAACATGAAATGGGCACGGAAGCCGATCAAGATATTTTGGATCGTGATCCGCGTACCTGTTATTTCCACCAGATGGAAAATGGCATGTTTGTGCGTATGGCGCTGTTGGCGAAAGCATTGGGAGTGATAAGTTTGTGAGCCAACCAGTCAAATTGATGGGGATGGTAGACCCCCATGTACATTTGCGGGATATGGAGTGGGCACATAAAGCCACCTTTGCCAGCGAGACTGCTGCTGCCTTAGCCGGAGGGTATTGGGCCGTTTTCGACATGCCCAATACTCCCCCCAATACCTTCACCCGTGCGGCGCTCGACCAAAAATTAGCAACCTTTCAAGTTGGGGCGGTCTGCGATTGGGGGAGTTATTTTGGCGCATCACGCGAGGGCAATTGGGCGGAATTTCCACAGGTGATGGCGGATACCTGCGGCCTCAAAATGTATAACAATCCCACGACGGGTAATCTGTTCATCTCCCACCAAGCCGTGCGGGAACAGCATTATCAGGCGTGGCAGGGGGTCATCGCGGTTCATGCGGAGGAAGATGTCATCCCCGCTGTTTTGGAACTCGTGCGGAAATATCGCCGCTGGACGCATTTTTGCCATATCAGCAGTGCGGCAGAAATGGCCTATTTGATAGAGGCCAAACAAGCGGGTCTGCCCATCAGCATTGGCGTCACCCCACATCATTTGTATCTGTCACAGAATGATTTACCGCAGTTGGGGAGTCGAGGGCTGATGAAACCAGAACTCAAAACCCCCGCCGATTGCCGCGCATTATGGCAGGCCGTGAGCGATGGCTGGGTAGACGTAATTGAATCTGACCACGCCCCGCATACCCTCACTGAAAAAATGAGTGACCGTCCCCCGTATGGTGTGCCGGGTTTGGAGACAACCCTGCCACTGATGGGATTAGCGATACACGAGGGGCGGGTATCGTTGGAGCAGGTGGTGGCGCTGTTGACAACTGGCAGTCAGCGCATTTTTAAGATCACCCCGCCGCCGGAGACCTATACACTGGTAGACTTTGACGACTCCTATATCATCGAGCGTCAAAATTTGCGGACGGCCTGTGGTTGGTCGCCATTTGAGAACTGGCGTGGGTATGGGCGTGTCCTAGAAGTCTGGATACGCGGGCAAAAAGTATTTGATGGGGAACGGGTTTTAGTGCCAAATGGATTTGGGCAGCGGGTCATATGTGGATAAAAAGTTATCAATTCACCTATCAGCGAATGCTGCGTTCGCTCATCTTTCGCTCAATGGATGCCCAAACCGCCCATGAGCGAATCCTATCCCTTTTGGGGCGTGTCGATCAGCGTGATTGGGTGCAACATGCCGCCCAAGCCCTTTATCGGCGTATGGCCTCGTTTGAATCCACCTGTGTCGGCGGCGTCACACTGGATTTTCCCCTAATTCTGGCGGCGGGGTTTGTCAAAGGGCAGGGTTTTGCTACCGAAGATGAAGCCCTATTTGCCGTCGAACGCGACGAAAATATTATTCCGGGGTGGCACACCATGCCAAATATCGTCGGGGCTGTCGAGTTCGGTTCCTTTACCCGTTATCCCCGTTTGGGTAATGCGGGGCAGGTGATTTGGCGGGATGCGGCAACTCGCTCTACCCAGAATCGCGTCGGGCTAAAAAATCCGGGGGCACGGGCGGCATCGTTATTTTTATCCAAACATCCACCTAAAAAACCGTTTGGCATCAATCTCGCCGTTAGTCCGCAAGTGACCGACCCTGACCAAGAAGAAGCCGAATTGGTGGAGTCGTTCCGACTGTTCTTGGATGCAGGTGTTCTACCGGATTGGTTTACCCTCAATTTAAGCTGTCCTAACACTGAAGACGATCCACGCGGTTATCAAACCGAAGAAAAAGCCCGCCGTTTGTGCCGTGCCTTGTTGGGGCATCTTGGCTCAACTCCACTTTGGGTCAAGGTCAGCCCATGTTTAAGCCCGGAACAATACGGCAAATTGATGGAGGCGTTCGCGGGGGAAGGGGTACGGGCAGTCATTGCCACCAATACCTTACCCCAACCTACGCCCGATGATGCACAGGTGACGGGCGGGGTCGGGGGTGGGCGATTACACGCGGCGGCATTGGAAGCCACGCAGCATCTCATGACGGCCCGACGCGAACAGGGCTATCCGGTGGATGTGATTGGCTGTGGTGGGGTGATAGATGCAAAAAGCCATCAGGATTTCAAAGATTTAGGGGTTCAAGCTGTCCAGTATTGGTCGGCGTTGGTCTATCAAGGACTATGGGCTTATGCCGTTATTTTGAGAAAGTAGATGAGCATGTCGGCGGAACGTATTGCACAAATTTTGTTAAACATTGGGGCTGTCGGGGTGAGTCCCGATAAGCCCATTCAGTTTAAATCCGGGATTCTTTCACCCGTCTATATGGATAATCGGAGTCTGCCGTTTCACCCTGTGCAGTGGAAGGAAGTTATTGCCGCGTTTCAGGGCCGCCTGCAAAATTTACCCTTTGATGTGATTGCGGGCATTGAGGCGGCGGGGATTCCACACAGCGCGGCGTTGGGTTATGCTATGAACAAACCGTCGGTGTTCGTTCGCAAAGCTGCCAAAGAGCATGGCAAACAAAAACGGGTTGAAGGTGGGACTGTAGCGGGGCTGCGTGTTGTGCTGGTTGAGGATTTGGTGACGACGGGCGGCAGCAGCCTGAGTGGAGTTGAGGCCCTCCGCGCAGAAGGGGCGATTGTGGAACATTGTATCGCCATCGTGAGTTATGGCTTTGTGGAGGCGGCGGAGAATTTTCCTAGGGCCAATGTCCAACTGCATACCCTTACCAATTTTGAGACGATTTGGCATTGTCTGAAACCCACCTTATCGACGGAAGTGGTGCAAATGGTCGAAACGTGGCACGCTGATCCATATATATGGGGTAAAAACTGATGAACACAGCATATGAAACCGCAATGGGAAAATATGTCGCACGGGTCAAGGCGACTCGCAGTTTACTTTGTGTGGGATTGGATAGCGAATTGGCAAACCTACCCCACCGTTTTCTGCGTGAACCATTGCCTCAATTTGCCTTCAATCGTTGGATTATCGAAGAAACCCACCCCTATGTATGTGCCTATAAACCTAATATGGCCTTTTACGAAGCACAAGGACGGCTCGGCTGGCAGGCGCTGGGGGAAACCATGCGCTATCTGCGCTCCGAGCATCCCGATATTTTGACGATTTGTGATGCCAAGCGCGGCGATATTGGCTCGACCAGTGCCGCCTATGCCCATGCCATTTTTGATGAACTTGGCTTTGATGCTGTGACATTGAATCCCTATTTAGGCGGGGAGGCATTACAACCTTTTTTGGAACGACCTGACAAAATCAGCATCATTTTGTGTCGTACCTCCAATCCCCAGTCGGGCGAACTGCAAGATTTAGAGATAGGCCAGCAAAAATTGTGGCAGGTTGTGGCCCAAAAGGTCGCCCAAGATTGGAATCGGCATGGCAATTGTATGCTGGTGATGGGTGCGACTTATCCGCAGGAATTGGCCCAAGCCCGTCAATTGGTTGGCGACATGCCATTTTTGGTTCCGGGGGTCGGCAGTCAAGGCGGGGACTTAAACGAGGTATTGAAAGTCGGCTTAAACCGTCAGGGACATGGCCTTATTATTAATTCATCGCGGGGGATTCTGTGGGCCAAGTCACCTCAACAGGCCGCTTCGGAGGTAGCCTTCTTCATTGTGGAAAAACTTGGATAAATAATTACGCCGTGATGCAGAACATCTAAACCTTTGGGGTTCTTCCCTACGGCGCTTTCATGAGCAAAGTGGCTGTGGGGCGTCTTGACTATTCACTCAATATTTCTTCACCAATGGGAATCGTGAATCCAAAGGTGCTGCCGATTCCTTCTTCGCTGTCTACCCACACATGTCCCCCATGTTTATGCACGATTTCTTTGACAATCGAAAGTCCAAGCCCGCTCCCCGATACCGCCATATGCTGGCGGGTATTCACTCGGTAGAACTTGGTAAACAGTTTTGGAATATCCCCCGCCGGAATCCCTAACCCGGTATCACTTACCTGAACGTGAATCTCTCCGCCCTGTACGACTGCTGAAACTTCAACTGTGCCCCCGACCGGCGTATATTTCACTGCATTGGACAATAAATTTTGCAGGACTTGATTCATGCGCTCGTTATCCCAATAGACGGTGACTTCTTCTTCTGGCAGTTGGGCAATGACATTAAGCTGTTTATCATCGGCCTGTGGATGCACATAATTAATGTTTCCTTCCATCCAACTCGTCAGCGAAAGAGCCTGTCTACGCAGCACAATATCCGATTCAAGGCGTGCCAAATCCAGCAGTTGCACGATCAAGTTATACATGCGATCTGCTTCTTGCTGAAGGGTATCTAGTTTTTTGTAAACAATATCAGGGTCTCTAGGCAGATAGTGGCGGATCATATCAACGGTAATGAGGATCGAAGTGAGGGGGTTTTTGAGGTCATGCGAGGCGGTACTCAGAATATTATCTTTAATTTTGGCAAGCCGCTCATAATAAAGGCGTTCTTGTTGGCGAAGGGCTTGGATTTCCTGCTTTTGACGGTGGAGAGTTAAATGGGCGGTTACCCGCGCCACAACTTCTTCTTGGTGGAGCGGCTTGGTAATATAATCCTCCGCCCCTAGCTCGAACCCCCGTACTTTATCTACGGTATCGGATAGGGCGGTCATAAAAATAACGGGAATATCACTGCTGACCGGATTGGCCTTTAGACGTCGGCAGGTCTCAAATCCATCAATGCCCGGCATCATGACATCCAGTAAAATCACATCCGGGGGGGCATATTCTACCTGCTCAATGGCGCTTTCCCCATCGGTTGCCACCAACACTTCATACCCTGCCCCTTCAAGGAACTGCATCAGCACTTCGAGATTGGTTGGAATATCATCCACAATCAGAATGACGCCTTTACGTTCGTCCATCACTTTGCTCCCGGTGCTGCTGGATAAAATCCCGAATCTCCTTTAATCTGAAGTTGCGAGCCAGCATCCGAAGATTAGCGGCAAAGGCTTTATACCCCAAAATGGTCAGCCGATCCGCCTCTTCTGTTAGGCCGCGAATATTGCCACGTTTGGCATGATCCAGCAATCGTACCAAATCTTCTTCAGGTGGTGTAATAATGATGCTGTCATTTGGTTCAACCTCACTCACGCGCATATCATCTTCATAAATCCACTCCAGCCGCAAGTGGTTGGCTAATAAATCCAATAACTTAGCAAAACGAAATGGTTTGGCAAGAAAGTCATCACTTCCGGCCGAAAAACTTTCTCCCCGATTATATTCAAAAGCACTGGCCGACACCGCAATAATAATTAGATTTTTACCGGACGGCATTTCACGTAACCGACGAATCGTCTCAAGGCCATCCAAAACAGGCATCCTTAAATCCATGAGTATCGCGTCAGGATGGAAACTGGCTACTTTTTTGAGACAGTCCTCGCCATCCACCGCCTCTTGTATATCAAAGCCTAACGGAACGAGCATGTTGGTGAGCACTGAGCGGTTTTCCCAACGGTCATCCACGACCATGATACGGCGCGAGACCCCCCGATAGCCAACCACATTGCGTTCTTCGATCTTTGGTGTGCCAACCCAATCTTCAACCCCCGGAAGGACAAGTTCAAACCAGAATGTGCTGCCCTCCCCAACTTGGCTTTTGACCTGTAGACGCCCACCCATCAAGTTGACCAATTGATTACTGATGGCAAGCCCAAGCCCCGTACCCTCAACCAATGTCGCCCGCGATTGTTTATTTCCCTGACGGAAAGGTTGAAAGATTACCCGCAGAGCCTCTTGGGATATCCCAATCCCTGTATCTTCGACCTGAAAACGGATTTTTTCCTCGTGATACCCAACCTTGAGCAAGACGCCGCCATGTTCGGTGAATTTGACCGCATTACCCAGCAAATTGAGCAGCACTTGACGCAACCGGACTTCATCCCCGTATACCGCCGGAGGAAGTTCGGATAAGGCCTCATAGCGAAACGAAAGATTTTTCTGTTCGGCCCTCACTTGGATAATGCTACTAATGCTTTCCAGCATATCGGCGAGACTGAAGGGCGACAAGCTCAGTTCCATGCGCTTGGCTTCAATTTTCGAAATATCGAGGATGTCATTAATCAACGTCAAGAGGTGTTCGCCACTGTGCTGGATAATGGAGAGACCCTGCTGCTGATGGGTATTGAGGCTGCGGTCTTTACCCAAAATTTGCACATAACCCAAAATCCCATTCAATGGGGTACGGAGTTCGTGACTCATCGTTGCCAAAAATTCGCTCTTGGCGCGATTGGCTTGATCGGCAACTTGAATGGCCTGTTGAAGTTCCAAATTGCGGCGGTTATTTTCAATAGCGATGCCCAAGAACGACGCGATATGTAATAAAAGGTCTTCGTCACGTTCATCGTAGGCGATGGTCTTTTTGCTGCCGATACCCACTAAACCCACTAAATTTTGATTCACCACCATCGGGGCGACTATGCCAGATTGAATGCCGTGTTGCCGATCTGTTTCAACATACGATCCTTCTGGGCCATCAAAATGGTTAATAATGATTGCGTGATGCTGACGAATAGTCTCATGGACACTAATGGAGCGAAGTGGGATTTGCTGCCCTACTTGAAATAAATGCGGTTCGCCCTCGTGAACCACGATTTCGAGATATTCTGGGTCGGCTGCGGTAAGCGCAATCGTAATCTGTTCGGGGGTCAAAATCTGGGTAATGTATTTTGTGCCAAGCCGAAAAATATCTTGCTCGGTAGACGCCATGTTGACCTGTTGACTCATTTCATTAAGCAAGTCGAGCCGTTGGGCGTAGGCTTGAGTTTCGGCAAGGGAGGTCTGAGTTTGTTCAAACAAGCGGTCCCGTTCGCGTTCAATACGCTTGGTTTCGGTAACGTCCCGTACCATGCCTGTGTAGATTAGTTTGCCATCTACATTGACTTCGTTAATGGCGAGATAGATGGGGAAAACCGAGCCATCCCGCCGCTGTCCATATTCTTCACGCAAAACACCGATAACTTTGGTCTCACCTGTGCTGATCCGTCGCCGTAGATAGTCATCATGGCGAGACTTATTGGGTTCGGGAATCAGGATTTTGATGTTTTCCCCGATGACTTCTTCGGCTGCATATCCAAAAATACGCGAGGCCGCAGCATTAAAGGCTAATATATGGCCTGTAGAATCAATGCTAATGATGGCGTCAGCAGCGACCTCAACTAATGCTCGCTGCATGGCTTCACTTTGTCGCAGACGTTCTTCTGCATCCCGCCGTTTCGTAATCTCATGCAAAATGAATAATCGGCCTATTGGTTGCTGATCATTATCCTTAGCCTGTAGCACCCGCAGTTCAAAATGGCGCGGTTTGCCATCTGGAACAGGTACAATCAACTCCCCATACGCATCATCTAGCAAAAAATAAGGTTCAAATAACTCAACAACTTGGGGGGCAATGTCGGCAAATGGCCGTCCAACAATCTCTTGTGAAACACCCAAAAGCTCCTTCATGGCGGCATTAAGATCGAGCACATGATTTTGAGGACTGAGCACAATAATTGCATCTTCAATATTTTCAACAATGAATTTTCGGATCATAGGGCGGCCATTATTTATTCTTAACCTTAATTAGGTTATTAAATTTTATCATAGAGTAGAAGTAATGACCCCCCGAATCTTGGGAGACCAAATTGCTTGACGGTTAGCCCAGCATAGCCTAAAATAGCCTCTTTGAACAGCCGTTCGCACTCGAAATCCTCAGAGGATACCTTAAATACGCAGGAGTTCCCATGCGCGAAATTACGATAGCCACCGTTCAGTTCAAACCCAAAATGGGTGAACCTGAAGATAATCTTGTGAAGATGTCGGATTTTGTATCCAAGATTGCCTCTCAGCAAAAAGTTGACCTCATTATTTTTCCCGAACTCGCCACCAGCGGCAATGAATTGGGTGTACGATTCACCGAAGTCGCCCAGCGTATTCCCGGCCCCTCGGTGAATTTGATGGCCCAACGCGCCGCCGAATATGGGGTCTATATCGCTTTTGGGCTTTGCACCAAAGAGCGTGTCGAAAGTGTGATCTTCAACTCAGCCGTGTTGGTCGGGCCAGATGGCGAATTGCTAGGCAACTATAACAAAGTCCATCTGCGTGGTGAAGAGCGCATGGCCTTCCGTGAGGGATTTAAATATCCCGTTGTTGAAACCGAAATTGGCAATATCGGCCTGCTGTTGGGATGGGATTTGGCTTTTCCCGAAGTAGCCCGGTCATTAGCCCTTGAGGGTGCGGAACTGCTGTGTGTGATGTCCAACTGGGAAACCAGCCAGATTGACGAATACAAGACCTACGTCAAAGCCCGTGCGCTCGAAAATGCCGTGTTTGTGGCCTCCTCCAATCGCGTTGGCGAAGACGTGACGGTGAATTATGGCGGTGAAAGCATGATTGTTGGACCACGTGGCAAGGTTCATGCCGCCCTTACGTTGGAAAAGAAAGCCGCTGAAAAAGCCGAAAAATCTGCGGGTGAAGGCGCGGCAGAAACTCCAGCCACTCCTCCCGCCGCTCCAGCCAAGACCGAACCATCCGAAGGCTACGCCGTCGCCCGGATTGACCTTGACGAAGTGCGCAAGTTCCGTGAGGAGTTCCAACACATTCAGACCCGTCAGCCTTTGACATATCGGGCGATTGTGAAACGTTATTAGTTTTTGATAGGGGTAGGGTATGGGTTTACCACAGCGTATTGATGATGAAACTGGCTCGGTGGGAGCACCATCGCAATTGGCGGATGAGGCGGAAGTTCCGCAGTGGTTTGCTGAAATCGTCGCCTATTTCTCTGCCCTCCCCCTATTGGTCAGTTTTATCATAGGTCTCATTGGGTTTTCGACGATTGCTTGCTGCTTGTTTGGCATTCTTTTTACCCTTATTTAGCCTCATGGATACCTTATGGACAAGATAGACCTGCGGAGCGATACCGTAAGTTGGCCCACTGAAAAAATGCGACAGGCAATGGCCGCAGCGCCCGTTGGGGACGACGTGTATGGCGAAGACCCGACGGTTAATCAACTGGAAAAACTGGCGGCTGAAAAACTCGGCAAAGAAGCGGGCCTATTTGTCACCAGCGGCACAATGGGCAATGTGGTCTCAATCTTGACCCACTGTGGACGCGGTGATGAGGTCATTTTAGGCGATAAGAGTCATGCCTTTATCAATGAAACAGGCAATCCCGCCGCCTACGGGGGTGTCCATTCGTGGCCCATTGAAGTTCAGCCAGATGGCATACTGCCCCTTGAAAAAATTAAGGCTGCCATCCGCGCCGACAATGTGCATTATCCCATCACCACACTCGTCTGTTTAGAAAACACACAGGCCGCCGTTGGGGGGCAACCGCTTCCCGTTGATTATATGGATGCGGTTGGGGCACTCTGTCACGCAAATGGCCTCAAATTACATATAGATGGCGCACGCATCTTTAACGCAGCCGTCGCGGTAAATGAAGATGTCAAACGGGTGGTGCAAGCCGCCGACAGTGTGCAATTTTGCCTTTCCAAAGGATTGTGCGCCCCCGTCGGCTCGATGATCGTCGGTTCTGCCGATTTCATCCGCCGTGCTCGTCGCATTCGCAAAGCGATGGGGGGGGGATTGCGCCAAGCCGGAATTTTAGCCGCTGCGGGCATCATCGCCTTGGAAGAAATGACCGAACGTCTTGCAGAAGATCATGCCGTCGCGTGCATCTTGGCCGAAGGGTTGGCGACCATTCCGCATATCCAAATTGATCCCAGTCAAATTCGCACCAATATCGTGTTGTTCTCGGTAGATGAAACTTCCCCGCTCAATGCCCCTCAACTTGCCGCAGCGCTGGAAAAAGACAACATCCTTATTCGGCCTGTCTATACGCAAAATTTCCGCGCTGTTACACACTATTGGATTACACCCGAACGCGCTCAATTTGTTGTAGAACGAATTCGGAGTTACCTCACGTGAAGCGGCCAGAACGTCAAGGACCACCGCATGATGACCAAATGGCTTGGCCCATCTCGCAACCCTCGGCTGATGAAATTGGTGAAACTGAACCAGAAATTGTAGAGGCACCTGCCGAAGTTAAACCAAGCCTGCTGTCCCGTATTCCCCACGCCATCCTTCGCCCCATGCAACCCGACCCATTGCTGCAAGAAGTGGAAACTGGCGACGAGGAGGAATTTGAGACAGAGGAGTTAGCGGAAGATGCCGAGGAAATTGAGGCCGAGGAACACCCCTCCCTATTCATTAACCCTTTCCAACGTGAGGTAGACCCCGTTTTTGCTTATATGGTCATCATAGCCCTATCCATTGGCCTCAGCCCGATTGATGCCAGTATCCGATACGTGGCTTTATGGACAGCATTGGGCGGTGCAGGTCTAGTAACATATATTTTGGGGACAAGTCCACGCCTTAGTGACACCTCAGTGGAGAATTTACGGGCAGGACTGTTGTTTGGCCTCGCCATTGGCATCCCCTTCGTCATCTTATTTGGGTCGGCCCTGCAAACTGTGTCTGACCGAATGTTTAATGAGGGCGGCGTCCCAGCGAACATCATGAATACATGGGTGTTTATGGCGGTTTGTTTTGTCATGCCCGCTGCCGATTCCCTCTTCTTTCGTGGGGCGATGCAAGAACTTCGTGGCCCAATTGTTTCCGGCATTTTAGGAACGATATGGTCAGTCATTCTGTTTTTCCCACATATGGAACTCGGCAATGCCTCCGGGGTCGCGTCTGTGATGGTGATCGTGTTTGCCCTGCTCAATTTTCTGTACGGCTACCTGCGCTATCGCAATGGATTGGCAGCAGCATGGATCAGCCAGATTGTCAGCGGGGTCTGTCTGTGGTTTTTGCCACGCCTGATCTTCTAATCAAACCCATTTTCAACCATGCCTGTGCTATACTGTAGATAAATCCAATATCAGAACGAAAATTCTATACTTGTACTGTTAGAGAAGCTGATGCACGACGACCATTCACACGTAGATCAAAATTTTGTCCATCTGCACCTCCACACGGAATACAGCCTGTTGGACGGCTTTGCTGTCATTGATCGGGCCGTCGCCTATGCTGCCCAATTGGGAATGCCCGCGCTGGCGATTACCGATCATGGCACGATGTTTGGGGTAATAGATTTTTATCGGGCGTGCAAGGCCAAAGGAATTAAACCGCTGATTGGGGTGGAATCATACCTCGCCCGCCGCAGTCGTTTTGACCGTGACCCCAAAATAGACTCCAAACCCTATCACATGCTGCTACTGGCCCAAAATCAGCGAGGTTATAAAAATCTGCTAAAACTCACCTCAGCGGCTCAACTTGAAGGCTATTATTATCGCCCCCGTATTGACCGCGAATTGATGGCCCAATATGCAAGTGGCCTGATTGCAACTAGTGGCTGTTTGGCGGCGGAAATTCCACGTATGGTCGAAGATGGGCGCGATGAAGAAGCCCGTCAATTGATTGGCTGGTATCAGGATGTCTTTGGCAAGGATAATTTTTTCCTTGAATTGCAGGCCCATGATATTCCCCAGTTGGATAGGCTAAATCGTTGGCTGGTCGAAAACTCCAAATACGCCAATGTGCCGTTGGTGGCGACCAACGATGTGCATTATGTCAGCCCAGATGACTACGATTACCACGATACCTTGCTGTGTATTCAGACCGGCAACGTGAAAAAGGAAGAGGATCGCCTCCGCATGTCGGGGGGTAATTCGTATTACATGCGGACACAGGCCGAAATGTGGCGTTTGTTCGGTGATATTGCTCCACAAGCACTCAACAATACCATCATGATTGCTGAGATGTGCGAGGACGTAGAGCTAGATACCAAAGAATATCACCTGCCGATTTTCCCTGTACCCGATGATTTTGACAATCCCGGTGATTATCTACGCCACCTTTGCGAAGAAGGGGTCTATTGGCGCTATGGTTCCGCTGCTGACACTGCTGAAGTCCGGGAACGTTTAGAATACGAAATTGGTGTTATCCATGATATGGGCTTCGACACCTACTTCCTGATTGTATGGGATTTGTGCCGTCATGCGCGTGATGTAGACATTTGGTGGAATGTGCGTGGTTCTGGTGCAGGCAGCGTGGTCGCCTATACGCTTGGCATCACCGGACTCGACCCGCTGGAAAACAACCTGCTGTTTGAACGTTTCCTAAATCCGGGTCGCCGTCAAATGCCCGACTTCGACCTTGACTTCCCCGAAGATCGCCGTGCCGAAATGATTGAATACTGTGTTCAGCGGTATGGGGAAGAAAAAGTCGCCGCAATCATCACCTTTGGGACGTTGGGTGCTAAAGCCGCCATCCGAGACGTAGGCCGCGCTTTCGATTTACCCCTCACTGAAGTTGACCGCATTGCCCGGTTAGTGCCAACCACCACCAAACCACCCAAGATATATCAACTTTTGGGGGAAGATGAAGAAAAGCCCGAGTTAACCAGTAAGGAATTCATTGACCTTTACGAGAACGACCAATATGCCCGCCAGATTATTGATACCGCGCGGCATTTGGAGGGTGTGCCACGTCATGCCAGCACCCACGCCGCCGGGGTCATCGTGGCCGATAAGCCGCTGGATGAATATTTACCGCTGCATCGTCCCACCAAAGACAATGACGACAGCCCTGTCAAGCGTGTTACTCAATTTGAGATGGAGACGGCGGAGAGCATTGGCCTGCTAAAAATTGACTTTTTGGGTCTCTCCACCCTGACCATCTTGCGCCGTGCCTGCGAATTGATTGAAAAGCATCACGGTGTCAAATATGATATGTCAAATATCCCAATTAAGCCCGACCCCAACGACCCGGAGGTTTCCTACTGGGTCGAAGAAACCTTTAAAATGTTAGGACGTGGGGAATCCATCGGGGTGTTTCAATTGGAAAGCAGTGGGATGCGCCAGATGCTCACCGGGATGCGCCCCAAGACATTTGAGCATATCATCGCAGCCATTTCGCTCTACCGCCCCGGCCCAATGCAATTTATCCCGCAATTTAACAAGCGTTTGCACGGAGAAGAGTCGCCTGTATATCTACATCCCAAGCTAGAATCCATCATCGGCAACACGTATGGCATTATCACCTATCAAGAACAAATCATGCAGATTGCGGCGGAATTGTTCGGGTATAGCTTGGGTGATGCCGACTTGATGCGCCGCGCCGTATCCAAGAAAAAACAAAAAGACCTTCAAGCCCACCGTGATATTTTTATGGAAAATGGGCCGAAGCGGGGCGTAGATGCCAAGACCGCAGCCGAAATCTTTGACCAAATCGAGTTTTTTGCCAACTATGGCTTTAATAAAAGTCATGCCGCTGACTACGCGGTTATTACATGCCAAACCGCCTACTTAAAATGCCGCTACCCACATGAATACATGACCGCGTTGATGTCGGTTTATTATGACGACTCCGCCAAAGTCAGCCAGTTTGTGGCCGATGCGAACCGCATGGATATTGATGTCTTGCCGCCAAATGTCAATTATTCATGGCAGGACTTTGATATTGAATACGCCGATGATGACAGCAAGCACATCCGGTTTGGCTTAGGAGCGGTCAAAAACGTCGGTATGGGGTCTATTGCCCATATCTTGGAAGAACGCGAAGCTGGAGGTCGCTTTAAAGACCTTGACGACTTCCTACAACGCTGCGACATGCGGGTGATTGGCAAACGCGCCCTCGAATCGCTGATTCGGGTGGGGGCGATGGATGATTTTGGAGATCGTCCGACCCTCCTGCATAACCTTGAGCGCCTAATGAGCCACAGTGCTGCCCGTCGTAAAGATGCCGAAATCGGTCAAATTACCATGTTTGATCTGATGGGGGGTGGTCAGGATAGCGACAACGTAGGGTCGGT
Organism: Anaerolineae bacterium; assembly: GCA_021463865.1. Classification (GTDB taxonomy): domain Bacteria; phylum Chloroflexota; class Anaerolineae; order Aggregatilineales; family J027; genus CFX10. The sequence goes on from JAJTXY010000012.1 coordinate 25,374, forward strand.
GTGGAGTGTTATTGAAAAACCCTCTAAGCCTGCGGATAAACGTGAACAACTCCGCTGGGAGCGCGAATTAACCGGCCTCTACGTGACCGACCACCCAATGGGCGATTTACGCCACGTGCTGCAAAGAATCATCACCCATACCTCGGCAGATTTGCTGGAACAATCTGAGGTCATCAGTGGCAAATCGGTGACGGTGGCAGGTTTGGTCACGGAACTGCGCGTCATCACCACCAAAAAAGGCGATGGTATGGCGATCCTGCAAATCGAGGATATGCACGGGGTTATCAATGCCGTCATGTTCCCGAAAGTGTGGGATTTGCAGCGCGACATTGTGCAAGAAGATAAGGTCTTGGTCGCGTATGGCAAAGCCGATTTACGCAATGGCGAGGTGCAGATTATTGTAGATCGGGTGACGCAAAACTTTACCGTACATAGCGCTGCTCCCGCGAATGACCACCTTAGCGGTGCGGAAACGTTGCAAAAACTTAATGATATGCCTTTTGACTGGTTGCCAGATGATGAGCCGCCCTATATGGATGATGACGGCTATCTTCCTGATCCATCCGACGCCCCCCCCTATCCACTACCGCCTTCCAATGGCGGCAATGGGCATCATCAGGTACGCGAAACCGCCAGTGTCTCTTATGAGGCAGAAGCCCCTATCCTCACCGAAGATGAATTAGAAGCCTCGATGCTCATGGGTAACGAACCCGATGAATTTGCTGAGGCGACAGAACTGGATGATGACGATATGCTGGCCGCTAATGACGATGATTTGCCGCCAGATATGCCCGCCGAAAACCCGCTGCCACTATTCGAGATGACCACACCCGTTGAAGTGAAGCCATCCACGCCTAACCGGGTCACGGCAAAATTAAAAACCACGATAAGTCCTATTCCTAAAGTGGCAATTTCACGCCAGCGCTTGGTGGTGCATTTCTATCGCAGTAGTGATGATGAACAAGATAAACGTGCTCTAAAACGCATTGTCCAGATCGCCCAGAGTTACCCCGGCGAAGATGAATTGTGTGTTGCCGTTCACCGACCCAATCGTGACTTTCCGGTGCATATGAAGTTTCCCAAGCCGGGGATCGCCATTTGTGATGAACTACTGGATCGTTTATCTAGTCACAGCCGACTTGGAACGGATGCCATCGAAGTTCAAGCGCTTTAAAAAGTACAACAGAGTGAAAGATCGGGTTATCACGAAAGCGAAATCTTTATGGGTAAAGTGGCTGGTCAATGAATTGCTGGCGGCAGGGTTGGAGGTTGCCCAACCCATACAAAATCGTGGCGTAGATTTAATCGCTTACATTGATATTGACGATGAAATCCCCCAATTCACAGCCATCCCTATTCAAATAAAGGCCTCACGAAATAGTAGTTTCATGATTGATCAGAAATACGAAAAATTCCCAAATCTGGTCATTGCCTTTGTTTGGAACGTAATATCAGAGAATAAAGAAAAGCAAGTGACCTATGCCCTGACCCACAAAGAATCCCTTGCAATAGCCGAAGAAATGGGTTATGTGAAAACCCCCTCGCTTAATAAAGGGCGATATACAACAACTCAACCGTCGCAAAAACTATTGGAACTAATAGAGCCTTATCGCATGGATTCAATGGCGTGGCGAAGAAAAATCATTCAGCTTTCGAGGGCAACCCTATCAGATTGATAATGGTTAAAAAAAGGGCAGTTTTTGCGGGCTGCCCCTTATAATCCTACTGCACCATACAATCACTCGCTTGGGCGACATACTGGTCAATCCCAAACCCCAGCGACCCATCATAGGCATACGTCTGGGTAAAAAACGGTTGCTGTTCGGCGACGGTGGTTACGGCGGGGATAGTCGCGCACCCATGTTCATCACGGGCCGCTGTATTCATTGGGTTGATTTCTTCACCACGATAGGTAAAGCTCCATACGTAATCCCCCACTTCATCCGGTGTGGGGATTTGCACACTCACGCACTCATTTTCATCAAAGGTGCCTTCAATTACAGGCACGGGGTCGCCGCCAGTGGGAAGTGTCCATGCCACCGCGAAATCCGCACCGGGAGCACCGCACGCGCTGACATCAATCGGCAGCCCCACACCACTTTGATAGGGAATTTCAACCGTGAAAGGCAACTCAGATGCCGTCGCCGCATCCATGCCAATATTGCTGAGATAATCCGCCAACAAAATGTCCTCATCGCCAGCGGGGGCGGTATCAATCCAGAATTGGCGGCCTGTCGGGGGGGCAAAATCTTCCCCGCTTGCCAGCCCATCCATATACTGCTCAAACACCTGCCACAGATAGACCGAACGGGCATGTCCATTACCAACCGTGATAATCGTCCCATGTTCAATACCCAGTTCATTTAGTCTGCGGTCAAATTCGAGGAACAGGGCAAATTGGAAGAAGGCGTCGTGTGTGCCATGCGCAATCATCAAATCCTTGCCTGTCAGCTTTTCCGCCATCGCATAAGGACTCAGCGCATTAGCGGCATCAACATCCCCTTCGCCAATCAAATATTCCATTGCCTCCGAGGGGTTTTGGCCGGGACCTTTGGGTGTGCCATATTTCCAGCCGAGTAAATCTTTAAGCACCAAAATGTTGATAGCCGCCAGCGACGGGTAAGTCAAGGGACTGCGCTGCGTCAACGTGCCATATTGGGTCGGCGGCACATCGGCAAACACTCCACGTACTGTGTAATCAAGTCCTAATGGGTTGATGGCCCACATCAAGGCTGAACCGCCACCACGACTCGCCCCGGCTGTCACCAATCGCTCAGGATCACCTCCGGCATTAGTCTCAATCCATTTGAAAAACGCTTCGACAGAGTGATAGGTTATGTCGTCAATGCCTTGACTTTCCGTGCCGCCTGCATTGGACATCGCCAAAATTACACCGGAACTGCCATTTTGGGTGCTGCGGGCCACAATCAAGGGGGCATCTAATTCTTGACCCATATAAAACCGCTGATTATTGGAAGTGCCTGCGCCATTGCCACTCAGCGCGACGGGATACGAGCCATCGGGTGTCCAGCCGACGGGCAGGAAGATCGTATAGAGCGCCCCTTTGACGGGCACATTATTGACAATTTGCAGCACATTTGAGGCGCTTTGCACTTCAGCCCAATCATTGACTACCCGAACACCAACACCTACCGCTGCGATAATCGCTTCAGCCGTTGCGGTTACTGTCTCAGCGGGGACGGCCACTGGGTCATTCTCGCGGTTGTTATAGACCCCATAGCTAACCGTGACTTCATTGTTGGGAGCAGCCTCACAATCACCAAACGCGGGGTAATGAGTAGCGGCACAGGGGTAGCTGGCATCATCTTGGGCGTGAGTAGGGGAATTGATACCACCAAAAACGCCAAAACACATCGTCGCCAAAAGGGTAAGGAGTAAAAAATACTTTTGCATGGACAATAAACCTCATCAAGTTCTACTGAAATATTCGATGAGGCTGATTGTAGCGCAAAACATTTATGTAGCTGAAAGGTCACATCCGTTTACGACGCACCCGTTCGACTAGCTGGCGGAAATGTTCACCGCGTTCCTCAAAATCTTTGTAGGCGTCATAGGAAGTCGCACCGGGACTCAGCAGTACGACATCTCCGGCTGAAACCAATTGCTCTGCCAATTCAACAGCCTTTGCCAGATCAGAGACCACATTAACCCGATTGAGCATTCCGGTAGAGATCATGCCCCGTGCGCGGCGGGCATGTTCAGCAATGGCTGGGCCATGTTCGCCAAAACAGACCAGCGCCTTACACCGATTCACTGCAATAGCCGCCAATTCTTCCCACGGGAGCTTTTTATCCCGTCCACCCAGCAGTAAAACAATCGGCTCTTTAAAACTTTCAAGGGCGGCAATCACTCGTTCAGGTGAGGTTGCAATGCTGTCATTGACCCACAACACGTCATCTACTGTGGCAACCAATTCAAGGCGATGCGGTACACCCTTAAAGGTTTGGGCAATTTCCTGCATGGCCTCTAGTGGAATTTTGGCAGCGCCAGCCACTGCACACGCCGCTAAAACATTGGAGATATTGTGCATTCCACGCAGCTTGATCTTATCACGGTTGCAAATCACCTTTGCCATCATGGTTGGCGAGCAGTTACCCATTAACATCAAGCGCTCACCCACCAGACATGCCCCATCCGCCACTAAGGTCGCAATCGAGAAGGAGGCTTTTTCGCCGGGGGCGTGATCGCTAAGGGTGCTGGCTATCAGATTGTCCCGTCCATAAATCAATATATCGTCCGGGCCTTGATTCATAAAAATCTGCGATTTGGCTCTGGCATATTCTTCCATCGTGCCATGCCGATCCAGATGATTGGGGGTGATGTTCAACAAACAGGCAATGGGCGGGCTAACATCGGCCAATTCTAATTGGAAACTGCTCAGTTCCATTACCACGGTGTCATCCGGTTGAATTTCATCCAAATGGTCAAGCAAAACATCGCCAATATTGCCCCCCACCCATGTATGCTTGCCTGCTTTTTTGCACATTTCGCCAACAAGGGTGGTCGTGGTGGTTTTGCCTGCGCTACCCGAAATCCCAATGACTGGTGCAGGACAGCGTTCCAAAAAGAGGATGGCGTCGTTGGTGACACGAATGCCCCGATGAAAGGCCTCTTGCACAATCGGAATATTGAGCGATACCCCCCCCGAAACGCACAAGACATCAGCATCATCCAATAATTCATTGGGATGCCCCCCAAGTGCAAATTTGACGTTGGGTTCGGTGATAAATTCCATAATATCATCGGCAAGATCACCCGCATCACGCTTATCAGACAGTGTCACACGAGCGCCCTGAGTCGGCAACCAACGGGCCAATGCCTTACCCTGTCGCGCCATGCCGAGGACAACCACGTTTTTGCCCTTTAAAGATATAGAGTCGGGTTCATTTACAGTGGTCATAGCAACTTAGCCATTTCAAAGATAGATTGATTGGGATCAAGATAATTTTATTTAATTGTACCGCTACTGTGGGACTATTCCGAAAATTCGACACTGAGAATTTTGCGGGAACGGGGCAGAACATAAAAAGTATAGTGCAAACCGTCTTGGATGAGGTCAAGCACCGCCGCCTCCATCAACAAATGGGTATGCCGAACCTGCAAATAGAGTCCATGCCGTTTGACCGGGCCAGAGAGGGCCAATACCCGTCCGCGTAACACATCAAAGGGCAGCAAAAGAGACTTAAAGTTAATCGTCACATAAAAGCTAAAAGCGATGACGCCTGTGAGATAACCTGCCAACGCCGCACTATCCGTCAAAATATCCCCGAACGATTGATCCGTCCCCCACGCCACCAAAATCAGTCCAACCCCACTGGGGCCAAGCAACAGCAGCAAACCAACCAGCACCGTTGACCAAAATTGCGCCACTAATTTCCGTCGCTGTCTAAGCGTCAATTTCCCCTCACGGTTGGCCCGCAGATCGTCGGAGGTGAAATGAAACGCCATGCCGAGTTGGGCGATGGGGGTTAATTCTTGGAGAGATGGGGATGATTTTTCCATAGGTAGGTTATAGAAGGGCAAACGCGACGCCGGTCATCGCGGCGAGGATACCAACCAGCCAGAAGCGCTGTACCACTTGGGTTTCGCTCCAACCCGCCATCTCAAAATGGTGATGCAGAGGGGCTTTGCGGAAAATACGCTGGCCGCCTGACCACTTAAAATAGGAAATCTGAATAATCACACTCAAGGCTTCGGCGACCGGAATAATCGCAATGAGGGGGAGAAGTAGCCATTGTCCGGTCATCAGGGCAATCGTAGCGAGTGATGCCCCCAGCGCCAGCGACCCCGTATCGCCCATAAATAATTGGGCGGGATGCGCGTTGTACCACAAAAAGCCGAAACACGCGCCGACCATAATAAAACAAAACTGCACCAAAAAGACCTGCCCTTGCAGCGCCCCGATAAAACCATAGGCGGCAAAAGCGCTGGCGGTGATAATTCCGGCTAACCCGTCCAAGCCATCTGTAAAATTCAGCGCATTCGAGAAGCCGACCAACAGAAGTGCGGCAATTCCAATCCAGAGGATGGGGGGAATCGCAATTTCATCGGTGAAGAGGGGTATCAAGATGGCATTGCTAAATTGGACTTTGGCCCGACTCATAATCACCGCGACGATAATAGCTAAGGCAATTTGGGCCATCAATTTGGCACGTGGCGAAATCCCCAAGCCGATTTTGGTCTTGTCTTTATCTTTAGAGCGTAGAATCCCCTCCCAATCATCATAGGCTCCCAAAAATCCATAACCGATGAGCACCAAAAGGGGAATCAAGATGGATTGCCCTGTCAGGCCTTCACGAATCAAGCCCGCCAAGTTGAGGCCCATCGTAATCCCCAAGACCGGAATGAGAATCAAAATTCCGCCCATCGTGGGAGTACCCGTTTTATAAAGATGTTCTTCCAAACCCGCTCGAATTTGTTTGCCAATTTTCAGGCGGCGCAAGATTTCAACAAAGGGCGATCCCCAGATGGCGACCAACAAAAATGTGACCGCACCGAGCGAGATTGCAAATGGAATATCTGAATTCACGCTACTTATTCCCTATCAAATGGGCGTCCACCCGCGTTAATGAGTTCATTGGCTACGGCATCGGGTGGAATATCCAGTAAAACAACCAAGCGCTGGGCCAATTTTGCAAAGGTCGGGGCGGCACTTTGGCTGCCATAATAAGAATTCGGAGCAGTGGGCCGATCTAGGAGAACCAGCACCGACACTTGCGGGTCATTGGCCGGGATAAACCCGACAAAACTGGCCCAACTCTCCGTATCGGAATAACGACCATCCGGGCCGATTTTCTGGGATGTACCCGTCTTGCCCGCGACTTGATAATTCTCAATTTGCCCCTTCGTGCCCTCGCCATTGTTATTAACTACCGCCGCCATGAGTTCCAACACTTGTTGGGCGGTTGCCGCTGAAATGGGGCGCGAAATGGGGGTCGGGGTATGTTCAAAAACGTGGTCGCCATCAATGCGCCGCTTGACAATATGTGGCTGCATCATCAGGCCATCATTGGCAATCGCGTTAATAGCCGTCATCAATTGGATAGGCGTCACCGCAATCCCTTGACCAAAGCTCGTTTGGACAAAATTGGCCTCGTTATACCCTCCGGTGCCGGGCCAATTGACAATGCCGACTTCTTCGCCAGCAATATCCACGTTGGTAGGTCGCCCAAACCCAAAACGCTGTAAATAGTCGTACCACCGTTCCCGACCAATACCGTCAGCCACCCAATGGGCTGTACAAGTGTTCAAAGAAGTGACCAAACAAGTCGTAAAGGTAGTACCCCCTTTTGGACGACGATCCCAGTCGCAAATTTGCACACCCGCCATCTGTTCACAGCCGTAATTGGTATATGACCAATTGAGGTCAAGACCGGGCTGCTGGATATCCAGTGCGGCGGCGGCGGTTAATACTTTAAAGGTGCTGCCCGGTTCATAGGTATAACCTACTGTCGGAGTAAAAGCGTTATTCCCCCGAATGGATGGGTCTTCCAAATAGGTTTCAAGATCAATCGTCGGATTGGAGACCATCGCCAGAATTTCACCCGTGCGGGGATTCATAATGAGAATCGTGCCACCCAACGCCCCATATTCGGTGACGGCCTCATCCAAAATCTGTTGGGCCAGCCATTGAATATCGCGGTCAATAGTGAGTTGCAGCGTCTGACCGTTACGAACTTCAAAATCATCTGTAATGTCCAGTAGGCTGTCGGACTCGGTGGTGATACGGCTTTGGCCCGCCAATTCCCGCTGATAAAACTCCTCAACACCATAATATCCAGATGAGTTATAATTCACGAAACCCAACACTTGGGTCATGTATGACCCTTGTGGATAATCGCGCTGAGGAATGGGTTCAATCAGAATACCGGGAATTCGCAAATCAGCCACCGCTTGACTAACTTCGGCGGTAACAGGTGTTTTCAAAACCACATAGCCCGGATAGATGCCGTTTTCATCGGGTAAAAGTGCTTGATAGATATCGAGTTCACTAGCATCCAAAACTTTTGCCAGTTCCTTCGCCGTTTCGCGCCGATCTTGACCGAGCAGGCTGGGGCTAATCGCAATGCGATATTCCACACGATTCACCGCCAAAATGTCGCCATCCCGATCAATAATTTGACCCCGATTGGGCTTGATCTCGACTTCGCGGTTTTCGGTTGACCCTGCCCGCAGTTGCAGTTCTTCGGCGACGGCTGGATCAAGGCGAAACTGGAATGAGAGCAGTTGGGCAATCAGGGCGACGCTAATCAGCGTCATCAACAGTCCGACCAAATTAAGGCGGTTATTGATGGATGGCATAACACATGTTCTCCTGCAATGGTACTAGTTGCCCCACTCGCTGAATTGGTCAATTAAGGCGTCATATTGACGTTTGAGCCAACCCGCGAAATTTTCTTGGTATTCTTCCGGTGTCGCAGTAGACGGTACCAACGTTGGTGTTGGTGCAGGCACATTATATACATAGCCATCTACCACTAAATAGAAAATATCTTCTGGGCCTGCCTGTTGAAAACCAAGCGTGGCGGCGCGGGTTTGCAAACTGGCTAGATTCTGCATTCGCGCAATATCCGCCCGCAGTACCTCATTTTCACGTTCAAGGCGGCTGCGATGTTCGCTCATTTGCTGAATATCTCGGGCCGTCGTGATGCTGGTTGTGGTTTGGGCCAGATATAACCCGCCGATAATGATCGTCACCACCGCGACCAAGACGACCACCGCCACCACTTGTTTCTGATTTTCGGCGGTGCTGCGAAAAAAAACCTTGCGTAAAAAGGCCTCTTGGCCGTCAGGTTTCGGTGTTTGGCTAGACATTCTTCCAATAATCCCTCAAAAAAGTTTTGACCATTATATCCTCTCGCCTATAATCTTAGCGAGTGAATGCAGCGTTTGAATTATCTTCCACTCACAGGAGTCCGTTATGACCGACCAATCCGTCCTGCTCGTTGAAGTCCCCCCACCTATTCCGGCATCCAGTCGCAAGATTTTGGCGGCGCTAGACAATGCATGGCGACGTTTTAATGCCTTTGATGAAGCCTCGAAAAAGCTCAAAACACGGTACAAGCGGGTGCGGTGGAGCATCATTTTGATCAGTTTCATTACCACCTGTGCCGCTGTGGCTGATGCCCGCTTCAGCCGAGACGATGAAGGGCTTAAAATTTTTATGGGTGTGCTGTTGGTCATCTTGCCCCTTTTGAGTGCCGCCGTTTTGACCTATGCTGCTCGTTTTGAGGCAGGCAATGGTTGGGTGGGTTTCCGAGTTGCCGCTGAAACCATCAAATTGAGCATCTATGAACTTCGACTCAAGCGTTATCTCGATCAAGCCACCCTAGATGATCTGGAAAAGCTGGCAAAGGTGATTGAAAAAACGGATGAACAGCTTGAGGCCATGGGAGTCAGCACCCCGCTTGAAATCAACTTGATTGATGACAACGAGGGCAAAGAATCGAAACAATTTGCCAAGCCCAATCTGTATGCCACCGACCACCCAGAAGATGATGGATACAGCCCATTGGGGCTAGATGAGTATTTGCGGATGCGTGTGCTGCCGCAAGCCGAGTGGTATAACCGTCGGGCCGTTGCAGATTTCAAAAAAACCCGTCAGTGGCGAGCCATCATTTTGTTTGTGGGGGTCGTTGGCCCAGCCCTTGCCGCGATGGGAGTAGGCTATTTGGTGGCAGTAACAGTGGCGCTGGTGAATGGCCTCTTGGCCTACATCGGCTTGCAACAATACGAACAAAATTATGGGATTTATAGCAAGACAGCCCGTCAATTAGAGAATTTAGTCAATCAGCTTGAACCCAAAATGGACAATTTGACTCCGCCCGAAATTTTGGACTGGGTGCGCAAATTTGAGACTGTTTTTGGCAGTGAGCGTGAGATGTGGCAGTTAACCGTGCTGCGGGGCCAAACCGCCACTGAAGAGGCTCTAACGCAATTGGTCAATTCGCGTACCAGCGTCCTGCAAAACAGTGATTTGAGTAAATTGGTGGGAGGACAAGGGGGGTACACAGTCGCCCAAGCACCAGTAGCGACTACTGAACGGGTATCGGTATCACGAGTGACCACCTATGGGTCAGCGGCTGCACCAGCAGGCTATGTCACGCCGCAAGTTCCACCCAGCTATCCCGGAACATCCGCCGGGGCTGTGCCACCCATTGAATCTACTGGAGAGGATGAGCCGCCCTATCCACCCAGCTATCCGATGTATCCGCCGGGATGATCTAATCTGGATTGACGGGTTCGCGTGGTGGGCCGTCATATTGGCGGATATACAATGCCCCCAATTGATCTGCCCACCACTGCTGATACACTTCGTTGGAAATGTCAAAAATGAAATTGACGGTATAGCGACAGTTTTGGCAAACCGTTACCAGTTCACTCAGCCCTTGTCCGGCCCGATTCAAATGTGCAATAACACGCAGTTTGCCGCCACAGGATGGACAGGGTGTCGTCTGAACATATTCATGTTGACAGGTGTTGTCTTGCGCGATGATATAACCTTCTTCGGTATACCAAAAAAGATGCTCATTGCGATTAGGATTACGCCCCAATGATTGGTCAGATGGCACGAGAGACGAGGCACTATGGTCATCATCCGGCGGCGAAGATTTCTTTTTTCCAAAAATACTCATGCTATAGCTCCCATCGGGCCATCTCATATGAGGTTCGGTTAATCCGCAAACTTCCAAACAACAGTGTTAAACCCTTGTTGGTAAGATAGCCCACACTTCAGTCAAGTACCGTCAAAGAACTGTAGCTTAATTGTATCGGAAAATGACAAACCTGCCGTGTGGTTTTTGTCCATAAATCAATACCAGCCGAAGCGGAATATTCTCCATTCGTTGGCTGGTGACAACTATTCTTTGCCGACAAACGTCCCAATTGGATGTCCCAAAACGGCTTGGGCCAATGCGCCCTCATGCCAAAAATCCAACACGACAATCGGCATATTGTTATCCATACAGAGGGTGAAGGCCGTCATATCCATCACCTTGAGACGATAGTTAATGGCCTCAGAAAATGTAATTCGTTCAAAGCGCTCGGCATTGGGATTGATCCGAGGGTCTTCCCGATAAATGCCATCTACTTTGGTCGCCTTGATAATGACATCGGCTTGAATTTCGGCTGCACGCAGGGCTGCTGCTGTGTCGGTGGTGAAAAATGGATTGCCGGTCCCCCCCGCGATAATCACCACACGCCCTTTTTCCATATGCCGCATCGCCCGCAGACGGATATAAGGTTCAGCGACTTTGTTCATTTCAATCGCCGTCTGGACACGGGTTTCAACCCCCAAGCGCTGTAAGGCATCTTGCAGGGCCATGCCATTCATCACGGTGGCAATCATGCCCATGTAGTCGGCGGTACTTTGATCCATGCCCCCCTGTACCCCGACATTGCCGCGCCAAAGGTTACCGGCACCAATCACAATGGCGATTTGAACACCGAGGTCATGTACCTCTTTGATACGCCGTGCAATGGTGCCAGCTTCGATAGGGTCAATTCCATACCCTTCGGGGCCAGCCATAGCCTCACCACTGAGTTTGATAACAATCCGGCGATAGATGGGCGTTTGAGCCAGAGTACCAAGTGAACCTACCATGCGATTTTTTGTTCCTTTCTAGGGATGCTGTTCTACAAAAAAAGGGAACCCGGCCACTGCCAGATTCCCTTTTGATCGTTCACATTACGCTCCGCGAACCGTGTTATTCTTCGCCTTCAGCGGGTTCATCACCCACTTCGCCGAGTTCAAAACGGACAAAGCGCCGAATCACCACATTTTCGCCGACTGCGGCCACCGCTTCCTTACGGAGTTGTTCGATGGTCTTGGTATCATCCTTGATGAAGGGCTGTTCCAGCAGCACAATGTCTGCAAAGAATTTCTCCATCCGTCCGTCCACGATCTTTTCAATGATATTGGCGGGACGAGATTTGCCTTCTTCGAGAGCGATTTTTTGTTGAACGCCACGTTCGGCATCAATGATTGATTGTGGGATTTCTTCGCGGCGGACATATTTGGGCGCGAGGTTGGCGATATGCAGGGCCACATCACGCGAAAATTGTTGGAACGCCGGGGTCTTGGCTACGAAGTCGGTTTCGCAGTTGACCTCGACCACCACCGCTAAACGTCCATTGTGATGCTGATAGGTTTGGATAATACCTTCATTGGCAACGCGGCCCGCTTTTTTGGCGGCCTTTGCCAAGCCTTTTTCGCGCAGGAAATTGGCGGCTTTTTCCAAATTGCCTTCAAATTGCTCTAACGCTTTTTTGCATTCCGCAGGGCCAACACCCGTCATTTCACGGAGTTCTTTGACCTGTTGAGCCGTAATTTGCACCAAGTTTGTTATTCTCCCTTTTTGCTGCTTCTGATTGTTTCAACTATCTTCTGCGTTTGGGCTGATCTTCATCTTCCTCGAAAATATCATCATCAAAGGCCAGATCACCTTCACGCAGTTTGGCGAGGGTGGATTCGCCCAAATAGGCCTCGTCCAAAGCGCCCTCATCCATCGCGCCTGCATAGCCCATATCCGTGATTTCTGCGACTTCAACATCCGACCCGTAAGCCTTACGCATATTGACACCTTCATTGACCGCATCGCTAATCACGCTGGTCAATAATTTGATGGCACGGATGGCATCGTCGTTGGAGGGGATGACGAAATCAATCATATCCGGGTCACAGTTGGTATCTACCAGCGCGATGACCGGAATCTTCATGATATTAGCTTCTTTGACGGCGGTTTGTTCGCGGCGAACATCCACCACGAACATCAGGCTAGGCAGGCGTTCCATTGACCGCAGACCACCTAGACGCAGTTGCAGGCGTGCAATCTTACGCTCAATCAGCAAGCGTTCTTTCTTGGTCAGTTCTTCGAAAGACCCTTCGGCGTTGGCAGCTTCCAACCGCTTGAGGGTATCAATACGCTGTTTGATCGTCTTCCAATTGGTCAGCGTACCCCCCAACCAGCGGGTGTTGACATAGGGCATTCCCACACGCTCGGCTTCGGAAGCAATTGTTTCTTGGGCTTGGCGCTTGGTGCCGACATACAAGATGGTGCCACGACGGGCGACGGAATCTCGCACGAGATCATACACTTCATTGACAGTGACAACGGTTTGCTGGAGGTCAATGATGTGGATGCCATTGCGCTTGGTAAAAATATACGGTTTCATCTTGGGGTTCCACTTGCGAGCCTGATGGCCGAAGTGAACACCTGTCTCCAACAAGGCTTTGAGGGAGACGACACTCGAGGACGGTGCAGACATTCTGTAAAGCTCCTTAGATTGTGTTTTCACGACCACATCCCTCATCCGACGCATCAACCCACCAATTTAGGGATAGGCAACACTGCGTCGTCAGGATGTGTGGAGATTAGTAAAAAGCGAATTCTTAGCGAATTCAGCGGCGAAATTTTATCAGATTTGTACAGGGGATTTCAAGCGAGAACTTTTTTGGGCGGATGCCTATTGGATATGAGGAACATTAAAAACACCCAGTCTACGGAAATAAAATTATGACACAAACCACTAGTCGTCGGGATTGGTGAGATCGTCAATAATTCGCAAATCTTGGGTGGCGAATTTGTCTTTGGCGATGAGTTCTTGAAGTTTGCGAACTTCTTGAGTCGAGATTTTGCTGTTGCGGGGGTTAAACACGTGATTAAAAGCCACCCGATAGAGCCGCACGCGCACTAGACGGGGTAGATATTCGGTAGGACTGACATCGGGGGTGATATGCCCGGTAGGTAACAAAATGCTGGCTAACAAAATCGCCGCGCCCCACCATTGAATAGTCGTGAACCGTTCGCCCAAAAAAATGAACGACATTGAAATTGAGACCGCCATCTCCAAAATCACCAACAGGGTAGTGCGGACGCTACCCAACCCCTTGACCCCTATAAACATCGTTAGACGTGAGAGGGCTGTCGTTGCGGCAAGGCCCAAAATTGCCCACCATGCGTCAATATCGCCGCTAGTAGGGGCATCGGGGAAGAGGGGTAAATTGTAGGCCAAACGGGCCACCGCAACCACCACCGCCATTGTCGTCAGCACATAAAAAGCAACGGTCTGGGCTGGCATGTCGTAGAGGGCACGCTGGCTCATGACCACCGTCCCGCCAAATAAGAGCGCATTGCCCATCATTAGGCCAATGCCAAGCCAGTTGGTTTCACCTGCTACCCCCCCCGCAATCAACAATATGCCCAGCATGGCGATCCCGGTACGCAGTAAGATACGCCAACTTAACTGCTGACCACTGATTCGGGTCAAAATCATCACAAAGACCAGATAGAGGGCGTTTATTAATTGGGCCGTCGAAGCGTTCAATAGGTGTAGCCCGTTATAGTACATCAACGAGCCAATGCCGTTGACCGAGCCTATAGCGACGCAGTTCATCAAGCCGAGGGGGTAGATATAGAGATATTGCCTAGCAAAAAGGCGGTACACTATCCACAGCAAAACCGCCGCCAACACTGTGCGGACGGCTGCAACGGTAAAGGGGTCAGCGCCGTTATGCAGGGCTATTTTGCCAAATACCGGATTCATCCCCAAGAAAATGGGGGTAAAAAGGGCGGCGATCAGTCCAGACTGCTTTTCAAACCGTTTCAAATTCATCAGTCCAGACCGTTTTTCAAACCATCTTTGCTTCACATGACCCCTTATTGCGCAGGAGTCACATCCACAGGGACGGGCACGCGATTAGTCAGCGGAATTTCGATATGAAAGGTGCTGCCGGGCATTTTTTCAACGTCTTGCCCCTGACTTTCGACGTGGATTTTACCTCCGTGTGCCTCGATGATACTTTTACAAATAGATAGCCCTAGCCCCAACCCACCCCCCCGAAAGGCGGTTTTGCTGGTGGAATGGTGCTCGGTTTTTTCAAAGGAATAGAAACTTTCAAAGATACGGTGCTGTTCTTCAACTGGAATCCCAATACCTGAATCGTGGACAGTGATTTTGACCATTTCAGAGGTTTCGACATGATTGATAGAGACCTTGCCACCGTCGGGGGTGAACTTAATAGCATTACCGATGACATTTGCCAGCGCCAAGCGCAGGAGTTCAAAATCCACCATCAGTTTGGTAGGCCACCCGTCGCGGGTAAATTCGACATTCACATTGCGCTGTTGAGCGGCTTGCTTAAAGTCATCCAGCGCATACTGGATAATTTCGCCCAAATTCGATTGGGCCAAATTCAATTCAATTTGCCCGGTGGTCAAGCGGTAAACGGTAAAAATTTCATTGATGACATCATGCAGGCGCTCAACCGACTCGACCAGTGCATCCACATACGCCCCAATTTCAGGGCTGGACTGAGTCAATAGTTGAATGGGTGGCGCGGTCTGCAATAAACGCCCATAGCCATAAATGATGGTCAGCGGAGTACGGAGTTCATGCGCGGTACGTTTGATAAAGTCGTCTTTGATGACATCCAGTTGACGTAGTTTGGAATTCGCCGCTTCCAGATCACGCAGGCGTTTTTCAAGATGTTCGGTCAGTTCTTTATGATAATTGCGGCGGGCCTCTTCGGGGTTGGCGACTTTGGGTAAATCTTTGCCCCCCTCCAAATAAAAGGCGATACGCTTGGGAAAGGACGCTACATCAATCGGTTTCGCCATGAACCCGGATACGCCAGAAATGAGCGTCATGGCTCGCTGCTTATCGTCGGTTTGGGCAGTCAGGGCCACAATGGGCATATCGCGGAACTGTTCAAAGGCGCGGAGGCGGGTCGTTACTTCACGCCCACTCATATCCGGCAAATTGATGTCCATTAAAATGAGGTCGGGTTTGTGCTCCAATGCCGCATCAATGCCCTTTAACCCGGTCTCGGCGATAATGATGGTGTAGCCTTTTGGCTGCAAAATACGCTTCACCAACGTCGCATTCGAGGGGTTGTCCTCGATATAGAGAATTTTCTTCGGCTTTGGAGCAGGCGATAGTGTCATCGCGTCCTTTCCCCCAGTTCCCTAATTTAGGCTGTCAATAATTCGTTGCAATAATTCTTCGTTTAAGAATGACCCCTTCTGCAAAAATGATTCCACCTGTCCAGCAAGGCGGCTGCGTTCGACAGGGGTCAGTTCTTTGGCGCTGAGTACAATCACCGGAATGTCCCGTAATTCAGGGGCAGCCTTTAACCGCTCGACGACCTGAAAGCCATCCATTTCCGGCATCATCAAATCGGTCACAATCAAATCGGGCTTTTCTTGCATGGCGATTTCAAGCCCTTCCCGTCCATTTTGGGCAATGGTGACTTCATGGCCTGCCCCGCCCTCCAAAATTCGGCGAATCAAACGGGCCGAATCTTCATTGTCTTCAATCACCAACACACGCCGCGCATTGGATGTGCTGACCTTGCCGACCTCAGTTAAGAGACGATCCGTCGGGAGCGATGGGGTACGACTGGCGTTCGAAATATCCACTTGTTTGGCCCACCGCTCACCCAAGATTTCCTTTTCAACTGGGAAGGTATGGCCCGTGCAGTTAAACACCACTACGTCGTTGGGTTTGATGACCCCGCGCCGCACCAATTTGACTAATCCAGCAAAACCGACAGCGGTGGCTGGCTCAACCGAAATACCATCATTCCGCGCCAAAATGCGGGTGGCTTCAAAGGCTTCCTCGTCGGTGGCACTTTCGGCGGCCCCGCCATACTGCTGCATCAATTCATACAGTAGTTGATAGGCCCGTCCGGGGTTGCCGGTACTCAGGGTCGCAATGACCGTTTCAGGGTTTTCAACAGGCACGGCCACCGACATCCCATTGTTAAAAGCCTCCACCATCGGGGCGCATCCGGTAGATTGGATAATCCCTAGCGAA
Source organism: Anaerolineae bacterium (assembly GCA_021463865.1). Classification (GTDB taxonomy): domain Bacteria; phylum Chloroflexota; class Anaerolineae; order Aggregatilineales; family J027; genus CFX10. The sequence goes on from JAJTXY010000012.1 coordinate 42,210, forward strand.
GGCACCTTGTCTACCAAACCAAGCTCTAGCAATTCTTCAAAGCCCTTTGCAGCACCGATTGGCCCCATGCCGCCGCTAACGGGTTGAATAAACCAATCTGGGGCACGCCACCCTAATTCCTCAGCGATTTCATAGGCGATGGTTTTCATGCTCTCCATCGCGGCGATATTTTTGATGCCTTGATCATAATGAATGCCTTGACTTTGGGCAAAACGGACAGCGATTTCTTTGGTTTGGTCATAAGTCCCGGTAACGTTGACGACTTCTGTTCCATACAAGGCTACCTCTCGAATTTTATCACTAGGCACGAGGTTAGGGAAAAAAGCCCAAAGTTTAATCGCGGCGCGGGCAGCATAGGCTGAATAAGCAATGGCGACGTTCCCTGTGCTGGCGACGACAGCTTCCTGAATGCCCAGTTCCGCCATCGCCGAAATCGCAACCGAGGCTTGGCGGTCTTTAAAGGAATTGGTCGGGCCTTGACGTTCGTCTTTGATATAGAGATATTTCAGCCCCAGCATCGCACCAACATTTTTGGCATGAATGAGGGGGGTATCGCCTTCACCAAGCGAGACGATATTCTCCGTGTGTTTGATTGGCAGCAGTTCATGATAGCGCCACATGCCACGCTTACGGGTAATAATTTTTTCGCCCCAGTTGTCACGGCGTAGCGCATCCAAATCATAACGGGCATAGAGAATATCGTCCCCACAGGTCGGGCAGCGTTTGAGCGGACGTTCATAGACGCTGTGCCAGCCACAGTTTTTACATTCAAGGTGAATCGGTTTCACCTGTGTCGAAGAAAGTTGATCTATGGTCACGATGCTAAATTCGCCTCAGTTTCTCGGACGGCCTTGATAAGATCGGTCTCGACAAACGGTTTGACCAAATGGTTGGTCGCCCCAAGCCGATAGCTACGCTGGGTATCGGTATTGATACTGCACACAATCACCGGAATGGGATAGGTCTGATCATTGTCTTTCAGTTTTTCCAACACCTGCCAACCATCCCGATTGGGCATATTGATATCGAGCAAAATCATCATGGGGTTATGATTGGCAACCATTTCTTCTGCTTCTTCGGGGTTGGTTAGGCCAATGACCTGCCAACCTTCTTTGGTGAGATAACGACGATAGAGATTAATCATGCCCAATTCGTCATCAATTGCCAAAATAACCTTCTGGCGAGAGGGCGGACGTTCAGCTTTGATTTCATCTACCAAATTATTGAAGTCCGTGCCGAATTCTCTGGTATCGGACATCTCCTCTTCGGCGATTTCGGCTGCCGACGGCGGTGGTGGTTCTAATGGGATAGTGACATAGAAGGTTGAGCCGACCCCCTCTTGGCTTTCCACCCATAGCCGTCCACCCTGTAACTCTGCCAACGACTGGGACAGTGGCAATCCCAAACCCGTACCCTCAGCGGAACGGGTGGTGGAGTTGTCAATTTGTTGGAAGGCCTCAAAGATTGTATTGAGATATTCCTGTGGAATCCCGATACCGGTATCCCGCACTGCAACAGTAATCATGGGCGGTTCAACACCTTTTTCGATATAGGCGCTGAGGGTAATGCTGCCCTGTTCAGTGAATTTGGCCGCATTAGAAATCAGATTGAATAAGATTTGGCGGGTGCGGAATTCATCCCCAAACGCCTTGTCAATAGACTCTTCAATCTCGGTATGCAGACGAATATTCTTGTCGCGGGTCAAGCCGATGGCGCTGGACATCACCCCCTTGATGACGGGAGCCAGTTCGAAGTAATCTAGCGAAAGTTCCATCTTACCCGCTTCGATCTTGGCTTGGTCGAGGATGTCATTCACCAAACCAAGCAGATGTTTCCCACTGGAATGGATAATCTGGATGTCTTGCTTTTGCATGTCATTAATCGGGCCGTCAATGCCCTTCAAAATGACACTGGAGAAGCCGATAATCGAATTCAGCGGGGTGCGGAGTTCGTGGCTCATGGCGGCAAGGAAATTGGTCTTGAGTTGGTCAATCTCACGCAGGCGCTCGTTGGTGCGCTGCAATTCCTCGACCAACAAGGTGCTTTGAACAACCGCCGAGACCGCCGTGCTGAGGGCTTGCAGCAAACGTAGGGTGTCCTCACCAAACTGGGCCTCGCGTTGGCCTTCCAAACCCATGACCCCAATCAAATTTTCACCGCTGGTCATCGGCAGGTAGATCGCTGAACGGGCTGAAACATCCATTGGGGTGTAGGGGCCAAGTTCAAAATTCGGCACAATAATCGGGGCGCGGGTTTCGGCAACTTGTCCAGCTAGACCTTCACCAATGGCAACTTTAACAGTGGGTTCAATCGAATGTAGGGTCTGTGAATCACCCTCTTGGACGGCGATCACCATTGCTTGAGCCGCTAACCGATTGCGCCCGACCTCATTGAGGAAAAAGACCACACTGCTCGCATCCATACGATTTGCCAAAACCTGACTGACCGTTTCCAGCATCACCGAAAGGTTAGGCATAGCGGCGGCGAAGGTGGTGACATCAAACAAGAAGGCCATTTCAGCAGCACGCTGTTGGGAGATTTCAAACAACTGGGCATTATCAATGGCGACGGCTAGTTGGTCGGCCATTGTAGTCAAAGCCTGCACGTCATCCTCGGTAAACAGACCCGCCTGATTCGACTGCACGTCCAATGCGCCCACAACACGGCCTTTAACAACTAGGGGGAAGGCGATTTCAGAGCGTGTATCGGGCAGGTAGGGATTGGGCCGATGGGTTTCACTGAGCGCCGTATCCGCTACCAAGACGGGCATACCACGACTGGTGGTTTGTCCGATGACCGAACGTGATCCGACAGGTAGGCTGTGATTTAAACTCAACAATTTTTGCCCCGCTTCACCTGTCGAAGCACGTAGGATAGCATTCTGTCCGGCAGCATCTACCATAAAAATCTGGACATGATCATATTGGAAGGCTTCACGGATGAGGTCTACCACGCGCGGGAACAGTTCATCCAAATTCAAAATAGAGGTCGCAGCACGGCTCACCTGTGCCGAAGTCGCTAGTTGACGGGCACGCAGTTCGGTCTGTTCAAAGAGGCGCTTGTTTTCCAACTGCACAGCGGCTAAGTCAGCCAAGGATTGGTAGATGCGGATTTCGCGTTCTTGATGCTCGCGGGTCTCGGCGGAGGCTAACAAAATCGCACCAATTAAACGGGTAGGAGTACGCAGGGGCACAATCACAAACGAACTGATACGCAAGGCCTTATAACCCAAGCGGGCATCGGTTGAGATCGCCGGATCTCGGGTGACGTCATCCACCCACTTCATCCGGGTGGATGCAAGATCGTTCCAAAAGGGCAATTGATTGCGTGTAAATCGTAACCCTTGCAAATCCACCAGTTGGTCACGTCCCCATGACGTGGCGATTTCAAGTTCAGCATTTTCACTATTCCACTCTTCAGAGCGCAAACCAAGCAGGAATACTTTGTCCACAAGAGCGTCAGCGGCATAGTCAATCACCGCCTGCACAATTTCGTCGCGGCTTTCGGCGTTGGCAATCGCACGGCTGGCTTGATAGAGGACACCCGTTTCTTCCAATGATTCCTGCGTCTGCCTAAACAGCAGATCGTTTTCAACCAAATAGGCTGCGGCATCGGCCAATGTCGTGATGAATTGATATTCGTCGGGTGTGAAAATGTGAACTTCACGGAAGCCCATCGAAATACGCCCGACAACACGACCACCAACGGACAACGGTACACTTAGAATAGACTGATAGGGCGTTTGGATGGCCCGCAATTGACGGACAATTTGATTTAAGGTCGCTTCAGATTCGTCATCAATAGACTGAATGTAATATTCATCGCGGGTCATTGGATCAAAATCGCCAATTGGCTCGCCTGTTTTGGGCACAAGAGGCAGGCTGGGTATTTCAGCAAATAAGAGGTCTTTGCTCCATTCTAGACCAAAATAGAACGAGGCAATATCTTCTTGCGTGCGTTGCAACAAGACATCTACCCGGTCAGGATTGAAGTTCAATAGCTCCATGCGGATGGTATCCAGCATTTCTTCAAGGTCGCGGGCCTCAGCAATACGGCGGCTGCTGCGATAGAGATTGGCAACAGCACGCAGGGCATCTTGGGTACTTTGGAATAGGAAAATACTATCCAATGCAAGCGCCGTCTGGTCAGCGATGGCCGTCATAAAACGCCGATCTTCGGCCATAAAGGAATGTTTATCGAAATAGACCACCGCAAACCAACCAAGAGTACGACCTCTGGCCCGCAGCGGAATTGAGGCAAACGACTGGATACCGCTTTGAATGGCCTGCAAGCGCATATTAAATTCAAGGGTTTGGTCAAGAAAACCGATACTCTGATCAATGTTAGAAACAATAATCGGCTCTTCACTCATCAATAAATTGCGTGGCAGCGCCAGCAAATCTACATCAGTAACCCCCGCATAACTTTCCGGCCATGCCGCCACCACACGGGTTTGCAGCGGCCCTCGATCCATACCCTCTTGCAAAACCACATAAACCTGATTGGGCATCAAAGTCAGCAACTGATTGACTAGAACATTGGCGAGGTCATTAACACTGGTAGCGGAGGTGATTTGGCGATTGGCCTCATACAGCGCGGTGGTTTCGCTTAGGCTGTCTTGCAATGCTTTTTCGAGTTCACGCAGTTCGGTAATTTCTTGGAAGACCGCCACTACCGAGGAAATCTCACCGCCCTCATTGCGAATGGGCGCGACGTTTGCGAGCAAGTCCACCCGACGACCATCCGGGTATTCCACCGAGATGTTTTCTGCACTGACGATGGCCCCCTCACGCAAAGCGATAGTAGTGGGGAATTCTTCAGGCGGGTAAAGCTCGTCCGTGCCCAGTTTATAAATCGGGAAGGTGTTGGATGAAAACAGAGCTTTATTGACCCCGCCGCCAAAAAGATCAACAGCGCGTTGATTGGAAAGCAGGCTGTTGCCACGCGGGGCTAACAAGAGCACGCCGGCAGGCATGGCTTCAAGGGTAGATTGCAGTGTCTGGCGTTGATTTTCAATGGCCGCAAAGAGCCGCTGATTTTCGGTAGCGATGGCAAGCTGGCTGGCAAGCGTGGTTGCCAATTGAATATCGCGTTCGTCCAAATCGTGCTGTGATGCACGCCGACCAATTAAGAGCGCCCCAATCACCACTTCATTGCTGGTCATGACAGGCACGGCTAGGTGTTTGCCATACACGATATGTTCTTGGGCTGAGAGCTTGCCAAACGTCGGATGAATCCGTTCATTGACCAAGACAACTTGCCGAATCAACACGGATTCGGTAATGGCGTTACGGTCACGCTTCAGGTTCATACGTTGCGGCATAAAGGGAGTGTCGCCTGATTCCTGCGGCGAGTAGGCAGCCACCTGACGGAGCGATTGCCCATCCGTATCCAAAACCCCAAACCACCAGCGGTCAAAATCGCCGGGATCAGACACGGCTCGGAACAGGCGGTTTACGTCGGATTCAAAATCCGCGCTGATACGACTCGCCAACTGACCTGCGTCGGCCAATGCCAATGCTCGCCGCGCTTCTTTTTGAACTTCTTCTAGCAGGCGGCGATTTTCAACCGCGATTGCCAATTGGTCACCGACGGCTGAGGTAAAACTCATGTAATTTTCGGTAAAGGCACGCGGCGTTTGACTGCTGCACACCAAAACACCAAACCATTTTGCACCCGTAACCAGCGGCATGAGATAGAGCGTTTCGGCATTAAACGTTCTCAGCAGATAGGCCAAGATTTGGTCACTACCCTCAAGATCGCCCAATTCGTGGGCATGAATGAGCATCGGACTGCGGGGGGCAAGCTCAAATTGGGCCGACAGTCCCTGTTGTAATAAAGGTACACGCTGACCAGTCTCCCAAGCGGAGATACTGCCGATACGCGACCACAGATGCGCGACAATGACATTTGGAGCCAAATGTGACGGGAAAGGATCGGCCAACAAAATCGCTAGGCTATCAAGATTTTCATAATAGCCTAATTGCTCAGTGATAAGGGCATAAACGGCTTCAATATTGAGTTCAGCGGCGCTACTGACTGTGCGGGCCATTTCATAGAGACGCTGCGATTCACCAAGTGCCATCTGGGTTTGCTGGAACAAGCGGGCATTGTCTACCGCGAGGGCCACACGTACCGCAACCGCATCAATCAAAGCCTGTTCATCTTTGCTCAACTGGGCACGTTGCGGTGCTTTGGTCTCGATTTGCCCAATCGGTTTACCACCCACTGAAATCTGAGTGCTGTATACGGAATGTTCATCACCCGGCGGAGGCAGCAGGTTGCCATTTTCTGGCGTATCAGGTTGAATCGGCTTGACCCCAATCAGGTCATATTGATAGCCCAACTGCACCTCATCGGGTTGGATACGGGCAAACTCTTCCCATGCTTTTTCGGTGAGGCGCTGATTGAGTAGGGCAACTTCATCGACCCGCTGTTCAAGTTCTTCAATCAGCCGGGCATTATTGATCGCAATCGCCAATTGGTCAGCCAATACTTGGAAGATTTCAATATCTTCTGGGCTATAGGCTTCGGGACGGATACTTTGAATATCCAACGCACCGATTACCCGGTCTTCAACCTTGAGCGGCAAAGCCATCTCTGACCGGGTATTGGGCAATTCCACATTGGGCTGCCACGGGACTTCGGTGGAGGTGGTGTCGCCTGCGATGACGGTAACACCCAGCGCGGTCACACGGCCAATCACGGAATTTGATCCAACCGCCAGTTTATGTTTTTTGGCAAGGAGGCGCTGCCCTGCCTCGCCTGTGCTGGCGACCAAGACAGCATATTCTCCAAGATCATCCATTAAGAAAACTTGGGAGTGATAGTAGTCGAATTGTTCGATAATACGGTTAATAGTGCGGTTCAAAACAAGACTTTGGTCGCGCAACCCGGTAATTTCGCGGCTGATTTCCGCCACAAGGTCAAGGTCACGAATACGCGCTTGCACCCTTGCCTGCAAATCATCCACCAATGTTTGGGTGCGCTCGGTAACATTATTAAACAAGGTCGCAACTCGACCAAATTCGTTGGTTTCGACAGCGGGGAGTCGGACAGTCAAATCACCGCGATTAACCCGTGCCAAGCCATCCCCAATGGTTTCAAAACGGCGAGAAATTTGAGTGGTCTCATACCACAACAAGACACCTGTGATACCGAGCAAGCCAAGAAATAGGGCAGCGAATGTCCCCAGCGCCAAGCGGGTTGGGCCAGCAACTTCACTGGCTTCCATAGACACAATCACTGTCCATACTGGCTGACTGGTCGTGTCCGATAGGCTGGAAAAGGGTCGTGTAATGGAAGTGGCCGCCAAATAATCGGTGTTGTTTTGGCGATACTCAATGGCTTCTTGAGGGAGATCGGCTAGCAAAGTATTTGCCAGTGAACCCGTTAGTTGTTCACCATCGGAGGTCGAACGACCATAGAGTAAATCTTGTTCCGAGGCCGCAATATAATAACCATCCTCATCTACCACGTGAATAATTTCATCACTGCTTTCGCGTTCTGTAATGCCCCGAACAAGCCAATCTATATCCATATCTATCGCAAGTAGCGCAATCACATTATTCGTTTCGTCAAGGATGGGCGTAGTCAACGTCATAATCTGCTGGAAAGGTTCTGTCGGACGGCCAGTGGCATCCCGCACTAGCACCACATCCGAAATCCAGAACTGTCCTGTGCGGCGCAATTGCAGACCCGACTGAACAAATTCTTCGCTGCGGCGATTTCTGAGATCGGATATTGACACAATCTCGATATCGCCCGTTCGCCCAGAACGCTCGACAGCCACCAATTCACGCCCACTGGTGCCGACCAATCGAATCGCGTGATAGAGAGGCCGCCCGATGAGTAGTTCGTCGAATCTCCGCGTGACCGATTCACGCGCGAGATTGTCTACCTCGCCACTGGTGCTGCGGCGGTCAAGTATATCTACAATGCTGGGCGTAATATAATTGGAGACAAGGTTGTTGAAGTCGGCTGCTACGATTTCAAACGGGGCGCTCAACTGCTCGCCGTTTTCATCCGCATGTTCGCTCAAGTCGTCGTTGACATTGTTACGCACGACGTTGTTGATCTGGGTAGTGACAGCAATCAATATTAAGAAAGACATCACCACAAACGCCGCAATAATCATCAGCAGTTGTGTGCGGAAGGGGCGGTTAATGAACCAACGAAATGGCCCAGAACTAGAATGTGGCTGTATTTTTCGGTCTTGCATAAAAGCCTCTTAAACGCCTCAGGTGCGTCTTATTGGGAGGTCAATGGGTCAATGTTTAACGAAATGGTGGTTTCTGGCGTACCAAGCGCAAGGCCCAACTCCTTGACCGCCACCTGCAAAATCTGTCGAAAATCGGTTTGAATGCTCAGTTTTTGTGAAATCTCATTGAGCAGACGTTCACGCTCAATCAATTGCTGGCTTTGTTCAAACAACCGTGCATTTTCCGCCGCAATCGCAAACCGCTCCACCAATTCTTCTGCCGTTTGCAGCATCCCTTGATTAAATTGGGCTACCTCAACGGTACATTCAATCGCACCGATCACCTCACCACGCAAAACAACTGGCAAGGCAAAAGCGATCTGATTTTCGGTTACTTTGGCTGTCACTGGTTTGCGGCGTTGGATAGCCTGCTTTTGCAAAAACGTCCAATCTTTTGTCGCGGCGGATTGTCCCCCGGTGCTGTAGGCAAGGTCGTGATGCTGCGTAAAATATTCCTGCCATCCTTCACGCGCCACTTGTAGGCTCTGACCATCACCGTTCGCGCCATTTAAGGATAATTCGCCAACTAACAGGCCAAACAAGCCAGTGGCAAGTTCGGTGGTCAGCGCCAAGAAAAAGCTAAAGTCGCGTTCAGAAAATGCCTCTGGCGCAACGCTGTGCATATCTAAGATGCCGATTAGCTGGTCACGTGCAAACATGGGCACGGCCAGTTGGGTGCGGGTGTGCCTAAAAATCTCATGCTTGGTATAGGCCGGTGCTTTTTCATAATCCACCACCAAAACCGGACGGCCCAGCATGGCGGCATGGCCGATTGGCGTCTGATTATCTAGTGCAACACGATAACCCTGTACAAATAGGCGACGGCCTTGCTCACCCGTGCCAACCCGTATGACCGCACTGTTGGTGGCCTCGTCTATTAGAAATACTTGAGCATAATCTACGTTAGGATAGTGTTGGCGCACCGAGCGCACAAATTCTTCGAGCAAAACATTCGCTTCGGAGACGGTTCGCAATAGGCTAGCTGTATCCGTAAACAGGCCGACCTGCTTGGACAGACGAGTTTGGCGTGCTTCGGCGTCCGCGACACTGTTTTGAAAGACAGTGGTCAGGTCTACAAAGGTATTATGCACCTGCCCAATTTCATCGGAACGTTTGAGAGTCGGGAAATCAGGGTCGCGTTCACTTAGGGCAAATTCCACCATCATGCGGTTTAGGCGGGACAACGGTGGGACAATTTGTTGATAGGTCAGCAGTAACCACACGGCACTCGGAACAAGCAGCAGCACAATCGCCCCACCTACCACCAAAGGAACATAAACGCTTACGAGTGGGTTGACCACTTCGGAAAAACGCATTTCCGTAACCAGAATCCACGATGTACCCCCCACCCGCCGATACGTACCAATCACGTCCGCCCGCAACAAGGGGCTTTCATAGCGTTGGGGATCAAGCTGGGCACTGTTGTCGGACAAAGCCGGATGCCGACGGTAATTCTGGAAAACCAAGACCCCGCGCTCGCTGGTTATAAGCAACTGCCCATTCTCATCCAACAAGAAAAGGTCGGCATCGGGCAAATTTTGGAGTTCGGGTTGTTCACCAAAACCGCGCAGGATATTCGGCAGATTGTCCGTCGCCTCGCTGTCGAGGTTTTGGGTCAGCACCACATAGCCAATCTGCTGATTATCTACCTGAATCGGCACAATAATATCAAGCAGGGGTTCATTGAATGGGCCGGGATAAATTGAGCCGATAGTCGTATCGGTAATCTTGCGGCTGATAATTTCTAATGACTTCTGATTGACCTCGATATTGGCTTGACCTGCCTGTGCTACGGTAATCAGGCTTGGGTGCATCAGGCGAATACGCACAAGCGACAAGTTACTTGACCAAATACGGTCAAGGGTTTGATTCGCCTGTTGAATGGCGGAGGGATTGGTACCATTGATGTCGAGGGCCGCTTGATAGAGTGCAACGTCGTATGGTTGGGTTGCCAGATGGGTAGAAGCCGTTGTCAGGTCGTCAAGCCGCTGAGTAAATGTACTAACCTTAGTATCGGTAATGATTTTAACGGTGTCTTCTGCTTGGTTGGTTTGGGCTTGAAAGCGCAGGGTCAGGGCGATAATGCCGATAATAATTAAGGGAATCAAAATGGTCAGCAGAAAACCGAGGCTAAATTTCGCCCGCAGCGGCCAATCAAAAGGGCGGGGTAGATTACGTTCCACGTTAATTCACCTCTACTTCAACACCGGGTTGTGCTTCAATCTCGGTGGGTACACCCAGTCGGACAAGTGTCTGGTCAGCACCAAGTGAACGATTAAACACTTGTGAGGTTACATTCACCAAACGGGCCAGATTACGCGCATCCTGCAATTCTGCCGCGACCTGACTCACAAGTTGTTCGCGCACAGCCACCCGCTGGACTTCATCAAACAAGCGAATATTTTCAAGGGCCAACGCCAAACGGTTAGTCACTTCTTTGACAAATTCGACAGTTTGGCTTGACCATCCCTCACCACTGTTTTCAAAAATAACTTCCCCAATCGTTTGAGAACCGACCATCAGCGGGACCATCATGCGCTGACCACTGCCTGTTTGATCTAACTGAGGAGCATCTGATAGGGGGGTCGTCGCAGGCTGCCAGCGGCGCAAGGTGCCTTTATCCCACTGAAAAGCGGTGAGGCGACCACTTTGAGATAGATATGACCCCCACGCCACCCCAACATTTTCTTGGCTCATACGGCTGACTTCGGCCTGATAGCGCCGTGCTGAGACATTAGCCGCCTCCATTTCTTGGCGAAGTTGTTCAAAATCTGTCCCCAATGTTTCACGTTGGAGGGCCGTCGCCAATTGATAAGCCGCCGCTTGATAAAGTTCGACCTCTCCCTGCGTCGGAATGACATTACTCGAAAGTTGCAAATCCAGCACCCCAATACATTGACCGTCGCTGGTCAAAAGTGGGAACGCCAATTCGCTGTTGGTGGAGGGCAAAAATGCCTCACGCTGCGGTACGGACACATTCCGATTGAGATTCACCGCCAATTTGCGCCGATAGGCTTGGGCAGGGCCACTTGGGTTATCCAGATCAATGCGATAGCTCTCACGCAGCAAACGCTGACCACTGAGGCCAGTCGCGGCAGTCAGTACAAGGCGCGGTGTTTCCCCCTGCAAACGATAGATCAGTACATGGTCAACTTTTAGTTCGACCCGCATGAGGTCGGCAACGGCTTGGAGGGATTGCGAGACCAAGCGCTTTTCATTTAGCTCCGCACTAACCTTTGCCAAGCCGACAATTGACTGTTGAACGTCATCATAACGCTTGACGAACTGGGCAATATAGTCGAGAAATTGATAGATCAACACCGCTGCAAGTATCAATGAGGGATAAAAAACGGTGGCGATATTAGTAGCTAATTCACGCGAGGGAATCGGTGATTCAAATGAGTTTGAACTGGTCTGAAAGGCCAAGGTGGTAATCGCCACGCCTGCAAAAAACAACGTTGACAGCAGCAGCCCCCTGACACCAATCAACAGGCTCGCGGTGAGGATAGGCACAATAAAAAGCAAAATGATGATGCTATCGGCACGATAATCCAGCACAAAAATCGTAAAATAGGTGATGGCAATCGCCAGCGTCATGGCGTAAGCCGCAACAGCCAAGCGGCCTATCTGCACCAACCACCCAATGCCAATCATGGCAACCGTAACGGGCAGTAACAGCAAGGTATAGGCGATTGGAATGGCGGCATTACCTGCGAGGTCTTGGACGGCCAAAACTAAAATGGTGGCAGTGAGCAAAATAGCGATCACCACACTCAACAGTAAGATCGTGCGGGCGCGGCGCAGGTCATCAGGGGATGTGTAGGGGTATCGGACTTGGAATAGGCTGGAGATAAAATTTGTACGCATTACATTTCTACCCATTCATCATCATTGGCTGGCATGTGGACGGGCGAAGACTCCTCTAGAGACTCATCGACCACGGACGGCACAAGCCGGATGAACCCCCGATCAGCCCCCAAAATACGGCTTAATTCAGCCAGCGATGTGCTTAAAATGGTTTCGACATCAGAAATTCCCTGAAACTTAGCCGTGATGGAATTGATAAACGATTGATAGCGGGCGTTACGCTGGGCTTCTTCAAATAATTGGGCATTTTGGATGCTGACAGCAATTTGGGCTGCAATTGCGGTCAAAATCTCAATCTCGGCTGCCGTAAAATGATGGACTTGAGTCAGTGCATCCAAACCCAGTGAGCCTAAAAATTGGTTTTGGACAAACAACGGCAAAATCATGACCGACTTGATACCAAACGCCATCAGGGTCTCGCGGTTTGGACCCAATTCCTCAACCGCCTCCGCCACACTGTCAATAACAAACGGGGCAAGCGTTTCTTTTTGTTTTTCATAGACCACATACCCTGCTAATTGAATTTTTTGTCCAATCGCGCCGGTAATAGGATATTCCGCCAAAACTGTGCCATAGTCGGGGGCATGATCGTTAATCACAATCCCCACATGGTCAATCCCCTGTAGCGCCTCAACAATACTTTGACAGGCGGCCACCAGCACCGCTTCACTGGCAAGCTCGGCGCTAACTCGTTGGGCCACCTGAGAAAGCCCCTCATAGAGTTCAAGGCGTTCACGCAAAAACGAATCTGTATGTGTCCGGCTGGTAATGGTTTGTTGAAGTTGCCATTGTTGGGTCACGATTTGCGCCCATAATTGGCCTGCTTCCCAAAAAGATTCTGGATGCTGTCCGGAGAGGGTTAGCTCTAGGGTATAGCCACCAATGGGGAGAGACCAAATTTCACCATTGGAGCGAACCGAGCGAGTGGCAGATAATAGGGAGGATGTTTGAGAAATCAAACGGTGGCTAGTGAAGGACGGCCATTCGGTTTCAGCCGCCCGGAAAGCAGTTTCGATAAACTGTTCCAGACTGCTCACCTGCGCTGCTTGGGACGGTAAATCGCGGATAATGGTTCTGAGAGAAGCCAAATAAGCCAGCGCATCTTGCATACGAGTTTCACCGTTTCAAACCGACTGAGTTCTCCTCAATAGGCTGTCTAATAGGATGAGGAAAAGTATTTAAAGGATTCTAGCAATAACACTTTATTTCCATTCCCATACCTGTTCGCCCTGTAACAGACGTTCAATCTGATAGGGGAAACGGTCAGGGTCTAGTGGTTTACCCAAAAAGCCATCAAAACCTGCTTCTTTGGCCTTGCGCATTTGTTCTTCATTCGCTTCGGCTGTGACAGCGACAACTACCGTATCACGCAGTCGTTCGTGAGCACGAACCTTTTGTAACGCTTGGTAGCCATCTTCATAGGGGAGTCGAATGTCCATCAAAATAAGATCAATGCGGGGCAGCGTATCAGCAAACTGAACGACCTGCCACCCAGATGTTTTCCACTCGCAGCGTTGGACTCCCATGAAAGCCAACATTCGGGCGATCAACACAAAATTCGGCACATTATCTTCTACCACCAGCACATGCGCTTCGCCGGGGTCAACTGAAGTGCGGTGTCTAGCATCGGTCATACGCTTTTTCGGCTCCTCAAATAGTGAAGAATCTGGTCTGAAAAGCGGTCAATATCTATTGGTTTAATTATATAGCCATCACAGCCAGCCTCAAGTGTGATGTCTAAATCAGACTGCATCGCGTTGGCTGTTAGGGCCACCACCGGGATACGCTGTAGGGCCGAACTTTCACGGATCATGCGGGTGGCGGTCAAGCCGTTGATATTCGGCATACTAATATCCATCAAGATTAAGTCGGGTGGATTTTTTAAGGCCAATTGGATCCCCAATTCTGCATTATCGGCCTCCTCAAATTCATAGCCTTCTGCCAAGAGAATCCGACGCACCAACAACCGATTTTCAAAATTGTCTTCGATGTACAAAATACGTGCTGGCATTAGGTCAGAACTCCCCAGCTTGAGTACCCTATCACAACAGATCGAAATGAACAATCGTCGTAGAATTAGTTTAACATAAATTTTCTATTGTGTCTGTCTTAAATCTACCGAATTTCGCTTGATTTGCCAAACAGACACAATAGAAATTTCACAGAAAATTCACGCGGGGAGGAGAGTTTAGCTACGGCGTAACCAACGGTGCAGTTTTTCGCGGATAAAAGCCACACGCGCCTTTGTCCATGCGTTGCTGGCGACATGCTCGGCTTCGCGCTGGGCATCGTGGTCGGCGGCGGGCGGTGCAAAACGGTCATGAATGTAAAGATGGGTAATGTCGGTGATGGGGTGCTGACCTTCCGGCACTTCGTCCACAAACACCTGACGGCGTTCTTCGGGAGTCATACGATTGTGTACCCCGACCCCAAGCCAATTGCCATAAATCCCTAAACGCGCATAGGCTTTTTGCACCGGATTCAAGCCACCCAAGCCGCGATGTTCCACCCACCAGATAACAAAGGCGATAATCAGCACGATCAATAACAAGGTCGCCAAAATGATCCCCAAAATGGTCAAGAACACACGCCAGAACCCGGCACCACTGTCGGTCTCAAGGCTGGTGGCCTGTGGCTCCGGAGGGATAGGTGTTGCCGTTGGGGTGAAGGTCGGCGTAAAGGTTGGCGTCGGTGTCAAGGTTGGGGTGACAGTAGGTGTCACATTTGGTGGCAGGGTTGGTGATTGGGTAGGCGTTGGCGAGGGCGTGGGTGAATTTTGCTGTGGTGGGGGTAGTGTATTGGTTGGTAGTGAGGTTGGCGTGCTGGTCGGCATGGGAGTAATCGTTGGGAAGGTGCTGTTAAAGCTGACATCGCCGGGACGATTAAGCGGCAGTTCATCGGCAGTCGGCTCGAATTCAACCCAACCGAAACCGGAAAAAAAGACTTCGACCCATGTGTGGGCATCGTTTTCACGCACCAGATAACTGCCATCATTGGGGCTGTATGTCCCCTCAGCAAATCCAGCCGCCATGCGCGATGGAATGCCTTGTGAACGGAGCATCATGACCATTGCCGAGGAATAGTAATTGCAATACCCCTCGCGGATGTCGAAGATAAACCAGTCAATCGGGTCAACATTACTGGGCGGAGTCGGGATTTTCTCGTTATACAAAATATTGGCCCGCAGCCATTGTTCAACGGCTTTGGCTTTGTCATAGGGGGTTGCAGCACCGCTTTGCGAAACAATTTGTTCGGTTAGGCTACGTAATTCGCCGGAAATCGAACCGCCCCCCTGCAAATAGGTGCGTGTAACCCATTCAGGATAAATGTTGTCAGCAGGACGTAATTCATCAGCCGAGGCGACACTGATGGAGGAGGTCACGGTGTAATCATCCCCTTCACGCAGGGGGTCACGGGCACGGATAATCGCCACATCTACCTCTTGATTACGCCGCACACATTCCGGGCCGCCTTCGGGGACACAGTTAAGTTCCGCATCTACGCCAAGCCCCATCTCACGCGGTTGAGGGGCAGCATAAATCAAGGATGAGGCGCTGATAAACATTTCCACATTTTGAACGAGATCGCGCCGACCTGCATAATCACCGAGGTTGAAGCTCATACCGGGGCTATCTTTATAGGCCCGCACCGAGCGATTATGTGTCCATGTACCATTTTGATAGGTGTCAAAAACCGTTGAGCGCCAATAGAGCCGCAAATCGCTGGTGTTGCCCTCAACGCCGATTCGCATTACCTCTCGGTCACTCAACTGCACTGGGCCAGTCAGGTCAAGCCGATCCCCACCATAATAATCGGCAGTGGCGATGCCGGGGCCTTCGAGTGAAGAAAACAAGCGTGCAAAGAGGTCATTGATTTTTGCCAGCGGGTCGTTGCCCAAGAACTCCTTGATTTCGTCCCAATAGCCATTGCCATCTTGAATGGGCAGGGCCAACCCAAAAAGAACGGCCATGATGGTCATCGCCGTGCCCAAGCGCAAAAAGTTAGTGCGAAGATTGCGCGGATACTTGACCCGCAGGCGATACCATTGATATTCCCGCGCTTCGATATTGACTTGGATCGTTAGGGGAAGGGCACACAACAAAAAGCCCAAGAGAAATAGGTCAAGCCGTGCATTGCCCGAATAGGCCATGATGATGGTAATGAGTATGAACCCCGGCGGCAAGATTGCCAACCAGACCCGATTGAGCCGGATAAGGTGCCAGATGGCATTGTGGGCCAAAAACCAAAACAACACGGCTAGAAATATCACAAAGACAAGATTATCCGTGCCGACCCCATTGTTGCTGACCGTCTCGCCCCAGCGTGATAGGCGATCACCCAATTCCTGCAACCGCCCTTGAAGGGTAAATGGGCCGGGAAGCGATAGAGTATAGACAAGCGTGATGGTGGCAAAGCCATAGATAGCGCTCAAAACCAGTGCCAGCAGTTCAGAATAATAGCTGCGGGCGAGCAGAAAACTCAACAAGACACTGATGGTAATGACTGGATAGAGTGTTCCTAAACCATCGGCCCAATCGGCTGTATTTAAGGCAAAGGCAGGCATCCACAAGAGCGCATTCACCAAAAATAGGGTCAACATATCCCCGCGTGTAAAGGTGCGACGCCATGCCTGCACGATGGCCTGTTGAATGCGATTAGGCCGTCGCTGCGGTTGACGATCGGGTAATGGAGTAGATCGGCGAGATTGTGGATAAGCCATATGACCCTTTAAGGCAGTGCGCCTTCTAATTCATAGTCAATAATCTGGTTAGCAAGGTCTGATGTAGGCGCGATGACAACCCATGTATCACGGCCCTCAATGAATTGGCAGGCCGTGCGCGAGGGGCGTTCCCAACAACTTAAGGAGTCATTTAAGGTCACGCCGCCAGCCTCAAACCATACCGCCAAAGCCGCGCCGTAGATGGTATAAAATTCGCTGGCATCCTGTTCGGTATCCCATGTTAGATGTAATACCAAAATAGTCGTCGGGCTGTTATCCTCACCATATAACAAAAAGTGATCGCCACCCCATCCGGCAGCAGTGGAGACGGCAACAGGGGTATCTACAAAGAGATCAAGGTGTTCACGTAGGTAAAATTCACCCAACGTCTGGTCACGCAAGAGTTCCCAATCGCCCGCAACTTCCTGCGAATCAAAAAATTCATGCAATGGCTTGACCGAGACCTGCTGTGGTTGGTCGTTCTGAGTATATTGCTCCGGATGCAAAATTTGTTCGGTGCTGACAGGTGGCAGGGCATAGGCTTGATTCACCAATGACCAGTCCTGTGTCTGGTTATAGAGAACCCGGACAAATTCGGTGCCTGCGGTATAAGGGAAAAAAAGTTCGGCCCGCAAAATCGAGGGCATGTTGTTATAAACAGCCGGGTTATTCAACGTCGTTTGGGTCAAGAGGTCATTGGCGATAGCAGGATTACGCTGCAACACCACACCTGTATAAAAAGTGGTGGTCAGTTGAGCATCGCCTTCGAATAAAGCCAGCGCTGCCAATGCCTGATCGGGGTCAGTTGTATCAAGAAGGCTGGCAGCATCAAAATTCTGATAGATCAGCGCTTGGGCATATTCATGGGCATAAATCGCCCCGTAGATGGCATTCAATCCACCCCAATTAGGGATAAACATGATGTTACGGGTGGGGTCAAAATAGCCCGTAAGCTGCTCGGTCATGAGATTGCGGGTTAGTTCAGCGAGGTCAGTATCTTCAGGCATAAAGCCAAAGGCCCCATAGAAACGGGCATCATTTTGGGCCTGTTCATCGGTGTAATCCGCTTCGGCAATTGCAAAATTGAGTAGTTCGGTTGGGTGAACCAAACGCCGATCTATGGGCGCGGTCTGATTCAGTTCACGGAGCAGCGATACATCCCCTTCCAATGTATTCAGAATGGTCGTTGTGGCGTCATCAATTACCGCCGATATGGGTGGTTCGTCAGCATTAGGGATGGGCGTTGGGGTTGAGCCATCTTGGGCGCGAACAGGCATATTGGCATGGGGAGTCAACAAAACCATCCCCAGCAATGCCAATAAAAGTAAGGGTGTGATGAAACGCCAAAAGTTTTTGACCATGCAGTCCTCTCAAAATTTCATTTTAGGGGGAAACGAAAGGTAATTGTAGGCTTATTTGCCCACGATTGAATTACGCCTCGCTGACGCATCACTCCTCACCTTGTCGTGCAACTTATGGCCCCGCTGCCACGTAATTATAGTTGAAGAACATCAAAAATTGGGGCATGAAGGAGTATGAAGTATCAATGCTAGAAAATTTGCGACTGGCGTGGCGACTGTTTTGGGATCGCAATGTGAATGCGTCAACCAAGATTATCCCACTGCTGGCGGTGCTCTATGTGCTGTCGCCCATTGACATCCTACCCGATGTTATCCCGGCACTCGGCGTTACGGATGATGTGGGGGTATTCATCGTTGCGCTCGACTTCTTTATCCGTTCCGCCCCAGACCGCATAGTACGCCATCACCGCGACATTCTAGAAGGCGTCATCAAGGGCAAATATAGAAATGATGACCGCGAATAGGCCCAATCAAATCACCCCACGCTGCTGATAATCGGCAATAACTGACGGCTCAAGTCCTAACCAATCCATGAGTACGGCGGCGGTATCCTGCCCCAATAATGGTGGGGCATGTCGAACGGTTGGCGGGGTTTCCGAAAGTTTGACAGGCGGCCCTGCCATCTCCACCGTTCTCCCGCTTTCAAATTTGACGGACTGCACTAATTGGCGCGATTGGATATGGGGATCGTTAAAGGCCTCTGCGACTTGATTAATGGGGCCGGAGGGAATCCCCACATTCAGCAAAGCGGCTGTCCATTCATCAGCTGAACGACGGCTGAAAATGACCTGTAAAAATCCTACCAAGACCTCCCGATTTTTGACCCGTGCCGCATTGGTAACAAAACGGGCATCACTGGCGAGTTCCGGTTGACCAATGATTTTGCACAGCGCGGCAAATTGGGAATCATTCCCCACCGCTAAGATAAAAGGCTTGTCGGCGGCCTCGAAGGTTTGATAGGGCACAATGTTGGGATGCCCGTTGCCATAACGCGGTGGATTTTGGCCGGATACAAAATAATTGCTGGCGACATTAACCAGCGCGGCAAGCTGAGTATCCAGAAGGGCAATATCCACATGCTGCCCTCGTCCAGTTTGATGGCGATAATACAAGGCGGATTGGATGGCGTTGGCAGCATATAATCCGGCAATAACATCCGAAATTGCGACGCCGACTTTGTAGGGTGGCCCATCGGTTGGCCCGGTGATCGCCATTAAGCCACTCTGCGCTTGGATAACATAATCGTAGCCGGGGCGGGAGGCATAAGGGCCAGTTTGCCCATAACCCGTGATGCTGCAATAAATCAGGCTGGGGTGTTCAGGCTGCAACTGCTCATAGGCGAGGCCGTAGGTCGCCATTTGCCCAACTTTGAAGTTTTCAATCAGCACATCGCATTTCAGGGCCAATTGTTTCGCCAGTGCGGTGCCCTCCCCTGTTTTCAGATTGAGGGTAACACTGCGTTTGTTGCGATTAATGCTCAGATAATAGGCGCTCAGTTGTTCATCCCCCACCTCCAACCATGGCGGCCCCCATTCACGGGTATCGTCGCCACCTTGGGGATACTCGATTTTGATAACTTCCGCGCCCAAATCGGCTAGGAGCATGGTACAAGATGGCCCAGCCAAAACACGGGTGAAATCGAGGATGCGCAGGCCAGCAAGGGCGGAGGGAGTAGGTTGGATCATCGGGTACTCGACATCATTTTTGCGTAAAAATAAAGAGATTGGGATGGGGTCATTAATTCAACCTTGACGCCCCCTATTTTAACTGATATTCTCCTATCATCAACGATGCGGGGTAGAGCAGTGGTAGCTCGTCGGGCTCATAACCCGGAGGTCGCAGGTTCGAGTCCTGCCCCCGCTACTTAAAATAAATTAGCCGCCATTTTTTGTGGCGGTTTTTTTATTTCTACGAACCTGCTACAATGTCCCCGATTTTAGCATTCTTATGAATACCCTAGCATTAATAGGAAGATTTAGAGGAGTCGTTGTTTTGTCGCGTACAACCTATCTTCGTTCAATTACTTTGCTTGCATTGTTGGGAATTTTGCTTGGAAGCATTTGGCAAGTTAATCACCCCACCCGCTCCATTGCCCATGCCGCCAACCGCACCGCCAGCCAAGTTTGTTTTGCAGAGGTAAAATGGAATAATGCCGCCAATTTACGGATTGGCCCCAGCACCAACTATGGCATCGAGAAAGTTGCTGTGTCCGGCTTTCAAATGCGTGTTTTAGGCCAAGATGATGACGGTGAATGGTTTCAGGTCGAGGCAGGCAACCCGCTAAATTTTATTGGTTGGGTGTGGTGGGAAAATGTGAATCTGTATGGGAAATGCACCAATCTACCCGACACAGGTGAGAATCTAAATATTGAATCCGCCCCCGCCGCGCCAGAAGACGTGGAACTACCAGCATTCGCGCAGGGCATTGATTTCACTGATGAAGATCAAATTTTCAAGTTGAATGATGGAATGCTGTATGTGCGTTACGAGCATGAGGTGGATGAAAAAAACACCTTGCAAGCGCATGTCTTGATTGCTGATCTGAATAATCCGAACGTGGATGTGGGGGTACATCTTGGGGCGGTGCCGGATTCAACGGCGACCCTCGTTTCGGATATGGTCAAAGAGGCAGGCGCGTTTGTTGCCATCAATGGGGATTTCTATGGTGGAAACTATATGCCACAGGGCCTGACCGTGATTGACGGGGAACTTGTCATTGCCCCCAAACATCGGGCCACTTTTGCCATCACCGAAAATCATAATGTCTATATCGGCTATTTCACCGAATCGTGGACGTGGCCTGCGACGGTGATTGCAGAAACGGGCAGCATTATCCCCTTGCAGCTTGCCAATCTGCCCTGCGACCCGGCGTGGCTGTGTGTCTACACCGACCACATGCGTCGGCTACTCGTCAAATGGGGGTATGATGGCACCCGTGTACTGCTCAGTCCCGAATTTGAGGTGTTAGATATTGTGGTTGACCGCTTTATGGAAATCCCTGACGGTCATTATGTGCTGCGGGCAGGGACGTTTACCGACGCGGGTAAATGGCTGAAAGAAAATGTCGAAATTGGGGACACACTCCAAGTCAATTTGGAAACCCATCCCGATTGGCGTAATTATGAAAATGCCATCAGTGGCGGGCCGATTTTTGTGAAGAATGGGCGCTTCCGCCAAGATTGTGACCCCAATGTTTCCGAAGCACGCCGGGTCTGTGAGGAATTTGATGACCGATTCCGCGAGGCCCACTATTTTGATGTGCATATTCCACGCTCGGCAGTGGGTTATAACCGCGATAACAAAACCTTGATTCTGGTAATGGTTGAAGGCTATGAACTTGGTGCGGGGATTACCCAAGAGGAATTAGCCGATCTAATGATTCGCTATGGGGCACAGACCGCAATGGAATTTGACGGGGGTGGATCATCCAGTTTGTGGATTGATCGCGGTTTCGTGAATGATTTTGGTTATGATGGCGAACGACGAGTATCGAACGCCTTGATGCTCTATTGGAACGAATAGACCCCAGCGTAGAAACTATGCATTTTGGGAGAGGGGTAGTGGGTGCCCCTCTTTTCATTTAATCGCCGAATGAGGGAGAACCATATAAGCGTCGCAGGGTATTGATGTCACGAATGGAAAGCGCTGTGTTGGGGGTTTCTTGAAAATACATAATGTCATCGGGGTCAGGGCTGTGGACGACCACCCCCAGCGCATGGACAAGTTCATGCAGAGTCGCCGCAACCGGATAAAAAGCAGCAGTGGAAACAAAGGCAAACCCCCTAAAATCGGGCCGCGCACTGCCACCCCATGTGCGGAAGGTGGCACACCCCGCCACCACAAAAATATCGCTGACCTCACACTCTTTGGCAAGCTGAATCGCATCTACAATTTTTAGGACAATATCGGCCTGCCGTTCGTCGTCGGTTCGCTCAACCTCAATGACCTGATTAAGTTCGGCAATCGCGTTTTTTACCGCGTAATCCCAAATGAGGTCACTGCCTTCGCTCTCGAAATATATCGTGACCGGAAATTCATAAAATCGCCAGTAACGACCATTGGCATAATACAATTCCATCGTCGTGCCGTCGCCATTGCCAAGCCAATAGGTATCGCCAAAATTTACCGGGTCTATCGTCATGATGGGGCGCGATGTGGAGAACGGCGTATCGGTTGGGCGGGGGGTGCTGGTGTAATAGGGTGGCAGAGTCGCGGTTGGAATGGTGGGATTGGGCGTCCATGTCGGGGGAAGTTCTTCACGACCCTCGACACTTGGTCGGGTTGGAACTGCCTCAGAATTGTCTATAGACGCATTAGGTGTTGGATTGGAATTAAAAGCAGACTGAGTAGGCGAAGAGGGCTTATCATCCTTGCCCAACACAATGATGACCGCTGCAAGGACACCCATCAAGAGGCCTACCGCAATCACAACCAAGACCCCTGTCAGCCAATGGGATGATGGAGATTGCTTGACCGGGGGAGACTGCGATGGTATCCAGTTTGTTGGTTTGGGGGGGTCAAGAACTGGTGTGGCAAAAGGTGCTGGAACAGGTGCAACCTCAAAAATCAATTCGGCAAGTTTGGCTTTGGCCCCGCCGTGATTGGGGTTAATACGTAGCACTTGATTCAGAGCGTATTCGACATGGCGGGGGTTAGTGACGGTGTTGGCAGCTAACCACCATGCCATTTCATTATCTGGTTCGCTTTTGAGAATGGGGTCAATCAGCCTCAGCGCCTCGGCACGATTTCCAGCCTTAATTAAAGCATAGGCCTGCTGTAATTGTGATTTGGTTTGCTCATCCATCCCGATTTTGGCTACCTGTAAGATATACTTTTTCCTATGCGTCAACTTCTGCAATAAACGATAGTAATTTATGGCGAGGAAATCAAGTGGCTAAAATTCATGAATATCAGGGACAAGGCATTACCGTACAATATGAGCTAAAGCGCTGTATCCACGCCGAAAAATGCGTACACGGTCTACCGGCAGTTTTTAATCGCGAAAGTCGCCCTTGGATTCAGCCCCAACATGCAACCGCCGATGAACTTGCTGCGGTGATCGAGCAATGCCCAACCGGAGCACTTCATTATCAACGAACCGATGGTGGCTCACTCGAAGCCATCCCACAAGAAAATACCATCCAAATTGAACCGAATGGGCCATTGCATGTGCGGGGCAATGTCGAAGTAGTCAGCAGTAATGGCAGCCTCATTTTAAATGATACCCGGGTGGCGTTGTGCCGATGTGGGGCATCCCAATTTAAGCCTTTTTGCGATAACAGTCATATTGCGGCTGGGTTTACTGACCCCGGCCTGCCCGAAACCACTACGATTAAAGATTTATCGGATGGTGAAACCCGGATGGTCATCACACTCAACCAGAATGGGCCAATTGGCATTGCAGGGAATTTTCGCATCTTAAACGCGAATGGCGAAGTCATCTTTCAGGGAACTGAGACATGGCTGTGCCGCTGCGGGGGGTCTAAAAATAAGCCGTTTTGTGATAAAACGCATCGAACTAACGGATTCCAAGCGGATTAGAGGCTATCCAAGTCAATGAACCATCAAAATCATCTTGATTTGCTGCGAGACGGCATCCCACAGGCAGGCGGGGTGTGGGCTGATTTGGGTTCGGGCACGGGCGCATTTACCCTCGCGTTGGCAGAATTGATCGGGCTGATGGGTGAAATTTATTCGGTGGATCAAGATTGCGGGTCGCTGCAAGAACAGGCCAAAGTTATGCAGGCGCGATTTCCTGAAAATACCGTGCATTATCTGAAAGCCGATTTTACTGAGGCACTAGAACTGCCGCCGCTAGATGGGGTGGTGATGGCAAATTCACTGCATTTTGTCCCTGATCGCCACAAAGAAGCCGTCTTACAGCAAATCAAGGGATATTTGAAACCGGAAGGGCGTATTCTCATCGTGGAATACAATACCGATTCCGGTAATACATGGGTGCCGCATCCTTTTTCGTATCCGACATGGGAAAAGATGGCAAAACAGATAGGTTTTGAGCGTACACGCTTGCTGGCGATCTATCCGAGTCGATTTTTGCGCGAAATCTATGCGGCGGCAAGCTGGTGAGTATATAGGCCATTACGACACGAGACTAAAGCCGCCGTACTGAAGTTAGCTTGAAATGAGGTTGGCCGACATAAAAACCGTTGTAGGGCAAATGGTAAAACTTGACCCTCTTACGGCGGAAAGTTAGAATACCATCACATTTACCCAGTCTACAAAGGATTTTTGACGTGACTGTTCTAATCGAAAACATTGCTGGCTATGAAGGGCAGGAAGTGACCCTTAAAGGCTGGCTGTATAACAAAACAGGCAAAGGCAAGCTCTTATTTCTGAAAGTACGCGATGGCAGCGGCTTGATTCAATGTGTGGCCTTCCAAGCCGATTTGTCCGAAGAGGTCTTTGACATCGCCAAGCGTATTCCCCAAGAATCCTCATTGATTGTAACGGGGGTCGTCCGCAAGGATGAACGCGCCCCCGGTTTCCCCGGCGGATACGAAATCGGCATCAAAAATCTTGAAATCGTGCAGATGGCTGAGGACTACCCAATTACCCCGAAGGAACACGGCGTTGAGTTTTTGATGGACAACCGCCATTTGTGGGTACGATCCTCCCGCCAATGGGCCATTTTGCGTATCCGTGCCACCGTGATTAAGGCGATTCGGGATTGGTTGGATAATCATGGGTACACGTTGGTGGATACTCCCATTTTGTCTAGCAATGCAGGCGAAAATTCTACCGACCTGTTTGAGTTGGACTATTTTGGGACGCCTGCCTATCTCGCGCAAACGGGTCAGCTTTATAACGAAGCCAATATGATGTCGTTTGGCAAGGTGTATGCGTTTGGGCCAACCTTCCGCGCTGAAAAATCCAAGACCCGCCGTCACCTGATTGAATTCTGGATGGTTGAGCCGGAAATGGCCTATTTCTCGCTGGAAGATTTGATGGCGATGGAAGAGGAATTTGTCAGCTATATCGTGCAGACCGTCCTCGAAACCCGAAAATTGGAACTGGCCCTGATTGAACGGGATACGACCAAATTGCAGAATGTCAAAGCACCGTTCCCCCGCATCGCCTATGATGACGCGGTGGAGATGTTAAAACAATTGGAAGCCGAAACCACCGATGCCGAACAAAAACAACTACTGCATATGGAGTGGGGCACGGATTTTGGTAGCCCACACGAAACTGCCGTCGCTGAACGCTTTGACCGTCCGGTGTTTGTGTATCACTACCCCACCGCCGTCAAAGCCTTTTATATGCAGCCAGTAGCGGGCCGTAAGGAAGTGTGCCGCAGCGTTGACCTGCTCGCACCGGAAGGTTATGGCGAAATTACAGGCGGTAGCGAACGTATTTATGACCATGCCCTACTGACGGAACGTGTCAAAGAAATCGGCATTAATCCCGAAAATTATCGGTGGTATCTGGATTTGCGCCGCTATGGGAGTGTGCCACACGCCGGGTTTGGCTTGGGAGTTGAACGCACCGTCGCATGGATTTGTGGTCTGCCACACATCCGCGAAACGATTCCGTATGCCCGTATGCTGCACCGTTTGAATCCGTAATCATAAAACGCAATGTCCCTAAGCATTCAACGCCAACACGTCCGCCAATTGTTGGACGACGCCAACCCAACCGATGCACCAACGGCGTATTATGCGTTGTTTCATGATCCGGCACGTTCGGCGCTTTTTACTTCGGTGAATGGCTCCGGGGCGGTACAGGGTTTTGTGGGGCGATTTCAAACCGGGCAAGATTTGTTTCGCCCTCTTGTCACGATGCGCTGCAAGACAACTGAGGTCGCACACGAATTATTTCAGCAGGCCCTTGTACCGGGTCGCCCCTATATTTTTTTCGCCAGCATGAATCAAATTCCTATTGTGGGGGACTGTCTAACCCTCGAAAATCAGAAAATATTTAGCATTTATCGTTTGGATGTGACCCGCTTTAATCCAGTCATGAACGTGCTTGTCCAGCGCAAAAAGGCTGCGAATGGCACGCCTCGAATGGAAATTGTGGCGGGGAATGGGCAGGTTGTGTCAGTGGCAGGGGTTAATTGGCAGAGTCCCGGTTTTGCCGAAATTTATGTTAATACCGACCCGGCGGCCCGCGAACGGGGCTATGGCAAAAGTGTCGTGGCAGCATTGGTTGAGCAAATTTTACGAGAGGGCCGCGTCCCTTTGTACTTAGTGGAAACACGCAATGACCCCTCCCGCGAATTAGCCGAGGGCTTGGGTTTTGTGGATACGGGGTCACGTCAAGTGTATGCCGATGCAACTTTTTGACAGGGTATAATATTTTATCGTCAAGGCTAACGAAGGAAGTGCTACGTGGCGGATACCATTAACCCACAAGATATACCCGTTCTGAGTGATTCATCAGCGGAAAACCCGCGTCATGGGGTGCGGGGCAGCAAACGACATAACCCAGAAGGGATTGTCGCAGGTCGGCGGCCTGCATGGATTAAGGTACGTGCCCCCGGCGGCGACACTTATGAATTTGTCAAATCACAGATGCGGAGCAAAACACTGCATACCGTCTGTGAAGAGGCCATGTGTCCCAATTTGGGTGAATGTTGGGGCAGCGGCACGGCGACCTTTTTGATGCTCGGCGATACCTGTACCCGTTCGTGCGGCTTTTGTGATATTAAGACCGGGATGCCACAGGAAATGGACTGGATGGAGCCAATGCGTGTGGCCCAAGCCGTTAAACAAATGAATCTACGGCATGTGGTGATTACGAGCGTCAACCGCGACGAACGGGGCGACGGGGGGGCGCCGATTTTTGCGATGGTTATCCGCCGTATCCGTCAATTACAGCCGGGTTGCAGCATTGAAGTGCTGATTCCCGATTTCAAAGGCAACCAGGACGCCCTGAGTATTGTGATGGAAGCTCAACCCGAAATTTTGAATCACAATGTTGAAACTGTCCCGCGCCTATTTAAGAAAGTGCAGCCGCAGGATAAATATGAATGGGCGTTGACTACGCTGCGGAATGCAAAGGCGATGGATTCATTGGTGCTAACCAAAACGGGCATTATGTTGGGCTTGGGTGAGACCTTTGATGAAGTGGTCGAGGTTATGCGTGATCTGGCTGAATTGAAAGTGGATATTTTGACACTGGGTCAATATTTGCAGCCAAGCCGATTGCACCTACCGATTGACCGCTATTATGAGCCTGCTGAATTTGATGAATTGAAGCGTATCGGCCTTGACTTGGGCTTTAAATGGGTCGAATCCGGCCCATTGGTACGCAGCAGCTATCATGCTGATCGGCAGGCACGCGAATTGTCGAAGCTGAATTTTGTCCAAGTTCGTAGTGGGAATTAGGGTAAATGCCTGCCAAAGACCGCTATCATCTGGAAGTTGTTCACGCGCTCCGACAAGCGGGTTGGCAGGTATCAGATAAACCGCTCAATATCCGTATCGGGGAGCGTGATCTTTATCCAGATATATTAGCTTGGTACGAAGATGGCAGGCAGATAGTTGTTGAGATCAAAGTGTTCGACAGTGATTATTCCGCTGTGCATCATTTAATGGAGGTGGCGGGTCAATATAGTGTCCTGCCATC
Source organism: Anaerolineae bacterium (assembly GCA_021463865.1). GTDB lineage: Bacteria > Chloroflexota > Anaerolineae > Aggregatilineales > J027 > CFX10. Next base: position 70,009 of record JAJTXY010000012.1, read on the forward strand.
AAGAAACTAGGCCTGAACCTGCCAATTTATCTGGCGGTTTCTCTTGAAGCATACGAAGGAATCCTGACGGAACCACTTGGACAACTCGTTATCAGTAGCTTAGAGATTAAACTCCTGTTGATTGATGTAGAGTTAGCGGAGGTAGTCGAATGGAAAAACTGACAAAGCTAGTTCGAGAAGAGACTGAGCAATATGCAGGCCCTTCTCTAAATGCGACTTTACAAGTTGTAAATGATGAAGTTCGCCAAGTTTACACTGTGATTAGCATTGGGAAACCACCTGCCAATGAACCCGCTAGGGCTGTCGTGATGGCCCGCGTCAGTGGTGATTTCGTGGTGATTGAGTCGGATACTACCGATAAACCACTAGTTAATGCCCTTGTTCAAAGGGGTATACCTCGTAAGAAGATCATTCTGGCCTATCAGGGGGAAGCACTCCCTGAGATCACTTAAGGAGTCATGGAGTGGAACATAAAATCGCCCTACTCGGCTTTGGGAATGTGCTAAAAGCCTTTGCAGAGCTATTGCTCCGCAAACAGGATTATCTGAAACAGACCCTCGACACCGAACTCAAGGTGGTAGGAATTGCCACCAACAGCAAGGGGATGGCGATTAATCCGGCAGGCATTGATCTGGCGGCGGCATTGCAATTGGTGAAGTCCGGTCAATCGCTCAATACACTGCATGTCGGTCAGCCTGTAAACGAGACATTTGCGTTTATCCAGCAAGTCCCTGCCGAAATTGTTTTGGAAGCGACGGTGCTTGATCCGCGTACCGGACAACCCGCGTTGGATTATGTACGGGCCGCCTTGAACGCAGGTAAGCATGTCGTCACCGCCAACAAAGGGCCTGTCGCGTTTGGCTATCGGGAATTAAAAGCATTGGCTCAATCCAAAGGGCTAGGGTTCTTTTTTGAAAGCACAGTCATGGATGGAATGCCCCTCCATTCGATTGCGCGAGAAGGCATGTTAGGGCTGCAAACCAACCGGATCCGCGGCATCCTAAACAGCACCACCAATTCGGTATTGACTCGGCTGGAAGAGGGCACATCCTTTGAAGAAGCAGTGGCCGAAATGCAACGAGTGGGCCTTGCTGAAACCGACCCTAGCAATGATATTGATGGCTGGGATGCGTCAGTCAAAATTACCATCTTGGCAAATGTCGTAATGGGGGCGGATTTGCGGCCCAGTGATGTAGACCGGACGGGTATTCGCAACGTTACGGCGCAGGATGCACAAGTGGCGGTAAAGGCTGGCAAACATATCAAGTTGGTGTGTGAGGCTGTGCGCGAGGGCGATAAAGTCAAGACTTCAGTGCGTCCAATACCCCTGCCTTTAACTGATCCGCTGGCAAATATTACACAGACAGCCTCGGCAGTGACGCTTGAAACAGACGTCCTGCCAAATATTACCCTGATTGAAGGGAACAGCAGCCCCACAACCACCGCCTATGGGATGTTGGTGGATGCCCTCAATATTGGGCGGGGGCGGCGTTAACCTCGTTGCTCGATTCCTAGCCCATTGATGGAGGCGCTAAAGGACTCGTATCGGAAGTTGGGGCGGCAGGTTCAACAATAGTAGGAGCGGCCTGCCACGCGGCGGGAGTCTGCTCCACCAAACCCGCCTTCTCCAACGCCTTTGTCACCTGCTCAGAGAATGGATCAATTTCATGCCCGACGCCGAACGGCAGGTTATTGCTGTTGCAGAAATTGGGCAGGTCATTAATCGCCAACCGCACATCCCCGAAGCGCAGTTGGTCAAGGCGCACCCCGCTCGTTATCAGTGCGTCACGCAGAGCAGAGGGGTCTTGTCCGTGTAGGGCAGAGGCAAACAAAATCCCCGGCCCGACAGCTTCGGCATGATCGAACTTCGCGCCCTGATTGCCCATCGAAAAGGCGAGGTAATGTTCCGTGCCTTCCTCATGGCGATCATGGCCGAGTTGATTCGCCAACTGCACCGACATCATAAGCAAGTCCACGAGAGTTCGGAGGGCTTCAATCTTGCCCTCACCGATTTCTTTGGCACTCTTAATCGCTTGGGTAGCGAGTCCAGCGGCAACCCCCGCACCCCACTGTGAAAACTGCTGTTCGGGGGTATTGCGGTTGAGCTTGGCAGCATAACGCCAGTCGAGCAGAGCCGTCACAATTGCCACAATATCAACAATCCCAGCAGCGCGTTCATACGTTGGGGCGGCTTCAATCACGCTCCAATCAATAATCACCTCTGAGGCAGGGCCAACTTCTAGGCGGTGCATCAAGCCCTCGGCGGGGAGGGTTACATGTGGCTCAAAGATTTCATCGCTGCTGATGGCCGTAGGAACGACCACCAATGGTAGCTTATTTTTATTGGCTACAATCTTGCCAGCCGTCAAGGGTATACCTTGTCCTAAAACATAAATCACCCCTGTTTGTGATGGTAGATGATCGGCCAGATAATCCAATAGGTCGTGGTCATTGCTTGTTGGTTCAGCCTGAACCACAAGGGGCAAATTCAAAAGGCTGCCGAAATTTGTCCATGCCGTTTCGGAAGTTAATAGTGCCACTGGGCGGGTTTCAGTGGTCATATTGAGGGGCGTATAGGTCACTTTGGGTAAGGGCCAAACGGTGGACATGAGGCGGCTCTCCAAATAAGTTCTACAAATAAACATTATCAGCACTTCTAAGTTTAAAACTGATTCAACCTTTTTGCCAACCACAATCTTGAATTCACCCCCTAAATTCAGGGAGAATAAATAAGAATTCGGCAAGAATTTTTGACAAATCGGCGACCATCTGGATAATAATTACCCCATGCTCTGGCGAGTTTACATTTTTCGTCAAAGCGCCGTATCCTGTTAAGATAAACCTTAAGCGTTCCATGCGTGGAGGTAATTTAAATTATGTTTTCTTCAAAGCGTTTCCGTTTTGTGGCGGTACTGCTGGCTTTACTAGTAATGGTAACGCCCGCGTATGCCAACATCAGCAATACCAGCAAGTCTGTTCAGTTCCAGTCGGATGCCACTCAGGTGGTCGTACCGGCGGGCGAACCCATCAAGATTGGTTTGGCAACCGACCTTTCCAACTTGATTCCGCAACCCGGTCAGGACATTGCTAATGGTGCCCGTATCGCCGTTTTGGAACGGAATGAGGCAGAGGGTATTCAAGGCTTCCAAGTTGAGTTGGACGTACAAGATGACCGCTGCGTGGGTGAAGATGCGACCAACGTTGCCAACCTGTTTGCTTCAGATCCGCAGGTTGTGGCCGTCGTCGGTCATGTTTGTTCCGGTGCAACCAGTGCCGCGATTGACGTCTATGTTCAGGCCCGTATCCCAAGCGTGTCACCTTCCTCCACTGCCGCTTTCTTGCCCGAAAAAGGCTACGACACCTTTAACCGTGTTGCATTCTCCGACGCCGCGCAAGGTACCGTTGATGCCCGTTACATCTACACCGTTTTGGGCGCAACCACACTGGCTGTTGTTCACGACAACACCGACTATGGCAAAGGCCTATCCGAAATCGTTGCCGCTGAATTCACCGCTCTCGGTGGTACCGTTGCCAATGGCGGCGAACTGCTCGTTATCAATCCTGACGAACAAGACTATCGCGCTGTGCTCACCCCGCTGGCCGCTGAACCACCCGCTGCGCTCTTCTTCGGTGGTTATGAACAACAAGCCGCTCTACTGATCTCCCAAATGAAGGAAGTTGGGCTGGCGGACACCATCTTCTTCTCCGACGATGGCACCTATACGCAAGGCTATATTGACGCCGCTGGTGAAGCCGCCAATGGCAGCTATGCCAGCTTCGTTGATACCTCCAGCTTTGCCAATGCCGACGCTCTGGAAGCCTTCAAAGCTCGCTATGAAACCGAATTCGGCGTTGCTCCCGATGAACTCGGCCCCTTCCATGCCCATGCCTATGATGCTGCCAGCATCATCATGAACGCGATTGACTCCGTTGCAACCGTTGATGCTGATGGCAACCTCGTCATCAATCGTGAAGAACTGATTTTGGCGATTCGTAACACCACTGACTACGCAGGCTTGACAGGTACCCTATCCTGCAATCCTGAAAACGGTGAATGCGGGGCTGGTACAATTGGCGTCAATTTGGTTGAAGAGGGCGAGTGGGTAGCAGTTGAAGTACCCGCCGAACTGCAATATGGTGCTGAAGGTGATGGTGGTGAAGCCGGGATGGGTGATTATGCCACTGTCGTGGACGCCGTTGCGGGCCAACCCAATTTGACCACTTTGGCGAGTGTTCTGCCGATGGCAGGTGCTGATGCCGTAGCCGCATTGACTGGCGAAGGCCCCTTCACCATTTTCGCGCCCAGCGACGAAGCGTTTAATACCTTCATGGCTGCCAATGCGGAATTGGTCAATCAAGCACTGGCTGACCCAACGCTGCTATCTGGCCTCCTACTCTATCATGTTGTACCGGGTAATCTGACGCTTGCCGATCTTGCCGCTGGTGAAGTCACCACTGTGAATGGTGCCCCATTGACGATTGCCGTTGATGGCGATACCGTCACGATCAACGGCATGTATACCGTTACCACTGCCGACATTCTGGCTGGCAACGGTGTCGTTCATATCATTGATGGTGTGCTGGTGCCACCAACCGAATAGACGGGTACATCTGTCCATTTAAACTAAACCTACAGGGGTGGGGTTTGCAATCTCGCCCCTGTTTTGGTCTAATTATTCGGATTAACTAATTTAATTTACGCTTGACTTATTGCGGAGAATATTGTTTATGGCACAATCGAGTCAGGGGCAGCGCCTCTCGTCGCCATTGATGCAATTTCGACAGATGGGGGCTGCTGACGTGGACGCCTATGCAGGGCGCTACTTCCGTTTTGCCGCCATTTTTTCCATCCTACGCATCCTCTGGGTCATTGCTCAGACTTCAACACTTTTGGGTGATCCACCAAACCAATGGGTGGTGGATATTGAGAAAATCGTGGGTGTTGCGCTCACGGTATATGCGATTACCGGGGCGATCATTTTTGCCATTGCCCTATATTTTCGCACCCAATCTGAAAGCAATGAGCCAATCAGCAAACTCATTACCAACTATGCTGGGGCGGTCTTATTTATCATCGTCGCCAGCCGGGTATCCAATGTAGTACGTGGCGACCCCCTGCCGGTCAACATCTGGCTAGGATTACTCCAAACAGGCATTATACGCGGCGGCATTTATGCCCTGATTGCATTAGGCTATACGTTGGTTTACGGCATCCTCTTCATGATAAACTTTGCTCATGGCGAAATCATGATGCTAGGGGCGTATGGCGGTTGGCTCGGCCTGATGGTTATGGTCAATGGGGGTGAGCGCTCCTTTGAAGCGGGTGCGGCGTCCGTTGCGGCGGTACTTGTCCCACTGGGGGTGGTGTTGCTGTTCCTACCACTGGAAGATATTGCAGGCCGTTTCCGCAAGCGCTCATCGGCAGAAGATGTGGTCGCGGCTCCGCGCTGGCGTGTGACCATACTCAGTTTGCCCATTCGCATTTTATTGGGGGCCGCCGTTGGCTATGGTGCTCTGCTGGGCTTGGGCTTGACCGCACCCCATATTTATGAACTGGTGATTACGATTGTTGGGTTATTATTTGTACTGGCTGTCGGAGTGCTGACATCGGTACTGGCGGTGATTGTCCTAGAGCGTATCGCGTATCGTCCACTGCGTCATGCCCCACGTTTGACCCCCCTCATTAGTGCGATTGGGGCTTCGATCTTCTTGCAGCAGGTGGCCTTACGGATCTTCGGGCCAATTCCGCGTGTCTATCGCGCTCCCCGCCTGCTGAGTGATCCTGTTACCATTGACCTTGATTTAGGCCGATTTGGAATTGTGCCGATTAGTAAGGTCGGTCTAGTGATGACCCTGCTTGCATTCGGTTTAATGGCACTGCTGATTTTTATCGTCCGTCGTACCAAATTTGGTCGGGCGATGCGAGCAGTGGCTGAAGACAAAAATACTGCGGCTTTGATGGGTGCAAATGTTGACCGCGTGATTGTGATTACCTTTGTCCTCGGCGCGGCCCTAGCTGGTGCAACCGGGGTCATGCTCGGTTTTCGCGGTGAACAAGTCAAACCCCTCTTCGGATTTAGCTACGGTCTAAAGGCCTTTACTTCGGCTGTTCTGGGCGGGATTGGAAATATCCCCGGCGCGGTGGTCGGCGGTTTCTTTTTGGGTCTAGCCGAAGCACTTGGCCCAACAGCATTAGGCTTTAACACCTCTTGGCAAAACGTCATTGCGTTTGGTCTGCTCGTCTTGGTTATCATCTTCCGACCAACCGGGTTATTGGGCGAGATTGTCGCGGAGAAGAAGGTGTAGCTATGCTGCGAAGACTTATCAACCAATATCCCTATGTCCAAGAGGGTCTTACACGCGGATGGATCAATGGGGGGGTGATTCTTTTTTTTATCCTCATAGGCCTACCTGCTGGGATGCCGGGGCGTGAAGATTTAGCGCCGCTTGCTATACCACTGTTTGTACTGACAACGATCACTTTTGCAGTTGTGACCGTGCGCCGCTTTGAGGGTCGGGCGGGGTGGAAACAACTCTTGATAAACGGGGTGGCACTGGGCATCGGGACAGCGATCCCATTTCTTCTATTCATGAGTTTGATTAATCGCTGGCAGGCCAATGGCACAGACGTCAATTATTACTTTTTTGAGATCAAACCCCGTACCACTACCGAATTATCGGGTGTACCGGAGGAAGAATTATTTGCTAACCCGGAGATTGATCCCGTAACGCAAGAATTTCCAGTAGATGCCCCCCTCCGCACCAATCCGATGACACTCAAAATCAATGATGATAACATCCATGTCTTTGATATTGGATTTTTGAGCCTCGGTGGGTTTTATGGTACGGCGTTGGGTTTAGGTATCATCGGCTTGGTAACAACATTGATTTATCATGCGCTGTCCCTAGTGCATTGGCAGGACATTCGCGCCAATCTAAATCGCAATCTTGGCAAAAACGCGGGTGGTAAATGGGTACAGTCTATCATACCTGAAATCCTACACTGGATTCGCCTTATCCTGCCGATTCTGTTTTTCCTGTTTTTATTCGTCAGCGTCAGCATGAGTTATGACACTTCATTTTGGCACGAGGTACGCGGTAAAGACATTGAAAACGGCGCGATATTGGATTTGACTGATTTGGGACTTGGCCCGCGTGCCGCTCAGAACTTCCAACTCATCGCAGGCTTCTTGGTCATTATCGCCCTAATGTTAGCCATGCGGAATACCCGCTATAAAGCCTACCGCCTGCCCTATCTGATACAACTGCTCGTCATCCTCATTCCGATCTGGCTCGTCTTCTTATTGGCGATGTGGCGTATCCAAGCCAATGAGGTTTATTTTATTGAACCGACTATCCATCTCGGCATTTTTGAAAGCGAAGAAAGTGCCAGTTTGGGTGCGGCATTTTTCCTAGCGGCGATGCTCACCTTTAATGCCTTACGCGGGACTCTCACCGCCGAGCAGTTTGAATCCACTTTCGTTATCAACACGGGCCTTGCAATGGTCATGGCAACCCCGCTGTTTATGGATCAATATCAAACTGGCGTGATGCTGCAAGTCGCCATTTACGCCATGTTGGGCTTGGGTCTCAATATTGTGGTCGGATATGCGGGTCTGCTTGACCTCGGCTATGTGGCGTTTTTTGCAATGGGGGCCTATGTCTACGCGCTGGTCGAATCCAATCGTCAGCGCCTGACGGTTGACCACGCCAACGACCTCGCATTTACACTAGTGACGGCAATTATTGTTGTGCCGATGGTGATTTTCTTGCTGGCAAATGTCTGGTTGCGCTCCAAACAGAATGCGCGGGTCAAAGAGTCCGCTGTCCAGACCCACCGGATGGCCCGCCTTTGGCAAGATCAGCCCCCGCCGCTGATCTCGTTGGTGTTGGTGGTGATTGCAGTCATGGTAGCGTTTGGGTCAACCTATGTTCTAAGAAAAGCCGGGGTTTTTGATGACATTGAACGAGCCTCACCGTTTTTCATCGGCTTAATTCTGGCGGTTTTTGCCTCGGCCATGACGGGGTTCCTGCTTGGTTTCCCGGTGCTGCGGCTACGGAGTGACTACTTGGCTATCGTGACGCTCGGCTTTGGAGAGATTATCAGTATCAGCCTTGAAAATTTGGAGAATATCACGGGTGGGCCATTCGGGGCAAGTAATATTCATAAGCCGGTAGCGGGTAATCCGACCACCGCCGAACAAAATATGATTCTGCTCTACTTGGCACTGGTAGGTGCGGGGCTAATCGCCGTCTTTTCGACCCGCCTACGTGCTTCCCGGTTAGGACGTACATGGACAGCCATCCGTAGTGATGAAGACATCGCCCAAGCGCAGGGGATCAACTTGGTCAATTCTAAACTGCTGGCCTTTGCGATTGGAGCGAGTTTTGCAGGCGTTTCGGGGTTATTGTTCGCCTCACGGCAAAATAATATTTTCCCGGCGGACTTTTCGCTGGGGATTTCAATTAACGTGTTGGCGCTGGTGATTATCGGCGGGGTTGGCAGCATCCCCGGTGTGATTGTCGGGACAATTGTGCTGGTCGGTTTGCCACAAATGCTGCGTGCCCTTGAAGAATATCGTTATCTGACATTCGGGGCGCTCTTGGTAGTCATGATGCTGGTACGTCCGGCAGGGCTGATGCCTGCGCCGTTGGCCTCATTGGAAGAACGCGCACGTAAACTGCGAGCTACTATCAAACCCAAGCGCGAAGAAATCCAACGTGAGGAGGTGGCAGGTGACTAAAAAATCCTACAGCGACGACTTGATATTGGATGTGCATGATGTCACCAAACGATTCGGCGGGCTAACAGCCGTCAATAATGTCAGTCTACAAATCAAAAAAGGCATGATTGCCAGTTTGATTGGGCCGAATGGCGCGGGCAAAACCACTTTCTTTAATAATGTAACGGGTTTCTATACGCCGGACGCTGGGGCGATTTATTTCATGGGGCACAATATCGCAGGCCTGCGCACTGATGAAATTATTGCGCTTGGGATTGCCCGCACCTATCAAAATATCCATCTGTTTCATGGTATGACGGCCATTGAAAATATTCTAGCAGGGATGCACACCCGGCTTGGCGCTGGCCCAGTTGGGGGAGCACTACGGCATGGCAAAAATCGCTATGAGGAAGATATGGCACTGGTCAAGGCGTTGGATTTACTCGAATTCATTGACCTCGGCGGCATGGGGGACTTTGCGGCGACCAATCTATCCTACGGCGCTCAACGGCGGTTGGAAATCGCACGGGCGCTTGCGAGTGATCCGATATTACTCCTGCTGGATGAGCCTGCCGCTGGTATGAACCCCCAAGAGACCGAAGACATGATGCGCTTCATTCGCCGTTTGCGGGACGAACGCGGGTTGACGATTTTCCTAATCGAACACGATATGAATTTGGTCATGGATATTTCGGATCAGGTATCGGTTTTGGATTATGGGCGCAAGATTTCGGAAGGGACTCCCGCCGAGGTACAGCGTGACCCGTTGGTGATTGAAGCCTATTTGGGCAAGCCGCCAGAAGAATTAGAAAACTAAACGGCCCGGAAAAGAATAAAGAGAATTGATAAATTATGGCACTTTTAGAAGTCAAAGACCTGCATACCTATTACGGCAAAATCCATGCTCTCAAAGGTATTTCACTGACGGTTGAAGAAGGCGAAATCGTAACACTCATTGGTGGGAACGGTGCAGGCAAAACAACGACCCTGAACACCATTTGCGGGATTGTGCCCGCTGCTTCTGGCAAAGTAATTTTGGATGATCGGGACATTACTCGCCTGCGTCCACATGAAATTGTAGCGATGGGGGTGGGGCAATCTCCTGAAGGTCGTAAGATTTTTAAGCGGCTGTCGGTGCGTGAAAATTTGGACATGGGGGCATTTACACGCGGCGACCACGATGGGATCGCACAAGACCTAGAATTTGTTTTTACTACCTTCCCGCGTCTCAAGGAACGCGAACGCCAATTGGGTGGGACGCTTTCGGGTGGGGAGCAGCAAATGTTGGCGATGGGCCGCGCTATGATGGGCCGTCCGCGTATTTTGCTGCTAGATGAGCCTTCAATGGGTCTTGCTCCGTTGTTGGTGCGTGACATCTTCCGCATCATTACCTATCTGAATGAGCAAGGCACGACCATTTTGCTAGTCGAACAGAACGCATTGATGGCACTCGATGTCGCCAATCGCGGCTATGTGATGCAGACGGGCATAATTACCCTTGCCGATGATGCCAAATCACTGCAACAAAATGAAACGGTACGTAAGGCATACTTAGGCGAAGTCTAGTTTATCTTTCAACGAGATTTTGCCCACCTCGTCTTTGGGTAAAATCCCGTTGTGCTTCTCATCCACCTCAAACAGCCAAAATCTTCACCCATGCCTAGATAATCTTTCCGTCAATGAAAGTCGCAAGTGCATTCGTAGATTCAGGATAGGCCCGTAAAAGCGCGTTGACCGTTGTGTCGGTTAGGCTTGTGGCAAGGTCAAGGCCCAACCATGTGGCGATGGCATGGGTCGTGGCGGGAGCGGCCAACAGATGATCACGCACTTCGGCAAGCTGGGGAGAGATGGTGGTTTGAAGGCTTGGAACGGGAGCGCGTGCTTCTGCCCACGGAGGCTGCCAATTCATGAAACCTTGCAATGAGGGCGGAAAAACCACCGATGCTTCTTTAATAAGGGGTTGCAAAATCGTGTGATGCTGACGGAATTGAAGAATGAGACTCGGCAACCACATGAGTAGGGTGCTATCCGTGACGGAGCCGAAAACATGACTTAACAACTCGACGACGAACCGCGCAATCCCCGGCGCAAAATTTAGGGCCAAAATAAACCCATTAAGGTATTGGGGCAGGGTTGGTAAACGCAGGGCATCGTTGAGGGTTTGAGCGAGGAATTCCCGCATACTTGCAATATCCCGCAACCCCAAGAGCCATTCACTTGTCCATAATAGGCCCAATTTGTCGGGGTGGATTTCATTCTGGGCCGCACCCTGTAGGCCAAGCAACAGTTGATTACGCTGACAGCCAAGTGCCAAAGCCAAACTCTCGAGGGTAAAAATAAGCCCCAACATCCCAGCGATTTGCTCTGGGCGTGTCCCCACGTCGGCAAAGGCTTGTGGAAGCATTGCGGCGTAATGAGCGTAGCCAGTGGTGATGAGTTCTTCTAACCAATCGGGAAGGCCGTCCGGCTGGGTACGATAATAATGCACCAGACGACGGGCACGCTGGAAAATATCGGGGGCATCGGTGGCGCTAGTTTCCTGTTTTAACAAAGTAATGGCGTGGAGGCCCAATTCACGCACGAGGCGCGGGCTTATCAGGTAGAGCAGGGCATCTTCAGCCGTTTTCAGCGCGATGGCCGCCGTCGAGTTTTCAGCAAAAGCCAACGCTTTCATGCGCTGTTCGAGTACCTGTTCGAGCGTGACACCCTCATAGCCCAATTGGATAATTTCGCGCTGGTGCTTGCCAATCAAGACATCCCATGATTCCTGAATGGGAACATGACCTAACTTGCGTTCTCCAACAATTGGCCTTACTACAAGATTGCCAAACAAGTAGTGCAGTTTCCATAGAATTTCGGAGCAGACACGCCGATCTGGGCGGGTTTTGAAATCCATCAATGCCCGCTGATTGGTCTTAGCAAAAAGGTCAACTTCTAGGGGGGCAAGGCGATCATAAATATCTTGGGCCAACGGCGGCAGGGAGGCATAACCAACTGTACCCACACGATCCCCACCAAGCAAAATCTGACAAAGATGGGCGATGGTTCGTTTTTTGGGGGTACGATCTTTTTCCAAACAGGTAATGGCCGCATCTTGAAAATCGTAGGGCGTTGGGTGCTGGCGATTACGCACTTGGGCCAACAAAATCGCGGTTTCGTAAATGGCAATTGAATCAGCAGTGCTAGCGAGATAGCCGTTTTTGCGGGCAAGGGCCACAATCTGTACACACCATTGCAGCAGTTGTTCTTTATCCGCAGCAGCATAGGCCGGGGGCTGTGTTAAAAATTCAGCCAACACGTGGGGGTTGCGGGTCATTTCGCGCAGCGTGTGAAATCATCGCGGGATTGGCACGCAACTGGGTTAGTGTTGAATAAAATGATGCGACAGCCTCATGTTCAAGGCGTGCAAAACCAGCAATCGCCAACTCCATCAACCATTCGCGGGTGCTGTCGAGCAGGGGGTCGGTTCGAGCGGGTGTTATAGAGAGGTCGTCAGCTAGGGTCGTCGCTGAACGTCCTAAAGCCGCAAGTGCATAATGACGTAGTAGATCATAAAGTGTCCCTTGTAGAGCGCTACGGGCCGCTGCAAGGGTGACAAAGTGCCCCTCGATAAAGGTGTTTTGGGCCATCGCCTGTACGCTGGTTTGAAGACGGGGATAGAGGGGTGTACCCTCGAATAGGGCTGGTAAAGTCGCCAATATTTCATGCTGCCCGCCGATAAACCCGTGCAAAAAACAGTCGTCTAGGTCGGCTATGGTGTTTTGAATCGCTTTCACGCCATCCAGTTCAATGTTCAGATTGTCCAGCATATCGCCGCCCTATCTGTTGAACCATGTCATGGTGGTGAGGGGCATATCGCTGCTTGGGAGTTCTAATAATTCAAGGTCGCTTAGAAAACGACTGAAGATTTCGCCCGCATATAGGCCTGTGTTATTTCCAGCGCCAGCCAGAATTTTGCGAATCGAGTCTACTTGGGTTGTATCTATGTGTAAAAAACGACCCACCACTTCAAAACCAAATTGGATAACCGCCTCGCTCAATAATGCCTCAAGATGGCCGCAAGGTGCGCCACGCAGACCACCACAGGGACGGTTATTATTCGTGCTGCAACAATAATCAAGGCTGCCGACTTCAAAATAGGAGACGTAGACCCGCTCAATATCGGAACCGCTAGAAACAATCCCTTGTAGGCGGTTTTCAAAGAATTCAAGAAAGGGGACTTTTTTTACATCACGTTTTTCAGTGGAGGTATACACCCGCATGTCTAACAGTGAGGATTGGGGCATCTTGTTTTGTCCTCAGAATAGATAGAGCAAGGGTAATAAAGCGCTACGTTGAATCTGTTTATTGGAACTGATGTTCTCATTAAATCAGAAATTGGTATTGGGGTCAAGTCACCCCCGCCCTCAGGCCAGCCGCGAAAATTTCTTGACTGCCATTATTTTACGACAGGATTCTCAAGTGCTGCTTCACATAGTTCAAACACCGATTGCAACGAGTCAAGCGCATTGTGTTTAGGAAAGAACTCGTGCCCGATATAACCCGTGTGGTCTGTTTCAGCAATCGCGCGGAATACCGCCGGATAATAAACCTCTTGTTCATCATCCAAATCATGGCGGCCCGGGTTGCCCGCTGTGTGATAATGGCCGAAATAGGCATGATGCTCTCGAATAGTACGGATAAGGTCGCCTTCCATGATTTGCATATGGAAGATGTCGAACAACAATCGAACATACGGTGAATTGACCATCTGGCAGACTTTTATGCCCCATGCGGAGTTGTTGGCCTGATAATCACGCCCCGGCACTTTGCTGTTGAGCAATTCCATCACCAATGTTACACCCGTATTTTCGAAATGTGGGGCAAGGCGGCTCAGATTTTGGGCGGTGATTTCAGCAGCGGCCTCTTGGTCAATAGCATAACGATTGCCACTAAAACACAAGATATATGGGATGCCCCATTCTATAGCCTTTTCTAACGCCGCCAAAATGCTTTTCTCAATAGATGGGAAATGACTAGGATGGTTGATGCCTTCGGGAGCAAGGGCATGACCGTTGGTGGAAACAATCCGTAGGCCATAGTCACGGATCATCGGCCAATAGTTGGAGTCCACCAACTCTATTCCTGCAAACCCGATTTCGGCTGCCCCTTTAATTAATGCTTCAGGATCAATGCCCGTCCGCGCAAATCCGTCCCACGAAAATGATTGTTGAATGGTCATGGGGTGGCTACTTTCGCTGTTTTATCGTATTGGTGGCATAGCGATAAATGAGTTCGGGTTGGGCATTTTGCATCCGTTGTGGAGGTAAGCCCTGCAAGATGGCTTCTAGGTCATCTACCACCATTTGTCCAATTTCATGACAGCCTTCAATTGTTGGGCCTGCTTTGTGGGGTGACAAAATAGCGGACTCAGCATTTCGCAACGGATGATTTGCCTCCAGTGGTTCGGTTGGGAATACGTCAATCGCCGCTTTAAAACGCCCTTCGGCCACCATCTCCGTCAAGGCGTCAAAATCCACCATATGCGCTCGACTGACTAATATCAACACTGCTTCCGGCTGAATCAGGGCAAGTTTCTCCCGCGAGAGTAAAGCTCGGTTTTCGTGACTGGGCGCAGCAAGCGCAAAAATTACTTTGGAAGTAGTCAATAATTCATCCAATTTAATGGGCGTAACACCCCGGCTGCGTAAATAGCCCGACCCCAGCCAGGGGTCATAGACACTGATATTCACCCCGAACGGCATTAGCAGCGGGTGAAGGGCTTGGGCAATGCTGCCGTAGCCAATAAAACCCACCGGTTTACCATAGAGCATAAATGCTTCGGTATTGCCTGCGTGCAGCCAGCGCTCATTGCCCCGGCGCATTTCTCGATCACCCACCACAATGTCGCGTCCTGCGGCAAGCGCCATCGCCAGTGCCATTTCTGCAACGGAGCGAGCAAAAGCCGGAGCCGCTGACAGCACACGAATGCCCCGTCCAAAACACTCCTCATAATCAATTTGGCGGGGAAATCCTCCCGATACTGTCAGCACAGCCCGCAGATTTTCGGCAATTTTTAGCACTTCCGGGCCATAGCGCCAATCAGCACAGACTACGGCTTCGGCTTGGGGGATTGCAGCCGCAAATTCGTCCATAGGCATGGGGTCATCCTTGGCCCATAGGACGGTGGCTAGTTGATGCAGTCGAGTTAAATCTGTATCCTCAAAAATTTCGTGCATGGTGCGAAAGTGGGGGTCAATAATTAGCACAGGTTTTGTAGTCATTTTTATCATCCTGAATAATTTTCTTGACATCCGAAACGTTTCGGGTTAGATTTTACACAAAATCCGAAACGTTTTCACTTATTATTTTAAAGTTTGTGACAATGGGCGCTACGCTAAAAGATATTGCCGAGAAATCGGGATATTCAATCACAACGGTATCAAGAGCCTTAAGCGGCTACGATGATGTCAATGAGCAAACGCGCCAACACATCATCCATGTAGCGAATGCACTTGGTTACGAACCCAACCTCCCCGCCCGACACCTACGCGGACTCAGTACCCAGACTATCGGAATGGTCATTCCCGCTAACGATCAAACATTTTCGGCCCATGATTTTTTTAGTCAATTGCTCACTGGTGTTGGGGATGCTGCATCCCGCGAACGTTATGACCTGCTCATCAGCACCCAAGTCCCCGGTGAGGAAGAAATGGCAGCCTATCGCCGGATGGTGCGTGGCAATCGAGTAGACGGAATGGTTTTGGCACGTACTCGTCAGCATGACCCGCGTATCGCCTATTTGCACGAACAGGGCCATCCCTTTGTCGTATCAGGCCGCAGCGCACCGGGTGAACCAAACGACTACCCGTTTATTGACGTGGATAGTCAGGCGGGATTGAGAATATTGACCGAGTTTTTGATTGAATTAGGTCATCGGCGCATAGGCCTCATTTTGCCACCAGAGGATATTGCCTATACCGACTATCGGCACAACGGGTATCGAGAAGGATTGGCACATAGGGGGCTTGAATATCAGGCGGATTACGTCGTGCATGGGGATTTGCTGCGTTCCGGTGGTTATCGCGGCGCACAACGCCTGCTGGATACACATCCGCTTTTGACGGCCATTATCGCCTGTAATGACCTCATGGCGTTGGGAACGATGAGCGCGATTCAAGGGCGTGGTTTACAGGTCGGGCGAGATGTTGCTGTAGCGGGATTTGATGACATCCCAGCGGCGGAATATGCCCACCCCGCCCTAACAACGATCCAACAGCCGATTTATGAAATTGGGCAGCGGTTGGTACACATGTTATTGGCGATTATTCGCGGGGAAGATCTCCCCGAATCTCAGATTTTGTTGCAACCCAAATTGGTTGTGCGGGCATCAAGTGGCCCTAAGATTACCTAAACAAGAAGGAGGTGCATCATCAGCCCCACGCCTTTTTACCAGTTTCGAGGCAGGCCAAAAGGGATGAGGGCCAACAGCAAAAAAACAGACTCGTCATCTTAGCAAGAGTTAGAGGAGATAAATAGGATCATGTTTAAGACAACCCGTCATCTGATTATTTTGCTTGTGGTAATGTCGTTCATTGGTGGGGCCATCGCCACCGCGCAGGACGACAACAAAGTGACCTTCATTTCCACTCAATTTAACGTGGTTGAAGAAAGCGACAAAGCCCGTGCCATTTTCGAAGGGTTTGAAGATGGCACAGTTGAGTTTGTCCCCTCCGAAGAAGGCCCGGCCCTCGATCTACTGAAAGCTGAAGGCGAAGCGGGGGAAGGTGTTAATGATGTGGTGGGAGCGCTGCATGGCACATTTCCAACCCTCGTCACCAACGACCTCATGTTTGACCTTACCGACCTATTGGCTGAAATTGAAGCCGAATATGATGTCAATGACGATTTTGTAACTCTCGGCAAGATGGGCACCGAGGATTATCAATACTACATTCCTTGGATGCAGGCCACCTATACCATGGCGGCCCACCAAGACGCGCTGCAATATCTACCTGAAGGGGCAGACATCAATGCCCTGACGTGGGAACAATTGGCGGCTTGGGCCAAGAATATGTACGATGCAACGGGTGAGGCCAAGCTCGGCTTCCCGGTGGCAGGATTGTTCCAACGCTTCTTACAAGGCTATGCTTGGCCTTCGTTTACAGGTGGGATGGTTACACAGTTCAAGAGCCAAGCAGCAATTGACATGTTGGTTTTCTTCCGGGATGAGGTATGGCCTTATGTAAACCCCGAAAGCATCAACTATGACTTCATGAACGAACCCCTACTGTCGGGTGAAGTGCTGGTCGCGTTCGATCATGTGGCGCGTCTAAAACCCGCCTTTGATGCCGAACCGGAAAACTTCCTCGCCTTCCCTGCTCCGGCTGGCCCAGCGGGACGTGGCTATATGCCTGTGGTAGTCGGCTTGGGAATTCCATTCACCAGCCCTAACCCCGAGGCTGCTGAAGAATTCATCCGTTTCTTGCTCTCACCAGAAACCCAAAGCCAGATTCTGGCCGAACTCGGTTTCTATCCGGTGATTTCCGAAGTGGATATGACTAATCTACCGGAAGGTGTGGCGATTCAGACGGCCGCAGTCTTGGCCCAACAGAATTCCGAGGACGCCATTCCGTCATTACTACCAGTGGGTCTAGGAGATCGCGGCGGTGAGATCAATCAAATCTTCCGCGATGCCTTTACCCGCGTGGTCGTAGATGGGGAAGACGCGGCGACAGTGTTGGAAGAGCAAGGTGGCGTATTGCAAACCCTGATGACCGAGACGGGTGCAGCGTGCTGGGCACCCGATCCTGCCAGCGAAGGCCCATGCCAAGTCGAATAATTTGAATTAAATATCTTTACCCACTCCTTTTGGTCGCCAGATCAAGGGGGTGGGTATCCCCCATATTTCCTTGTATATACGTTCAGGGGGTTTGAATAGATGAAAAAATTTAGCTGGACACCTTACTTACTCTTATTGCCCTCGCTGTTGTATCTCGTGATATTTTTTGCCTATCCTATGTATGAGTCGTTTCGTTTGGCCTTCCAAAAAGACAGCGCGATTTTGAGCCTGCGTGATGAGCCGGACGAGAATGCGGAACTTGGCGGACAGATCAAATTGCAGACCATCGTAACCATCTTGGATCGGCTACAACTTGAAGAAACTCTGCCAAATGGTCGAACCCGCCCGATTTTTTGGTTTCAAGTTGAGGGGGAAGACATTGATGGCAATATGGTAACGGGGTGGGTCAATCAAAAGAGTGTATTTATCGAAAACCGCCGCACCTCCGAAACAGCGCGGGTGGTCGCAGGTGAACCCACCAAAGAATGGACAACCGACTTTGCCGAACGCATGTTTAATGATTATCGTTTTAAGCGGGCATTAATTACGACGCTGATTTTGATTGTGTTGATCCTGCCGCTGCAATTTACCCTTGCCATTATCATGGGCCTGATAATTCAAAGCCGAATTCGGGGCAGCAATATTTTTCTCTATATCTATGCCATTCCCCTCGGTATCTCTGACCTTGCATCAGGTATTTTGTGGTATTCGATTTTTACCCAACGTGGCTTTCTCAATTCGTTCTTGGATACAGTGGGGCTGATTGACAAACCCTATATCTTTATTCAGGCCAGCAACCGTGAATGGATGATTGCGGCGATTGTCTTGGCGGAGGTGTGGCGGGCCACCTCGATTGTCATGGTGATTGTGGTATCCGGTTTACAGGCCATCTCACGTGATTACATGGAGGCGGGGGAAGTATTCGGGGCGACGTTATGGCAGCGCATCCACTATATCATCTTGCCGTTATTGAAGCCGAGTTTACAGGTGGCCCTTATCCTCCGCACGATTTTGGCGTTTCAGGTTTTCGCGGTGGTCGTGGCGATCACAGGCGGCGATGTGCTAACCGTCTTAGCGAACGAAACCTATCGCTGGTATGACCCGGCCCGTTATAACAATGCCAATGTTGCGGCGGTCTATGCCCTGTTTATTATGGTGCTGTCGTTGGGGATTTCCTTGTTCTATTTGCGGGCGGTGCGTAGTCAAGAAGAGGCATCGAAAAGCGTATGACCACTATAGAAACACCCATAAACACGACTCCTTCACGTCCAAGCATGGAAGCGACGGCGGTGGATCGCAAACGGGCCAAACGGCGACATTCGATTCGACGAGGCAGTATTTACATCTTGGCGTGTATCATTGCCCTATGGATTTTACTGCCGATTTGGTTGATTGGTACGATGGCATTCAGCACGCCCGAAGATGTGCGCAATTACCCTAAGCATTTTGCCCCCGTCCCCGCTTCAACTGAAACAATGGATTTCTTCCTCAATACGGATGGCATTCAGCGGGCGGCGCGTAATAGCATCGTGGTCGCCATCATCACGCTGATTTTATCAACCCTATTGGCGATTCCGGCGGGTTATGCCATTGCGCGGTATCTGTTTCCGGGGCGTGATGCCATTCGCTTGGGGATTTTATCAGTCCGTGCTTTCCCGATTGTTGTCCTAGCTGTGCCGTTGGCGATCACCTTTATTAAATGGGATATGTACGACAAGGTGTACAGCCTTGCCCTGATGCACACCGCCCTCACCCTACCAACGACGATTTTGGTGGTGGCGAGTGTTTTTGCTGGTGTGCCCTATGAATTAGAGGAAGCGGCGCGGATTTTTGGCTGCACCCCCGCTAAAGCCTTTTGGAAGGTCGTTTTGCCGCTTGCCACACCGGGAATTGCGGCCTCGGCGATTTTGACGTTTGTGCTATCGTGGAATGAAGTCTTTGCGGCGATTTTGCTGACCCTGACCAATCGCACCCTGCCAGCCCAGATTTTGTATACACTGGATAAATCAGGCGATCCCTTCAAATTCGCGGGTGGATTCTTCATGCTTATCCCGTCGTTGATTTTCATTTTTTTCATCCGGCGCTATCTCTTTAATATGTATGGGCAGTTGAATAAATAATCCCGGAGAACAATTATGGCTGAAATAGTGGTTGAAAAAGCAATTAAGCGGTTTGGCAAATTTGTGGCGGTGGATGAAGTAGATTTGATGGTGAATGACCGTGAATTTGTGGTGCTGCTGGGGCCATCTGGTTGCGGCAAGACGACCCTACTGCGGGCCATTGCCGGGTTGGGGATGCTGGATGAGGGCCGGGTCATGATCGGCAACCGTGATGTCACCTATCTGCCGCCCAAAGACCGTAATATTTCGATGGTGTTCCAGAATTATGCCATCTTCCCGCATATGAAGGTCTACGACAACATCGCCTTTGGGCTGAAGATGCGGAAATCACCCAAAGAGGTAGTGGAAGAACGGGTGCAGAACGCGGCAAAGCTATTGCACATCGAAAACATGCTGGATCGTTACCCCGGCGCAATGAGTGGCGGTCAGCGACAGCGGGTGGCGGTGGCACGGGCTATCGCCGTCGAATCTGAAGTGCTGCTGATGGATGAACCCCTTAGCAATTTGGATGCTCTGCTGCGTTTGGAGATGCGGGCCGAATTGAAATCGCTGTTGGGGCGACTGAAAGCCACCACAATTTACGTCACCCACGACCAGATTGAGGCCCTTAGCATGGGGGATCGTATCGCGGTCATGAAACAGGGCCAGATTTTGCAGTTTGATAATCCAACCCGTGTGTATGATTTGCCCGCCAATCAATTTGTTGGCAGTTTTATCGGCAACCCACCTATGAATTTTTTGCGTGGACAGGTACAGCGTGAGAATGGCACGGTCAAGGTCAAAATTGGCGACTTCCATTTATCGCCATCTGAAGAAATGGTTGAGCCGCTGCAGGGATATGATGGCAAATTTATCTTTGTGGGGATCCGCGCTGAAAATATGGAAACATTGGCCTCCCCCGCTCCCGATGCGCTGGCAGTAATGGTGGAAGTCGTTGAGCCGTTGGGATCACAAAACTTACTGACCATCCGCATTAGTGAGGATATTTTGAAGGTTTCGACCCATCCCGATTTCAAAGTCCATGCCCATGAAACCGTCTATATTCGCTTCCCGCCCGCCAAAATTCGCTGGATGGATCGAGATACCGGACAGGCCATCGCACCAAGTTTGGACAAGGTACTAGCATAGATAGGGCATTTTTTAATCGCTTCAGTGCGATAGGATAATCAGCCAAATGGCACGAGTTTTACTAGATCAACCGCAATCTTTGACCGAGCGACCAGAAAACTTTAAACCACTCGATTTCGGGGCAAATGGGATTAATGGCAGTCTTGATTGGAATGGACGGATTATCGCGCTGAATTGGTATCATCCCCAGCATGGCTACATTACCTTAACTTCGGCTGACCCCTTCCCCGAAGATCAACGGTATAACCCGTCGGCGGTGCGGGCCTATCGTGCAGGATTAGCGAAATTAGAGGGATTTGGGTTTGACTATGAACAACCCATTGTAAAACGACGAATTGAAATATGGGCGGGTTTGTTTCCATTTGCAAGTTTTGATTTTGAAGCTAAAACGACCTGCGGTTTTATTACGCGGCAAGGCGGAAACAGAATAATTCAAAGGGGCCAATTCAAAGGCATTCGTCCGAAGTGGCGGGGCAGACTTAGTTTACAACGTTGTGCATATACTCAATTAACGGAAGGAGGGCCAATTCTGTTCCCTCGGATTGTGACACATGCCCGTCTAAAAAACGGTATCTTGACTATTCATAATCCTACATTGGGGGTAGAAGTAAATGTTGAGGGATTTCCACTTGGTGACCAATGGGAAAAAGAACAAGAGGGGCCAATTGACATCGAGATTGATGGAGAGTGGCCTACGGATGATGCCGAGCGAGCATTTTTGTCGCTTGTTTATAGCTTTACACCATTGACCCATTCTTCAGATACGCTCGACTCAGTTGAGAGCGAGGCAAACTCTTCAATCCTGCAAATTTGGGAAAAGCAATGCCACCTTCTTCCAGAAACTTTGACTACTCGACGAGGAATCACATATGGTTGGAATATGGCTGTCCCGGTGAATCATGGCATTTGTATCATTACCGATCATATGCTACTCCCTCTCTCATGGAATCGGGACGCCTATTATGTGGCGCGGGCACTCTTGAGTTGGACAAAAGAAATGCACGATATTGTCCAGCGGCATCTGATTTGGATGTTCGAAATTGCCGAACGTCCCGGTGGCGTATGGGGACGGTGTTATCTGGCTAATGGCAGGCAAAAAGACCCCGCGTTTCAACTCGATCAGCAGTTATGGCCCCTTTTGGAATTTGCCGAATACGTCCTCGAAACTGGCGACCATGCCACATTTGAACGCTTTCAATCGCAGGTCAGCACCATTTTGGATACCTTGCTGGCCCGCAGAAAAAATCCCGATGGGTGGCTATTCCCCACCGATGAAACCCCCGCCGATGACCCCATCGCACTGCCATATCACCTTTCCAGTCACATTTTGTTTTGGCGCACCCTGATGAAATTAGCTGAGGTATTTCACAATGGGGAGCAAGAAAAATATCGGGCATGGGCCGACCATATCCACGCCGCTATTCAACAATCTTTCGTCACCGAAAATCCCCAATTTGGGCCGATCTATGCTTATGCCACCGACGGCGAAGGCCATTTCCACTTTTATCATGACGCTAATGATTTTCCGCTAGTGCTTGCACCGATCTGGGGATTTTGCGGTGCGGATGACCCAGTTTGGCGTGCAACTATCCAGTTCGCATGGTCGCCAGAAAACGAAGGCGGGTATTATGCGGGACGGCTTGGTTCGGTGCATACCCGTGCGGCATGGCCTTTGGGGGATGTGCAAGAACTGATTGTGGCTCAGACACTTGATGATGCTGACCGCGAAAAAAAGGCGCGGGAAAATCTGATGTCGGCGGCTCAATGGGATGGGGCACTACCCGAAGCCGTTGACCCAATAACAAATGCGGTAGTGTCACGGCATTGGTTTGCATGGCCGAATGCAGCGCTGGCCTGCGTTGAATTAGGGACATTTCAATTGCAGCGCTAGACATATTTTGTTGGATATTTATCGGTCACATCCCCTCTCCTAGCTGGCAATCACGCGCTAGGCCCACCAGAACTAGATCAACGATATGACCGATAAACCCAGATTGGGGTGGAGTCAGTTTTTTGTCGAATGTTGTATCCTCCTTCTGACTTCTACCGTATCCTAGACTTCCGAATTCGCCTTGATGAAATCCACAAGATCATCTACTTGTGTAAATGCCAAGCCTGTGACCGTATCGGCAGCACCATAATAAATTGCAATGCGGCCCGTTTCCGGGTCATGCAGGGCTGCACACGGGAACACCACGTTCGGCACATCCCCCACACATTCGTACAACATCTGCGGAGACATCAGATAAGGCGCGGCGCGATACATGACCTTCCATGGCTCATCAAGATCGAGCAAGGCGGCCCCCATGCTGTAGACAAAGCCATTACATGAGGTCAATACCCCGTGATAAATCAGCAACCAACCTTCACTGGTTTCAATCGGAATTGGCCCAGCGCCGATTTTGGTACTTTCCCAGCGCCAGCCTTTGGGTTTCATGACAAAACGATGCCGTCCCCAATGCACCATATCCGGGCTTTCGCTGTAGAAAATATCACCAAAGGGGGTATGTCCGGTATCGCTGGGACGGCTCAACATTGCATATTTACCATTAATTTTGCGGGGGAATAACACACCATTGCGGTTATAAGGCAAAAATGCGTTTTCTAAAAAATGAAATTCCTCAAAATCATAGGTATAACCAATGCCAATGGTTGGGCCATGATAGCCATTGCACCATGTAACGTAATAACGATCTTCGAGCCACACCACGCGGGGATCATAGCGATGCACAAACTCACTGAGTTCTTGATCCTCAAACTTCCATTCAATTGGCTCTGGCTGAATATGCCAATGGATACCATCGGAACTATGCCCTGTGTGCAAGGTCATAATCCTTCGAGTGTCGTCTACTCGAAAAACCCCTGCATAACCACCATTAAATGGCACCGCCGCGCTGTTAAAAATACTGTTAGAAGTTGGCGTAGCGTGCCGAGGAATAATCGGATTATTGCTATAGCGCCAAACCACCGCATTTGAATCCAAAGGGCGATCTTCCCAAGGAAGATTGGGCAGCGGATTGCCAAGCATCGACACTTTGGGTAAAGCAGCATCTGTAACCATCGGGGAGTCTCTCCAATACCTTTTCACCTGAACAATTTGACACAACATTAAAAATAGATTAACATATAAAAAGTTTTAGAACAAGTTCGATTTGTTTTATGGACACTTATGACAAAAAATCCGACCATGCGAGAAATCGCTAAAATAGCAGGGGTATCGCTGAGTAGTGTGTCGCTTGTACTAAATAACAAGCCGAACGTTACCCCCGAAATGCGTGAACGAGTCCTCGATGCAGCGTCCACGCTCGGTTATCGCCCCAGAATAGCGGGCAATTCCCCCTTTGCCACATCCCTCTCTACAGTTGGTTTGTTGACCAAACGACGCCAAGACGATCAGTTAATTGTGAACCCGTTCTATTCACACATCATCGTCGGGGTTGAGCGTGAATGTCAGCGCAATAACATCAACCTCATGTATGCCAATGTGGAAGTGGATGAGCGCAACCATACCTTAAGCTGGCCTGCCATGCTGCTCAACGATCTGGTAGATGGGGTCATCATTGTGGGGGCATTCCTCGAACAAGCGATTTCCGACATCAGTCTGCGGCTGGGCAGAAGTATCGTTCTGGTAGACGCCTATACCTCAGTCAACACGATGTTCGATAGCGTGGTGATTGATAATCTAGGTGGGGCAATCAAGGCCGTTTCGCATCTTATTGAAAACAATCATCGTCATATTGGGTTGATCGGCAGTAATCCCGAATCCTATCCCAGCGTCCTCGAACGACGACAAGGTTATTGGATGGCTTTGGCCCAAGCGGGCATTCATGATACTTATATCGAAGATGGATATTTGACTCGGCAAGGAGCCTTTGAAGCGACCATTCGGCTTCTTCACAAATCTCCACAGATTACAGCCATTTTTGCATGTAATGATGAGACGGCAATTGGTGTGATCAATGCCATACGACACATTGGGTTGCGTGTACCGGAGGATATCTCAATCGTTGGGTTTGATGATATTGATCTGGCACAGGAAGTTATTCCCCCATTGACCACTATTCATGTGGATAAAGTCCTGATGGGGACGATGGCCCTGCGCCTGCTGCGAGATCGCATGGATGATGCAGATAAAGCAGCTATCAAAACCGTCGTTTCAACCCAACTCATTACCCGCAGCAGCGTTCGCTATCTTGAGGATTAGCACCACGCCCGGTGATTTTCCAAACGCATGAGAGAGCTAGAGTGAAAGGAAGGAGCGGACTGATCTGATAGCTGTATATCTATAGGTTAACTTCATTTCGTAAATTGTTCAATATGCAGGAGAACTATTATGAAAATGCGTCTTTCGATTCTCGTAGTCGCAGCAGTATTACTATCCTTTGTTCCCGCCCCCAAGACGCCCGTTGTACATGGACAAGATGGCATTACATTCTGGCTGACAGGTGATGACACAGGTGCGGCAATTCTTCAAGAAGTTGCCGATAAATGGACTGAGACCTCCGGCGTTCCAGTGACAGTAACCGCAGTTGGCTGGGGGGATGCGTATGCCCAATCCCTCGCTGCTGTTGCCGATGGCTCCGGCCCGGACATCATCTCGGGTGGCATGAGTTGGGGTATTTCGTTGGGTTCGCTCGGGGGTATGGTTGATCTTGGTGAACGCTATCCCGAAGAAATCGCGCATATTGCCGAAATCAGCAACCCCGCCTTCTATAACGCGATTTTGACGACGGAAGGTAATGTCTATTACATCCCCTATAACCTCGACATCATGCTGATGTACTATCGCACGACCACCTTCGAAGAAGCGGGTCTCGCTGCTCCTGCGACTTGGGAAGATGTTGCTGCCGCTGCTGACGCAGGTCTAAAGGGTGGTTGGAGTTGGGGGAATACCTCATGGATTGGCTTCCAAGGCATTTTGAAAGAGGCTGGTGCGGACTGGTATACCGAAGACTGCTCGGCTGCTGCGATTGACAGCGATGAAGGCCTCGCCGCATTGGAATTCTACACCGCCCTGTATGAAGATTATGGTTTCCCGGCGGAACAGGTCAATATCGCGGACGGCTTCGAGGCTGGTACCCTCGACTATGCCTTCAGTGGTGAATGGGAAGCGACTGGTATCAACGTTGCTCACCCCGATTTGGAAGGCACTTGGTCAGCTGCCCCAGTACCCGCTGGCCCAACTGGTAGCTTCAACGCTTTCATCGGTGGCAAGGGTATGGGTATCTTCTCCTATTCTGAAAATGTGGATGCTGCGTTCGAATTCATGATGTATCTCAGCACTCGTGAAGCCCAAGAAATGCTGACCGAACTGTCCATTTCCAATGCAAATTCGATTCATGTTCCGCCCCAAGTTGAAAACTATGACCTGATCAAGGGTGGCGATGATGTTCAGGCCGCCATAGCAACCCAATTGACCGACGCCGCTGGCCCGCCCATTTGCCCCGGTTGGGAAGAAAGCAATGCCGACGTTGACTTGGTACTGCAATCGGTTCTGTTTGAAGAAAAAGATTTCGAAGAGGCCCTCGCTGAGATTTCGGACATTCTCAACGCTGGCATCGAGGAATATGGTGGCTAGTTAACGATTCATCAGAATTTTTAGGCGGAAGGTCAGGGGGTTCTCTGACCTTCTGTTTAAGCAATACCGATTGGAGAGAAACCATGAGTACAAAAGCGGTCTCCGTTACTGCCCCGCCTAAAGTTCTAAAAAAAACTTCGGCATCATCGGTATGGGTACGGGCATGGCGGTCACGAGTTTCCTATATTATGTTATTGCCAATGTTCATTCCCTTTTTTGTTTTTATAATCGTGCCCGTTTTTCAATCCGCCAATGTCAGTTTTAAAGACTACAGCGCCGTTTCGACTGACGAATCGAAGTATATTGGCTTTGATAACTATACTGAATTACTAAGCCTGCAAGTCCGCGAACAAACCCCGTTATATGATGAAGAAAGTGGTGAGCGCATGTATCAATGTGGCCGCCGCAAACGCCCCGAAAGTGAAGTCGCTGCTTATGAGGCCGAAGAAGGCAAACAGTGTACAGTAGCTTTTGTCTCCTCCCGTGATCTCCTCAGCGAAGGCTATCGGGAATGGAAAACCTATGATCTTTTTGGCAATAACTATGTCATCGGTGCCCGTGATCCTCGCTTTTGGACAGCCATTGTCAATACCCTCTACTTTGTGGCCTATACCGTAGTGGGTAAGCTCATTTTGGGCCTGTTAGTAGCGTTAATCTTACGGAAACAGTCTCGACTAAACTATTTCCTACGCATGGTTTTTTTCCTGCCATCCGTCACCGCCAGCATTGCTGTCACAGTTATTTGGGGTTGGATTTTTAGAGGACAGTCCTACGGACTCCTCAATAATATGCTGATTGAAAATGGGATTGTGAGTCAGCCCATCTCATTTCTTAACGATGCCGATTGGACGATGCCCATTTTGGTGATTATGGCGATTTGGGGTGGCTTTGGCTATAACATGATTCTCTTCCTCGCTGGCCTCCAAAACATCAATCAAGAACTCTACGAGGTGGCTGCCATAGATGGGGCTGGGCCGTGGGCCTCGTTCCGTCGTATTACGTGGCCTCTCTTACGCCCAACCACGCTCTATGTAGTGATTACAAGCATCATCGGGGGATTCCAAGTTTTTGATTCCATCTACATTCTCTATGCGAATTCGGAGGGTCTGGGTGGCCCGCTGGATTCCGGCTTAACCGTTGTTCCGTATCTTTATGATAAAGGCTTCCGGCTGTTCCAAATGGGCTATGCTTCCGCAATTGCGTGGGTACTCTTCATCGTCATTTTCTTCTTTACATTAATCAACCTGCGGGTTGGACGAGTGAATGAGGCATACTGACCATGATTAACCGAAGCCGCAATACCATCCTATTGGAGCGCACAGGCCTCATATTTGCGCTGTTTGTCGCTATATTTACACTCATTCCCTACTACTGGATGCTGTTGGGGGCGTTCAAAACCGTCCCTGAACTCAATCGTATCCCGCCAACGTTTATCGTAGAAAAACCTACCCTTAATAGCTTCTATGATGCCAAAGGGGAACTCCCCCCCGACCATACGCGCGGGTTATTCCAAATTTACCCCGGAACTGAAGGCGGATTTTTCCGCTACCTATTTAACAGTATGTTCGTTTCGGCGTCCATCACTGTTGCATCCCTCATGATTGCGGCGTTGGCTGGTTTTGTGCTTGCCAAACACAAATTCCCCGGACGCAACTTCTTTTTCCTGATGTTTGTCGCCTCCATGATGATCCCGTGGCAAGTGACTATCATCCCCAACTTCCTCAATGTGAGTGATTTTGGGTGGATAGATTCGTATTGGGCCTTGCTGATTCCCGCCCTGCCCAAAGCCTTCGCCCTGTTTTTCCTACGACAATATATGCTGTCTTTGCCAGACGAAATGTTGGAAGCAGGACGCTTGGATGGGGCAAGTGAATTTCGGATTTTCCGAAGTCTGGTACTGCCACTGGTTGGGCCAGCCCTCGTTTCGATGGGCCTGTTTATCTGGCTCAATGAATGGAACAATCTTGTATGGCCGCTCATTGTCATTCGTTCCGAAGAACTACGCACCCTGCCACTGATTATGACCACAATGGTAGACCCATTCTCTGGTGCGACTAAACAAGGGG
Organism: Anaerolineae bacterium; assembly: GCA_021463865.1. Taxonomy (GTDB): domain Bacteria; phylum Chloroflexota; class Anaerolineae; order Aggregatilineales; family J027; genus CFX10. Next base: position 98,445 of record JAJTXY010000012.1, read on the forward strand.
TGGCGATGGCCGCCGCATTGTTGACCTCGATTCCGACCCTGATTCTCTTCATCGCATTCCAAAAACAGTTTATTCAAGGGATCGCCGTCACCAGCGTTAAGGGATAGGCGAATAGGTAAGCCCCTGCCTGCAACGGGGGCTTTTATTTCTATTAGAAGAAATGGAATACATCATGCGAAAAAAGCTTTGGCTGTTTTTGTTGGGATTTTTGCTGCTCTTTTCATCTGGACAATCACCCAAACTATCGCTATCAGTACGGGCGCAAGACTCTACTCAGGAGAATGTGGCGCTCGGCAAACAAGCTATCTCCTCCACCATCGAAAACAGTGGTTATCTGGCCGAATATGCGGTGGATGGCCTCGACAATACACGCTGGTCAACCGAATATGCCGATGAGCAGTGGTTAGCGGTTGACTTAGCAGGTGTCTATGCGATTAATCAATTTACACTTATATGGGAGGCGGCCTATGGAGGGCACTACGAATTGCAGGTCTGGGATGGGTTAGCATGGCAAACTGTGTTTAGTGAAACCGCTGGAGACGGTGGGACAGATGACATCACCCTCTCAGAAGCGGCAACTGCGCGTTTTGTCCGCATGAATGGGATCAAGCGGGCAACGAGTTGGGGGTATTCGCTGTGGGAATTTGAGGTCTATGGAACCCCCGCCGAAAATCTTGACCCCGCCCTCGAAAATGCACCGGATATTTTTACCACAACAGATACCCCCATTGAATCCACGCCTATTCCAACGGAGGAAGTGGCTGTCGTTTCAGATGGAACATCCGAAGTTCGCGCCATCCAAAGCGTCACGCCACTCATATCTGAGATTGGCCTCTATGAAAAGTTCGAGTTAGAAGTGGCCCTCGATGCGAGCTTTACCAACCCCTATGATCCCACCGATATTCGGGTCGAAGCCCAGTTTGAAGCGCCGTCGGGTCGGCAAATTACCGTCCCTGCCTTCTACTACCGCGATTTTATTGAAGACACAGGCCGGCCTGTCGCTACCAATAATTTCGCGTGGCGGGTGCGCTTTACTCCCCAAGAAATCGGCGAGTACCGCTATCAAGTGATGGCCTCCACCGCCACCAGCAGTCTACAAAGTGAAACAGGTACTTTTGTGGCAGGTGAATCAAGTTTGCCGGGGTTTGTGCGGGTGGATAATCGGAATCCTCGCTATTTTGCCTTTGATGATGGTTCTCCCTATTTCCCGGTGGGTCTCGATGTGGCATGGAGCAATGGCAACACTATTTCCGACTACACCACATGGTTGGATGCCCTACAAGCCGGTGGTGGCAATTTCATCCGTCTATGGATGGCCCCATGGAATATGACCATTGAATGGACGGATACAGGCTTGGGAAATTATGACAAACGCCAATTCCGTGCCTATGAGTTAGATCGCGTGATTGAACTAGCCGAGGAACGTGGCATCTATATCATGTTGACCTTGTTGAATCACGGCCAGTTTAATACGAGCGTCAATCCAGAGTGGGATTTGAATCCCTATAATGTGGAAAATGGCGGCCCGTGCGAGACCCCTGAATGTTTTGCGACTAATCCCGAAGCCATTCGTTTTTGGGAACAGCGGCTGCGTTACATCGTGGCACGGTGGGGCTATTCACCGAACATTATGGCGTGGGAATGGTGGAATGAGATCAATTGGACACCCCTTTCCAGCGAAGAAATCCTCGCCCCTTGGATTGAGCGCAACACGGCACTATTAGATAGAATTGACCCCTACCATCATCTAGTCACGCATTCCGGTTCACCTGTCGCGCTAGAAGGGGTGTGGTCGCCGTTGGATTTTGTCCAAGATCATTTCTATGACCGCGATGATTTCCCACGCACCTTTGGCAATGCGCTTGAGGAGTGGTCTGCTGCCTATCCCGATAAACCCTTCTTGGTTGGTGAGTTTGGTCGTAACAGCGGAGCACTGATCTATGATCTTCAAGGGGTAGAACTGCACCTCGGTATCTGGGGCGCACCGATGGCTGGAGCAGCAGGCACGGGCATGAGTTGGTGGTGGGACACTTACATTCATCCCAATAATTTGTGGGATCAACTCTATATGGGTGTATCGGCCTTTTTTAAAGATGAAGACCTTGCCGCCTATCAGTGGTCTAAACCGAATGCCGATTTTGCCGAACGCACCAAAGCGCGAGTATTGGGTCTGCAAGCCGAAGATACTGCCCTGTTATGGGTGGTCAGCCGCGATTATTCAGCCCAATATCTCGAAAAAGCCTATCTCAAGAATCTGCGCGATAAAGCAGAAGACCCCTATGCAATCACCTTCCCCGAAATCGAGGGGGCGGTTTTGCTGGTGAGCGATTTACCAGTCGGGGCATATCAAGTGGAGATATGGGACACCCTTGACGGAAGTGTTCTGCAATCTGAAGTTATCGAGAGTGCTGATGGCGTGCTGACCATCCCACTCCCCACTTTTAGCCGCGATTTAGCCATCAAGGTCAAACCTGCATGAACTACACCTATAGCAATCCGATTCTCGGTGTTTACTACTATCCCCGTGCCGACTGGACATCCCAACAAATCGAGCGCGATTTGGATGTCTTCAAAGCATGTGGGTTGGCCTGTATTTGGCTGTTTTTTGACCCCTTTTATGATGTCAATAACACGGCGGGATTGACCGCCCTGCTCGACCACGCCCACAAAATCGGCCTATCCGTCGTCCCGGCACTGGGTCAGTTTCTCCAATTGAAAGATCACCCGGAGGTCAAAATCGTCAATGCCGATGGGACGACCTCCGATGATCCGCGCTACTGGAATATGGGGTGTTTTCGGCACCCCACCCTGCTTGAATTAGCCACCAATCGGGCCGTCGGGTTTTTCCGGGATTTTGGCGACCACCCGGCCTTATATCGCCTTGAGGGCCAGCCATTGATGAATTTTGTCCACGAAGCCTACTATCGCAACAGCGTGCCGGAGTTCGGTGGGGGTCATATGAAACCCAACTGCTATTGCGATTATTGTAAGGCGGCATGGGGTGAATACCTGTCCGCGCATCAGCTAAATCCTAACACGCCACCCCCGGTAGATGATCGTGATCCAGTTATCTGGCAGCAGTGGTGGGATTGCCATGCCAACGCCATTCCTGAATTTTTGCATCAGGTCATCCAAGCGACCAAAGCGGTACACCCTGTCTGGGCAACCCATGAATGCAATGACTTCTATCCGGCGTCATGGCAGTCGGTTTATACAGGTAATGACTGGTGGCGTATGGGAGCAGTCTTGGATTTTGGGCATGAAGATATGTACCCACTGGAGTTCGATACGCGCTATGTCTGCTACGTGTACGACTACGCCAAAGATGTCATGCGGAGCGCGATGGGTTTTCAGGGTTTAATTACCGCCAACGGGCAGGCGTTTAATAGCTGGCTTGGGTATCAACTCCCCGAAAACAGCATGAGCGAACAAATCTACTCGGCCTTAGCACACGGGGCATTAGGCTTGGTGTGGTGGACAGAATTACCGGGGATTGCGGGGAATACTGATTACCATATGAAACGCCCCCCTGAACAAGCCGACCTCGATCAAATCCGCTATCGCATGATTCGTAAGACGACCCAAGCGAATGCTGAATATGCCGCGCTTGTCAAAATACTAGAAGGGTATCGTCTTAGCCAAGCCAAAATCGCTCTGTTATATTCATGGACGACGATGGGAGCGGAACTTGAGGACAATCACACCTATGACACCCTACTGATGTATCAATTATTGGTACAACTAGGCTACCCGGTAGATATTGTCTCCGAAACACAGGTGAGCAATGGCATTTTGGCCGAACGGAGTTATCAGGCGGTATTCACGTTAGGGTGTGCCGCATTGCCCCCATCTGTTCATGATGCGCTGCTTGATTTTGCGGAGCATGGGGGTCTGTTAATCGCCGATTACGCCCCTCATCTGAATGATGCCTATCCACCTCTATTCGGGCAATGGCGTACAACTCATCCACAACCACGCATCTATACCTTGCCGGATGGTGTGCCTGTGCCTGTTTATTTGTGGGCCGCGCCGCTGCATGTGCCCGAAGATACAGAGGTCTTGGCTCATTTTGAACACGGCACACCTGCTATCTGTCGCATCCCACAGGGCAAAGGCACAATTATCTTGGCAGGCACATATCTCGGCTGGGACTACACCACCTACCCCGGCTATTACGACCTCGGCAAAATGTTCCCGTTCCATGTTCGGCAAGATGCGGCCTTGCGTCAATTCATCGGTGACTTGTTGATGGAAGCGAATATTCATCCTCCCATAACTTCGTTACACCCCGATGTTGAGGTGGCCGTATGGTCGAAATCTGATGACAGCGCCTATATCGTGCTGGTTATCAATCATCTGCAATCAAGTGAGGAAACCACTATCACCCTACCTGTAAATGACTCCGGTTGGCAGGTATGCACGGCGCTCGACAAACAGCCTGTGGCCCTTTCACAAACGGAGCAAGGCATCATTTGGAATGTCAGTCTTGAACGGCTTCAAGGCTGTGCGTTTTTGGTTCAGCGCCCATAAGGATAAAAATATGCGTCTTTTACGACAACAAATCGTTATTTTCAGCCTAATAGTCTTGCTGGTGGTCGGCATCGCCCCTGCGAAAGCCACCGACCCCGGCAGTTACAGCACTTACGATCAATCGTTGTTTCTGGATGTGGATTGGTATCACGAAAACCTGATTATCACCGCCGATCTCTGGAATGGGGGTCTAGATGGTGAATCCGGCATGGGGGTCTATCAAGACGATTTCAACGGCTTCTTTCATGTGCAACTCGATCAGCGATGGCGGCAGGAGCGCCTTCAGGCCAGTACGAGTATTGCCCAGAGCCGCGCTATTTACATGAATGTCGAAGCCTATCGCGCTGCTGGGTCAGAAGAAGGAGAACGTTTCCTGGAAGCAGTCAATTTGGGAGTGGATTTTCTGCTGACCCATTTTTGGGATGATACCTATGGCGGCTTTTATTGGCTGGTGAATGCAAAAGGCGATACCGTTGATCCTATGAAACAGGGGTATGGCAATGTACATCCCATTTTTGCGCTGGCTCAAGCCTACAGCGTTACCCAAAATCCCGATCATCTCGCTGCTGCGCTGGAACAACTTGATGTATTCACCACCGAATTTCTTGACCCCGATTATGCCTGTGCCATCGCTCCCGGTTTCTCACGTGATTTCAGTGAAGTAATTGGAGTTAACAATGTGGACGTGTTTACCCATTTCTTTGAAGCCCTGCTCAGTTTGCATGATGTCACGACGGGAGATACTCAAACCGAAGTAGATGGTTGGATAAACCAGTGTGGTGATTTCTTGGTCAGCACACTGTATCATGACCAAGAGGATTTTTCAGATCGAGGCTATGTGGCCTACAACTATGATGAGAATTGGCAACCCGCCCAAGCCCCCTATAGCCGCGAGACACAGTGGTCAGGGGCACGCCACGCCACCACCGGGCATAATATCGAACTGGCCTATTTGCTGAGTCGGGCTATTGAACGCGGTTTTAACCCAGAATGGTTGGATACGGCCTATAAGCTGCTGGCCTTTTGTGAAGCGTATGCCATTGACCCAGCCACCGGTGGAATGCTCTATGAAATCACTGATTATGATGGACGACCCCTTGAAGGCAACCCAGATAACCCCTTCTATATTTGGTGGGCACAGGCCGAAACCGCCCGTGCGCTACTGCATTTCCTCGTCGTGCGTGGCGAAGATCGTTATGCCGAGATGTTCAAAAAAACTGAGTATCTCTTTAACGCCTTGCTGACCGATCAGGAATATGGGGGCCTGTTTGATTCGTTGGACAGCCGAGATGACTTAGCCCCGGTTGGAACTTGGAAAGCCAATATCTGGAAAGTGAATTATCACTACAGCATGTTTCTTGCCGAGGTGCTGCGTTTGCAAGCAGTCTATCCCGAACACATCACTGAACTCAATGCTGAATGTATTACGTGCAGTTAGGTGAGGTCATGGGCATAATTTATTGGAACGCAGAATCTTTCAAAGGCTTATCGTATGCACAAGATCACTCTCAACGGGGCATGGTCATTATTCAGAAAAGGGGATGACACCCCAATCTCCGCTGTCGTACCGGGGTGCGTCCATACCGATCTGTTGGCAAATGGATTATTGGAAGACCCGTTTTATCGTACCAATGAAGCCAAACAAATGTGGATTGGTGAAACGGATTGGCGATATACGCGATCTTTCGTCGTCTCGGCAGATATAATGGCACATGACCGCGTGCTGCTGCGCTTTCATGGCTTAGATACGCTGGCAACCGTGCGGGTGAATGGTATTGAAATTGGGCAAGCCGAAAATATGTTCCGCTCATGGGAATTCGACATCAAGTCGGCTTTGCGGGTAGGCGAAAACTTGCTGGAAGTTGACCTCGCTGCGCCGATGCCCTATATGCGCCGCATGGATGCCGAAAAAGGTGCAATGGCAGGTTGGGTAGAACCAATGCGAATCAGCACAGGTGCATGGCTTCGCAAAGAACCTTGCAATTTTGGCTGGGATTGGGGTCCCAAAATGGTCACGAGCGGCATCTGGCGGGATGTCGAAATTGTGGTTTTTAACACGGCCCGCCTGCATGACCTTTTTATCCTGCAAGATCATGCCCCCAATCAGGTCACGTTAAATCTTCAAGCCAGCGTTGAGGGTGTAGACACAAAATCGCTTTCAATCAAGGTGGGGGTTTCGTTCAAGGGGAAACGGGTGGCGCAGTCAGAAGCAGCAGTGCAAGAAGATAATGCGCAACTGACCCTGCCCATTACCGAACCGGAATTGTGGTTTCCCAACAATATGGGCGCACAACCCCTGTATGATCTCGAAGTGACCCTCTACGATCAACAAGGCCATGTACTGGATACCCAAACACGCCAAATTGGGCTGCGAACACTCACTCTCGAACGCCATCATGACACATGGGGCGAATCGTTCTATTTTGCTTGCAATGGCGTGCCGTTTTTTGCGAAAGGGGCCAATTGGATTCCAGCCAGCCCCTATCCCGGCCAAACCAGCCCCATTGAATATGAACACTTGATTCGCGCTGCCGCAGACGCCAATATGAACATGCTGCGAGTATGGGGTGGTGGGTTTTATGAAAGTGATGTTTTCTATGACCTGTGTGACCAATATGGTATTACCGTCTGGCAAGATTTTATGTTTGCCTGCGGCACTTATCCTAGCCGCGATGAAGCGTTTGTCGCCAATGTAATGGCCGAAGCACAAGAAAATGTTCGCCGTATCCGCCACCATGCGTGCATCGCGTTGTGGTGTGGCAACAACGAGATTGAACAGGGGCTTTCCCATCCAGATTGGTTTGCTACGATGAGTTGGGAGGAATACAGCCATCTCTTTGATACTCTAATTGGTGACCAAGTGCGTGAATTAGCACCCCAAACGGCGTATTGGCCGGGTAGTCCCCACAGCCCCTATGGAGACCGCAGCGACCATATGAATCCCGCATGGGGAGACACGCATTTGTGGAGCGTGTGGCATGGCAAAGAACCGTTTGAATGGTATCGCACCCGCCCAGATCGGTTTTGCAGCGAATTTGGTTTCCAGTCCTTCCCCGAACCCGCAACGGTTTATGAATTCACCCTGCCAGAAGACCGCAATATCACCAGTTATGTGATGGAGCATCACCAGCGCAGCGGTATCGGCAACAGCACGATTATCCATTACCTGTTGGATTGGTTCCGCCTACCCACGTCTTTTGATAAAACGCTTTGGTTAAGCCAGATATTACAGGGTATGGCGATGAAATATGCCGTTGAACATTGGCGGCGGAATATGCCACGCACAATGGGAACGCTCTATTGGCAACTCAATGATATGTGGAGTGCGCCGAGTTGGTCATCATTGGATTGGAAGGGCAATTGGAAGGCCCTACATTATATGGCACGGAACTTCTATGCCCCCCTATTGATTTCCGGCCTAGAAAATAACAAAACCCAGACGGTTGAAATTCATGTCACCAGTGATTTAGGCGAGACAACACAAGGCATGGCGCGTTATCAGGTGACAACAGCGACAGGGCGATCACTTCATCAAGGGGAATTAGCCGTCACCATCAATCCGCGTTCGACCCAATGTATCGAGGTGATTGACCTAACCTCCTATGTAAATGAGCATTCACCGCGTAATCTGTTGGTATGGCTGGCATTATGGATGAGGGGCGAAAAAGTCTCGGAAAATCTGGTGACGATCAGCCGTCCCAAGCACCTTGAACTAGCAACACCGCATATTCAACAGGAGATATATCTAAATTCCGATACAGAAGGACAAGTCACTTTGTATTCCGATGTTGCTGCTCTGTATGTCTGGCTAGAACTACCCGAAGCGAAATTCTCAGACAACTTCTTCCATCTGCCGCCCAATCAATCGCACGCAGTGCAATTCACACTCAATACCCCCTTGCAAGAGGAAATCGTGCGGCAAAATCTGAGGGTTTATTCGCTTGTAGACACGTATGCCTAAATAAGTTCCATCTGAAATTCTGCCTCGATACAGTGGCTTGGTTATGGCATTTGGGGCCATCATATTCCAATGAAACCATTTAACGAAGATTTAAGGCACATTTGAGTCAACGTTAAAAACCCCCTTCAGAGAATTCCTTATCCTAATGACATGTTGAGTGGATTAAAGGAAATCTGAAGGGATTTAGACATGACACCCGCACGACGTTTTATTGTACGGACTTCACTGGTAACGGGTAGCACCATTGCTACCATCGTAGGCGCACAAAGTTTAGCCCTATTGGATTTACAAGCGAACACTCAGGCTGACGCCGTTGCCGAACCTACACAGGCGATCAACCCAGAAGTAGTCAATGTTGAGCCGTCTGTTTTCGCCAATAGCGCACCATCCATCACGATTATCCGACGCCCCGGTAGCCAAACGAACACTACTAATGCAGCAGTCCCCGGCGCTTCCACCAATACGTCGACCGGTACAACGACATCGGTGGTTCCCCAAACCAGCCCCGTGACTTCCCAGATAGTTCCACCCAACCCGGTGCAATCACAGCCTGTCACGATTTCGATGCCCCAACAACCGACTACGAGGTCATCCCGCTAATGGCTGCATTGCGACTTTATCAATATAGTTTCCGAGCGATGGGCTGCCAAGTCAATATTTGGTTCGAGACGGAAGGCAATGGCGATGCGATTTTGAGGCATATTCCAGAGCAGTTTGAGGGTTACGAGGATATTCTCTCGCGCTTCCGTCCCGACAGTGAACTTTCGCAGTTAAATCGGCGGGCTGGCGAATGGGTGAAGGTCAGCCCCGTCCTATTCGAAAATCTCCATGCGGCACGTCAGGCCAGTCGTTTGACGGAGGGCTTGTATAACCCGTTGATCTTAGAGGCGTTGATAGCAGCGGGTTATGACCGACCTTTCGCCCAAATGCAGGCTCAACCTGAAATCAAAGGGACATTGGAGGCAGTTCACATTCCAATATGGCATCAATTTGAGGTGGATTTAGCCAAACAGTTGGTGCGGTTGCCTACCCACAGCCAAGTGGATTTGGGGGGCATTGCCAAAGGATGGGCCGCCGAGATGATTGCCAATCAGTTATCCAAATGGGGGTCATGTTTGGTGGATGTCGGCGGTGATCTGGTCGCACGCGGACGGGCATGGGATGTAACCGTTGCGGAGGCGGGGGATGCCGAGGATACCCCTGCTTTGGTCAACCTCAAAATCACCAACGCCAGTGTTGTCACGACAGGCATAGACTATCGGCACTGGATTGTCAACGGACGGACACAGCATCACATTATTGACCCACGTACCGGACAATCCGCCGATACCGATGTACTCACCGTTACGATTATTCATCCATACGCTCCCACCGCCGAAGCCTTTGCCAAAGCCGTGTTTCTACTAGGCAGTGATGCTGGATTGGAATGGCTGCATCATCAATGGCATGGCGCGGGCTTGGTTACACGTAATGATGGCACAGTTCTTGCAAGTTCCCGTTTTCTAAAACATCTCACCGAAAGTGTATAAGGAGAAATTCTCAATGAAACGGTTTTCGTATGAATTGATTCTCAGTTTGCTGCTCGGCGTCTTCGCTGTGGCAAGTGGGATAGAGGTACAGCACGCCGCTGCACAGGGCGATCCCAATGTGATTACCCTTAACGACACGACCCCCGGCATTGACGTGGTGATTACCATGCCACCAGATACAACGGGTGCTGTTGCACTAGAATTATCAGGCGCGTCTGTTACAGTGACAGATAACGCGGGGAACGTTGTTTTCTTGATGAACGATGCCCGTGTTCATGGGCTAGAACTGCATTTTGCCCCCAACGCTGCGCCGCATACCCTTTCGGTTGAACGACTGGCAGGTATCACGGAAGGTTATGTCAAGGTAACTTCGCAAAACGACTTGACGATGGACACAGGCTTGGTGCTTATAGACGGCGAGATGATTGCCCCCGGACAAGAGCTGGATACATTTCTTGATGGCACCAATCCCAATTCAGTCGTGTCCGTTTCCCTACCTGCCGATGGGAATGCCAGCACCGTTACAGCATCATTTCCGGGTGCGCCAGTGACGGCTCAATTGGTAGATGGCGAAGGCGTCGCAGTCGTCACTGTTTATGCTGGCTCGATTGATGGTATGCGCCTTTCAATGGACGGTGGTGACTACCAATTAACCATGCTCAATACCAATTCCAATCAACATACGATGGCCGCCGTAACGGTTGTTCCTGCCGATCCCTCAAGCCTGCCTGTTGCAGTTGCCACCACAGCGACCACTGACACAACCACCACCGTCGCGCAACAAGTTCCGGCTCAAACGACTGGACAATCGACAGGGTCGGTTGAAGCCTGTACGCTCACCATTGATGTCAGTTCGGCGAATCTCCGCAGTGGCCCCGGCACTGGCTACAGCGTTTTGGACTATGGTTTTCGCAATGAGGCCTATCCCGTGGGTGGCACGAACACCGAACAGAACTGGCTGCTGATTGGGCTGCCTAATGGCTCGGCATGGTTAGATCGCTCGTTGGGGACACTAAACGGGAGTTGCGACAGCCTAACCATCTTCAACATCCCACTGCGCATGACCTCATCCGTACCACAAATCGCCCTACAACCTGCACCATCTGGGTCGGGCTATTACGATGACGACGACGAATATGAGCATGAGGAACATGAAGACCACGAGGACGATGGCGGCGAGCATGAAGATGGCGAAGACGACGATTAATTGATGAAGTTTCTTTTCCCCTATCAGTCAAATGGTAGGGGAAAACTCCCTCCAATTTCACACTTGTAACATGAAAGGAATTTGAGCAATGGTCAAGCCCGCACGATGGATGGATAGTCTCTCGATGATTTTCAGTCTAGCCGTTGCGGTGATCTCAACTGCATGGGTATGGCAGCGGGGCACATTCAATATTGAGTTAGCAGATGATGCCACACTCACATGGCACTTAGTACGTTCGGCAGGATTATCAGCCTACTTTCTGATGACAATTGCGATGGTCTGGGGGCTGGCAGTGAGTAGCCGATTGGTGAAGGATTGGTCGCCGGGAGTGCTTTCGATGCTCCTACACAGCACTATCTCGTATTTATCACTGATTTTCGCGGCGGGACATGCGTTGCTGCTGTTGCGTGACGATTATTATGTCTATCATATCCGCGATTTGGTTGTTCCATTTATTGGCCCGTATCGCCCTTTTGCGGTGGGACTCGGAGTGCTAGCATTCTGGGTAGGTCTCATGATTGCACTCAGTTTTTCCATCAAAAAGCACCTCGGGCATCAAAATTGGAAGCGATTGCACTACCTCAGTTATGGCGGCTACGGTCTCATCACACTCCATGCGCTGTTGGCAGGGGCCGACGCCCATCTGCTCGGCTTCAAAGTTAGTGTAGCAGTAGGTGTGCTGGCGGTGATTACCCTGTTGGCCTATCGGGTAGGTAAAACGGGTGGGACATCCAGCAAACCGACTGCCAAAGCGGTGGCGGTTGCCAAAAAGCCTTAAAACGCTAGGGGCAGGATAACGGTAAACGTCGCGCCCTTGCCCGCCCCCGAACTATTCGCTTGAATTTGTCCACCATAATGCTCAACGACGGTTTTGACCACTGCTAGACCCAACCCTGTCCCCGACACCAAACGACCATTGGGCCGATCTACTCGATAGAAACGCTCAAATAACAAGGATTGGTGTTCGGGGGCAAATCCCTCCCCGGTATCGGACACTTGAATATGCAGGTGGGTATCGCTGGACACCTCCAATTGAATTGTACCTTCGGCGGGGGTGTATTTCATGGCATTGCTCAAAAGGTTATCCAACACAATCCGCAGATCGTTCATGCCAATTGCCACGTCCGGCAGGCTATCGGGCAAGGTGGCACGAAACTGCTGATGATGCTGACGGGCTTGGATGTTGGCCTGACGCGCAATATCACTGAAAAAAGCCGATACATCAAATCGCTCAAGGCGGCGTTCGTGCTTGCCTTCATCTATCCGGGCCAGAATCAGCAAATCCGTGACCACCGAGGCAAGGCGATTGACCTCCGAGTCAATTTCTTGCAAATAAGTGGTTTTCTGGTCATCCAGCAAATTTTCGGTCAATAGCGATTGGGTACGAAGTTTGAGACTCATCAGCGGGGTGCGGAGTTCGTGGGCGGCGTTGCTGACAAAACTACGCTGTGTGTTTAATAAATAGCTGACTTGGGTCGCCATATAATTAAACGCCTCCCCCAACTGCCCGATTTCATCTTTGGATTTTATGATGATACGTTCATCTAACGCGCCGTTTGCTATGCGTAGGGCCGAGGCGTGTAATTGGCGGATGGGGTGGGTGATGGTTTGGCCTAGCCACAAACTGACCGCCAAACTTAGGAGGAGGATAACCCCTGCCTCAATGATTAATTCGACCCAACGTTCACGTGCATCCTCATAGGCAGGTTGCATAGGCGCGGCGACTTGAATCACGCCCAAAATATCGCCTTCATAGAGGACAGGGGCAGCAGCATAGGCTAATTCTTCATTTCCGGTGTGCCGGATGTCATGGGCTGTGTGCGACTGCAAGGCCGCCTCAATTTCGGGACTGTAAAGACGTAACCCAACTGGAACCGAATCGTCGGTACTGGCAACAACACGACCCTCCGTATCTAATAACGTCAGTTGGTGGCTGATGTGCGTCTGGCGACGAGTAAGCCACACATCAAGCATGGCGGGGTCATGGCCTTCCTCCTCCTCCAAAATCCCCTGCGTCACTCCGGCGGTCAAGAGTGCTTCGGATTCAATATCATGCAGGTAAAACTCGATGGTGGCGTCGTTTAACTGGCGGCCCGTTAAGAAAAAGAGGGTAGACAGTCCCAAGATAATAACTAAGGTTGAGGTTAAGAGCAGGCGGCGTCGAATACCGGGTTTCCACATCATCATTCACCTATGCTCCCTTTGGCGGGATCATCAAAGCGGTAGCCAATTCCACGAACGGTTTGTAAATAAACCGGGTTGCCGGGGTCATCTTCAATTTTGGTACGCAGCCAACGGATATGCACATCCAGCGTGCGTGTATCCCCCAGCCAATCCGTACCCCAAATCTGGTCGAAAATTTCGCCGCGTGTGACGACCTTGCTAAGATTGTTCATCAGCAAAATCAAGAGATCATATTCTTTTTGGCGCAGCACCAACGCAACCCCTTGACGGCTGACGGTACGTGCTTCTAGGTTGACCTCAAGATCACCAATCCGCATCACTTTTTTGGTCGGGTCTACACCAGTATCCAAATTGACCCGCCGCAGCATGGCTTTGACGTGGGCCAATAACTCTTGAAAACCGAAGGGCTTGACCAAATAATCATCCGCCCCAAGTTCTAGCCCTCGAATACGATCTACACTATCGTCTAGGGCGGTTAACATAATAATTGGCACGGTACTGTGTTCTCGAATGGCCTCACAAACCTTCCAGCCCGTTAACCCCGGCATCATCACATCTAACACAATTACATCTGGCTTGTTGACAAGGGCCATACTCAATCCGGTATGTCCGTCATTAGCGACGGAAACCGTATAATTGAGACGCTCAAACGAGGCACATAATGGGCCAGTGAGCATCACATCATCATCAATCAACAAAATGTGGGTCATACTACCCTCTCATGCAGTCTAAGAACTTGACCGATGGGTCTCTTTTCTATTATAAAGACGCTCGTTCATTTAGGGTCAAGCGCATTCTAGAGTCTGTAGCGTTTCAGAGCGAGTCGGACACAGAGATAGGCTAGAATAAAGGAGACTTTCCACCCATTGGAACATCTGAAGGAGAAGGTAAATGGGCAAGAAAGTATCCACCGAAGCAACCG
>JAJTXY010000013.1 GCA_021463865.1 Anaerolineae bacterium
AATACGACGGCGGCGAGCGGTGACTCGTTCCTGAGCAAAGATGGCCGAACCGGGGGTTTCGATTTCGATCAACATGGCAATAATGAGCATCGGGATACCCGCAATGAGCAGCACAAGGCTGGCCGCCACAATATCAAGCGCACGTTTGGCGGTGAAGTAGGTAGCGGTACGCAGGTTACGAACGCTGGTCTTGAATTGTTCTTTAATCTGCTGGTTATTGGCTACCTGATTGAGTGACTTTTCGATTTGCATCGTAACTTTCCCCCGAAAGCTGATTTTTTTGTTCTACTACACTCTTTCTGTCGGCAATGCTAGTCAGTGAGTGTTGGTCAATCGGGGTTTCTTTACGAAAAATTCAGAAAGTTTGTTTTTTCTTTCTGTGTTTTAATTCCCCGATACAGTTTTTAATGGTACGGGAGCGTCCTTGCAAGACGGCTAACGGGGAACTTTCAGTCTCCTATCAGGGAGGCTAAATCTTTTTTAAGATTCGAGGAGGAATTTTAGGGGAGGTAGAAAACCCACGACTTAACGCCCAAATCGGTGAAAATGTAGACCGTCCAAATCACGGTAATGTCGAAAAAGATGGCCCACAAAAACGGTTCGGCTTTTCTAACTTTCACCTGCCAGCGCTCCGGCAGATAAATCACCGTCCATGCAACTGGGCCAATCAACATAAACCGGGCAATCGAAAACGGCGTGGTGCTAAGGCAAACCCATAACGTCAGCCAACTAAGCAAAACCCATTCCGGTGCTAATTTCTTGTCAAGCGACATCTTCGTCAGCCAAATCATCGCCGCGAAGATTAAAATCAATTGCAAGGTTAGGAGCGGGATACCAATGCTATGCTGAAATTTTTCGCCCAATACCCATTTATCTACAAATTTAATGAGCACGGGTACAGGCCATGAGATCGGGCGTGCAAATTTCTCTTGCAGCTTAATCGGGGCAAAAGCAACACCTGTCAATCGCTCGGCTTCCAGCATCCAGAGCCACCAAGCAATGGTCGGAGCTAGGCACACCTGCAAAATATGGATGAATTTCAAGCGCCACTGTTCATAAGATTGCCGCCTTAACCCACCTTGCCATAGCAAACCCAGCGCCAATACGGGCACAATTAACACACCTTGCGGTCTTGTAAGGGTCAGCAAACTTGCAAAAAATCCGGTCAGCCAATACTTCTTTCGTCCATAGGAATTGAAGGCCAGTACCGTAAAGGCTAACTGCCAGCCTTCAGGATAGGGCACAATCCATACATAACCCGTCAGCAGATACCCGAACGCCATCCAACCCACCACCCGTTGGGCGGTTTGTTCATCTTTTTCTGCTGCCATCCATCGCCACAATTCGGCCAACCCAACCAGCACCCCCAGTTTTGCCACCCAAAACACCGCCAACGTGGTGGCAAGGCCCGTCTGCTGTGAAATGATTCGGGCTACCCCCGCCAACAAGGGATATTTGACCACGAACTGATTTTGCACATGATACCATTCGCGCACGACCCGATTTTCCGAATAACAATCCACCCGGCACAGATGCACATGCCAGTTATCCGAAAACGCAAGATTAGGCGCTAATTCGTCTCGATGATCGGCAATATAGCGGCCTACCAGAAATGAGGTAATCAAAAATAGTCCCCATATCCAAAACACTTTGCGATAGGGGATAAGCCATTTCAAGTAAGGCATAAATTAATGGGATTAATTCTGGAGCGCCATCGCCTCGGTCAGCAATGACGTAGGATGACTCGTGCCTGTCACAAATAAATACCGTTTGGCGCGGGTAACTCCCACATAAAACAAGGCCCGTCCAATCACATTGGTTTCCATTTGATCGGTATCCACTACAAACACAATCGGCGCATCATAGCCTTTGGCGGCATGAATCGTTGCAAGCGTGAGATGATCGGGGATGATGAGCAACTCATCCAAATGCTGTTGGAAAGGGCCACCAATCAGCCGTAGCCGGATTTTGTTTTTCGTCAACTGCCCAATCCGCCGACTGAGGTGATTAAATGAATTAGCTTTGGGGGCAAGAATCAACAAATGTTCCGGGCGCACCTGCTCGTCTTCCAACAGCGCCACCACCGCTTCTGCCACCCAATCCAATTGCTCCACCCGTGTTTCAAACCCACGTACCATCGGCTCAATGCCAGAGGATTCGGCAAAATTGACCCGCCAGCCCTGTGCGGTTTCTTCCACCAGCTTTTTCTCTTGCAAGGTGTGAATATCGGCGAATCGGCGTGTTGCCACCCGAACCTGCTGCGGGGCATGAACCCCCAACAGCACATTCAGCCCTAATTCCACAATTTCGCGGCTGTTGCGATAGCACTGCTCCATAATCGCGGCTCGTCCCCCCGCCAAATTCAGACTGAAATTGCGCCATGTGGGGGGAGGATGTCCATAGACATTTTGCGCGTCATCGTAAAAAATCATCAAGCTACGTTCACCCGTTTGCGGCGTGGTGCGTGTCAGAGACTGTAAAACAGCATATTCTTCGGGGTGAGCATCTTGACCTTCATCAATAAACAGCGCATCAAACGCGATCTGGTCATAGAGGTCAGGTCGGTTAATATGGAGGGCTTCAATTTGCTGTACATGTTTATGGGCACGTTTTTCGGCATCGGGTGAGTTGCCTGCCCGCACATATCGAAAATGCGGTTCGCCCAACGTCGCCCCAATTTGATACAGCAGGGCATTGAGATCAATCACCGTGACAAAATCCGGTAATTCCGCACCCGTCAGGGCATGATAGGCCCGGGCCACGCGCTCCCGCAGCAATGCCACCAAACTGCGATTAAAACAAATCACCCCGATTTTAGGCAACGGATGTTGATGTTCTTCAAACAGAGCCAACTGCGAATGTAATTTCTCGTGGCGATAGATGGTACGGGCCACCTGATTTGCCAGCACAATGCTTTTGCCCGATCCGGCTACTCCGCGCACCAAAAAAGGATGTCCCCACGTGTCCAAACGTGATAGGTGCTGCTGTTCCGCTGATAGCTGTTTATGGGCCTGCTCAATCCGGTCAATCTCGGCCCCCAAGCTGTCCAACTGATGCACCAATTGTCGCGCATCGTTTAATACCGCCGAGTCGCCAAAAACCCGCAGCAGGGTCGCTTCGGCATTGGGAGGATAGGGATCGGCCCGGCCTGTCCGTTGAAGGGCCTGTTGGATAAATGTGGAGATTTTCGCCTGCATCCGTTCGGTATCTTGAAAATGCTCGGCGAACAACACAAGACGACCATCTATGCAGCGGTCATACCCCAGCCAATTCCACTCACTTTCAAGAATATTCGGCAATGCCACCATCGAATGAAACAGTGGACGCGGCGCACCGGGGGCAAATTTTTCATAGGCATCTTTGATGGCAAACATGCCGCGTTGGGCCTGCCGCAAGGGATTGACCAGCGACACCTGCCCATGCCGCCGAATTTTGAGGCTGCCGGCTTCCATTCCCTCGATATAATCAAGGTCATACGCCTTGACCTCAAACACCATCAGCCCCAGCGTGGGATGAGCCAACACCAAATCGGGCGGGGGGACTTGGGCATCCAGCAAGGCAGGTTCGGCGTATACAAAGCCGCGTTCACTGCCGCCATAAATTTCGAGGATAGACGCCATCAGGCCAATTTGTGCCAGATCAAAAATGTCCTGATGTCCCACGACGCGCAACTTGGCCGCATGGACAGCCGCCTGCAATCGCTTATGTTCAGTTTGACCAGACTGGGTACGGACACTCATGATTTTAAGATAATTTCAATATTGGCCTAACGTTTTGATCCTGTTAGGATTTCGTACAATTATTTCGCATTATAGCGCCAATTGGCAAAATTAGAACAGTTGGCTATAAATTTTTCACATTTTGAGGCTAAAGTGAGTATAAAAATGTCCACAAACACTTGGCGTGTCATTTTCCACCGTGCTTTAGACGGTGCAACCAATATGGCGATTGACCAAGCCATCATGGAGACCGTTGGCAAACGTCTAATCGCACCCACCTTACGTTTTTATGCGTGGCGGCCTGCTTGCCTCTCGCTTGGGTATGGGCAGTTCAGTCGAGAAGCGGACAAAGAACGGATTTATGCGCAGGGTTGGAGCTTGGTGCGGCGGGCCACTGGTGGCAAAGCCATTTTGCACACCGACGAATTGACTTACAGTATCGCCTTTCCCGATGACCACCCACTGGTCGAAGGCGACATTTTGACCAGTTATCGTCGCCTCAGTGCTGCCTTATTAAACGGCCTGCATCGGTTAGGGGTCGCCGCCGAAAGTATGCCCTTACACGAGGCCCCCAAAACTACTGGGCCAGTATGTTTTGAAGTGCCGTCCAATTACGAAATTACATGGCAGGGGCGCAAATTAATCGGCAGTGCCCAAGTCCGTCGGGCCGATGCCGTCTTGCAGCATGGCTCCATTCCGTTGTGGGGCGATGTCACGCGGATTTGTGACGCCCTTGTGTTTGAAAACGAGGCCGAGCGTGAATCGGCCAAAGAACGGGTACACCAGCGGGCCTGCACGGTGGAAGATGCCCTCGGGATTGAACTCGATTGGGACAAAGCGGCCTATACAATGGCGGAGGCCTTTAGTACAACGTTTAATGCCCAATTAGAGGCTACCGATTTAAGCCAAGACGAGGAAAATCGAGCCACCGAATTGATACAAGAAACCTACGCCAACGATTCATGGAATTTGCGCCGCTAGAATATTTATTGGGGTGGCAGTTGGTGCATGGCTTTACTCCCCCTCTCTGAAAGCCTTCGGAGAGGAGGCCGGGGGGTGAGATCATGTACTCTAATTCACAAATTTTTCATACAAATCATGCCCTCAATACTATTTAGGTTTTTTTAACAATTCCTTACAATTAAATAACAACGCTCGATCAACAGAGAGGGATTTACCATGATTGAAACCGAGGGCCTAACCAAATTTTTTGGCGACTTTGAGGCCGTGCATAACGTCAACCTCTCCGTTCCCCCCGGCACGGTCTTGGCAATCTTGGGGCCAAATGGGGCGGGCAAAACCACCACCATCCGCATGTTGACCTCAATTCTCGCTCCCACTTCTGGCTGGGCCAAAGTCGCGGGCTACGATGTCGTGAAAGATGCGGCGCGGGTGCGGGCCAGTGTCGGGGTGTTAACCGAGCAGCATGGCCTCTATGAACGAATGCGCGGTCTGGAATATCTGGACTTTTTTGGACGCATCTACCATCTCCCCCCCAACGTCCGCCAAGCTCGTGCCGAACAGTTGATGACTCGCTTCGGCTTGGGTGAGGCTTTTGACAAACGGGTTGGTGAATATTCCAAAGGCATGAAACAGAAGCTGGCCCTTGTACGTTCGCTGCTACATGATCCGCCTGTGTTGCTGCTGGACGAACCCACCAGCGCGATGGATCCGCAGAGTGCCAAATTGGTACGCGACGCCATCATCGAACTACGCCAAGACAAACGCACCATCATTTTGACCACCCATAATCTGACCGAAGCCGAAGCCCTTGCCGACAACATTGGCGTGATTCGGCGGGGGCGCATTGTAGCCTATGGTGATATGGCAAGCCTCGCCACTCGTTTTGTTGGCCCGCCCCTGATGGAACTCAAAACCTCACAACCGCTGAATGGCCTTGCCAAAGATTTAGGCCCGCTGGTCAAGGTCGTCGAGAACGGCGAAAACTGGCTGCGGTATGAGGCCTCTAATCCGACTGAAATTAATCCGCGGGTCTTGCGCCATGTTTTAGGCTTGGGCATTGATGTCATCACCCTCAGCCAATTAACCCAGACATTGGAAGATGTCTACCTACAAATCGTTGAAGAAGATGAGGGGCAGGAGAAGAAATCCCATGAACGCGCTGTCCAGTGATACCAGTGACCATGTCCAGACCTATTTCGGCAACGGGTTTAATTGGCTGCATACCCTGCGCAATGCGTGGATCATCACCCGCCGTGAAGTCCGTGACAGCTTTCGGGATTGGCGCATTGTCGTGCCGATATTCCTCCTAACGCTGTTTTTTCCGACACTTGCCAATTTCACCAGTCGTGTCTTTATCAACTACTTCGACAAACAGGGCGCGGACGGCAAGGAGTTTATTGAGGCGTTTTTGCCCCTGATGCCTATGTTGGTTGGATTCTTCCCGGTCAGCATTTCATTGGTCATCGCCCTCGAAACTTTTGTAGGTGAAAAGGAACGCCGCAGCCTTGAGCCTTTGCTCGCCACCCCGCTCTCCAACACCGAGTTATATCTAGGCAAGGTATTCGCAGCCATGATTCCCCCATTGGTCGCGGCCTATCTGGGTGTAGGGATTTACATTGGGCAGATGATTTTAGGCTCACAGCAATGGCGGCCCGATTTCAGTCTTGTGGTCTTGATTGCCGTTCTCACCACCGTGCAAGCATTGGTGATGGTGACGGGGGCCGTCGTCGTTTCCAGTCAAACTACCTCGACCCGCGCCGCCAATCTGCTCGCCAGCGCCATCATTTTGCCGATGTCTATTTTGGTCATGGGTGAAAGCATCCTAATGATTCAGCCCCATCAGCGTTATGTCTTATGGTACGTCGCCGGGGGACTGTTGATCGTTACAACCCTATTGGTACGCACAGGGGCAGGCATTTTTAACCGTGAGGAGTTGCTAGGCCGCTCTATTGATGAAATTAACTTGCGTTGGGCGTGGCGCATCTTTTGGGAGCAATTAACAGGCATTACCCGTGAAGAACGTCGAGCCGCCAAAGCTGCGGGTCGTCCTATCCGTCCCAACCCCATTCGCTATTATCGCCGGGCGGTCTTCCCCTCCATTCGCAATTTGCGCGGCGCCAGTGTGTGTCTGCTCGTAGCCATGATTCTCTCCTTCGCAGGCGGTTGGGCACTCTCGGGAAAATGGCAGTTACCGCTTGAGAACAAAGACAACAATCAAATCCTCGACGATATGCGCGATATTTGGGAGACTGCCCAAAAAGACCCTCAGTGGGTAATGCTCGCCGTCACCCAAAACATGCGCGTCTTGTTTGTAGCGACTTTGCTCGGTGCATTCAGCTTTGGCGTCGCCTCGATTCTCTTGGTCATCTTGCCTTTTGGAATACTTGGGTATTTAATGGGGAATGTCACCGCAGCCGGGATTAGCCCAGTGCCGTTTATTGTGGCAATTATCCCACATGGCATCTTTGAAATCCCGGCCATCATTATCGCGGGGGCGGCAGCACTGCGTTTAGGCAGTGTGACAACCAAACCCCCTCAGAATATGACAGTTGGGGAGGCGTGGTTGCGTGCATTCGCCGATGTGGTGAAAATTGGGTTTGCTGTTGTCCTGCCCCTCCTTATTATCGCGGGGATTTTCGAGGTGCATGTTACCCCGAAGGCGGTGGAGTGGGCACTCACCCTGTAAAATCAATCCGATAGGGTTTTGCCCTATCAAAAGGACTCTTATGGCTCGATTAATCGTGTTGGGGTCAGCCGCAGCCGTATCGGATGCTGAACACGACAATACCCATTTTGCATTGCAGGGCGAACATAGTGTGGTGCTGGTAGATTGCGGCTCCAATCCAGTCGTGAATCTACGACGTTTTGGCATCCACCATAACCAACTCACCGATATGATTCTGACCCACTTTCACCCCGATCACGTCTATGGCGTGCCGATTTTATTGATGCACATGTGGCTGCTAGGTCGTCGTAAACCCCTGCGTGTCTATGGATTTCATCACTGCCTTGAACGCACCGAAGATATGATGGCCGCTTTTCAATGGGACGACTGGCCCCAATTTTTCCCGGTGGCCTTTCATCGTATTCCTGAGCGTGAAGAGCAGTTGGTGTTGGATAACCCCGATTTCCGCATTAACTCATGGCCTGTCAAACATTATGGCATCCCCACTATGGGCCTGCGGATTGAAAGCCGTGCATCCGGTAAAATCGTAGGGTATTCTTGTGATACTGCTCCAACTCCGAATGTAGTGCGGCTTGGTTATGATGCCGATTTGCTCTTTCATGAATCCGCCGGGGCTGACCCTGCTGGACATTCCAGCGCGGCCCAAGCGGGTGAAATCGCGTCCGAAGCCAATTCCAAGCGGTTGGTGTTGATTCATTATGAGGTATGGGAAAAAGACCCCACCCGATTGTTGGATGAAGCCCGCCAAACCTACAACGGCCCGATTGAATTGGCGGCAGATTTCAGCGTTTATGATATTTAGAAAGGTAATCGCACGATGACAATGCCTGTTGCCCCGCCCCCAACCCTGCCCGAAGCGCAAACCACTGGCCCGCGTTCCGCTGTTGTGAATTGGGCCTGTCCACGCTGTGGTTCCAACGATCTAGGGGCAGCCTATGTGATTGACTACAGTGGCAAATTTGACCATATCTATCTTGCCCCGCGCCGCTTGACGCTCCGCAAATTACGCAATATGTTCCGTCCATTTCGTCATCTCACCCGTGTGGATGCGGATGTCTGTCGTAACTGTGGCATGGTAATTTTGGAAGTCAATACAGGTGATTTTGACGAGGCCGAACGTCGGTATGGTCGCCGCTAAATGATTGTAGTCCTAGAGTCCAATGCGCCTTAACCTTCGCTACGATCCCCAACATGATTTTTATCAGCTTATCGGTGTTGAAATGAGTGCCGATACTGAAACCATTCAGCGTGCCTATCGCCAAAAAGCCAAAGAAATCCATCCTGACCGCAATCCGGATCGTATGGAATGGGCCACCGAACAATTCCAGCGACTGACCGAAGCCTACTCCATTTTGAGCGACACCGAGCTACGCAGCCAATATAATGACTTACGTTGGGCCTATTACAGCCGTACCGGACTTAGCAAGCCGCTCTCATCGGCTGGTGTTCGCCCCCGCTCAACTTACACCCCACCGCGACATTACACCACCCGTCCCGGTTACAAACCTATCAAAAGGCGCGGGGTATGGTTAGAAGAAAGGGGCATGGGTTGGCTGCGGCCCTTTTATGTCGCCGCGTTGGAATTGATGACCGGCCCCTATCGCTACGTCATGCCGATAGTGGGCCTGATCCTGCTTTGTAATGGAGCGCTCATTTTTGGCGGTTTTCTCTCGCCCTCCTCAGAATCACCACTCGACGAAAAGCTGGCTACCGAAAACGGCCCAACTTCAACACTCATGGCGGGCTTGGGGGGTTTTATCTCCACACCCACCCCTGCCCCCAGCGTCACCCCCATTGTGATGCCGGGGAATTGTACGCAATATGCCCTAATCGAGTTCCCATCCGATGGCGCAAAACTGACCGCTGATACGATGCAACTCATCGGTACGGTTGACCATCCCGACCTCTATACCTACCGGGTCGAAGTTGAGCTTTTGGGTGATAATCCGCTCAACGAGGCCAAACTCATTATTTCCATGAACCGCCAGCCACAAATCTTGCCCGAAAGCCCCATCTATCACAACCAACTCGCTTCCCTCTCGCCCTTGCTCCGTTATCCAGCGGGTTACTATCGCATTATTCTGACGATTGACCATCAAAATGGCAGTCCTCTTGCAGCCTGTGCTGTCACGCTTTATAAAGAATGAAAATCGGCCTCCTATCCGACATCCACTCTGAATTAAATGGCCTTGAATTAGCACTGGCCCAGTTGCAGCTTCAGAATGTTGATCAAATCATTTGCATAGGCGATGTCGTTGAAATAGGGCGCGGGCGGGGTGATGAAGTGGTCGCCCGTCTAAAAGAGTTAGCCATTCCCGGTGTCATGGGCAATCACGACCAATATTCTGTCGGGCATCATTTATGGCTACTAAAAAATGGCGATTCGGCAGACCCCACCTTACCAAGCCGTCTCTTAAAACCAAACACCTTTACCTACCTTCAACACCTGCCTGAAATCCTTCGTTATGAATGGGCAGGTCAGCGCGTTGTTATATCACATGGCACGCTCTGGACACTTCACCCCCAGACCCGGCCCTATATTTTTAAGCGCATTGTCGAGCTTGCCGACGCCGACATTTTGATATTAGGCCATACCCACATCCCCATGCGTGCCCATATCGAAGGACGTTGGGTCTTGAATCCCGGCTCTGTTTCCGAACGTGGTAGCCGTACTTGTGCCATCCTCACCCTGCCAGAACTGTGCTTTTCCGTCTACGACATCGTAACCAGCGAGCCTATTCAAGAAGCCTTTATTGACTATCCCTAGAAATAAAAATGCCCCTTTGATTATGGGGCATTTGAAGTCCCTCTCCATGCAATGGAGGCGTGGGTTTAGGGTGGGGATGATCTTTAAATATCCAAATTCCGCACGTTCTTGGCATGGGTCTGGATAAAACGTTTGCGCGGTGGCACACTGCTGCCCATCAACATATCAAACGTTTGGTCGGCTATAGCAAGGTCATCAATATGCACCTGAAGCAGCGTGCGATTTTCAGGGTTCATGGTGGTGTCCCACAACTGGTCAGGATTCATTTCACCCAACCCCTTAAACCGCTGAAGGGTCGCTTTTTCGGTGTTCAACTCCGCCAAAATCCGATCACGGTCATCTTCCCCATAGGCATATTGCACCTTGTTCTTAACTGCGATGCGATAGAGCGGCGGCTGCGCGATATACAAATGCCCATCTTGAATCAATGGGGTCATATAGCGGAAGAACAGCGTCAGCAGCAGCGTGGTAATGTGCGACCCGTCTTGGTCGGCATCGGTCATAATGATAATGCGGTGATAGCGCAGTTTCGAGAGGTCAAAGTCATCCCCGACCCCCACGCCAAGCGCCGAAATCAACGCTCGCACTTCATTGTTATCCAAAATCTTATCCAGCCGGGCGCGTTCGGTGTTGAGAATCTTCCCACGTAGCGGCAAAATCGCTTGGAAATGACGATCACGACCTTGTTTCGCCGAACCACCTGCCGAGTCCCCTTCGACGATAAATAATTCCGTCTCAGCGGGGTTGCTATTGGAGCAGTCAGCTAATTTACCGGGCAGGGTCGTGTTTTCCAGCAAATTGCCTCGGCTGTTGCGTACCAAATCACGCGCTTTGGCTGCCGCATCGCGTGCCCGCTTCGACAACATACATTTTTCAATGACGCGCCGCGCTTCCCGTGAATTGGTCTCCAAAAATTCGCCAAATACATCCCCCAGCACCGACGACACTGCCCCCTGTACTTCGGGATTCATCAATTTGACTTTGGTCTGGCTTTCAAATTGAGGATCAGGGTGTTTGACACTGACAATTGCGGTCAACCCTTCCAGCGTATCATTACTAGAGAAATTGGCTTCTTTATCTTTGAGGAAACCCGCCTTACGCGCATAGTTATTGACCGTGCGGGTGATGGCCGAACGCAAGCCCGTCAGGTGACTGCCACCATCTGGGGTATTGATGGTATTGGCAAAAGCCAATTCCGTTGTCGTCGAACCATCCGTATATTGAATCGCCACTTCAATACCCACGCGATAGGCTTTCTCTGGGTCGTCTTCATTGAACCAGACTTCCCGTTCGGCATAAACAACTGGATGGAGCGCTTGACGGTTGCGATTGAGATATTGGGCAAACGAACGTAGCCCACCTTCAAAATAGAACATCATCTCATGCGAAAATGGCTTAACACGCTCATCCCGCACCGCAATGGTAAGGCCGCTGACCAAAAATGAGATTTCGCGGAAGCGATTAACAAGCGTCTCATAACTAAAGGTGCGTTCGGGGAAAATTTCCTCGTCAGGCATGAAATGAATCGTTGTCCCTGTAATTTCGCCTTCTTTCATCTTGCGTACAGATTTTACGTCCGTCACAGGATGACCACGTTCAAAGTCTTGCACCCAAACTTTACCTTCGCGTTTGACCTCGGCACGTAAATGGCTTGAAAGCGCATTGACTGCCGACACACCCACACCGTGCAGACCGCCAGAAACAGCATAGGCTTTGTTATCAAACTTACCGCCTGCCCCCAAGCGTGTCAGCACCAATTCCAATGTCGAAATACCCGCTTTAGGGTGAATTCCAACCGGAATCCCAGCCCCATCATCAATAACACTGACCGAGCCATCATCATGCAGTGTGATTTCGACATAACTGGCACGCCCCGCAAGTGCCTCGTCCACCGAATTATCAACTACCTCATAGACTAGATGATGTAATGCACGAATGTCCGTCCCACCGACATACATACCGGGGCGTTTACGCACATGCTCAACACCTTCGAGGTGCTGAATGCTAGAGGCATCATAATTCGCGCCATTTTCAACTTTATGCTGGGGAGTCGTTCTGTCTATTCCGGCCACACGGCCCTCCTATCACTTCGATCCGAGTCTGCAATCCACAACCTGCCACAAACCATCCTGATTTTTGACTGGGGCAGATGGGAAAACAAAAGATCTGGGTACTGAAATTTAACGATGAATGTGGACAAACCTATTGGGTGGTTTAATTGCTTTAACAGATGTTCTAATTATAGCACAAAACGCGCCCCAAATCAATGGAGGCGCGTCTTTTAATAGGGCGAGTTTCCAGCTTGAATAAGCCAGTTTATCACTTGGGTACAATCGTCACTTTGCGACGGTTGCCTTCGCCTACACTTTCGGTATAAACATCGTCTCGATCTTTCAGGGCAAGGTGGATAATCCGGCGCTCGTGGGGCGGCATGGGTTCAAGCTCAACCATGCGGCGGCGGCGCACCGCATCCTTTGCCATCCGATGGGCCAATTTCCGCAGCAGCATTTCACGGCGGCCCTTATAATTTTCGACATCAATAATAAAATCGGCTCGCTGCTGCAAATCCCGACTGGCGATCAAGCGGCTAAGATATTGCAATGATGAGAGTGTTTCGCCGCGATGCCCGATCAACAACCCGAGGTCTTCGCCGTGAACATGCAAAATCCAAGGGGCGGTCTCGGCTTCGGCGTCGGTTTCTTCCAATGACCGTTCCACCGTCACACTGGCATCAATGTGCATATGCCCCAAGATTTCGCGCAGCGTCGCAAGGCCCATCCGAACATCTTCGGGTAGTTCACTTTCGTCCTCAATCAGTTGCGTTACACGCTGATACGAATCATCCTGATCCGAACGTTCACGGCGTACTGGTTGCGGGGCTGAGGTACGCGGTGCAGAATAAGTGGGTCGTTCTGTTCTTTCAGGACGTGGCTCACTTCTAGGCGGTGGTGGAGGAGCAGCAGGACGTGGCGCAGGCGGAGCATAAGTTGGTTGGGCGCTACGGGGAGCAACGGCGGTCGTTAATCTGACCCGTGCCTGCTTCGCACCGATCCCCAACAATCCCCGGCTCGGTTCCTCTAGCACTTCCACAATCACACTCTCACGCGAGACATCGAGTTGAACAAGGCCTGCTTCAATAGCCTGTTCAATGTCTGCCCCGGTTGCTTCAACCGTCCGTGTCTCACTCATAATTTGCTTACTCCGGTGTATCAAAAAAACTTCTGATAAAAAAGGGCGACTTTTTCAGCCGCACACTTTATTTTTTAGGTCGGTTACGACTGGGTGGTGTCTTACTCGTTTTACCCGCGCTCTTAGTCGTAGTTCCCGATGATGCGGCTGCACTGCTGCCACTGAGTTTGCGTTCTGTAATCCCCGGTTTCAATTGGCGTCCTGTCGCGCTTACCACGCTGCCAGCCTCAACCGGTACTTTTTCCACACGCGACTGTCGAACGGGTGTAGCAGGTTTAGCAGGTTTTGGAGTAGGCGCTTCAATGACATCCCCCGCCTCAACTTCACCTGTCACTATCTCGCTGACGGCCTTTTCTTCTTTCTTAGGAGCTTCCCTGCCAATCAACCGACGGAAATCTGCCTTACCCATCATGGCATATTGGATAATACCCACAATGTTGGACGTAATAAAGTAGATGGACAAACCTGACGAATAGGTCAGTGCAAAAAAGCCAAATAGTAATGGCATAAACGTTGTCATCTGACGGCTCATGCGGGCAGCTTGGTCGGCGGCATCATTTCCACTGCTGCTGGTCGAAGGTGTAACAGGCATAATCAGTTTTTGTTGCAGATAGGTGGTAATGACTACCAAAATCGGCAGGACATAAAACTGATCGGGCAGTGCCAAATTCATCCACAAGAACGTGTTTTTCAGCGGCACCAAATGATCTAGGCCGCCAATGAGAATACGGTCTTGCAGTTCCAAAAGTTGGTCAGGGGTCGAGGCCAATGTCGCCAGAATTGCCCGCCACAAGCTCAGAAAAATTGGTAATTGGATGAGTAGGGGCAAACATCCCGCGAATGGGTTAACGCCGTGTTCCCGATACAGCGCCATTTGTTCCTGTGTCAGGCGTTCACGGTCATTTTTATACTTCTCTTGCAACATGCGTTGCTTGGGCTGAAGTTCTTGCATCCGCTTGAATGATCGCTGCTGTTTGATGGTCAGTGGCAGCAACGCGAACCTAACGATAATGGTAAAGCCCACAATCGCCAAGAAAACATTCCGACCTAGCAGACCATACAATACCAGCAACAAGGTAATGAATGGGTTGATGATTATATCGAGCATGAATTTCCCTTATCTACCTCTATCACTATGCTGCCTGCCTCGGCCTTAATCTTCATACTTCTTGCCCCATTCCTTTTCGCCATTATCAAGGCGCAAGGTCACCAGCAAGTTCTCTTTATCTTTGGTGCCGACAACCAACAGCGGCCCGTCTTCACCTTCCAATACAAATAAGCCCGCCACAGCAGGTGCCCCAATGCCTTTTTCCCATTTGCGTGACTTGTCATCAAGGTTAATGGCATAGACCTTTTCATCTTGGGAAGCGACCACAAGCACCCCATCTACCAAAACAGGGGCAGCACGTAATGCCGCATCTGACAGCTTGGTTTTCCAAACCTCGCCAAAGCCATCCGACGTAATCGGTAGAGCATACAGCCAACCGGAAAGATCACCAAAATAGAGGGTTTGATCTTCAAACAGGGGTGCGTCCCAAATCCAGCCTTCGGTCTTAAACTCTGCAACCTTAGCGCCGTCATTAAAATCAAACGCATATAGCTTGTAATTCAAAGTTCCGATATACAGCCGACCATTGACCGTATCCAACACCGGATGGCTGACGGCTGCCCCTTCCAAATCCACCGACCAGCGTTCTTCCCCATTTTCAGGGTTCAACGCATACAGGTGCTGGTCAAGCGCCGCCACAAAAAGGGTTGGTTCGCCCAGTTCGGGGTCATTGACATACAGCG
Source organism: Anaerolineae bacterium (assembly GCA_021463865.1). Lineage (GTDB taxonomy): Bacteria > Chloroflexota > Anaerolineae > Aggregatilineales > J027 > CFX10. The sequence goes on from JAJTXY010000013.1 coordinate 15,116, forward strand.
GTTGTGCCCAGATGCTGTGTTCGGTTTCAAATTTCCATACTTCACGCGGTTGCTCACCTGAGATATCCAGTTTCACGACCCCATGCTCATTGCCAAAAAATAGGCTGTCGCCGCTTTGAGCAACTGGCCCGAGGATACGGTCATTCGCACCGAGGCTGAAACCGAGCACCTTCGAGACTTTTGGTTCGTAAATCCAGATGCGTTTGCCATCAGCACGGTTAATGGCATGGACACGGCCCGAATAATCCCCTACATAAACGCGATCAGCGGTAATCAGGGACGGTGCATAAAATTTGGCGTCACTATCGTCATCTCGATACGTCCAATTGCGCGAGCCATCCGCGCTGTAACTGACGACTTGTTTTTCAAATGAAACGACAACCGTTTCGCCGTTTGTGTCCGTACTGATCCCGGCCCAACTCTCATTACCGCCCTCACAGGCTGTAAGCAGTACCGCACCCAAGATTAGAATCGTCAACACCCAAAAGCGTGGTGTCAAACGTGATGTACGACTGGTATTCAATGCTGTTCCTCTTGCATTTTCTTTGGATGTTGTGGATGTTGATGTGGCCGTTTCTTTTCTGGCACGGGGTCATAGCCTCCCGGGCTTAACCCATGACAACGGGCAATCCGCTGAAGGCCCATCCAGCCGCCCCGAATTAACCCAAAACGTTCAATCGCTTGATAGGTATAGTGTGAACAGGTGGGGTCATACCGACAACCCGAGGGCAAGCCCACAGAAATGTATTTCTGATAGAAGCGGATGAGCAGTAGGATAGGATATTTCATAAGCCTCTTTTTGGCATTGTTGCAGTCACTAGCTGCGACTACAACAACAAACGGGCACGTCGCAATAGATCACCGACGGCCTCATCTATCTCTTGATAACTGGCATCCACAATCGGGGTACGCGCAATAATCACAATATCACACCCTTTATTACCGGATTGATCCGACGTTTGTTTGGGGTAAGCGATAGATGGATCGCGGTGTTGCAAGATTTCGCGCAGTCTTCGCCGGATCAGGTTACGGGCAACAGCTTTACCAATGCGCCGACTCACTACCAATCCATAGCGATTATGCCCCTGCTCGTTGGGCAAGTAACTGAGCATCAGCAAGCGGTGTTGGAGCGTATGACCCTCTGCACGTAATCGCGCAAAATCGGCCCGACCTCGCAGCCGCAACCGCTTTTCCAATGCCAACCTTTCGTGTTACCGGGTCGCTTCTTTACCAGAACCCTTAGCGCCGTTCCAATTCACTTTCTTCACATGATTACCCTTCACCGCCAGTTGGTGACGGCCATGTGCCCGACGAGCCTTCAAGACTCTCCGCCCGTTTTTAGTCGCCATGCGCTGACGAAAGCCATGCACGCGGGCGCGGCGACGAATTTTCGGTTGCCAAGTACGTTTCGGCATGAGATTTCTCGTTCCTCAGATTTTAAGACGTTAAGAATCGTTTGATTTACGCCATTTTCAAGTGTTTCAACGAAACGGGAAGTATAGCTTACTGAGAGGGCAGGGTCAAGCGTTTTTCGTACACCACCCCCCTAGTGTTATAATCCCCAATAGGTATTGAACAGTGTTGAGCAGTATCGAATTGGGTAGTGTCGGGTGGCTGAAAAAAGGGTTACTCAAACTTATGACGCGCACGCTGGTGATCGCAAATCAAAAAGGCGGCATTGGTAAATCTACAACCGCCGCGAATATTGGACGTGCCCTGACCGAACAAGGCTATCAAGTCCTGCTGATTGACCTCGATCCTCAAGGGGGCCTCAGCGCGGCATTGGGGGTAGATTCGTATGATGTGCAATTGGGCAGCCATATTTTTCTGCTGCACGATTCCGCGCCCATTTACCGTGTTAGCCAGCGCATCGGCGACAATCTTTTTTTGATGCCTGCCAGTCTACACTTGACAGTAGCCGAAATCCAGTTGGCCCGTCGCACCGATGCCGTTATCCGTCTGCGTGATGCCCTAGAACGTCAGCCACCACCCGTAGATTTTATTATTATGGATACCCCACCAACGCTCGGAATCCTTACTGCCAATGGCTTGGTCGCTGCCGACGAATTGATAATCCCTGTCCAATGTCAGTATCTTGCTATGCGCGGCGTCCGCACCATGATACAGGCCATGCAGCGCCTTCAAAAAAATGTCAACCCGTCCCTGCAATTATTGGGTGTATTGGCGACCCTCTACCAAGCTGAATCACTGCATTCCCAAGAGGCATTGGGTGAAATGCGAAGCGTGTTTAAACAGAGAATGTTTGAGACCGTCCTTGCCTATGATGACATCATGGCAGAAGCCCCCGTCGCGGGTAAATCCATCATTGACTATGCCCCGACCCATCCTGCCGCCCACGCCTATCGCGCTCTAGCAACCGAAATTATCAATCGAGGAAACTAATGGCGGAAAACGACTTTCAGCGAGCCTCCATGCGTGGCTTAGGCAAGAAAATCTTATTAGGTGATGAATCGGCTGAATCTGTCGAATCCGCAGCGCCTATCCCCGAATCCACTCCCGACGATCCTGCCGTCCTAAAATTGACAGCCGACGAAGAATTAGATTTGCTGGCAACCGTCTCAGCCTCCATGAGTACCGCACCACTTCACGCCACGCCCAAACAGCAAGCCCTTCCCCCATCCGAATTGGACATGCCCCCTCTCGCCAACCTAGCCGGGGAAACCCTACCGCTGACGGATGATTTGCAGTCCCTTGTTGCCGATGCTTACGAAACCGCCAAACAAGTGGCCTCTATAGATACTGAAGCTATCCCGCCCCTTGAAGATGAATCAGCCTCGTTTGTAGTGTTGAACCCAACCGATGTCGAATTACCATCCGAAGTCGCGGCCCTTGTAGGCGAAAATTTTGAAACATGGGATGAATCTGTCCCTCCCACCCCCATCCACGAACCCACCCCGTCACCAGTAGAACCGCCCAAATCCGAACCGCAGTCACCACCTGCCGCCTCACCGCCTGTACCCGCCGAACGTAACGAACTCAGTCATATGTTGCCGCTGATTGCCGGGTGGGTGGTTGCGATTTTGGTGCTGATCTATCAACTGATCAAGGACACCCGAAGAGACGAAGAAAGCGAAGAATAACCGTCTAAAAATTTCAATAAAATTAAAATGACCCCCTTCACTACTTTGAATTTTTTGATGAAAGCAGATTTTGGCTTACAATAGAAAAAAATATCTGCGAACAAGCTGGTGAAGGAGCAGTACGCATCAATGGCGATCAAAGAAGCCCCGCCTCAAGTCCGTCCCATGACTGAAGAAGCCGATTTCCTGACCCTCAAAGGCATGGATCATGTCGAACTATGGGTGGGGAACGCAAAACAAGCCGCTTTTTATTATCAGCACGCTTTTGGCTTTACGCCCGTCGCCTATTCCGGGTTAGAGACAGGCAACCGCAAAACCACCTCCTATGTCATGCAGCAGGGCAAGATCCGCTTGGTACTGACCGGGGTCTATCACCCCAACACTGAACTAAGCGCCCATCACATGATGCACGGTGACGGTGTGAAGGTCATCGCGTTAGAAGTGCCCGATGCCGCCGCCGCCTATGAAGCGACCACTACACGCGGCGCAACAGGTCTGCATGATGTGATGGAGACTGAAGATGAAAACGGCGTCATCCGCACGAGCGCCATTCAAATTTACGGCGATACGATTCACCGTTTTGTGGAACGCTCTAGCTATAAGGGTGTGTTTATGCCCGGTTTTCGTGCCATTCCCAACGCCGATGAATCGAAAAATACCGTTGGACTGGCCGCGATTGACCATATGGTCGGCAACGTTGAACTTGGCAAAATGAATTACTGGGTCAATTTCTATCATCAAGTGATGGGCTTCCGTCAACTCATCCATTTTGACGATCAGGCCATTAGCACCGAATACAGCGCCCTGATGTCGAAAGTGATGGAAAATGGCCGCGTCAAATTCCCGATTAATGAACCCGCGCAGGGCAAGAAAAAATCACAAATCGAAGAATATCTTGATTTCTATCATGGGCCGGGTGTCCAGCATATTGCCCTGATTACCGATGATGTCATCCGCACCGTCAGCGAACTGCGCCGTCGTGGAGTCGAATTTTTGACCCCGCCCCCCAACGCCTACTATGATGAGGTCATCATTGAGCGCCTGCGGGAGAAAAACGTCAAGATCAAAGAAGACCTCGAAGAAATCCGCAAGTTGGGCATATTGGTGGACGCCGATGACGAAGGCTATCTGCTGCAAATTTTCACCCGTCCGGTGGGTGATCGTCCCACGCTGTTTTTCGAGATTATTCAGCGGCGCGGCAGTCGTGGTTTTGGTCTCGGCAATTTTAAGGCCCTGTTTGAAAGCATCGAACGCGAACAAGCCCTACGCGGCACACTCTAAAAGAGAATAAAGCCCTGTATTGAAGCCCCTCTCCAAGCATTGGGGAGGGGTTTGAGGTGGGGATAATTTTTCTTATAACTTTCATCGAGGAACATCAACATGACCCGTATTCTCGTCACAGGTGGTACGGGGGCACTCGGCAGTGCCCTCGTTAAATTTCTGCTCACAACCGACCACCCAATCCGCCTCCTCAGTCGCAAACCTGCCCCTGCGAATCATGACCCCAACCTTGAATGGGTACAGGGCGATGTCTTAACCGGGGACGGCCTTGATACCGCCTTATCCGGGGTCAATATCGTCGCCAATTGTGTGGGGGATGCCCGCAACGCCTATGAAACCGATGTATTGGGCGTCAAACGCTTGGCGGAAGCATCTGTCAAAGCAGGCGTCCAGCATTTTTTCCATATTTCCATCGCCGGGATTGACCAGATACCCTCCGAGTTTTATCAGCACAAGGTCAATGCGGAAAACGCCATTATCGAAAGCGGCGTACCCTATTCCATCCTGCGTGTCACCCAATTCCATTCCCTGCTCGATTTTGTGATGTCTATGGTGCGATCCACTTCCGATGGTTATGTCCTGCCCATCCCCCATGATGCCCAATTTCAGTTGATAGACACCCGCGATGTCGCCGCATATATGCTGCCCTTACTGACAGCAGCCCCCGCCGGACGTTTATTGGATGTGGGTGGGCCGGAAATTTTGCGTGTAGAGGACATCACCCGCACCTATCTCGCCGCACAGGGGGTCGAAAATCCCGAGTTGGTGGACGGCCCTATCGAAATTTTTGGCCCGGTTGGGGTCGCCGCCTTCCAACAAGGACTCAACCTTGTGCCGAAAAATCGTTATGGGCACATCACATGGGCCGATTTTGTCCGCGAGAAATATGGTAAAAAAAGTATCCTATAAACCCATCAACAGCCTTTTCTCTCCTCCCGGTTCTCCCCTCTCCACTCAGTGGGGAGGGGCCGGGGGTGGGGATGGAATCGAATCCTATGAAACTTCCCGATAAAATCAACTCCCTGCGCGACTTCTACGCCTTCGAGCAGCATGTCAAAACCGCCCGTGCCAATCGTGGCCTCGATATGATTCCCGAATGGTACGAGATACCCGTCTTTTATTTTTCCAATCACAATGCCATTTTTCACGATAGCGACACCATCCCCATGCCAAGTTACACCCAGCGCCTCGATTATGAACTGGAAATCGCCTTCATCATCGGCGAGGGGGGTATCAATATTCGGGCTGAAAAAGCGCTACGCCATATTGCAGGCTACACCATCATGAACGATTGGAGCGCCCGTGATATTCAGATGAAAGAAATGCGCGTTGGGCTTGGCCCCGCCAAAGGCAAAGATTTCGCCACCTCGCTTGGCCCATCCCTCATCACCCCCGACGAACTGGCAGATCGTACCATCGGCACAGGCGCGGACTTGCGGTATGATTTGACCATGACGGCGCGGGTGAATGGACAGGAATTGTCCAGAGGTAACGCGAAAGATATTTACTTCCCATTCGCTCAATTAATCGAACGGGCCTCGACGGATGTGATGCTCTATCCCGGTGATGTCATCGGCAGTGGCACCGTCGGCACAGGCTGTTTGTTGGAACTCGGCGGCGAAAAAAGTGCTTTAGGGCGCTGGTTGCAACCGGGGGATGTGGTCGAATTGGAAATTGAACGTCTCGGCATCCTGCGGAATATCGTTGGCCCGCCGCGTACTATATAACAATACTCAACAACTGGTAAAAATTCTGATGAAACGCTCTATCATCTGCTTGTTATTCGTGTCGCTCATTCTGGTTGCCTGTGGTGGCGACGATGAGGCCGATCACACTACCCGCGATTTTACAATTGATTCTAACGCCGTCCTGACTCTCAATTTTGATGACCCCGCCGAATTTGAAACGGGCATATTTGATGGCGATTCCAGCCTTGCGATTGAGGATGGGCAGTATGTCATCCGCACCAACAACCCCGACGGTGCAAGTTATCTGTGGGGCAAAAACGACACCACCCCTCTTAAAAATGTGGTGATTGAGGTGCAGGCGACCAGCAACGGCGGCGAAAAAGATAATTGGTTTGGCGTAATGTGCCGCGTAGATGATAGCGATTCCGGCTATGCTTTCCTGATTAGCGCCGATGGATTTTGGGCCATTGCGAAGGCCGACAGCCGACGTGGATTAGATTTTTTGGAGACGTGGAAAGAATCGAAGGCGATTGAGACGGGCAATAAATCCAACACCATCCAAGTCTACTGCGTGGAGGATTATCTGGCCCTCTATGTGAACGGCGAATTTGTGGCGGATCGCACCGATAAATCCTTTGATCGCGTGGGCGGTGTGGGATTATTGGCAGGTGGGGCGGAAGATCAACAGGTTGAAGTGCGTTTTGATACCCTGACGGTTAAATCGGCCTCCTTTGAAAATAAGCCAAATACCGCCACGCCGTCGCCAGAACCAAGCAATACCCCGACGGCGACCTCAACCACCACCGCGACACCGGAGGCCTCACCGACTGAGGGTTTAGTACCTGTCACTGTGCAACCAATAGGTAATTAAAAATTTTTATGCTAACAAGAGACATCGCACTCAAAGCATATCAAGGTGTGGCGATTATGAATGAACCACTCTTGAGGCTTTCAGGATCAACTTTCACTCAAGAACACGCGGATGCTATTAAGTTAGTCCTAGATAATCCCTCTGATTTTCGGGATTTGGTTCTTCAAGAATTAAGCCGTTTTCCTAAAATGGAATTATATTTTCGTCCCCTAATTGAAGCCCGTTTAAACCGGAATAAGATACTTGATAGTGATATACTCTCAAGCATTCTTCTCAATAAAAACGAGGTTGAAGAAAGATTGTCGAGAAATCATCTAAAAGTAAAGTATTTCGAATCCATTTTTAGTGAAGTTGGTTTGCCAATAGATGGGATTGAATCTGACGAGGTGTTCTTGGATATTTGGAACGAGTTATTGACTATTGATTTGCTTATCAATGACCCGCAATTAGGTTTTAGTGAGATCGAAAAAGTTGTTCGCCGCCGCGACTTAACTAAGATTGATTTATTGGCAACTTATGAAGGCCAAAAGTACGCGATTGAAATAACTCGTCTTAGGAAGCGGGATTTTTTAGGCACTACTTTACCTAATATGGTAGATGCGATGTTTCTCAAAGAAAATCTTGATGATTTGCAGAATGCCCTCAAGAGCAAACTAAAGGATAAAGACAAGCAATTCCTCAGGTTTTGCAAACAGGAAACAGAATCATTCGATAAAAGACTTCTGGTAATAAAAACCTCTCAATGGGAATATCAAGACGCCAGCAATATCCTTTTGGAACAAACGAAGCGACTGCTGGAAAATGAAGTTTATGAAGGTATTGATGAAGTTCTGATTGTTTATGATGTCATAAATTTCGATTGGATTCGCTAACAAAGAGCCATGCCGCCACCTTATAAAATTCACCGTCCCTTCATCACCATTGCCATCAACTAAGGCCATCTAATTCCCATCTGAAGTAACCTCCGGTGTTTGAGTTCTGGCTATCAAGGCATTGCTTTGATCTATATGACTCTCTATCGTCTGGATTTTAGCAGTCAAAGTAAGTCTTTGATCAATGCGGGCAATTTCTGGGCTGGTCAACTGAATGTAAGTTGCGACCTGCCAGTTGGTTGACCCATAGGTAGGGCCAAAGGGTTGATTAGCTTCGTAGTTGTTTGTAATGAAAATGGCCCCTACAAGGCACATCACTATAATCCCGAAAAGTGCCATGAAAATCCCAATCTGTAAGTTAGAGGGTCTTTTAAACATACATCACCTCCGAAAAGCTACCGCCCCCTATGCTAAATTACACGAATCAAAATCGAATTGCTTTTCGAGGGTGGGATTTCCTTTTGGGCGGAGGTAGCACAATCTTATAGAGCGCAAAGGCATGAACCAGTATGCTAATCGGCGTGAAGATGGTATACGCGCTATTTTCGGTCAGGCGCAGCAACAGCCAACTGACAAACAAAATGATGCTTCCGCCGATGCTGTAGTAGCCGCCTTGCACGGCCTGTTTCCCAACCGCCGCGCCGATAGGGGACTGACGTTTACGAATACAATAAATTCCTACTGCCGCCATCCCGATGCCGACAAAAATCAGCCATACATTCAAGCAGGTGGATTCAAGCGTCATTTCACCGCCCCTTCATCAACGTCGCCATTAACTGCGGCCAGTACCAATAGGTTTCCGGCACTTCAAACGGCAAAGCTTTGAGTTCCGCCGAATCGCGCTGCAAGGAGGGCATCGGGCTGGCTGTACCGACCATCAACAGCAAAATAACCGCTATCCCCCGCGCATTAATCAAATCCAGCACCGAATTAAAGCCCACCGCTGGCTTTTCGAGCAGCGTCCCGCCCAATTGACACCCCGCAAACGCCCCATAGAACCGCGCAATATTGACTCCGCCATCCTCCCGAAACATATGGATGTCCTGCCACGGCTTATTGGGGTACATTTCGCCGCGATCCCCCAACAGGGCACTGGCTTTTTCAACCGTGACCGCTTCGGGTGAGAAGAAAAACACATAACTTTCTTCGGTCACCCGCCGCATCGCCGTGCAATCCACAATCATCTGGTCGTAATCGGCTTCGCTGGTCAAGCCCATGTGTACCCGTCCATCGTCATCCACGCTGTAGACCTTACCCATTTTGCTTTGACCCAAAAAGCCTTTGGCCCAGCGCAGCCCCGGCAGGTCATAGCGGATAAAACAGGCCATATCCGCCCCGGTTTCGCGCTCAAAGGTTTCCTCCGCCGTGCCACGATCCGTAAAGGCGATGGCCGAAACCCGCAGCGGTTCATCGGCATCTACGATTTTGCGATCAAGGCCCATTTCCATATAGGCCAAAAAGCGTTCGGTGACAGTGGCCTCATTGCGGATAGCATCCACGCGCAAATTGCCCATTGTGCGGGCGGCGGCTTCAACAGCGACATCATGCACATAGGCCGCCAGTTGTTGCAGCGAATTGGACGAGCGGGCAAGGCTGGAACGATTATCGTCAGTCATAAACAGAGTTGCTTCCTGTTGCGATACGGCAAAATACGCAAGGCACTATAGCATTGATAGGGCAGTTTCATCAACTTACTGGCTCAAGGCAACCGAGGCAGCATCGAGGGCCGTTCCAGCGGCAAGCGCGGCACGGATACCCCGATCAATCACATCAGGTGGGGGTTGAGAACGCGGATTTTGACATTCAGCCTGCCATAGATTTACGGCGGTCTGGATTTCAATGGCGGCCTGCTGCAAGATCAGCGAGATAGGGTCATCACTGGAAAGGGCATCCGGGGAAACCTGCTGTTTCAACGCTGAGGCACAATCCACTGTGCGGTCTGCCTGCAAATCTGTCCACACCGTTTCGATTTGGGCCTGTGCCTCCGATAAGATACTGTAGGTAGATTCCAACTGCTCCCGTAATTCGTCGGTCAAGGTTGGGGTAGCTGCAATTTGCATCGTCGGCGTGGTTGCCGGGGTGGACTCAGATTTATCGTCGTTGGGCTTGTCATCACCACAGGCGCTCAATAGCAGCAAAATCAGCAGAGCAGGTATCCAATTTAAGCGCATAATTTATGCTTCTTCCTCAATGGCAAATTCTTGAAAAACCCGGTTGCTAATCAAACGGGCCGATTTGGTTAATTTTAGTGCATCTCCATCCTGCCATAACAGTCCCAGACGGGTCAGGCGTTTGATTTCATCCGCGAATTTTATGTCGAGTTTTTCACCATACCGCTGCTCGAACGCCGTAAGCGATAGGCCCTCGTTGAGTAGGCGTAATCCCGTAAAAATCGTCTCGAACATATCGGTCTGGCGGTCAATTGGTTCCGAGGTCATCGTGGCAGGGGTCTGCGGAAAGGGCAAGGGGTTTGGCGGAGGATTCTTGAGGCGCTCGATATAAATTTCGGGCTTCATTACATTCACCGTGCGCGTCTGATTGACATAGCCATGTGCGCCTGCCCCCATTCCCAAATAAGGTAGATTTTTCCAGTATTGGATATTGTGTAGGCACTCTTTACCGGGTTTGGCCCAGTTGCTGATTTCATACTGAATAAACCCGGCCTTTTCCATCATCTCACTGGCAAGCTCATACATATCAGCAGCAAGATCGGGGTCGGGCAGGGGGAGTTCCTTATAAGTCACCCGGCGTTTTAATTCCGTGCCGTTTTCCAGACTTAGTGCATATGCTGAGAGATGATCTGGATCGAGATCGAGGGCGGCCTGTAAAGAATCACGCCACATATCAAGTGCCTGAGATGGGGTTCCGTAAATCAAATCGAGATTGATGTTGTCAAAGCCCGCCTGCCGTGCATATTTCATCGCCTGTATAACGTGGGAATGTTCGTGGTCACGACTAAACATCTGAAGTTCGGATGAATTCACTGACTGCATCCCCAAACTAATCCGTGAGACATATTTTCGTATGGCGTGTAAATATTCTTCGGTGGCATCACGCGGATTTAACTCTTGCGTGATTTCCAAAATTGGGCTATAAGTAAAATTTATTAGAACATGGGATATAATTTGTTCTAATTGAAAAGGTCGTAATAAACTAGGTGTCCCACCACCCAAATAAATGGTGTGGATACTTCGATTCAAGGCACCAAAGGATGCAATCTCAGCACAAAGTGCTCTAACATACTCGTCCAAAAGTGCGTGACGATCCGTATAGGTATTAAAAGCACAGTAGGTACAACGGGTTGCACAAAATGGGATATGCAAATAGAGTGACCATCCAAACTGCCCGTCCATTATTTTTCCTTTACTCATGGAAATAGTTAATAATCCTAGCTCTCGTTAAAGTTTATTTTACAAATCTTCACAATTCTTACACAAGATTATCCTGTTATGGATTGCGGATGTAACTTAAATAAGGTATCATTTTAATAAGCACCTAAGAATTTGCACTTTCAACGTAAAGACCTAATAAGCCTTATGGAAGAGGGTAATTACAAATTTAAAAATATATAGATAGCCTATATTAGTTTATGACTTTATTCTAAAATTTTGACCGCACATGCCATCTTAAAATCCGAAGATCACCAAGTGGACCCAAGAGGTATAACTTGGGTTTGATGAGTTCCTTTAATTAGTCAATAGCACTCCTGAGAGACTGGAAAGTTGAGTTATACATGGCAGAGTTGACCATAACTGAAAATGTAGCGGACTTAATGTACAAGGAGATCCAATCTGGCGTTCATGATGCGCCCATTTTGGTCATGTATCCTCGCCATTACGCGCGAAATGCCCTTATTGCATTAATTCTGCGAAAAACAAAGAATCAAATTTACTACTATCCCCTCCGTGAAGAAGATACCACTTTACGCAAGATGTTGGGGAATTTGGTGAATGATGCCCAATTCCCGTCTGATTTTGGAGCGCAAACCACCTCAGCCCTCAAGAAAAATGAATCGCCCCAAAGCCTAGCTGAAGCGTTCGCTGCTGATCTCAAGTCACTTCGCAAAGATCAATATTTCCTAGCGCTAGATGAATTGGATCGCATCCCGCGTGACTCGGCTGAACTCGATAGTTTCTTCCGCGTACTCGCCGAAAAGCTGCCCAAAAACGTTAGAATTCTGATTAACGGTAGAGAAATGTTTCGCCAGCCATGGAATGATCTAATCCTCAATGGACTAGCAGCCACTATAGGGGAAAATAATGCGGTGGAAAACGGCATTTTTAGAGAACCAGCTCAACGTGGACAGATTGAATTCTATTCACTCTCCGGCAGTTCACGCTTGATGAGTGATGGTCGCGCTGTACATAGCTGGGATGGATCGTTGCCCCGGAATCTGGCATATTATTTCATTGACCACCATATGGTGACACGTGACGAAATCTTCCGCATCTTCTGGCCCCATTTGGGTGTCAAAGAAGCGACTAATGTCTTCCATGTCACCAAGCGCAAGATTTCTGAAAAATTGGGCTATGAAATTACGGCCTATAGCGGCGGATTCTATGTCCCCTCGCCCCGCGTCAATATCATGTATGATGCACGTGAATTTGAGAAACAAATCGAAGAAGCCCTTGCTGGCCCGGATGATGTAGCGCCCGCCAAATGGTATCGCGCTGTCCAACTCTATCGTCATCCCTATCTTGAGGGTCTCGATATGCCTTGGATGCTTGAGAAACGCGAAAAACTACGCAACGACTTCGCCCAAGCCTTGATCGGTCTAGGCCGTATGCACCGCGCTTTGGGTGAGCTTGACCGCGCTTTGGGGTATTTCCTACGCGCCGTTGCTGAGAAGCCAGATCGTGAAGATGTGCATCGTAATATCATGACGATCTATCACGAACAAGGTCGCATCAAAGATGTGCAGGCTCAATATAAGCTACTGGAATCTACTTTGAAGCGCACATTGGGTATTGCCCCATCCACTGAAACCCGCGCGATGTTGGAACTCTATACCAGCAACTAATCCCGCAATTTACTAAGAAAACAAAGGGCGATCTTATCATAGACCGCCCTTTTTGATAACCGAGTATTGTATTACTTCAACACCACCCCATGTTTATCTTGCAAAATCTGGGCGGCGCGTTCGACTTCCGAGGTTTTCATTTCAGCCGACCACCCCAGACAATCGCCCAAAATATCGGCCAATTCTTCGATCAACAGGTGGCTGGTTTGACCCAGCATAGCAATGAGCGAACGACGCAGCAGCAAGTCATCCAGATGGACAATTTTCTCATGGGTCGCCAGAAATTGGATTTCGCGCTGGGTGTAATTGGGATGATGGGTTAAGGATTGGTCAGACTCGGCTGCGGCATAGTGGGCAATTGCTTCAGCGCGAGTGCCATAACGATCCAACCATTGGTCAAGGCGTTCTTTCGGCAGGTTCACTTTTTGCAGCAGCGCATTAAGCCATGCCTCGCGGTCAGCATCCGTCTTAGGATAATGCCTGCCGCCGCCAATGGGCAGTTGATCGGTGCGTACCTGACGGGATTTTTTCAAGCGGGCCAAGATCAAATCGGCAGTCTGTTCACTAAAAGCCCGGAAAGTTGTCCATTTGCCGCCGACCAATGAATAGACCGGGAATTTCATTTTACCATCCGGCTCGGTGATATGAGTGACATGATCGCGGCTAATTTGCCCGGTTCGGTTGGCGTCGCTGGCTGGTAGGGGGCGTACCCCCGTAAACCAAAACACCACATTGGAGCGGGTGACCTGTATATCGGGGAACACCTTATGCACCATAGTCAAGAAGTAGTCAATCTCTTCATCGGTACAGCGGGCTTGGTCGGGGTCATCAACCCGAATATCTGTCGAGCCAACCATGACTTTATCCATAAAGGGGAAAAACAGCACAATCCGTCCATCGCTGTTCTCAAAAAACATCTCATGCCCCATTGTGGCCGCATGTAATTCGGGGTGATCTAGGATTATATGTGAGCCTTTTGTCCCGCCAATGTATTTGGAGGGATGCTGCATGGCTTGGTTGGCAAAATCAATCCAAGGGCCAGCGGCATTGATGACAATTTTAGGTTTAATCTCAAGCGTTTCGCCGGAGAGTTCATCCTTTAACGTCACGACTTCCCCATTACCCTCCACCAAACGTAGGTAATTGATGGCGAAGGCTTCTGGGTTCGCGGCTTCGGCATCCAAAATCATTTCAAGGCAGATGCGTTCAGGATAGGGCATCCACGCATCATAATAACGAGCCGTCAGCACAATATCGGGATTGAGTTTAGGCCGCATCTCTAACGATTTGGCTTTGGAATAGAATGCGTGGCGAGGCAGGCTTTGCTGCCTGCGGGTGAACAAATCGTAAAATGTTAGGCCGATTTTGATAATTAATGCGCCGCGCTCACTCGGCTTATCCCGCAGTCGCAGAAATTTCAACGGGGCGTTGAATGTGCCCGAAAACCAGTTAAAAATAGGGATAGTCGTAGGCAAGGGTTTAACATAATGGGGGGCGTTTTGCAGCAGCAAGTTACGCTCTGTTAAGGCTTCTTTGACGAGCCGAAACTCAGCATTTTCCAAGTAACGCAGGCCTCCGTGCACCATATGCGATGACCCGGCGCTTGCCCCGGATGAAAAGTCGCCCTTATCTACTAGCAGTACCTCGACCCCTTGCAGGGCTAAATCTCTAAATACCCCTATGCCATTGACCCCACCGCCGACAATCAGCACTGGGACTTCAGGCTGTTGGCGGAATTTTTCGATAATTTCTAATCGAGTTCTCATCTGTCCTTGCACACGACACACTCCTTATTGAATCCAGCCTATTATAACGCTCTCTTGAAAACTGCTTGGTGTATATCATCCTTTTTTTTCAAGCGGACTGCTTTCACTTTAAAACCACTCTCCCTATAATTTCTGATAATGTACCCAATTTGGTAGTATCTGAATGAAAATAAGGGAGAGAATAGATGACTAACCCAAATAGGTTTTTACGTCTTGGATTAGCAGTTTTGTTTCTAGGGGTAGTTTTGGTATTAGTAGCGGTTTTGATGAGCCATCAATCTACGCCATCGCTCGCCCAAGAGGGAACTGAGGAAGCCACGCTTGAACCGGAAGATGGCGGCGACGGCGGTGACACTGCCGTACCAGACCCCAACAGCGAAGATATTGTGGAGCGCGGTGCCTATCTAGTACGGGTCGCGGGTGCCTGCCAAGATTGCCATTACGGGGGCGGCGATTTTAATGCGGTCTACGAGGATCCCCTCAATATTGATCTGTCCGGTGGGTTCGCTTTTGCCTATCAGCCTTGGGGGACGGTCTATGCACCCAATCTGACCACGCTTGGCGAATGGACAGATGAGCAGATTGAAAACGCAATTCGGTATGGGGTTCGGCCTGATGGCGCGGCACTGCTACCACCCATGCCCTATGAATTGTATGCAGGCATGTCAGATGACGACATGGCAGCGGTAATCGCCTATTTGCGATCACTTGAACCCGTTGAGAATGCCATCCCCGAAGCTGAATTGGACGGCAAGACCCGCGAGGACATCCGCACTGTGCCCGAATTTGACCCCGAAGCCGAATTCTCCGCGCCAGATTTCAGTGACCCCCTTACGCGCGGCACCTATCTGGCGACACATGTATCGGCCTGCCTGCGCTGTCATGGCTCTTTAGCCGAAGATGGCGTCTCCGTTGACCCCGAAGCGCCAGCATTGGGTGAAGTCCCGCAATATACCGATTTTGGCGAATTCACCTTCCCATCATTGGCACAGTCGGAACTCAGCGATTGGTCAGATGAAGAAATTAAAACGCTGATTCATGACGGCATCAAGCCCAATGGCGAACCGGTGTTCTTTATGCCGTTCTATGCCTTTGCCAATCTGACAGACAGTGACGTTGATGCGCTGATTGCGTGGATTCGTTCACAACCGTAGTTTTGACTTTAGCGTCAATTCAAAAATCCCATTGCAGGGTGTGGCAAATGGGATTTTATTTTTTTCTTTAGAAAAATGGTTATCATCAACCATCTTAGTTTAGCGCAGGTTCTTTCAATAGCCCAATTTTGCGGCTGAAAATGGCTCTCAGCCTGTTGCATACTTCGCTATAACGTTGATGCAAAAGGAGCGTGTTATGTCTCAGTTGACTATCTATCCTTCTCTAAATGATTTACCCGCCTCGCTTGCTTATCAGGCTCACGCCTTTATCCGCATTACATGGTTCGATATTTTTCAATATGATCTTCATGGCGCGATGACACCACCCGAATGGCACTCGGCCCATATCACCATTTCTGAAGAAAATGTATTATTCGCACACGGAGCAGTCGTTTGGAAATCGCTTCACCATGGGGGTCAAGACTACAAATGTTATGGGTTGAGTAGCGTTTTTACCTATCCAGCTTTTCGCAAAAAAGGCTATGGCTCACAAATTGCCCAAGCAGCGACTCACTATATTCAGCAAGACCCCCATGCCGACCTCGCCATTTTATGGACATCCCCTCAGTTGGATCCCTTCTATGGGCAGTTTGGCTGGAAACATATGCCAAATACCATCATCCATCTTGGCGACCCGGAACACCCACGCACAGATGACGGCTATATCATGATGTTGTTTCTCTCCAAAAAAGCGCGGGCAGCATATGATACTTTCACCCAGACGCCTATCTATTTTGGTGAAGGGTGGTAGTTAATTCCTGACGATAAAGCGGTGTCTGGGCTAATTCGGTTAGATTGGCTGCCCCGGTGTTAAACATCGCAATCCGAATTTGGGCGGTGATTTCGCGCTCCAATTCCAACACGGCCTCGGTTGAAACAGCAGCGGCTTTGAGGAACGGCCCCGCCATGCCGCCCATCTTCGCCCCTAGAGCGATACACTTGGCAATATCAATACCATCGCGTAGCCCACCACTGGCAAGAATCGGTATGTTGGGTGCGCCATGCCTAGCATATTGGATGCTTTCGGCGGTGGGGATACCCCAATCGGCAAAACTGCGGGCCACCCGTGCATAAAAGGCATTCGGCGCACGGTGATATTCCACCTCGCTCCATGAGGTGCCGCCCGACCCTGCTACATCAATGGCCGCGATCCCGGCTGACGCAAGTTTTCGGGCGGTTTTTTCGGAGATACCCCAACCAACTTCCTTAGCGATGACTGGCACACCCACTTGAGCACATACCATCTCAATGCGCTTGAGTAGACCCGCAAAATTATGGTCGCCTTCCGGTTGAACGGCCTCTTGCAAAGGGTTCAAGTGCAAAATCAGCGCATCGGCCTCGACCATATCTACTGCTCGGCGGCACTGCTCAACCCCATATTTGTAGTTCAACTGCACCGCCCCGATGTTGGCAAATAACAATATATCCGGCGCGATTCTGCGTACTTGATAGGTAATTGCCAATGTCGGGTCTTCAATGGCGGCTCGTTGTGACCCCAAACCCATCGCCATGCCCCGGAGCTGGGCGGCTTCGGCTAGGCCACGATTGATGTTTTGGGCCATTTCCGTTCCACCCGTCATAGAAGAAATAAAGACAGGGGTTTTCAGGGTTTTGCCAAAAAGCGCGAGGCTAGTATCTACATCGGTCAGATTAATTTCCGGGAGGGCGTCGTGCATAAAAGCATAATGCTCAAGGCCAGTGGTCAGGCGCGGGAACTGGACATCTTGCTCCAAATTGATGCGGATATGCTCTTCTTTACGGCGTTCCGTGATGTTTTCCATACCCCCGCCCGTAACTTTTGTCATAGCTGGTGTTCCTTTAGGTTGGAGACTACAATTACAGTTCTCTATTGTGAAGCATAATCATGGTTGGTACAATGGCGCGAACCCAAGATGCCATTAACCCCGTAAAGGGAATCTCAGCCTTAATTGGAGGAAATCAACAATGTCCGATACTCAGGAACGTGTGGTGAAAATTATTTCTGAACTGCTTGGTGTGGATGAAGAGAAGGTTGTCCCCCCTGCCAGCTTCCGGGATGATCTCGAAGCCGACTCGCTCGATTTGGTCGAATTGATTATGGCCTTTGAAGAAGAATTTGGGGGCGAAATTTCTGACGAAGAAGCCCAAAAAATTACCACAGTTCAAGAAGCCATCACCTATATTGATACCAAGATGCGTGCGTAGGCTCTGGCTAAATTTTTGCAATCAAGAGAGTGTATTCGGCAAAGGATATGCTCTCTTTTTATTTTTGAACCAACTTTAACGGTTTTATTCGTTGCCGTTCTGATAGCTCCCCCAAACACTACAAACCCCATCGCTCCCAATCCCGCTAATCACACAACGTTCTTTGGCATTACTCAACAATTTTTGTGTCCAATCTACCACCCCCCCATCTGCCAATTCTACAAAATGACCCGATGAGGTGGTTGCATAGATATGAAAACAATGGTCAACATAATACCCACGCCCACTTGTCCGATCCGCATCTTCAAAGCAATCTATATCCGCAAATTCTTGTTGCACTAGCTCAAAAAACCGGGTAATGAATGGGGAGGATACTGTAGTGAAATCCGTGACGGCGACACGCAGGCGAATATCCGGCCCGATGTAGGAGCGGAGCGCTCTTAAATAAACCCCTATATGCAGGGCCAAAGTGGTCAGTTCAAATCGCCAATTTCCGAGATCACGCCCTGCGCTGCATAGAGCAAACGCACTGAAGTGAGGGAGGGCTTTGGGATTTTCATAACGCTGAGTTCGTAGTAAGCGGTGAGCAGTAGCCAGATGCACTGGATTCGTTGCTTTAGGATTTTCCCGCAGCATTTTCCGTCGTTGCAATGCACCTTCCAATGCCAACACGTTTGTAGAATCGGAGACCACCTTGGTGTTGTAAATCGTAGACATCACACGGTTTTGGTCAGACAAACCCAGTACCGAACTTGTGCCTAAGGCACACTGGCGATAACAAAATGGTCTGAAATTCTGGTGGTAGCTCGGCCAAGGCCGCTCGTTCCCATTCAAGCAAACGTAAGGGGGAAAGTTCAGTGGGGCGAGTGAACCTATCTCTTTCATGGGCCGCCAACACTTGTGACGGCTTTTGCTGCTGGGCTTGCTGACGATAGACCTCAAGTAAAAGCGATTGCAAGTCAGTGAGGGAAAGCTGCTCTGCCAGTAAATTCAGCAACCCCGGCACACCAAGTTCGCGTTCGATTCGTTCGATAATCTTGCTATTGGTCATGTGGCTGTTCTAACAGATGTTTTTAGCAGAAAGGGTCTAGTCGAACTTATCAGGATCACCGCAAGGGGACTAAGCAAGAACACAATATACAGCACCAAACCGCCCCCGATGCCCGTTTCGATTTGGATGCTATCCAAAACCTTTTGCGCTCGATTATATCCCTCCAGTGCGGTGATAAGGCCAGCAATCAGCAGTATCAGCGTGGTAGGTTTCCAAAAGTATTGCAACCAGCGTCCTCCGATAATCAGCATCAATATCACTCCCAAACCCAACACGGTTAATCGGCCTAACTGCTGGTCATTGGGGGAACCGCCGCCCCAAGGATAGAAATCCGTCGGGGGGTTGAGCCGCAGCACCACCAACAGCGCCACTCCGTGCCATACCCACTTGGCTTTTTCCGCTTGCAGGGTACTTGAGGCCACCGCCATGATCCCTGCCAACAAAATCAAGGGCAGGCGTAGCAGCATTGGCGTAAACAAAGCCGGGTTTTCGGCCCGTACCGTTGGATGAAGGCTGACCCATTCGGCTAAATCAAAGGCGTTGCTGTTAAACGCGGCAACTTTGTGGGTCTGCCACACCATATGATAGGCTGTCACTCCTAGCAGGGCGCACCATAAAACAAGCCATGCCAAGTCATTTTTTGGCCGTTGGGTAGAGGTCATGGATTTCCATTCGAGAGTTGGTCAAATGTCGTGTTAATCTGACTATCTTCTTGGAGTTGATGGTCAAAAAATTCGTTCATATAGACGCTGCGCCGCTGACGGAGAGCAAGCGGTGCGACAAACCGCAAATCGCGCACATCTGCCACATCACGTCCATCGGCAGCGGCATGGGCACGGGCCGCCTCAAACATGGTAAATTCAGCACGGGTCGAGTCAATACCCAACGTGTGTACCAACTTAATCCCCAATTCAAGGGCTTCCTCGCTGACGGTTGTTTCCTTTAACAAATCCCGCGCTAGGCCCACTTCCTCACGAATTTGTGCGGTCAGGGTGGCCCATTCCTGCAAGAAGGTACGGGGGTTTTCTCGATAGGCCCGCACTCGCTTATATATCTCAAGGCGGTCTTCCTTGCGCTCCAACCCACGCACAATCACCCGTAGACCAAAACGATCCATAATCTGAGGTCGCAAATCGCCTTCTTCAGGATTCATTGAGCCAATCAGCACAAAACGCGAACGATAGGTACCCGCCATCGCGCCACGCCGGACGGTGTAATGTCCCTGTGCGGAGGCATCCAAGATCGCGTCCACAATCTGGTCATCCAATAAATTGACCTCATCTACATACAGCAAATTTTGGTCGGCCCGTGCCAAAATTCCACGTTCCAAGCGAACCTTTTGCTGCTGAATGGCGATACGTTCATTGATGCCGCCAACCACATCTTCCAACCGGGCATTCAAGGGGAGTTCGATGAGTTTGACCCGTTCATAGCGCACATCGGCCTCTTCTTCGTCGGATTCAGAGACAGGCACGCCGTCCTTATCCACTGGAATCAGCACTTCCGGCAAAATCCCGGTCAAGCTGCGCACACAGGTTGTTTTGCCGACCCCACGCGGCCCGATGAGCAGCACCCCACCAATGGATGGGTTAATCAGCGACAACATCAACGCAAAACGCATCTCCAACTGACCGACCATTGCAATAAACGGATAGGGGATGTCATCAGCAATGCCCAAATCTTCGGCAGGCATCCTCAGCAGCCGCCGCGCCCCCGCATCATTCAAAATTTGGAGGAGCAGCGAGCCTTCGAGATTTTGAAATTCGGGCAGCGGGCCATTGGGGTCGAGTTCGTTATCCGACATGGTTTATGCGCCGTTCCTATCTGATTTTTCAGTCTCGCTCAATCGCCCAACTTCCAATTCATGTTCCAACTGTTCTTTGCGGAACTTCTGGCGAATTTTGGCTTGTTCCATGCGAAGGGCCTGTGCCTCATTTTCGGGCTGTAAGCGAGGCACATCACGGGGACGGCCTTCTTCATCCAACGCCACATAAACCAGATAGGCGGTGTTGGTTTCAGTGACCTCCCCGGTGTAGGGATGTTCGGCTTTGACCTCGACCCGCACTTCCATTGAAGTCCGCCCAACATAAGTCAGTTCGGCGTAAATCATGACCAAATACCCGATCAAGATCGGTTTGCGAAAGGTCATGGAGTCAATTTGTACAGTGACGACGGGCGACCCGGCATGGCGCATGGCGGCTAAAGCTCCGGCTTCATCTACCCGCTTCATGATGACCCCGCCGTGTACATTGCCGAGGCCATTGGCATCTTGTGGCCCCATGAGGTCACTGAGCGTGACGGCGGATTCCGCAGGGGTCTTGGGTTTCATCAAGCTCTGTTCCTGCGTTTTGCGTTGGACGTCATGCAGAGCATTGGCAAATTTAGGCATGGTTAAGCACTTTCTGATAAATCGCCTGCAATGTTTGGGCAGATTTTTCCCATGTAAACTGCTGCGCTTGTTCCAATCCGGCCAGTTTTAGGCGTTTATGGAGGTCAACATCATCCAATAAACGACGCAGCGCATCAGCTATTGCTTCACTATTATACGGGTCAACCAATAACGCGGCATCTCCGGCAACCTCCGGCATCGAGGACACGATTGAGGTGACGACTGGCGTTCCACATGCCATAGACTCGGCTACTGGAAAGCCGAACCCCTCATACAGTGAGGGATAGGCGGTCACCGTCGCGCCGCTGTATAAGGCAGGTACATCGGCATCATCCACAAATCCAGTAAAAAACACCCGATCTTCGAGGCCCAAACGTTTGACCGTTTCAAATATGGGGTTATCCAGCCAGCCCTTGCCCCCCGCGATCACCAGCATCACATCTTCAAAAGCCGGGCCAAGCATCGCTAGTGCTTCCATCAAGCGACCATAATTTTTGCGCGGCTGAACCGTGCCAATCGAAAAAATGTAGCGGCGATCTTCGGGGATGTGATAACGCTGACGCACGGCATTCAATTGGGCCGGATCAACAATCGGCACATAGCGCGGACTGACCCCACTGAGTACCACCGAAATCTTGTCTGGCGGCGTCCCATACAGTTCGATTAAATCATCTTTGGTCGCTTGGGAATCGGCAATCACATGATCTGCCCGGCGCACCGAACGCGGCACGACCTTGTCCAAATAAACTTTGAGGACAGGGGGCGCGGTTTCCGGGGTACGCACAAATGACAGGTCATGCACCGTCAAAATCGTTTTGGTGCTGGGCAGTGTTGGCGGCAGCGTAAAATCTGTCGCGTGAAACAGTGCCATCGGGCCAACAAAAGACTCTACGACTAATGGCACTTGAGCGCGATGCCAAAGTCGGGCAAACCACAGCGGGGTGATACGGGTGGGTTTCCAGGTGAAATTTGGGCCGGGGATGGGTGGGAGTTTGGATTTTTCTGCCCCGGCGACAAACAATTTATAAGGAGTTTGACGATCTAGCGCCGCCAAACCCCCAATAAGGTCACGTACAAGTCGACCAATACCCGCCCCTTGTTCATAGGCAGCAGTATAGTCAATGGCAATGGGTCGGTCACTGAGCATTTACTCAGCCGCAAGAGAATCAGATGCGGGTTTATGATGATGCTTGTCTACGTCGTTGTATGTCCAATAGCGGTTCATGAAGAAATTCCAGAACATCGCCACCGCGACAGCAATCGCCTGTGCGATGTTGGTGCCCAACCGATTTGCGACTGCCCTTTCGACATCAGGATGCCCTAAGAGGCTTTCGGCAAACTGCCCCAATGGAGAATAGACCAAGCTGACAAAAATCAAGCGGGCGATGACAGCAACGGTGTTGATAAAAAAGAACTGAACCAATTGCAATCCTACATGCCGCGAACGGGAATCGGGATAAGTCCAATAGCGATTCCAAAAGAAATTGCTGGCAACCGCCGCCGTAAATGCAATCCCGGATGCCATTGCGACATGTAACTGTTCATTTGGGCCTTCGGGATGAAGCAGGGTGTGTTGCAAAAGATTGAGCGTGCCAAAATCCACCACCGCCCCAATCGTACCGACAATGGCAAATTTCAGAAAACGTTCCACTTCTTTGGCTTTGGGGCCAAAACGCCGCGAAATGAATACGATGAACGGGTCAATAGGGGAATGAATTCGGCGAGAAATTTTGACTTCCTCCGCTGGATGAGTATTAACTGCGGTAGACAATGACCAACCCTCAATTACTGATATGGACGATTGATTGATTAGAACGACTCAGCAGGACTGCCAATAATCCTAGCAGTACCCCGATCACCAAAAACAGATTGTTGACATATAACTTGTCAAACAAGCTGTGAATACTCAAATGTGTCCAGATACCCATCAACCCGACGGCCATACCGCGCTCAATCGGCGTGTTGGCGTTCTGAATAGCCCTAAAGGTCAGGTGGATAACGACTGCGCCCATGACCAGATAGGCGATTAAACCGATAATGCCTGTTTCTGCCAGAAGGTTTAAATAATAATTGTGTGCGTGGCCTAAAGCAAGAGGCCAATTGACCAACGCAAATTTTTCATAAGCCGCCTCATAATTTCCAAAACCGACTCCTAACAATGGCCGTTCCTCCGCCATGCGTATCGCGGCCTGCCAATGCGCTAAACGCTCGACTACTGCAAAATTGTCATCGTTAATCACCGCGCCGCGCATATCCCGGAAACCCGAAAAATCCTCGGTAAAGCTGGTGATACGGTCACTAATGCTGATTGGCAGCAGTCCCGCCGACCACAATCCCACAAAAAGGCCACCTACAATAACCATTGCCAATGTGCCCTGCCAGAATTTGGGCGGGGTCAGCCAGATCATCACAACCGCCGCCGCCGCAAAGCCGATCCACGCACCCCGACTCCATGACACTAGCAGTCCAGCCAAGATGATGCCTGCCATTACCCCATAAAGGATCACCAGCGAAACATCGGTTTTCCAGCGGGCCGATTCTTGCCGATGCTGCCATGCGCTAATCAAATACCCCCATGTCGTGCCGAGGGCCAATGGTAAAGTTAAGCCCATCAATGCCCCAAATGGATTGGGTTGCCCAAATGTGCCGAAGGCTCTGAAATAGCGATAATCTAAAATCCACAAATGAGCCGCACCGGACCCGCCGCGAAATTGATAAATGCCGATGATGGCCTGTATCACTGCTGCCAACAGCACCCCAAATACAATCCACTGCCAGCGTTTTTCGGCAAAATCCGCGACCAGATAGGCCAGCAGCGCGATTTCGGCCCATTTCACCCATTCGCTGACGCCATGCCCCAACGAATAGGCATTGGGTAGGGTCAATAACGTCGCCCCCAGAAAAACCGCCAAGCCGATATACAGGGCAATGGCACGCTGATGGGCCGATTGAACAAACGCCTCCCGATCGGTGATTTTGCGCAGTCCCCAAACCCCCACCACCATCACCAGTGCCAATTGTCCGGGGTCGGCGGGCAGATTGAAGGTCGCCTCCGTTTCAATCAGCGTCTTGAGGGGCGCGACACACATCAACATGACCAGCGCGAGAGATGGCTCAATGAACATCAAGATGATGAGCAAGGCTACCGCGATCAAGGCGGTTGAAACAGTGAGGGGCAAGGCAGCAATCAATACCCCGCTGATAACTGCCAGCCCCAACCAGCCCCACATTGGAAAGGAGGCGCGAGTCCAATTAGCTGTTCGCATGAACTTTCTTTTGGAAAAAGGCGAAGGTTTCTTGGAGGCCCTCTTCAAATTTGATCTTTGGTTCCCAACCTAGCACCTCACGCGCACGGGTGATGTCGGGCTGCCGTACTTGTGGGTCGCCTGCAATGCGCATCTCTTTCTTGATGACGATACCACCCTTGCTACCGCTAATGCGATTGACCAATTCAGCCAGTTCTAGCATGGTCATTTCAGTGTAGGGGTTGCCGATGTTGACGGGCATGTGATAGTCGCTGTTCAATAGGCGATAGAGGCCTTCAATCAGATCGGAATAGAAACAGAAACTACGGGTCTGTGTGCCTTCGCCGTAGACAGTCAAGGGTTCGCCGTGTAGGGCCTGTGCTATGAAGTTAGGCACAACCCGACCATCATCCAATGACATACGCGGGCCATAGGTATTAAAGATACGCACGATGCGGGTTTTGACGCCATGTTCATTGTGATAGGCCATCGTCAGGGCTTCAGCAAAACGCTTGGCTTCATCATACACCCCGCGTGGGCCAATCGGGTCAACATTGCCGTTGTAGTCTTCGGTTTGAGGGTGAACCAGCGGATCGCCATAGATTTCGGAGGTCGAGGCCAACAAAAAGCGTGCGCCTTTGGCCTTTGCCACACCGAGGGCATTATGTGTTCCCAATGCGCCGACCTTCAGGGTCTGAATGGGATATTTTAAATAACCGGGTGGGCTGGCGGGTGAGGCGAAATGCAGCACCGCGTCAATCGGGCCATCCACAAAGATATAATTCGAGACATCATGCCGGATAAATTTAAATTTCGGGTTGCCTGCAAGGTGGGCGATGTTATCTATACTACCCGTGATAAAGTTATCCAGCGCGACAACTTCGTAACCCTCTTTCAAAAAACGGTCACAGAGATGTGAGCCGAGGAAGCCAGCCCCGCCTGTAATGAGTACGCGCAATTTGACGCCCCTTTTTAGATTGAAAACATCAGAAAAATCCGGCGTGGAAGTGTACCACAAAACCGAATGCCCTGCTTAATTGGAAATTTTAATCGTCATCGTCTCGAAACAGCACCATGCTGTCATTTGCGCCACCTTCGACGTTCTCCAGCGCGGTTATGAATTTTTTCTCAAAAATTTGATGGGTACGGTTGTCATATAGACATACCACCACCTGCTGAAGATATTCGCGTTTTTCAAACGAATAATCAATGATCTGTTTTGCCAAAATTTCGGCGCAGTCTGCCACCGGGAAGCCAAAAACCCCGGTAGAAATCGCCGGCAGGGCGACGGAATTTAATCTATTGGCCTCGGCGAGTTCCAAAACTGACCGAAACGCGCTGGCAAGTTTGGCGTGTTCATCGCCTTCCCCCATCATAGGGCCGACAGCGTGAATCACATATTGGGCTTTAAGGTTGCCGCCGCCTGTGATGGCTGCCTTGCCCACCTCGCAGTGCCCGATGGCATAACATTCTTCTTGGATGGATGGGCCACCTTTGCGTGCAATCGCCCCTGCCACCCCTGCGCCCAAAATGAGATAACTGTTGGCGGCATTGGTGATGGCATCGGTATCGAGTTCGGTGATGTCGCCCTGCATTAATTTGACCTGTAATTTATTGAGGACAAATTCCATCGTATAATCCTCATGCTGGTCTATCGCTATTGTACACTCGCATTGTACCGTATCCGCATTAACATAGGAAAATCGTTTGCAATAAAGCCATATCGTAGGCATAATGTATCATATCCTACATAGAAATGTTTGTCCCCCAAAGGCTGGTTATGTCGGAAAAGCAGCTCAAACTTTTTGTCAATTATCGCCAGGCGGATAACGCCGATTTTGTTCAGCATATGCGGACATGGTTCATGATTCGTTATGGGCGCGAAAACGTGTTCATGGATTTCGACACCATTCCCGAATTTGCCCGTTTTGAAGATTTCATCCGCGAAAAAGTGCGGGAGGCAGACGCGGTGGTTGCCGTCATCGGGCCACAGTGGTTAAAGCTGATGCAAGATAAAACAGCGGCGGGTAAACCGGATTATGTGCGGATTGAATTGGAAGAAGCTCTCAAACACGGCAAGGTCATTGCCCCAATTTGTATCAAAGATGCCAGTGTGCCAGATGAAACCCTAATCCCGCCAACTCTGCGTCCCATTTTTGAGCGCAACATTGCCCAATTACGCGATGGTAGCGATATTTTGGAACGCATTGACCGCATCACCCATAGTTTGGAAACCCAAATTGCTGCACAGGGTCTTGCACGAGTCGTAATTGAGCCAACAACTGAAGCCGACCCGAAAGCGGATACTTTTATCGGTGTCTATGACGCCTTTGATTATTTTTTGGAAGCCGAACAGAGCCACGATTGGCCCAAAGCCCTCGGTTGGATCGCCAAAATCCGGGAGATGGGGGTCAATGTTCCGGTTGATTTAGGCCAGCGCGAAGCCCGTATCTTAGAAACCCTCCGTGTGGAAGAGGAAAAGCGGCGGCGGCGTGAAATGGCGGATTATCTTTATGGTTTTGCGCGGCGTATGAAAAAACGCGGCCTGCCTGCCGAAGAAATTTGGGATGTCTTGGTTCAAGTTTGGCAAGTGGAACCCGATTATGACCCCGATGGTTTAGGTGGTAAGATGGTTGCCCAAGTTGCGCCACCACCAAAAATAGATTTTTCCAAAGCCGTGCGCGATGTCATCGGCGGCCCGTTTGAATGGATGGACATTCCCGGTGGGGTGGTCGTTTTGGAATATGGCGAATGGAAGGATAATAAATGGGTGGTCAAAAATACCCAGAATTTCACCATCCCCGATTTTGCCATTGCCAAATATCCTGTCACCAACAAGCAGTATCAGGCGTTTATAGCTGCCAAAGATGGCTATAACAACGCCAAATGGTGGGACTATTCAGAATTTGCCCAAGCATGGCGGGATGAACATAAAACCCCTGCCGATACGACTTTTGCCGGTGACGACTTGCCGCGCACCGACGTTTGCTGGTATGATGCAATGGCGTTTTGTCACTGGCTGGCACAGCGCACCCAACAGAAAATTACCCTGCCTACCGACCAGCAGTGGCAGCGGGCCGCGATTGGTGATACGGGCTGGCAGTATCCTTGGGGTAATGAACCACCCGACAAAGATCGGTGTAATTTTGCACAGAACGTTGGGCAGACCACCCCCGTCACCCAATATCCCAAAGGTACAAGTCCCTATGGGGTCATGGATATGAGTGGGAATGTATGGGAATGGTGTCTAACGGAATGGGGTACGGATAGTATAAATACTAATACAAATCTCCCTCGCGTGGTGCGGGGTGGCTCGTGGTGGTATGACTATTCAGTTGTCCTTCGCGCTGCCTACCGCTCCTGGTACTATCCTGGTAGGTTCAGCTTCAGTCAGGGTTTTCGTTTGGCCCGCTCTCTTTAGATTGCGACGCCAGATGGTTTGACCATCTGGCTATATAGAAAGCCCCGTAAACGAGGCTACTGATTGAGTTATATGAATGAAGGTGTATGATGCGCCAAATCATTATTCACAAAGCCGATGAGGACGAAACCGGATATTGGGCCGAATGTCCCAGTTTACCCGGCTGTTATAGTCAGGGCGAAACGATAGACGAAATCATTGCCAATATGAAAGATGCCATTCAGTTGTGGATAGACGACGCCATTGAGCATGGCGAACCTGTCCCAGAGGATACTTTTGATATTGTGGTAATGACGGTATGAGCAAGCTACCTGTCGTATCCGCACGTGAATGCGTAAAAGCCCTCGAACAAATTGGATTTGAGGTGTCGCGCCAAACAGGTAGTCATATCAATATGCGCCGTGATGATCCTTATTGCAAAGTAGTTGTCCCCAATCATAGTGAAATCAAAAAGGGGACACTCCGCAGCATTATCCGCGATGCAGGGCTGACGGTTGATAAGTTTATTGAACTCGTGCGAGGTTAGTGCCTAATTCTCGGCTCCGCTGCACCAACGCCAGCAACAGCACAAAAATGAAACTCAGATTGATGGCAAAATAGGCCGAATCAATCATGCCGTGTGCAAGGAAATCCGCCATACTGCCCATCGCGCCTAACACAATCGCCAGCAACACCGGATTGGAATGCCGCACTTGACGATACGCCGCCAGTGCCGTCCGCCAAAATGCGACTTGCAGCCACACGCCAATCAAAACCCCGAAAATGCCCAGACGCACCCAATAATCCAACACCACATTATGCGGATGGGAAAGGTCGGGGTCAGCCCATGCTTCGGACAAAATATAGCGCCCCCGATAAGCATACAAAAATTGATCGAGGCCTACCCCCGTAATCGGATGGTCTTTAATCAATTCAAGTGTACTGCGCCATAAGTTGACCCGAAATAAGGTGGTGCTGTTGCTAAAATCGAAAACGTTGCGGAGTCGAGGAATCAACCGAGATAAGGGAATCAACGCGACCAAACCAGCCACCGCCAATCCACCTAATGGCAGCCATGCCCGTCGCCCCTGCCAGCCCAACAGGATGATGGCGAACGCTGCGGGTAGACCAATCGCAATCGCGCCGATACTCTGGGTTAGCAGCACCGCCAGCAGCATAATCACACCGCCGACACCCGCATAGATCCGTCGCCATGCCCCAACTGGCAAAATGACATAGGCGAAGGCAAACGGCAGACAGCGTCCCAATTGCAGAGCGACACTGTTCGGTGAGCCATAAATTCCCACTAACCGCTTTGACCCCTCCGGCGTCAACACCACATAGGTTTCGGTGACGTAATTGTAAAGCCCAACTAAGGCCACCACTGTACCTATCAGAATCATCGCTTCTGCCAAAAGCGACAGGTCTTTTTCTTGAAGACGAGCCACCCGCAACAGCAGGTAGAATACTAATGGGTCAAAAATCATCGTCCGCAGTTCACGCAGGGCTTCAGGTCGCAAATCGGCCCAAGAGAGGGAAGTAAACGCCAGCCCCAAGAATATTATTAACGCGATGTCGAGCGAACTTAGCCGATTCCACACGTTGAGGAGGGCAATATGTGGGGAGATCTTTGACGGGGTGGATACACGGCGCACCTTAGCCCATTCATATAACCCACGTCCGATAATGGCGGCGGCACTAATCGCCAACATGACCTCAACCACCGCAATCAACTGCACATAGGCATCTAGGGTAGCGGTGAAATAGGCCGACCAAAACAGCACTGCCAACAGGCCCATCAGCGGGCGGTTGAATACGATCACTGCAAAGACCGCCAATGCCGCCAAAGTGCCCCACACAATTGGCGAATAATAGGCCACACTCATGGAGGTAAGGCTGACGATCAAGGCTGGAGTATCGCGCCGCAAAAAGGTTGTGACCATATCGCCCCACGAGAGGACAACGCCAACCACAAAAATGAGTGACACGATGAGGGTGAGTGCAACATCGGCGATATTTTGCAGGGCCTCCCGTGAAGGCATCTTGACTTGGCGGAACGGCAAACGATAGCCCACCCCCACCATGCCAACAACGGATAATAGGCCAAAGATCGCGGCGATAATCTGCACACGCTTATATGGCAGGGTATCCGGTGCGCTGGCAACCGCGAAGCCCGCAATGGCCCAACGATCATCACCCTGCCACGGACGATGCACTATTTCGGCGACATGCAGCCCGTCATCAAGCCCACTGGCAATCGAGATTAAATCAGTGGTCGGCTTTCGGCTAGGGGAGGTCAAAATGAGGAAGGATTCACCCTGTTTATTGGTGGGTAATTTATTGGCTTTCTGCCCGTCAATTGTAATCGCCAGATACGCCACATAATCATCGCGCCGCACCAGCATAGCGAAGTCCGTGCCACGAAAGGTTACTCGAATCGAATTTTGGATGTCATACACATTCGGGTCATTCGGATCAACGGTTCCCGCATCCGCCCCCAAATCGCTAAACTGCCAATCGCCCTCATAGGTAGTGAAGGGGTTGATGGCGGGATATAGGCCGGACAGCAAGGCATCGTTTTTAAATGACAATCCGGCGGCCTGCCATTCCGCCAATCGAGGTGCAATCGCAAAACCTTGAATCGGGTCATCCGCAGGGACATCCGGTTGCCAATGTTGGACAATCAGCCCGCCAACCCATGCCCATTCGCGT
Source organism: Anaerolineae bacterium (assembly GCA_021463865.1). Classification (GTDB taxonomy): domain Bacteria; phylum Chloroflexota; class Anaerolineae; order Aggregatilineales; family J027; genus CFX10. The sequence goes on from JAJTXY010000013.1 coordinate 45,850, forward strand.
TCGGCGCGACGAAAAGCCGCTTGGGTATAGGCGATTTGATCTGCTGCCGACACCTGCCCCCAAATCGAAGGGGGGCCATTCCAATCGGCAGGCAGTGAATTCCAACCAAAATTACTGCCCCACAGCGCTTTTGACCCGTCGTCATGAGCAACCATTTCTTCACGTAGCAAAATCAACCGCGAAAAATTCAGCGTGGCCTCATCGGTGGTGCGGTCATCTGGGGAGGCGTTGTAACCATAGGGTTTGCCCGCCGCCGCATCAAAAAAATCTTTGCCACCGAGGTCATACATCGCCCGTAGATATAACACGTCGCTCAAATTTTCCGGGCCATCTTCGACATTGGGCGCAAGGGCAGCAGCGATAACCGTCGCCTGACCATCCGCCTCATGAATGGCAAGATAGGCAGCTTTTAACATCGCTACATAGAGCGCCGGACGGGGATCGAGGCTGCCCCAATGCTCACGAATATTTGGCTCGTCCCAGACTTGATAGTAATCCACCTTGTCGCTGTACCGTTCGGCAGCGGCCCGCGCAAAATTGGCAAAGGCGTCTACACTGACGGGTGGAGCAAAGGCATGATCGGGGGCTTCGCGGTGACGTGCCCAACGCGGTGTGCCATCCAGCACCAACACTAATTTTAGGTCGGGATATTGGGCAACAGCCTCCACTATCGCGTCATAGGCTAACCAATCGAATGTGCCTTGTTCCAGTTCGACCTGTTCCCAATAGACGGTCTGGCGCAGCCATGTAAATCCAAGCCCGTCAATCGTCTGCAATTGGGTGTTTAATTCGTCGGGGGCATACTGCGTCAATTCGACATTGACCCCACCAATGGATTGACGATAGGGCATCGCTTGAATTTCGGTAGCAAGCTCCCAACCACGTATCGCTTTGGCCTCAGCGGAACGGCGATCCAAAATCGCGCCGATACTGACCAGTAGCACTAAACAGCAAGTCAGAAAAATAACCCAGCGGCGCAGCACAGGTGAGTTCATCATTTAGTTTGTCCAGCGGGGTGTGGAGGTCTGACCATCATTGGTAATTTGGCGGGGGAGGCCAGAATCCGCCTCAACAACCCAAAGATTATTTTGATACAACACGGCAATTTGCCGACCTGATGGACTCCATGTAAACGGAGTGGCATTTTGTTGGGTTACTGGGCGAATCCCCTGCAAGCCTTGAGGCGGAAAAACTCGGTTTGGATTGCTGCCGTCCCGATCGGCAATCATCAAATCGTATTCGGTGCCATAGCTGTTGAGGGGTTCACGGGCTTGCAAAAAAGCAATGCTGAATTGGGCCTGACCATCCGGCCCAACCGAGACAGGGGAATAAACCGGACTAGCCCAAATGCCCGTCTTGGAAATGAGGCTGTTAAGCGCCAATGATCCGTCGGCTTTAAAAACACCTACATCAAAAATAATACTGTCAGTAGGGGCTTCGTTGCTATGCGACGGGCCATGCACCGTCGTTACCACCCATTGCCCATCTTGCGACCATGAGAGGGTAGGTTGCCAAACCCATTCATTCACAATTGCAGTGTTGTAATAAGCGAAGTTGAGCGCAAACGGCCCAAAATCGCCATTCCCATCACCTGTACCCAGATTTACCAACCCAACTCCATTCGATTTGGCATAGGCAACTTTTGTGCCGTCCGGTGACCATGCAAAGCGCGTCCCCCAAAACGCAAATTCCCCCGTGACATTATCGGTTATGACCTCATCTATATCTAAGGTATCCCCATCACGCGGATTGAGCCGGACGACCCATAGATCGTTATAGGCAACCCAGCCTTGAAAACCACCTCCAGCATTGGCGCTCGAATAATAGAGGTTATACGGCTGACCGGGTATCCATCCCCCCGACAAAATGTTGTTATAGCCCAATGGAATCGGGACAGGACTGTTGGTATCCAAAATCACCCACAATTCGTTAGAAAAGGCCGCATCGTTTGGGTCATCGGTTTTGCGCGTATACAACAGTTGGCGTCCATCCGCCGATAAATCAAAGACCCTTCCATCAAGGTTGTTATCAGTGGTCAAGGGCATTGGGTTGCCACTGTTGCCACGTATCATCCATGCCTGCCCGCTCGAAATATAAGCCAGTGTCCCATCAATCACCACAGGTTCAAGGGTATCGGTCTGACCGACAGCGACAATTTGATTTTTGGGTTCTTTAATCACGATGCGAGATTTTTCACGGCGGGTACGTTCGGCCCCATCAGCGATGATAATGGTATAGCAGATTTGAACTTCCCCGTTTTCGCCGCGTTCCAAAATCCGCGTTTCGCCGGGTTCAAGGTTGGTACTGGGTTGCTCAACTTCCTCGAAGTCCAGTGGCTCGGTTTTACTACAATCTTCGGTTTCTGTCACGCGCACCACTGTCACCGTCATGCCATCGGTGACTTGGGTGAATTTGGAGGGTGTAACTTCATCCAGTGGGTTGAGAGTGATATTGGCCTGTCGCAAAAACTGCTCAACCGACAGAGGTCGATCAAACACAAAGGCCCGCTGTGTGCCATCGGCGATCAGGGCCACCCGAATTTCGCGCTCCCCCGAATTTTCCGGCTGACAGGCCGCAAGCAGTACCAGCACCACCAATAACATCAGTCCAACTTGCCGCTTCAATGTCATTTCCAAATCCATTCCACGTTATAATCAGCCAACGTTCAAAATCCTAGCACGCCCCTCCACTTGTAGCAAGGAAACATAGGGAAGCAGATGACAAATAATCGTTGGATGCTCTACGGTGCGTATGGCTATACGGGTGAATTGGTCGCGGAGGAGGCGCTAAAACGCGGACACAAACCGATCTTGGCAGGGCGCTCGGCGGAAAAACTCATCCCACTGGCCGAACGGCTTGGCCTCGAATATCGTGTGTTCAGCTTACACGATAGCACCGCTTTGAAAAATGCCCTCGCTGACGTTGATCTTCTGTTCCATGCCGCTGGCCCATTCATCTATACCGCTTCTCCGATGTTGGATGCCTGTGTCGAGACGGGGACAAATTATGTAGATATTACTGGCGAAATCTTGGTATTCCGCAAAACATTCAAGCGCGACGAAGCGGCCCGTCAAAAAAACATTGCCCTGATTTCGGGGGTCGGGTTCGACATCATTCCAACCGACTGTCTTTCGAGTTATGTCGCCAGCCAAGTCCTCGAAGCCGTCGAACTAGAAATCGCCTTCCAAGCCATTTCCCAAACCAGTGCCGGAACAGCTAAATCCGCTTTAGCAGGTCTTGGCAAGGGGGGGACGGTGCGCCGCGATGGTCAACTCATCCCCTATCCACTCGGCAAGGGGGCTAAACAAATCCGCTTTTCGCATGGCAAAGAGCTTTGGGCCATGCCGATTCCTTGGGGCGATTTAGAAACGGCCTACCGTGCCACTGGGATTCCCAATATCACCACCTATATGAGCTACCGCCCGCGCATGATTCGCACGGTCAAAACATTTAGCCCCTTGTTCCCCTATCTGCTGGCAGTCAAACCTGTGCGCCGCCTGATTCAATGGTGGGTGGAAAAACGCATCACCGGGCCAGATGAGCACCTGCGTCAAAGTGGAAAATCATATATCTGGGCGAAGGCTACCGATAAAAATGGCAATTCCAAAGAGGCGTGGTTGGAAACGATGGAAGCCTATCAATTGACGGCAGTGGGTGGGGTACGCTGTGTGGAGAAAATTTTTGAGCAGCATCCGGTGGGAGCGCTCACGCCTTCACAAGCGTTTGGAGCAGATTTTGTTTTAGAAATCGAAGGCACACGTCGCTTGGATAAATTAGACTGACAATTGGAAGCCGCCCTATCACGGTGGTATACTCTTCAAGGTTTGGTGCGTGTCATCCCCTACATCAAATCGAAACGAATTTTGAATACCCTACTATTTGGATGGAGGACGAAGATCAGTGAATCTTCACGAATATCAGGCAAAACTACGCTTTGCCGAATTTGGGATTCCCGTCCCACGTGGTAAAGTGGCCTTTAACGCAAATGAAGCCTATGAAATCGCCAAAGAATTAGGCGGTGTCACCGTCGTGAAAGCCCAAGTGCATAGCGGTGGACGCGGCAAGGCAGGCGGGGTCAAAGTTGCTAAGAACCCCGATGAAGCCCGCGAACATGCCAGCAAAATCCTCGGCATGGACATCAAAGGCCACACCGTCAACAAAGTGTTAATTGATCCCGGTGCGAACATCAAAGGTGAAATTTATCTCGCCGTAACCAATGACCGTGCCGCCCGCAAGCCGCTCATTATGGCAAGCTCCGAAGGCGGGATGGATATTGAAGAAGTCAACCGCACCGCACCCGAAAAAATTAAACGCATCCACATTAACCCCCTCATCGGCCTCCGCAGCTATCAAATTACCGAACTGGCCTCCGGGATCAATCTGCCACACGATTTGTGGAAGCAGTTCGAGAAAATTGCGCTGGGTCTATATGAATGTTATGCCGCCAGCGATGCGACCCTATGCGAAATCAACCCCCTCGCCGTTGTAGAAGAATATGGGCAGACCATTTTGAAGGCACTCGACGGCAAAATGACGATTGATGGCAATGGGTTGGGTCGTCATCCTGAATTAGAGGCCCTGCGCGACACCTCCGAAGAACCCCAAGAGGAAATCACCGCCCGCGAATCTGACCTGAGCTACGTAAAATTAGACGGGCAAATCGGCTGTATGGTCAATGGGGCAGGGCTGGCAATGGCAACGATGGACATGACCGCCCACTTTGGCGAACAATATGGCATCGGCCCAGCCAATTTCTTGGATGTCGGCGGCGGCGCTGACCCTGAACAGGTGGCGGCAGCTTTACGCATTATCCTGTCCGACAAAAACGTTAAAACGATTCTGATTAACATTTTCGGTGGCATCACACGCTGCGACGATGTGGCACGCGGCATCATCACGGCCATGAACGAAGTTCCCACCCAACTGCCGATTATCGTCCGGCTCATCGGCACGAATCAAGAAGAAGGCTTGGCGATTATCAACAGCGCCAATTTGACCAATATGACCGGGGCCAAGACCCTGTATGAAGCCGCGCAAAAGGCTGTCGAAGCCGTCCGAGGAGCGAAGTAAAGATGGCGATTCTGGTTGATAAAAACACAAAACTGGTTGTGCAGGGCATCACAGGCAAACAAGGCCGATTCCATGCCCAACAGATGATTGAATATGGCACGAACGTGGTCGGCGGTGTACGCGCAGGCAAGGGTGGTGAATGGGTACTAGGTAAACCCGTCTTCGACACCGTGAAGGCCGCCCGTGAAGCAACAGGCGCAAATTGCAGTATTATCTATGTACCCGCCGAGGGTGCTGCCGATGCGATTTTGGAAGCCCTTGACGCGGAAATTGAATTAATTGTCTGCATCACTGAGGGCATTCCGATTCAAGATATGATGAAAGTCCGCGCCATCTTGGACACCAGCAATTCTCGCTTAATCGGCGCGAACTGCCCCGGTTTGCTCACCCCCGGCCAAGCCAAAGTCGGCATTATGCCCGGTTATATCGCCACCCCCGGCCCGATTGGGGTCGTTTCCAAGAGTGGTACGCTCACCTATGAAGCGGTCTATGCCCTGACCCAGCGCGGCATTGGTCAAACCACCTGCGTTGGCATTGGTGGCGACCCCATCAACGGCACCAGCTTCTTGGATGTCTTGCAGATGTTTGAAGAAGACCCCAATACCGAAAAGGTCGTGTTGATTGGCGAAATCGGCGGGACGGATGAACAAAAGGCCGCTGATTTTATTGACAAACACATGACTAAACCCGTTGTGGCATTCATCGCGGGTCAGCGTGCCCCCGCTGGTAAGACGATGGGCCATGCCGGGGCATTGGTCGAAGGTAATGTGGGGACAGCCGCCGAGAAGATTGAAAAATTGAAATCGGTGGGTGTTAAGGTCGCATCCTATCCCGAACAAATTCCCGATCTGATTATGCAATAGTAGCAGTGGGGTGGGGATGCCAATTCCCTGCCCCTGCTTAACCTTTTATGTTTAATCCCGCCGACTATGGCCTGACCCTTGAAGAACTTCCTGCATGGATGCGTCCACGTCCACGCGGGATAGATTGGCCTCTATTGGCGGTCTTAGCGTGTTGTCTGATTGTTGTATGGCCCTTGATTATCAATAGTGGCCTGCCCAATTCCCCTGAAGCCTTGCTTGAAATGCACCGCATCTATTCAGTCTCCCAAAGTATCCAAGCGGGTGACTTTTATCCCCGTTGGGCACCCGATTTCACTTATGGCTATGGCTCACCCATTTTCAATTACCTCGCCCCGATGCCCTACTATGTCGGGGGCCTCCACGTCACTATCGCGCAAGCCGAGCCTGAAACCAGTTTTAAGGTTCTGCTGATTTTGAGCATTTTTACGGGTGGGGTTGGATTATTTGGTTTTATCCGTCAGCGGTGGGGGGCAGTCGCAGGGGTCGTCGGCACGGTGATTTTTCTGTTTTCCCCCTATACCTTGCAAACCGAACCCTACTTACATAGCAATCTTGGCACGGCATGGGCAGGGGCATGGTTTACTGTGGTGTTATGGGCCATTGACCGAGCTTTTCAATCCGGACGGGGGCGCGACTTACTTATTTTGGCCTTCACTGCTATGGCCCTGTTGCTCTCGGATGGAACCCTATCCCCTATTCTATTTGCAATTGCCGGGGGGTGGCTGCTGTGGATGATGCTGTTTAGTGCCAAGCCACTGCATTGGGAAATCACGATGGGCGGTTTTTTGTTGGGGCTGACCCTCGCCGCGTTTTATTGGATGCCCGCCTTCTTAGAAAAAGATGCTATTCAATGGCAGACGGTGGCATCCTATCCCGCCGATTACGTCGCACCGAATACGATCAGCGACCTTTTAGTGCCCCTCCCACCCCTCGATCAATCGGCTCTCAATACGCCGATACGCTTTAATCTCGGCCTTGCTACATGGGTGCTGGCGGTTTTTGGGGGGATATGGATGGTGATTGGTTTCGTGCGCCGACTGCGTAAACGGACAACGTTCTTAAAATCGCCAGAAGTTGTGTCTTTCTTCATCCCGATTGTCATGATTCTCAGTGGTCTGATTTTGGACGATTCGCTGTGGGGGAATGGATTTGAAGCGCTTCAGCCGATGGACTTGCTTGGTGTATTAACGCTTGCATGTGCAATTCTGGCTACGCAGGTAATGGTCATGATCGAGCAGCTATTGCATCGGCCTATCATGCGTTATGCGGGAGGTGCCATTTTAGTATTGGTGTTGGTCATTTCGTCAGCGCCAGCCTTTTACGCACCTAGCTTTCGCCCCATCGAAGCGCCCTTTACCGTCAACAGCCTGTTTGAGTTGGAACTGCGCGGTCATGCGTTGGGCACATTTCGACATGGCTATATGCTACCCAAACAGGCCGCCATTTTGCCTGAACCCTCTACCGCCTTACTCAATTCCTATAACAAAGAGCGCATTTTTAAAGTGCAAACCGAAAGCCTGCCGCCGTATAGTTTAGTCTCGGTCAATGCCCATGATCCCACTCTCGACGATTTTGGCATTGAAACCCGCCAAGCGACGGACGTGGTAATTTTGACACTCAACTATCCCGGTTGGCAGGCCGAACTCAATGACCGACCTGTATCTATTGAGAGTGTTCCCACAACAGGCCTTATCCGTATCCCGCTTGAAGCCGGGTCAAATGATGTAGTGATTCGTTTTGGCAATACCGCCGTTCGCCAATGGGCCACTATCATGAGTCTATTTAGCCTTATTTTGATTGGTGGCTTGACCTATTGGCTCGATCGCCGTCGCCCCCCCCAAGAACCCGACTACACCACCTCTTGGCTATGGGGTTTTGGCGCGGAACAAAAATGGCTGTTGGCCTTGATCGCTCTCCCGCTTATTGGCATGAGCATCTGTTTTCGGGCGAATCCATCGCTGATTACCGAAACATCGCCAAGCAGCAGCCCGCCCGCCGGAGCAACGCCACTGCGTTTAATCGTGGATGGCGGCATTGGTTTTTTGGGCTATGAGTTCGACAATAGCGTAAATGCTGGCGATACCCTGAATCTGTATGCCTATTGGCGGGCAAATCGGCCTAATCTGCCGAACTATCAGGTGGCAATACAGGTTTTAGAATCCCGTACCGATACCATTGTGAGCGAAACCCGCTATCGCCACCCTGCCAATTGGCCCACCAACCTTTGGCCCACCGAGGGATATATCACCAGCATCTACCAACTGCAATTGCCCGATGATCTGCCTTCAGGCACTTATGAAATTGCTTTGCAGGTCGAATCATGTGACCGAATTGATTTGCAGCCGTGCGAAAATGCAGTGGCGCGAAATATTTTTAACCTAAAAGGGGCAGTGGGTTCGAAAATTGTCCTGCCAAGTCCGCTTACAGTTCAAAATTGAATGCCTCATATGATTTCTACAGGGATAAAATTTTGCGACATAACGTGGGGGGACTATAATTTCGTCAATGCTTCAGTTTAAATATCTTTTTGAACGTTGAAAAAAGGAGCGACCTTTTTATGACCGACCAAGTAAAAACCTCGGGGGCAGTTACCGAAAGCATCCAAAAGCTGATTGGAGATGCTTGGCGAGCGCACCGTCAGGGTCAACATGAGACCGCCCTTAATATTTTTCGGCAGGTATTGTCGCTTGAAAATAACAATGTGGATGCACTGTATGGCTTAGGGTTGGTGCTCAAGAATTCAGGTGACACTGCCCATGCTCGTGAAACCTTTTCGAAATTACAAGAAATGCTGAAAGAATTACAAAGCCAAGAAGATGCCGGTGCGCCGGGTCGTTATTACATGCTCAACAACATGGTGCGCCAACAACTGCGCCAACTCGGGTGATGATGACACTTACCAAACGTGAGCGCCTAGAAAAAACCATTGCGGGCGAAGCGACGGATCGAGTGCCAGTGGCCTTATGGCGTCACTGGCCCGGTGATGACCAGCGCCCTGCCGACTTAGTACAAGCCTGCCTAGATTTCCAAAAACAGTGGGATTTTGACTTTATTAAAATCACCCCCGCTTCCAATTACAGTGTGACCGACTACGGCGTCCAAGATCGCTGGGTTGGTCATATCGAAGGCACGCGAGAAACTACCAAGCGCGTGGTGGAGCGATCAGTGGATTGGACAACGCTGCGGGCGCTCGACCCCAAAAAAGGCAGCCTCGGTCAGCAGATTGAAACCGTGCGGCTCATGCAAGAAGGGCTAAAGGGTAACGTCCCGTATATCCAGACCATTTTTAGCCCGCTGGCCCAAGCCAAACACGTCGCAGGGAATGATCTTCTGATTGAGCATCTCCGCACCGCACCCGAACGCCTTAAAACAGGCCTCAATATGATTACAGAAAACACGCTGCGCTTTATCGAAGCGATGCAGCATTCCGGGGTCGCGGGTATTTTTTATGCCATCCAACATGCCAGCCTTGCCCAAATGACGGTCAAAGAATATGAGGAATTTGGCCGCCCCTACGACCTGCAAATTCTGAATGCCCTGCCAAAAAGCTGGTGGCTAAATGTCGTACATCTACATGGCCCGCTACCAATGTTTGAGACGATTGCCACCTATCCGGTACAGGTTATCAATTGGCATGACCGCGAAACCGAACCAAACCTAGCATTGGGCAAACTGAAATTTCAGGGGGCGGTCTGTGGTGGATTGGGGCGTATGGATATGCACAATGGCAATCCGGGAGGGGTCAAGGAACAGGCCCGTGAAGCCTTTGACCTGACGAACCGCCGCCGCCTAATTTTGTCTACGGGTTGTGTCATTATGACCACCACCCCCCAATCGAATATCCGTGCCGCGCGTGAATCGGTTGAAGCCACACGGGGAGTGATGTCATGAGCCATCGGGTCATAGCAGGCATCGCCAAAGGCCGCAAACTTAAAATGGTGCCCGGTGAAGGCACACGCCCAATTATGGATCGTGTTAAGGAAGCCCTATTTAGCATTTTGGGTGGGAATGTGCCGGAAGCCAGTATTTTGGATTTATTTGCCGGGACGGGCGCAGTCGGCATTGAAGCCCTTAGCCGGGGAGCCTCATTCGCCCGGTTCATTGACCGCGACAAGGCTGCCATCCGCACCGTTCAGGAAAATCTGGTAACCTGCCGCTTTACCGATAAAGCCGATGTGCTGCATACCGACGCACTGCTTTATCTGGAACGCGAAAACCCGACCCCCTTTGAGATTGTCTATATTGCGCCGCCGCAATATAAAGCGATTTGGAAAGAGGCCCTCCTAAAATTGGATGCCCACCCCCAACATCTTGCCCCGGATGCGCTGGTGATCGTCCAGATTGATCCCAAAGAGCGTGAAGACCTGCCGCTGCAAAACTTAACCCTCTATGATGAACGACGCTATGCCAGTACCCTTCTCATGTTCTTTGAATATATAACTCCTGAAGATCGTGAAGCCGACGCGGCCATAAGCGAGTCTGAGCATTAGAAGGAATTTAGCGCTTGCTTAGAGTCTGCTATTTTAATTGACCCGTCAAAATAGCGAATTGTATAATGAATGGGATTATGGACGACGAGTTTTGGATGCGCCTTGCACTAGATGAGGCCCGCCTCGCCCAAGCACATGGGGACGTGCCGGTTGGTGCGATAGCGGTACATCATGGTGAGGTCATTGGCAAGGGACATAACTGCCGTGAAGTGGATCATGATCCTACTTCCCATGCGGAAATGTTCGCTCTCCGTGAAGCGTCCCAAGTGATTGGTCACTGGCGCTTAGAAGATGTGACACTCTATTGTACTTTGGAACCATGCGTGATGTGTGCCGGGGCGATAGTGTTGGCAAGACTGCCCAAGCTGGTCTTTGCTACCACTGACCCAAAGGCCGGAGCGGGTGGAAGTGTCTTTGACCTCCTGAATCATCCGCGCCTAAACCATCGCGTTGAAGTCCAAAGCGGCATCCTACGGGACGAAGCGGCTGCACTTTTGGTCAACTTTTTTGCAGAACTCCGTTCACAAGGGCAAAAATGAGTGTATAATAGCTAGAGTTTGGAACAAGTCTTCCACACTCGACCTATATCACGGAGAGGTGCCAGAGTGGACGAATGGGACGGTCTCGAAAACCGTTGTGGCCTTTATGGTCACCGTGGGTTCGAATCCCACCCTCTCCGCCAAGAAGATCGCCATAGTCGGCGATTTTTTGTTTCTATAGGTAACGTCGTATTGGAAGCGGTTTCTGGTTACAATGCGCCTTTCAACATCGTTCAAGTTATCCAAGCCAACCCTCCCCTATACCCTATTAGGGATATTTTTGTGCTTGGTCCTGTTGACCAGTATAACCTGTATCGTGACTGATTTTATGTTTTTAGGCGATGTCACGTCGTCGGATTCGGCTGAACAGCAACTCCCCAATTCCATACCCAGCCTTGCCGACACACGCAATATTTTTGATGAATACCCCCCCCTGCCAGACAATCAGATGGGACTACTACCCTCAGTCACACGGCAGATGGCCCAAGTGACGGTGCGCGGCGCCCAAAACGCGAAAGTGACAGTGGTCGAAATTGGCTCCTATGGGTGTTCAGTCTGTCGGCGGCTGCATCGGCGCGGGCTATTGGATGAACTGCAAGCCCAGTATCCCGATGATGTGCGAGTGGCGTTTGTCAGTTGGCCGACCACCCAATGGAACGATAAAGTAGCAACCGAAGCTGCCTTCTGCGCCCTCGAGCAAGGGCATGATGCGTTTATGGCCTATCATGATGCTGTGTTTAGCCTAAGTGATGAGGAATATTATGCCTATTCCGATATTGCCCCATTTCTGGAATTGGCTCAAACGCTAGACCTGAATACTGAGGATTTTTCAGGTTGTCTATTCAGTGGCAAGTATCGCAACATCGTATTTTCATTGATTGAGGCAGGCACGGAGTTGGGGCTGCGCGGCACACCCACCTTCTTTGTCAATGGTGTTGCCGTCTCCTATCAAGACCTTGAAGCTGCTGTCCAAGCCGCCCTCCAATGAAACTGTGTAACGTCTGTCTGTTTTGAGGCGTCTAATCAGTGGAAGCCATTGATTAAACGAAGGACACACATGGATATACAGACCCTTTTGCAAGAACGCCAAGAAAAGGATGCCTTCTTCAAAAGCCATCCCTATTCACCCCTGACCCCCGAACAGCAGGCGCTTTTTACCCATTTGGACTACTTTGAGCCCAATCCGGCCCTCGACCTCATCCTTGAGGCCGAAGAGTTTGCCGAAAAAACCAACGTCAAAATGCAGACCTCGACAGGGGAAATCCGCTGGTATCAAAAATGGGGTAAATTGCGTTTTGAGATCGAGGAGCAGTTGGTTGAATTAACCCTCTTTTACAGTCCAGAGCAGGGTTATTTTTTCCTACCTTTCATGGATGCCACCAGCGGCGTCGAGACCTATTCCGCCGGACGCTATCTTGACCCGGAATGGCTCGGTGGACACCGATTCCATGTCAATTTTAACATCGCCTATTCGCCCTACTGCGCCTTTAATGAACCCGCATCTTTGGCAATGCGGGCAGGACGGGAGCCGCGCACTTGGACATGCCCCATCCCGCCCCAAGAAAATAGGCTAAAAGTGGCGATTCGCGCCGGTGAAAAACAACCCAATGGTGAGTGGGCTGAACATTAGGTCAACTGCTTGTAATAAATCACCGTGTCGCAAAAGTCACCGTTTTCGATTTCGGCATAACGCGGAATGACCCCCACTTCAATATAGCCCATCTTGCGATACAGCGGTTCACCGGAATCGCCCCGACAGGTATCCAACACCAGCAGGGTACGCTTGGCAAGGTGGGCTTGATTTTCGAGTTCAGCCATCAACTGCTTTCCAATCCCCCGCCGCCGATAGGTCGAATGCACCAGTACCTTTTGCACCTCGGCGCGATGGCGAGAATTTTGGCGCATGGCTAACTCCAATTGGGCCGACCCGACCATTTTGCCATCCAGCAGGGCGACAATCAAAATTCGCTTACCTGCTGCGACATCGGCATGGACACCTGACCAATACTCGTGCGCTACAGCATCCCTAAGGGGTGGCAAAAATCCAACGGAAGCACCGCCGCCCACGCTGTCCTGCAATAATTCGATAAATTCTGGCAATGCCGCCGCGATTTGTTCTGCCGCCCAACGTGCAATCGTAACCATATCTGTTTCCCCCATAAACTAAAATGAAAAGGACAGGTCGCGTTGACCTGCCCTTTTTTTGCCCCTGTTGTTGTCTACAGGGATGTTTTAACGATTGGTAGTACCTAGACCGAGCAGGCCCGTGCTAAGGCTGGGGGTCTTGCTCTTGTCGTCATCGCGCCCAAAGGTGATAACTTCGCCGCTTTCGGTGATGGCTTCAACTGCGAGGCCGAGGCTTTGCAGTTCCTTGACCAACACGCGGAAGCTGGCGGGAATGCCGGGTTCGTCAATCGGCTCATCTTTAACAATGGCCTCATAGGTCTTGACGCGCCCCTGCACATCGTCGGATTTGACGGTAAGCATTTCTTGGAGGGTGTAGGCCGCGCCATAGGCTTCCAGTGCCCACACTTCCATTTCGCCGAAACGCTGACCACCAAACTGCGCCTTACCACCCAACGGTTGCTGCGTGACGAGGCTGTAGGGGCCAGTCGAACGGGCGTGAACTTTGTCTTCGACCAAGTGGGCCAGTTTCAGCATATGGATAATGCCGACGGTCACAGGCTGGTCAAAGGCTTCACCCGTCTTGCCATCAAACAGCTTGTGTTTGCCATAGACCGGTACAGGCTTACCCACGCGCAGGGCAGTGCGATCCGCAATATCCCGCAGCGTATCAATGTCCATCACATCCATTGGGAGGGCTTCACCCGTTTGGGCTTCAATCCATTGGCGCAGGCTGATGGCTAGTGCATAGCGATCTCGTTGTTGGCGCTGCTCAGCTGTGAAGTCTTGCAGGTTATATGACAGCATGGCTTCTGGATCATAGCCCAGTTCGCGCAGCCATTCAGCCAAGACGATACGGCGTGCATAAGTTGAATCAAGAGCCAGCCGTTCCCGATTATATTCGGGCAGGGCTCCCAACCATTCATTCACATATTCGCGGCGCACATCGTCGTCATCTTCATAGAATTCTGGGTCAATGCTCTGTTCGCGCATCCATTCAAAGGCACGTTCGGTAATGACCTTCCAAGCGCGGTCAATGAGCCACGCCCGCCCCAATTCGGCCTCGATTTCCCATTCCTTTGCCCCATCAAACACGGGGGTGATGGCGCGGAAACCAAGACGATCAGCGGCCCAACCGAGATGCGTCTCCAAGACCTGACCAACATTCATACGACCGGGCACGCCCAATGGATTCAAGATGATTTCCACTGGACGCCCATCTTCAAGGAAGGGCATGTCTTCAATCGGCACGATGGTCGAGATAACACCCTTATTCCCGTGACGGCCTGCCATCTTGTCACCCTGCGTCAGCTTACGCTTTTGGGCAACCGTGACACGCACCATTTGTTCAACACCCGCTGGCAAATCGCGGTGTTCGTCGCGGGTAAAGACCTTCACATCAATAACCTTGCCGCGTTCCCCATGTGGCAGACGCAGCGAGGTATCTTTTACTTCCCGTGCCTTCTCACCAAAGATAGCCCGCAGCAGTTTTTCTTCGGGGCTGAGTTCGCGTTCGCCCTTGGGGGTAATCTTACCGACGAGAATATCGTTCGGTTTAACTTCCGCCCCAATGCGGATGATGCCATATTCATCGAGGTCTTTCACCGCATCCCCGACGTTGGGAATGTCATAGGTGATTTCTTCCGGCCCCAACTTGGTATCGCGGGCTTCAACTTCATGCTTCTCGATATGAATCGAGGTGAATTTGTCGTTGCGTACCAGTTCTTCACTGATGAGCAAGGCGTCTTCATAGTTGCCACCTTCCCATGAAATGAAGGCACACAGCACATTATGACCGAGCGCCAGATGTCCGCTAACGGTACTGCTGCTGTCGGCAATCACATCCCCAGCATAGACATATTGGCCCTTGTTGACGACGGGGCGTTGGTCAATGCAGGTGCTTTGATTGGAGCGATTGTATTTACGCAGTTTGTAGACACGCTCCAAACCATTAGCGGCACGTGTCACCACCAAGTCGCCCGTTGCCGCTACAACTTCACCATCTTGGTCAGCGACCACGATTTGGCCGGAGTCATAGGCGGCATATTGTTCCATGCCCGTGCTGACGATTGGAATATCAGGCAGCAGAAGAGGCACGGCTTGGCGCTGCATGTTTGAACCCATCAAGGCGCGGTTAGCGTCGTCATGCTCCAAGAATGGAATCAGCGAGGCCGAAATCCCCACGATTTGGCGGGGAGCTACGTCCATGTAGTCAATGCGATTGGCGCTTTCCATCAAGAATTTTTGTTGGAAGCGGGCCGACACACGCTCTTGCAGGAATTGGCCGCGTTTATCCACAACCGTATTCGCCTGACTAATGCGATAGCGGTCTTCCGAATCCGCCGAGAGATACACAATTTCCGGTGTCACAAACGGGCGGACAGGCACAGTCTTATGCCCCACCTTTTTGACCGTCTTGAGAACATCATCGGTAATTTCGATGCCTGCCTCCAAGACCACATCGCCATTTTTGTCTTCGACATCTTCACCCAAAAAGCGCCCCAATGCTTCAGGGTCATCCAGTGGGAGTTCGCGCAAGACACGACGGTAAGGGGTCTCGATAAATCCATATTCATTTACCCGTCCGTAGCTCGCCAAACGGCCAATCAAGCCGATGTTCGGGCCTTCGGGGGTTTCAATCGGGCAGATACGACCATAGTGGCTGTGGTGAACGTCACGCACATCGAAGCCAGCGCGTTCACGCCGCAGACCGCCGGGGCCGAGCGCCGAGAGGGTGCGCTTGTGGGTCAATTCCGCCAATGGGTTGGTTTGTTCCATAAACTGGGACAACTGGCTGCTGCCGAAAAATTCACGTACAGCGGCGACAATTGGGCGGATGTTAACCAACGTCGTCGGGGAAAGGCTGTCTCCTTCACGGATGGACATACGTTCCTTGACTACACGCTCGGTGCGACGCAGGCCAATCCGCAGTTTGTTTTGCAGCAGTTCACCAACGGTCTTGACGCGACGATTGCCGAGATGGTCAATGTCGTCGGGTTGTTCCATACCATTGTTGATCTGGATCATGCGCTCGACCAGCTTGACAATATCCAGCTTGGTGATGGTGCGCGTCTTGCGGTCAATTTGATCGTCAATACGCAGACGCTGATTCAGCTTATAACGCCCCACGCGCTCTAGGTCATAGCGACGTTGATCGAATAACTGGCTTTCCAGATATTCGCGGGCATTTTCAAGGGTGGGCGGGTCGCCGGGGCGCATACGCTTGTAGAATTCCAACAGCGCCATTTCCGCAACCGTGCGCTGGTCGTCTTTGGATTCCCAAGTCGGTTCGGCTTCAATCGAACGGGCGATATAGGGGTGATCGGCTTCTGTATCCACATGGGCATACAGTTCCATCAATTCCTCGGTTGACCCCTCTTTGATAGGCGACAGATGGTCATAACCATCGCTGACCGCCGCCATCGCCCGCAGCAAAATCGTGACGGGCACGGTACGCTTGCGGTTAAATTTCAAGGTGATGTAGTCGCTCTTGCGGGTTTCAAATTCCATCCAAGCACCACGATCAGGAATCATCTTGGCGGTGGACAGCTTACGACCCGTCGTGCGGTCTTCACTGGCGGCAAAGTACACACCGGGGGAGCGAATCAACTGGCTGACGACGACACGCTCCGTTCCATTGATGATGAACGTGCCGTTTTCGGTCATCAGCGGGAAGTTGCCGAGGAAAATCTCGGAGATGACGACTTGATCGCCAGCTTCGTGATTGACCAGTGCGACTTTGACCTTCAATGGGGCGGCATAGTCAATATCGCGCTCAAGGCATTCTTCTTTGGAATACTTCGGTTCTTCCAGCCAATATTCGAGGCCGAATTCACGCGCCTCTGGGCTATTGCCCGGAAAGTAGAGCTTCAAGTTACCATTAAAACTCTCAATGGGGCTGATCTCATCAAAGAGTTCAGCGAGGCCTTCTCTCAAGAACCATTGGAATGCTTCGGTCTGGACTTCGATGAGTTTGGGTAAATCCAGAACGTCACGAGTGCGGGCATAGCTTTTATCTTCGATCAGGTGCTGCATCTCTATTCCTTCTGACACAAACAGAACAACACTACAGACACTGCGATCTTTCTCAAATAACGGTTAACTCAGTGTTAGGTGGATTAGTCACGATTGGATTTTTGGGATTTCAGTTAGGTTGAAGATTTGAATCCGCCGTCTAATGTAAACTTAGCATTATACATGGCTTTCAAAATCAAGTCAATAAAAATTTTACTTTTCATTATTTGAAGCTACAAATGTACCCTCATCATTGGGAGATTCCTGCATATACATGAGTGTTACAATAAACCAAAATATGCCCTTCATCAGCTGAGGAAGATTTGCTATGAATAATATGAGTATCCTAAAAGAGAAATTGGCCTATTTGCGAGATAATGAGGATTTTAGTAACGCAGGCAATCCATACACTTACTTTAGCTCGAGGTATCGTTATCAGCTTGGCCCATGTCTTGAAAATTCCAACATTCGGTCTATTGAAAAACAATATCACCTGACAATCCCTGACGATTATCGGCGTTTTCTGATCGAGGTGGGAAATGGTGGTGCAGGGCCAGCATGGGGGCTATATAGCATTGAAGAAGGCTTCAAAAAACTTGAGTTTGAACTCAAAAATATCCCTAACTTTTTTGAACGACCATTTCCGCATACTACGACTTGGGAAGAACCTGATGAAGCCTGTGGGGAAGATAATCTTGATCAAGCAACTGGCTCACTACCTATCTGCAATTTCGGTTGCGCTATTGATTTAATTCTTGTTCTGATCGGCCCTGAGCAAGGAAATATTTGGATGGATGATCGAGCAACCTGCAATGGAATTGCCCCTTTAACAAAGGTAAACGGCAAAATCTACTGGCCCTACTATGAAACTGCACCAAGTAGTGGTACTCATGTGGATTTCTATACATGGTATAACACTTGGCTTGACAAGGAAATTTCCGGCTTGAATAGCAGGTTGGGACGCTAGGTTTTATTGAGTCCCCATGCCCAATAAATTCGGGTTTTCTATTCAAAAAATTATACTAATAGCCGCGCTAAATCCTAAAAAATCGAGTACACTTGGGCCTATTCGTTTACTTGAGTGAGGAAGTTGAACAGTGGCAACACAGGCGCTCTATTTAAAGTGGCGACCTCTCGCATTTGATGATTTTATCGGTCAAGAACACGTTGTCCGCACTCTACTCGGCGCGATTCGGCAGGGGCGCATCCGTCATGCCTATTTGTTTAGTGGGCCACGTGGCACAGGCAAAACCACCACCGCCCGTCTGTTGGCAAAGGCCGTCAATTGTGTTCACCCCGACATCACCCGCCACCCCTGCAATGAATGTGCCTATTGTATCGCTGTCAATGACGGGCGCTTTTTGGATGTGATTGAGATTGACGCCGCCTCACATACCGGGGTGGATGATGTGCGCGAACTGCGGGACAAAATCGCGTTTGCCCCCAGCGAAGGCCGCTATAAAGTCTATATTATTGACGAAGTGCATCGTTTTTCTGGTGCGGCTTTCGATGCCCTCCTCAAAACATTGGAAGAGCCACCCGACCACGCTATTTTTATCCTCGCCACCACCGAAATTGATAAAGTCCCCGCCACCATCAAAAGCCGCTGTTTGCCGTTTGAATTTCGACGTTTCCCGTTGCGCGAAGTAGTGGGTCGGCTACGGCAGATTTGCCAAGAAGAAGGCATCAGTATTGATGACCGCGCCCTTGAATTGATTGCACGGCAGGGCACAGGCAGTATGCGCGACAGCATCAGCCTGCTTGATCAAATTGTCGCCGACCCCACTGAGCATATTTCGTTTGAACTGGCCCAAGCGATTTTGGGTGCAGCCAGCAGCCAATATGTGATTGAATTGGTCAAGGCCATCCTTAGCAATGATGCCGCCTATGGCTTGGATATGATTAACAGCGCGGTAGATAATGGCGCCGACCCGCGTTATTTTGGGCGACAGGTGATTGAATATATGCGCTCCCTGCTGCTGATTCAGATGGGCAACCCCAATCTGGTCACGGCTTCCGATGAAATGCTGCAAGCCATGAGCGAACAAGCACAGATGATTGGACGGGGGGCATTGTTGAAATCCATCCGTGCCTTTAATGCCGCCATCGCTGATTTGCGTGGGGGGTGGCAGCCGCAATTGCCATTGGAACTGGCATTGGTTGAATCTACCCGGCCTGTGGTCGAAGAAGAACCGATTGCCGAGCCTGCCCCACGTCGCACCGAATCGCGTCCCCCCAGTCGCCCGCCGAGTAAACCACCGACCATCGAGACGGCATGGACAGATCATGTACCAGAAAAACGCAAAACCGGCCCATTGGTGAGCATCGCCATGATTGAGGCAAAATGGCCCAGCTTTTTAGAGGTGGCCCATCGCAATCCCCGCCTCAAAGCCTTTATTGAATGGTGGCGTGGCTATCGCGTCGAGGAAAGTTTCCTAATTCTGCAAACTGATAATAAAATGCTGCGTCAGAAGATGGAACAGGCCGAAAATTTGCAATTGATTGAAAAAGCGGCCCATCAAGTATTTGGCGAAGGCATCCAAGTGCGAATAGAATTGTTAGACGACGACGCAGGCGCAGGCAATAAGCGTCTGCCCCAAGATTATGTCAATGACGAACTGCTCATGTACGGTGTTAACGAACTGGGTGGTGAGCTTAGTGTACCCGATGAAGAAGACCAGTAAGGAGTCATACAATGTCGAAACGTAAAGGGAGTAGCCGCGGTGGATTTAACCCTCCAATGGGGGGGGGCGGGGTGGGACAACAGGCTGCCATGCTCAAACAAATTCAAAAGATGCAAGATGACATGGCTGCGGCCCAAACCGCCCTTGAAACCGAAACGATGGATGTCAGTGTTGGCGGCGGCGCGATTGTCGTAACCATCACTGGACACCAGCGCATCCAAAAAATCGCTATTGATAAAGCCCAGATTGATTTAACCGATGAAGAATGGCTGACCGACCTGCAAGATTTATTGGTCGCGGCGGTGAATCAGGCCATTGAACAATCCCAGACGATGGCGGCTGAACGCATGGAATCCATCACAGGCAACATCGGTGGAATGCTGCCGGGTGGTTTGGGTGGGCTGTTCGGCTAATTTAAACCCTTTTGTACGTTGGATGCAGGTTCAAGGGTTGGGTTGTTTGTGCCAGAGAATAAATGCTCCGGCTATGGCCGCAAAGTCGGTAAAAACCGACTGGATAAGCAGAAAGGCCGTGAATACGCTAGTCCCTTTAGTGGACTTCCCATCTATAGCCTACGAGTTTACTCGCAGGCGACCAATCTAATCATCGGCCTTTAAAGTACATTGGCTATGGGGCAGGTCTTGGACTTGCCCCTATTGCTATTGAGGAGATGTTATGCGTGAAACACAGGGCATCATCGAGCGTGTCCGGCAAATCGGCGGCGGGTGGCAGCAGTTGGAATTGACCGTTGAGGATGCCGGAATCGCCCAATTAAAACCCGGTCAAACCCTGCTGACCCGCACCGATGCCAGCCTTGACCCCTATCTGCGTGACCATTGGATTCCGGTCAACCGCGACTCCGAAGATGGCACCTTGATGATTGAGCGCCCCCTGACACGCCGCCACTCTCCCGGTGATGTGGTCAATATGATTGGCCCGGTAGGGTCGGCATTCCCGCTGCGACCCAATATCCGACATCTGCTTTTATTGGCGCTCGATTACGCTCCGGCTCGTCTGCTGCATTTGATGAATCATGCCCTTGCGACCCAACAAGCCTCGGTTACGCTCATTTTGACAGGCATGGCGCGAGAATACCCCGTCAGCAATTTGCCACCTGTCGTGGAAGTCATCACCAGCCCTGAGCCGATGATGTGGCCCGATCAAAAGCAGTTGTTTGGGTGGGCCGATCAGATTTTTGCTGTGACATCGCCCATTTTTTCGGACGATTATTTTACAACCCTCTATGATGCCAGTCGGTTGGCCCGCCATGCCCTACCTGCTGAATTTTTGTACGGGGTCTACGATTTACCCCTGCCGTGCGGTACGGGAGCGTGTATGGCCTGCCTCGTGCGTTATAAACATGACCATCGGGCGGCTTGCGTAGATGGCGCGGCGTTCGATTTAGCCCAAGTGAGGCTGCGATGATAGAAATTGCTCGCCCCGGCAAACAATCCCTGATTATCGAAAATCCGGTGATGATCGCGTCCGGCATGATGGGTTTTGAGCCATCGCCTTACCGCGATTTAATCAAATTGGAAAAACTAGGCGCGATGGTCACTGCCCCCCTGACATGGAAGGCACGCGGCCCTGCACATGGAACACGGGTCGTACCATTCCCCGGCGGCCTGCTGCTGCATACGGGCCTGCCCAATCCCGGCCTCACCCGTGTCATTCGGCATTATGGCAAAATCTGGCGTACCAGCGAACTGCCTATTATCGTGCATCTGATTGCCACCAACCGAGACGATCTACGTCACTGTGCTGAGGTGTTAGATGAGGCCGAAGGGATTGCCGGAATTGAATTGGGCCTTGCCGATCAGGTCGAACCCCGCGAGGCCCTGACCTCAATCGGCATTTTGCGGGATCGTTCGCAGCTACCCCTGCTAATCAAACTCCCCCTCTATAACGCCCCTGAATTAGCCCGAACCGCGATTGATGCCGGGGCGGATGCGCTGGTCGTCGCCTCACCTCCACGCGGTGCGGAACGTGACCCCCTCTCTGGTCAATTGATTGGGGGACGGCTGTATGGGGCATGGTTAAAGCCGTTGGTGCTGCGGGCCGTCGGTCAGATTGCCGAGTTTGCCAACATGCCGATTATTGCGTGTGGTGGGATTCACACCGCCGATGATGCACGCGATTACATCAGCGCCGGGGCGAAAGCCGTGCAGATTGATACCCTGTTGTGGGTACAGCCATCCTTAGTAGAAATTATCGCCAGAAATTTGGGTGGGTTGGAATTAACACGCGAGATTGGCGCGTTAGCCGATGAATGGGAACCCGGTCTCGGCAAAACCCAGATGATGAAACGTCAGCGTCCTGTGCCTCCAACACAGCCGCCAACTGGATTGCCAGAGCGTCTTGCATGGGGCGATGAGGACACCGAATCCGCCGAGCCAACCGACGAGTTTTAGGATCTGTTTTCCAAAAGAATAGTGGAGGCGAAAAATGCAGTGCCGAAAATCGCTGTTTTGTTGGGTGTCCGTTTTTATTGTTATTACAGCCCTTGCCGCTAAACTTCCTATCGCCACCGGAAATCCGCCCCATCAGGATAACTTCCCGATCATCACTCCTGAAAATGTTGCCAATTTGACCCAATTAGAGCGTTGGGGACGCGGCTTCGTCACGGACGCGGCATTTGCACCTGATAATCAAGTTCTTGCCATTCAAAGCACATTAGGGATTTGGCTATATCTTCCAGATGGCCCTTATAACCAAGAACCACGCCTTCTCGAAAATGAACATGGCGGCCTCAGTAGTCTGGCTTTTCATCCCGTCGAAAATACACTTGTGGTAGGCAACCGCGACGGTACATTATCTTTTTGGGACGTGGGGACAGGAATTGAGCTAAAAAACATAGAAGCCCATCGCAATGCCGTGACTTTATTGGCTTTTACCCATGATGGCGCGATTTTGGCTTCCGCTGATACATGGGATTTTGATGAAGAAGCAGGATTGGAGGTTACGGGCAAAATCAAATTATGGGATTGGGCAACAGGTGATTTAATTTATAGTGTTTTGAGCAATCATCATTATGCGGAATACCTTAGCCCTGTACAATTTGCTTTCACGCCGGATGGGTCGGTTTTTGTGGCCTATTTTACAAACCACTGTTCCGATGCTTCACATGAGTCAATTGAGTTTTTTGATGTGCAGACGGGCCAACCCATTGAAGGAATTGAACTCAATTATCCCGAAAAATGGCAAAATACTATGACCTTTGATCTTAATGGAAAAACCATCCTGATGTCAGATTTTTTAGGCTACCCTCTCGATCACCCAACCGTCATGGAATGGGACGAATCTCGTCAAGAACAACTCAATCAAATCATTGGGGGTGCCAACGCAGAAACCACCTTCGACATCATAGGCAGTTCAGATGGTAAGCACCTCTTGTTTGATTTTTTTGGCAACCGTGATTTGGTGATTTGGGATTTTGAGGAAAATCAATTTCAGGCCAAAATTCCCGCCCAATCTTATTCGGATGCCATTTTCAGCCCCGATGGTCAAAAGTTGGTACTCACGACAGTCAGCGACTTTACCTATTATAACCTATCCAACCGTCACGTCAGGGAATATGATGATTTCCCTGTATTCGCATCAAAATTGCTGTTTAGTTTAGACGGCACAAAGTTGGGTGCGCTCAACGCGAAAACGATTCGCATATGGAATACGGAAAATTGGCGCGAAATTGCATCCCATGAGGTCGTAGGTGTTGCAGATTTTGATTTTAGCCCCGATGGAAAACGAGTTTTGTTTGGTGATGCGGAGGGGTATTTATCCATTTGGGATATAGAACGAGATACCATCACCACGTTTCCGGCTTATGAAGACTACTCCAGCCGTGATACAAGAGCGATTCTCAGTGTTGCCTTTAATCCCGATCCATCTGCCGAGCGCGTTTTTGCCAGCGGTAATGGTGAAGATGGACATGCCTTGTGGAAACAAACAACTGACCTAAACTATGAAGTTGATTTGCGATTCGGCTTAGGTTATGAGATGGTTTTTAGTCGTGATGGCAAATTGATCGCCTCGGTAGGTTTATATGATGGCGTATTTATTGAAGAAACAAACTTGGTAATGCAGGGTCGTTTGCCCTCGGATGATGTAGAAATTGTGCTTGCTCAAAACATTACCGAAACACCTTCTTACCCTAAACAATCCACTGGGGAGGTCACAACCCCGATAACTACTGTCGCGTTTAGGCCAGATAGCAGCATCATTGCTACGGGCGCAGGGGATTTTTTCTACTGCTATGAGTCGGGCAACATCCAAGTCTGGTCTGTACCCGACCTCGAATTATTGGCGACACTGGAAGACCACACCGCAGAAGTCAACGCTGTGGTTTTCAACCCTGATGGATCATTACTGGCCTCAAGCAGCGAAGACGGCACGATTCACATTCGGCGCAGCGACACTTATGAAATTCTGGCGGTTTTAGAGGGGCATCTAGGTTATGGAGTGAATTCCATCGCCTTTACCCCAGATGGTCGGTTACTCATTTCTGCCGGAGACGATGGTACGATCCGACTGTGGGACATTCCTGAGTAACCCGACCACCTGAGATACAAGATTCTGGTTAACTACCGGGGGGCGGCGCGACCACCGTCACCTCGCGGCCTGTCCGACTGGCATCGGTGGGGAATTGATCTTGCGAATCGCCTACCCCGTCACCATCCGAGTCGAATTTCGTCGGATCAGTTCCACGTTCTTGCACTTCCACCCGATCATTCAAGCCATCGCCATCGGTATCGGGGTTGGTTGGTAGCGTGTTAAAGCTGTTGACTTCATCCCCATCAGTGAGACCATCATTATCACTGTCGGGGTTATTGGGATCGGCCCTCAAATCAAGCTCTCGACCATCCACCAAGCCGTCATCGTCGGAATCCGGGTCTTGTGGATCAGTATCGTTTTCGACCTCATCCCCATCTTCCAACCCGTCAAAATCAGAGTCGGCCTCGTTTGGATTCGTGCCAAGTGCCTGTTCTTCGGCGTTAGTCAGGCCGTCGTCATCATTATCCTGTTGGGCCGCCGCTGTCGCCGTGATGATCTGCTGGGTATCCAGCGTTGAATAGACTTGCGCCGTCGCTGTCAACAAATCGCGGATACTCTGATTTGTCAGCGTGATCGGCTGGACATCCGGCGTGGATTTGCGTTCTTTTTCGTCTTCAGGCCAGAATAACAGCAGCAGGAGTATCAACAACAGGCATAACACAAACAGAATCGCCAATAGCCAAATTGGGAAAGTCGGTCTCACAACCAACTCGCCTGCCACCACCTGCTGCTCACCCGATGCCGCAACTGACTGCACCTCTAAGGGGTAGATGCGTGTGCCGCCAATGCCCAAACATCCAGCGGAACGGGGACGCGCCTCAAATTTGAACGAGTCCATTTGACCGGGATTGACCGTAGTGGAGTTGGTCGGCGGGAAAAAGCGCAACCCCTCTTCGCGGTCACGCGGCGTCACGGTATAGGCGTCGGGGGAATTGCCTTGATTGCGGATGGAGAAGGTCGCCAATTGACCTTTGCGCAGACGCTTGGGTTGTAAATCTACCACCATTTGATAAAACGGCGAAATAATCAACAGACCATCCGCACGAGCCACTTCTGCACCACGTTTATCGCTGCTGATCCGTAAGGTAAAGGGATGGCGTCCGGCGGTGCTGGTTGGTAGTCGCGGGGGCGCAAACGTGACCGGTAGCACTCCGCTTGTCCCCGGCATCAGTTGGAGACCCGCTGGTGGAATCGTGACCCATTGGGCCGGGATGCCTTGCACATTGATATAAAAATGCTCTACCAAATCGCCTTGATTAAAGATCGTGACTTGGGCATCGGCGCGTAAACCGGGGTCTACCCGAATTTCCGGCGGGTTAATGGTAATGGATACGTTGGATTTTTGCGGGCCTGCCGGGGCAGCACTAGGGACAGGTTGAGCATAGGCCGAGGGTGCAGGTGAATCCCCCGTGACAGTGTGCATCGCATCGCTGCCACCAATCATCGTACCACCGACCATGCGTCCGCCTTGATTCAAGCGGAGGGAATAAGTTCCAACTTTCAAAACCTTGCCTGAAAGCCATTCCTCGGCGACATTACTCAACAGTTTGGCATCATCCAAAAACGAGCCGTTTGTGCTGCCGAGGTCGGTGATTTTGTAGCTGCCATCAGGTTGTTTATCAATCCGGGCATGATTGCGCGAAACCCCTTCGCCGCCTAGCACAATATCATGGGCTGGGTCGCGTCCAATCATCAACGATAATTTATTAAACGGCACCGTTTTGGAAGGTTCAGTAGCATGTTCGATCACAATATGGTCGCCAGCAGGGGAAGCAGGTTTATTGGACGATTTCGGCTGACCTGCCACCATCGTCAATTGGGCAGGCGATCCCATGTTGCTCATTTGGGGTGCTGGGCCAGCAGGCATCCCTCCCGGCGCGGCCAGATAATTTCGCAGATTTCCCGTATTTGGCTGAACCCCGGCGACATTGGCTAAGACTAGTCGCTCAATGGCCTGCATGAAATCATAACCCGACGGGAAACGTTCTTTGGGTGATTTAGCGATGGCGGTCATCACCAGATGGTCAATTTCCGGTGCTAGTCCGGGGATGACCTGACTGGGGCGGGGCGGGGTTTGTTTGCTATGCAAATCAATAGCGTCTTTGCGATTAGCTGGCACAAATGGCGGACGACCTGTCAGCAGTTGATAGAGGATGACACCGAGCGAATAAATATCCGAGCGGGCATCACTTTTGTCGCGGATTTGCTCGGCGGACATATAGGGCAGCAGGGGTACCATCGCCTGTTCATCAAGGGTCAACTTGCCCTTGTCTGCCATTGTCGCCATGCCGAAATCGGATACGAGGGCTGTAAATCCAGCCAAATCCGGCGTGCCACCCGGCTCATACCGCAACAGGATGTTTTCCGGCTTGACGGATTCATGAACCATGCCGATTTTGTGGGCATAATCCAAACCTGCCGCGACCTGTCGCACCAACACGAGGGCCTCATAAACGGCCACGCGCTGACCACGACTTGCCAACATCCGCAGAGCCGCACCCAGACTGCCCCCTTGAATATGATCCATGACCAACACCATCAATTCGCCTTCATCATAATAGGCATGGATGTCTACGATGTTGGGATGTTGGAGATCGGTGATACGAGCAGCTTCTTGGGAAAAGGCTTTGCGGAAGGGGCGTTGGGCTGCAATTTGGGGATAGATCACTTTAAGGGCGACAGGTCGTCCTGATTCCATGTCGAGCGCCGCAAACACCGCTCCAAGACTGCCCTGTCCCAGAAAGGTCTTAATCTGGTAAGGGCCAATCAGTTGTCCAATCCAATCACTCATTCAGGACGCTCCGCAAAAGTTTATTCAATTGTCAAAGTATAAAAAGTGTGGGCCGGACGCTGCGACTCGATAATCTGTGTAGCGATCCCGCGATTGGCCGATGTATTGCCATCCTTGCCCAATTTCAATTTCACCACAAAAGTATAGGGTTTGTCGTTCGGTTCTTCAATTTTTGGTTCGACCCCAAAGGCCAATTCCAGATGTCGCGCCAAGGCCCCTTTTGACCCGCGCCCCATAAACAATTGGGGGAGTTCCTTAACGATGGCTCGCTGACGATCTTCGGGCAAGGTCGCTGGTACAAAAATATCTACCCAACCGCCCAACCAGCGTAACCACTCCGCCGGGGTCAGCTTGGGGTCAAGATAGAGGTCAAAATTGTCCACAATCCATTCATCGGGTGCATAGACCGACTCGAATAGCAGCAAAAATCGCCCCAAGAATGGATCGTCACTGTAGACCGCTGGCAAATATTGCAGCCAACTACTGGCATGGCGTGGAATCCCCTCCAAATGCTCCAATGGGCCGTGTCCATTGGTGGATGTGATGACAGCACGTGGGGGCGGCGGTTCGGCTGGCCCGGCTGGGATGATAGGTGCTCCCGGCACGGCGGAGGGCAAACGCTCCGGTAAATCCATCGGTGGTGGCGGTGGCGGTGGCTGCATCACCTGCGAGGCCACTGGCGACCCGTAGAACGTCTCACGCTCAATTTCCGGCTCTAAAGCAGGTGGCTTGGCCGCGACCTCCGGTGCTTTAGGCGGTTTTGGTTCCTTAGCCTTTGGCGCAGGCGGTGGTTCAGCCGGGGGTGTAACCCGTTCCGGCGAGACTGCCATCGTTTCTTTTAATGGAGCGGGTTCGGCGGGCGCTTCTGGCGTGGGTGGGGCGGCGGGTGCTGGTTGGGCTGCCCCCATCACCATTGTTTTATCCAGCGGTTTTTGAGCAGCCGGGGCTTCGGCCTGACCTGCCTCGATAATCTGGTCAAAAGTCAGCACATATGGCCCCATACTGATCGTGTCGCCGGGTTTCAACTGCACAGGCTGATTGGGTTCAATCCGATTGGTATTGACCAATGTCCCATTGCTGCTGCCCAAATCTTGCACAGTTAGGCCGCTGCTGGTGAGGGCAAGTTCGGCATGTTCCCGCGAAATTTTGTTATGAGGTAATGCTAGGCCATTCGAGGCCAAGCGTCCGATTTTAAATCCAGCGCCTGCCACCTCGATATGATCTACGGTAATGTCTGGGCCAGTTACACGCAGTACCGCGCGTCTTTGTTCAGACACAAATGTCTCCTTTTGTTGGGTGGACTAATCACTGTCAATGGTGATGTCATGACGCTGTGAAGCCACGACGCCGTGTGCCACAATCTCAAGCGTCTGCACGGCTTCTCCACGTTGGGCTTTGCCACCCGACCATGTGACCGGGAATAACTCAATCGAGCGGATGAAGTCAATCCCCGGCACGGTTTGTAGGCAGGCAATCAAATCCGAAACATGCAGGTCACGACCAAAAGGCCAGCCTTTGCCACGCGGCCCGCCGATGATGGGATTGAGATATTCAAACAGACGTTTTTCAACCGCCTCACGCACCCGTTCGGGGTCAAAATGGGCACTGGCACGCAGCCGAATCCGCGTCTGCACCCAGTAATAGGCGGGGGACGTGACGTCCAAGCGGGTGGTGATCAGGCGGCGCATATCCAAGAAATCACGCACCAATTTGACCATCGCCTCGTCCAACTGCAGTTCTTCGGGCGCGATGTAACCATTGGGATTGACCACACGCGGAATCAACAGCACCTTAACTTCCCCGATAGCAGAATTTGGCGGCTGTAATGCAAACACCCGCGCAATGTCGCCCGGTACAGATTGCAAAGCCAGATATTCAAAATCCGGTGCAGTCACGGCCCGACCCAGTGAGCGCAGATAACCGGGGACACGCAGTTTGGCGTCTTCAATGCTCTCTTGATCAAGCCCACCTGTCGCGGGTTGGCGATTGGATACGCGATCAATATAGGGGATGCTGGTTTTAAGGACGTTCAGCGCACCCTTTTGCACATTGCCAATCGCGCCGCCACCATACCGATAATTGCGCATGACCAACGCACTGTTGCGCGGGGGAATCATGCCATAGCGCCGAATCGTGCCATCTCGCTGCGGCATAACCGGGCCAAAGCGAACTTCCCCGCTGGCACTATCAATGGTATAGTGGCGATCTTCCGGTCCCGAACCTGAAAAATCCGGGACTTCCGTCCAGATTTCTACCTCTTCATTGCTAATCCGAACGGTTAGCTGCTCATTGGGCAGGCGCGGCAAGACGGGCTTATTTTGCAGATAGAATTTTTGACCGGGAGCACCATCGCTGCGACCTAAAAACTCATCCTTGAGGAGAGAGGCATGGGTCGCCGGAACGGTAATCCCCCATGACCCGGAGCCAACTTTTTTCACCAGTGGGCTGCGGCGATAGGTCGGTACACCCGGCTGGGGATCATTTAAACGGACACGTACCCAATAGGCTCGGCGTCCATCAATCTCACCACGCACCATCTTGGGCAGATGGACCCGCGCCAAGCCAGACATGTTAAAGCCGCGTGTGCCATCCATGTCAATTTCGCAGTTTGTCCACTCCACCGGGGCAACACTTGAAAGTGCCTGCCAGCTATAGGGTGGCTGGGTGGGGTCAATACCAGCGCCCGCCGCAAGGTCTAAATCGAGTTCCAAGCCCAAAATGTGATACGACAAATCTTCTTCAAAACCAAAATAGACGGCATCACCTGCATGGGGCGATTCGGCAAAAATATAAAAACCTTCAAAGCCTGCCGTCAACCGCTTCATATTTTGTTCCACATACTTACGACTTTGGCCCTGACTATCACGCGCCGCGCTGGTCATTACATAATCGAGCTTGGCAACGCGGATGGTATAGGCATTATCGGTCGAAAATATAATGGCAGTTTCTGTTTCCGTGCGAGTGGTGGAAATTTCCGTCGCATTCGGAATATCAATCGGGTTTTCTTGGGGAGCCGAAAGCCAAAGCGTCACCCATGTCTTGGCATATTCTGGTTCCCGCAGTTTCATGCCAATCAGTTCCATAAATTTAATGTAGTGACGATCCGGCACACGATTCAGCCGATAGAGCATAATGTCCATCAGCCACGCAAATAGTTCCAGTAGCGTAATCCCCGGATCGCTCAGATTATGGTCTGTCCACTCCGGCGTGTATAACGGAATACGCCGCATGGCCTCTTGTACCAAATCTTGAAATGTCCGGTCATCCAGACGAGGGGCATTCAGAGACATAGCGTTTCCTTATTGCACAGTTTCGGGTTCTGACTCAATTTGGTCAGGCAAGAGATAAAACGGAAAAACTAGGCTGCGTGGGTCTTGGGTCGTCTTGATAATATAACTCACTTCAATCATCAAGACACCATTATTTTCATAATGCGGTTCGGCCTTCACTTTGGTCAGGGTAATGCGCGGCTCCCAACGACCCAACGCTTCTCGCACATAGCGTTCGGCAAGTGCACACGTCTCCAAATTATTCGGAGCAAAGACCAATTCTTGAATCCGACAGCCAAAATCAGGCCGCATCACACGCTCCCCCGGTGATGTGCTGAGGATGATTTGAATGGCCTGTTGGATTTCGCTGTCCCCCTGTGTCAAGGCAAGCTGTCCACGATTATCAATCTGTGGTGGGAAAGCCCATCCACGTCCAATCAGGTCTTTCGTCATCAAAAACCGTCCTTCGAAATATCTGCCACAAGGCGCTTAAGCATCTTGTTTCTAACTAGCGATTAATTGATCTTTACGAGGCCCGCTTGCAAGGTCAAAGTTGCCGAACCACGCACCTCGGCAGTTGTGTTGCCCTGCGCCGAAAAGGTCATGCCCTTGACGGTTGTATTGCCATTACTTTCGACATTCACGCTGGATGTGCCTTTGACGTCTACCGTCATCCCTTGCAGGGACATGCCCTGTTGAGCACGAATATCCACCTTGCCGGTTTTCGATTGCAGCGACAAGTCACCCTGCGCCACAATCTCGATTTTGTCCTTGCTATCAATCGTAATCTTCTTTTGCTGCGTATCCATCTTGATCGTGGTATTACTCTTGGCGTCCACAATCTCGATGTATTCTTCACCGCCATCTTGATCTACAAAGCGGATGGTGTGACCTGTGCGGGTTTTAATCACACGGGTTTTGACCTTGCCGCTCACCGAGACCTTGCTTATGGCTTCAGGGGGAGCATCCTTGCCATTAAACAAACCACCAATGATATAGGGGCGGTTAAAATCGCCATGTTCAAAGGCAATCAATACCTCATCATTGACTTCGGGCAGAAAATAAATGCCGCGTTGAGCACCAAATCCCGGGCCAGCAATACGCGCCCAAAAACTTTCTTGACCAGAATCCAGCCAAGGATATTTGACCTTCACCATACCCCAATCGCCCTGACCGCTGTTGGAATCGCCGCTGATATTGTTGTTGGTCACAATCGCCGTCACCACACCATCCCAGCGCGGTTCTTCAACAGGGGTCGCCAAGAGTTCGGTCATCAAGGCAGGGCGCAACCCCTCTACTGTGAAATAGGTAATCATGGCGCCTTGTGCCGTATAAACATGGCGCACCGAGGTTAGTTTATATTTACCGCTAAACTTGCTGCCAATCTTTTTCAACTCCACAATCATGCCCGCCTTGAGCTTGGGCATACCGCGTGCTTCCCCCTCGGCCTCGATAAATCCACTATTGATTTCATCCAAGATAGCCTTAGCTACTGCATCCGCATCGGCTTGGCTTTGGACAGGTGAGCGTACCTCGATTTTTTTGGCAGCACTTAGGGCCGATTGAGCCGCTTGCCCACCCCATTTACCAAAGCCAACTGAGGGAGAAGTTTTGCTGGTGGTGACTTTCCCAATAATGGGTTCTTTTATCTTGGGGTCCCACCCCTTGACTGTGACCTCATCAACCTGTTCGGTAATGGTCATGCGGGGGTGAAACCGGCGCAAATCATCACCCCATTCGAGGACCTCAGCACTGCCAGAAGGGTCGGGTTTGCGGAAATAGAGGGTTCCATCTTGTACAAACACTTCATACCCAATGCGTTCGGCCCGCTGCTGCAAAAATGCCATGTCGGTGATGGCATTTTGGAACACATGCTTAAAGACTTCAGAGGTTGCTTGCACCTGTGGAGATAAACCTGCATTGCCAGCAATTTGTTGGGCAATATCCGAATCTTTGACGTTTTGCCAAACCTTCGTTTTCGATTCCCGATGCAACCGATGGCTCTTGGCATACCCGCGCACGGTAATCGTGGCATTCGTCCCATCTTCAAAATCGGGTTCGACAGCCGTAATCTCCCCCTTAAATACGGGAAGTTGGGTCCTAGGATCATCGTTATCGCTCATCGAAATTTCGACGGAGGCCCCCAATGGGAAGTCATTCGAGTCCACCATTGTGAGTTCATCATCGCTAAACGTCAGCGAAAACATATCCGGGATAGATAGGCTGCTATCTACCACAAACTCGATCATCTTGTCCATCGTGGCGACTTTCAATGGAGCGCCGTTGACTTTCACAATCGCTTGACCGAGTATTTCGGCATTGCGTTCACCAGTGGGCATTCAATTAGTCTCCTTCGGGCGCGTTATTGGTTGGGAACAACCAGCGGCGTGCCATTGGGTACTTTATTCGGGTTATCAACATTGTTCGCTTCGGCTACCTGACGATAATTGGCAGCATCACCCGTCTGCTGGGCGGCTACCGTATCCATACGCTGACCCTGTTGCGATGTCGCTACTTTGGGGGTCGTTGCCGCACCACCGCCACCACCACTGCTAGAATAATCATCTACATCAATCAACTGCTCCAGCGTAATATCTACAGTGGTACGGACGGGTGTGCCATCGGGCAAAAACAGTGTGTATTTTTGCTGGATATTGGTCAACACCGCCTCAAAATTCAAGCGCCCCCAACGAAATGACACTTTAGGGGGGCGGCTTTTACCCGTCGTTGCGTTTTTGGTTTGTTCCGCAACCGCCATCATTTTCCAAATTTTGTCGGTGTGGTCGCGCACATCGCTTTGTTCGGCAAAAGTATCGAACAGAAGCTGGACTTTGAGTACCTGATTTCCACCCTGCTTAAACACGATCTCTGGGACATTTTTGCCCTTCGCAGGTTTCTTTTCCCACTGATTTTGTTTGGTCAACGTGTACTCGAACGGATTGAACATACATTCAACCGTTTCACCGGTTGTCATATTGACCAATTTGGCTGGGGCCAGACCCCCTTTGGTTGGCATCCTTATTCCTCCAACATCTAACAATTACCGACTACGGCGTTCACGCTCAACCTTTAGGCGGCGCTGTAACAAGCGATAGACTTCATTCGCCATTTTTTCTACTTCGGCCTTATCTGCCCCTTCCCCTTCACCCTCATTGTTTTCAGTGCCACCCGAAGTTGCCGATGTCGTGGGCGAGGTAGGAGTTTCGCGCTGAATGGCGCTTGTTTGTACCGAAGGCGCAATATCCACATTCGGCATGGGTGGGCCATCCCGTTGAATGGCGGTGTCCACCGGTAAATCGAGCAGTGATAACAATCCCTGTTCCGACTGGCTGTTGCTAGTGTCAGGCGCTTCGGCTCGCTGGACGGCGGCGTTGATTGTTTCGGGCGAACTTGACCGCTGCACAGGCGACGCCCCTACCGATACAGACGGAGCAGGCGGACGGGCCGATTCCGGTGAGGGCGGATTGAATGAAATATCGCGGTGACGAGTCCGACCAATCGGCGGCATCAAGACGGGCGGTGGGGCTTCTTGTCTTGGTAATTCTTCCGTGAATGCCCCCGACATCTCCAACGCCTCATCCAAACTCACCGACTGCTGCGGCAGGGGCGGGGCATCAAAAGCCTCGTCCAATGGAATGGCCCGTCGTTGGACTGTTGGTTCTGGCATATCAGGTACTTCTGACCATGTATCGGATATATCGGGCATATCCGGCGTTTCAGGCATCCGTGCCACACGACCCATCGGAGCGGACGATGGCATTACAGGCGATAGTGCAGCGGGTGGGGTAATCTCAGGTGCAGCATCGTAGATATTTTCAACTGGGCGTGGACTAAATTCCTCACCACCCATCATGGCTTGACCTGTGACCCGTCGCTCAAAAGCAGACGGCGCGGATTCGACAGGAGATTCCCAGCGCGGCTGCTCCTCAACCTCATCAATTACACGGGTGTAGGCTGTTGGTCGCACCATCGGTTGAATGGGGGGTTCAGAAGTCTCTATCCGCTTGGCCCGCACCACTTGGGGTTCACTTCGTTGAATTGGGGCTTCGGCTTGGGCAATTGCCGCGCTCAATTGATCGGCTGTATAGGGTCGTCCCTCATCACTTTGTTTCGGCCAGTCATCCATCGTCAATGATGGGGAAGGCGTATCCGCAGGTTTGCGCTGAACATTTTCCGATTCTTCAATCACGCTGGGTGCTGATGCAAACGTCTGGTCAACCGGCCCTGCGGATGAATCGAGTTGGCTGGATGGAGGTGTTTGACCTGCCTGTGCGGTAGGTGTAGAGGGGCTGGATGAGCCGGATGGTTGTGACGATGTTGGAGTAGAGGATTGCACCGATGCGCCGGGCAGATTTCCCGCGGCTTGGGCGGCTTGTTCCCCAGCAGGTGAGGTCGGTTGCTGCTCAATTAGCGTCTGGGTAAATTGTTGTGGGTCGTCTTCCAAAATATCGGCTGGACTGGCCTGAATGCTAGAAGGGGCAACGTGTGGCGTGGGTGCTTCAGCTTTCGCAATCGCCGCACTCACCGCCTCGTTATAATCGGCAGAATCGGACGTGTCGCGCTCATCATAATCATATTCGGCGGAATCCTCCGCATCCTCAAATGTCCCCGGCAAAGCGTCCGGTATATCTTCAAATGAATCGTCCTCAAAATCATCCGCCGATTCAGCGGTAGGTTCGGCCAGTCCAACCTCCTCGGCCATGTTGCGCACACCCATATATTCCACTTTGGAGACCACACGGCGCTGTACAGGCGGAGGATCGGCCTCAGAGGGTTCGGATGTCGGTTGTGGCGGGGCGTGGCGGGGCGTTACCGGACGTTGAGGCGGCGGTTCATAACGACCACTGGCCTGCACAGGTTTAGACGTCGGGGGCGTTTTGGTGATTTTTTGACTGTCAGGTTCGGCGTCGCGGTGCAAGAAACTTTCACCCGTGACCCGGCCCATCGCTTTATGCAAATTGTAAATGGCCTGAAGGTCGGCAGGCATCGGTTCATCTTCTCTCGTGGGCTGTACCGATGGCGTCTGACCAGAACGCCGAGCAGGGGCTTTGGCGGGTGGGCGTGACCAATCAGATTGTGGTTGAGGAGCAAATTCCTCCGCTTCCCAATCATAATCCGGCTCATCACCTTGATTCCATACCATCGGCGGTGATCCCCAATCCGCATGGCGATGGGGTAGGCGTGAAATGACCATGCGCCGAACTTGGGCCACACTGCGTTGCAGCAGGCGTTGACCGAGGCTGCCAATGGGTCGGCGGCGATTGAGTATACCAGTGGGTTTGCGTCGAATAATCATGTTGTTTACTCCAAGCCAGCCTCAAGGCTGTCTAGGGAATATAGTCGTGTACCACTAGTTCTAGCGACTCGATAGCAACAGCCCCCGTGTCGGATTTAAGCGTTGGGCCAGTCCATTTCACCGGGATGGCTTTATCAAAATTCCAACGGGCCAGTTCACTTTTCATCGAATCATACATCACTACCGAAACGGAATAGGTCGCTGGTTGCACCTGACCACTCAAGAGGTCTTTATATAAGGACAATAGCTCTTGACTAGCAGTCAGTCCTCGCTTCAAAATGAGCCGTCCACTCTTGCGGCGCACAGGCAGCACATGGGTATATTCGTTGAGGCCGCCTTCTTTTTGATCCTGCGTTTCGATTTCAAGCGTCGGAAGCGTGCATTCGGTAAACGCAGCCATCGGCGAACCGTTGATCTCGATCACAAAACTATGGGCGCTAAAGGCTTCTTCAGACATCGTTTCCTCGCTCGTGGACTATCGTGTTTTTCGGAAAGTCCCCAACCGTTCTTGTTCTCGTTTAATATCACGCAGCAAAAGGGCATACACCCGTTCTGCGACGTCTTTGGGCGAAACATTATGGTCGCTGTTGGTTGCGCTTTCGTCCCCCTCGCTATCGGCATCATCGGCCCGCTGTACCATCTCTGGCATCACGGCGGAAGGGGTATCACTCGCTTCAATTGGCGCTTCCATCGGCACACGCTGAACGGCCTCAGCAACGACTTCGGATGTTACGGGTCGGCTACGGCGCGGGGGCTGCAAATTGGCCTCGGACGATGGGCCATAACTGATTTGATACCGCCGCTGGTATTGTTGGGCCGCTTGCTGTGCTTGTTTACCAACTCGACCAATACTCATTACATCTACCTATAATCATTCCCCGCGCTGGTTAATCTGGCTAACATAGCCCACCCAGCGCACTCGTTCTCGATGATCCATATTCAAGATTTCCGCCCGTGACCAATGCAAGTGCATCGCTAGGAAGGCTACCTCTTCATGCAGGCGGTCTAAAGGGTAGCCTACGATCCCCCCGATAGAGAGACCTCGACGGTAAACTCATGATTACAGTTCGGGCATTTCACCCCGACTTTGGTCACACCGTCCCCATTAATTTCCTGATAAAAGTCTTGTAGATAGGCCAGATCAGCCGCAAAAAACTTCTCAATCATGACAGGCGTCACTTCACGGATTGTTCCCAAGCGAGTGATGACCCGTGACAGCAAAATGACCGTCAAATACGCCTCATTTTGACGGACTTTGGGGTGTCGCAGCGGCTCAATTTCATCCAATGCCGTCGCTAAACGCATCGTTCCTTCTTTATGAACGTTGCCATAATCATCCACATAGCCACGTGGCAGCGTGAAATCGAACTCGGTTTGTAACATTGATCCCTCTAATTTGGCTTGCAAAAATAGGTCAGTAGGGGCGATTTCTTAACCGCCCCTCCATTACGCTTGATGATCTCAGAACTACGTCACACGGGCAATATATTCGTGGACGATGGTGAGTTCTTCAATCCCGATTTCATTGCTGTCGGATTTGACACTTGGGCCAGAGATCTTGGACGGCCACCCTTTTTCAAAATTCCAACGGGCGACTTCCGTGCCTTCTTGGTCGTACATAATGATCGAGCCGTCCTTGCGGGCGGAACTGACGTTGCCATCTTCGACCATCTTGCGCCAATCCCAGAAATCCATATTGGCGGTGATGCCACGTTTCAAGGTCACATCACCCCATTTTAGACGTCCGGGCACCTTGCGAACGATTTCTTGACCACCCGGCCCCATGACTTTGTGGACGACCACTTCGCTTTCCGAGCCAAGACCCGCGCATTCAGTGAAAAAGCCACTGACCACGCCGGCGACTTCGATGGCGAAATTAAATGAAACTAGGGGATCGCCCGATACTGCGTCTTTACCTGCTGGCATAAAATCCCTTCTCCTTAAACACTAATTGAACTCAGAACGGCCCCGACTGGCTTATTCGCCGCCTTCGGGTGCCCATTGACTGATGCGGATAATCAAGAATTCGGCGGGTTTGACGGGTGCAATACCCACTTCCACAATACACTGACCTAGGTCGCGGATTTCTGGCGGATTCAGTTCTTCATCACATTTGACAAAGAAGGCTTCTTCCGGGGTACGCCCAAAGAGCGCCCCGCTGCGCCACTGCACTTTCAGGAAGGAGGTAATATCACGACGAAGCCGCGCCCACAGTGAATAGTCGTTGGGTTCAAACACAGCCCATTGTGTGCCACGTTCAATGCTCGCTTCGATCATATTGAACAGACGGCGAACATTGATATAGCGCCAAGATGGGTCGCTGGTGAGGGTACGCGCACCCCACACACGGATACCACGTCCGGGGAAGCTGCGGATACAGTTCACACCAACGGGGTTCAGGCCATCTTGTTCACCCTTAGTGACATTGACTTCGAGGCCCACCACACCGCGCAAAATTTCGTTGGCGGGGGCTTTGTGGACACCACGAGTTTCGTCCACACGGGCATACAAACCAGCCAGCAAACCACTTGGCGGCACAAAATGGGTCTTGCCTGCTTTCATCGGGTCAGAAACTTCAACCCAAGGGTAATACAGAGCGGCACGGGTGGTGTCGTAATTGACCGTCATGCGCCAATCGTAGACTTCCTGCGGGGTCAAACCGGGCGGGCAGTCCAAAATGGCAAATACATAACGGGTGCGTTCACAGAAGTCAATAATGGCCGTCTGGACAGTCTGGACACCCTTCGCATCCAGTTCGCCAGCTTGGAAGGCGCTCATCAGGTCGGGGGCAGCAATCATGGTGACATCGGGGATGGCTTCAATACCACCCAAACCCGTGCGGGCCGCCAGTTCACCTTGATAGTCCAAAATGGTGACGGCTTTGGTCTCGACCTTGCCACCTGTCAGATGAACTTCACCAGCGGGTGCCAATTTGGTGTCTTTGGCAACGACCTTGACATCCACCAGTTTGGATTGGGCCTTGACCACCGTTTCAACATACTGCTTGTCACCCTTCTTCAGGTTGACATTGGGGAAACTTTCGGTCTGCGAGCCAGACTTAATCACAAGGGTAAAGGTGGCGTCCGCACCCTCTTCTTTGGCGGCTTCGGGTTTCACCGAGGCTTGGATGTTGTTGCCAGCCGGGCCACCCGCCTTTGCAGTGATTTCTAAAACATCGCCACTCTTATCGGCAGCAGCGACAGTCGCTTTGGCGGGTAGACCTTTTGCGCCATCAGCAGCCGCGCCGAGGGTCTTAACCGAAACAATATAAGCACGAGTGCCACCATTGTTGAAATAGCCCCACACCGATTCGGGTAGGTAGGCCCCTTCAACAAAGTTGCCAAAGTGCTGTTGATATTGTGACCAATTGGTGACAAGGGTGGGCTTGCCAACGAGATTATTACCATTGCGGGGGTCTGCCGCTTTTTCGGTGTACCCCACAAATGCCGCCACCGCAGTACCGACCGCTTCAATGGGTTTAGTCCCGCGATCCACTTCTTCTACATAAACACCGGGTGACAAATACGAGGGTGCCATATCAGTGCATCTCTCCTGAAAATTAGCTGGTTAAACCGGACATTTTTTGACGTAAAAGCCTTTCTAACGATACGCCTCCTTCCGTAAGCGTTTATAGGCAGGTTGCCCTTCATCATAGTGAATTAGGGTTAGACGGACAAATCGTAACTTTTACTGGGTACGGTGATTTTTTGGCGTTTGGGTTTTCGGCCTTCGATCGTTACTGCTACATCATATTCACCCGGCTCTAAATAGGCAAATATGAAACGACCATCGGAGTCGGTTTGTACGACTTCGCCCCGATTGAGCAGCTCGACTTCTACCCCAGCCCCAACCGGGTCTTGTTTGTCTATTACCTGTCCACCAATGTGATAGATGGCGACATCTTCGGCGGTAATGACTTCCGTTGGGGGATGTTGGGACTGCCCGATACGATAGATGGCCGTAAAGACCACCGGGGCTTCAATGGCCCGCTGTGTGTCGAGTGAAACCGTAATAACAAAATTGATGCTGGGCTTCAATTGATTTTCCATTACACCCCAGAGGTCGGGCATATTACGCACCGCATCCGAGGGGAGGGCGACTTTGGTGGGCATGTCAAAAAGCTGATCTTGCACCACGCCGACCCCCATCTCTGGTTTAATGGTGGGAAATTGCGAAAGGGTATGCAGCACGCGCCACAGCAGTTGGTGTTCATCTTCTGGGTTTTTGGCCCAGACGGTAATCAGATAGCTCAAGTCAACCCGTTTGGGCATATAGACCTTACGCGCTTTGCCATTATTTTGATGCTGCACCTGATAGGTAGTGGCGGCCCGCAGTTCGGTATTCTCACGAATATCGTACAGATAGAGGTTGATGGTGGGGCGGCCTAACGTCGCAGTCCATTCACCAGTCGGCTGGTCAAACGCAATATCAATATTGCCCGAATTGAGTTTGCCATATTTGACCAGAATGTCACGCAGCGTCTCGTCAAGGTCTTGAATCATACGACCACGTCCTTAAAAAAGGTTGAAGGTATTGCTTAATTATCTAAGGGCCAAGTCGTGCCGACTTCTACATTAATACCTCTTCTTCAGGTTCTTCTTGGCGCTGAATGCTGGGATCACGCATCGCCTGTACCAATTCCTCTTCATCCTCTGCCTCTTGACGTTGGAGGTTGGGGTCGCGTTTGGCCTGAAGCATTTCTTCTTCTTCGGGCGCAGTTTCCCGCTGGATGGCAGGATCGCGTTTGGCCTGTAGCATTTCCTCTTCTTCGGGTAGCGCTTCACGTTGAATCCGCATGGCCTGAATTTCTTCGACCCGTTTGGCCTGTGTCGAAGCGGGCTGGCTAGCACTTTGCGAAGCGACAGATTTTGCCATGTGGTCGGCTTCACGCTCATAGGCATCGTCGGCTGGGCCAAGCGTCAATCCACCCGACGGGGCTTGTCCGCCTTGCTGTACCACATGCGTCAATTCATGGTGAATGAGTTCTTGACCTTCGCTTGTGCCGGGGCTATAGGAATTGGCGCTGAAGTAGATGTCGCTGCCTGTCGTAAAGGCCTTTGCGCCGAGCGCCTTGTTCAGTTGATCAGATTCACTATCGGTATGAACCTTTACACCGGAAAAATCATATCCCATTTGAGTGCTGGCTGAGGCTTGGATTGCACCATCAAGGCTGCCGCCACTGCCGCGTTTGCTATTGATGCGCTGGCTGATCTCATCATTAATTGCTCCCCCGTCTTGCATGACACTGCGTTGAACAGCAGTAATCATGCGCTGCACAGCTTGATTACCGTGTGTGCGCTGCATACTCAGTACAGAGTGGGTGGGAGTGTCATGAGAACTGTCAACGTCTGAGGATTCTTGCTGGTGGGCTTTTTTGAGCGCCGCTTCTTCGGCTTGTTGAACATGAATACGGTCAAATCTTGACATTATATCCCCTCTCCTCAGCGTTTACACAATTCATGTCTTAGGCAGATACTGTCATTCTATCACGAAACAATTTTTCGCAAGAATTTACAAAAACATTCAATAACAAATTTTTTACGATTACCCGGTAAATTTTGTATACTGCCTTATAATCATTATAGGTCAAAATCTCTCGCACGCGAATTGGCTCACACAGCGCAATTGCCGATGGATTTATGCGAAGTATACGAATTGCTTGACAAGCTCCTAGCCCCCTCATACAATCTACGCACTTTTTAAATTTAAGTCAAGTTGTATAATGATGTTACACGACCTATCCACCATCAAAAACAGCCCGCGCCGTGAGCGCCGTAGCCGTCCGACCCAAATGAGGTTCGAGACGCGATTTTGCGTTGGATAGGGTAAGTAAACCTAAATTTTCACCAGACGCACCGCCCCGAACCTCATCAAGTTCGGGGTTTTTTGTTTCTAGGCCAAATAAGGGAGATAAAAAATCATGAGCATCAAAACAGGTATTTTCGGCGCAGCAGGGTATACCGGGTGGGAGTTGATTGGTATTTTGCATACCCATCCTACCATGTCCATCCATTTTGCCGTCTCCGACAGTAACGCAGGCGAGACGGTTGGCATTAATGGCTTGAAATATGTGAAACAACACGAGGCCACTTTGGATGAAGTTGACCTCGTGTTTTTGTGTACACCCCATCTGGCTTCCGCCCCTCTCGCTGCCAAAGCATTGGACGCCGGAGCAAAGGTGGTAGACCTTTCGGCTGACCTCCGGCTCAAGACCCCCGAGAGTTTTGCTAAGTGGTATCAACACGAACATCCCGTCCCCGCCTTGCTCCCCACCGTCTATGGTCTGCCGGAAGTCAATCGTCATGAAATCGTTGGCAAAGAGGTGATCGCCAACCCCGGCTGTTACCCAACCAGCAGCATTCTCGGCCTTGCTCCCCTTGCCAAAGCCGGCGCATTAAAACCCGGCGCACCCCTCATTATTGACGCCAAGAGTGGGGTCAGCGGCGCGGGCAAAAATCCCAAACCCGATCTGCACTTTGTCGAAGTCTTTGGCGATTTTAAGCCCTACAATATTGGACGCACCCATCGGCACACCGGTGAAATTGAGCAGGAACTTCATGCCCTTGCTCCCAACGCTGGCCCGATTATCTTTTCGCCCCATCTGCTGCCCGTAGATCGCGGCATCCTCTCGACCATTTACGCGCCACTGGCCGATGGGTGGGATTATGCCAAAGCGCGTGAACTCTATACCGATATGTACGCCGACGAGTTACTGGTCAAGGTGTTGCCCGAAGGCCAAACCGCTCGATTGAAAGATGCTGTCCGCACCAATCGCGCTGTAATTTCGCTCACCCAAGCCGCCCCTGATCTGCTGATTATTGTTTCCGTGATTGACAATCTCCGTAAGGGTGCTGCCAGCCAAGCCGTGCAAAATGCGAATATCCTATTTGGCCTGCCAGAAACTGCTGGCCTATTGGAGAACTAATCATGAGCATTGTTCTCAAAATTGGCGGTAACGAACTCGACACCCCCGGCTTTATTGATGAACTCGCCGAGATCGTCAAAAAAATCGCCCCTATAGTGTTGGTGCATGGTGGGGGGCGTGAAATCAGCAGCACCCAAGAAAAATTCGGCGTCAATCCGGTCTATGTGGATGGCCTGCGCGTCACCGATGGGCATTCCATGTGGATTGTCGAAATGGTCTTGTGTGGCTCGATTAACCCCCGCATTGTCCGCCGATTTCAAATGGGTGGGGTCGAGGCACAGGGTCTAAACGGCTCAGATCGGGGTTTGCTGCGTGCCAAAAAATTAGAACACCCCAAAGGCGATTTGGGGCGAGTGGGTGAAGTCACCGCTGTCCGTGCCGAAATTCTCCACGATTTACTGGCGCAGGGGGTAACTCCCGTGATCGCCCCAATCTGTTTGGGGGATGATGGCGCGTTTAACGTCAATGGCGATTATGCCGCCGGGGCAATCGCCAAAGCCTTAAACGCCGAAAAAGCCATCTTTATCAGTAACGTCCCCGGCGTGCTGCAAGATGGGCAGATTATCCCGACCCTGACCCCCGCCCTTGCCGCCGAGTTGATCGCCAGTGGAGTCATCCAAAAAGGCATGATTCCCAAAGTTGAAACCGCCCTAGAAGTGGTGAAATCCGGGGTGGCACAGGTCGTTATTACTAACCTTGCCGGGGTCGCCGCTGGCACAGGTACCGCCGTTGTCAATCAATAATTGTTTAGGAGAACACCAATCGCATGACCATGACAAGCACCGAACTCAACACCGACACGACCCTTGCACAGGGAAAAAACGCGCTCGCCCAAACCTATGCCCGCGCCCCATTTGTGATTACACACGGCGAAGGCATGACCGTTTGGGATTCCAATGGTAAATCGTATTTGGATTTTGTGGCAGGCATCGCGGTGATGGCCCTCGGTCACAGTGACCCCGGTGTCGTCGAAGTGATGCGAGAGCAGGCCGCTACACTGATGCACGTCAGCAATTTGTATTACACCCCCGCCCAAATCCAACTCGCCACCCAATTGTGTGAAGCCTCATTCGCTGATAAGGTCTTTTTCTGCAACAGCGGCGCGGAAGCCAATGAAGCCTGCATCAAATTTGCTCGGAAATATGCGCGGGCCAATGGGCATCAGGATAAAACCGAGATTATCGGCTTCTCCCATGCCTTTCATGGTCGTACCATTGGCGTACTATCCGTCACCCCCAAACCTCAATATCAAGATGCCTTCCAGCCCTTGATGCCGGGGGTCAATATTTTGCCCTATAACGACATTGAAGCCGCCAAAGCTGCCATCGGCCCACACACCTGCGCCGTCATGATTGAACCCATTCAAGGCGAGGGCGGGATTCATGCCGCTACCCCCGAATTTTTAAAGGCCCTCCGTGCGTCATGCGATGAACATGATGCCCTGTTGATTTTTGATGAGGTGCAGTGTGGTTTGGGTCGCACAGGTGATTTATGGGCGCATACTGCCAGCGGGGTTACGCCCGATTTGATGTCGCTTGCCAAACCTCTTGCGGCGGGGCTACCCATCGGGGCGGCGCTGATAACCGATAAAGTCAATGCCGCCCTTGCCCCCGGCGATCATGGCAGCACCTTCGCGGGTGGCAGTGTGGTCTGTGCCGTCGCCAGCTATGCCCTCAGTCGCATCAACAACCCCGAAATGTTGGGCCATG
This sequence comes from Anaerolineae bacterium, assembly GCA_021463865.1. Classification (GTDB taxonomy): domain Bacteria; phylum Chloroflexota; class Anaerolineae; order Aggregatilineales; family J027; genus CFX10. The sequence goes on from JAJTXY010000013.1 coordinate 90,175, forward strand.
TGCAAGAAACGGGCGAATACTTGATGGAACGCCTTGCCGAACTGAATTCCCCCCACATTGTAGAAGTTCGAGGGCGGGGTTTGATGGTCGGCATGGAATTGGATTTCCCCGCCGCTGAAGTGGTACAAGCCGGATATGACGCAGGCTTTTTGTTGGTCAATGCTGGCCCGAATGTCATCCGCTTTGTCCCCCCCCTAATTGTCGAAAAACAGCACATTGACGCGCTGATTACTTTTCTATCATCTTTTTTAGCCAGTAAATAAGGAGCAATCATTATGAGCAGCAATGGAAACGGTAATGGTCTACCGCCTGTCAAAAAAGTGGTGTTGGCCTACAGCGGTGGTTTGGATACCTCGGTCATCGTGCCGTGGTTGAAGGAAAATTACCACTGCGAAGTCATCACCTTTACCGCCGATCTCGGTCAAGAAGATGAATTGGACGGTTTGGAAGAAAAAGCCATTAAAACAGGCGCGACCAAAGCCTATATCCGCGATTTGCGTGAGGAATTTATCACCGACTTTATCTTTCCCTCGCTGCGAGCCAGTGCCATTTATGAACGCGAATATCTGTTGGGTACATCCTTTGCCCGCCCCCTCATCGCCAAGCATATGGTCGAGGTCGCCGAGGCTGAAGGCGCGGATGCCGTATCACATGGCTGCACGGGCAAGGGCAATGACCAAGTGCGTTTTGAAGTCACCACGATGGCCCTGAATCCCAAACTGCGTGTGATTGCTCCTTGGCGTGACCCGCTGTGGACGATTCGCAGCCGTGAAGACGCCATCGCCTATGCCGAAAAACATAATGTGCCGATTGCCCAAACCCTCAAAAGCATCTACAGCCGTGACCGCAATCTATTCCACATGAGTCACGAAGGTGGCCCGCTGGAAGACCCTTGGATTGCCCCCGAAGAATCCATGTTCACCCTAAGCAAGTCACCCCAAAGCGCCCCCGACAAAACCACCACCATCATCATCGGTTTTGAAAAAGGCTACCCGATATCGGTGAATGGCGAAAAGCTTGGCCCATTGGCACTCATGCAAAAGCTCAACCAACTGGGCGCGGAAAACGGCATCGGGCGGGTGGATATGGTCGAAAATCGGCTGGTCGGCATGAAATCGCACGGCGTCTATGAAACCCCCGGTGGCACGATTTTGTTTAAGGCCCATCAGGTGTTGGAAAGCGTCTGCCTTGACAAAGAAACCCTGCACTACAAACAAATCATTAGCCTACGTTATGCCGATTTGGTCTATAACGGCAAGTGGTTCAGCCAACTCCGTGAGGCCCTCGATGGTTTTATTGATGTGACCCAACGCAGCGTCACGGGTGAGGTTCGGCTCGATCTCTACAAGGGCAATATTATCGTCACCGGACGCCGCTCACCCTTCAGCCTCTATCGTGAAGACTACGCCTCGTTTGGTCAAATGGATGTCTACAATCAGCAGGATGCCGAAGGTTTCATTCACCTGTGGGGTCTGCCCGAAAAAGTGGAAGCGCTCATTTCGATTGATGGGTCGGGTGTCAGCCGCTATCGCCAGCCCGATTACAGCCATTTCAAGCGTGACTAATCTTTGACCCGCCTCTTTTTCCCCTCTCCACTCGGTGGGGAGGGGTTAGGGGTGGGGATTTTTTTGATGATTAAGCTAGAGAGCATTAAAGGAAAATCAACCAACTATGACCCTCACCGAGTCTCTCACCCCCACCAAACTCCAAGACAAAATTATCATGGGGACGCTGCATCCCGTTACAGGCTTCAAAGTCTCCGGTGTATACGCGGGCATCCGCAAAATCAATAAGCCCGATTTCACCATCGTCGCCTCTGATATGGACTGCACCCTTGCCGCTGTCTTTACCACCAATCAAGTCAAAGCCGCGCCTGTCCTGCTGGATATGCAGCGCCTTGCCGAAAACCCGACCCAAATCCGTGCCGTCATCACCAACGCGGGGAACGCCAACGCCTGCACAGGTGAACCGGGTCTGCAAAATGCCATCAAAACCACCGAACTCGCCGCCGAGATGCTCGGTTGCCTGCCCGAACAGGTGTTGGTTCTCAGCACAGGTGTCATCGGCGTCCAATTGCCAATGGATAAAGTCGCACATGGCATCGAAAACGGCGTGGCGGAACTTGAAGAGGATGCTTGGTCAGGTGCGGCCCGATCTATCATGACCACCGACACCCGGCCCAAAGGGGTTAGCAAGCAGTGTGGCGGTTACACCATCACCGCAATTGCCAAAGGCAGCGGCATGATTGCCCCCAACATGGCGACCATGCTTTCAATGATTGCCACCGATGCCGCCGTGCCTCAACCCCTGCTGCAAAGAGCCTTATACGCTGTCTGCGCCAAATCGTTTAACCGCATCAGCGTGGATGGCGACACCAGCACCAACGACACCGTATTGCTGCTTGCCAATGGCGCATCCGGCACGTTGATTAATGAAGGTCATGGTTATGATGAATTTGTCGGCCACCTAACCGAACTTTGCACCGAACTGAGCCAGATGATTGTCATGGATGGCGAAGGCGCGACCAAATTTATCGCCGTGCATGTGACGGGTGCGGCGGATGATGCCAGTGCCTATGCCGTCGCCAACACCATTGCGATTTCCCCCCTCGTCAAAACGGCTTTCTACGGCGGGGATGCCAATTGGGGTCGTATTATGATGGCGGCGGGTCGGGCCGGTGTCCCGCTTGACCAGTCCAAATTAAACCTGTGGTTCGCGGTCGGCAAGGATATTTCGGGCGGTTTGCAGGTCGTCGCCAATGGCACACCCACGAATTATTCCGAAGCCGAAGCCTCGCATATCTTCGCCCAACAGGAAATCACCGTGCATCTCGATTTGGGTTTAGGCACAGCCGAATCTACCGTCTGGACATGCGATTTCAGCCACGAGTATGTTAGCATTAATGGAGATTACCGGACGTAGAAAAAGGCGGCTGGCATGGCTGAACTAAAATTCGAGGCGGAATTACCTCCCCTAGTAATGGTAGACGGTGTGGCACGGGTCGCGGGTACTCGTGTCCCGCTGGATACCATCATTGATTTTTTCAAGAGGGGCTATACGCCTGAAAAAATTGTGGATAGCTTTTCGACGGTTTCTTTGGCGGATGCCTATACCTTAATTGGGTACTATTTGCGCCATCAAGCCGAGGTTGAGGAATACCTGCGTCAAAGCCAAGAACGTTCCGAGCAAATCCGCCGCGAAAATGAAGCGCGTTTCCCTCAGAGGGCATTAAAGAACGCTTGCTTGCTCGCCTAGCAGCTAAACAAAAAGGTGAATAGTTCATGTCTCATATTTTTATAAGCTATAAAAGGGAAGATAGGGAAGATAAATGTAAGCCCCTTGCAGATAGATTGAGAGTAGAGGGATTTGATGTTTGGTTTGACGAAAATATCGAAGGCGGAGAATCTTGGTTTGACATTATCAATCATAATCTTGAACAATCATTCATAGTTGTAGTTATTGTCACAGAAGCAGCATTGATTTCTCATTACGTTACATATGAATGGTCTTGGGCGCTTGGTTATGGTTTAGAGGTTATTCCTTTGAGATTTTACGACACTATTTCAAGCGAAATGACAGGGCATCCCTTACTCAAACTTCAAGGAGTTGATTGTCGAAAAGAAATTCCCGACCATTTGCTAGAAAAACTAAAAACCGAAGAAATAGAGTCCCCAAGAATAGCCTACGTTAGACAGCGCATTAGAGACATAGTTATGCCTTTGATGATATTGTCTAGGGTTTCATTATGGTTGTCAGACTACTGGTTACAAAAAGAAATAACGCTAGAAATAATCAGTTTTGAAAATGTGAGTCCACTTGTGCGAAAATCATTTGATATATCGAGAGAACTTACACATGATATATTGCCTAAATTCTGGCTTTCCTCAGCACATGCATTTACGGGAAAACAACGAAAAGATTTCGACAAAATAGCTAGAACAATTTACTCTTTTGAAGACAAACTGAATTCTTTATCTACGGAAATAAGAAATGACCCTGTAAAGACATTTCTCAATTCCCTAAGACATTATCTTGCAGAGGCAGATAAATTACGGCTTGAAGTTGAAGCAATTACTTTCTCCTCTACTCATGGGGAATACGTCGCTTTGGATTCATTATTGAGTCACATTGCTAACGATACTGTTCAAGAACAAGGCTTTGTATACGAACTATGGGCAATTCCTCTTGCACTAGGAGCGTTACAGGATTTTCTTCCAAAAGAAGATGCCACCAAACTTTGGGAAATTATTACCCACATTGGCAATATAAAAAAGTAGGGAGGCGTTGTGCGTTATTCAAAACTATTTGGCAAGACCAGCTTTGGCGAGATTCAAAAAGGCTCTGGATTCATCAGCCACCAATTGCTGATTAAAGCGGGCTATGTGCGCGAATCCACCGCCGGACGTTATTATTTTCTGCCGCTCGGCTGGCGGGTGCATGAAAAAATCCGTGCCATCATCAAAGATGAAATGGACAAGGCCGGGGCGCAAGAAATGATTACCCCCGTCCTCCATCCGTTGCAATTGTGGCAAGAAACCAACCGCACCAACACCGCTGGCTTTGAACTCATGACCATCAAAGACCGACGCGGCGCGGAATTTGCGTTGGGGGGCACAGCCGAGGAGATGATGGTGGATGTGGTGCGCGGTTTCCAACTCAGCTACCGCGATTTGCCCTTTAACATCTATCAATTTTCGACCAAATTCCGCGATGAAATGCGGGCGCGGGGTGGCCTCTTGCGGGTGCGCGAATTCGTCATGAAAGACGCCTATTCCTTTGATGCCGATGAGGAAAACTTTAAACGCGAATATGACAAAATGGCGCAGGCCTATTACAGCATCTTCCGGCGCATGGGTCTCAATTCGGTGATGGTCGAGGCCGACAATGGGTATATCGGCGGCGAATACTGCCATGAATTTATTGTTGAAAGCGAAGTTGGCGAAAGTCGTTTCCTTGCCACCCCCGACGGCTCAATGTATGCCCACGAAGATGTAGCCCAATTTCAGCGCAGCCTGCCCAATCCCGACGAACCCGTTAAGGAGTTCCAGATTATTGACCAACCCGCGTGGGTCAAGACAATGGAGGACAACGAGAAGCATTATGGGCAACCCCGCTGGCGCTATCTGAAAAATGTGGTCTATCGGCATGTCGGCACAGGCGAAATTATTATTGCGGGGCTGCGGGGCGATTTGGATGTCAACAAAACCAAACTCGAACATGCCATTGATGCGGTGGGGCAATTGGAAGAAGCCACCGACGACGACCTAATCCGCCTCGGCACGCAGCGCGGTTATGTCCACTCATGGGGGCATCCGGCGCGATATATTGGTGACCTCTCCCTGACTACCGTGCGCAATTTCATCGGTGGGCAAAAAGAAGAAACTACCGATTCGATTAATGTCAATTATGGGCGTGATTTCACCTGCTCCATGCTTGCCGATATTGCGATGGCCCAAGAAGGCTATATTGCCCCCGACGGTCAGCCCTTGATTGAAAAACGTGGCATCGAGGTTGGCAATATTTTCCAACTCGGCTATCACTATTCAACCAAGATGGCAGGCGCGGTCTTTGTAGATCAAGACGGCAAAGAGAAACCCTATTATATGGGCTGCTACGGCATTGGCTTAGGTCGCACAATGGCCGCGATTGTCGAAATCTACCATGACGACAAGGGCATTATTTGGCCGGACGCGGTAGCGCCTTTCCAAGTGCATCTGGTATCACTGGCGGGGGTTGAAGAACAGGCCGCTGAAGTCTATGCTCAATTGAACGCCGCTGGAATCGAAGTGTTGTGGGATGATCGAGAGGTATCAGCGGGAGTCAAATTTGGCGACGCCGACCTGCTGGGGATTCCCGTTCGATTGGTCATCTCCAAACGCACCAAAGATAAGCTGGAATGGAAGCGACGCGACGGTGAGGCAAGTGAATTGATTGATCTCGAAACGGTGCTTGCAAAACTAAAATTGTGAGACTTGGGTGCTAAGATAGACACTCAGATTAAGCATCTCATTTGCCTGTGGATATCACTTGTTCTGGTGGGCATAATTTAGGCCTTCTTGAGTCAACTCAGCCCCAATAAGCCTTAGTGCGCCTTTAGTAACGTTCGATTGACTAAGCAGATAAATCCGAACATATCCTCCCATTTCAAGCTGGTCAAGCGTATCATAGATTTGCGCCATCTTTCGAAAAGAAGCCCGTTTATGTGGGAGATATAGGGTTATAGGATTAGGTCTGGTATTAAAAAGATCGTCCATTTCGATAAGCAAATGATGGGCCATGCTATTCTTGTTCATTGACTTCTCCTCAGCATCTATGGGAATATGGTGTTTCGATTTAGCGACAGCCGATAACTTCCAAAGCACTTCGTTAGCCAAAAGAGGAGAGGTTATTGCCGGAAGAATCTGCACATTTTGTCTGATAGTGACGTTTTTTAGAAGTTTCTGAAAATGACTTTGCCCAGTAGGAGTGGATGGGCGGTAGCTTTTTAACTACAGTAGTCAATTAATGATGAAGGTAAGTGTTTTATTATACCATAGTTGCAGTTGTATTACAATCTCAACAAAAATCGCTGGGGCCTCTATCTGAAAGGAAGATTACATATGAATGCAAAACTCTGGGGCGGGCGTTTTGCCAATTCCCCCAACGCCCAAATGCGTGCCCTACAAGATTCCATTAGTTTCGATAAAGTCCTTTACGCCGCCGACATTCATGGCAGCGTGGCCTATGCGTGGGCACTTTCGCGGGCAGGCATTTTAACCGAGCAGGAAGCCCAAACCATTGAAAACGGCCTCGAAAAAATATTGGGCGAATTTGAAACCAATCAATTCCACTATGCCGAGGGTGATGAAGATATTCACACCGCCGTCGAACGCCGCCTAACCGAAATTGTCGGGCCTGTCGCGGGCAAACTGCATACCGGGCGCAGTCGCAATGACCAAATCGCTACTGACATCCGGCTGTGGCTGCGTGACACCTGCGCTCAAATTGAGGGGATGCTCGTCGCTATCCAAACTGTGTTAGTGGATCGTGCCGAGCCGCATGTCGAAACCATCATGCCCGGTTTCACCCACATGCAGCCCGCCCAGCCGATTACCCTTGCCCATTGGCTGATGAGTTTTTTCTGGATGTTACAGCGTGACCGCGAACGCCTCAACGACGGCCTCAAACGCATCAATATATCACCATTAGGGTCAAGTGCATTGGCTGGAACACCTTACCCGATTGACCGCGAACATATTGCCGCCAACTTAGGTTTTGCAGGGGTGACTCACAACAGCTTGGATGGGGTATCTGACCGCGACATGATTGCCGAATTTCTCTTTGTCGCCAGCATGATTGGCCTCCATCTCAGCCGCCTTGCCGAAGATGTCATTCTCTACAGCAATCCCATTTATGGTTTCATCCGCCTGCCCGACGCCTACAGCACGGGATCGAGCATCATGCCCCAAAAACGCAACGCCGACCCGATGGAATTGGCGCGTGGCAAGGCGGGCCGCATGATTGGTAATCTAACGGGCCTCTTGACCACCCTAAAAGGGCTGCCCAGCACCTATAACAAAGATTTGCAAGAAGACAAAGAGCCGCTGTTTGATACGACCCGCACCCTCGATCTGCTCCTGCCCGTGATAGCGGGGATGCTCGAAACGCTTGAATTTATTCCTGAAAAAATGATGGATGCCTTAGATGAAGGGTTATTGGCTACCGAACTGGCAGATTGGCTGGTTGGGCAGGGCATGGCATTTCGAGAGGCCCATCATGTCGTTGGTCAGGTGGTGCGACAAGCCGAAGAAAAAGACCTGCCTCTATCTCAACTGCCACTCGGTGATTATCAAGCCATTTCGCCGCTGTTTAATGAGGATGTCTATGCCGCGCTCGATTTTGCTACGGCTGTCAGCAAGCGCAAGACGACAGGCGGTACATCCCCGGATGCGGTACGCCACCAAATCGCCCGTGCGCGGATATTGCTGAGTCGTTAGTATTGATAGGCGGCGATATAGAGGCCTTCCGCATCACGTAAAATGGCGCTGTCCCCGCTGTTGTTCCAAACCGAATTATCGGAACACCAATACACGGCATTATAGGTATCTTGACCGCAGCCGGAATAGAGCCGCAGGGTTTGTTCCGGCGCGACAGTCACGACCCCAAAGGTGTAATTATTATTGGCGGCGTCCTCCAACGTGAACCCATTGAGGCTCACTTCGGATGTACCTTTATTTTGAAATTCCACGTATTCCCCGTTCAAATTTTCATCATCCGGGCCGGGCGGGTCATAGCTGATAAAGCGAATAATGACGCTGGCCGAAGCTGGCTTCCACATGCCAACCCCGGCGGTTTGGGCCGCTTGTTCGGTCAGCAAAAAAACCTGTTCATAACGCACGTTGGGTGGTACAGAATAGGCATTGGCAAAACCCTGTGACAAAATTTCTTGATTAATCAGCACATCCCCTAGCCAAATGTAGGCCAGTGTGCGCCCATATTGATCAGTGGCTTCTTGGTCATATTCAAGCTCGACCCGCTTACCATCCACCCGATTTTTTAAAAAGTTGGAGGCTTCTTCATAAAAAGGTTGTTCGCGTTCCGGCGTATTAATTCCAATCAAGCGTATGCGCTGCCCATCATCCAAGTCCACTGTGTCACCGTCAATCACATCGGTCACAGTGGCGCTGGTCAAATTGGCGGGTTTCGCGGGATACCCCAAATTCGTATTGTTGTTACTACTGCTATTGTTGGAGGAGGTGTTTTGTCCACCATTATCGGATTCTTCATCGGAACAGGCCCACACTGTCAATGGCAATAACAACAAAATTCCCAAAATGACCCAGCGTTTCATTCCGTGCCTCTCCTGATTTGTGTTACTATAGGCCAACTGTAGCCGATATTCTCAATTTCTTCCACCAAAACCTATGGACAATACCTTACGATTTATTCACATTACGGATACCCATATCGGGCCATCGCCGGATTATGTGCTGCGTGGCTGCAATACCTACGCCGCCTTAGATGCACTCGTCGGCCATCTGAATAACGACCTGCCCTTTACACCGGATTTCATTCTGCACACGGGTGATGTAGCCTACGACCCTGATCCTGCCGCCTATCCATTGGCCCAGAGCCTACTGTGTCAATTCAAATATCCGGTCTACACGGTACGCGGCAATCACGACGACCCCGACATTATGCGCCAAATCCTGCCCAATTTACCAGCAGGCACAGGTCGTCTCGATTACGATTTTACCGTCCGCGACTTTCACTTCATCGTGCTGGATTCCTTCGGGCATATCCAACCCGCCGGATATTTGGAGGACTCTCAATTGGCATGGCTGGAAATAACCTGCCAATCTTCGACTGCTCGTTCATTGGTCATCGTGCTGCACCATCTCCCTATCCAAACGGGGGTAGGTTGGTATGACGCCGACATGATGATTGAAAATCACGATGCCCTCTTTGCTATTTTAAGCCGTTTCCAAAAACGTATTCGCGGCCTATTTTTTGGGCACATCCATCGCGGCAGCACCACTCTGCGTGAGGGGATTTTATGCAGTAGCGCCCCAGCCGTCAGTATGCAATTGCAATCTTGGCCCACCCAGACCAACATCCTGACCGACACCGCCACCCCACATGGGTTTAATGTGGTCACCATAACAGATGAGCAAACGTGGATTACCCAGCACCATTTTGGGGAGGGGAAATAAAATGCCGCTGGCAGATACCCATTCAGTGCGTTTCCCCTGTGGCGATTATTCATTAGTTGGCATTTACTACACCGCCGAAACCAGCACCCCCGCGCCGTTTGCCCTCTTGTTACATGGCCTCCCCGGTGCGGAGAAAAACCACGATCTTGCCCAGTTCCTCCGTTCCAAAGGCTGGCATGTGTTGGTGCTGCACTTTGCCGGGACATGGGGCAGTGGAGGGCTTTTTAGTCTTGAAGGTCAAATCACCGATGTCTGCGCCGCGCTCGATTTTGCTCTATCGTCAGATGCCCCTGTCATCATAGACCCCTACAAACTGGTTGTCATTGGTTACAGCATGGGTAGCCGGGCCGCTTTGTTCGCCGCCGCCCAAGATAGCCGTATTCAGCGGGTGGTGTCCGTCGCCGGGTTCAGTGATTTCAGCGAATCCATGCTGTCCCGTGAATTTTTGGATGCCGCCGCACCGTTTTTACTTGGTGTCACCCCATCCACATTAGGCATACAATTTCTAGGCTTGGGCGAAGGGCCGCAACCAACGGATGCCGTGCGCCAGATTGCCCCGCGTCCGGTCTTGATTATCCACAGTCCCGAAGATGAAATGGTGCCGTTTTATCATGCCGATAATTTCAGTAGTGTTTCAAGTGGGCATGTAGTCCGAGCTACCATTCAAGGCGCATCCCACATTTATGCCCAACATCGGTCTGAACTCATCCACGCCATTTGGGAATTCCTAAAGGATTGGTCAGCATGAAATGGGGCTTACAAACTTACCCTCAAAATGTTGACCATGCCCATTTTCAGCAACCCGACTAGGAGATAAGGTTGACCTCGCCAAAGCAAGCCGCTGGAGCGTTTTAATGCTAGAATGGTTACATGTTATCCCCTACAGAATCGAGCGAATTAAATGGGTGTAGATACCGCGATTAATTTCCCCTGCCTCCCCAAAGATCAACTCACCACCGAAGGCATTATCGAGCGCCTTAAGGGACGTGATCGCGCCCAAAAGATTGTCCAATACTATCGGGAACAAGGCGACCATCGGCCCGAAAGTGAAATCGGCTTCGAGATGACCCGCCGCGCTTCCGATGGCACCGAAACCACCGAACTGGTGACTGCCGACGTCTTGCTGAATGCCGCTGCCGAATTAGATGGCCTCAGTCAATATTGTGTTGGCTGCCCCGCCAATCGCACCGGTAAAGCCTTTGGCTGCATCGGTTATATCAATTACCCTATCTCGCAGCAGGCCGAATGGTGGATGCTCAAACAACTTCCCGGCCCGGAACACCCCGTCCTATTTTTGATGCTGCAAAAGGGCATCAATGAATTTGGCTATACAGGCGAGACGGCGCGTGGTTTACGGGATCAAGTGGGTGTCTTCTTTGAGTCGAAGGATACTTTTGGTCGGCAGTTTCCCGAATTCACCGCCACCACCGATTCGCTTTTTGAGATGACCTTCATGCTCGGCCCCATTCAGCCCGGTCATGCCGCCATGTTGTTATTATTTTATGGTGCGATTTCGCGGGAAGGCATTGACCCCGCCACGATTATGGCCCTTTCTGGCAACCCCGATGCGCGAGAAAGCCTTTTGGAGCAGCATCCCTTCCAGATGCAAATCGAGCAAGGGGACGACCACTCCATCCGCGACATCAAGATGTTTTTGCAAAGTCTCTATCTGGCTTATCGGTTAAATGTGGCCTTGCTGCTGGATGTATGACAAGCAGAATAGCATAGGTAAATCATAAGGAACCAACCATCCGTAGCACCAGTCTATAGAAAATAACGCTATGATTGGAGGGAACCCCCTATGAATAAAAAACTTTCCTTGCTGGTCTTCCTTTTCACGCTCCTTATAATGCCATCTTTATCAGTCCGTGCCACTGAGGAAAACCCCGCGCTTTTAATATCCCAAGCGTGGCGCGAAGGGAGTCATTCCGACCTGTGGTGGTGGGCCGATGAACAGGCGGTGGAGTTCGATGGTTGCAAAGGCGATGTGGTGGAATCCGCAATGCAGCTTTCACCTACCCAGCGGATCGCGGCGTATCTCGCAACCGCCCAAATTTGGATTGATAGAGACTGGGAAGGTAGCGGGGCAGACTTTCCCAATGATGTCCTCCTCTGTGATCTAGATACTGGCGAGATAACACGCATTGCGGGTCAACCCGAAAACGCGACAGTTAGCGAGGGTGAAGAGTGGTATTATATCAGCCATTCTGAGCCTACATGGTCACCCGACGGCACGCGGGTGGCATGGTCTGAATATATAAGTGATACGGGGTTGTTACGATTGATGGCCTATAACCTCGCAACTGGCGAAACTGAAACACTGGTCAGCGATTTAAACCCACAAGGTTTCGGCGAGATATCCATGATTCGGCAGGTGTTCTGGTCAGACGCAGGAATTGGGGTGGAAAATTTCACTGGCTTTGAGGTGTACAACGATGTGACGGGTGAACTCCTCAACACCGTTACATTTCCCAAGTATTCCAACTTTCAATTTTGGATTACCTATCAGTCCAAAACGTATATTGCCTATTACGATGCCACAGGGGTATGGTATCTCGTAGACCCATTAACCGGGGATGACCAATTGATGCCGGGTCTGCCGGAGTTATATAACCCTGCTGCCCCGGATGGCCTAACTGTCCGTTATGATGTACATATTGACCCACCTCCGAACGACATAACCCCGCCATTTCCGCAACCTCGTTGGTCAGTGATTGACGGTAGCAATGTCATTCCACTGGAGGGAGACAATAAAATGCGACCCTTTAACCATCGGGTCGCCATTTCACCAGATGGTCAGAGCGTAGTCTATATCCCTGATGACCGACTCTGGCAGTGGCACGCAGGTGAAAGTCAGTTGGCAAAGGGTATGGAAGATTTTGTGCTAGACAGCCCGTATATCAGTCTCGTCTGGACACCGCTGGCATGGCGCGTTGGAGCAGTGGCCGAATAAATAAACCCTCAAAAGGGTATCCCTCTGAGGGTTCACAATAGGCGAGGGGTGGAAGCAGTTAATCAGCGCTTACCGCGTCGGCTTCGACTTCCGGCGCATACTCCCGATTAAACTGAGTATGATAGAGTTCGGTATACAACCCGCCCTTTGCCAGCAATTCGGCGTGTGTCCCGCGCTCAACCACCTGCCCCCGATTCATCACCAGAATCAGATCGGCTTTCAAAATCGTGCTGAGGCGGTGGGCAATCACCACGCTGGTACGGCCCTGCATGACTTTTTCCAGCGCGGCCTGAATCAACGCCTCCGACTGCGAATCGAGGTGGGATGTTGCTTCGTCCAGCACCAAAATGCGTGGATTCTTCAGCAGCACCCGTGCGATAGCGATCCGTTGTTTTTCGCCCCCACTCAGCCGATAGCCGCGTTCCCCCGCCACTGTTTCATACCCATCTGGCAGGGCCGCAATAAAATCGTGGATATTCGCCGCCTGACACGCCGCCTCAATTTCGACTTGGGTAGCATCGGGTTTGGCATACAGCAGATTCATCCGCAGTGTATCATGGAACAGATAGGTTTCCTGTGTCACCATCCCAATCTGCTCACTCAGCGATTTGAGCGTCACATCCCGTAAATCATGCCCATCAATCAAAATCCGGCCTTCGGTGGGGTCATACAGTCGCGGCAACAGATAGGTAATGGTCGTCTTGCCTGCTCCGCTTGGCCCAACCAGTGCCACCAACTGTCCCGGCTGAATTTCAAAACTCACTCCATCCAATGCCCATGTCCGTGCTTGCGATTTTTCGGCGGATTCAGAGTTACCATTTTCAGTAGCCCCATTCCCATTCGCGGCAGATTTGGGTTTACTGGTATCATCATCCGACAGGACTTTCTTGACACTTTCCATGCCGTGCCGTTCGACTTCCGACAAAAAGCCTACCGTCCCCGCGTCATCATAATCAAAGCTGACCTTCTCGAATGTGACCGCCCCTTGAACATCCTTTAGGGCCACCGCGTCGGGTTTCTCGGCAACTTCCAACGGCATATCCAATACTTCAAACACACGCTCAAAACTAATCATCGAGGTCACAAAATCCACCGGGGCATTCACCAATGCCTGCAAGGGGCCATATAATTGACTGAGCAAGGCCGCAAACGCCACAATCGTCCCAATCGAGAACGACCCATCCAGTACCAGCCGTCCGCCGATGTAATAAACAATCGCCGTGCCCGCCGCCCCGATGAGACCGAGGAACGCGAAGAACATACTCCCACTGACGGCCTGCTTGACCCCCGCATCCCGCACCCCGGCGGCCCGTTTACGAAATCGCTGATCTTCATCATCCGCCCGACCAAACAGCTTGACTAGCATCGCCCCGCTGATATTAAGCGTCTCATTCATCAGCGCGTTCATCTTGGCGTTTTCGCTCATCTGCTCTTTGGTAATCTTGCGTAAAATCGGGGTCATGCGCCGCGCCGGGATAATAAACAGCGGCACCACCATCAACCCCAACAGCGTCAACCGCCATTCCAATGCCAGCATCACAATCAAGGTCGCTACCACCATCGTCGTGTTGGTCACAATGCTAACCAATGTCGTATTGACGGCCCGCTGCGCCCCCACCACATCGTTGTTGAGGCGGCTCATCAATTCACCCGTCTTGGTATTAGTGAAAAACCGCAGCGACATGCGTTGCAAATGATTAAACAGCGCCGCCCGCAGATCGAAAATCAATCCCTCGCCAATAGCCGAATTGAGCCAGCGTTGAATCACCAATACCGTCGCATTCACCAGTGGCACAACCATCAACAATGCCGCCAGTGCCGTCAGCAAACCCACATCTTCATTCGGCAGGGCATTGTCAATCAATTCCCGCAAAATCAGCGGCGACACCAACCCCAACCCCGACGAAATCAAAATTGTCACCAGCATCCACACGATTTGTTTGCGATAGGGACGGGCATAACTGAATACCCGTTTCAGCAAAGGCCATGTCAGTTTTTCGGGCTTCGACCCGTCCGACATATACAACAGTCTCCACCAACCTGCGTCATGAAACCCCATGTGCAGCATTCCCCCATTCTTATTGACCAACAATCAAGTAGAACTATTGTACAGCCTACCCGCTAGAGAATCACCTAGACAAAGGGGCAGGATAAATGGTTAAATCTCAAATGACTATGTTATGATATTCGTGAAATGGTGTTTCGGAGGAATATGATGGTTGAATTGGTGATCCAAGAGGAATTAGCGGAGCGCCTGCAAGCTATTGCCCAACGTGAAAATCGCCCCCTAGAAGCAGTTTTGCAATCGTTACTCGAATTGTACGAATCACTGCCGAATCATCCCAAAACGTTGATTGATCCACTTGATGCCTTCGTAGACAGTTTAGACACCGACCTGACGGATTTATCTACCACTGTGCGCGAAACGATGACAGAATATTATCGGAAGAAATTTGGCAACCCTGATTAACACCCGTTTTTGAGGGGCGTAATCTCTGGTATCTATGGTAAGATGCAGTAGATTACTGGAGCTATCAAACAGGGCGATCCTATTATGCCAAACGCCTCGCGCAGTCAAATTGAAAGCCGAGTGATTATCTTGGCGCTCACCATTTTTCTCCTCAGCATGATCCTCTATACGCTGCTGCCCGTCCTCACCAATGTGGATGTCCCCTTCCCACCAAATGCCGTCCTGATTGTTTTTGCCGGAATTTTGCTGGCGCTCTATTTCTTCTGGCTCAAGGTAGAAGTAGCATTAGTAACGGGTTGTTTGCTGCTGGCGATGTCGCTGGGGTCGGCTCTCTCGCGGCAGGAAAACTTGGTTAGGATGTATAACGATTACACCAATGAAGCCACCGACATCGCATGGCCCATTATCCCGGTGATTATCGGCCTCGCCTTTTTTGTCATCCATCTGGTCAAATTGCAGCACCACGACAAAATTATCCGCCACCTCGACCCCGACAGTTGGGCCTTAGCGCCGTCGGTGGTCATTGTATTTGGCTCATTTTTCCTCTTGGTGGAGTCGTTCTTAACCGAATGGGCACAGCAGGGGGCGGTCTTGACGGTTTTGATTATCGTGATTGACAGCATCTTGATTGTGCGCGAAATGAAATCTATCCGCGCCAGTGTGCTTTCGGAGTCTGAAAATCAAATAAAAGGCACATTCAAAAAAACTTGAAGCAAGCAAGCTAAATGAAAATGAGAGAGGATAAATTTGAAAAGAGGATAACACAAGGTCAATAGGACAGGTCTTGGTTATAAAAATCCTGTCCTAATTATATGATTATCTTGTTTCATCCGCAGTCGGTGGCTCAACCTCTTCTTGTCGCTCCTTCAACTCAGCCTGTTTTTGGCGTTGATTATAAAGGAAGACACCAGCAACGCCAGCTACTTGAAGAATAACCATTGCAAAACCCGCAATATCTTTGCCTGATCCTATTAGGTAAATTCCACCTAGTACAATCGCCATTGAAATCACGAGTGCGGCTATTAACCCTAGACGCTCCATAACAATGTCTGAGCCAATAACAAGTGATTCCATTTTATGCCGATGGCTTTGTTGGTTCTCCGCCATCTGCAATATTCTATTGGCGCTTCCCGGCAACACTTCCTCATATTCACGGATAATACGAGGGTGAGGAATTGGCCCTGAAAAATGCTCAAGGCTCATTTTACTGAGTAAGAACGCTCTTGTCACATCACGCTCTTCCTCAGGTAATTTTTCAATTATTGTATCCAATACCTTACTAACTTCTTCGGGAATTGGATCTAGTGAGTTTTCACCATTACCTTCAATTGAAACAGGAGTGTCATCGGTCATTATGGATTTGAAGCCATCCTATCATACTCACGAATAGACCGTTTTATATCATCTCCTACTGCTTTCCAATCAGAGTACAAGGCACGAAAATCGGCGAGCTTTTCGCTAGAAGTTGTATTATATTCATTAATTGTACCCATAGGATCCACAACTCTAGCAACTCCTCTCCAAAAGGAAGGGCGAACAAATAGATGGATGTTTGCTGGAGTCCTTGTCTTGCTTGTCATAGCCTCACGCACCTTTATATCTGTAGTGAAATAGACTCTCATCATTATGATGCTATGTCGAATTATCAACTTCCCAAGCAATTCACCACTTTGCATCTTCATGTTTGAAAATTCTCATTTAGAGACGTTGTGATCCTTATCAAATCACATACCATTTGATAATATCGGTCAAATTTATTCTGCATTTGAAAGTGAGATATGGTTTTGTGGTAGATAAAGCATCACAACACCTCTTTATCTATAAACTAATTCTAGGTAATTTGCCCCAGTTTGCCAAGTACCATTTTGTAGTATCCAAATAAAAAAGCTGAAAAATAGCAAAACTCATGTAATGCACCCCAAAATCTGGACACAAAAATCAGGTTTGTAAGGTGCCGCCCGCCACTTGAGCAACCCAATAAGCAGCTTCAAATTCAGTGGGGGTTG
>JAJTXY010000014.1 GCA_021463865.1 Anaerolineae bacterium
GCGCTCAACACCACCGGATATTTTTGTCTACGCATCCGTCACTCCTTTTGACTGGAGTATACCTTATCTTGAGTTACTTTCTTGATGCACTACTAGTTGCACCATTTGCTGCTGTGCAATCGAAAGACTACCCACTTTCACCTTAAAGGACACATCCAACCCTACTTTGTCGAGCAGAATGGTCGTCTGGCGGTGGATACGCTTCCAATCAATAAATGGCAAAAGTGCTTGTTTGGGTTCGCTACCGAGGAAGATATTCTCGGCGATGGTCAGTTCAGGCAGAAGATTGAGTTCCTGATACAGCATCCCGATGCCTGCTTTTTGGGCATCATAAGGCGAGTGGAAATTTTGCACCGTATCATTTAAATAGATTTCACCAGTGGTCGGCGGATAAACACCCCCAATTATTTTGGCAAGGGTAGATTTGCCTGCGCCATTTTCACCCAGCAAGGCATGTATTTCACCCGCTTGGACTTCCAAATCAACGTCTTGAAGTGCCATTACGCCGGGAAATTGTTTACTCACCCCGCGAAGTTTCAGGATTGTATTCAATAGAAATACTCCTAAATTGCTCTAGTTTTTGATTATAGCCAACAGGTTGTAGTTTTGAGTGAAATTGGGGAATTTTTGCACTCTTATTGCACTCTTCGCACCCTTATTGCACCCCTCCTGCACGAGCCTTGCACCCCTCCTGACCCCCAAACGGGCTACCTTTAGGGTAGGTAAAAAATTATTGGCGAGTGTTTTGGGGAAAAGCGGCATATGAATTTTCAAGACGTCCAAGGGAGACTCAATCATGGTTGAGAAACCTGCGGCCTTACAGATGGTCAATATCGAAAAATATTTTGGCCTAGTCCATGCCCTACGCAATATCAATATCGAGGTCGGCAGCAATGAAATCGTTGGCCTCATCGGGGATAATGGTGCTGGCAAATCCACGCTCGTTAAAATCCTGACCGGGGTTTATCCACCTTCCAGTGGCGAATTTTACATCGCGGGGCGCAGGGTAAACCCCAGAACCTACAGCGTTAAGCGTGCGCATGAGTACGGCATCGAGACGGTGTATCAGGACAAATCATTGGGCGAAAAACAGGCCCTATGGCGCAATTTTTTCATCGGACGCCAAATTACTTACCCCTTCGGCTTTATCAATGTAAAAAAAGAAAAAGAGATCGCTCAAGAAATCATGCTGAATACCATCGGCTTTCGTGGTCGGGGCATCACCGTGAATTCCAAAGTGAACAAACTCTCTGGTGGAGAACGCCAAGGGGTAGCGATCGGACGAGCCATGCACTTTGAAGCCGAATTGATTGTCTTGGATGAGCCAACCGTTGCTTTGTCGCTAAAGGAAGTGCGTAAAGTGCTTAACTTTGTGCATAAGATCAAAGAGGGGGGCAAGGCCTGCGTTTATATTACTCACGATATGCAAGATGTCTATGAAGTGTCAGATCGGTTCATCATCATGGATCGTGGTGAAATCGTTGCCAGCATCGCCAAAGCGGACATTAGTCTTAAAGCGTTGGATGAGTTTTTACTAGGCTATTCACAGGGCCTCAAGGACAAGGAACTCGCATGAAAACAGTACGTTCAGTTTTTTCGTTCCTCGGCAAGATCGAGGCCCTGCCTGTCTTTGCTGTCATGTTAATCATGTACGGCACGTTTATGGTCTTTGCCCCAGATGTCTTTATGAAATACCGCATCTACATGTCCATTCTCCAGACCGTCACCCCACCCTTAATCCTCGCGCTCGGACTGACCTTTGTGATTACCGCCGGGGAGATTGATCTCAGCTTTCCCGCAATTGTGGCCCTATCTGGTTTTGTATTTGCATGGGGGTATCAAAATCTTGATCAGGAGTTAGGTCGGGAATGGGCAACGTGGGCTAGTTTCACGCTGGCGTTGGGGGCAGGCGCTTTGGCCGGATTTATCAACGGTTTCCTGATTGCCAAAATCGGCGTTCCTTCGATTATGGCGACCCTTGCGGCCCAATTTTTCTGGTATGGGGTGACGATTGTACTAGCGGGTGGGCGCTCATGGCGTCTTAAAGATATTCAAGAAGACCCAGTTTGGGAGCTTTTTGTCCGCCGCATCTATGGCATTATTCCCCAACAAGGCCGCGCTCCCATTGGCGTACCGACCCAAGCGCTGTGGGCCTTAGGTCTGGCGATCTTTTTGTGGTTTATCCTCAATCGGCACAAGTTTGGAGAAGCCATTATGTTCATTGGCGATAACCCCAACGTCGCGCAGGTGATGGGCGTCAATGTGGTGGCGACCAAAATCCGCCTCTTTACGCTGATGGGTGTGATTGCTGCTTTCGCCGGTCTCATTCTGACGCTGCAAGTCACCGTTTCTTATCCTACACAGGGCGAGGGAATGCTGCTGCTGGTAATGGCGGCTGTGTTCATCGGTGGTACGTCCATTGCAGGCGGTTATGGCGCAATTATTGGGACATTTTTTGGTGCTTTTATCATCATCTCCCTAGAACCGGGGATTGTCGCCACAAAGGTGAGTGGTTATTGGGTTCAATTGATTGAAGGTCTAGTGTTGGGTGCTTCGGTTGTCCTCCACATCATTATCGGCGAACAGAACATCGCCAATTTCTCGGAT
Source organism: Anaerolineae bacterium (assembly GCA_021463865.1). Taxonomy (GTDB): domain Bacteria; phylum Chloroflexota; class Anaerolineae; order Aggregatilineales; family J027; genus CFX10. The sequence continues at coordinate 2,608 of JAJTXY010000014.1, forward strand.
CGCATTCGTCGTTGGAGTACGCCAACTCGTTTGGTGAAAACGGCATCCGCGCAAGAGAACATGAGAAAGGAGCAAATATAGCCAAGTCCATATTTCAGACATCCTGCATTACGCACGCCAACAAAAACAGCTTATTTAGGAGGAGCTATCCAAATGAAAAATCTTCGTATTGCACTGGTAGTTTTAATCGTTGCTACCATCGTCCTGTCGGTCAGTTATACCCCCAAGGCTCAAGCCCGGCAGGATAAACTTGTCGTTTATATGCAGATGGGTGGCACAGCAGGCGATCCTTCGACCCTTGCCCGCACCAATGGGGCACGTGCCGCCGCCGAAGCCTATGACATTGAATTGGTTGAGCAATATTCTGGTTGGGACCCCCAAACAATGATTGACCAATTTAATGAAGCGATGGCCGCCGAACCGGATGGCATTGTCATTATGGGGCATCCCGGTGAAGATGCCTTTGCTCCACTGGTAGAAGAAGCCGAAAACCTCGGCATTATCGTGACGAGTGGTAACAATCCCCTCCCCACACTCGAAGCTAGATACCAGAGCAATGGCTTTGGGTATGCCGGGGCGGATTTGTATGAAGGTGGTTATCTAACCGGATTGGCAATGATCGAGGCGGGCCTTCAAGAAGGGGATGAAGCCCTGATCTATGACATTTGGCATCAAGAGGGCCGCAGCGTCAGCAGTCAAGGGATGTACGATGCCCTCACTGAAGCGGGTGTCAAAGTTGAAAAACTGGATGTGACCGACGAAGTGGATAAAGATGTTTCGCTGGCAGTTCCAATTTTGACGGCCTATATTGAGGCCCATCCCAATCTGCGGGCGATTGGAACCCAACACGGCAACATCACGGCCAATATGATGAATGTCCTACAGTCCGAAGGCTTAAACCCCGGTGACATCATTGTTGGTGGGATAGACCTTTCCCCCGCGACCATTGAAGGCATTGAAGCAGGCTATATCAGCGCCAGTTTCGATCAGGTGCTTTACCTGCAAGGGTATTACCCCATTCAACAGATTTGGCTGACCAAGAGTTATAAAATTCCGGGTCTCCATATCAACACGGGTGTCGGCATTGTCACCCCCGAAAATATTGCCGATATCGCGCCGCTGATTGAACAAGGGATTCGCTAGTTTATGCCCTGTAAATGCTCTGGGCCTCTCAACATAGGGGCCTAGAGCATTTTAATCAGTAACCTGATGGCTTTGGATATGACAGATCATTGGCCTTATCCCTAGCATCCCTAGACGGCTTCCTGCATTGTGAAAGCCGCACTAAAATTCCAAAAGAGTAGAGGGGAGATTGGTCAAGGGAACGCGATCACCCCAAGTATGCTGATTACCCCATACCACCGGGATTTTTGCACTCTTTCGCACGAACACTGGGATGAAATTCAGCGGTGTGGCGACTACATGGCTGCAACTCCCCTGATAGGCTTGACCTGTCCATAGATCGGCCCAATCACCATCGGGCAGGGTAATTAACATTTCATTCATATCTGGCAGAACGACAGGGTAAACGAGCAAATCGCGCCCAAAATAATAGGCATAATCGGGTTGACCGTTGTCCCACAATTGCAGGGCACGCATCATCGGCTGGCCTGTTTGGGCTGACCACTGCGCCTCCTGCCAGATATACGGCATCAGATTACGCCGCACATTATTAAAATAGCGGAAAATTTCGATTACACGCGGGTCGCCGGTTTGTTCCTGCATATTCCAAGGAGTGCGGTCACGACTGGGGACGCGGTGCGCATTGTACTCGGCGTGGTACTGCATGATGGGGCAGAAAGCCGCCATTGCCGTGCCGCGCAGATACAATTCGGCGGTAGGCAGTTCGCCGCTAAACCCGCCAATATCCCAACTCCAAAACGGGATGCCAGAAATGCCTGCCGATAACCCTGCCAGAATCGAAGCACGGAAGGCTTCCCATGTCGAGTTTTCATCACCAGCCCAATGCGCAGGGAAGGCTTGCGACCCGGCGAATCCAGCCCGACTAAACAACAGGGCATCGCCGCCACGTTTCTGGGTAGCAAATTCATAATAGGCTTTGGTGTAGAGCAGGGGGTAGAGATTCCACAATTCATCCCCGCCCCGCCCGTCAAAAAAGCAGGTGGATGCTCCCCACAGATGTTCGCCGCCGTCGGTCTTGAAGCCATCCACGCCGAGGTCATCCAGCAGATAGGCGCGTTTGTTCATCCACCATTGGATGCCTGCCGGATTGGTCACGTCCCACAGATAGCCATTGCGGAACCAGAACGGGCGGATTTTATAGAGGCTGCCATCGGCCTCGCGCACACCGTACCCTTGCTGCTCAAAATAGGCCCAATCGCGGTCGTGCTGCTCATGCGGGGTATCTATTTTCTTAAGTGCCGGAATCTGCCACAAAATCAAGCGGATACCTTTTTCATGTAAGGCGTCTACCATACCTTTGGGGTCGGGCCATTTGCCTGCGGGGGGGAAGGTAAAATCGGCATAGTGATGGGCTTGGTCAGCGGGCACAGCTTGATATTGTGCGTCGTTCCAGATATAGAAGGTCGTTTCATCACTCCACGCCTCTATCACTAGCACCGAGGCATCAATCTCGTGCTGTTCGGTTTGGGCGACCTCATGCATAACCCGTTTTTGTGAATTCCATTCATTCGCGCTCATCCATAGGCCAAAGGCCCACAGCGGGGGCAGCACAGGCTGTCCGGTCATGCGGCTGAATCGTCCAATGATTTCCAGCGGATCGGGATTTTGAAACCAGACGAGGCGCAGTTGTTCATCCGGGCCAAGTTCGGCGTCGAGTGTCCATGTTTGGTCGCCAGTCAGGTCAAACTGCATCCAGCGGGCACTGTCTACATAAACGCCGTAGTGATGTGATGAGAGCAAAAATGGGATGGGCATATAAGCGCGTTTGCCCTGCGATTTGTACTGCTCATAACAGCGCACATCCATGACCTGCCCACGCTGATTGAGGGCGTTATAACGTTCGCCGAGGCCGAAAAAGGCTTCATCAGGGTGACAATCGAAGGTCAGCCGCACCCGCCGCGATTTTTTGCCATCGGTAAGCCATTCGACGCGCTGTAAATTGGGTAGACCAGTGGGGGTAGAATGTGGGGTGGCATCGTGCGAGATGCCCATTTCCCATAGGCCGTCTTCTAGCGGGCGAATATTGGAGCTAGCGGGGGCGCTTTGCCATTCGACGCCGACAATTTCATGGCTTGTCCCGGTCACGCTATCGGCTTCGATCCGGTAGGTCAAGGTTGCGCCAAGAGGTGGGGCGATGAGTTGGGCCTGCCAGACATCCTGTTCAATATGTACCCGACGGGCGATGAGTTCCGCGCCGACCCCATGTTCAAATTCCGGATGCCAATTATCCAAACGCCGGGCGGGGGTCTGTTTTTCGTCCTGCCTATTGATGCGACTGTACACCGTCACTTGCTGTACCACGCCGGGGGGACGGGTGACGATGCCAATCGTAAACGCTTCGCCGCTAAGGGGATGACGCGGAAAACGCTCCTCCGGCCCTTGTTCATAGGGGTGTTCTTGACCCAATGGAAGATGAATGACCTCGGTCATGCGGTTGCCTCTAGTTTTGCTTTCAAGATTAAATACATGGCATGTGACCACAACAGGGGACAGGCGGATGTGCCCCAACGCGCCACCCAACCGTCAAAATGCTCGGGGGCCAACAGATGATCGGCGACTTGTTCCGGCATTTCGCCATGAGCATTGGCTTGGGATTCAATCCAGTGCAAAATATTCTCGGCTTCGGTACGACGGCCCAGTTCACTATAGATTAGGCCGAGAAATGCAGCTAGTAAAGGCCATTCGCCGCCACCAAAATAGACATCGGCCCGATAGCGATAGACCCCGCCGCCGGGAACATATAAATCGCGCTCAATTTTTGCAAGGGTTTTGGCAAAAATTGGGTCGTGGATGTCCACCAGACCATATGGCACGGCTGTCCACAATAAATTGGCATCCACTTCGGCGTTGCCGAGGAATTTCATAAAATGGCCTTCGGTGGCGACCCCCTTTTGCAGCACGAAATCGCGGATCTGGTCGGGCAGTTTGGATGGGACAAGGGTGGGTTCGACGCTCTGCACGGCCTTCAATCCGCCGTAAAGTGCCGCTAATGTACTGGTGTGAATGTGGTCTCGGAATTCTTCCCAGCAATCATAATTCGGGGACTGCCACAGCGCGGCGAGATAATCCACTGTCAGGGCGACGGCGGGGCGAATCTCCGACCAAAAATTGGGGGCATACGGGAGATGCTGAACCGCTCCCCACAGCCATGTGCCATAGCCGTCGAGTTGAAAATCTGTCCATGCGTCGCTCCCCAATCCGCCATCGAGGGTAAAGCGGGTTGGTAGATAGTCGGCTTCGGCAGGGGTTTCGCCGCGTGCGATTTTTGCCAGTAGTGCTACTACTTGGGGTTGATAGGCGGTCAGGGTGCGGGCGACCCATTGATAAAACCGATGGGCGCTGTCGTGCTGCCCCACCACGTCCATCGCATAGGCGATCCATGTGCCGTCGCGCAGCCACGAATAGCCATATTGTGAGAAGGTGGGCGAGGCCACATAGCCCCCACCGGGCGCTTGTCCGGCGCGAATAATTTGAATGCTGATGTCGTGTAATTGGGTCATACTTCCGCCTCATGTGCCGCCGAAAATGGGGGTGCTGTGCTGTATCATTGCCCCAAGAATATTGCAATATGGTTTTTCAAAAATAAGGTTGTAGATAAGTATTTCGTAGGGGCGGGTCGCCGTGCCTGCCCCAGTATCACGCGGGATTGCCCAGTACCATCCCCTACGAAATATATAATCGAGATTCGTCTATTCTTCTAGGAAGCCGTCGAGTTCTTCTTTGGCGAGATCGAGGGCGGTTTGGGCATCCAATTCGCCATTGACCACCGCTTCGAGCAGGGCGTTAACGGAATCTTGCATCTCGTTCTGGCGCACGATGACGGGTGGCACAATCGGGCTTTCCAGAGATTGGAACACGGCGGCGCGATTGGTGGGCGGGGTTTGTTCCAGATAGGTGGCGAAATATTCGGGCTTATCGAGGGCGGGCAGTTCCCATCCACTGGTGACGCGCACATTGGCAGCCACTTCGCTGGAGGTCAGATATTGTGCCCATGCAGCGGCTTCGGCGGGGTGTTCGGTGGACTTGGCAACGGCCACACCATTGGCAAAAAAGTGATGGCCCTTATGCGCCAGACCGGGTTCCAACTGCACGTCCCAATTGAAGGGCAGTTCTGCAAACGCGCCAAACATCCAAATACCCGTCACCAACATGCCGACCTGTCCGTTTTGGAACAGTTCTTCGGGGGAGACACCCGCCTGTTCAACCGGGTCGGGCATCACGTCTTCATCAATCAAACTCATCATGGTTTCAAGAGCTTCCACACATTCGGGTGAATTGATGGTGGATTCGCTCATGTCTTCGTTAAAAAAGGAGCAGTCGTTTTGACCCGCCTTCTTGTAGAATTCCCAGAACTGCACGGGCGAATAGATGCCCCAAGTGTCGTCACCCAATGCGCGGATGGCCTTGCCTGCTTCCATCGCCTCGACCCATGTCCATTCGGCGGTTGGATATTCAAGACCCGCTTGGTCAAAGAGATCGGCATTGTAGAACAGCAGCACGGTGGAGAAACTTTCCGGCAGGGCCAGTTGAGCGCCCTCATATTGGAAAGCACCCAGTGCGGCAGAATAATAGGGGGCATCGGCGCTAAGGCTGGCACTCAGATCAAGCAGTACATCATTGGCGGCATAGGTGACGAAGTTCTCATAGTTGAGTTCAAACACATCCGGCGCGTCATCGGCCACAAAGTCACCTTGCAGCAGGGTAAAGTAATCGGCAAACGGGGCGGTCTCTACCTCCACGTTGATGGTGGGGTTTTCGGCCTCAAATGCGGCGATGATTGTGTCGAGGTCTTCTAGGTGGTCAGGGGCGGCGGAAAAGGTGAAATAGGTGATAGACACGCTATCTTGGGCTTGGCTGTGGCGGGGCATAACGCCCATCACCACCACAACCAACAGGCATAAAGTGAACAATCTACGAAACATGTGAACGATCCTCCTAAAAACAGTGAACAGTAAATGAAATTGGGTGTTACCCTTTGATGCCGCTGGTGACGACACCCTGAACGAACCAACGCTGTGCCAATAGGAACACAGCCAGAATCGGCAGCACGGTGATGACCGCACCTGCCATAACGAGATTCCATTGGGTCAATGCACGTGGCCCGCCCTGCAACACCGCGAGGCCAACTGGAAGGGTCATCACGTCTTCCCGTCGTGCCACAAACAACGGCCACAAATAGGCGTTCCACAGGCCCATAAAACTGAATACGCCGAGGGTCGCCATAGCGGGCTTGGAAAGTGGCAGCAGTACACGCCAGAAAATCGTGAGGCGATTCGCGCCATCCAAAAACGCTGCCTCTTCCAATTCGCGGGGCAGGGTCAGGAAATGCTGGCGCAGCAGAAATGTGCCAAACGCGCTAAACAGCCCCGGCACAATCAGGGCTTGATAGGTGTTGGGCCAGCCCAATTCACGGATGAGAATAAACAAGGGGATCAGCGTCACCTGCGATGGCACCATCATCGTCGCCAGATAGAGCGTGAAGAGAGCATTCCGTCCGCGCCACTCCATCCGCGCAAAGGCATAGGCCGCCATCGCCGAGACGAGGATTTGCCCAAACGTACCAATCACCGCGACCAACATACTGTTGAACAGCATGTGCTCAATCGGCACGAGATCAAATAATTCGCGGTAGCTGTCAAAGCTGGCCGGGTCGGGAATCAGGCGCGGCGGCGTTTCTAAGATGTATTCGCGCGTTTTGAGCGACGTGGCGAACATCCAGACAAACGGCACAATCATAATCAGGGCCAGCGCGGTCAGCAGGATATAGCTTAGGCTGTGACCCAACAGACGCTGGGAGCCTCGTGGCAAGGCGAATTTAGGGCGTTCTTGGATAATGGAGCGTTCGGCGGTAAGGGTGCTCATGCTGTCCTGCCTTTAAATATCGTAATTGACCCAGCGTTTTTGCAGCCGGATTTGGATAAAGGTGATGGCAAAGATCACCGCGAACAAGACCCACGACATGGTGGCCGCGTAGCCCATGCGACTGTAGCTAAAGGCGTTCCGTACAATCTGCTCCACCACAACACTCGTGCCGCTGCGGGCGAAACGTTCTGGCATCAACCACGCCTGCTCAAACACCTGAAACGAATTAATGAGTGAGATAATCAGCGCGAAAAAAATCGAGGGGGTCAGCAGGGGCAGGGTGATATAACGCAGACGCTGCCAACTGTGTGCCCCGTCAATCTTGGCGGCTTCATAGTAGGTTTCGGGGATGTTTTGCAGCCCGGCCAGCAGCATGACCGCCACAAAACCCGTATCTTTCCAAACACTGGTGATGATGATGGCGTAGAGGGCGGTGTCGGGGTCAAATAACCATGCCGGGCCTTCGATGCCGATTTTCGCCAACAAAAAATTGAGTAGGCCAAAGCGCGGGTTGAATATCCATTTCCAGATGACAGCAACCACGACCCATGACGCCACAACGGGCACAAAAAAAGCGGTGCGGAAGAACGACACCCCGCGCAGCCGTTGATTGAGCAGTAGGGCGGTAATCAGGGCCGTCAGCAGCACCGCCGGAATGTAATAGGCGATGAAGGTCAGGGTGTGTCGGAAGGCGATCCAAAAATCTTTGTCGTGATAGAGTTCCTTAAAATTATCCAGCCCGATGAATTGCGGGTCTTTGAGTAGATTCCATTCAAACAGCGTCAGGCCGAGCGAGGACAGAATCGGCCCCAGCACGAAGACCAATAGGCCAACGAGACTGGGGGCGAGGAAAAAAGCCACCCATCCCCATTTGCGTAACCCGACTTCTCCGACCACTGGCAACTTCCTTTATTCAGTAAAAAAAGTTTTGGCAAAAAACACCCTTCAAATCTATTGACCTCACCCCCTGACTCCTTCTCCAACAGGCGCGAGGAGAATAACCTTTATTAAAGCCGTTCTCACAAGGGAGCGTGCTAAACCCCTTGCTCCAAAGGTGTCAACAGGGGTGATTCAAACACCTTGCCAACGACCAAGCCCGCCGCGCCGCGTGCCCATAATTCTTCATCGGCGGGTTTAATTACAATCCGCACATTTTCCAATAAACCATCAAACGTGTGCTGCTCTAGGGCTTCCATCATCGGGGCAAGCCGATAATCTTCGGCAATCACACCCTCACCACTCAAAATGATTAACGATGGGGAGAGCAGATTAATTATCGTTGCCAGCCCCATGCCCAAATAGCGACCACTGCGGGCCAATGCGGAACGGGCTACCTCATCCCCTTCACGGGCGGCATCTACTACGCGCTGAAGAGTAATCGGGGCACGTACCCGTGAGGGCGTCCCATGTTTGAGGGCATCTACGATATATCGAAAGACCGCCGGGTCAGCCGCCATTGCCTCTAAACAGCCCTGTTTGCCACAATCGCAGGGTAGGCCATTGGCTTCGACGGTGATATGACCGAGTTCACCCGCCCCGCCACGTGTGCCTTGATAACGCTGGTGATTAAAGACCATGCCCATGCCGATGCCGCGACCAACGGTCACCACGACAAAGTTGGCGACCTCATGCCCCGCACCAAATAACTGCTCGGTTAGGGTCAGCGAATTGACATCGTTTTCGATATAAACAGGCAGGTGAATTTCGTGGCTGAGAAGTTCGGCCAGCGGGACATCGCGCCAATGGAAATAGGGCGAATAATGGACGATGCCACGATCATAATCAATGACTCCTGCCAAGCCGATGCCGACGCCCATGACGTGATTGCGGGCCACGCCGGATGCCGCCAGAACGCCTTCAATCAGCACTTTTAGGCCAGCGATGACCACCTCTGAAGATTGAGCGTTGGGCAGAGGGCGTTCCAGATAGGCCAATGGGGTGGTTTCGAGATCAGTCAGCACCGAGACGATGCGTTGTTCCATCAACTTGATACCGATGACATAACCAGCAGTGGGGTTGAGTCGCAGCATGGTTTGACGACGACCCCCGGTGTAATCGCCTTCGCCATCCTCTTTGATCCAATTTTCGGCAATCAGGGCGCTGGTGATCTGCGAGACCGCCCCCACACTGAGGCCGGAAAGTTCGGTCAATTGTGAGCGCGACAATGGGCCAGAACCGCGCAGGATATTGAGGATGAGGTTGCGGTTCATCGCCTTAATTAAATCACGATTGCCACGTCGAGGTTGGGTCGTCATCAACTTTTATCATTCAATGAAATAAGATAATTAAAGCATACCGCTAGTCGAAAATTTTGTCAACAAGGAGATCTGTAAACCTTAATAGGGGCAACCTGAAGTGTGCGTGGTCGTTCTCTAACCCGGTCAGTCGTCTGGCTAAATTACCAAGCGAATCTTCTCAGTCTGTGGGAAGTGAACTTCAACGACTTCGCGCATGATTTGGAAAAAATCCTGTTTGGTACGCCGTGCTGTTACTTTGACCTCACGCCAGCCTGCCGGCGATTGGAAGATGACAACGGCATTGCAAACGCCACGCCGTTCGTACTCATAATCGCCTCGCTTGGCACGTCCGGGCTTGCGCAGCAGTGGTTCCAGTGTATCAGCTACGGACTGACAGGACCGCTCGTCAAAGAAAACCACTCGCTGATCGGGATGGTAGCCTTCAGCATACAAGTCCAAAACATCCTCCATGCGCCACACAAAGGTCGCATCTACTGACGGGATACCATCTATTCTATCCCTGTGGTTAGGTACTACTCACCCAATGGGATTGAGCAGGTTTTTATTTCTGAAAACCATTGAAATGATACAAAAAGAGCCGACCATCAAGGCCGACTCTCTTGAAAAACGGATGGGCTATCACCCGTCCAGTTATTTTTAGCTACCGTAGCCAGTCGTCACTTCGCCAGCGGCCAGATCAATCGCCAGTTGTTCTAGTTCAGCCTGCACTTCGGGGGCAACGGAACCTGCCAAATCGTGGAAGGGCGCGAGACCCACCTGACCCACAAAGTTGCCGTCCGCAATGGTGCCGTTGGCAAATTGGAGAATGAGGGTCGCCACGCCAGCATCCAACAGCTTCATCGCGCTGGAAATCAAGCAGGAATGAGCTTCAGGCACGGTATACCATTGATCCGTGTCTACACCAATGCAGAAGGGAGCGCCACCGGGGGTGGATACTGCGCCAGCAACTTCGATCAAGCCACCGTTACCGGTCTTACCACCAGCAGCAAATACCACGTCCGCACCTTGATCGAGCGCTTGGCGGGCTGTTGCAGCGCCCCACGCGGGGTCGGTGAACGCCACGTCCAAACCACCCGGATGGTAAGTCAGCAGGACATTGATGTCGGGGTTGGTTGCCAACGCGCCGAGGCGATAGCCTTCAGCAAACGCGACAACGGGCGGAACTTGGTCAGTCCCCAAAACCGCCGCAATCGTGCCAGTCTGGTTTAGACGAGCAGCCAAAACACCCGCCAGATAACCCGCCTGATCTTCGGGGAAGATAAGGCCAGTGACGCCGGGGGTAACTGCGCCTTGGAATTGGTCAACACCGATAAAACGGATGTCGGGATAGGAAGCAGCGGCTTCGGCAGTGGCCTGCGTGAGAGCGAAACCAACGGTCACGATGATGTCCACGCCTTGTTCGGCAAATTCAGCAATGTTGGTCGCATAGTCGGCGGCATCTTGGGTTTCAATGAAGTCAACAGTGGCACCGCAGCGGCTAACCGCCAGCACGCCGTTCCATGAGCTTTCATTGAAGCTGCCATCGTCTACCTGACCCACGTCCGTAACCAGACCGATACTTAGCTCGCTTAGGTCAAGGCCATAGCAGGTCAAAACCGCGCCAGTCCGCAGGCCATTTTCGGCTTGTTTAATCAACGCCTGCACTTCAGCCGGAACCGAAGCCGCGAGGTCATGGAAGTCCGCGAGGCCAACTTCGCCCAACCAGTTGCCAGCAGGAATTGCACCTTCGGCATAGGCTTTGATGAGGGTCACGAGGCTGACATCAATCAGTTTGGTGGCGCTGGAAACGAGGCACGGATGCGCTTCGGGCACAGTCAACCACTGGTCAGTATCCACACCAATGCAGAAGGGGTTGGTGCCAGCGGTGGTGACAGCACTAGCGACTTCAATCAATGCGCCATTACCAGTCTTGCCACCAGCGCCAAAGATCACGTCTGCATTTTGGTCAAGCGCTTGGCGGGCTGTTGCAGCACCCCACGCTGGATCAACAAATGCAACATCCAAACCACCGGGATGATAGGTGCTGATGATATTGATTTCCTTGCCCAATTGCTCGCCACCCCATGCCGCGCCGGAACGATAGCCTTCATTAAAGGCCACGACAGGCGGAACTTGGTCAGTGCCCAGTACGGCGGCAATCGTGCCAGTTTGGGTGAGGCCAGCAGCGAGCACACCTGCGAGGAAGCCGGATTTATCTTCAGGGAAGATCAAGCCGGTTACGTTTGGAATGGTTTCGCTTTGGAATTGGTCAACACCGATAAAATGAACGTCGGGATAATTGGCGGCAGCTTCAACCGTTGCCTGACCAAGCGCAAAACCGACAGTCACAATTACGTTGTAGCCATTATCGGCAAATTCGGCAATATTGGTCGCATAATCGGCAGCGTCTTGTGTTTCGATGTAATCCACGTCAGCGCCGAGTTCCTCACCCGCCATTTGCACGCCATTCCACGCACTTTCATTAAAACTACCATCGTCTACCTGCCCTACGTCGGTCACAAGACCAATTTTGAGCGGGGCTTGACGGGCTGTGCGCGAATTTAGGGTACTATCATCGGCAGCAAACGTTGGGGTAAGGCCGATTACTGCAATGGCTATCACAAGCGTGATAGCAATTACACTAGAGAAAAAGCGTCGCATTATCAAAGCTCCTTGACTATTTAATTAATTACTTTTTTACGACGCTTTAGATTATAGTGCGTCTTATAGAAGCGGCAAGGTATGAATTATCCCCCTAATTCGCTTAAAATGAGCAATTCTGACCAATCATTTTGTGAAAGGGATAGTGTATAATAATAGTGATTTTGAAATGTAGCCCGACAATCGAATTCGCCGAAATTTTCTCAGCAAAAACAGGTCTATATTAAAACATTGAAGGTGTTTACGCTGCCTTGCTTATAAAAAAGTTACTCAAGGCCACATTTTAATCCACTGGTGGATTTGCATGGCAGCAAATTAGGGTTCGGATATTAAGGAGAGGTTTTCAATGTCTACCAATGGTCATTCCGGCAATGGGGTGCAAAAAGGCACCGAGACAGTTAAGCGCGGACTTGCCCAAATGCTCAAGGGGGGGGTGATTATGGATGTGGTCACGCCCGAGCACGCCAAAATTGCGGAAGATGCTGGGGCCGCTGCGGTCATGGCGCTCGAACGGGTTCCGGCTGATATTCGGGTACAAGGGGGTGTTGCCCGCATGTCTGACCCCGATATGATTGAGGGAATTATTAACGCCGTGACCATCCCTGTCATGGCGAAGTGCCGTATCGGGCATTTTGTGGAAGCCCAAGTTTTGGAAGCCATTGGGGTAGATTACATTGATGAAAGCGAAGTATTGACCCCTGCCGACGAGGAATATCACGTCAATAAACATGCCTTCAAAATACCCTTTGTCTGTGGTTGCCGTAATTTAGGCGAGGCGCTGCGTCGCATTGGCGAAGGTGCGGCGATGATGCGTACCAAAGGCGAAGCAGGTACTGGTGATGTGGTCGAAGCCGTCCGTCATGCTCGTGCTGTGCTAGGGGAAATCCGCCGCCTACAAAATATGCCCCCCGAAGAACTCATGACCTATGCCAAAAATATCGGGGCACCCTATCATTTGGTGGTCGAAGTGGCGGAGACAGGTAAATTACCTGTGGTGAATTTTGCGGCAGGTGGAATTGCGACCCCGGCGGATGCGGCCCTGCTCATGCAAATTGGCGTGGATGGGGTGTTTGTAGGTAGCGGCATTTTCAAAAGCGGCGACCCCGCCAAACGTGCCAAAGCGATTGTTGAAGCCACCACTCATTATAATGACCCAGACATTATTGCGAAGGTCAGTCGCGGGTTGGGCGAAGCGATGGTTGGCATCAATGTCACACCAGAGACACTTGTGCTAGGGAAACGCGGTTGGTAAACCATCCGGCGATTTTGGGTGTGGCGAATGTCAAAAAATCGCCGCACCTTTTTCCCCTAATCATTAGACTCGCACCAACCGATAGCCAACCCCCGGTTCAGTGATAATAATCTCAGGCAAGGCGGGATTTTCTTCAATTTTTTGGCGAAGTTGGGCAAAGTATACCCGCAAATAATGCGTCTCATGGATATATTCTGGCCCCCAAACTTCACGCAAGATTTGCTGATGGGTCAACACTTTACCCGCATGTTGAATCAACAAACGCAGTAGGGCATATTCAGTGCGGGTGAGTTTGACGGGTTCACCATTTATTGTTACAACACGGCGCGATAAATCTACTTTGAGACGACCACTGGTGAAAACTATTTCCTCCTGCTGGGGTTGGGCGTGGCGCTGGGCGGTGCGGATACGTGCCATCAGTTCATCCATACTAAAGGGCTTGGTCAAATAATCATCTGCACCCGCATCCAGCGCGTCCACTTTGTCTTGATCGCTGTCTCGTACCGAGAGGATAATGACGGGAGTTTTTGTCCATTCGCGCAGACGCCTCACCACGTCTAGGCCATCCGAATCGGGGAGACCCATATCTAAAATGATTAAATCGGGGCGTAGTTGGGCAGTTTTGAGGATGGCATCATGTCCAGTAGCCGCCTCATGAATACAATAGCCATTGGCTTCTAGGCTGATGCGTAGAAATCGGCGAATCTGTGGCTCATCATCCACGATCAAAATCTGCGCCCCCTCAGCCATGCTGGGCCTCCTGTACTGGCGGTGGTGAACTGTTTAATGGCAACCGCAGTGTAAATCTTGCCCCTCCTTCCCGCAAATTTTCGGCAGTCAACGTTCCACCATGCGCCTCGGTCAGCCCACGACTAATGGATAATCCCAAACCTGTCCCCCCGGTTGGTGTGCCGGGTAAACGGTAGAACTTCTCAAAGATACGCTCAATCGAGTCAGGTGGAATCCCTTTGCCCACATCGCTGACCGTCACCTCCAAGTATTGATTATTGGTTTTGGCCTCAATGGTGATGGGTGTGCCGGGAGGGGTGTAGTTGCACGCATTGTCCAAAAGATTGATGATGACCTGCTCCATCAATACAAAATCGGCTTGCACAAGGGGCAGGCCGGGCTGAACATGAATCCGGATGGGGTGACTGCTGCCGCAATAATCAATGCTTTTCACTGCGACCCCAATCAGGTCACTTATATCACACCATTCCTGTTTAAGTTGCAAACGACCACTTTCTAATCGTGACATATCGAGTAGGTTTTCGACCAAGCGATTCAGGCGATCAGCGGCGCTTTGAATATCTTTGGTCAATACTAAACGGGCTTGTTCATTCGCGTCGGTTGCCAAGAGGCTGCTCGATGCCCCTTTGATAGTCGCAATTGGGGTACGCAGTTCATGAGAGATGGAATTCAGCAGGGTGGTATACAACCGTTCGGATTCTTTTAACATCGCCGATTGTTCTGCCGCCTCATCCAACAATTCGCGCTCAATCACAAGGGCAATCTGATTAATAAAGGTCTCCAAAAGGGCCTCTTGGTCAAAGGATAGCCGTTCTTGCTGGCGAGTACGGATACCAATCACCCCGACGGTGCGGGTGGGAGTATTCAGCGGAATAAACTGAATGGTTGCGAGGGGGAGAGTATCGGTGAATCGTCCTGCGGGTTTGCCATTTTCAAATGCCCATAATCCAACACTGTATTCTTTGTCATCGAGCGTGAGGGTGCTGGATGGATAGGGCTGGGGGGCTAACTTTTTTTGTTCAGCCAAGAGTATCGCTACTTGGGCATCAAACACCTGTCCAAGCTGCGTCACCCCGGTTTGCAGCACATCATCCATATTCACCGCCCCGGCAATTTCGCGGGCAAGGGCATATAGGGCAACGGTGCGATCAGCGTTGTTGCGGGCTTGGCGCTCTTGAGTGCGTAATCGCGCCGTCAGGTTACCTGTGAAGATGGCAATCGCAAAATATAGGGCAAACAGAATGGAATCCTCGACTTTGTAAATTTCAAGCGTAAAGCGTGGGTTGATAAATAGATAATTCCATGAGAGGGCACTTAAGACCGCTGCCAAAAGTGCAGGCCCACGCCCCACATAAATAGCGATGAGCAGCACAGTCAGTAATTCGAGCAGGCCGATGGCTTGATAGCCAATATAGGGCAGGGCAATTAGGTCTAAAACCGTAATGGCCGAAACAATCACCGTTGCGATCAGGTATTGCAGCCACGCGGAATGCGAGGTTGGGGTGGCGAAGTGGATGGAGTGACCGCCATCCGGCTTGTCCCCCGTGACGACATAAATGTCAATATCCCCACTCGCTCGAATCAACCGATCCACCAACGATCCACCGCGTAAAATGGATTGCAGTGGATGACGCAGTGGTTTGCCAACAATGATCTGGGTGACATTGCGCTGGCGGGCCAAACGCAGCAGTCCTTCATTGATGTCCACCCCTGAAGCAACGACCACTTCACCTCCTAAACTCCGCACCAATGACAAGTGATTGGCGAGCCGCTGTTTTTCTTCTGGGGTCGGTTCATGCGGCGTTTCGACATAGGCCGCCAACCACGGGGCCTCCAAGTTATAGGCCATGCGCCGCGTCCAGCGAATCAACTGCTCGGAAAAAGGGCTTGGGCTAATGGCAACCATCAAACGCTCACCGGACTTCCACGGGCCGGCGATCTGTTTGAGATTCATATAATCCTGAAGTTGGTGATCCACCCGTTCGGCGGTCAAGCGCAGCGCCATTTCCCGCAGGGCCGTTAAGTTGCCGATGCGGAAAAAGTTGTTGGCGGCAGTCTCGACTCGCTCGGCGGTGTATACCTTACCTTCTTGGAGGCGTTGGCGGAGTTCTTCGGGCGAAAGGTCAATCAGTTCAATCTCATCCGCCATATCCAGAACGGAATCGGGCACGGTTTCATGTACCGTGATGCCCGTGATTTGAGCAACAGCGTCGGCCCGGCTGGCGAAATGTTGCACGTTGATTGTTGTATAGACATGGATGCCCGCTTCTAAAATTTCTTGAACATCCTGATAACGCTTGCGGTGGCGCACACCGGGCACATTGGTATGGGCAAGTTCATCCACCAACACGATTTCAGGGCGGCGGGCCAAAATCGCATCTGTATCCATTTCTTCCATCCACGTGCCGCGATATTCGACGCGCTGGCGAGGGATGATTTCCAACCCTTCCAACAATAATTCGGTTTCGGCCCGTTTGTGGGTTTCGACATACCCGACGACGACATCTACCCCTTTGAGGTGCAGTTGTTGGGCGGATTCCAGCATGGCGTAGGTTTTGCCCACACCTGCTGCCATGCCGAAGAAAATTTTGAGCTTGCCCCGCTGCTGACGGGCCTCATCTTTTTGGATGACTGCCAACAGCGCGTCCGGGTCGGGTCTGAATTCGTCCATATATCTACCCTTTGATGGGTGAATTCCCATTATTGTAATTCATCTAGCGCAAGATTGAGCAGCAGCACATTGACACGTGGTTGACCCAGAAAACCTAACTGTGGCGATTCTACAAAGTCCTCGACCAAATCTGCCACCTGTTCGCGGGGCAGGTTACGGGCCTCTGCTACACGATCAATCTGCAAACGGGCCGCTTCGGGGCTGATATGGGGGTCTAGGCCGCTGCCGGACGCAAACACCATTTCGGCAGGGACATCGGTACCCTCGGCTAATTGATTGGCAGTACGGAAATCGGCGGTGCGTTGACCTACGGCTTCCTCCAAAGTGGCGCTGGTTGAGCTTAGATTGCTTCCACCAGAGGGCAGTGGGTTATAGCCGACAGCCGATGGGCGTGACCAGAAATAACGCGGGTCGTTATTCATGTTCTGCCCGATGAGTGATGAGCCAACGACTATGCCCTCTTCTTTGATCAGACTTCCATCGGACTTTTTAGGAAAGACGACTTGAGCGATCCCCGTCACAGTGAGGGGGTAAATCACCCCCGTAAGCAGCGTGAGCAGAGCCAAAATAGCGAATGCAGGATACAATTGTTTCATCACACTACTCCTTACGCCAATCCTAACGCGACAATCAGCAGGTCAATGAGTTTGATGCCGATAAATGGCGCGATCAAACCTCCGACCCCATAGATCAAGAGGTTACGCTGCAAAATGGCCGCCGCCCCCATCGGTTTATAGCTGACCCCGCGCAAGGCCAATGGAATCAGGGCCACGATAATGAGGGCGTTGAAGATAATCGCACTCAAGATGGCACTCTGTGGGGAGGCCAGCCCCATAATGTTGAGGTCAGCGAGTGGGCCATTGCCCCCACCCTGTGCCGCATAGAGTGTTCCAAACAGTGCCGGAATAATGGCGAAATACTTAGCGACATCGTTGGCGATGCTAAACGTGGTCAATGCGCCACGTGTCATCAGCAGTTGTTTGCCGATTTCGACGACCTCAATCAGTTTGGTGGGGTCGCTATCCAAATCCACCATATTGCCCGCCTCACGCGCGGCCTGCGTTCCAGTATTCATCGCCACCCCAACATCGGCTTGAGCCAGTGCTGGCGCGTCATTCGTGCCGTCCCCAGTCATCGCAACCAAGTGACCAGAGGCTTGTTCGGAGCGAATCCGTTTCAATTTATCTTCCGGGGTGGCCTGTGCCATAAAGTCGTCCACACCTGCTTCGGCAGCAATGGCAGCAGCGGTTAGGGAATTATCACCCGTAATCATGACTGTCCGAATGCCCATCGTGCGGAGTTGGGCAAATCGTTCTTTGATGCCACCTTTGACAATATCCTTGAGTTCAATGACCCCTAGAATGTCTTTGTTTTCGGTGACGACAAGCGGTGTCCCACCCGTTTTGGCGATGGTATCCACTGCGGTTTGAACATCTTGGGGGTAGATACCGCCCAAAGCTTCAACGTGCTTACGTACCGCGTCCGCCGCCCCTTTGCGAATACTGCGGGCCGATTGTCCATCCACCGCCGCAAAATCCACACCGCTCATGCGGGTTTGGGCTGTGAAGGGGATAAACTCGGCTTTGAGATCGTGCAATTCTCGACCTCGCAGTCCAAATTTTTCTTTTGCCAAGACCACGATGCTGCGTCCCTCCGGTGTTTCATCGGCCAGCGAGGATAATTGGGCGGCATCAGCCAAATGCTGGGCTTGGATATTCGTGGCTGGAATAAAGCTGGTTGCCATGCGATTGCCTAAAGTAATCGTGCCTGTTTTGTCGAGCAGCAGCACATCAATATCCCCGGCGGCTTCAACGGCCCGCCCACTCGTCGCCAGCACATTGCGCTGAATCATACGATCCATACCACTGATGCCAATCGCACTTAGCAACCCCCCGATGGTTGTTGGGATAAGGCACACCAAAAGGGCGATCAACACGGGCACAGTAGCTACGGTTTCTGCAATACCTGATTCACCTTCACTGTAATCGGCAAAGGCCCGCAGCGAGACGACTGCCAGCAGGAAAATGATCGTCAATCCTGATAGCAAAATGGTTAGGGCGATTTCGTTGGGCGTCTTTTGCCGTTTCGCGCCTTCCACTAATGCAATCATCCGGTCTAAGAAGGTGCTGCCTTGTTCGGAGGTAATGCGAATCACAATGCGGTCACTTAATACCCGTGTGCCACCCGTCACCGCACTGCGATCCCCGCCACTTTCACGAATTACGGGTGCGGATTCCCCTGTAATAGCAGATTCGTCCACGCTGGCGATACCTTCAATGACTTCCCCATCTCCCGGAATCTGGTCGCCCGCTTCACATACCACACAGTCGCCTTTTTTTAGTTGAGAGGCGGAAACATGCTCCTCTTTGCCATTGGACAGCAAGCGCCGCGCCATCATCTGGGTACGGGTTTTGCGGAGGCTGTCGGCTTGGGCTTTACCGCGCCCCTCGGCCATCGCTTCGGCGAAATTGGCGAAGAGTACCGTGAACCAGAGCCACAGGGTAATTTGCAGATTGAAGCCAAATTCCTCGGTGCTGCCCTTCACTAAATCGCGGATAAGTAGACCGCTTGTCATAACTGCCCCTAGCGCAACGACCAGCATCACCGGATTTTTAAGCTGTTGGCGAGGGCTAAGTTTGTGTACTGCATCTACGAGTGCCCGTCGGACAATGGCCCTTTCAAATAGAGGCCGTGCTTTGAGGTTTGTTTGGATTGCCATGTAATTTGATGCTCCTTGTCCTTAAAACACGCGCCCACTGTTCATCAACAGATGCTCGACGATTGGCCCCAAAGCCAAAGCGGGGAAAAAGGTCAATGCCCCTACAATTAGAATCACTGCTGTGAGCAGGCCTGCAAAAAGAGGGCCATCGGTGGGAAACGTGCCGGGCGAAGGGGGGGTGACTTTCTTAGAAACCATACTTCCGGCAATCGCCAGCGCAGGCACAATGACCCCAAAGCGCCCAATCCACATGGCGATTCCCAACAGAAGATTGTAAAAATCGGTATTGGCGTTGAGGCCCGCGAAAGCACTGCCATTATTGCCTGCGGCGGAGGTAAAAGCATACAGGATTTCACTGAATCCATGCGGCCCTGCATTGGCACGACTGGACAGGCCTTCATCTGTCACTGCTGCCACTGCCGCGAAGAGCAGGATCGCGGCGGAAGGTAGGAGGACGGAGATAATCGCCATTTTGATTTCACAGGCTTCGATTTTCTTACCCAAATATTCAGGAGTGCGCCCAACCATTAACCCGGCGATAAAAACGGTTAAGATGACAAAAATCAACATGCCATATAAACCCGCGCCCACCCCGCCAAAAATCACTTCGCCAAGCATGATGTTGAGCATCGCAATGCCGCCGGTGAGAGGCGAAAAACTGCTGTGCATGGCATTGACTGACCCGTTGGAGGCCGCCGTCGTAGCAGCGCCCCACAAGATGCTGTTGGTGATGCCAAAGCGAGTTTCTTTGCCTTCCATCATCACGGTAGAGTCGGAAAACGGCTTGGTGCTGTATTCGCTCACCAACATGACCGTTAACCCCAACAACAGCAGGCATAACATCGTGGCAAAAATAACCCAGCCCTGCCGCGCCGAACCCACCATCTTGCCATAGGTCACGGTGAGGGCCGCCGGAATCAGCAGAATGGAAAACATCTGGAGAAAGTTGCTCAAGGGTGTTGGATTTTCATAGGGGTGGGCGCTGTTGGCATTAAAAAAGCCACCACCGTTGGTTCCCAATTGTTTAATCGCAATCTGCGATGCGGCAGGGCCTTGTGGCAAGACTTGAGTTTCACCTGTCAGCGTGGTCGCCTCAACTGGATCGGAAAAATTTTGTACCACACCTTGACTGACCAACATGATAGCTAAGATCAACGCTAGGGGTAGTAGGATATACAAGGTAGCGCGTACCATATCCACCCAAAAGTTACCGATGGTTGTACCAGAACGGAGGGTAAGTCCACGTATCAGGGCGATGACCACCGCGATGCCCGTCGCCGCACTGACAAAATTTTGTACGGCGAGGCCAGCCATCTGTGTTAGATAACTGAGGGTCGTTTCCCCCGCATACGACTGCCAGTTGGTGTTGGTCATAAAACTGGTCGCTGTGTTAAAGGCCAGTGGCGGGTCTACATTGGGAAGCTCCGCCGGATTGAGTGGCAAGATACCTTGTATCAGTTGCAGCAAGAACACCACCAAAAAACCTAGTCCGTTAAATATCAGCAGGGCCAGCGTATAGGTTTTCCAGTTTTGCTGCTCTGTGGGATTGACCCCAGCGATGCGGTAAATCCGATTTTCTACTGGGTGAAAGATCACACTTAATACAGTGCGTTCCCCAGTAAAGACCTTCGCCATATAGCCCCCCAGCAGAGGAACGCAGGCAATCAGGGCACTGAAGTAAAGCACCAGTTGTAATACCTCAAAGGCTTCCATTGCCTAAAACCTCTCAGGATAAATTAACGAATACACTAGATAAATCAGCAACAGACACGCGATCACACCTGTGAGAATCAGTTCTCCATCCATCGTCATTACTCCTTTGACCTTTGTAATTCATTGTCGGCGAAAGGACATCAATTAGGGATCAAAATATCGGGGGGATGTATCAAAAAAACATCAAAAAAAACCGTACCTTTTGGGCGCGAATGGTGAATGGCGGGGAAGTATCAACAATGGAGTGTTCGTTTTTGTGGTGGTAATATTGATTGTGATTTTTTGCACATGATTTTGATGCAAAAAACTACTGAATGCGCAGAGGGACGCAGCATACACTATGGATATATTCGGATATGCGAATAAGCAAAGGATAAGCTGGTGGCGATTCCTTCCTTAGATGAACTAGACCTCCTCCATAGTCATATTTGCACCGCCGTTGGAGATCCCAAACGCATCCAAATCCTCTATGCCCTATATGAGCAACCGCGTAATGTCTCGGCATTGGTGGAAGCATTAGCAACGCCACAACCGACCATCTCACGCCATCTTACGGTTCTACGGGATCGGTCAATCGTGGTAGCCAAACGCGAAGGTCAGTCCGTTATTTATAGTCTATCTACCCCCCAAATCATTGAAATATTGGACGCCATGCGCCAGATTTTGCGGGATTCGCTAGACCATAAATCCAATCTACTGGCAAACGAGGATTCAAGCGAGGCGATCACCGGAGAAACTATCACTGTATAAAGAGCGCCGCTGTCTTATCCTTGCTCCACGAAGGGATAAAGATAGGGATGAAGAATTTCAAATATGTCTGGGCGATTGGCTTGATAGTCACCGGACTGATTCTGATTGTGCCTAGCCTGCTGTTTCTCACGGACTCCAAAACCGAGGCGAATGCCAGCCCGTGGGATCATGTGCCGGAACGGAATCCGGCGGTGAATCATGCCTCGCTCATCAAAGGGCCATTTGAAACGGGTTCGGATGTTACCCGCGAATGCCTGACTTGTCACGAAGACGCAGCCCATGATGTCATGCAGACGACCCACTGGACATGGTTGGCAGACCCGGTAGAAGTTGAGGGCCGTGATGAACCCGTTGCACTCGGCAAAGCCAATGCAATTAATAACTTCTGCATCGGTATCCAATCGAATTGGACGGGGTGCACGCGCTGTCATGCGGGATATGGTTGGAGCGATGCCAGTTTTGATTTTACCAACCAAGAAAATATAGACTGCCTCGTTTGCCATGACCAGTCCGGCACGTATGTCAAAGCATCATCTGGGCAGGTCGCTGAGGGCGTGGATTTAGTGGTTGCAGCCCAAAGTGTCTCCACCCCTGACCGTGAAAACTGCGGCGGTTGTCATTTTGATGGCGGCGGCGGCAACGGTGTCAAACATGGTGATCTTGATGAAAGCCTCTATTTCCCCACCGAAAATCTTGATGTCCACATGGGCAAGCTCGATTTTATCTGCATTGACTGTCATCAAACCGAAAATCATGACATCCCCGGGCGTCTAATGTCACTCAGCCTCGAAAACTCAAATCAGATTTATTGTACGGATTGTCATGAAGATGCCGTGCATGAAGATGATCGTTTGAATGCCCATACCGATGCCGTGGCTTGCCAAACATGCCATGTGCCAGCTGGGGCACGGCGCGAACCAACCAAAATTGTATGGGACTGGTCAACCGCCGGACAGGATTTGGAAGAAGACCCCCACGAATACCTGAAGATTAAGGGAAGCTTCATCTACGAGAGCAACATCGTGCCTGATTACACATGGTATAACGGCAACCAGAGTATTTATCTATTGGGCGATCCGATTGACCCCACGGTGCCAACCGTATTAAATGCCCCACAGGGCAATATCAACGACCCCAATTCCAAGATTTGGCCCTTTAAGATTCACTATGGCAATCAAATCTATGATGCGCTGTACAACTACCTCTTGCAGCCCAAGACGGTTGGTGAGACAGGCTATTGGACAACCTTCGATTGGAATTCAGCGCTAGAGCAGGGTTCAGCCGCTACAGGCATCCCCTACAGCGGTCAATATGGCTTTGCCCCCACTACGAGTTATTGGCCTCAGACCCACATGGTCGCCCCAGCCGAAGATGCGCTTCAATGCGTGGATTGTCACGGCGAAAATGGGCGCATGGATTGGGAAACACTCGGCTACCCCGGCGACCCCATGATTTGGGGCGGGCGTGACGCGGAATAGGAGAGGCAATACCATCATGAAATCAATCTTTAAACGACTGTTCATTTTCGCCCTCATCCTCATCGGCACAGGCTTGGTTTTGGTGGCGATGCAGGGGGCCGAGGCGCAAGAACCGGCCCCGATGCACCCGACCTATGCGCTGTTGGATGCCGAGGGCAAGAATGTTTTGGAATCCGGCAAGCCTGTCTCGACCCTTAAAACCTGTGGGCAGTGTCACGACACCGAATATATCGAGCAGCACAGCAGACACGCCCAAGTCGGCCTCGATCAATTGATTGCGGGTGAGACCCCCGGCAATGGACGCACGTGGGACTTAACCACTGGCTATTTTGGCGAATGGGATCCGCTACTCTATCGTACCCTTTCCGCGATGGGGGATGCTTCCATTGACCTGACGACCCCCGATTGGATCAAACTCTATGGCGTGCGACATGTCGGCGGCGGGCCAGCTATGTACAGTCGGATAGGTGGGTTACTGACTGACCTCCCCGCCGATGAATTGACCCCCGAAAACGCGACGGTTGACCCAGCCACAGGTGAATTGGTAGCGTGGGATTGGGCACAGTCGGGGGTAGAAGAAATGAACTGTTTCCTCTGCCACACCGCAACCCCCGACAACACAGCACGGACAGAGGCTTTGCAATCCGGCGAGTTTGGTTGGGCCAACACCGCCACACTTAACGGCACGGGTATTGTAAGCGAACAGGATGGTGAATGGGTTTGGAACGCCGACGCTTTTGACACCGATGGTAAGTTGCTGGCCCAATATGTGACCGTGCAAGACCCGCGCAGCGATAACTGCGGTCAATGTCATGGGACGGTACACGGCGAAAATCAAGTGCCATTAATAGGCCTCACTTGTGACGCCTCGCAAAACAATACCACCCTCCGAACCGGACAAGTATTCTCGTCACAGTTGATTTCCAAATCCGGCCTCAATCTATCAAATAAGAGTGACCTCAATCGTTCTTGGGATATTCATGCCGAGCGCGTGGTCGAATGTACCGACTGCCACTATGCCATGAACAACCCGGTTTATTACAAAGAGGCATCGTCGGACAGCCCAGAACATCTGATGTTTGATCCCCGCCGTCTCGATATTTCCGAATATCTGCGCCGCCCCCTGCACGATTTTGCCAATGGACAGCCGGAAACGGATGCCGCCGGAATCGCCTATCAAAATGTGATTCAGCCGTGTGAAGCCTGCCATGAGACCGAAGTTAGTCACGAATGGCTACCCTATGAAGAACGGCATATGGATGTGCTGGCCTGTGAGACCTGCCATGTCCCCAAGATGTATGCCCCGGCTTTGCAAACAGTGGACTGGACGGTAATTCAACCCGATAGTTCACCCGTGTTGACCTGTCGTGGCGTAGATACCAGTAGCTCCGGTAACGAAATTATCACGGGCTTTGAGCCAGTATTACTCCCCCATGCCAACCCCGACGGCACGACCATCCTCTCGCCCTATAATCTGGTCACGACATGGTTATGGGTCTATGGCGACCCGGCTCAACCTGTCCCAATGGTTGATTTACAGGCGGTTTGGCTAGATGGTGAAACTTATGCTGCCGATGTGCTGGCGGTGTTTGATGCCAACAGGGATGGCACACTGACTGACACTGAATTGGTGATAGACAGTGATACCAAAGAAGCCCTGATTACGGAACGGCTAGCGGCGCGGGGTCTGGAAAATCCCCGTATTGAAGGTGATGTCCAACCTTACAGCATCAATCATGGGGTAGCGGGCGGTGATTGGGTTACGAAAGACTGCGATAGCTGCCATACCGATGATTCGCGGGTGAATACGGCGATGATTTTGTCCGACTACACCCCCGGCGACACGACCCCCACCTTCCATGAAAGCGACGGCGCGAAGTTTAGCGGCGACTTTGTGGAAGAAGATGGCAAGCTGTTTTATCAACCCCAGACCAATACCGACGTGACCGATTTGTATATCTTCGGGCATAACGGCGTAGGTTGGGTGGATTGGCTAGGGCTGGCGATGTTCTTGGGGGTATTCGCGGGTGTCCTGATTCATGGCGGCCTGCGCTATCGAGCATCACGCAAGATGGCGGGTCAACACAAGCACGATGCCGAACTCCATAAGGTCTACATGTACTCAGTCTATGAACGGCAGTGGCATTGGCTTCAGACCGCCGTAATTTTCACCCTAATCTTTACAGGCTTGGTGATTCACAAACCCGACCAGTTTGGCATGTTCAGCTTCCGTTATGTCGTCCAAATTCACAACCTCATGGCGATCATTCTGCTCATCAATGCGGCGTTGGCGGCCTTCTATCACTTTGCCAGTGGGCAGATTCGCCAATTTTTGCCACACCCCTACGGTTTCTTTGACCAAGCCTTTGCACAGGCCAAGTTCTATCTCAGCGGCATCTTTAAGGGCGAACCCCATCCAATGGAAAAAACGCCCGAACAGAAGATGAACCCCTTGCAGCAATTGACCTATTTGGGCCTGCTCAATGTTCTACTGCCGCTGCAAATCTTGACGGGTGCGATGATGTGGGGGGCACAACGTTTCCCCGAACTGGCGGATGACTTGGGTGGTCTGCCATTCCTCGCGCCTATTCATACACTGGTGGCATGGATGTTTGCGACCTTTATCGTGATGCACGTCTATCTAACGACCACAGGACATCACCCCTTAGCAGGCATCAAAGGCATGGTGATGGGTTGGGATGAAGTTGAAACCCACGATCAAACACATACGCCTGAAGCCCAAACTTCGGCGGCGGATTAACCGGGAGAAAAATATCAATGACAGTTCAAGGTTCAATTAAAAAATGGGTGCGGGTTCCGGCTCGTACCGCCGTTGGGGTCAAACGACAGGCCCGGGCCTATGTTAACCCCTATCTGGCAGGCATTTTGCTTGGCGTAGTCTTGTTCTCATCATTTTTCCTGACGGGCAATGGGCTGGGTGCATCCGGCGGTATGAACCGGATTCTGGTGTGGGGGCAGGATCAATTAGTGCCCGATCACGTAGACCGCACCGCTTATTTGTTGGAGATGGCAGGCGGCGATACCAACCCGATGGATAGCTGGGTCGTGTTTGTGATGCTCGGTGTCATTGTCGGCGGGTTTACCTCCGGTTGGCTGAATGGTCGTTTTAAGATCGAGACCAATCGTGGGCCGCATGTATCCGTCAAAACGCGCTGGATGCTGGCGTTTATCGGCGGGGCGTTTATGGGGTATGGCGCACGGATGGCACGCGGTTGCACTTCCGGTCAGGCCTTGTCCGGTGGGGCGGTGTTGTCAGTCGGCAGTTGGGCTTTTATGTTCGCCGTGTTTGCTGGCGGCTATGCCCTTGCCTATTTTGTCCGTCGTCTGTGGCGCTAAAGGAGGACTACCATGCCATTTCCACTCAATCTTGAAGATTTATTGGGACACTGGGAATCCTATTTAGTTTCACTGGCGATTGGGATTGCCTTTGGGGTCGTCCTTGAAATCGCGGGGTTTGGCGATTCGCGTCGCCTTGCTGCACAATTTTATCTGGGAGATATGACCGTTCTAAAGGTCATGTTCACGGGCATTGTCGTCGCAATGGTGCTGGTGTTTGCGGCCTCGGCCGTCAACCTACTCGATTTTAATCTGGTGTGGGTCAACCCCACCTATCTTTGGCCCGGGATCGTCGGCGGGTTGATTATGGGGGTCGGATTCATCATCGGCGGTTTTTGCCCCGGCACGTCGTTAGTATCCGCTGCAACGGGTCGGCTCGATGGATTATTTTTCGCCATCGGTGCATTCTTCGGGATATTCCTTTTTGGTGAAACAGTCGGTTCATTTGAGGATTTCTGGTATTCCTCCTATGAAGGCCGCTACATCATCCCCGAATTTTTGAATATCAGCACGGGTGCGACGATGGTGATTCTGGTGCTATTCGCACTTGTCGCCTTCGCTTTTGCTGAACAAATGGAACGTATTTTTGGCGGGGCCGACCTCAAAAAAGCTCCCAAGTGGCGGTATGGGGCAGCCGGAACATTGTTGGCGGGCGCGGTGGTCGTTATGTTCATCGGGCAACCGGATACCGAAGATCGCTGGAACACCATTAAGGACGACAAAGCACCCGTACTGGCGAATCGTGATGTGCAAATCCAAGCGGGTGAAGTGTTGGCTTTGATGCGCGATGATCGTATCAATCTGATTTTGCTGGATGTGCGTGACGAGGCCGATTTTAACTTGTTCCATCTGTTGGACGCGGTGAATATCCCCGCTGACGAAATCCCAGACCACCTGAAAGAATTCCGCGCCAAATCTGCCAACACGGTCTTTATGGTGATTGGCAACGATGAGAAGGCCGCGACGGAGGTTTGGAAAACGATGGTTTCGGAGAGTGTGCCCAATGTCTATCTTTTGGAAGGTGGCATCAACAACTGGATCACCACCTTTGCTGATGAGGATTTTAAGACCACTAGCCTCATTGAAAGTCATGCCGATGACACGCTGGCCTATACCTTTACATCGGCATTGGGCAGCCGTTATGCAATGGCGAACCCCAATCCTGATGTGTTCCAATTGGAGTACATTTCAAAGGTCAAATTGCAGGCAGCACGCGGCGGCAAGAGCGGCGGCTGTGGATAATGTTCTAATTGCCTAAACCACATAAGTACGAGAGACAGCACCCTCTCGTACTTTTTTATAGGTTATGGAGGGCTGGAAATTCGTCAGCGAGATGCTTTAGGAATGCCCGGGTGATGGGGCCAAAGGGTTTTTGCCGATTCCAGATGAGTTTCAACACACGATTCAGTGACACGCCCTCCAATGGCAAGGCACGCAGCAGCTTCGACTGTAGCTCTAGCCGGAGAGTGTAATCAGGCAAAATCGTGATCCCCATGCCCGCTATGACAGCTTGTTTGAGGGCTTCGGGGCTGTCAAATTCAGCGGCGATTTCCGGCACGACCCCATGGTTCGCCAACTGACTTTCGAGCCAGCGGCGGGTCTGGCTGTCTTTGGAGCGCATCACAAATTTTTGTGTATACAGGGCTTCCAGTGGAATGGTTTCTAACATACACCACGCATGACCTCGACCCACCACCACATATTGCTGGACTTCTTGCAGTGCCACATAACCAAGCCAGTCTCTTTCCTCCAACTCACCTTCGATAAATGCGAGGTCAAGCCGATCCTGCTGCAAGAGTTCGACAATACGCTGGGTGACATCAGTGGTGAGTGAAAGGGTCAATTGGGGATAGGCCTTGCGAAACGACTGCATCCACCCCGGCAAAACATAACTTCCAATCCCCGGCGTCGCACCCAACCGAATCTCACCCCGTTTCAGATGGGCGACATCGGTGACAGCGACGGCGGCTTCGGTGACTAAATCGAGGATAC
Source organism: Anaerolineae bacterium (assembly GCA_021463865.1). Classification (GTDB taxonomy): domain Bacteria; phylum Chloroflexota; class Anaerolineae; order Aggregatilineales; family J027; genus CFX10. The sequence goes on from JAJTXY010000014.1 coordinate 31,193, forward strand.
GACGAGTGTAATTCGCCAAGATTTGACCGGAGGGCGTGAGTGTGACTCCGCGCCGACCCCGCACAAATAATTCCGTGCCGACACTAGCCTCTAATTCTTTGATGTGCTGGCTAACGGCGGCCTGTGTCAAAAATAGACGTTCGGCGGCAAGGCTAAAACTGCCAGTCTCAACCACCGCCTGAAAAATTTCGAGTTTATGGAAATCCAGCATCCTATATCCTGCTATAAGTTTTACTTATGGTAGATGATAACCTATTCACTCTGCCTGACCAAATCAAATTCTGAGATGATGATGCTACACCACATACAGGGGGATACCAATGGAGCTATTCAAGAAATTGTTCGGTCAAAATTCATCATCCGCCTCGCTTTCAGCCCAAGAAGCAGAGCCTCGCCTTAAGGAATTTTTGGTATTGGATGTACGCCAACCAGCGGAATTTCAGGTGGGCCATATTGCTTCTGCCAAGTTGATTCCACTGGATAAACTGAATCAACAGCTCAATGAGCTTCCCAAAGATAAAACCATTCTATGCGTATGTCGTTCAGGGGCGCGGAGTGGTGTAGCAGTTCGCCAATTACAGTCGGCAGGTTATGATGCCATCAATCTGCGCGGCGGCATGGCGGCGTGGCAACGGGCCGGGTTAGCGGTCAAGAAAGGTACTCGATGATTCTGACGGGCCTGCTATTAGGCTTTGTCATCGGGCTGATGTTGGGGCTATTGGGCGGCGGCGGCTCGATTCTGACCGTGCCTGCCCTCGTTTATCTAGTGGGTCAATCGCCCCAAGTGGCTGTCACGACCTCGCTGGCTGTTGTTGGCACAAACAGCGCCATCGGGGCTTATTTTCATCGCGGTCAGGGCACATTAAATTGGCGGGTAGCACTGTTGTTTGGCGGCGCGGGTATCGGGATGGCCTATCTTTCGGCGGGTCTTTCCGAACATTTCGCCAAGTCGCTGCTTCTCACGATTTTCGCTTTTTTGATGCTGACCATAGGCCTGTTGATGACTTTTGCGCCCCGTCCCAATACATCCGCCAAAAAAGAGATGAATTGGGTGGTGATCGTGCTGAGTGGCGCAGTAGTTGGGCTGTTAACGGGAATATTGGGAGTCGGTGGCGGCTTTCTAATTGTGCCGGCCCTTGTCATGCTCATCGGACTGCCTTTTCAGCAGGCGGTGGGTACGTCGCTGGTGGTTATCGCCATGAACAGTTTTGCCGGATTTGTTGGGCACTTGGGCCATGTCTCATTGGATATAGGCTTGATGCTCACTTTTATGGCGTCGGGTTTAGCAGGAACATTCGTTGGTGCCAAGTTCGCGCATCGCATCAAAGCCGATCATTTGCGCCAAGCCTTTGCTTTTTTTGTTATCGGCCTAGCACTTGTGCTGTTATTCGACAATCTACCGAGTTTACTGTAAGGAATCACACATGTATATCCAACAATTTTTCATCGAAGGGATTGGCTGCGCCTCCTATTTGGTAGGCTGCGAAGCGCATGGGGTCGCCGCTGTGGTTGACCCTGACCGTGATATCCAGAAATATCTGGATGTGGCCCGGTCAAAAAATCTCAAGATCACCCACATTATCGAAACCCACCTCCATGCCGATCATGTATCCGGCAACACGGAATTAGCAGATCGCACCGGGGCGGCCATCTATGTCCACGAATTAGGTAATGCCGAATTTGAGCATCAAGCCTTACATGGCGGTGATGTGATTGAACTCGGCAATATCCGTCTGCATATTCGCCACACCCCCGGTCATACCCCTGAAAGCATTACGGTTCTGGTCGCCGATACCACTCGTGCGGATGAGGCATGGATGGCGCTTACCGGTGATACCCTATTTGTTGGGGATATTGGTCGGCCCGACTTGGTAGGTATTGAGGCGGCACGCGGGCTTGCAGGCCAGATGTACGACACACTGCATAGCGAATTTTTCACCCTCAGCGATGGCGTGGTGATTTATCCCGGTCATGGCGCAGGATCGCTGTGTGGCAAATCTATCGGTTCGGTTCGCAGCACTTCGATGGGTTATGAAAAACATCATAATCCGGCCCTTACCCCGCGTGAGAAAAGCGAATTTGTGGATTACGCCACCAGCAATCTACCGGAGCAGCCCGCCAATCACACCCGTATCAAAGCTATGAATCGCAAGGGGCCGCGTGTGTTGGGTGAGTTACAAGCGCGAGGGCTTTCCATCCAAGATGCTGTTCCCTATTTCCGGCAGGGTGCGGCACTGTTGGATACCCGCCCCAAAGCGGACTATGTAGAAAAACACATCCCCGGCTCGGTGCATCTGGAAGCTGACGACCAATTGTCGAATCGCATTGGTTTTGCCCTGCCGCCCGAAGTGCCCGTGATTCTGCTGCTGCAAAACCCCGAAGATTATGCCCATGTACGTTACAGCCTAGCACGGGTCGGGTTTGATGAAGTCGTTGGGTATCTCGCCGACAGCCTTGCGACATGGGAAGCGATGGGTCTGCCAATTGCCAGCGGGGATGTGCAAGATATTGAACCTGCTGAACTGAATGAGCTACTCAATTCCGCCGAACCGCCTGTGGTGGTAGACGTGCGTGAATCGTGGGAATATGCTCAGGGTCATGTCCCCGGCGCGGTGTTGATGCCTCTCGGTCAATTGACCAGATTGGTTGATACCCTCAATCCCGAACACCCAGTGGCGGTGATTTGCGCGACAGGCAGTCGCAGTCAATCGGCCACCGCTCTATTCGGCAAAAAAGGCTTCAAGACGGTCTACAACGTCTTGGGCGGAACCATGTATTGGATGCAAAATGGGCTACCTTTGGAGCACGGCATAAAGGAGGCCGTTCAGTAAAAATGGATAAAACAGCATTGGGGTTTAAAACCCAACTTCACACTGATATTGTGACAGCGCAGACAAAAGTCACAGATGCGTTAAAATCACAGGGGTTCGGGGTGCTGACGGAAATTGATGTCAAAAACACTCTCAAGCAAAAGCTGAATGTGGATTTTAGACCTTATAAGATATTGGGTGCGTGCAATCCCAATTTGGCCCACCAAGCCCTTGAGCTAGAGCCAGAGGTCGGGTTGCTGCTACCCTGCAACGTCACCCTATCAGAAATCGAACCCGGCGTCACCGAAGTGGCAATTATTGACCCGTTGGTGATGTTAGGAGTGGTGCAAAATCCGCAGATGCAGCCTATCGCGGATCAGGCCCGTCAGCGCCTTGAAAAAGTGATAGATGCCCTACAAGAGGAATAATTGAAATGGCTTCAAAAACAAAAACTCAAGCTCAACCGGCCCATCGTCGCAGTCGCCGTCCTGCCAAACAAAGTTTTTTCCAGAAGAATGCCAAGTGGCTCATTCCGGGTATCGGGGTGCTGCTATTGGTGATTATCGGTGCCGTCGTCCTGCTAGGCGATGGCAGCAAATCCGGCAATCTAGACAGGGAAATCTCAGTCAAAGAAGCCGCCGAAATGCGCGATGATGGCGCGTTTATTCTGGATGTGCGCGAACCGGAAGAATGGGCCGATTTTCATATCCCCGGCGCGACCCTCATCCCGCTTGGTGATCTTGCCAGCCGGGTAGATGAACTACCCAAAGACCAAGAGATTGTAGTGGTCTGTCGTTCCGGTAATCGCAGTCAAGAGGGGCGTGACATTTTGTTGGACGCGGGTTTTGATAAAGTGACCAGCATGGCGGGCGGCGTCACCGAATGGCGCTCGGCGGGGTATCCCATCGAATAAGAGCCTCTGTCTCAACGGCAATCTTTAGAAAGGAGGGAGGGAATAGAACCCCTCCTTTTATTTTTTCAAATAGAATATCTCTATCACTTATTCTTGTTTTTGAGGGAGGTTTGGAACTATGGCAAAAATTGGCATTGGGGTGATTGGTATTGGGCGCATGGGGCAGGTGTATGCCTCGCATGTTGCCAGTCAAATTGATGATGCACGATTGGTGGCGGTGGCGGATGCCTATGTTCCAATCCTTGAGGCGTTTACATCAAAAAATAGCAGTGTCAAAGGCTACGTGGATTATCATGATCTGCTGGCGGATCACGAGATTCAAGGAGTCATTGTTGCCACTTCGACCAGTACACACCGCGATGTTGTATTAGGAGCAGCAGCGGCAGGCAAGGCAATTTTCTGCGAAAAACCCACTGCGCTGACCCTTGCTGAGACGGATGAAATGCTCGCAGCGGTCAACCAAGCCGGGGTCATGTTTCAGGTTGGGTTTATGCGTCGCTTCGATAAGGCGTATGTCGAAGCACGCCGCCAGATTGATGCCGATGTCATTGGCGAGCCAATCGTAGTGCGCTCGATTGGGCGCGACCCCTTCCGCACCAGCCTCGAATTTGCCAACCCCGCTGTTAGTGGTGGCTTGATTGTGGATATGGCAATTCACGACTTTGATATTATCCGATGGATGATGGGTGATGAAGTGGAACGGGTCTATACAGAAACCGCCAGTAAGGTTTATCCAGAGTTGGTTGAAGTCGGAGATGTGGACAACGCCATGATTAACGTCCGCTTCGGCAATGATGGCCTCGGCAATGTCGAGGTCAGTCGCACCGCAGGCTATGGCTATGATATTCGCTGTACGGTGGTCGGTACAAAAGGTACACTTGAGATAGGTTATTTGCAGGAGACCCCGGTTTTAACATTGTCTAAAGAGGTTGGGGTACGGCATGATGTCGTTCCCTATTTCAAGGAACGCTTTGGCCCCGCCTATACCAAACAAATTGAACATTTCGCCGAATGCCTGCGTGAAGGAAAGCCACCCAAAGTATCTTCCGCCGATGCACGTGCTGCCTTACAAGCCGCTATCGCCGCCACTGTTTCACAACATGAACAGCGAATTGTCTACGTCAATGAGATTCAATAGAACCTGAAAAATCATCCGAGGCGGTCAATATCACGCCGCCTCTGTTTAGTTTATTCGGGTACATAATGTCCATACAACTGGGCATAGACCCCATGTCTCGCCAATAGCTCATCATGTTTGCCCACTTCCACAATCTGCCCGTTTTCCAAGACGATAATGCGATCCGCATTTTGCACCGTCGAAAGCCGATGGGCTACAACAAATGTGGTGCGATTTTTCATCAAGTGCTGTAGGGCCTCTTGGATGAGAGCTTCGGAGGTGGTATCCAGCGCCGAGGTTGCTTCATCCAATACTAGTACACGCGGGTTGCGGATGAGGGCGCGGGCAATGGCAATCCGTTGGCGCTGTCCCCCCGAAAGCCGTGCCCCATTTTCACCGATCAGGGTATCTAGCCCCTCCGGTAATTTTTCAATAAATTCGGCAAGGTTGGCGTCGTGAACGACCTGCCGCAATTGGGCGGGGTCATATTTGGAAATACCATAGGTGATGTTATCACGTACCGTGCCCTCAAACAGCACTGTTTCTTGTGGAACAAAAGCCAAAAAGCGGCGGTAGGTGCGTAAATCTAGCCCTTTCATATCCTGCCCATCCAAGATAATGCGGCCTTCACTGGGGCGCAGGAATCCAATGACCAGATTAAGCAGGGTTGTTTTGCCCGCGCCGGAATGCCCCACGATGGCGATGGTTTCACCGGGACGTACTTCCAGCGAAATATCCCTGACCGAATATTCCATGCTATCGGGGTAGGCGTAGTCCACATTTTCAAAACGGAAGTGCCCATGCAAGGCATGAACGACTTGTTTACCTTCGTTGTGTTCCATATCGGGTGCTTCAAGGATTTCACCCAATGAATAGATGGACTCAAAACCACGTGTGATGTCTGGCAAAATGTTGGTAATCTGCATCACGGCATTGGTCAGACTGGTGAAATAGCCCGTCACCATGATGACATCCCCAAGACTGACCGAGCCATAGTCGTAATAGGCCATGTACGCCGCCGACACCAAACACAGCAGTTCAAATAGGCGAAACACCACCCAAGAGGATGCTCCAAAAATGGCGTTAATCGCATCCAGCCGGATACCCGTTGACCGCACCCGATACAAGCGTTCTTCCACCCGTCGCAGTTCTTCTTCTTCAAGGCCATGTGCGCGGGTGATGGGGATCAGGTGAATCATTTCAATCAGGCTGGACGACATGCCTTCGACCTCGACGCGGAATTCTCGATTGCGCTGTTTTAGGACATTGCGCAATTTTTGAATGAGCAGGGCAGCGGCGGGTACGGTCAAAACGAAAAAGATCAGGAAAGCCGGGGCACGGATGGCGGTGACGACCAATGCGAAAATGAGGGTAAAAATGGCGGCGGGAATGGTGTGAAACACTAATGAGATGGTCTGTTGCAGTACCTCCACATCCCGCAGCATTTTGGTGTTGAGCCTACCGCTGCTCTGTTGGTGATAGAACTGGATAGAAAGCTGTTGCAAACGCCTTGCCACCGACGCTCGCAAGCGGGTTTCGATGTTGCGGGTGGCGGTGCTGAGGTTGAGCACAAATAGATAGTGGGTGGGGATGTTTTGCACAAAGATGAACAGCAAAATGGCTGAAAAAATCCACAAGCGAGAGATTGGTTGATGGTTCGCCACCACATCAATCACACTGGCCGTCACGAGGGGCATGGCCCATACGCCGCTATGTTTGATGATGTACCAAATGACCGCTAACCCCAAACGCCTGCGCTCTTCCTGAATAAGATGAAAAACGGTGCGGAGAGGTCGGCGCTGGCTATAGGGATAACTGAGCAGTCGGTCAACATCCCGACGAATATTGGTAGATTCAGGCATACTACTTCAACTACTCTAATCTTGAACGTATCGCTAATGCGGCTATCCATTTTCGCACGTATTACCCGCCCCCGGCATAGTCATTATTTACCAAAGGCGACTCAGCAAAAAATAAAACCGCCCCTTCCGATGTTCAGAAGAAACGGTTTTTGCAGGCATGTTTTTTGCGCTATGCTTCGTCGGGCATCTTCCAATCCCGCAGTAGCGCCGCAATCAGGGCCGCACGACGTGGCAGGGTGCTAATAACAACATGCTCATGGAGGGCGTGCATCCCTTTACCTTCTGGCCCAAGTCCGTCAAGGGTCGTATAACCAGCCCCCGCCGTGAAATTGCCATCCGAACCCCCGCCGGAGAATTCTTCGCCAAATTTCAGCCCGATGCTTGCACCAATGCGTTGGGCTTGTTCAAACGCAGCAATCATCTTATCATCACGCTCCATTGGCAGGCGGTCAATGAACCCACGCACTTCCAATTTTGCCCCCGGCACGACGGGATCAAGCGCCTTGACCTCATCATCAATGCGTTGGGCCTCGCTCGACTTGATGAAACGCACATCAATATACAACTCGGCTTCAGCAGGAATGACATTCATCGCTGTGCCGCCACTCATTTGTGTCACCGAAACGGAAGTGCCATTGGGCAGGTCGTTCAATTCGTGCAGGCGAATGGCTTGATGGGCATTGTCAATAATCGCGTTGATGCCTGCTTCGGGGGCGTTGCCGGAATGGGCCGCCTTGCCTATTGAGCGTACCCAATAGCGTGAAATCCCTTTGCGGCAGGTCTTGACCGCCTCAGCTGAACCTGCTGGCTCTGTAACCAACACCAAACCCGTTTGTGAGGCCACTTCCATAATCAGGTCTTTGCTGTGGGCGCTGCCCGTTTCTTCGTCGGTTGTCACCAGCATCCAAATCGGACGGTTCGGCATCTGGCCCAGATTTCGCAAGCCGCGAATCGCTTCCAATGCACAGGTGATGCCACCCTTCATGTCGAGCGCACCCGGCCCATGCAGACGACCCTCTTCAATTTTCAGCAGCACATCTTTTTCCAGCGTGCCTTCACCCCATACGGTATCAATATGTACCAGAATCAGGATGGGTTTGCCGGGGGCGTTTTCGTTCCATTTTGCCAGTCGAATGTCGCCAGCTTCGGCACGCGGGTAGACGGTGACATCCGCCCCAAGCCCTTCCAAGACGCCACGCATGTAGGTACCGAGTCGGTCAACCAGTTCTTTGTTGCCTGTCGGTGATTCATACTTCACCAGATGTTGAAGCATTTCTACCATGTCATCCGTGCGTTGATTGAAATAATTCAGTAAATCGGTCATCGAAATATTACTCCTGACGTGAATTCTATATGCAAAAAACGAGCCGGTTGTGTCCGGCCCGCTACCAGCTAATTTAGGGGACGGCTCCGAATGGGAAGCCGTTTAGAAAATCAGTTGCCGGACGGTTTTAGGCCGCTTCCCAAAGGTGAGGTTGGCGAAACTTGATTGATGCTTTCAATGCAACCAAAGAAATTGGCAATGGCCTCATTTTCGGAAGAGCTTGGCGTGCCATCGCGGTTAACGGTAAAGACAGCCTCATAGTCCACCGTGCCATCGCCATCTGGATCGTCTGCGTTAGACCACGAACCCGCTGGCCCCTTCATTTCGCCTTCAATCGTGACCGAATCGTTTTCGGTGTTAAAGGTTGTGAAATTGATGGTCACGGCGCTGCCGTATTCTGCTTGATAAGCAAGGCTGAATAATTCTGCCTGCGAATCTTTACAAACAACGCTACCTGTTTGGTCAGCTTCCCCGTTGTTCGCTAGGCTAATCCATAGGAGCGCTGGCACGGCTGGACGGAAAGCAAATGCAAACGCACCGACACCGCCGACACAGCAGAGAAGACAGACGCCTACAAGGACAAGGATAATGCAACACGGCCCACGGCGACGACGGCGTTTGGGTTCTTCTTGCACAAAACCGCCGTAGGGTGCTTGACCAAAACCATAAGGCTGCTGCTGTCCGAATTGGGGCTGTTGGCCGAATTGAGGCTGACCAAAGGGCTGCTGTGGCTGCTGTCCAAACTGTGGTTGTTGTTGCTGCCCAAATGGGTCATTTGGATTATTGGGGGGTGGAAAAGATTGCCCAGACATGGGTTATGTATAATCTCCGTTTATTTAGAACTTTAAATTCTGCTAAATCATCGCTGATTTTTCAAAATATCGCAATTCTTGGGTGTTAGCTATTCTACCAATTAAAACGGGCAAAGTTCCGTGACAGCATAAACCCGATTGGCATAGCCATAATTATTCAGAAAGGTCACGACTTCTGGTCGTCCATTGGCAACCCCCAATGTCACTTGACAGGCAGTGGTCAGGTTGTTGCTGGCTCGAAAATCATTCATAAAGGCTAACCCCATAGACGAATAACCTGTCCCCGGAGTTCCCTCTGGATTTTCGGCGACCAAGACTGCCAATATGGATTCGGCTCTGGCATTTTCGCGCAGTCGAGCATAGGTAATCACCATCTTATAGGCGGCATAGGCACGCAGCATTTCACGTTCACCGGGGAGTGTCCACGCCAAGAGAGTTTCATCATCGCGGACACGGGTATAGTTCGTAATCGCGGTGCGCCAACTGCTGACCCCAAAAGCAGCATCCGCATCATGTAGGGCATGGATGCGATAACGCGGCTCATCGGCGTTTCGCACTGCCAAGATATAGTTTTTGCCTGTCCAATCCCATACATCAATCTGGGCACGGGTGGGGCCAGAGGCGCTATCACTGAGCGGATTACTGCGGGCGGTTAATTCGAGGATGCCGTCGCCATCAATATCGAGTACCCCCAACCGACCATTGATTGCCACAATGGGAGCATTATTTAACGGCTCAAAAGCACCTGTAATGGGATTCCATGTCAAAATTTGGCCTTCGCGGGTGCAGTAAGTTTGACCGCAGGATTGGACATCATAAACCAATTCGGCTTTGACATCACCATTCATATCCCCCACCCGATGCAAAATAGGCAGTGCCAAGCCGGGGCTGTTGGGGGTGGAATACAACAGACGATAACCGCCATTGTCACAGCCATAAACCAGCAACTGCCCTGAATTTAATGGTGAATCGGGATTATAGGTGAAGGGATTAAAGAGCGTGATGAGCACCTCTTCAACGCCATCCCCGGTCAAATCCGTATTCGCCTGTACCACACCACCTGCGCCAGTAATTGCTCCCCAATTGCGAAGTTCGCTTTCCATCACCGCCGTTGGGCCACCATCACTCAGATAGGTTCCAATCGCCGCTGGAAATTCTGCGAAGGACAGGGGGCGCGGTTCGGGTACACGGCCACTCGGTTGTGGACAATTGTTGGGCTGGAAATTTGGGGCACTTGCCGGGGCAAGGGCCGTTTGGGTGGCGGCAACCAATGTTTGCACAATCGCTGTCGCTGTTCCAACCGGCCCGATAATTTCGCCGGGATTATTCGGATTGGGTGTCCCGACTTGAGCAATCGCTTGACCTGTGGGAGAGACGAGCCAAACCGAAATCCGTCCGCCGGGGGTTGCTGTGCGAAAAACGACAGATGTTTGGGTGGGGTCGGGCCGTTCACCGATGCGGTCAAGGGTATCGCAGGCAGCAATGATTGAGGCCAATGCCAATAACAATAGGGTCAGCCAGATAGAGGTGCGTTTTTTCGGGGAAGTTGGGTAAATGAATTTTCTGTCCATGTGTTTCAGTATAGCGCAGAGAGGCGAAGGGAGGCGAATGTTACTTGACTAAATTTGAGAAAACGAAATGTCCCCACTCTTTCCAACCACCTAGTTTTCAACCGTGTCGTTTTCCCCCACACTACCCAGTTCCAGTGATAACAACTGCTTGCTCTGCGGCAGATAATAGATTACCGCGCCTTCACCTTCTGGAATCGCTTCTAGAAGTCCCTTAGGCACATCAAAAAATTCTGACCCAATGCCGACGTACTGGCCCATCCGGCGGCCTTCGACTTTTTTCTCCAAAAAACCTTCAATATGGGCAAGCTCACCTTTTAATAGTTCGTCATTGATTAACTGATACTGCCGCTGAATTTGCTTGGTGGTAAACCAACCACTGACACTGGCGATCAGTAACCCAACAATCAACACAAATAAGAAAATTTGCCAACCAAGCAATAAGCTAAAGAGCAAAAATGGCCCCAGCAATGCAAACATCAAACATCCCAACACCAGCCAAGCCGAGCGCAGTTGACCACGAATCCGAGCGATTTGCGTTTCACTAATCACCCCACGCCGATTGGCTTCAATATCGGCTTGTGTGATGTATAAATGTTTTTGCAAGGCTGCCATCAATTGATCTGACTGGGGTTTGGACATCGTTTCACCTGAACCCGAATTGCATATATGATGTGTATTGATGGGGGGATTATATCGAATAAATTTGTGGAGGGATGGCAATGCCGAAAATTCGATTCCTATTCATCATCGCCCTAAGTATGTTGGCCTATTTCCCACGGCCCAGTTATGGACAAGCGGACTGGGAAGAAGTTCGTTCTATGCTCACCGCTCGTTCCGAAATGCCTGCTGCTGTCTTAGACAACAAGATTTATGTTCCCGGTGGTTTCGGTGGCCTCGATACATTTGAGGTCTATGATGCGGCGGCTGATACATGGGAAACGCTCGCACCCATGCCCGCAGGTCGTGACCATCTGATGGCAACCGCCTATGATGGCAAGATATACGTATGCGGCGGCTTTGTGCGCTGGCAACCCCAATCTACCGCTTTTGTCTATGACCCCACCGCCAATGAATGGACAGCCCTTGCCGATATGCCAGAAAATCGTGCGGCGGGTGTCGCTGTCGTGGTGGATGACTTTATCTATGTTGTCGGCGGGGTATCGGATGATGAATCGGTTGCGCCGCCCCTTCTGCGCTATGACCCTACTCAGGATGAATGGACGACCCTAGCCCCAACAAGTGTAGTACGCGATCACCTCGCCGCCGTTGTACTAGAAGGTCAAATCTGGGCCATTGGAGGACGGAGCACCGGAGTCGAGTACAACTCAGTTGAGATGTATGACCCCGAAACGGATACATGGGAAACCGGCCCATCGCTGAATGTTGCACGGGCCGGGTTCAACGCCACCGTCATGGATGGCAAAATTTATGCCGCCGGGGGTGAGGTTTTTGCGATATGCCCAAATGATGATTGCCCCCAAACCCTTGATACCGTTGAAGTTTATGACCCGGAAACGGAAACATGGGAAATTATCACCCAAATGCCTGTGGCCCTGCACGGGTTTCCCATCGCCAGTGTGGACGATGCCCTTTATGTACTGGGTGGATCCAAAGAAGCAGGCGCAATTTTGAACGATGGGCGGGTGTTCGTTTATCGGCCCTAGCGGTGACTTTTTTGGCGAGTTTATGGCAAAGGGAATGGCGGGGTTTTTCTGAGGGCCAGATCGCCCCGCACCTTTTGCATTACTCGCCACGTCTCATCAATTGTAAAAGTCAGGCGAAGTTGTGGCAGCAATAAGTTTCGTCTGGCAACTGCTTTAAGGTCAAAAAACCAATAAATCGGCATTAAAGGGGAAATGTTGAGAACACTTTCCTCCGTGCGTTTGACGAGATGATAGTTCCCATATTCTCCCCTTACGGCTGAAATCACCGAGGAACAAATGACGCTGGGGTGATCCGGTTGCTGGTCAAAGGTATACATCACTGCCCGTTCATAACTTTCATAACATGGCATCGTCTTTGAAAGTGCGCTGACCCCCTTAAAGCCATTGTCTTTGGTCAGTTGGGCGATATTCTCAAAGAGATGGGCATACCCAACCTCATGCTCAATGCCCAAACCCAGACAAGCTAATCCTCTAAATTTTAGGATTCGCAATTCGTCAACGGCAAGGATAGATAGCGAATCTTCCAGCATCGTGCCCGGTTCAGGTTCATCGCCAAACATCAGGCTGTCTATCCCCCCATCTACCAGCAAAATCGCATCAATACCTAGATGTTCGACTAATACACGGTAATTTTTGATAAGTGGCCTTGCCCCGGTTTTTTCAAAACACCAAATCGTGATGTATTCATTGCGCTCTGCTAAAAACCATTGACTGAGATAGTATTCGGAGAAGTAATCGGTAAAAATCTCCAAATCTGCACTCACCCCAACGAGCGTATCGGTTAGTTGCTCACCATCGTTTAATCCGGCAATATCCGAAAAGGAAAGGTTGGCAAGATGAACATCGAGACCACGCTTTTCCAGTTCAAAATAAATGGGTAGTCCTGAAAAACGTCAAACCCACCGCCAGCCCCCGCAATGAGGATACTTTTACATGTGGAAAGCTCATGGAGTATCGGCAAATTCATATTTATCCTCCCAGAAAAAATGACGTACTCATAGGCTACATCGGTTTTGACATGAGCTATATCAGCCAAAGACGCCAATTGAAGCCCGTCCGTTTTTGTAATATCATGAAAATGAATTCGCTAATTCCCCCTACCACCACATTTCTCTGCTTCGCGTTACAATCAATCCGCAAGAACCCCATATGCAGTCCAATTACAAGGAGCCTTTCTTGATGGACACACAGGTAGATACCAAAACCGCTTTTTTGGCGGAGCAACTCGATGAATTACGCGAGCAGGGCCTATTTAACACTGTTCGCACGATTGAAAGTGCGATGGGTGGACGCATTGTCGTGGATGGCAAGCCCGTCATCAATTTTTGCGCCAATAATTATCTCGGCCTCGCCAATCACCCCCGCTTGGTGCAAGCCGCGAAAGACGCCATTGATCAGTATGGCATTGGGCCGGGCGCGGTGCGAACCATCGCTGGAACGAACAGTCTGCATGTCAAATTGGAGGAACGGTTGGCCCAATTTAAAGGGGCGGAGGCTGTCTTAACTCTGCAAAGCGGATTTACAGCCAATCTTGGCTCAATCCCTGCATTGGTCGGCAAAGGCGACGCGATTTTTTCTGATCGCCTCAATCACGCCAGCATTATTGATGGGTGCCGTCTCAGCCGTGCCCAAATTATCGCCTATGAACACAACGACCCAGCCGATTTACGCGAGAAAATCAAAGAGGCTATCGCCAGCAAAGAATACACTCGTTATATGATTATCACGGACGGCGTATTTAGCATGGATGGCGACATTGCCCCCCTGCCTGCCATCTATGAAATTGCCCGTGAATTCGACATCCTATTGATGGTAGACGATGCACATGGCGAGGGTGTACTAGGTAAAGGCGGGCGAGGGATCGTGGATCACTTTGGGCTGCATGGCAAAGTGGATATTGAAATCGGCACGATGAGTAAGGCGTTCGGGGTAGTCGGTGGGATTGTGGCAGGCCGCAAAGTGATTATTGATTGGCTGCGTCAGCGTTGTCGTCCATTGCTGTTTTCCAGCGCCATGACCGTCCCGGATACAGCCGCCTGTTTGGAAGCGGTTGATCTGTTGGAAGAATCTACAGAATTGGTCGAACGGCTGTGGGCCAATGCCGATGTGTTTAAGAAAGGCATGAAAGCACTCGGTTTCGATACAGGTCAAACCCAAACGCCGATTGTTCCGGTGATGCTAGGTGAGGCGAAATTAGCGCAGCAGTTCAGCCGCCAGTTATTTGAAAATGGCGTATTTGCGATGGCGATTGGCTATCCAACCGTGCCACAGGGGAAAGCGCGTATCCGGGTCATGAACACCGCCGCACATACCCCCTCCGACATTGAAGAAGCCCTCAGCGTGTTTGAAAAAGTCGGCAAGAATTTAGGCGTAATCTAAATATTCCCCTAGATTCAGTATGGCCCCGTGCCCACCAAAAATTTACTATTGAATCAAAAACACCCAGTCTATTTATTAGACCGGGTGTCTGTTTCTGTTGACAGGTGAACGGTTTAGTTCATCGGGGCGGCTTCTTGGGCAACCGCATCGCCCACGGCTTCACCCTGACCCGCCGAGAAAGTCAGTTCTTTCGTCTCGGCATTGAGGTCAACCACGACGGTACTGCCTACCTCGAAGTTACCCATCAGAATGAAGTCGGAGAGTTTGTCTTCGACCAAATTCGTCACCACACGGCGCAACGGACGTGCCCCAAATTCGGGGTCATACCCTTGGTCGCCGATAAAGGTACGGGCAGCGTCGGTCACTTCAAGGCCGAGGTTATGTTCCTTCATGCGGGCGCGGACTTCATGGAGACGCAGTTCCACAATTTCGTTGATTTCCTCACGGGTCAGTGAGCGGAAGACAATCGTGCCGTCCAAGCGGTTGAGGAATTCGGGGCGGAAATTGCGGCGCAGTTCTTCGGTGACACGCTTGCGCATTTCCTCATATTCTTCGGCCTGCGACATTTTTTCGTCTTTTTCAAAGCTGAAACCGAGTGTTGTACCGCGTTTGATGGTATCCGCGCCGATATTACTGGTCATGACCACAATCGCGTTACGGAAGTCCACTTGGCGACCACGTGCATCGGAGAGGTGGCCTTCTTCCATAATCTGAAGCAGCATATTTAAGGCTTCAGGGTGGGCTTTCTCGATTTCATCAAACACCACAATGCTGTAGGGGCGGCGGCGGATGGCCTCGGTCAATTGACCCGCATCCTCGTACCCCACATAACCGGGAGGCGCACCTGTTAGACGAGCGACGGTATGGCGTTCCATAAATTCACTCATATCGAGTTGAATCAGGGCATCCTCGCTGCCAAACAGGAATTCCGCCAGTGCCTTCGAAAGTTCAGTCTTGCCGACCCCAGTTGGGCCGAGGAACAGGAATGAACCAATTGGGCGGCGGGGGTCTTTAAGGCCAGCACGAGCACGACGCACAGCCTTGCTAATGGCGGTAATCGCTTCGTTCTGGCCGATGATGCGTTCATGCAGGGCGTCTTCCATGCGCAGCAGTCGTTGAGATTCTTCCTCGGCGATGGTGGTGACCGGGATACCCGTCAACATGCCCAGCACTTCGGCAATGTCCTCCGAGCTAAGACGCGGTTTTTGGGTTTCGGGGTTCCAACTGGAATGGAAAGTTTCGAGCTTGATTTCAACTTCGCGCAACTGCGTCTTCATATCTTCCACAATGGCGGGATCAACCTCGGTATTGCGCTGAACATCATCCAACTCGTCCAGCAAATTCAGGCGTTCACGTTCGGTCTTACGATAGCGGGTGCTGTCGGGACTCTTGTACATGCGAACGCGGCTGGATGCTTCGTCAATGAGGTCAATCGCCTTATCCGGCAGGAAACGATCTGGCAGATAACGGGCCGAAAGGTTGGCGGCTGCCTCAATTGCTTCATTGGAAATTTCGAGGTCGTGATGTTCTTCATAATTGCTCTTGATGCCACGTAGAATTTCGATGGTTTGTTCAATGGTGGGTTCATCTACACGCACTTTTTGGAAACGGCGCTCCAATGCGGCATCATTTTCGATGTGCTTGCGATATTCGTCTAGTGTCGTTGCGCCGATACATTGCAGTTCACCGCGAGCCAGAGCGGGTTTCAAGATGTTGGCGGCGTCCACACTGCTGCCTGCCGAACCTGCCCCGACCAGCATATGCACTTCGTCAATGAACAAAATACTGTCAGAGGATTTAAGCTCCTCGACGACACGTTTGAGCCGTTCCTCAAACTGACCGCGATACATCGTGCCTGCCACCAAACTGCCGACATCCAATTGAAGAACGCGCTTATTAAGCAGCGGGGCAGGGGCATCACGGTCTACAATACGCTGCGCTAGACCTTCGACAATCGCGGTTTTACCCACACCGGGTTCGCCGATAAGGGCCGGATTGTTCTTGGTACGGCGACTGAGGATTTGAATCACACGCTCAATTTCCATCTCACGCCCGATGACCGGATCGAGTTTGTTATCCTCGGCAAGCGCGGTCAGGTCGGTGGCGAGTTGGTCAATTAGCGGGGTGGAACTCTTTTTCTCACGGGGGCGTGATCCACGCGGCCCGATTTCAGGGGAACCGCCACTGGCTGACGACGATGCCGATGTCGAACTGCTAGAACCTTCACGACGCGGCGGAAATTCGCGGCGATTACGGTCAGGGTCTTCCTGCAAAATCCGGCGGGTTTGGCGGCGCACATCTTCAGGGTTAATGTGGAGGCGCTTCAACACTTCAATGGCAACCCCATCTTGTTGGCGTACCAAGCCCAACAGAAGATGTTCAGTGCCAATATAGTGATGACCCATGCGGCGGGCTTCATCTACGGCTAATTCCAGCACTTTTTTGGTGCTGGGCGACAAGTCCATTTGAACTGGGCCAGTGGTGCGATTTGAACTGGTCATGCGTTCGATCAGTTCTTCCACACGACGTTGGTCGAGACCGAGTTCACTCAAAACACGACCCGCAACCCCACCCTCTTCACGCATTAAACCGAGCAATAGATGCTCAGTTCCGATGTAGCTATGTTGTAAGCGTTCGGCCTCTTCTTGGGCCAGACTCAGCACCCGGCGAGCACGCTGAGTAAAACGCTCCATTTTGTTACCACCTTGATTTCGCTCCGCCATGGGATTGTCCTCCCTTTGGACATGTTTTAAATAACTGCCATAACTTCATTGAATGAAACAGTCTATGGCCTTTTACAAACCACCCAAAACGCCCAATAGGGCACAACTAATTTGAACTGTCCCTATTCAGAACTCTACCGGAAATTAGTCCGTTACGCTAGATAGAATGTCACTTGCAAACCATACCTTAACGCCTTTTTTTCAAATTTCTATTGTACAAAACACCCCATCCCAATTTGGATTGTTAACATCCCTACCCGCTTATAAGTTAGACGTTTCTCCCGCTGGAGAAGTTCAGATAGAATTGGAATTTCTCAGAGGAGAAACACTTTATAGGATACAGCGCGGCTAATTTCAATTATAGGGGATAGTGGGGACTGACAGCAACAGGCTTAGGTAATTCTTCATGAACCATTTATTTATCGCAGTGCAGTGGTAGGATACTTTCTCACATGCTTCCTCACATCTTGCCACATCTTGACAGGATCAAGCCCAACGCTTTTAATCATTTGGGCTGCAATAGTGTCTTTGCCGCGTAAGACTCCTAGCAAAAGGTGCGGAGTAGCAATAAAAAACGAACCCTGCCGCCTCGCCTCATCAACCGCGTGTTCAAGCAGTTTTTTAGTTGGCCTAGAGAGAGCTAATTCGGCTTCCCCACTTGGATAATCTGCTGTAAATTGCTCAAGTAGGGCAGTCAAACGTTCTTCATCTAATCCCAATTCAACGAGCATTTGATTGGCAGTTCCTCTTTCTCTTGGGAAAGGCCAACTAAGATATGCTCCGGGCCAATAAAAGTATGCTTCAGTCGTTCTGCCTCTTTCTGAGTAAGATAAAGGGTTTTTCTTGTTGATATTGTAAAGCGATCCATTGGTTTTCGCTTCGGCACAGACTTTCGCTCTCTTCTGATGATACTATGCCATAATTATCCCAAGAACGTAACCTAGCCATTTTTCCAGTTGAAAATTAACTTTAGACTACCCTAATAGAAATGGCAAAGGCGGAACCCGAAAGTCCCGCCCATGTTCGTTGCTTCATTTTTTACAGCCGGGGCCGTTATTACTTCAGATTTGAATCCGCCATCTTCCAATCAAGATCGAGGTATTCTGGCGAATCCACTTTCTTTAGGCTCAACCCCAAACGGCGTTGATCGTGGTCAATTTTCACAATCCGCAGGGTCAACACATCGCCCTTGCTAACGACCTCACGTGGATGACGCACACGATGTTCAGACAATTCACTGATGTGAATGAGGCCCTCAATTTCCGGGTGATCCACCAATCGTGCAAACGCCCCAAACTTGGTCAGCTTGGTGATGGACGCTTGGATCAACTGCCCAACCACATATTGGGACTGCACTTCTGCCCAAGGATCACGCTCGGTGCGGCGGACGCTCAACCCAATGCGGCGGCTGCTGGGGTCAACACTGATGACCTCCACTTCCACCTCTTGCCCGACGGCCAGTAATTCGCTGGGGTGGGTCAGGTGCTTCCACGAAATTTCGGTGAGATGCACCAAACCATCCGCGCCACCAATGTCCACGAAAGCGCCAAAATCGGCTACGCTGGTGACTTTACCCTTGCGGCGTTCACCCACCTTCAATTCTTCCAGCAGGCGGCGTTTCTTTTCATCGCGTGATTCACGGGTGGCAGCCACCTCGGACAAAATCAGGCGGTTGCGGGCGCGCTTGATCTCGACCACTTTGACCATGATGGTTTCACTCACCATGCCGCCCCAACGCTCTTCGGGGTTTTCGCCAGTGGCGCGGGTACGGCGTTCGGGACTAATCTGGCTGGCAGGTACAAAACCACGCAGCCGCCCAAATCGCACAATCAAGCCGCCCTTATTGTAACCAGAGACGCGACCTTCATAGAGGGCCTTGCTCTGGAAATATTCTTCAGCCTCGCGCCAGTCGCTTTCTTCCAATGCACGACTGATGGATAGAACAGGTCGTCCATCAGGGCCAGCGGCAGCAACGACAAACACCAATACTTTTGCACCCTCTTGTAATGTTTGAATGGTGCTGGTGGTCAGGCGCTCCAACTCACGACTATTGATGACCCCTTCAACCGTTGCACCGATTTCAACGGTGACTTCAGTGGGGGTGGTCTTCAAAATCGTGCCTTCAATTAAATCGCCCCGCTTGACACCTGTATCAGGAGCGTGGGGAGATTCTACAACTTCATCTACGGTATCATGATGATCGCCTGCGCCTACTTCTTCGGCATAGGCCTCTTCATGTTCGACAGGGGTTTCGAGTGCAACTGCATTATTAGCGACATCATGATGATCGCCTACGCCTATTTCTTCGGCATAGACCTCTTCATCTTCGGCAGGGGCTTCTAGTTCAACTGCATTATTATCAGTAGGGTGATCGCTCACAGGGGTGGACGGTGCCTCCTCTTCTACAAGGCTCGATTGCGAAGTAAGGGCTGTCTCTGGCTGCGGTGATGAGGATTGCTCTTCTGCTTCTTCATTCACCGGCTCGTGACGGGAATCCATAATCTTATCTCCATTGGCTGGCAAAGCATCAGGTGATTATACTATGCCCGTCGCATAAATCAAAGGTTCAAAAGGAATTACCTTTTCCCTCATATATTTCTCATCTAAGAAAGCTCTCTCACTAAGGGAAGATAGGAGCAGGAATTGGGACTGCCCCTATCCGCACAGGGGGATTTACTCTACAGTGGATTTGACTAACATTCTGAAAACGTCAGATTCGGTAATCATCCCAACCAAGTTGTGGGAAGCGTCCAAGACAGGCAAGCCGCTGACTTTCTTTTCCAGCATAATCTTAGCTGCCGCAATCACCGTCGTATCGGGGTTAACAGTCAGCACATCTTTGGTCATAATCTTCTCAACCGTCAACCGACCCCACAGATAATTAATCTCCCAAATGCTGAGTGAAGTGGCATCGGATGGGCTGGCTTCACGCACATCACCAATGGTCACAATACCCACCAATTTGTCGTGTTTTACCACTGGCAAACGGCGGACTCTTTTTTCTTTCATCAATTGGTGCGCTTCACCAATTGGGGTGTCAGGCTCAACTGTGATTACTGATTTGGTCATCCATTCGCTAACTTTTGTCGTCTGAATGGTCATGGGGGCAATCATCCTTTTTGGAGAATGGGCAGTCTACTTTCATTTTATACCTAAAGTATCGCATTTTCGTTAGATTTGAAAAGTGGCATCTGACCTTACAATTGCCTACAATTCTGCCTGAATTTAAGCGAGGATTGGATGTTTTAATTCAATGGCCGAGAGTACAGCCAAAGGCGGCTTTGTCTCCAACACCGAAAAATTACAGCGGCGCAACCGTGAACTCTCGATCTTAAACACGATTGCGGAGGCGCTAAATCGTGAAGTGGATTTGCTGCGTGCCTTGAGTGCGGCGTTAGGGCATGTCGCTACTTTGCTCGATCTGCACACGGGTTGGATTTTTTTGGTAGATGAGGACACCGGAGAGACCTATCTAGCGGCTACCCAAGATTTGCCTCCAGTGCTGGTTCAACATCCCCGGCTCATGCAAAACACCTGTTATTGTTTGGATACCTATCTGGCCGGCGATATGGGAGGGGCGGCAAATGTCAATGTCATCACCTGTACCCGCCTCAAAGGGTTAGTGGATGGCACGGACGGTCTGCGTTATCATGCTAGTATTCCGCTTTATGCCAGAGGCAAAAAACTGGGGGTGTTGAATGTCGCCAGCCGCGATTGGCGTGAACTTTCCGCCGACGATTTACGCCTATTGTACACAGTCGGTGATTTACTCAGTATGGCGATTGAGCGTGCCCTCTTGTTTGCCCGTAGTGGGGAAATTGGGGCTGTTGAGGAACGCAACCGCCTTGCCCGTGAAATCCATGATACCCTTGCTCAAGGATTGACGGCGATCACTTTACAACTCGAAACCGCTGATGCGCTTTTGGAAAGCAATGCTGATACGGAACGGGTTCGCAAAGCCATTCAGCAGGCTATGACCTTGACCCGTGCCAATTTGGAAGAGGCCCGTCGTTCCGTCTTGGATTTACGGGCAGCCCCGCTTGAAGGTAAAACATTGGCCCAAGCTGTCGCTGATCTCTTGGAAAATTGGTCAAAAACAGCCGAAGTGCAAACGCATCTCGAAATTGAAGGAGGCCGACGATCTCTGCCCATTCGGATTGAGGCCGGATTGTATCGGGTAGTTCAGGAATCATTGACCAACATTCGTCGCCATGCCCATGCCAATACTGTCACAATCCGCATCAGCATGACACCGGAAAACGTCTATTTAATGATTGAAGATGATGGTTATGGATTCGACCCATCGAACATTCCCCAAGAGGGGCGTTATGGTCTAATTGGGTTGAATGAGCGTGTCAAATTGTTGGGAGGCACATTAAATCTGCAAAGCAATCCCAACAGTGGCACGCGGGTCGAAGTGCAGATTCCATTAGGAGGCCGCTAATGGCAAACATCATTCGCATTATCGTTGCGGACGACCACCCTGTCGTGCGCGATGGACTGGTCGCAGTCTTGGGTACACAACCGGATTTTGAGGTGGTTGGCGAGGCGTCCAATGGACGGGAAGTCTTACGCCTATTGCAAGATCGCCAAGCCGATGTCGCTATGCTCGATTTAGAAATGCCAGAAATGGATGGGGTCGAATGTATCATCCGCTTGCGCGAGTCGAATCCCGACTGCCGCGTGATTGTTTTTACCGCCTTTGATACGGATGAGCGTATTTTGAGTGCCGTCCAAGCGGGCGCACAGGGCTATTTGCTGAAAGGAGCGCGGCGAGAAGATGTCTTTAATGCGATTCGGGTGGTTCATGCCGGAGGGTCGCTGTTAGCTCCGATCATTGCTTCCAAACTGCTGCGGCGTGTTAGCCAACCCGATGCCCCTTCTGATCCTGCGCCCGACACTCTGACCCCGCGCGAATTAGAAGTCTTAAAATTGATGGCACAAGGGCAACAAAACAAAGAAATCGGTGTGGCGCTGTTTATCAGTGAGCGCACCGTCAAATTTCATGTCAGTTCCATTCTCAGCAAACTCGGTGCAGGAAATCGGACGGAGGCGGTAGCGATTGCGGCCCAGCAAGGCTTGGTGGAATTATGAGCCGACGATTCTATGCCAATCGAAACCCTTGCCTTGACGCTCCTAGCATCTTGCTTTAAAACTGCTACCCGGCAAAAGCATGACTGGCTATCCCCAGCATGTCACGCTACACTAGACAGGTTTACAAATTCGACACGGTTGGTATGGTACGATGATTGACAGCCCCAAAGACATAGTGCAAGCCTCCAATTTTCTCACTATCCAGTTCACCCCTGATACATGGCGGTTGGTCAGTACCGAATTGGAAGTGCCGACCGCATTGGTCGAAGCGAAACCGGATGGCTTGATTGTGCATCCCGTCTTTGTGCAAGCACGTCAACTGCCGAGTGCCAGCCTATCCCCCGCCCAAATTATGCGGATTGTATTGGGATGGGCGCCTGAAAGCCGTGCATGGCGCTTAGGGATGCTGCTGCTTGATCCCTCTATCACCCAATACGACACCGCCCAAATGCAGTGGTGTGAATTGGCGGAGTGGCCGGATGATACTTTTGGAGGGCGTGTTAACGGGGCTAAAGTGGCCGGGCAATCATTGGCCCGTTTGCTCAATCGGCCCTTTCAATTTGTGGATCCCAATACCCAACCGCGTGTCGCCGCTTTTATCAACAGTGACCAACCCGAAATTTCGATGAGCGCCGAAAATATCGCTCGGCCCGCTGTCCAAACCCATCGTTTTCCGGCGGTCTATTCGACTGGCGATGACATCCCCTCCGAAATTATCCCACGGCCGGCTATCCCTGAACTAGAAACCTTCCCAACAGAGCCATCCGTTAAAGATAAGCCCATCGAATTACAGTATCCAGAGGTAGCCCTTGCACCGCTACCACTCAAGTTTTCCCATTGGAAATTCGCGCACACGTCAGTGGGCGTTCGCTGGCAGCGAGTCCAAAGCTGGTGGGTGGTCAATATTGGTCGTGTGCTGTTGTTTGGGGCGTTATGTGTTCTGTTCTTGATTTTGGGTATTGGGGCGAATACCAGCGGTCTTGCCGATGTCGAACCAACTTGGCTGCCAACAGTAGGCCTGTTAGTCGGGGTTCTCATGTTAGGAAGTTTGATTGTCACCTTGTGGCGCATGTTTAATGCCACCAGTGTTCTAGTGGACACCCACAAAAAAGAAGTTTACAACAAAGGCATGGTGCTGCCCTTTGTCAATTGGCGTGTGCCTTTTTCGCAAATTGAGTATGTGCTCGTCAGTCAGACCGCCCCACAGTCACAAGGAAGGCGTAGCAAAACTGACCCAATGAAAATCAGCATGGATACGTGGATTCATGTCTTTGATGGACAGCATTTTCATCAGATTGCCGATTTAGAAGGAGTCGAGGGGCGCAGCCATGTGTGGGACATGGTCAAACGGCATATGCAAAATCCGAATCGGCGTCCGCTCCAATTGGCCGAATATGATACACCCGCTCATCAAGCCGCTCTGCAAATTGCCAATCGGATTGGAGTTCCCGTCTACGTCGAGTTTACATAAGTGGACTGATGTTTGGATTTAGACTATACTGCGTATACAAAGGATAACCGATTACACAGGCAGAGCGTATGGGTTTTGACAGTGGTTTTTATGATGTACAGCAGGCGCGGCGTTTTCGGCAAAGCATTCTGTTGTTCATAATTTTGGCAACGCTACCCTGCTATTGTGTCGGGGCTATTTTGCTAGGGGTTGCCCCAAATGACAATACGTCTGAGGCCGATCCCACCAACACCCTGCCAGCCCCCGCCATCCAAACCCAACAGGCCCGCACCAGTCAAGCCCCGGCAGCACCCTCGACTATCACCCTGTTTCCAACCCAAAATCAGGGGCCGCTGCAATCCACACCCGGTCAATTTGTCCCGGCCACCAGCACACCGCTGCGTTTTGCGCCGACTTTGACGGTTGCACCGACGTTTACGCTGTTCCCCTCGGCGACACCAACAGCAACTGCGACTACCACATCGGCCAGCAGCCCAACACCGACCAACACCGCGACCCAAGCAGCAAATCAAAATCCGGCTTTTACCGCGCCCCCAGTAGATATTACGCTAGAGGTTGGGGGGGCAACCACCGTCGCCTTTAGTTTTGTTGATCCTGACGGCGACCCGGTGAGTTTCACCGCCAGCCCGACCAATCCGGCGATTGCGTCTGTTACCAGTTTTGGCCCCTCCAGTTTCGATGTCCAAGCGCTTGCCGCAGGGACAACCAGCATCACGGTACTCCTCCAAGACAATCGCGGAGGTTCGGCAACCACGTCCATCAACGTGACGGTCAATGCGCCTCCTGCAACCAACCAAAACCCCACATTTACCATTGAGCCGTCTCCGATGACCATTCCTGTCGGGGACAGCCAACCCGTATTTCTCCAATTTTCCGACCCGGATGGCAACACAGTCACCTATACCGCAACCTCCGCCGATACGGGTGTCGCCGCTGTCACGATTGTGGATGGAACTTCATTTATGGTTCAGGGCATCGCAGCAGGTGCCACATCCGTAACGGTGACACTGAGCGACGGCAATGGCGGGTCGGCGCTACGGAACATCGCTATCACGGTCAATTGAATTTTTGAGCTAATCCTTAAAAAATTGAATGAATATCACTTCCCTGCCCAATTGCGATTCCCCTACCACTGCCTTGCCACTCGCTATCTCTGGCCTAGCTGTTATAATTGGGCAACTACAAAGCAAAACCAGTGTTATAGTGAGTGGTGGGCAGTCAAAATGCCCCTAGAAATTCAAATTGGCGACATCGTGCAGATGAAAAAAGGCCACCCCTGCGGTGAAAATCGCTGGATGATTTATCGAGTTGGGGCAGATATAGGTCTACGTTGTACCAAGTGTGATCGTCGGCAACTGATGCCTCGCAGCAAATTTGAAAAGGCGTTTAAGCGTAAGTTGGAAGCGCCCAAAATTGAACCAAGCGAATGAGGCGTTGTTAGAAGAATCCATGCCCACACCCCAGTCTCCCCGCCGAGTTTTATTGTTAATGTCGGACACAGGCGGCGGTCATCGTGCAGCAGCCACCGCCATCCAAGCCGCGTTAGAAAACCGCTACCCCGGTGCATATACCTTTGATATGGTGGATGCGTTTCGCTATTACACCCCAACCCCATTTAAACACATGCCCAGACTCTATCCGCTGTGGGTCAACCATGCACGGTACTCATGGGGAACTAGCTATCGAATTTCGGATGGGCCACATCGTTCCAAGCTGGTGATGGAAAGTTTTTATATGAGCTGGCGGCGTGGTTTTCGACGTTTGTTTGATGAGCACCCAGCGGATTTGGTCGTGTGCGTACATTCACTGTTTAATCACAATGCCATGCGTATTCTGCAAGATTGGCCTACACCGCCGCCTTTCGTCACGGTTGTCACGGATCTAATTTCGACCCATGCCTTCTGGTATAACAACAAGGTCAATTTATGCCTTGTCCCAACCCAAACCGCTTATGATCGTGGGCTAAAATATGGGATGCAGCCGGAAAAAATGAAAATCACTGGTCTGCCCGTTCATCCCGATTTTGTAGCAGGATTGATGGGCAAGCAGCAGGCCCGTGCTGAACTCGGTTGGGATGCTGAAAAACTCACCGTACTGTTGGTTAGCGGTGGCGACGCGATGGGGCCACTTTTTAAGACGGCCCGTGCGATCAACGACCAAAAATTGAATATCCAGTTGATCATTATTGCTGGACGCAATGTCCCCCTCAAAGAAAAATTGGAAGCCTGTGAGTGGAATCAGAAAACCCTCATTTACCCCTTTACCAATAAAATGGCCCAGATGATGGCCGGCGCAGATATTTTGGTGACCAAAGCTGGCCCAGCGACGGTCTCCGAAGCATGTGTGGCGGGGATACCCATGATCCTCAGTGGGCATGTCCCCGGTCAAGAAGATGGCAATGTACGTTATGTGGTCGAAAATGGGGCAGGGGTCTATGCTCCCGGCCCAGCGCGGGTTGCCGAAGCCTTAGCTGAGTGGGTCAGCCGTCCGCCAGATTTCCGCCAGCGTTATGCCGATGCCGCGAAAAAGATTGGCAATCCAGATTCAGCCTCGCTCATTGCCGATGAAATTCATGGCGTCGCCCAAAATGCTCAAATGGTGGTGCGTCACCCGCGCCGTTCACCTCGATCTCTATTATCGAATCGTTTGCGCCCAAATGTTGCCCGTCCGCGTGGTGGGGCACTGTAGATTTAGAGAGGTAACGATAATGCTGCGGGCAGTCGAAGCGATTATTGATGAGCACGGCAATGTGCGGCTACTAGAGGAAATCGTCTTGCCATCCTCCCACCGTGCCATTGTGACGATTTTGGAGGAGACTCCATTGATTCAAGAAATCACGCTGTTAAGTGAAGCGGCCCTTGCGGAAGACTGGAATCGCCCAGAGGAAGACGAAGCATGGTCATACCTACAGCCGCCGCAATAGTGCCGATTCCAGTTTGTTTGTGATCTGTTAAATCGTTTTTGGAATTATAATTTTAATCAAGCCGTTATTGCCCAATCACAAATCTTGGGTGATAAACGGCATTTTGCGTTTATAAACTCAATAGTGTTATTGACATTTAAAACTGAAGCGAATATTATTTTAAGTAGAAATCAAGTTTCATGAGGTGTAATTTAACATCTCTGAAGAAAATTTCAATGAGATGAAAAATGGAGGTTCACCGGGGAATGTATCATCCAATTTTGACCCACTGCCCCGTTTGTAATGGCCCGTTGATTGTCAAACAACTACATTGCGAAAACTGTGACATCAACATTGAAGGGCGTTTTGAAGTTAGCGGACTGACATCACTGAACGCCTTACAACTGGAATTTGTCGAAGTATTCTTGCGCTGTGAAGGCAAAATCAACCGGGTTGAGAAAGAACTCGGCATTTCGTATCCGACAGTACGCAGCCGCCTGCACGATATTATCCGTTCGATGGGGTATGAGCCTACGATGGAGACCGAGGCTGAAGATACTAATCGTGCCCGTATCCAAGTCTTAGAAGATTTATCGTCGGGCACGATTACCACCGAAGAAGCGATCACCATTTTACGCAAGGGCAACCCATAAAAATCTTAGTGCTTGTAAGAGGTCGTTCATCCAATCGTTAGTTAGCACGAGTGAGAAGGAGAAAATGGCATGGCACGTATCGAACAAACGGGCGCGATTACCGAAATCATCTTTGAGCAAGTCGGAGGCGATTTGGTCATTCAAGGACACAGCGGCCTCGGTTTTCAAATTGACGGCGACGACCCTGAGATTCACCAAAACGAGTCGGGTGCCGTGTTCATTAACTGCGGCGGCGATTGCACAGCAGCCGTTCCTGACGGTATATCAGTGAAGGTAATGTCCGTAGGTGGTGATGGTAAAGTAACCCACGTTACGGGCGAAGTCCTGTTGGATCAAATTGGTGGCGATTTGGTGCTGCGCCATGTGACCGGACAAACCACTCTTGGGAATGTGGGTGGTGATTTAAGCATTCGTCATGTCACCGGCACACTGACTATCAGCAGCATCGGCAGCGACCTTGATGTGAAACACTGCGCAGGTGAAATTGTGGTATCGAGTGTCGGTTCGGATGTGGTGTTCAAAAACATCAACGGCAACCTGAGCCTCGAAAATGTTGGTTCCGATCTGTTGGTGCAGAGTATCAATGGTGATTTGAAGGTCGAAGAAGTCGGTTCCGATTTGAGTATCACTAACCTCAAGGGATCATGCTACTGCCCATCGGTGCATTCGGATATTGTCCTGACACTCGCCTTTGATCCCGAAAAAACCTACTTGTTCGGCGCTGAGGGGGATATTGTTTGCACGGTCATCCCCGGCACCCATGCACGATTTGTCCTTCCAAGTGATGTTGAAGTGGAATGCGATGAGATTGAAGACGCAGCCTATCAGCGCGACAACAGCGGGCAGATTGTGTTGGTAGGAGACGGCGGCGCAGAAATTCAAATCACTGAGGCTGAGTCCTTTAACCTTGTCCCAGAGGAACGCAGCAGCAAACGCGGCTTCAGTATCAATGTGGATTTCGATAACGATGTGGACGAGATGGTCAACAATATCGAAAACACCATCAATCAGAGTCTGCGCGGCTTGGGAGAACGTCTTGAGCAGCAAACGCAGCAAGCCGTAAATGCTGCTACTAACTTCAGCACGGGCTTTTTCTCCAACAGCAAGCATTGGAGCGCCAAAGCCGAAGCGATGGCCCGCCGCGCCCGCGAACAGGCTGAACGTGCCCGTGAACAAGCCGAACGACTGCAAGAACGTGCCCAGCGCCGCCAAGAACGTTTTGCTGAACAATCGCGGGAGCGCCAAGAACGTTTCCAGCAGCGTTTTGAAGGTGGTCAAAAAGCCAAACGCACGGGTGAATGGGAACCCGTTTCGCAACAAGAACGGCTTGTGATTTTGGAAATGCTCCAAAATGGTTCGATTACGGTTGACCAAGCGGAACAACTTCTTAAAACACTGGAAGGGGAAGTCTAGTTATGTCGGCTGCTGCGCTTTCACCTAACAAAAAGCAGGCCCAAGCGCGTGAGGCCGGTCTACGTCCAGTCCGCCTCCGTCAAGATTTAGGGGCAGTAGCCGATCTCATTGAACTTGCCTTTGGCCCCACAATGGACGCCGGGGGGCGGGCAGCGGTGCGTGAGATGCGTACCCTCAGTCGTTCTGGCCCCATTCTATGGTTCCTTGCTGGGTTAGATCGTGCCGTACAAGCCTTAATGCGCGGTTTTGTGTGGATTGACCCCATCACGGGTCGGCTCATCGGCAATGTTTCGATTTATCCGGCAGGCTATGATAATTTGTGGGTCATCGCCAATGTCGCGGTACATCCCGATTTTCGGCGGCGTGGGATCGCCGAAGAAATGATGCGAGCCTCGCTAGATTTTGCCATACAGCAAAAAGCGTCTGGGGTAGCTTTGCAAGTCGAAGCGGATAATGATGGAGCACAACGGCTCTATCACAAATTAGGTTTCCATACCCTGCGAGGCTTCACCCGCTGGCGTCGGCATCCCTATCTTGATCCACCTCTGCCTTTGACCCAAATGCCCGATATCACCTATTTAACCCATCAGGAATGGAAAGCCGAATATGCGCTTGCCGAGCAGTTACGCCCCGAAAATCTAGGCGGAATGGGCTGGTTGCGTCCGACTCAACCGCGCGAATTTCGTCCCAAGTTTTCAATTGGGCGAACGTTTGGAATGCGGAATGAGGAACGGTGGGTAGTGCGTGACTCCGAAAATAACTGTCGTGTGTTGGCGACCCTGCGAACCGACAGCCGTTTTGGTTCAACCTATACCCGCGCCGATTTGCTGGTTGCCCCTGAATATCAAGGCGAATTGGAATGGCCGCTGCTGAATTTTGTCATTCGTTATGCCGCCGATCAGCGCCGGGGATTGATGATTGAGCACCCGTCGGATGATGAAAACGCTACCCTCGTATTTAGTGAGAACCGTTTTGAGGCCGTGCGTCGTCTTATTCACATGCTATGGACACCAGCCCCAAAATAGCGCGAGGTGTGGTCATGGAAATTCGATTTGAAGCCGAACCCACCGAAGCCGACTTCAGCTTTATCCATCAGCAGTCGGCGGCATCATTGACGGCAAAATATGGCGAATCCTCCCGTGAGCAGCTTGGCGCGTTTATTTATGGCGACCCCCATGCTGACTCTGAAAATCATTTAATTTTAGGTGGGATTGAAGGACAGGTTTCGGGTAGCTGGCTGTACATTGATACCCTATGGCTAGATGAATCGCTGCGTGGCAAGGGCTATGGCGTGCGTTTGATGAATGTCATTGAGCAGGCTACCGTCCAACGCGGGATTCAAAAAGCTTTTTTGGGAACGGCGACTTTCCAAGCGCCCAACTTCTACAAAAAGCTGGGCTATGAGGTCGTGGGCGAAATGCAGATGGCGACCAGTCAGTACCATCAATTTTTGATGACCCGCCAACCCCTGACGCCCTATGATGTGGCGACGGAAAGCGAGATTCAATTGGCCGCACCCCCAAGCGATTATGACGTTGAACGCTTAGGAGAACATCTCCGCGATTACAACAATCAGTTTATGCCACTGAATCGCAGTTTGTTTGGCGCGGCTTTCCTAAAAGATGAATCTGGCAAAATCTGCGGGGGTATTACGGGTTATCGTGTTTTCGAGAGTGTCCTGTTTATGGGAACCATTTGGGTGGATGAATCCATGCGGGGGCAGAGCTACGAAACCGGATTAATCACCACCTACGAACAGGCCGCTGTGCAAAATGGCATCTTATCGGCTGCGATTTCGATAGCCGATGATGAATTGGCAGGTTATTTTGAAGCAGCGGGGTATCAGGTGCTTGGGGTCTTTCCCGATTTTCCGGCGGGGCGTACCTCACGTTATCTCATTAAGCAAAAGTTGGCGTAAGGTCATGATGGCACGAGCAGGATTAAAACGACAAGAGGTATCCCTCCCAACCCAACGCGGATTTGCGGCGTTGTGGCTGGGGGTCGTTTTGGTTTTGTTGGTTGCGGCAGCCCTGCGTTTTTATGACATTCACCGCACTCCCCCCGGCTTTCATTATGACGAGGGCGCATATTTTATCGCCTCGCGGGAAATCGCATTTTTCGGGGCGCGGCCCTTCCCGGTGTTTGCGGCGTTTAATGGGCGCGAAGTTTTCTACTTATATGTCAATGCGCTCATGATGCGCTTGATGGGGGAGCAAATTTTCACCATGCACTTTGTCAGCGGCATGATGAACTTAGTGACAGTAGCCGCCACGCTCGGTTTGGGCCGGGCTATTTTTGGTGGACGACGTGGAATCATTATTGGTCTAGTGGCTGCGGCATTTCTGGCGGTTTCATTTCCTCAGATTTTTCTGGCTCGACAGGCATTTCGCGCTGTCAGTCAGCCGATGTTGCAAGCCTTGACGCTGTGGGTCTTATTGGTAGGGCTGCGTCAACCGTTTACCCAACGCCGAAAATGGGGTGGCTGGTTGGTCACGGCGGGTTTCTTGGGGGCGGCAACGCTTTATACCTATATGGCCTCGCGCCTATTTCCAATCTGGGTTGGATTGATTTTGGCGTTTGTCTGGCTGGCGAATCGTGAACAGCGCCGAATCCGCTTTCTGCAGGCGGCGTTGGTGCTGGTGACACTGTTGATTGTCGCCATACCGATCTTGAAATATTACTATGAAAATCAAGACGTTTTTAATGACCGCCTGTCGCAATTAAGCGGTTCGGAAGACGCGCCGAGTTATTGGGAAAGCATTGAACTGCACGCCAAGATGTTTTTTATCAAAGGCGATCCCTACAGCCGTTATAACAACCCCGATGCACCCTATTTCCCCCAGTGGGTGGGGGTGTTGATTGTGGTCGGCTGGTTGGTCAGCCTATGGCGGATTGTTCGACCTGCCCCTGACCAAGACACAGTTGCACGCACAGGCTATTTCCTTGCGGCGATTGCCCCCTTGATGGTGATTCCGAGTGTGCTGGCGGTGAATGGCCTCCCGCCAAGCCATATGCGTTCGGTGGGCATGGTTCCGGCGATTTTTCTGCTGCCCGCGATTGGCCTCGAATTTTTATGGGCGCAAGGAACACATTTATTATCCGCGAAAAATCTATCTTTCCGTCCTCAACTCACCACCGCGACCTACGGGATAGGCGTGATTGGCCTATTGATGATGGCGGGGACGGTCTGGCAGCGTTACGAAAAATGGGCCTCAGTGCCCGAACTGTATTATCAGACTGATGGGGATATGGTGGATGCCGGGGCATGGCTGATCGAACATCGCGGCCCGAATACCATCATGTATGTGACTTCCGGGCATTATGACCACCCCTCGCTGCGGTTTCGTCGTCTGCCGGGGGGCGACATCACCTTTTTACTGGGTAATCGCGTGTTTGCCCCGCCAGTCAATCGAGATGCCTATTTAGTCGAGATTCACAATGCCCGCCTCAATGAATCCCTGCGTGAATGGGTGGAACAGCATTACACCCAAGAAGCGACTTTCTATGGGCCGGACGGCGATATCAGTTTTGTGGTTTACCACGCTACCCCATCGGAAATTGCCAGCACAACGCCGATTGTACAAAACGCGGCTTTGAATCATGCGGAAACGATAGGCGGATGGCTGTTGCTGCTGAATACGAATCTGGTCGAGGCGGTTCCCGGTCAAACCGTGAGTGTATTTACCGAATGGGGCATCCTCAATCCCCCAACCTATGGCGATTTGACCCCCATTTTTTCACTAGAAACGCTTGATGGGGATGTGTTGTCGCGTGATGAACCCTACACCCTCTACAGCGACCAATGGCGAGCAGGTGAAACGCTCTATCAGCAGAGTAATTTGGCCGTTCCTGCGGGTACACCCCCCGGTGCATATCGTGTGATGATTCATTGGGTGGCGCGGGCCGAAGATCAGTATGTTGGGCAGATTGATGCACAGGGCAATTTTGCCGGGATTGCTACCGACCTCGGCATAATTACCGTGAGTCGAGCCGCCAGCTTCCCCACACCAGATATGCTGAATATTCCTCACCGCGAAAGCCGCGAAATGACCTCCGGGGTACGTTTACTCGGTTGGAGTGATATTCCCGCCAGCATCCGCCCCGGCGAACCATTTAAATTTGATTTGTTCTGGCAGGCTATCGCAGGCACACGCATTGACGAACCGATGACGTTAGTGGCAGTCAACGAAAATGCTGAATTACCGCTCTGGTCTGGCAATCCGGCGATGAATACCTACCCATTTGACCAATGGGGCGAGGGTGAAGTGGTGACAGATCGCCACCGCTGGTCAATTCCTACTGATTTTCCTGCCGGGGAGTATGGCTTGCATCTACGTGTTGGGGTTGCGGATGTCATGCTCGGCAATTTCAGCGTGCTAGAACTCAATCGGGTGTTTGATGCCCCTGTGATTGAAAATCCGCTTGATGTGGATTTGGGCAATATCGTTGGCCTCAAAGGGTACAGTATTTCCACCACGACCCTGACGCCGGGACAGACTTTTGATCTCACCCTGCTGTGGCAGTCGTTGGAACAGACCGACCTACCGCTGACGGTTTTTGTGCATGTGGTCGGCCCAGATGGTCGCAATTATGCCCAAGCCGACATGCAGCCGCGCCAAAATACCTATCCAGTAGCCCTATGGTTGCCGGGTGAATATATCACCGACGCATATCCATTAACCCTCGCTGCCGATGCACCCCCCGGTCAATATGAGGTGCGGATTGGGTTGTATCTGCAAGCCAACGGACAGCGGTTGAGCATTACCGATTCGACGGGTCAATCAGTGGGCGATTTCTGGCGGCTGACGACCCTTACGGTTGAATAAGAAGGGAGCAAACGATGGAAGAACGACTCAGAATTTTAGAAATGCTGCGGGAGGGGCAAATCACCCCCGACGAAGCCGAAAAGCTGTTGCAGTCGTTGGGAGATGAACCCATGACCGAAGCCGATGATGACAAGGTGGTGATTTTGCCAAAAGGTGAAAGTCGCGGCAGCACCAAAGACCCCAGTCTGCCCAACACTGCTGAATGGTGGAAGGTATTGTTCGGGGTCGGCATCGCGGTATTTGGTTTTTTCGGCTTCCTGCTATTGACCTTTTTCCGCTTTTTTGCCTTTTTATGCCTCAGCCCCTTTGTCTTGATCGGCGGGGC
Organism: Anaerolineae bacterium; assembly: GCA_021463865.1. Classification (GTDB taxonomy): domain Bacteria; phylum Chloroflexota; class Anaerolineae; order Aggregatilineales; family J027; genus CFX10. The sequence goes on from JAJTXY010000014.1 coordinate 65,052, forward strand.
ATTAGCCGCTGTTGGTCTATGGAGCAAATCCTCCCATTGGTTGCATGTGCGGGTCAAGGATAAGGACGGCACCAACATCAATATTTCGCTGCCCCTGCCCGTGCAATTTGCTAGTTGGATCATGCGGGTCGCCCAGCCATATATCAAGGCGCGTTCCGGTGATGATGTTGATCTCAGCCAACTGGATATTGCAGGCATGATTAGCGCGATGGGTGATGAGCTTTCCGCCGATAATCCCATTATGGTCGCGGTTGAAGATGATGGCGATCAGGTTTTGGTGTACATCACGTAGCTGATTCACGTTGGTTTCATAACACACAATCGTAAGTTCAAGTATTGGAGGGCACAATGGTTACATCAGAAGAACGAATGCGGATTCTCAAGCTGCTTCAGGAGGGCAAAATCACTGCTGAGGAGGCCAGCCGACTGTTGACGGCGCTGACTCAGACATCCAAGACCGGGCCAGCAAATTCGCGTCCGGCGGCATCAGGGCGTACCCCACGCCAACTGCGGGTGCGCGTCACCGATATGAAAACGGATCGCACCAAAGTCAATGTCACCATCCCGATGGGTCTTGTCAACATGGGCCTGAAGATGGGCGCCCGGTTTGTGCCAAACGACGTGGATGTGGATGTTGAAGAAATCAAAGAAGCCATCGCCAGCGGTCAAATGGGCAAGTTGGTAGATGCCGAAAATCACGAAGATGGGGAACGTGTTGAGGTGTGGGTTGAATAGCCATGTGGAATGGAACAAGTGCTTAGGACGAGGGCAAGTTAACCCTCGTCCGTCTTCCGTTCCAATTTCCCTAGCTAATCAAGTCAGGGGTCAGGTGGACGAGTTTATTGTGGAAATGCAGCCGCCAATCAGGGCGATTGGGTACAGGCCGATATTCTAAGTGGGTGATGCCTGTGTTGTTGCTCATCACGGCCACAACGCTCCACGGGCCTTTTTCAAACACATACTCGAAAAACGCCTCAATTACACCCCCGTGACAGACCACCAAGACACTCTGTTCGGCTTCTTCTTCAGGAGTAGGACGGTTGCTGTAATCAATATGCTCAAAGACGCGGAGTAGGCTCTCGATAAATGACCCCACCCGTGTGCGAAACTGCATCCAGTTTTCGCCCCCTTCGGTAATTGGGTCATAGGGCTGAAGCGTTCCCCAGATTTTTTCATAATAGGGTTTGAGGCTTTCATCCGCTACCGGTGATCCATCCGGGTTAGCCGTGCCCACTTCCCGTATCCGGTCATCAAAATGAATCTCTAGGCCGGTGGCGCGACTGATGGCAGCAGCCGTTTGGCGCGTTCGCATCATAGTGCTGCAATAGAGATGACGGGCCGCGATATTGTCTTTAATCCACACCGCCGCCGCTTCCGCTTGTTTTTCGCCAAGATTGGTGAGGGGTTCATTACGATGCCCGCCCGAATAATCGGCGAGATTGATATAACTCTGTCCGTGTCGAATAAGGTACAGGTGCATAAGCGTTTTCCTTTGGGCGCAGGGAACGTAAAGGCGGTCTATGGATTCAACCGCCTCTGCGAAAGTCTGTTTATTGTACCTGAAATACGGGGGGTAAATCTAGTTGATTAAACAGGTTTTACCCCTTCAATCGGATTGGATAGCATCGCTGCCAGCAAATCTACCGAAGCCTGCACATCCACCATATCCACTGTTTCGTTGACGGTATGGACATAGCGACAGGGGATGCTGATGCAGCCGCTTGGTACACCACTTTGGGCCGTTTGGATTGCCATCGCATCCGTCGAGCCGCCATTGAGGATTTCCAGTTGATAAGGAATCTCGTGTTTTTCGGCGGTGTCCACCATCAAATTTTTGACAGCAGGCGGGACGATCATACCAGCATCGCGGACTTTAATCGCTGCACCTTTGCCAAGTGCAACCGCCATGTGATCGCCTTTGACCGTGTCGCCTGTACTTGTGACATCTAGCGCGATACCCAGATCGGGATTGATGCCATGTGCGGCGGGACGTGCCCCACGTAAACCGACTTCCTCTTGCACGGTGAAGGCAAAGTAAACCTCGTGTTTGCTGCCCAACTGCTTGAGTTTACGCATGGCCTCAATTGCCACCGCGCAGCCAATTCGGTCATCCATACTCTTGGCGACGAGACGATTGCCGCGTTCTTCGCAGGTGCGATAGAATCCCGCTGGGTCGCCGACCTGAATAGGCGCATTTTTGTTACCGCTGTCGCCGTTTAGCCCTTCGCTGACATCAATGTAGAAGCCGTCCAGTTTGGGCAGTTCGTACAGTTTGCTCCACATATTTTCAACCGCAATCGTGCCAATTACGCCATTTTCAAATCTGACGCGGTTGCCGTTGAGGGTCGAAGGAATCAGACCACCGATATTGGTAAAACGCAGAAAACCGTTGCGGTCAATATGCGAGACCATCAGGCCGATTTCGTCCATGTGGGCCGCCACCATCACCCGCAAATTACTGTCGGTCTTCGTGCCTACCCGACAAATCAAACTGCCCATCGGGTCAATGGTCATCTCATCGTAAAGGCCTTTTACTTCTTCTTTAATCAGTTCGCGCATGTGGTGTTCATAACCGGATGGCCCCCATGCTTCGACCAGCTTTTTAATCATTTCTTTCATGGTTTATCGCTCCAAATCGGAAGGGCTAAGTTGCATCAAGGTGGCACGCAGTAATTTCACGGCGTTTTGAAAATCATTTAGATCGAGAATTAGGTAGGGGCTGTGCAGATAGCGGCAGGGCAGCGAAAAGGTGAGGGTAGCTACCCCTGCCAATGAAGTTTGAATCGCTCCGGCATCCGTCCCACCTGCATATTGCGGCGAACGGAATTGATGAGGAATCCCTAACTGCTCGGCGACCCGCACGAACAATTTCCGTAGACCGGGGTGAGCAATCGAACCCTTGTCCATATAGGTAATAACCGGGCCATGCCCCAATTTTGTCACGGTGGTAATGTCGGGTTCATCCTCATCTTGGGGAACTTCGTGGGCAGCGGTGGTTTCGAGGACAATAGCGACATCAGGATTGAGCGCTTGAGCCGCAACCTTGGCCCCGCGTAGGCCAATTTCTTCTTGGACAGTGAAAGCAATTAACAAGTCAAATGGGAAGGGGTCGCCTTTGATAATTTCAATCAATTCGGCACAGCCTGCCCGATCATCAAATGCCTTACCGCGCACAATAGTGTCCGTCAGGGCAATGGTCTCGCTGGCAAACGTCACCCGATCCCCCAACTTGGCTTTACCCTCTGCCGCACCTTTGTTTTCAGCGCCGATGTCAATGCGGAAGCTATCTGGCTTTTTGACCTCTTTTTCTTTCCAACTGAGGTGGATGGGTTTCCACGTAATCACGCCGGGGGTTTTGTCTTTGCCAACATGCACCCGCAGCGCCGGTAAAATGCGGGGGTCAATGCCGCCGACGCTGGCGAATTTGATCAGCCCCTCACCGTCTACCCCTGTTACCAAAAATCCAACCTCATCCATGTGGGCCGCCAACATGACCTTGAGCAAACTTTTGCCAGTCCCTTTCTTGACCGCCAAAATATTGCCCATTGTGTCCACGCGCAAATCGGTCACATGGTCTTTAATGGCGTCATAGATTATCTGGCGAACTTCATCCTCCGCTCCCGAAACGCCAGCCGCCTCGGAAAGCTGTTTCAACATTGTATCTTGCAGTGCCATTATTGATCGGCTCCGTTCTTTTTCTCGCCGCTATCAGGCTTCCACGCAATTTTGTCCAGAAATTCATTGGTTAGCCCCACAATAAATTCCGCCATCAATCGGCCTACGCGGTCAATATCTTTGACCAGCACGGTTTCAATTGGCGTGTGCATGTTTCGCACCGGAACGCCCAGCAGGGCCGTAGGAATCCCTTCACGACTGACTTGGATTGACCACGCATCGGTGCCTGTGTTGCCTGTGTAGGTTTCAGTAAAGAGGGACATCTCTAACTGCTTGGCGGTGTCTTGTAATCCTTTATTGAGACCGTCATGCAAATTCGGGCCGATACCAATGACCGGAGCGCCGCCGTGTTTGGGATATTCATCGCCATTCACCCCCGGTTGCTGTGCAAAAGCCACATCAAGGGCAATCGCCAAATCAGGCTGTACTTTATAGGCAGCACTGGCAGCACCAAACAAGCCGGTTTCCTCTTGGGCCGAGGCGACAGCATATACGTCCCATTCATGCTTACGTGATTTCAGATAATCCAAGCAGGCCGTCACTGCCGCCACACACGCCCGGTCATCCATCGCCTTACCCGCGATTTTGTCCCCCATCAGTTCAATGGCAGGGGCGTCCATCGTGACAATATCGCCGATGCGTACTTTCGCGGTAACTTCGGCAGCAGGCAGACCCAAATCCACCCATAATTCTTCCCATTCAGGATAGGCGTCTGCGCCGCCCTTCGCATTGGAAATATGCGGAGGCACGGCGGCGACTAATCCTTTGAGCGGGCCGTTGCGGGTATGGATGAGGACGAGTTTGCCCAGCAAGATGCGGTTATCAATGCCCCAGATGTCACTGAGACGCAAATAGCCGTTTTTGATGTCGGCGACCAGCATCCCAATTTCATCCATGTGGGCACACAACATAATCTTTTTGCGGGGTTCTGGGCCGCTGCCACGCTTAATGCTAATGAGGCTGCCAAATCCATCTACTTCAAATTCGTCTACATAGCCTGCCCATTGTTCGCGCAGATAGTGACGTACAGCCTCCTCATGGCCTTGCGGGCCAGTCAATTCTGTGAGGGTTTTGAGATGTTCTTTTAAGTCCATAAATAACTTTCTTTACTTAGAGAGGACTCGACTACAACAAAATACTAACCTAGATAGAATAAGGTTTCAAATCGTTGAAAAAAATTTCAGTATTCCAAAAAGTGTTAAACAGTCAGCGAACCAGTTAAAGGTGCTGACAAAATACAAGCAGTAGATGAAAGAGGAAAAAATCTATCTAAAAGTTAGGCGTAGATGGGATAGAACGACAAGGGTAGGGAGTTGGATCTACTAAAGTTGGCGAATTCCAAAGCGAGACTTCCCATCGGTTGGATACATAAATTCAGCACGGCGGCTTTAGCCCCGTGTGTGCTTATCAGTGACATCGGCGTCCCAACGATGTGTTTTCGGCATGGGGAGGCCGGGCAGGGTTGGAGACGGCGACGATGTACCCGATCAATACACCGCGTCCCAAAACCTCCACTACCCAAGTGCCTCATCGCTGAATTTCGACCACGACGCCGGGTTCCGCCCAGTCATAGAGGAGCGCGGCATTATCTGAACTGACCAAGATACAGCCATAGGTGACGGGGTGGCCTAAATCGCCTGTCCATAATAATTGCGATGAGCCGCGTGTCGGAAAACCATGAAAGCCATTCATAAAGTCGGAACTGGGCACAGGCCGATAGACCCCCATGAAATGCGGCATCCATAGATTCCAATTGCCTGCGTAGGCATCTTCTTCATGCGACTGGATTTGAAATACCCCCGGTGAGGTTGGGCTGCTAGAAATCCCTGTACTGGCGACCCAATCCCAAATCACCTGCCCATTTTCATAGACCCACACATGCTGCTGGCTGATACTCACTACAATCCGCTTATTCGGCACAATCGGCAGCGGTAAAAATTCATCCAACGAGGGGATAGTCAGCGTTTGGCCGACACTTAGATCATCTGGCACACCGGGATTCGCGGCTTGAATCCAAGGGTAGGGCACGCCAAAATCATAGGCAATACTCGAAAAGGTATCCCCAGCCTCGACAGTATACCGTGTATCATGGTGATAGACACGTATCACCGGATCAGTTCGCATAGCAGCAATCGCTTGTTGAATAGCCGCGACCCCCTCATCCACCTTCAAATACCGATCCGCGCCCAACGTCCCAGATTGCTGTTCCAAAAATGTCTTGATGAGCGTCGTATCCATATTTAAGGATAATCCGCTTGGGCTGTTGGGGTCAGAAACCGCCATCAAAAACGCGGCCCATTGTTCTGGCGACAAACTCCAATAAGTGGATTGGTTGGGGATCGGATCATAGGCATTGATATTGAGTGGGCTGGCTAACAAAATCGTCGCCTGTGCCACCATCGCACTTGAATCAGTGATGGTTGGCGGCACGGCCATCATGACCAAATCAATTACCCCGTCGGCCAATTCTTGACCGGGATTCTCTTGCAGCGCCATGAGTGTCGCTTGGACATCTAACATGCGTCCATCTTGGGCCGGGGTGGGCTGGACTTGCCCATTGACCAGTTGCACCCCCGCATTCAACGCCGGAAGATTCACTTGAGTTGCGAGATCGTTTAATCCGGTCTGGGCCAATGCTGGATCAATCACCACGACTGGCGCGACATCTGCTCCAAAAAGACCTTTTATCTTCGCCCTAAAACCACCCTCTGACCGACCATAATCCTGTGCGGCGCGTGCGGTGGCCTGAGCATCAATCGCAATGCCCAAAAGAGTCGGGTCAATGCGCCATGTTCTATCCCCATCGCGTAGCAGCATTCCATCGGTCTGCCATGCGGATTGAATCGCGGCGGCGGCCTCCGTCTCAGATTTTCCACCAAGATCAACCCCGGCGGAATGGACACCGGGTAAAATCTTGCCACCCCCATAGACCACGCCAGCGCCTAATGCCAAGACCATACACATCACGACAGACAACCCAATCATGCCCATTAGCCCCATGAGCCAAACATTACGATTGGCAAAAATCGAAGATCGGGCAGGTGGGCGCTGCGGGGTAGGTCGGGCAGGCGCGGGTTGCGGGGCCGGACGAGTCGGATACCCCTGAGCGAGGCGCGGTGCTAAATTCTGGCGTGGCTGAAGTTGTGGACGTGATGGGCGAACAGGTTTTGGTTGCATGGAGTTTTGATTGGAGGTGCTCGTTAAATTGACCTTTCTCTTAATAGGCTAAGGCGGGTCAAGCCAGTTGTCAAGCGATTGTCACGAAACCGTAACCCTTCCGTGCTGGCAAAGCAAAATAGGCGTGCTATAGTTAGTGCGCTTGGGAGAAAATGATTTGATGAGAAGAAAAAAACTGTCCATCCCACCAACTCAACAGTCCAACGGCGCACCACCGCCCCTGACTCCGCACCCCGCCCCGCCGATTGGCATGGTCAAACCGCTGGCCGAAGAACCCCCTTCTTGGTTGTTCGTCAGCTTTATGGGCATCGGCACTGGTCTATTGCTGGTGTCGTGTATTGTCTTAGCCGGGGTAGGCTATTGGATACTCAATGGCCGTGAGGATGACCCGGATAAAGAGGCCGAAGTCGAAACGCCTTCTATGCCAGCAACTGCCACCATTTTTGTGGTGGGGGAGGTGCCTACCAACGGCCCCACCAACACAGCTACCCTTGATATTTCCCCAACCCCCAGCAACACTGCGACCATCCCGCCAACTTCCACACCGTCCGGGCCAACCCTGACCTATACCTTTGTTCCACCCACGCGCTTGCCTGCGTCGAATACCCCCACTGCTACTCGTACCTTGCTGCCCACCAATACATCTGAACCTACTATGCCGCCAACGATTGGGCCGACTGCCACCATCGGTTTTACACCCTTTCCTACCAACACACTGGATGCCCCGCTCCTTTCCAATAACAGTCAACAGGCCGGGGCGGTCAACTCACCTACCACAACCCGAACCTTGCCACCCACGACACCAACATCAACCGCTACAACAACTCCCGCAATGGGGCAGCGCATCCGCCTGTTTTATGACAGCGCCAGCTTCTATTTATGGAATCCGACTCGCAACCGCATTCTGCTAGAAAATATTGCGTTCGAGGCGATTGACAGCACGGGGCTTTCAACTGGATATCGTTTTGACGGCTCACGCTGGGCGGAGTTTTATGAATATGTGGAGCCAAATAACTGCGCCAGCATCGAGATTACCGCTGGCCCAACGTGGTTGCGGCCTCGGCAATGCGTGGTCTATAACGCCGAAGTCACCCCCCAAAGTAGCGCTCCGTTTATTTTTTGGGTATCACGCTCAGGGATCACTCAATTTCGAGTGTTGTGGAATGAGCAGGAAATTGGCCGCTGCACCATAGGAGCAGGTCAATGTGATGTGTTCTTGCCATAAGGGGATAAGCAAATGCAGCCAATTAGTGAGAACATCTATACTTTTACCGGCTTGCCTGCTGGACGGGTGTATTGTCTGGTGGATAGCGAGGGTTTAACCCTCATTGATGCTAGTGTCCCACCTGCGGGGAAACGAATTCTCAAACAGATTATAGCAAAGGGGTATCAGCCCAAAGATGTCAAACGGATTTTGATCACCCATGCCCATCCCGACCATGTGGGGGCATTGTCAAACTTGAGGGATGTGACAGGTGCGGCGGTTTGGGCATCGGCATTGGAAAAACCCGTCATTCAAGGTGAGATGCCGATTCCGCGTAGAAAAGCTGGTATCCGTCCCCCCAATACCAAATTGAAACCTGTTCCCGTTGACCGTGAATTGAGCGATGGCGAAACTCTATCTGAAATCTTGGGTGGGCTGCAAGTTATTGCTACACCGGGTCACGCACCGGGGCATATTTCATTCTGGCATCCCGAAAAACGCCTATTGTTTACAGGCGATGTGATCTTTAATATCCCGCGTAAAATGCGCCTGCCCTACGCATTTTTAACAGTGGATATGGACGAAAATCGGCGCTCGGTCAGCAAAATCGCGGCCCTCGAACCCAAAATTCTCTGTTTTGGACATGGCAAGCCCATCGCTGAAAACGCGACGGAACAACTGCGGATATTCGCGCAGAAATATGGGTTGTCTTAATCAATACGCCCGATTGACGATAAACGCCACAATATTGAACAACTCATCCCGATAATCGGACGGGGTGGGATACTGATTTTCTAGCCCCTGCACTACTTCGACATAATGACTCTGCGCCTCGGCCTGAATCGCCTCCTGCACCCCTTCCGCCGTCAAAATATCATAGAGGCGGGTGGTGATGTCGGTAGGCAGCGGCGCGGGATGTTGATAAAGTTCGCGTAATTCGCTGACCACAGACGGCGCGAGATGTTCATACGCCCACAAAATTGGCAGTGATTTTTTCTTGGCCGTCAAATCATCACTGGCGGATTTTCCAGTTTCCTCCGGTTTGCCCCAAATCCCCAACACATCATCTTGAATTTGAAACGCGACTCCCAAATGCCGCCCAATCGAAATAAGGGTATCCGCCTGCGAAATCGGCGCCCCAGCAAAAATTGCTCCCCCTGCCAATGCCGCCCCCAACAATGGCCCGGTTTTGAGTTCGACCATTAAGCGATACTCATCAGCCTGCACGTCGTCGCGGCTCTCAAACGAAATATCCAACATCTGGCCTTTGACCGTATCCACACACGCCTTTGCCAAGATGCGTTCGGCATGGACAATCATACGTGGATCGAGATTGGGCACATCGGCTTCGGCCACGATTTGAAAACTGATGCCATACGCCCCATCGCCCGTATTGATGGCCTGATTCACCCCCCACAACTTCCATACCGTCGGACGCCCCCGCCGTAAATCAGAGTGATCCATCACATCATCGTGGATGAGCGAGAAATTATGAATCAGTTCAATCGCCGAAGCCATCGCCAGTGCATCTTCGGGATTACCGCCTATCGCCCCACATGACAGCATGGTCAGTAGGGGACGGATTTGTTTGCCGGGGTTGATTTTTGCCGGATGCCCCTCCGCGTCCAGCCAGCCCAAATGATAGCCGAGCATGGCTTCTAATAGAGGGGAGTCGCTGAGATGTTTTTGGATGGTGCGTTGATAATAATCGTTGAAGGCCGTTAGCAGAGAAGCAGCGAGATTTTGCTTGCCCATGAATTGTCCTTATGCCGGGAGGCTAGTCATCTTATGATTGTACAGGGCAGCAGGCCAAATTTAAAGCGAGATTAGAGGAATTTCACGATATACTCAGCGATTACATATGATTTTTGGGCATCCATAGCGAGGGTGACATGCGGGTGGCATTGGTACATGACTGGCTCAATCAAATGGGGGGGGCGGAAGATGTCCTAGAAGCATTGGTCGCCCTCTATCCCGACGCCCCCATCTATACCAGCATCTATTGGCGCGAAAAAATGCCCGCCCACTGGCAAAAATGGGAGTTACACACCCTCTGGATAGACCGCCTACCCAAAATCCATCAGAAACATCAAGCCTTTTTCCCGCTGTACCCGCTGGCATGGGGTGGCTTAAAACTCGCCGATGTGGATGTGGTGTTGAGCAACAAAAGCGGCTTCTGTCATGGGTTAAAGGTCGGGCCGAAGACGTTGCATGTGTGTTACTGCCTTGCCCCCACCCGCTATGTCTGGCAATACGACGCCTATATGGAACGTGAAAACGTACCCAAGCCGATTCGATTGGCCCTGCGCCCCTTAATTGGCCTACTGCGAAAATGGGATTATCGCGCTGCCCAAAAAGTCCACCACTTCATCGCCATCAGTACCGAGATTCAGCAGCGCATCCAGCAATATTATGATCGAGAGTCGGTGATTATATACCCCCCGGTGGATACGCAGCGTTTTGTACCCGTCCCTGATGTTGGGGATTATTTTTTGAGTATCGGACGGCTGATTCCCTATAAGCGGGTGGATTTGGCGGTGCAGGCCTGTACCCGGCTCGGCTTACCACTCAAAGTCGGTGGACGGGGACGGGATATTGACCGATTGAAAAGCATGGCAGGCCCGACGATTGAGTTTTTGGGTTATGTGCCAGATGAGGAATTACCGGGGTTGTTCGCCCGCGCCAAAGCCTTTATCTTCCCCGGCCTTGAAGATTTTGGCATCACCCCGGTACAGGCCCAAGCCGCCGGACGCCCTGTAATCGCGTATAAAGGCGGGGGCGCATTGGATACCGTCATTCCGGGCAAGACAGGCGTACTATTTGAGGAGCAAACCGTCGAATCCTTGATGGCAGCATTGCAAGCCTTTGATGCCAGTGCGTATAATCCTGCCGATTGTCGCGCCCATGCCCTAAAATTTGATGTACAGGTGTTTGATCAACAAATCACCGCGTTTGTAGACAGGGCGTTGACGGATTTTCGGCAAAAACAGTAAGATGAGTATTGAGGTCTTTAAATTCAGCCGAGTGTGATAATTTATGGGCATTCCGCATCCAATTCCCTATCAGGGCAGCAAACGCAAACTGGCTGAAATTATTTTGCGTTATATCCCCGATGACACCCAGCGTTTGATTGAGCCATTTGCGGGTTCAGCAGCCGTTTCCATCGCGGCAGCCTATCACGGTAAAGCCCGACAATTTTTACTCAATGACCTCAATGTGCCATTGATGATTTTATGGAATCGTATTATCCATCAACCAAACGATATAGCGACTGGCTATCAATATTTATGGGAATGTCAACACGGGCAAGAAAAAGACTACTACACCTTTGTCCGTGATGAATTTAACCGAACGCGCCGCCCCGATTATTTCCTCTATTTGCTGGCCCGTTGTGTCAAAGCGGCTGTACGCTATAACGCCGCCGGGGATTTTAACCAGAGTGCTGATAATCGCCGCAAGGGGGCTGTCCCCGCTACTATGCGAAGCCACATTGCCCGGACATCGCAATTATTATTGGGCAAGACGACCTTGTGGGCAACCGACTATCGAGAAGTTCTGGAAGCCGTCCATTCATTGGATGTGGTCTATCTCGATCCGCCTTATCAAGGAACATCCAACGGGAGGGATGGACGTTACCTTGCTGGATTACAGTATGACGAATTTATAGATACACTAAAAAGTCTCAATCAAGGTGGGATAGGCTATATCCTGAGTTATGATGGTAACACCGGAACCAAAAGATATGGCAAGCCGCTGCCCAATTCCCTCGGCTTGACCAAACTCGTGATTAATGCAGGCCGTTCGTCCCAAGCCACCTTGCTGGGGCGGGATGTCATTACCTATGAATCGCTGTATCTTTCGCCATCCTTGATAACCCGCCTTGATGCGTCATCCCAACTCTATACCTCGCTGTCGTCCTTACCATTGGTTTCCGCTTTATGAATCTCCCCAATTTACCGCCAGAGTTTTTGGAACTGTTGAAAACTATCAAAGGAAAACGTTCCAAAATAGTTATTGACCACATTTTGAAACACGGTTTCATTACAACCGAAGACCTTGAGCAGCTTTATGGCTATAAACACCCGCCGCGTGCCGTCCGAGATGTACGGGAACAGGGAATCCCCCTAGAAAGTTTTAGCGTCAAAAATCGAGATGGCCTCACTATCAGCGCCTATCGTTTTGGCGACCCTACCCAAGCACGTCAACGACAATTGACTGGCAGACAGCCTATCCCTAAAGTCTTTAAACAGGCGTTGATAGAAGCACATGGGTCAAAATGCTCGATATGTGGCGGAAATTTTGAGGGGCGTTATCTGCAAGTAGATCATCGTGTTCCCTATGGAATCGCCGGGGATATTGTTGGCTTGGAAATACACGAGTTCATGCTTGTCTGTGCTTCATGCAATCGGGCAAAATCATGGTCATGTGAACACTGCCCTAATTGGTATGGCGAAAAATCCCCCGCAATCTGCCAAACTTGTTATTGGGCCAATCCCACTCACTATGACCACATTGCGGGGCAACCCATTCGGCGACTAGATATTATATGGGCTGATGAAGAAGTCGAAATATTTGACGCCATAAAAAAATCGGCAGAAACTTATGGGGAGTCTTTGCCAAATTACGTCAAGAGGCTGCTCGAGAAACAGTTCAAATCGAAACAAGGTGAATAATAGTGGAACTGCTCACCCTTTGGAACTTTGTCCTGCGCCGCTGGTGGTTAATTGCCATCCCCGCCGCGATTACCCTGTTGTGGAGTCTACCCGCCATCCCGGACGCCATTTCTCCGCCAGAAACCTATGGTGCAAGTATTCGTTTTACAGCGGCTGCCCCACCCGATGCCGACAACGCGACGGCTGTGCCCGAAAATTCGACCAGCGGCACGTATGAAGACACCGCCTATGTCCCGTGGCTGGCGTCGGAATATGTGGTGGTCAATATGCCGCAGTGGGTCACGAGCAGCAACTTTGCCCGCGAGGTCAGCGCCACCCTGCAAAATGACTACAATCTCAACATCAGCGCCGACGATTTACGTCCTGCTTTTGCCGCCGACAGCGCCCGCAGCATTTTCGTGGTCTATTTTGGCTGGGATAATAAGGCCGAATTGGAAAAAATCGCCGCCGCCACCATCAGCGTTTTGCAAACTCGCAATCAGCAATATTTCCCGCAGTTCGCCTATGCCCCTGCCCAGATTGTGCCGCTAGATGAAATTGATGTGGTTCGCACCGTGCCCCCCATGACCACCCGGCTTAATCCCTTTATACGCATTGTGATTGGTTTAGCAGCGGGGCTTGGCTTGGCGGCATTGGCCGAATATTTAGATGACAGCGTGCGCGAAAAGGCCGACATTGAAAAAATCGGCTTGGAGGTTTTGGGAGTGATTCCCCGAACTTAGCCGATTGCACCACCCCTTGACGCCGCCTGACAGACGATTGAACAACGGGCTAGGCGATAGGGGTTGTCTGCCGCTATAATGTGCGGCGCTTTGCCACAACTGCGGAGAATAAGCATTTATGAATTTGCTCGACTATGTGCGTGTGCTGGTGCGGCGCGGCTGGATCATCATCCTTGCGATTATGATTACCGCCGGGGCCGCGTTCGGCTTTAGTAAGGCCCAAACGGTGGAATATCGCGCCACCCAAAAAGTGCTGCTGCTGCCTGCCCGAAACGACCTCGGCCTTTCGGAAACCCTACGTATCTTGCTGCGAAGTTTTGTCGAATATTTGAATACCGACTCGGTAGCCAACAGCGTCATTGATACCCTCCAACTCGATATGCAGGCGGGGGATTTGCGCTCGAATACCACCATCAATTCTGACCCCACCACCTTGACCATTCAAATCGCAGTAGATTTGCCGGATGGCCCACAAGCCGCCGCGATTGCCACTGAATGGGGACGTGAGTTGGTCGCTTTCCGAGATCGAGAAAATAGCCAACTCACCCGCCAAGATCGTATTGAAGCCCAATTGCTGGATACCGCTACCTATGGTCAGCATCGGCCCAACACCCAAGTCAACGTACTGGCAGGTGCGATTCTAGGCCTCATCATTGGGTTTATCGCGGTGTTCGTTTTGGAATATCTGGAATCGAATATTTTGCGCCGTGCTGAGGATGTGGAGCGATTGCTCGAAATCTCGTTGTTGGCGATTGTGCCGGAGGCCGAATAAATCATGGCTGTTGATTTGATTACCCTAAAAGACCCACGTTCACCAGCGTCGGATGCCTATCGCACCCTGCGAACCAATTTGCTATTTAGCAATCTCGACCAGCAAGTCATCACCATCGGCGTGACATCTCCTGCACAGGACAATCATAAGAGCATTGCCACCGCCAATCTCGCCGTGACCCTCGCGCAAAGTGGTCGGCGAACGGTTTTGGTGGATGCCGATCTGCGCCGCCCCGAACAGCACACCGTTTGGGGTCTGCCCAACGAGCGCGGCCTGACGACGATGGTCTTAGAAAATAGCGCCCTCGAAAATCCGCCCGTAAACGAGACCGAAGTTGAAAATCTGTGGGTGCTGACCAGCGGCCCCTTACCCCCCAATCCAGTGGATGTGCTGGCTTCCGTGCGGATGGATAACGTCATTCAGCAATTGATGAAATCGGCGGATTTTCTGGTGTTTGAAATGCCGCCTGTGCTGGTTGCCGCCGATGCGCTGGTCTTGGGGCAGAAACTCGGCGGGACGTTGTTGGTTGTTCAAGCCAATAAATCACGCCGCGACCACGCAACCCGTGCTAAACTTCAACTGGAACGGGTCGGCGTCCGATTATTAGGCGCAGTATTGTTGGACGCCAAACCAGACCGCACCTCCATGAGCTATCGTTAACGACAAAATAGATTGGGCATCTCAATATTATCATCAGATGCCGTTTCAAAATCGTGTTTTATAGAGAACAGAGGGGACGACCTTGAAAGGACTTATTCTCAGCGGCGGGAAAGGCACACGGCTTTATCCACTGACCTATACCCGCGCTAAACAACTTATTCCGGTTGCCAACAAGCCGGTACTGTTTCGTGTCATCGAAGCTATCCGCGACGCCGGTGTGGAAGAAATTGGCATTGTGATTGGCGATACCGGCCCGCAAGTACGTGAAGCCGTCGGTGATGGCAGCCAATTCGGCAACGTTCGCATTACCTATATCGAGCAAGATGCACCCGCAGGCTTAGCCCACGCCGTCAAAATCTCCCAAGAATTTTTAGGTAATGACCGCTTTGTGATGTTCCTCGGTGACAATGTGCTGCAAGGCGGCATCAGCGAACTAATTAAAGATTTTGGCAACCACCCCGAATGGAACAGCCAAATTGTGTTGACTCCTGTGCGTGAGGCGCAATATTACGGGGTTGCCAAACTGCGTGAAAACGGCAGCATCGAATATCTGGTCGAAAAACCCGCCGACCCGCCTTCTAATTTGGCCCTCGTCGGCATTTATATGTTCGACCCGAATATCTTTAAGGCCGTCCATGCCATCAAACCCTCCAAACGTGGCGAATTGGAAATTACGGACGCGATTCAATGGCTGATTGAAAATGGTTATGTTGTGTTCCCCCACGTGCATCGCGGTTGGTGGATTGACACAGGCAAACCCCACGACATGCTCGACGCCAATGGTAAAGTTTTGGACGAACTCGTCCCGGTCATCAAGGGCTATGTGGATGCTGATTCGCTGGTGGATGATCGTGTCACCATTGAAGAGGGCGCAGAGGTCATCAATAGTGTGATTCGCGGGCCTGCCATCATCGGCAAAAATTCGCGCATCGTCAACAGTTTTATCGGCCCATTCACCAGTATTTATTACAATGTCGTGGTCGAAAATAGCGAATTGGAACGCTGCCTTGTGTTGGAACACTGCCGGATCTCGAATGTTCCTGTACGGATCCAAGATAGCCTGATCGGACGTTATGCCGATGTCGGTGTTGCCGATTCCAAGCCCCATGCCTATAAAATGGTATTGGGCGATTATAGCCAAGTTCGTTTGTTGAAATAGCCAGTCTGAGGAATTGAACCACAATGAAGAACATTCTCGTTACGGGCGGAGCCGGATTTATCGGCAGTGCCTTTGTGCGCCGCATGGTCAAAAAATATCCCGACTACAACATTATTGTGTTGGATAAACTGACCTACGCAGGCAATCTCGATAATCTGCTGGAAGTGGATGATGAACCCAATTATCGCTTTGAAAAGGGCGACATTGCCCATGAAGAAACTGTCCAGCGTGTTTTGAAAGATCATCAGATTGATGCGGTAGTCAATTTCGCCGCCGAGTCGCATGTAGACCGCAGCATTTTGAATCCCCACGCTTTTGTACATACCGATGTGGTCGGGGTGTATATTCTGCTCGAAACCTGCCGCAAATTGGGTATCAATCGCTTCCACCATGTTTCGACGGATGAGGTCTATGGCAGTATCCCCGAAGGTTATTTCAAAGAAGGTGATCCGCTGGAACCCAACAGCCCCTATGCCGCCAGTAAAGCGGGGGGTGAGTTGATGTTACGGGCCTATCAAGTGACCTATGGAATGCACACTACCGTGACGCGCGGCAGCAACACTTTTGGCCCGTATCAATATCCTGAAAAAATCGCGCCGTTCTTCATCACCGAGGCAATTGATAACCGCCCCCTACCGCTGTATGGGGATGGGATGCAAGTGCGCGACTGGCTGCATGTAGACGACCACGCCGACGGGATTGATTTGATTTTGCATAAGGGCGCTCCCGGTGAGATTTATAACATCGGCGGCGAAAATGAGCGGCACAACATTGAAATTACCAAGCTAATTTTGGAAACGCTCGGCAAGCCTGAAAGCCTGATCAAATATGTCACTGATCGTCCGGGTCATGACCGTCGCTATGCCCTGACGAATGACAAACTACGGGCGCATTTTGGCTGGCATCCGGCAACGGACTTTGAAACCGCCATGCGTCAAACCATTCAGTGGTATATTGATAACGAATGGTGGTGGCGCAAAATCAAGACTGGCGAGTATCTCGAATATTACAAACAGCAGTACGAAGATCGCCTCGCCCAAGCAAAATAGGCCAAAATCGGGGGCGGTTGTTATAATCGCCCCTAAAATCATTCTTGAGGGCTGAAAAGCTGGTGAAGCGATTATTTGATAGAACGTTCTGGAAATACCTCTGGCTGTCTATCAGTCGTCCGGTTGAACGGATGTTGGTTCGGCTAAATAACATGACGGATGGCTTGCTTGGGGAGTTATTTCACGCCGTCTATCGCTTTACCAAATATGGCCCACACGAGGCCGCTGCCCTCTCCTACTATGCCCTGTTTTCATTATTCCCTCTGATTCTGCTGATCATTGTGTTGGGTGTCTCCATTGTGGGTGATTCAGCCCGTACACAGGTTGGGGATGTCTTGGCGCTGTTTTTCCCCGGCGAAACGGCGGCGGTGCTGCAAGATGGCATCACGCTGGCCCTTGACGAAAGAGGCTCGGTTAGTCTATTTGCTGCGATTACATTGGTATGGTCGTCCAGCAGTCTGTTTGGTAACTTGGAAGCGGTGTTGGGGCGAACCTTTGGCGTTCCGACAGGCCGCAAAATATATGAGCGCCGTCTGATTGGGGTGTTTATGATTAGCACCTTCATCATCTTCTTGGTCGCCTCCCTCATCACAAATCTGTTATTCAGCTTTTTGAATCTATTGTTTTTGAATCAATTTAATACGTGGCTACGCATGGCAAGCCTTTTTATCCCAACCGCCTTTAATGCCGCTATTTTTGCGATGCTCTATGGGTTTTTGCCGCGTCGTGCCCGTTTGCGTTGGGATGCCATTCTGCCCTCGGCTTTGCTTGGTGGGTTGGCGTTTGAGCTTGCCAAGCGGGTCTTTGTCTACTACCTCTCCAATATTTCGACCCTAAACTATATCTATGGCTCGGTGACAACGGTGGTCGTCTTTATGCTGTGGGCCTACTATACATTCTCATTGGTCTTGATTGGCGCGGAAATCTGCGTAGCGCTCAATGAATGGCTGGGGCCGCAGTTGACTTCCATTCGTGAAGAAAGCCAACCGCCAACCTTGATGTTAAGCGGGCAGATTTTCCCACCGCGCCTGAATCCACCTGACCAAGACACTCGTCCCTAAATCATATAATGCAAAAACCATGAGACTACGCCAAAAAACGCTCCTTATCATCGTCCTTACGTTGGTTAGCATGGTCATGCTGCTGGTGGGGGCTTCCCAATTCATTCTGCTAGATAGCTATCGTCAATTGGAAGAGGATGATTCAAAACAAAACGTCCAACGGGCGAAAAATGCTATCCAAGTGAATGTGGATGACCTAAGAAAATCAACCGTTGACTATGCCGCATGGGACGAAACGTGGCAATTCGCGCAAGGTCGTTATCCAGAGCACATTGAGACGAATCTGCACGCGGATGTTTTTAAAACCATCCAAACCGACATCCTCATCATTTTGGATGTGGATGGAAACGTCATCCACGATGCTGAATTGGACAGCGCCACCGATGAACTGATACCACTGTCCCAAGAAGTCGTTGATAATATCCTTGCTTTTCCATTCTTCACCACCTATCAACGAACCGATCAGAGCACAAGCGGGATCGTGCTGTTCAACAACACCCCCTTATTAGTCGCCTCCGCCCCCATCATTACCAGCACCCGCGCCGGGCCAATCACTGGGACATTTATTTGGGGACGCTATATAGATGAAGCACAGATCGCAGCGTTAGCGGAAACCCTGAAGCTGTCATTGGAAATCTATCCCATCGATGCCCCACTCCCAGCCGATTTTAAACAAGCCCAATTGGAGTTAGAGTCTGGCAATGCCATTTTTGTTGACCCCCTGAACGAAAATCGGGTGGCGGGTTACGCAGTGATAGACGATGTGGCGGGTAATCCTGCGCTTCTAGTACGAGTAGATCAAGCCCGTGATATTTATGAACAGGGCCAACGCACCTTACTCTATTTCGCCCTTGCACTGGTCGGTATTGGAGTGGTTGTTGGAGTGGCAATGTGGACTTTGGTAGATCGGGTGCTGGTCAAACGGCTGACTCAATTTGGCATGACCGTTCAAGCTATCGGCGAACATGGTAATTTATCCGAACGAGTAGTCCTTAGTGGGACAGACGAAATCACCATACTAGGTCAAGAGATCAACGCGATGTTGGGGGCGCTCGAAAAAACCACTTCCGAACTGCGCCATGCCAAAGAAGAAGCTGAGGCCGCCAATCGAGCCAAAAGCACCTTCCTTGCCAATATGAGCCACGAATTACGCACCCCCATGAACGCGATTATTGGTTACAGCGAGTTAATTATCAAAGGCACCTATGGCCCGGTCACCGAAAAGCAAGTTCATCGGCTGGATCGGGTGGTCGAAAATGGACGGCATTTGCTGAGTTTGATTAATGATGTGCTAGATTTGAGCAAAATTGAAGCAGGCCGGATGGAACTCCATCTCGAAACCTTCGCCATTGAAGACTTGCTGCAAACAGTGATCGAATCTGTCCGTCCTTTGTCGGAGCGCAACCAAAACACGCTAAATGTCAATATCGCGCCAAATCTGGGTCATATCCACGCTGACTTGACAAAAGTGCGGCAGGTCTTGTTTAACCTTCTCAGCAATGCCGCCAAGTTTACCGATGCAGGCACCATTTCACTGACCGCCCAATCCCAAATGAAAGGCAATCGGGCTGGTTTCCAATTTACGGTGCAAGACACTGGAATTGGAATTCCACTTGAGCACCAAGATCGCCTATTCCAAGAATTTATGCAGGCTGATAGTAGCACGACCCGTCAGTTCGGGGGTACGGGGCTTGGGTTAGCCATTACGCGCCGTTTCTGCCAGATGATGGGCGGCAATATAGAATTTACAAGTGCTGAGGGTCAGGGTTCGACCTTCACAGTTTGGCTGCCCCAAGTCGTTGAACCTGTTGGCGTTGTTACCTCTGCCGCTGCGCCTGCCAGTACCGCCGTCAAGTCAACGGGAGATCACCGTCCGGTGTTAGTCGTGGATGATGACGCTGCTACCCGCGAATTGATTGAATATCATCTCAAAGAAGAAGGGTTACCTGTCGTTACGGCCCAAAATGGACAGGAGGCACTACGGCTGGCGAAAGAAATCCATCCCATCGCCATTACCCTCGATATCGTGATGCCTGAGATGGATGGCTGGAATGTCTTGACCCGTCTCAAAGCTGACCCTGAATCGGCCCACATCCCGGTTGTGATCTTGACCATTCGTGATGATAAAAACGTCGGCTATGCACTGGGAGCAACCGATTTTCTCACCAAACCGATTGATCGTGATCGGTTGATTGGGGTACTCAAACGCTATGATTGTGCCCAACCACCTTGTCCGGTATTGATTGTAGAAGATGACTTGAATACACGCACGATGCTGGCAGATATGGTCAAAACTGAGGGCTGGCAGGTCATGGAGGCTGCAAATGGACGTGAAGGCTGGCAGCGCATGGAAGAAAATCAGCCCGCCCTTATCCTGCTCGATCTAATGATGCCAGAGGTAGATGGCTTCCAATTTTTAGAGAAAGTGCGTCATCATGAGGCATGGCAGCATATTCCAGTGATTGTCGTCACCGCAATGGACTTAAGTAGCGAGGATCGCCAGCGGTTGCACGGCAGCGTTGAAAAAATTATTCAAAAAGGGGCGTATGGTCGGGATGCTTTATTGGGCGAAATTCGACGGTTGGTGGCGGCTTATGTTCAAAAGTAGTCGTTTTTTTGGCCTATTGGTTGCCATTATTCTTTTTCTAGCCCACCCATCGGTGGTATCACAAGCTCAATCAAATCCTCTCTATATCGTCTATATCAATGATCAAGCAGGTCTTTCACTGATTACCCTCTCATCGGCGGGGTGGAGTCCGCCGCAACCCTTTGTCGCCGCGATTGACCTACCCGTTTATGCCCTGCACGCCTCACCCGATGGGCAAAAAATCGCGGTGATCTATGCTCAACCCTATGCCAATGGCTCCCCTGTCTTGCTGAAAGTGTTCAGCGTGCCTAACGCCGCCCTGCTATTTGAACAGAACTTACTTCCAGCCAATCTTCCTATTTTCACCGAACCTGACTTGGGCAATCCCTTGTATGAAATGGCGCGGGCTGTCACCACCGCTGCTTGGTCGCCTGATGGACAGCGGTTAGCGTTCGTATCCGGGCAAGACGGCATCAGCGCCAATATCTACCTAGTGGATTTTGCTGCCGACCCCATCCCCGCCCTTCTTGAAAATCATGCTGGTGCAGCAACCTTTCTCAGTTGGTCACCAGATGGCCGTTGGTTGACCTACAGCGATTTAAAAACGTTTGGTGGGGCAGGTTACATCAGCCGGGGAATTTACGCAATGCGCCCAACCGATGGACAAACCCTGAGATTGGACGATGGGACGCTTTATCCAAATGATGTCACCCGTGTAGGCTGGCGTGGGACCGATACCTTGCTTTTTTCACCTCCCAGCTACACCGCCGGGGCACGCGGTCTCTATGGGTGGAATTTGAGCAACGGGACGACCACCGCCTATTTACCGGAAGCATCAGAAAATACGCTGCCGGTCTATGACCCCATAAGCGATATTGCCGCGTTTGCCGTTCCATCCCAAGCCATCAGTTTGGTTTTTGAGCCGGGAATTTATGTTATGGCGCTGGCGTCCAATACTCCTGTTCAAATTACAACAGGTGATTGGTACGATGTGCGATTGGTCAGCACATCTTATTTTCAAGCGGTTGGTGGAATGGGCGAAATTTTGATTAACGGCCAAACCTATCAACAAAACAGCCTGCCCGTTGGCGAACTAGGCACATTTGTCACGCCCAACCTCAGCGGCGCAGCGGTTTATTTTAACGATGGCATCCAACTCAGCGGACTGGATGGCAGCAACCCCGCCAAACTCCCCATCGAAGGCGCATTACCCCCCACATGGTCACCGGATGGTCAATGGTTTATCACCTATGGCTTTACCAGTTCGGGTGCGGGTTTGTTGAGTGTGGATGTCTCAACCCAAGTGGCGACCCTGCTGGATACGACGGCTGCTATTGGTGGTCTGTGGGCGTTGGTGTTTGATACCACACCCTAAAAATTCGCCCGACCCCAATTAAGCGAACCCCACGACTTAAATAAAGGTAGCGCCTTAAAAGGTTTAGGTTAAAATACCCCTACTGCATTTTGGAATTTTTACCCAAGCCGATAAGGAAATAGACCAATGGCGGATATTCGCAACACACAAGAGATTTTTGGCGATTTTATTGGCAGCTTGTTGACGATGGGTGAGCGGGGCGTAGAAGCTCTCATCATCACCCGCGCGGTTGCCCGCAGTCTGATTCGCAAAGGCATCCTGACCGAACAAGAATTGCTGGACACCATGCGTGAAATCTTGGCACAGGAAGTCGCTAAAAATCAGGAAAGCCAGTTTGTCATGGAAAAATATAAGGAATTACTGGAAAGTTTAGGGCGTGGTGGGGCAACTGGCGAATAAGTCCATCCAAACAAACGACCTAGACTTTCCTCTGATGCACCGAACCTATACAATTATGCAGATGGGTAGTGTAACTCCCCAGACACACGCCGCGAGTTCGGGACGGTTCGGAAGTATATGGCAAACATAAACAAAATAGTAGAAACATACCGAGGGCGGGGGCTTTCCAAAGCTGAAAAAGGCGACTACGCAGGTGCGATTGATGATTTCACCCAAGTGCTGCGGCTTGATCCGAGCGACGCCGCCATCTATTACAATCGCGGACTGTGTTATCTATTTACCTTCCAATTTGATCGGGCGATAGACGACTTTGACGAATCTCTCCGCCAGTTTCCAGTCTATGCGGTGGCTATCCAGAACCAAAGCATTGCTCGCGCCAACTTGGGCGATTTTGATGGGGCGATGCAAGACTATGATGAATTGTCGGTGATTACGCGGTTACAAGCCGAAGCCCATTTTAATCGTGGGATTGCACGCGGTGAACAGCGCAATTATGACGCTGCTATTCAAGATTTTAATGAGGCCCTACGCATCCAACCCAAAATGGTGGAAGCGGTACTCAGCCGGGGGAGTGCTCATCTGGGGAAAGGGATGCCGGATAAAGCGCTGGCCGATTTTTCTGAGGCGATCCAGATTGACCCTTCGTCGCAAACGTATTATGTGCGGGCCATTACCCGTATGGACATTGGCGACGTTGAGGGAGCCATTGACGACTTTACCCAGTCGCTCCAACACAATCCGGATTTCCCCGGTGCGTACTACAGTCGGGGAGTAGCATGGGGCGATTATGGCGAAACCGATAAGGCCCTTGCCGATTTAAATGAGTTTGTGCAACGTGAACCCGAAGACCCGTTTGGCTACTACACCCGGGGCATGATTCGAGCCGACCTGTTTGATATTCAGGGCGCGTTGGCCGATTTTAGTGAATCTATCCGGCTTGAAGCGCGGTTTCCGCCGATCTATAACGAACGCGGAACGTTGTATATGGAAGTGGGACGACCCGACCTAGCATTGGCGGATTTTACCCAAGCCATTGAACTTGATCCTGACTCGGAAGAGGGTTTTTTCAATCGAGGGTTGGCCCATCTGGATATGGATAACCTGCCTGCCGCTGTTGCTGATTTCACCACCGTGATTGATAAATCACCCACCGCCGAGCTATATCTACAGCGATCTTTTACCTATGCACGGCTGGAAGATTGGGAAAAAGCCATCGCAGATGTTAATCGGGCCATTGCCCTAGAACCACAGCTTGCCGGGGCGTATCATGCACGAGGGCTGCTGCGGATGGATCGGGCAGAATATCAAGCTGCGATTGAAGATTTTTCGAAAGCCATCGCCCTCGACATCGAAAATGTGGATGCGTATAACGAACGCGCCTTTGCCTACTTCCAATTGGATGATATGCAAAAGGCGATTCAAGACCTGAACGCCGCCATTAAGATTGACCCCGATTATCCGGAATCCTATAACAATCGGGGGCAGATGCGAAAAATACAGGAGGATTTTCGGGGGGCCATCCGTGATTTTGGCAAGGCCATTGCGCTTGACCCCGACTTTGCTGAGGCGTATGCTAATCGTGCCGACGCCTACATCATGACGGGCAACCTAGATGCAGCATTTCATGATTTGAACCGGGTCATTCGCCTTGAACCGGACGAATCCTTACATTATTTGGCGCGAGGGCTGCTCAACGCCGATTTCCAAAATTTTAAGCAGGCTATCGCCGATTTAAAGCGATTTCTCAAAATGGGTGGGGGTGAAACCTATGGCAACCGAGACAAGATCGAAGGGTTGCTAAAGGAACTCGAAACGCAAAAGAAAACATTGGATACGCCGCCGCCTGTGGCTAAACGGCCCAGCCGAAAAAAGCCAGTGGGGGATCCAAAGTCTAAGCGTCAAACACCCAAAATGCCATAGAATTGGAGATAAACAGCGTGGTGATTGGAAGTAGGGGAAGGGTGCAATCTTGAATATGAATGACGAGAATACAGAAAGAGATTCTGCCCTTGAGCGGGTGTTGGATATTAGCCGCCGCATGGCTGAAAATCGGGAATTACAGCCCTTGTTGGAATTCGTCATGCAGCAGGCCGTCGAATTTTCAGGGGGTCAGCATGGCTATCTCGTCCTTGTTGAAGCGGATGGCACACTGAACTTTCAAGTAAAGTATGGCAACCCATCGGATCGTGAAGGTCAATCGGTCAGTCGGTCTATTGTCCAACAGGTCATCAGCACAGGCGAACCCGTCCTTACCCGCAACGCACTGGAAGATGACAATTTTAATGCCATCAAGAGCGTGCTCCGCCTCCGCCTGCAATCCATCCTGTGTGTACCCTTACGTTCACGCGGTAAATTGTTAGGGGTACTGTATTTGGAAAACCGCGACATCCCCAATGCCTTTACCTCCAAAGACATTCCGCTCCTCAATATTTTCGCGGGGCAGGCGGCCATTGCGATTGAAAATGCTCAACTGAATGAGCAACGAGAGCGTTTTGCCGCTGAACTGGAAGAACGAGTGCGCGAACGTACCGCCGAATTGGAAGAAGCACGCTGGCAGGCCACCGCCAATTGGGAAGCGGCCATGCAAGAAAATCACCTGCGTACCGCCCTGCTCGGCAATATTGCTCATGACCTGCGTTCCCCTCTCAATACTGTTGTTGGCGCGTTGGACATGATGAAGGAGGGCGTGTTTGGTGATGTCACCGAAGATCAAGTGTTATGGATTGACCGCTCCCTGACCGCTACGCGCCAAATTTTGCGCCTTGTATCCGATATTTTTGATCTCTCCAAATTGGAACAGGGCGGCCTTGAGCTTTATCCCGAAACACTGGAAATCGGTGGAATTTTGGAGCAGACACTAGGGATTGCCGAAGGACTGCGCCAAAATGAAGAGGTTGAACTGGCAATCCAAATGACACCGGATTTGCCGCCTGTGTGGGGAGATTCTGACCGTATCCAGCAGATATTGGTGAACTTGATTTCGAACGCATTGAAATTTACCTCGCGCGGCACAATTCTGGTACGGGCCGAACTCGCCGATGGAGACTCCTTGATGTTTAGTGTCGCCGATACAGGCGAAGGGATTCCTGCCGAAAACCTGCCCACCATTTTTGACCGTTTCTCAATGGCTGACCTGAATCTCAATCGCCGCCGCAAAGGGACAGGCTTGGGCCTAGCGATTTGTAAAGAATTGGTGGAGCGGCACGGCGGTCAAATTTGGGTAGAGAGTGAAGTAGGTGTGGGCACAACTTTCTATTTCACTTTGCCCGTATCCCAAGAACGGGTCAAATAGGTCTTTATCATTGAGGCTTCATTCAGGGCGGTTTGCTAAGACTCGCCCTTTTTGTTTTTTTGGATCACTTCCGCCTTTAATTGACCACAGCCTGCGTTGATTTCGATGCCACGCCGAACCCGAATCGAGCTACTGACACCATAGAGATTCAAGGTATCCATAAACGCCTTGGCCCGTTCGGGGTTGGACGGGTGGCCTTCATAACCCGTCGTGGGGTTTAAGGGGATAAGATTGACATGGCACAACAGGCCTTTGAGCAAAAATCCTAACCGGGAAGCCTGTTCCACCGTATCATTCTCGCCGTGAATCAAGGCCCATTCAAAGGTTAGGCGTCGGCCCGTTTTTTCGATGTAATAACGACAGGCTGCCATGAGTTCACTAAGGGGCCAACGTTTGTTGACAGGCAACAAAGCATCACGCTCTTCATCTGTCGCGGCGTGCAGGCTGATCGCCAATTTCACCTGAAGGCCTTCATCGGCAAAACGTCGAATCGCCGGAACCAGCCCGACTGTACTCAGGGTGATGTGGCGCTGTCCAATCCCCAAGCCATCCGGTGCAGTCATACGATGAACGGCTTCTAAGGTTGCATCGTAATTGTGCAGCGGCTCCCCCATGCCCATCAAAACCACATTACTCAAACGATCTCCATCGGCCTCCAAAATTCGTGCAAAATGAATGGCCTGTTCAACAATTTCCCCGGTAGTCAGGTGACGTGCAAATCCCATCTGGCCTGTCGCGCAAAAGACACAGCCCATCGCGCAGCCTGCTTGGGTGCTGATGCAAGCCGTCCGCCGACCATCGTCATAGATCATCAGCACACTTTCAATAAACTGCCCATCACTGAGACGATAAAGCCGTTTGAGTGTGTCATCACGGGCTTCTTTTTCGGCGGCGATGGTCAAGACCCCAATGCGAGTTTCAGCCGCCAATCGTTCACGCAGTTTGGCAGGCAGATTGGTCATTTGCTCAAAATCGCTGGATTTATGAATATACAGCCATTCCCAAACCTGTTTGGCGCGAAATTTAGGTTCACCCCAACGGGTTAACAAATCTTGTATGCCCGTCAGCGATAGATCATAGAGATTGATGCGGGTAGGTTCTGTCATGTATTTCTAGCTAGGTCTAGTCTGCTTTCGTTTCTTTTGATTCATCCAAACAATGCCGAAAGTTGGAATGAGAACTGCCCCGATACCCGTGCCACATAAACCTCCGTTGCTCTCTTCCTCATTGCTGGCAGGGCGCGGTGTCGGCGTCGGGTTAAAGCTGCCGGGTGGGAGGGGTGTAGAAGTTCGAGTTGGTGGCAATGTCGGCGGTGAGTCGGTTGGCCTAAACACCGTCGGCACAAAATCCCCTCGATAGGTCGAAGTTGGCGTCAAAGTAATGGTAGCGGTAGGTCGCGGCGTATGGGTTGGCGGAATGGAAGTCGCGGTACGGGTCGGTTCTGGGGTCGGCGTGCTTTCCAAATAAGGATTCCATCCCGCTGCCGTAACAGGTTTGGGCGTATCCAGCCATGCCAGCCAGCGGGAATAGAGACGAGTTATGGTGATATCTGTAGCTTGTTCAATCGCCTCATTTAAAGACAAGCTAGGTGATACCGCTTTGGCAATATCGAACGGGGCAGATGCACCATATATATCTGCAATATAGAGAGCCAGTGCATAGGCTTGGGACTCCCATAAATCCACATCCTCACTATCTTCGGCGGGCAGGGTTTCCATTTGGGCTAAGGACAGCACCCGATCTTCTTGTAAGGCTTGTTTAACCCTTGCGATAGACTGGCCCTGACTGAAGCGATTGTATAGCTGACGCAGGCCCACCCTAAACCACGCAGGCACTTCGGCATTTTCCCAGCGAGTTGAGTACGCCAAATCAAATAGTGATGCAAAGGCCTCGCTCTCTCGATCATAAAAACTAATGGCCCCTACATAGGCGATCACTAAATCACCGTTGGCATAAAATCTTGTCATATCGGCAGGGTCACAGGGAAAAGCACGGTCTTCCGACATCACCACTAGGGGCGGAGGCGCATCCGGCGTGTCTTCGGGAACCTCACCCTCTGTACAAAACTGGGTGTCGGCTGGATAGATCACCAAGCCGACTGGGCCAGCAAATCCCGAATTTTCCCGCAGTAAAGCAAGGGATTGCTCTAATCCGGGTAAATGATTTGACCAATCAACCGTATCCTCTAGTGCATAAATTTGCAGGGTGTCCCCTTCAACTAACTGCCACTGCTCGATTGTATCATGTTGAAAAATGAATTCATTCTCAACCGCAGCAGTCTCGCCATCGGTAGTTGTCACCTCAAATTCATACGTCAGGGTACTGAGAAACGGACGCAGCGGCACACCCCGAATATCCCACACGATTTCGTATTCGGTCTCGTCGTCAAAATCAATAAAGAGGTTATCCAGCGGCGTGGTGACATCAAAAGTTTGCAGAAGGGTTTCATCCTCCCGCACTGCCAATTTGATCTCAGCCACTTCGTCACGGGTAGCCACAACTCGTATCCGAAATCGAATGACCGAGGGCATCACCACCAGCGCCCGATGACTGACAACGAAATCGTCTTCACCATCCTCTTGCGCTGCAATCCGGGAGGACGCCAAAAAGCTAAGGGCGACCAGCCCAATAAGGAACCAACGAGAGAGCCAATAGGTTTTGTGCATGGGAGGTCGCCCTAAACTGTTTAGTTAGAAGCCGTTGGGAAGATAAACGGCGTAACGGTTGGTGGGAAGCGCATGGTTGGAATTGGAATGGGCGTGGGTGCATCGGGTGAAGCCCCAAGCCACGTCCGCCAGCGACGTTCAATTTCTTGGGTGGTTAAACCCGTCACCTGTTCGAGTGCAGCGTTAAACCCAACACTTGGCCCAAGCATCTCGGTCAATTGGCGGTGAGCATCAAGACCATAGACTTCGACAAACCACTTATAAAATACATAGCCCATGTCGTAGCCCAAACGATTGCGGCCATCTGGCCCCTGTGAATTTTGGCTTGGCCCAGAGCCAATGAGTAGAGCAGGTAGTTGACCACTCGCCGCCAGATCACGCACCCGCTGTTCATAATCATACATCTGGTACAGTTCAAAGAGGGTGGCGTTGCCTTCATTCTGCCAAGTCGCTACGGGTAACCCAGCGGGTACAAATTCATCTTGATAAAGATGACCGACTTCATGCAAAACCGTGCCCCACGCAAGGTCAATCACGCCACCGCCGGAAACAACCTGTACAATCCCACCCCACGCTGCATTGGTCTGACCAATCACATTCGGATTGCCTTGCCCAACACGCCATTCATCAAACGAAGCGCGGTTGGAAAACAGGATGGCACGTGGACGGTAGGAAAGAACATCACCCCATGCTTGGCGGTAGGTTTCACGTTGGGCTGCCATTGCGTCTAGGGTTTGCTGACCCGTATCTTCTGGCAAGCCTTCTTCAACAAAGACGATGATGTCCTCAGATTCAAAGCGTTCCCATTGGCTGGGATCGTCATAATATTCTTCGCCCATGAACCACTCGCTACGATAGGTATTGCCAGCCGTATCGGTAAGCAGCCAGCGATAATTGACTGCAACCCACGGTGGTGTACCTTCACTGTTATCATAGACCGACGTAAACAATCCCGTGCTTTCATCATAGGTGGCAGCGCGGCGGCCTTGATTACGTGGAGCATGTGACCACATCACGGTTGCGTTCTCAATATCGCCCTTGCTGCTGCTGACGCGGGCCGAGAATTGGAACCCATTCGGATAGTTGCTGGTGAAACTACGCTCTTCTATTGTCCACTCAGCGTCCCCGGTGGAACTAGCGGGGTCGGCATAATAATCACGGGGTTCTGTAGTACCACCATTTGAATCATCAGATGGGGTCGGGGTTGCTGTTGCGCCGCTTTGGGCAATCGCCTGAAAACTCATTGCGGCAAACATCATCAACAGGAGGGCTATCGAAAGTACAATTGGGACTAAATTACGTCGGCCTTTTTTCATCATAGGTAAGTTATTGGGCAGGGGTTTTTACGATACGATCCTCAAACCCTGCGGGACTCCTTTCACCCTAAATTACTATCCAAATGCTGTCTGGGATTTATCCATGCTATTGTGAAGCAATCCCCCAAATTTTTCAACCGGTCATCAGTATGACAATTCAATTCCCGTTCTGTTAATCGGGGAAACCCCTAAACCCTTCGGGCAAATTATCCATACCCAATGGAATATCACTGCCGTCTTCTAATGGAGGAATGGTCATGCGGGAGATGGTGGGAATCCAGCCACCGCGCCCTTTTGTTTCTGCGATATGCCACACATCGCGTCCATACATAAAGATTGCGCCTAAGCCTGCAAAAGCTACCGCCCCTTGCAAAAATAGCTCGATTGGTAGGGGCAGCGAAATCGGGACATTAGCAATTAAGGAAACCGTCAATACCCCTATTGCCATTGCAATCCAGCGTTGACGGCGGGTGGTCAGTGGGGGGATAAAAATAGGTGGGTCATCCGGGCCAGCAACCCGGCTGGCAAGATAATAGCGGACACCTTGTACAATTGAGTACCCAATTACAAAACAAGTGATGGCTCGGCCTAAAAAGACCAACAAAAACCAGAATCCACCAATCAGAACAACATTAAGTGTCACCAAAAAGACCATCAGGATGATGCTAAGGGTTACTTCACCCAAAGTCAGCACCAAAATGAGCAGCGCCATCAAGATGCTAAAAATCATGAGCAACAGGGCCAGTGGAAACGATAGGAAAAATAGAATAAAGCCCCAACTGGCTGCTGGGATAAATGCCCGTCGCACCCGCCGCCCCGATTCAACCATCAGTACAGGGGTTAATTGTAATGCCAAAATGCCAATCAAGATCAATGAGATGCTGTCTTGCATCGTGCGGGCAAAATAGGTCCACATGATGCTCAAAAATGTGTCGGGGCGTTGGGCCTCGGTGATATTGTTGTTCTCACGCACGCGCCGATATTCAACAGTTCCCAAAACGGTATTACGTGGAATATTGGCCCGCTGTGCCCCTTCATAAATTAAATGCCCGCGAATAGCAGCCTCATTGCCAATCGTCAGCCCATTACCCTGCAAATTAATCGAATAGGGCAAAATCTGAAAAGTGCGGCGGCTGGTTTCCTCGCGGGGGTCGCCTACAATGGCATCCACATCACCTTCGACCACACCTTCAATCACCAACGCCTGTCCCTGAAAATCCACGCTGCCGCCCACATGCCCATTGATGATAGTCTGATAGCCCAGCATCAAAATATCACCGGGAACATAAGCCCCCTTCGCAATATCTACACTAATCGCGCCCGCCAAAATATCGGAAGTGGGATTGGGCAAGACGGCCCGATCTGTAATTTCTAGCTCTGCCCCGCCAAACCGGATGTCATCCGAGACCTCGCCTTGTATAGTTAGCTGCCCCGCCAAGACCAAAATATCCCCC
Source organism: Anaerolineae bacterium (assembly GCA_021463865.1). Lineage (GTDB taxonomy): Bacteria > Chloroflexota > Anaerolineae > Aggregatilineales > J027 > CFX10. The sequence goes on from JAJTXY010000014.1 coordinate 96,293, forward strand.
ATGACCCGGCCTTCTCGAGTCAAGTTTACCCGTGAGGCTACCCCCACCAAATCCCCCTGAATCGTGCCACGAATCGTCAGATTATTGCAGAAGAAATAAAAGTCATGGTCAATGATTTCCCCTCGGCGGATTTCACAGTCATCCCCCCGCATCCCGTCCGAAGCTTCGACAATCCCGACACCAAGCCCCATAATGGAAACCAGTAGTCCCACGACCAGCGCACTCAGCCGCAGCAATATACGACACAGCGAACGAGCAGGACGGTAGGATCGAGAAAGTTTGGATGGCTGTGACATGAAGGCTTATTCCTAATTGGAAAAAATCACCAATTTCATATGCGTGACGGATAAGTGAGCATTTTACCCCAATTGCTGCGTATAAACAGTTACAGAATCCAGATAAAAAAGATGGTTTGTCAAGTTTCGAAGTACATAAATTCCTGTTTTGCGGATACTTCCAGTCCCCAACAAACTATGCTACAATGAGTTTTAATCGTTTATACAAAGGGGCATGAGTTGCCACTCTTACCTAACAAAACCCACCCAACATAAACCTGCTCCCTCGCAGCATAAATAGGTGTTGGGCAGCCAAATCAAACAATCGAAGGAGGCCATAGACGCACGTGATTCAGGAACTAATGAACCGGGCAGATCGGCGTGGCTACGTAACGTTCGAAGATGTACTGGAGGTGATTGAAGCCGAAGGTGAGGACGTTGGAGCTATAGAGGCTGTTCTGGACGAACTGGATGATCTTGGGATTGAACTCCGTCAAGACGACAACGATGCAGTTGTGGCTGATACGGCAGTAGATGTAGATGAAGAGTTCGAGCCAGAGCAAATTCGTGACCCGGAAGTTGGCGACATCAATGCGGTTTCTCCCGATGATCCAGTAGGCCTATACTTCCGTCAAATGGCTCAAGAACCACTGCTTACTGCTGATGAAGAAATTGAACTTGCCAAACGAATCGAGCGGGGTAAAGAATTAGCGGAAAAGCTCGAAGCACTTGGCCGACACAGTTTTGATCCTGATAAGTTAACGGAAATGGATGCCCTCATTTTTGATGGGCAATCCGCCCGTGAACACTTGGGACGGGCCAATACTCGTCTGGTGGTCAGCATCGCCAAGCGTTATATGGGACAAGGCCTTCCCTTCCCCGATCTCATCCAAGAGGGCAACGTTGGCCTGATGCGGGCTGTAGACAAGTATGATTACAAGCGCGGCAATCGCTTCAGCACTTATGCCACTTGGTGGATTCGCCAAGCCATCACCCGTGCCCTTGCCCAAAAAACCCGTACCATTCGTATTCCCCTCCACATGACCGAACGTATCCGCCAAATGTATCGCACCGCCCAAACCCTTGAACAGAAATTGGGTCGCCGGCCCTCACCGGAAGAAATTGCGATCGAAATGGGGATGCCAGCCGAAAACGTCCGCAGTATGATGGATGCCAGTCAGCACGCCATCGCACTGGAACGGCCTGTTGGAGACGATGGCGACAGCGAATTTGGCGATTTTATCGAAGACCAAGATACGCCTAGCCCGGTAGAATCCGCGACCCAACATCTGCTTCAGGAAACCATTGAAGAAGTTCTAAGTGAATTGACCCCGCGTCAAAGCCATATTTTGCGTCTGCGCTTTGGTTTGGGTGGAGGCGAGCCACACACATTGGAAGAAATCGCCAACAAGTTTGGTCTCAGCCGCGAACGCATCCGTCAGCTTGAAAAAGAAGCGCTGCGTCGTTTGCGCCACCCACGTCTTGCCCACAACCTGCGCGATTATCTGAATTAAGTGGGTATGGGAGCCGTACCCTCTACAACTGAATAGACACCAACGGAGCCGGACACCCCCGGCTCTTTTCACGCTGGCGATTGCCAAATCTTGATTAATCCATCTCTGCCGCAAGTCAAAATTCGGCTTTCATCGGCATTCCAACTTGCACTCCACAGGTTGCCATCGTGGTTCATGGTTTGAAGTAAATCACCATTATCGGCATCCCATACCATCACCGCTTTGTTAGTAAATGACCATCCTAAAACACGCTTTCCATCTTTATTCCAAGTGGCCTGCAAACCCTCATCACGCCCTATATAGTTTAAATCTAAGAGCTTGCTGCCTGTCTTAGCATCCCAAATTGAGACAATCCTCTCTTGAGATGCGGTCAAAATACGATCTTCGGCTGGACTCCAACTAGCAACCCAAGTTGTAATTGGAGAATGTTCTAGGATAAATAGTACATCCCCCGTCTTACCGTCCCACACCGTAGCTCTACCATATGACCATGTGAGGACTTGGCTCTCATCGGAGTTCCAAGTCGCCCCCATAATGCCGCGTTCCTCAAGTCTCAGCAACAAGATAGGCGCACCTGTATCGGCATTCCACAAGCGCACAGTGTCATCCTATCCCCAAGAAAGGATAATGCTTTCATCATGATTCCAAAAAGCCTGTACAACCCAAGTCTCAGCCTTATGATGCAACTTCAAATGCTTTTCTTGGCTTATAGTATTCCAAACATAAACTTCGTCACTTTGCCCCCATGTAAGTATCTGACTCTCATCAGTATTCCACTTCACCCCCCAAAGAAAGGTGTCGTGGTGAAGTTCAAGCAGGTTTTCGCCGTTGAGGGCATCCCATACATACACAGTCCCTAAATGCGACCATGAAAGTAAACGGGTTTCATCGGCATTCCAAAATGCTTTGCTCACCTGACTATCGTGTTGTAGTGTTAAAAGGTTTTCGCCCGTCTGGAAGTCCCATATTTTCACTGTGCTATCCCAACCCCAACTCAAAATCTTACTCGCATCGGAGTTCCATACCGCACCTCGTAAACCAGCATGAAACAGGTTAAGCAAGGGATTTCCCGTAGAAGCATCCCATACAATGATGGTTTCCTTATCAATTGACCACGATAGAATGCGGGTTTCATCTGGACTCCACGCGGCTTCCTTAACCCCTTCATGTTGCAAAATCAAAAGGGGTTCACCATTTTGCTGGGCTTTCGCTGGGTGGTAGGAAAAATTCAATAATATGGCTGTGAAAACGAGAAATGCGATACTTCTTTTCATAGTCTCTAGCCCTCGCTGAAATATACTCTCAAGTATAACTGAATGCCCTTTATGGTGAGATTTAAGAAAGCACGGGCGGTTTTCCGTCTTGGTAGGGGCTGGTCACTACGCTATAATGACCCAATTGTGTCCTAAACGGCAATTGAATTTCATCGAGGAATTCCCATGTCCTTGCACTATAACAAGCGCCTGTGGCAAAAACACGTCTTGGCCGAAAATCGGCGCGACATCCCCGGTTTGCTGGCGACATTGGTCGAAGACCCGTTGTACATCATCATGGCGACAGGCTTGGAATATCGCGGCAAAGAAGGCGTGGCCTCATTTTATCAGGGGCTGTTTGATGGGATGCCCGATGCCAATTTTAACCTCAAAAGCGTAAGCATTGACGAAGCGATGGTGATTGAAGAATCGGTGTTTACCGGGACACACACTGGACCATTGTTCAATCTCCCCCCTTCCGGCAAATACATCACTTTTCCGCTGATTATTATGTTCCCACTGGTTGGCGATAAGTTTTGGGGTGAGCGCATGTATTTTGATATGTATACCCTCCTGCGCCAAATGAATTATGATATTTCGATTCTTGAAGAAATGACCAAGTAATTATGGAAACGGCACTACAAGACTTGCACGAAGGCCTGAATAACGCCTATATTATGTTTTGTTTTCTACTCGGCATTTATGCAGCATGGTTGGGTGGAACGAACAAACCCCTCAGCGGCAACTTTTGGGGGACGATGTGGGTAGATACGATCTTGGCGGGATTACTCCTGATTGTCACCATTATCCTGACTATCATAGGCGTCAAACCCAAGCGTATGATTACCTACTACCTATATGCGGCCTACTTCCTGATTAGTATGCCGGGGTTGTTTGCCTCGCTGCGGGGAAATGACAGCCGACGCGCCGCCTATTTTTTTGGCATCCTCGGGGTGTTTAATGCCGCTGCCGCCTATCGTGCCGAAACTGTCTTAGTGTTGCCGTGGGACGACTAAACCAAGTCAGGATCAAGGATTGTATCGTATGACCAAGCGTGTGTTGGTAGTAGATGACGAACTCGATACCCTCAATCTGCTCAAAACCATCATCGAGATTCATGGGTTTGAGGCAATTACGACCCTCAACTCGGTAGACGCCATTCTGCTGGCCGAGACCGAAAAAGCCGACATCGCCCTATTGGATGTCATGATGCCCAAACTCGATGGATTTGCGCTGTGCAAGATGATGCGGGCCTATCCGTTTACCTCCAACATGCCCATCGTTTTTGTCACCGCCTATACCGCGCTTGACCTTGAAGATCGCCGTAAAGAGGCAGGGGCCGATCATGTGCTCCAAAAACCGATTGATATGAAAAAATTGGTGAGTCTCATCGAAGGCGCATCTGATCTTCGTGCCGCTGTGCCAGTGATACGCGGCAAAACAGGTCTGCTGGACGAAAGTGCATTAGAGGCCCTGCCCAAGCGTAAAACCGGTCAATCCCCGGCGGTAAAACCAAGCGATTCTAAACCACCGACGACTCCTTCTGATGGAACGAATGGGGCGAATCTGCTGCCCAAAGACCCACCATCAAAACCGTAATTTTCAATCCATACCCAAGAAAAGGTGTTTTCCAAACGTGACCAACCCAACCATTATTGTGCTTGAGGGCGACGAAACCGGACAGGAACTTTTGGTCGAGGCGCTGCGTGTACTCGACCCCAGCGTGACCCGCCTTCCCGTTACCCTGCAACACTTCGATCTCTCACTTAGTAATCGCCGCATAACGAAAAACCAAGTGGTCTATGATGCCGGGGCTGCCATGCAAAAGACAGGCCTCGGACTCAAAGCCGCTACTATCACCCCCGGCGACCCGGATGATGTCGGCAGCCCCAACGCCCTCCTACGTGAAATCTTAGATGCCCAAGTTATTCTGCGGACAGGCCGTCGTATCCCGCGTATCCATCCCATCGCGGGTGTTCATGCCCCTATCGCGGTGGTGCGTATGGCGGTAGATGGCAGCTATGGCGCAAAAGAATGGCGTGAGGGCGAAGGGCTGGATGAGACCGCATGGAGTACCCAAAAAATTACCCGCCGCACCTGCCGCATCGTGGCTGAATTTGCCTTTCGTCATGCCGAGAAAACCGGCGCGAAGGTTTTTGGTGGCCCCAAATACACCGTTAGTCCGCTGTACGAGGGGATGCTTAAAGAAGAAATGGACGCCGCCGCCAAACGTCATCCTTCGGTACGTTATGAGCCACAGTTGATTGATGCGACCTATGCCCTGCTGCTCGAAACCAATGGGGAGGCACTTGTCATTCCGGCCCTTAACCGCGATGGTGATGTGATGTCCGATCTCGTCTTGAAAATGTTCGGCAGCATCGCCGGGGCAGAATCATTGGTCATTCGCTTTGATGACGATTTCAACGCACAGGTCGTCATGGCCGAAGCACCACACGGCACGGCCCCTTCATTAATGGGCAAAAATGTAGCGAATCCGATGGCAATGATTTTGGCTGTAGCGGCTCTGCTAGGGTATATCAATTCTGATGTTTCCAAACGCGCCAGCCGTGCAATTCGAGAAGCGACGCTTGAAGCCGTGTATGATGGCATCCGTACCGCTGATCTTGGGGGGTCGGCTTCCACCTCACAGTTCACCGATGAGGTTATCCGCCGCACCAACGCCAAGATGGAGATTTGGGAAACCCTGTAAAAAGGGCTTCAAAGGGGGGATAAATCGTCTATGGTCTCAAGTGATGTATCATTACCAGCATCCGGTGAAGAATTTCGACAGCATGATATGGCAGCAGTGCTGGTTTTTCTGACCGCCATTATCGGTGGTGTTATCGCTGGAGTGCTGTTATGGGTCAGTTGGCGCTACTATTATCTCCTTCTTTTTTCACCCGTCATTGCGGCTGGTGTCGCCGTTATGTTTATGGGGCCGATGATTAAGTTCACCCACATGCGTAATTTGACGGTGATAACTGTCTGCTCAATCCTAATGGGTCTAATTCTTTATAGCACCTTATGGATTGGCAAGTACATCTATGCGATGGATCAATATCGTGATAGTGTCAGCGAAGAGATCAAAGTAGAACGACCTCATTTGGAGGTAGATGACGAGAAAATCAACCAAATCATCGAGGACTATTTTGAGGATGAAACAGGCCAACGTGGATTCATTGGGTATGTTATGCTTGAAGCCAAAGATGGCATGACCATTACCCCGCATAGTGCATCCGCAGGCCCTAATACTGATACCAACATTGGGACACCTTTAACTGTCTTATATTGGATTGGAGAGGTTTTTATTATCCTCCGTCTGATTCTCAAAGTGACACGGGCAGAAACCAAAAAATATCAGGTTGTTGCTCCAAGTCTTGCCTAAGCTATTTCTCCTGCGCCAGCCGTTCTTTAAAGGCGTGTTGATAAATCACCCGGTCTAAATCCTCCCCGTTGAACATCGTCAATAGGTAGGATTCAAGGGCCGGGTGTTTTGTTTTGACCCACCTAACAAAAATCGCCATTTTTGAACTTACCCAATAGAGCGTTTGTTGATTTCATCAAAATAACGACCCTGTTGACAAAAATATTCGATATGATAGAACTATTGGGGAACAAACCACAGCGTTTTAGCATGAATGGCGTAGATTCTTCGCCAATAGTACCAAAGGAGCGTCCATTATGCGCGTCGGTGTCCTCGCCTTACAAGGGGCGTTTATCGAACACGAACATATGCTAAAAAGTTTGGGAGCAGATGCCATCGAAGTGCGCCTGCCCGAACAATTGGAAACTTTGGACGCCCTGATTATTCCCGGCGGCGAAAGCACCACCATTGGCAAACTGGCTGTCACCTTTGGACTGGTTGAACCGCTGCGAAGATTTGCCCAAGAAAAACCCGTCTGGGGAACCTGCGCGGGCATGATTTTCCTTGCCAAAGACATCGGACGCGACCAACCCATCCTCGGCGTGATGGATATTCAAGTCAATCGTAATGCCTTTGGCCGACAGGTGGACAGCTTTGAAACCGACCTCGACATCAAAGGCATCGGTGATGAACCCTTCCACGCCGTCTTTATCCGCGCCCCACTCGTGACGGGGGTGAATGAAAAGGCCGGAGTCGAAATCCTATCTCGTCTGGAAGATGGTGGCATTGTGGCGGTGCGTCAGAATCATCTATTGGCGACGGCCTTCCATCCCGAACTTACGGGCGACTCCCGGATGCACCAATTATTTTTGGATATGGTACACTCGTCTGAGCCTGCCAAATAACCAATGGAGTCAATCATGGGTCATAAAGAAGACGGCGAAAAATTTCTAGCCGAAAACGCTAAACACGACGATATTCACGTCACGGTCAGCGGCCTGCAATATAAAATTATTAAACAGAGCGACGGCCCCAAACCCAAAGCGACAGATACCGTTGAAGTGCATTATCATGGCACGTTCATTGATAACAAAGCCTTCGACAGCAGCTACAGCCGGGGCATTCCGATTTCGTTCCCGCTAGATGGGGTGATTAAAGGCTGGACAGAGGGCCTACAACTGATGTCCGTCGGCTCAATCTACAAATTCTACATTCCCTATCAACTGGCCTATGGTGAAAAAGGCTACCCCGGCGCGATCCCCGGTTATGCCACCCTAGTCTTTGAGGTTGAACTCCTCGGTATCCAGTAGCAACAAAAAGGGGCGAAGATTTGAGTATCCGCCCCACTTCGATTTAGCTTCGACGAAAACAGCTATTCATTCACCGACGTATCGCGGAAGACCAAATCGTCAAAGTCCACCACCGAACCGCCCTCAACCCCAATTGAGAGCGTACCACCCAGCAGCCGTGCCGGACGAATGGTTGCACCGGAGAGCAACCGTCCATTCACAAAAAAGGCAATGCGGTCGTTGTAAGCGACAATCGTGACCTCGAACCAATCTCCCGCCGTGACATCCGCGATGAGTTGATCGAAGATGTACGTCTTGTCGTCTTGGAGGAAAGGCCGAACGCGGGCACGTACCAAACCACCTTCTTTGGTCAATTCGATTTGATATTGGTCAAGCCCCGTATTGGTAGCATTCACGGTTGAACGCACCCCAACCCAACCGGTGCTGCCTTCGGGGGCATCTTCCGGGAAGCGCATATCTACTTTGACGTAAATATCGCTGGAATCGCGGAAGGTGGTACGATCTTGCCCATCCCCAAACACGGTAAATCGGCGGTCAAGTTCGCGCCGGATACGCCAATAAACCGTCTGCTCCCCATCGTTATTGACTTCATAATAACGACGATGGACGGCATCGGCTGGCAAGTTCTGATCAAAAACAAATTCACCCGGCCCTTGTCCTTCCCACCACTCGCGGGTGCGGGCTTCATCGCTAAAATCCTCCGTCCAATCGGTTGCCAATTCACGATAGGGGCGGCGGTTAGCATCATTCAATTCATCTAAAATCTCGAAGGCAAATTCAGCCTCAGCCGTGCTGGAAACTGCCGTGCGTGCAAACAGGCAATCATCAATGCGCAAAATATCACCCGCCACTGCCGTCTGGAAAACAATCCCACCATTCAGCGGCAAACCGGGATAGAGTTCATCCAATTTCAGATTGCCCCGCCGATCCCATATGAGCACCCGCTCGCCAACAATCTCGATAAAAATCACATTGAAATCGCGGCTGTAGAATTGCGAAATCGTCACGGATTTAACAACATTGCCATCCGCGTCGTGATGGACAACCTTCAAATCACCCGCGATCCCTTCCAGTCGCAGCACGCCACTGGTTGCATCCCGCAGCCGAATATAAAAATTCCCCTGTCGGCTGGCAAGATTGCAGGACATCAAGAAATCACCTAGAACGGAAGTCACGGGGACAACCGAAACTTCGCCCGATGTCTCAAGGAACTGACTGTTATTGGCCGACCCTAATGTCACCGCCGAAATCGGGTTATATCCCCATGTACTAGGCAAACTGCTGGCATTTTCAAAATGATCGCTGGCTGTTTCCGGGCGCTGCACAATGATGTCGTCAAAATAGACCGGATTGACATTAGCCGCTAGGGTTTGCAGCAAAATCGCCCCGGCAGGTAGCGGTGACGACGTATCATTGGCGGTGATAATCAGTCGACGATCCAAATAGATATAGATACGCCCACCTTCAATCCACGCGATAATTTCATACCACGTCCCAATATTGACCACATTCGTCACCACACCGTTTGCCATATTGAGTTCGTTACTGCGCGAAATTTGTCCGGCAGGCCCGCGTCTCAAGACAATCCGTCCGCCCGTAATTTCAAGCACATAATAGCCATCCGAGGGGGTGTAACGGAAAATAATCCGTCCGCCGCTGTTGACATCCTGCAAGCGGAAACGCATCCGCAAA
>JAJTXY010000015.1 GCA_021463865.1 Anaerolineae bacterium
TCAGCGTCGAATTGGTATTGGCGGATCGCTTGTATGGGGAGAGTGGGCCATTTATGGAGGGATTGATCCAACTCGAACTCCCCTGCGTGGTGGCGGTGCGCGATAATCATGGCGTTTGGCTACCACGCGGTCAACGCATCCGTATGACCCGCTGGCGTCCTTTTGAACGGACTTTTGCCGATGCCTCCACTCAAACCCGCTATATTTGTGAGGTGATCTATGGGCAACGACGCACCATCCGCTATTTCTTCCTCACCACCGATCCAGCCACCTTACCCCCTGCCACCACCGTCTTATTGATGACCAATCTCAAAGGCCACCTCCGCCACAGCCTTGGCAATCACTATGGCTTCAAACATCTCAAAAATGAACTCGGTTGGGCCGATTATCGCCTCACCGCTTATCTAGCCATCGAGCGCTGGTGGGAAATGGTTTCCAGCGCTTATCTCATGGTCAGCCTTCATACCCAAGCCTTGCACGTCCTTGCTTCTCCCCTCACCCCTTGGGCCGATTCACCCGTCACACGCCATCCTTGGTGGACGACTGCCCCCGGCTGGAAAGCCACTCTCAACAATCTGCGCCTGCTCATCCAGCCCTTCATCGCCTTGGCTTTCCTCCTGCCTTGGCTAACCGTTTTCCCCATCGACGGCCTATCCCAAGCCCTCCGCCACCTCATTGCTTGTATCCATGGTTCCACCTGATCCCCCCCTTACTGACAAAAGAGGCTTTGTGTGTTCTAAAACGATAGACTTAGGCCTTCGAAAATTCCCGCAATCCTTCGCGCCAGCCCGCCATAAACGCCGTCCAGTCGTGACTCCAATCCGCGTGGTCGGTGGTCGAGGGTGTGAACCCGGTGTGGCCTTTTTGACAGGCCGTCGCAAAGGCGATGCTTTTGCCGACTTGGTAAGCAGGTGTCCACTTGATACCGTGTCGGTGTTTCATCATTCACCTCGTAGTTGGGCACCGTACTGACGGCCTTTGTCGGTGAGGGTGGCCCCAATCCGTACCGCCATGTCGGGATATTCCGGATGGACTTCCAACGGCACGGCGTTCAGATACCCGGCCCGTTCGAGTTGCAGCACATACACCACTTCCAGTGCCGTCTGCGGGAGATAGACCGATTGCCCTGCCTCGGCAGCGTCGGCGATGCGCAGCAGCAATGCGCGTTTGTCATCTTCATAGGCGGCCAGCAGGCTTTGGAGAAAGAGATCGTCCATGCCCCACCCCCTAGACCAACACGGCCAGCGGCATGGCGGCCCGCGACTTACGACGGACCACTGGTTTCGGCTGTGGCGCTGGAGAGGTAGCGGCGAGTTGCGCCTTGAGTGCCTCGATTTCCGCCAGCAGGGGCTGCAGGAAGGCCGTCAGGTCAAGTTGGATGACGGCGGGGGACGCGGGTGGGACTGGCGGGACGGGTGGCGGCGGCGGAGTCGGGGGGACTGGCGGTTGGAGATTTTCCGCTCCCTTAGCGGATGCGCTCACCGGCTCGTTGGCACTGGTGGCAGTGGCGGGTGTCTCAACGGCCTCGGCAGGCGCGGAGGGTGGCTCACCGTCCTTGCCGGATTCGAGTGTGCCAGCGGGCAGCCCGTTGGATGGCAGCTTCTATTCCTACCTATCCCGCAGGGTGCGATTACGGCTGTGGCGTGTACCGTGATAACCCTGTGGTATTTGGTCGGCATTGGGACGAGCCAGTGGTTGGTGTAGCCATGCCCGGTAGAGATTCAGGCCGAGGTCGGTCAGTTGAAATTGACCCGGCGCGATTTCCGTCAGATACTCCGGGATCAGCGACTGAGCATCGGTTTTGCTGGCGGGCCATTTGACCCAGAAACACAAGCGGCGGTTGACATAGGCATCATAGCCTTGGCGGATCAGATTCTGCTGGGGCATGGTCATCGCACTCAGCAGGGCCAGCAGCTCGGCATCGGTTTTGGGTTGGGTGGTTGTTGTGGTGAGTGTCATGGTGGTGTTTCCCTGCCGACCCCCATCGCTGAGGGTCGGGCGTGTGGGAGTTCTTCCTAGCTGGCTTTGGCGTAGCGGCCAGCCGAGCGGGGCGAAAAAGCACGATCTTCGCGCTCGTGGGCGGCTTCAGTGACCTCGGCGAGTTGATCCATCAGTCCCGTGAAGTGGTTGGCGAGAGCGGTTTCTTGCAAGCCGACCATCTGGCGGGCTTCGCTGCGTAGGTCGTTCTTGAATAGCCGTGTCCATGTTTCGCCGCGTTCGAGGACGTAGGCGTAGGCTTCTTCGTAGAAGTCGCTGTACTTGACCTGCCAGTCCTTGTCCAGAATAAGCAGGCGGGCGGCTTCGAGTTCGACTTCGCTGTGGCTGCTGCCGAGCATGTTCATCAGAAAGCCGTAACTTTCTTTGCGCCAAGCCAGATATTGGTCTTGAATGGCGTCTTCGCTGGTGACTTCAAACACGACTTCGATGGGGGTGGATACTGCGGGGGTTTCGAGCGTTGGGTCAAACATGATACAATTCTCCTTAACGACGGCTTGCCGTCTTTCATATGTTTGGTGCTGTGACCCTCGTTTGTTATCTGGACTGGCGGGGGTCGCTGCATTTCAAAATCATGATTAAATTGTACGCCTGATAGTACAAAAAGTCAAGGTGTTTCGGACAAATTCATTACCAGACTCTCTTGACTTTTGCACCTCGGATGGAGTAATCTATATCCAACACTTACAGATAAAGGATGTATGGGATGAGATTAGTAATGTATAGTCGCCTAAAGGAGTATGTTGATGAATTGAATCAGCGCAATGGCTATACCATCAAGACATCCCAACTTGCCGAAGCGGTAAAAATCAGACGGGCTACGTTGATTGACTGGCTAAATCCGAATCGTGAATTGTCCCGAATTGAGGCAAGTACCATAGAGCAGTTAGCTAAATACTTTGGTCTTGAGGATAATCCGGAAGCGTTAATTCGATTTGCTTGGGTGGGCGAGGATACTGAAGAGTCCCCTGAAACAAAAACCTACTCCACCCCCCTTGCAATTCCAGCGTAGATGGGTGGAGTAGGTTATCAAAACTGTATTTCTCGGTGTTGGGACGCAACCCAAAACCGAAAAGACACCTTAACAACTGAATAGCAGAATAATTACACACCCCAAAGTGGGTATACAGGCATAAAAAGAGGTGGGCACTGAGGGGCTCGAACCCCCGACCTCCCGGGTGTAAGCCGAGCGCTCTGACCAACTGAGCTAAGTGCCCAAGCTATGTGGGGATTATACGGTCTGTCAGGGGTTTAAGTCAAGAGGGCGAGTTTTTACCGCCTTAAACCCACCCACCCTCTTGCAATCCAATTCATCAATTTGCGCCGTGTGCTTTCAGCAAAGTCACCATTGCCGTATTCTGTCGCTCAGTTGCTGCATCCAACGGGGTCTTGCCTTGATAATTTTGGGTCTGCACATCCGCCCCATGCTCCAAGAGCCATTTCAACATCGGCTCATGGCCTTGCCAGATTGCCGCGTGCAGAGCCGATCCCAAACCCTCCGTGCTGCCTGCGTCATACAACAGTTGCGCGATTTCGACATCGCCGCTCAATGCTGCATGAAACAAATTGGTAAATCCATGTGCCCCTTTAGCCTGTGCCTGTGCCGGGTCATCCTGCAAAAATTTCCGCACATGATCTTTCATGCCCATCATCGCCGCCGTATAAATGGTCAGGGGTGCGCCCTTGTCCAACAAATACTGGGCAATATCACGCCGACCCACATGCGATGCTGCCCCTAATGCACTTTCATCAAAGTCGGGGTTGATAACGTTTAATAAGCGTGGGTCAGCTTCCAAAAGTTCTTGCACTTTTGCCAAATCAAAATGGGCCACTTGTACAAAAGTCTTGATTTCTTCAAGTGTTAATTCAGCCATGTGAGGTCTCCATGTAGTTCTGCAATTTTAGGGATTACCGATGAAAAGCCATCTTTGTTCTCTAGCTTAGAATATAGCACTTTTGTTCTATAACAACAACACCCAAAAACATAACAGGCCACTTATCCCTCCCTCAAAGGATAAATGGCCTGCTATGCGCGTCAGGATAACTGAGATGATGACTTTTAATAGCTTTATCAATACTTGCGATAAACAGATTCTAATATAAATCTGACACGTTACGTGACCGTCACAAAGATGTCACAATCCAGAAACCAAATGTTACAAAATGGTAACACCACCAGCCTAGCCACCTGATTTCGCTGCACAATTTGGGGGGGGGATCAACAAACCGCACACTTCTGTGTACAATAAAATCATGTACTCATCAGCTTAGGGATAAACATTGCCCTCTTCCACCCCTAATTCTACTTCCTTCTCCTATCGAAAATTGTTCGATGTTGTCGCCCCACACTATGAGGCACGTATTATCCGCGCATTCGGCCCCTACGCCGCCAGTCTGATAGAATGGGCCAATCCCCTACCCCATGAAACTTTACTAGATATTGGCACTGGCACAGGCATCGCCGCTCGATTGGCTGCTGTCCAAGCCCAACAAGTGATTGGCCTCGATTTTTCCATCCCTATGCTCCAATCGGCTCAATCGGCGGCAAACAATCTTGCTTTTATCCAAGCCGATGCACACGCCCTACCCTTCGTAGATGGTTCCTTTGACATCGTAATCGCCTCGTTTGGGTTTAACGCCACCCGTCCCCAAAAAAGTCTTAAAGAATCATTTCGGGTTTTAAGACCGGGCGGACGGCTAGTTTTTCAAGAATGGGGGGGCCTACACCAGTTCGACCAATTAGTCGGGGATGTGATTGCCCCCTATACCGTTGAGGATGATAACGCCCCACCGGAACTAGTTGCGCTACGTGATTTTCTGGACGCTGACCGAGTCTGGCATGAAGATCTACAGGTCGAGGAAGATTATCAGGAATTCCTAGACGCGCTTGGTTTTGTCAACATCACCGCCCACGAATTCGCCCCCCTAAAATTGCGCCTCAGTGTCGAAGATTTTATTGATTACAAAACGGCGTGGACATCCCAACTCTATGAATTTGCCGCCATGTCGCCGACTGTCCAACGGGCTTGCCTTGCTGAATTGGAAAACCGTCTCTACCGTCATGCGGATGAAGATGGCATTCTCACTTATGACCCGTTGATGTTCCGTGTGATGGCCTATCGAGCGGGTTGACCATAATCACGTCCGAAGCCATGCCAGCGCGGTGTCCCAATCGGGACGGCTGATCCTTCAGGGTTGGGCGCAAAATAACGAATGCGCCGCACCACCATATCCGGCGAAAATATCCATTCTTCATCTTCACGTACTACATCCACCTGCACTAACCCATTGCCAAAATAAAGTGTTCCCCCTACCAGAAGCTGGCGCTGGTTTGGCGTAGCCCCCGTTGTCCCCGCAACATATTGCAAGGTCGCTTGCGACGGCAAACCCATTGCGGCAAAGACATCGGCAAGCACTATATCGCCACGCATGGTCAGTTCAAATTCCGTCAGAACATCTCCATTAGCACGGGTCGTCCCTGAATAACGCGAATTGATACGTTCGAGGACTGAAAAAAAGTAGCGTTCCAAACCCGTCCCCGGTTGGATACCCTGCCAGCACGGTTGGGGGCACTCACCGGGATCAAGATACGTTTCGGGTAATGGCTGGGTGTTCTGGGCAATCGCACGCACCACAACTAAAGCCACCCCACTTAAAATAAACACCGCAACCATCCACGTCAGCAGGATTTGAAATAGTCTCAACATGGCCCATCACTTAAATAGTCGAGGGTCGGCCCAATTCATGCCACACCCGCAGCACTTCCGCTACACTGGCTGCATGTGCAATTGAACCATGTGGAACATAGGGTGCATCGCCGTCAAATACTTCGGAGAGTGTCCCAACACCATGATCTTGTACCAAATCCTCATAAGGACGGAGAAAACTAAGCGCCCCCGCCACATCTTGATAAACCGCATAATGGGCACTGATAAATGGCCCGATCAGCCATCCCCACACCGTTCCCTGATGGTAGGCCAAATCCCGTTGTTCATCCGGCCCACTATACTTCCCAATATATTCATCTTCATCACGTCCTAAGGTGCGTAATCCGTGTGAGGTCAATAATTCCCGCGCACACACCTCCAGCACCTGCTTGGACTTTTCAGCGTCTCGCAATACGCGGAACGGCAGGCTGAGTGCCAATAACTGATTAGGGCGTAAGGTATCATCATTGACCAATTCCCCTATCGTCTGCCCCGGTCCATCAATAACATCATAGAGCCAGCCTTTAATCGCTGACCAAAATCGCTTATTAAAACTTTCGGCTGCCCGATACGCATGGGTCTTATATCGTTCAGCCTCGTCATGTTTATCTAATTTCTCAGCAAGATGCTGCATAATAAACAGCGCATTAATCCAAAGTGCATTTACCTCAACCGGCTTACCCACACGCGGCGTTAGTGCCTTTCCGCTAATCTTGACATCCATCCAAGTCAACTGCGTTGTCACGTGTGCTGCCGCTTTTTCACCCTTATTATCATGCTTGGAAAAAGAGTTTTCGCCTGCGAACAACAATCCATCCGCTACATCTACATGGATATGAAAACGGGTCCCCTTAAAATACCATTCTATTGCCTCATGCAGCATTGGATAGAGCGTTTCAATCAGAGTCTTATCATCTGGCTTCGCCTGATGATAGGCCCACACCGCAAGAAAATACCATAGTGTTGCATCCACCGTGTTATAGTCCAGTGGTTTATCCGGCTCGTCGGCCCAATAATTTGGCAGCATCCCCTGATCAAACCGTTGGGCATAGGCCTGCAAAATTTGAGCAGCAATTTCAGCCCGCCCAGTTGCCAATGTCAAGCCCGGCAGCGCCATCATCACCACTCGCGTCCAAACTGTAAACCAAGGATAACCCGCGATAATTGCTGGATGTGTATCTTCATCCCCAGACTGTTCTACCAAAAACTGATCTGCTGCCAACACCAACTGCTGTATCCATCCCGGCGCTTTTTCGACCTTCGCCTTCAGCAGCAATTTTTTTTGACGTTCTTGTTCTTTTTTAAGCGCTGGTTCCCATTTAGCCGGGGCTTTTTCTTCCAATGTACATGCGATTGCCAGTGGCTGCCCCACCTCCAAGACTGCCTCAATTGTACCCGTCTTAAATAGGGCCTCCTCTTCATTGAGGCCACGCGCTCCTTCGGAAGTTAACCGGAATGACCACCACCACTCATTCGTCGGAGCCAAACTTCCGCCGCTAGTTACGATCCGAAAAGGAAAGGGCAGCGAATCCGGTGCCGGGGCACTACCCGCATCTTCTTTCGGCAAAATATCCAGCATAATACCCTGTTCCCACACCGACGGCGCAATACTGACCGTGAAACTGCTGCCCCCTTTGGTGCGATCATGATGCGAGCGATACGTCACCAGTGGCTTGATAATAAGGCGAATCGGCTGGTTGCCATGAGTATAATGCCATGTCACATAAGTGGTGTTTTCGCCGTGTGCCATCCAAATACGCTGCTCAATCCGCACCCCCCCGACGGCCCAGCGAAAAACAGGAATGTTGCCCTCTAATAAAAATTGCTCTAAGTTCCGATATCCATCGGGGATTACCACCCCTGCCATCCAATCATGACTAATCAGGGGGACTCGCCGATTATGAATTTCTACCCACGCATCCATCGCTGCCACCAACATATACCGATGTGTTGGGGGTTCGAGCGCCACCGTCAGCAAGCCGTGATAGCGCCTTGTACGAGCCATCGCTATCGTACCCATCGCATAGCTCCCGGTTCCATTGGTCACCAGCCATTCCCGCCGAGTTGCTTGGTTAAACTCTCCGGTAATGCTTCGCCCAAATTGGATGCCCATTTTCAAAAATGCTCCCTTGTGATAACAAAAATCGCCCGCTGCCCTTAGTATACGCTACCTTAAGCAGTGAGCGATGTTTGATAGCAAAATAAAATGTCGTTAGTCCTAAAAACCGCGCAGCACCTTCAATGTAGATATAGACTACCGACGGGTTGAAACCACCGAGTTATCACCACTGAAGGGATTGGGCACATAGCGATCCGCGTGCCAATCATTGTGCCACTGGCCGGGATTATCCCCTTCATGAACCAGATACCGGAATTGGAAATCTTGGTCCAAGGGCAAATCTATCGTAATTTGATAAGATTTGGCTTTTAGTTCCATCGGGGTCGCTTTTTCATCCCAGTTGTTAAAGTCACCAACCAGATAGACCTTAACGGAATCAGACGCAAGCGATTCTGGTAGAACAAAAGTCACTTTGCATTTAGTTTTCAGGAATTGCTTTTTTAACATCGAGTCTCCTCGCTTATGAACACTTATCCCTATTGTACAAGCATTTTTTGTGAAAAATAAGGCTCTATTGCCGCAACTATTTGGCTGTCTTAACCAAATACTGGGGTTTTGATGTGGTGATTTTTACGAACCACCCGATGATCTTTATCCTCACCTCCCTTGTACTCCCACACGCGGACTATCCAATGTATTGTTATTAGAGTATCCCGCCCGTGCAAAAATTTGACCATTCGCCCCAGTAGGCACCAACCAGCTAATCCGGCCACCATCACTCGGCAGTGGATCACGGCCCACGGTATATTGACTGCCGTCTGCCCCCACAAAATAGAAATCAATATAGCTGGCATCTGTCGGCGCACCATTCCATGTAATCGTCACTGAGGCATTTGAGGTCAACAGATAGGTGCGGCCATCGAACCCGGAAAATGGCGTAATCTGCAAACTGCCTGTCCCAGTCACATAATTGGGATCATAAATCACGTGCAAAATATTAGAGGTCGTCGTGCCAAATTCGTTTTCAGCGACGGCAGTAAAAAATAATTCCGTATCGAATTCGCTAAACGTATACGAAACCCGCGTTCCATCAAAGGGGTCATTATCAACCCCCACCTGTACCGGTGCAGGGTCAATCGCCGTTGTTCCGGCATAATAGCGCACCCGATCCGCATCATTCAACACCCCGGCATCCAGCGCGACGGTGGGTTGCAGCGTAATCGAGACCCCATCCGAGCGTAACGAGGTCGGTGAGGCCACCAATTGCTGACGAAATACTGGGCGGTTGCCCGTCAATACACCTTGACTCTGTGTTGCTGTCGGGGTGCTGGTGCGAATCGTCGTAAGTGGCTGGGTTGGGACAATAAACGTGGGTGGAATGGTCAAGACCGCCGTCGCCCCAATCGGCAAACTGGGCAAATACATGACCTGCCCAACAAAAATTGAGTCGGCGTTGGTGATACAGTTGCCCTGCTGAATCGCATCTACCGTTGTGCCGAGATTAAATGCGAGACCGAAGAGCGTATCACCCGTCGAAACCACATACGGCTGCCACCCCGCCGGAATGCTGCATGTCCCGGTTGAGGAAACATTGGAGGTTGGCACAATCACCGTCCCCCCAATAGCGACGGTTGGCGGTGCGAAGCCTTGAATGGTGGCGGTGGCGAAATATTGTTGGGTCAAAACGGCAGGATTGGGCGGCCCCGGCGTAATCGAAGCCAAACGCGCCGTTGGGGTTTCATCCTCACCACCCCCACACGCGACCAGTCCCCCCGCCAACACGATGATTAGGATAACCACTCGCCGCATACCCCAACCCTCTTTTCAATGGTTGTCTTTATTTTAATGGTACGTGCGATAGGTCTACCAATCAACCCCTCACATGCGGGGGATATTAAAAATGGAGAATTTTTGAGGAGGGGATGTGCCGCCCGAACGTTCGACAAGCTACCAGAACGGACGGCACTATTTTATATTCGCCTGACTAAACAGGCAGGAACATCTGGCTCTCTTACTTCAAGCACACACCAACCGTCCTTAGACGTTTAGCATTCTGGCCTGAAGTCACACACCAAAGTAAGGTCGCACACAACGGAAACCGATATTGTTGTTATCATTAGTGGGGTTGTTCCTGTTACGGTTCGCGGCGCGAAGGTTGTTGTCGTTGTTGTTGAACGAACCACCCCGCACCACACGGCTGTGGCTCCCCAGAGTCCCTACACAACGGACTTTTGGATTGTCCGATTATGCCGATGTCTTCAACCATCCTCCCAACAAGCGACCTATTTCTGTCACTTGCTGCGACGCATAACCATATTGAGGATAAGTCGTGTATTTCAATTCCGTTGCCAAACGTAGATAGGCTCGTAACTTATCAAGTTCATTATCTGCTTGATACAGTTTAGCGCGAGATTGTTTGCTTTGAGCCGCTACTATCAAACATTCATGAAAAGTGAACATAGCATCTTCGATACGTTTTGCCAAACGGAAACGTTCATACTTAGGAAACTTTCGGGTGTGATCGAGTAACCACACCATAAATACCTCTGTTTTCACGAAAATTGGGGATTGTTCAGCCACTTAGCTCCACACCTAATAATTTTGCTCGTAATTTCCATGTATCTCCGTGCTGAACATGCCCAACCCACGCCCGCACACTGTTATCTAACGCCTTGCGCTCAATAATCCCTTGCCTAAACAAGTCGTAGTTTCGTCTAAAGCGCCGCTGATATTGCAGCCCTTTGCTTTGTTTAAGCCGACGATATTCTGGATAAACCGTGAACCCTAAAAATGGTATTCCTTGCTGGACTGGACGCAATTGAGCACGAGTTTCATGTATGGTCAGTCTCAGCTTTGCCAAAAACTCAATGACTTGAAGCCGCCACTCGATCAATGTTGCTTTATCATCTGCGAACAGCAAAAAATCATCCACATAGCGGAGATAACCACAACATTTTAGTTGGTGTTTCACAAATTGGTCAAGATCATTCAAGTACACATTCGCCCAAAACTGCGAGGTCAAATTGCCAATCGGTAATCCGCGTGGACGTGCGGTTGCAAACAAGTCATCGCTTTCAAACCAACGCATCTGATATTCGTCTTGCAACACCCCGGCACCGCTATCAATAATCTTTTGACAGAGCGTTAGGGTTAAATTATCTGCAAGTGTATGGGCAAGTGTTTTTTTCAAAATGGCATGGTCTATCGCAGGGAAAAATTGCTGCACATCACACGGCAAAACATATTTGAATCGGCGCATAAAATAGGTACAGCGATCCAGCGCCTTATGTGTCCCCTTCCCTACTCGATTGGCGTAGCTATCGTCAATAAATTTGCCCTCGAAAATTGGCCCAATCACGTTACAAAGTGCATGGTGTACTACTCTATCTCGAAACGGCGCGGCACTAATTTTTCGTCGTTTTGGTTCATGCACCGTAAAACTCATATAACCACCCGGTTGGTACGTCTGGTCAAGTAAGGCTTCGTGGAGCATCCATAACTCGGTTCCCAAATGGCGCTCAAACCTCGCCGCTGCCATTGTATGCCGCTTACCCCGTCGGGCTTTTTTCCATGCCACCATCAAATTGGCGAATTCATAAATTTGTGGATACAGATTCTTATACGTTTTCAAGGTCCGTCAATTTCGCCGCTTTGCAGAAGTGCAGAATTACAGAAATCAGAATTACAGTATTAATCAGAGCGCACACAACGGAAACCGATACCGACGTAATCACTAGAGGGGAAGTCCCAGACACGGACCGCGGCGCGAAGGTTGTAGTCGTCGTCGCCGAACGAACCACCCCGCACCACACGGTAATCATACTCACTATTATTATCTTCCGCTTTTACTGGATCATAGGGATACGTCAGATACCACGAACTGCTCCACTCCCAAACGCTCCCACTCATATCCATCGCCCCCACCCACGACTGGCCTTTAGGCCGACTCCCTACATCAGCGGTCACGCTATTGGAGTTGCCAGAATATACCACATTGTCGGCTACAAAGTCATCTCCCCAAGGATATTCCCAATTACTCGGCCCACGCGCCGCATATTCCCATTCTTTTTCGGTGGGCAACCGTGCCCCGCGCCATTCACAATAGGCCGTCGCCTGAAACCACGTCACACGATTAATCGGCTGTGTAGCACGAGTGGAATAGTCACTAGCAGTTGTTTCGGTACACCCCCCCTCCGCCACACATGCCGCATAATCGCCGCGTGTCACCTCATATTTATCAATCCAGAACCGCGCATCAAAACACTGCTCCTCAACTGGTTGTTCATCACTGGCCCCATCCTCGCTCCCCATCATAAAACACCCTACTGGCACCAGCACCATCGTCGCGCCATTAATCACTTCCTCGTGCGGCGCCCACTCCTCGTTTTGATCCACCCGCTCAAGACCTAATGGCGTTGATGTTGGCGTAGATGTATAGGTCGGTGTACTTGTGGAGCTAGGCGTAAAGGTTGCGGTGGGTGTTGGGGTATTGGTGGAGCTAGGCGTAAAAGTCGCCGTCGGTGTATGGGTTTCTGCCGTCGCAGTCTCCCAATAGATATTGGTCAGTTCCATCGCCACTGTCGCCGGACGATTTTCAGTCTCGGAAGGGGTGACGGTGGGGGTAGGCGTCGAAGTCGGCGTGGCTGTCCAGTTGGTTGCCGTCCCGGTTTTCTGTTCTGCAACCAACGTTTCGGCTTCTTCGCGTGGTGACAAAGTTGCCGTTTCTGTCGGGTCGCTAATCTCCGTCGCGGCGTCTGTTATCGTCTCCGTCGGCTTATCGGTAGGGTTTTCCGTTGGGGATGGATTTTGGGCAATCGCAGGTGATGTATTGGTGGCTGTATCCCGCGAATCGTCCTTGTTGTCATCCCCACCCAACACCCCCGACAGCGTAATCCCAATCGCCGCAACAACGATCAACAAAATGAGTCCCGCCCCTCCCGCCACCATAGAATTCAATTTTCGCGGGGATGATTTTGGCTGCGGTGGTATTGGAATAGGCAACGTGATAGTTGTCGGGTTTTGATTCACCGTTGCTTGTTCTTGATGTCTATCCGGCACATTCGGGCGCGGTGTGACGGGTGTCCATAATGGTTTGGGGCGACGGGCTGGAATGCGCTCCGATTGTTTGTTAATCGCAGCAATCAGCTTGTTATACGCCCGATTATCGTCCACCCCGCCGGACATATCCACATACTGAATATCATCCAGTTCCGGCGGGATGCGCGTGCGTCCGCGTGCCTGCACCGTAATGATAATCTTTTGCAATCGACGGGCTTCTTGAAATTCCGCATAACAATACGGCGATTCAACAGACTCATTCGACAGCACATACAGGAAAATATCGCAGGCGTCTATCTGTCGCAGGATTTCTTGCCACCAATGGTCACCCCCGCGCAAATTGTCATCAAACCAAATATTCGGGTAATCATACGCCTCGCGCAAACGATCCACCAGCGGCCCAACAAACGCATCTCGGTCAACTCGGCTGTAACTGACAAAAATTTTCGCCATAAGTCATATTCGTATTCTTTGTGGGGAGGGCATTAATCACAGTGGATAAGTATAGCACCAACTTACCGCCATCAAAACATTTCCCGCCTTATATCTTTTTCAATCTTAGAACAATTGTTCTATAAATCTCCCGCATAAATCCGTAACTGCCGTTACGCTTTTATGGCCCTCTCCAATATCGAATTTTCTCCGATGGCTTATGGATACCCTTTTAAGACAATTAAGATTCTGCACCGATTTCTTTCCCCCGTCCCCGCCGCAGCATATCGGGAATCTGCCGCACTTCTTCCACTTTGAAGATCAGCGCCCCGATCAGGAAAAAGACCCCGCCGAGCACCCCGCCAACACCTGCCCGTGCTAACCCAGCAAACCGACCCGTTCCCTCAAAAATCGAATGGGCCAGCACATAATCTACCAAAAACACTGGAATCGCCATCAACACCGTCGCCGCGAGGGTACGAATAATGGCGGTCTGGATACGCGATTCGTCCACATCATGCCAGCGCCGCTTCAAAATCATGAACATCAACCCCAACTCAACCATAAACGACACCAGATAGCCAATCGCGGGGCCACCCACCCCCAACGGCCCATACAAACTGATGCCATCTACATTATCGTAAATTAGATAGCCGACCATGACCACCACCACCGTCGCCACCGTCGCCACTGCCGAAACCAACAAGGGCGTCATGGTGTCTTTCATGGCATAAAACGCCCGGGTCACGACCTCATGCACCGCTTGGAACACCAGCGCAATCCCCATGATCTGCACCACTGCATAGACTAAACGCGCCTCATCGGGGTCGGTGAACAAAATTTGCACCGCAGGTCGCCCAATCAAAATCATGCCTGCCCCCGCCGGGATACACCCCACCAGAATGAAGCGTACCGCCTGCGAGAACATCTTGCGCCGCTGTTCCACATCCCCCAATTCTGTCAACGCTGCCAACGATGGGAATATCACAAAGGCCATCGCCGTGCCAATCAGCGCTTCGGGGATGTCCATAATCCGCACGCCCCAACCGAACGCACTCAGCGCCCCTTCCCCCAACCGTGACGCAATATTGCTGATAGCAAATAGGTTGATCGCAAACAGGCCGCTTGCCAGAATACGCGGAATCAAAAGGCGCACCACATGACGCAGTTGGGGGTCTTTCCAGCCGAGTGTTGGACTCCATTTGGCTTTAAACCGGAACAATCCGGGCACTTGAATCGAAAAATGTAGCAGTGCCCCCAAGACCGTCCCCCATGCCACCCCATAAATCCCGAATGGGCCAGTAAAGACAATCACGCCAAACAGCAGGCCGAGGTCATAAAAAATCGGCGCGAGGACGGGCAGCAAAAAGTGGTTATGCCCATTCAGCACCCCCGTAAACAGGCTGCTGAGAGGAAAAATCATGACTGTTATCAGCAGAATCCGCATCAATTCAACCGTCTGTTTGACCTCGCCATCGCTAAATCCGGGGGCTAAGATTTCGCGCACCAGTAGCGGGGCCATCACCAACACCATCACTCCCAACACCAAGCTGATAATCAGCATGGTATTAAACACTTGACTCGCCAGCCGCCATGCCCCCGCACCATCCCGCCGATTGAGCAGGCCGCTAAACAGCGGAATAAACGCCACCGACACCGCCCCTACCCCGATCAACCGAATGATATTGTCGGGAATCAGGCTCGCCGCAACATAGGTATCTTGATCAGAACTTACACCAAAGCGATCCGTTAGAATCACCACCTGCCCCAAGCTGACTAGCTTCGTCGCCAAAAAGCCAATCATCACGACCAGCGTGGAGCGGATTAGTCGCTTGGCGCTTAAGGGGGCGGCGTGGCGTGTGGGGTCATCCGCCTCAGCGTCGGGGGGCGGGATAATGGGATTTTCTAGGGGGTCGGGTGTTTGGGTCATGCCAATGCCTCAACTGCATCATATCGAAAACAAGTCGGGCATTGTACCGCAGTTATAGGGGTGGGACTAGCTGATATAGGTCAAAAGCAGGGCAATAACAAACTATGGATTTACATTTTCAACCCGGATATAAATTGAATTGCGAGTTGTAGAGCTGCTACAGCCCCGCCATAATCGGACAATTTGGAAATTCCCCTGTTTAACAACTCTAGGGCCAATTGAACACGGTTTTTGTCATCAGGATGGCGCTCGACTTCATCTATCAATGAGCTTAATTCAGGACTATCTAAACCTAATTCGACAAGCAGGCTACGCAATTCAGGGAATGATATTTGAAGGTTTTGGGTTTGTTGAAAGCTTCCGCTTCCAGTGTTGAAACCAACTGGGCCAAGAATGGGGCTTTGAATATTAATTTGAGTATGCGTAGGTGGCGACGAATAATCTATGTCAGTAAAGTCATTTTCCACTGCATCAAACAAACTAGGCTGAAGTTTTACTCCAAGTATCTGTTCAGATCGGCTGACCACCAACAATCCCATACCAGCTAATTCATCAAAATATCGTAGTTCTTCGGGGGTTATGTGAATATCATTTTTCAGATCTAATGGCATAACACTCATGATTGTATCCCCACCGCGAAGCAACATAAAATCGAGACTCACCCCAATTTTTCCAGCGACTTTATGTTCAACTAATTTACGGGCTAGGCTTTTTGCACTCTCCGCTAAATGACGATACTTCAGTTTAGTATTTTCTCCATTCGTAGATTGAAAATCATTTCTAACAATTTCTTTCAATTCCTCTAAAAGTAAAATGTTCCATCCCACCCTGCGCTCGTTAATTTGCAGCCCACGAGTTTTACTCAGCTTAGAATCAGTTTTCCTTCTTTCCTCCAAAACAATAAGTTTTACATGATGTAGTTCTTCTAGGCATTCCATCGGAATATCAAAATCTTCTGATGCTCCTTCACCTACAACATATGGAAGATAGCTTCCATCAATCAGTGTTTTGCCGCGTGCAGCAATTAACCATATCTTTTGTTTGACAGAACCATTATCCCAAAGTGTAACTAGTTTCCGGGCAGCTTCTTTAGCTTGAGGGGTCAGTTTCATTTATTATTTACCATGACCAGCTTTTATTCCAATTCGCATAATTATTATAATATAATCCCACCGTTTAGAAGAAACTTTCCATTCAAATCTATCCATCTGATCCATATCCTGCCTGCCAACAACCACCATTTCGGAATAGAGACACCTAAAAATGTGTCAGGATGGGTCTTGAGATATTGTCGAAACTCCTCTAAAATGGAACGCCTTGCGCTCACCCTTTAACACCCTATGGAGGAAGTTCGATGCGTCTGGGGATTGACTTCGGCACGACCAATTCAGCGGTGGCTCTGTACGACGGCGCCAATCTCTACGGGGTAGAAATTGACCCCACCAGCGAAAATTCTGATATTCTCCCTTCCCTGATTTACCTCACCCGCGAATACGATACTCATCTTGGCCTCGATGCCATGCGCGAATATGCCAAACGCGAAACAGGCCGTTCGGTCAAATGGCGCAAAAAGCTCATAGGCGCATTTGAAGTCACGGTTGCCGGGTCGGGGAGTGGGCCAATCGTGTTTATGCAAGACGCCTACGCCTTTTATGATGATGCCGCCTTTGGACGCCTGCTCCAATCCGTCAAGACCGCCCTCCGCAACCCGACCTATCAAGGCACGCAGATTTTTGACCGCTTCTTTACCCTCGATGAACTGATTGCCATTTTGTTGAAATCGCTCCGCATCAGCGCCGAAACCCAATTTAACGAAAGCTGTACCGAGCTTGTGTTGGGTCGTCCGGTGCGATTTTCGCATGACCCCGCTGTTGACCGCCGCGCCGAAGAAGTCCTATTTAAGGCCGCACGTTGGGCCGGATTTGAAAATATCCGCTTTCAACCCGAACCGATTGGCGCGACCTTCCTCTATCACATCCACAGCGAAGACCGTCAGCGCGTGTTGGTGTTCGATTTTGGCGGCGGCACACTCGACTTTACCATTGCGGATGTCGGGGCAGGTATCGCGCCAGAAATCATCGCCACACACGGCGTTCTGGTCGGCGGGGATGATCTCGACAAGCGCCTCATGGAATCGCTGCTGAAATATTTCGGGGCGGGTCTTAAAATCGGCAATCAACCGTTCCCCTATGAAATTCTGGATATGCTGCTCAATTGGCAGACCATGCCGGAAGTCAGCCGCCCCGAATACCGCGATGTCCTCTACGATTTCCGCCAGCACAGCCCCAAACCTCAGATCATTGATGCCCTCGAAACGCTGGTGAGCAACAAACTCGGTTTCGCCCTATTCAAAGAGATTGAGCGCGTGAAGAAGCAGCTTTCCACCGATATGACAGCCCGCCTAGAATTTCAGCATGGCCCCATCCACATCCGTGAAGTCATCACCCGCCCGCAATTTGAGCGCATGATTAGAAACGAAATCCGCGAAGTGGAAACAGGTCTCGTGGAGACATTGCAAAAAGCTAACATGACCGCCGAGGATATTGATGTTGTGCTGCGGACGGGTGGCTCGTCTATGGTTCCGGTCTTTATCCAGTTGTTGGAACGGCACTTTGGCAAAGCGAAAATTCACGAGATGCACCCGCTGATTTCGATTGTTGGCGGTCTGGGCATCGCGGCCTATGAAGGCTTTGGCCCCTACCCGGTTTATGCCCATCGCTACCCCTCCGAAGGCAATATCGAGACGGTAATCCGCAATGTTGGGGTCGTCAGTGGCAAACCCTATGAAATCTACCTACTGCATAACGGGGAACGCTGCTATATTGACCAAGACACCGCCTTCAAGAAAATCCCCCTCCTCCTCAGCCGACTCCCCGCCATTCGCCCCGCCCAAGCCGATTATCAACTCGAAACTGATGATTTCCTCGAATTTGAACTGGCGTATCCCTCTACCCTCTATGTAGCCTTTACGGGCACCGCTTCTTCATTCCCCAATTGGCTACGCGGCTGGGAACCCACCGACGACACACTGGATACATGGGATGAATGGGTTGGTCTCAAACGTTTTAAAATCTACACACAAGATTTCCCCGCTGGCAAAGTCACCCTCGGCAGCACCCGCGCTTATGGCTATCTCGGCAAAGTGAACCTTCAATATATGGTGTTCATCCAAGCCCACAGCGAATAGCGAAATTTTACATTCGCGTAACACATCCTTAGCTGTTCTCAGCCTATAATTTGAATATCGTCACAATTGAGCAAACTGGAGCTATCCGATGCGCCGACGAAGGATGGGCCGCCCGATGATGCGCCCGCAACCCACCCCTCACCGTCAACTTTTTATCCAACAGCTACGCGAGATGGGGTTTAGTCCCGACCCCAATGTGCGGAAACAGGCCATTGTTACACTCGATGGGTTAAAGAATCCGCGTGCCATCCTCGCCCTACGCAACATCGCCGAAAACGACCCCGACCCCGAAGTACGTGCGCTGGCCCAACAAAGCCTTGCCCGGAAAGTGCAAAATATCGGCGCACCCGGTCAAGCCTCTGCCAAAGTCATTTGGGATTGTGATGCCTGCGGGACTCGTGATATTGAAGGGGCGGCTTGTCCGAATTGCGGTTCATCCCGTCCTGATAAACAGGATTACATCTAAATGCGCCGTCGAAACTGTCTAAAATTCGCTCTGATTGTGCCGATTGTTGGCTGCATCGTTTGTGTCTTGGGTGCAGTAGGTGTGCGAACGATCTGGGGGCAAGGGCTGGAAACCATTCGGGTGGATGGGCGTGACCGCACTTATATCGTCCACACTCCCGATAGTTACGAACCCGCTACACCGATTCCTCTGGTCTTGGTGCTGCATGGCGGTGGGGGTCATGCCGAAAACGCCCAAAAGATGTCTGAGATGAATGCCGTCGCGGATCGGGAGGGCTTCATCGTGGTCTATCCCAACGGGACGGGGCGACTCACTTATCGTCTACTGACATGGAACGCGGCGGATAACTGTTGTGGCTACGCCCATGACGAAAATGTGGATGACGTGAAATTTATCCGCGAACTGATTGAGCAGGTGCAGCAGGATTACGCCATTGACCCCAATCGCATTTATGTGACAGGCATGTCCAACGGCGGCATGATGAGCTACCGACTAGCCTGCGAGTTATCGGATGTAATCGCTGCCATCGCCCCCGTTGCTGGAGCGTTTAATTTGGCGGATTGTGAACCCACCCACCCTATTTCCGTCATTATTTTTCATGGCACCGCCGACGAGCATGTGTTATATGAAGGGGGTGAGAGCCTCAAAAGTGTAGATGGTGAACGTATTGACCAGCCTGTCTCTGCCGCTGTAGATTTTTGGACAGCGCATAATGGCTGTACCGCCGAACCTACCACTACCGAATCCGGCAGTATTGTCACGGATACGTATACCGATTGCAGCACAGGCGCGGAAGTCACCCTTGTGACGATTGAAGGTGGGGGTCATGCGTGGCCCGGTGGCAAACGCGGCTCTCGTCAGGGGGATGAACCTACTCAAGAAATCAATGCCAGCGAGGTGATGTGGGAATTTTTCGCGGCCCATCCTCGTGGCTAATTTTCGCTCTCAGGATACTCTCAATAGCTCTCAAAAAGTATCCGGACTGCGCCCAAGCATAGATTTTCGCCCACCCCTCCGCTAGACTTGCGACTAAGTTCTGAAATTGGGAGAGCGAAAACTATGCAAAATGTGTCTATTATCGGCATCGGGCGCACGGCAGTTGGAGAACATTGGGAACTCAGCCTGCGTGATCTAGCACTCGAAGCCGTCCAAAATGCTATGCAAGACGCCGGAATAAGTCCAAATGATGTAGATGCGCTGGTCATCGGCAATGCCCTGTCTGGTTCATTCAGCCATCAAGGGCATCTCGGCCCATTAGTGGCGGATTATGTTGGCCTACGCGGGGTCGAGGCCTTTACCGTCGAAGGGGCAGATGCGTCTGGCGGGTTAGCGGTACGTCAAGGGGCATTAATGGTCGCCAGCGGCGCGGCCCGAACCGTAATTGTGTTAGGGATTGAAAAAGTCACCGATGTGGTGGGTACTGCGCGGAACGCCGCCCTTGCCGTCACCACTGATGCCGATTTTGAGGCCGCACATGGGGCGACCCCGATTGCGATGGCGGCCCTGTTAATGCGGCGCTATATGCACGAACACGGTCTTGAACTCAAAAACTTTGAGGGCTTTAGCATTAATGCCCATGCCAACGGTGCAAAAAATCCGGGGGCGATGTTCCGCAACCTGATTAAAGCGGGTCGTTTCGCGGGAGCGCCCGTCGTCGCTGACCCGATAAATCTGTTTGATGGTGCGCCGGAAGCTGATGGTGCTGCTGCCCTTGTCATCACGACCACTGACCACGCGCTAGATCGTGTCCCCGAACCTGTACAAATTATCGCTAGTGCTGCTGCGACGGATACCCTCGCCCTCGCGCAACGGCCTGATCTGCTTTATCTCAGCGCGGTCAATATCGCTGCTGGACGCGCCTTTAATCAAGCAGGTCGCCGTCCACAGGATGTCCAGATTTTGGAATTACATGATGCCTATACCGTGTTAAGCGCCTTGCAACTTGAGGCCGCTGGTTTTGCTGAAACGGGACAGGGCTGGACACTCGCTGCTGATAACAAAATTGGGCTGAATGGCCCGCTGCCGATTAGCACGTTTGGGGGTCTCAAAGCGCGGGGCAATCCACTTGGCGCAACAGGGGTCTATCAAGTAGCAGAAATCGCCCTACAATTACGTGGTCAGGCCGGGGATAACCAAGTTGCCAATCCCCATCTCGGCATGGCCCTCAATCTGGGTGGACTTGGCAGCACCGCCGTCGCTCATCTGTTGGAACGGGCCAATAACCACTAATGACAGCCGACCCGACCTCGTGAAAATCGAAGTCGGGTTTTATTTTTTGGTCTGATTTTGCTCCCGCGCCTGCCATTTTTCGGGAAATAGCTCCCATTCCCACATCAAGGGAGTAAATGGTTCAAGATAAACATGTGAGATATGTTCAGGAAGGCGAGCAATATACTCTTTAATTATCGGGACGCTCTCTTTCACAGGATGTTCCCGATATAAATAATTGATGTCAATGTGAAAATCACAAGCTAAATCATTATAGTATTCATATTTGCCATCGGGTAATGTTATCGTTTCCCACCCAATCACCTGCTTCACCACAAATCCTGCCGATGCTAGGTCATCCACAAACTGTAGCGCCTCTGTTGGTGGCAGGAGTTCTGCCGTACCTTGAATCACAAATTGACGGGAGCGATAGGCTTTTAGGAAGCGACTTTTATACTCATCTTCTTTTTCACCCCGAATTTTCTGCCAATATGCGCAATCTCTTAACCATTCATCCGTATCAGAATCATATTTCTCAAATATTTCTCGCCGACTATATTTGCGAGGAATTAGCGGGAATAAAGCTGAGATGAAATTGTGAAGTCGCTTGTACATGCAGTACCTTTTTTCACTAATCTCTGATGTGGATTTAGCTTTCGTATTATATCACCAATATATTATTAGGTTCGTTTAATATATGCGTTGTCCGGTTGGAATAAAATCGCTATACTTTAATAAATTATGGGTGTTGCGGGTCATTTTTGAAGACTAAAAGGTACTATTTATGTCATCCTCGCCACTTCATTCTTCCCTCTCCAGCCCAGATAACCCACCCCCGGACTCGATCCCTAGTATGCTTAAAACACTCTATTTTTTATCTATCGAGTTAGGCCGCATCCAAGACTTCGACGAACTGTTGTACCAAGCCATTGTACGGGGACGCCATGATTTGGGTATAGACCGTTTAGGTATTTTCCTTGTCTCAGATGATGGGCAAGAGTATCAAGGGGTCTACGGAACTAATAAGCATGGGGTTGTTCATGACGCACGGGCATCACGTGGTAAAATCGCGGATGACTCGTTTTTTACGGCGCTTTTTAACACCACCGAACGGGTCACCTATCGGTTGAATGCCCCGCTATATGATTTCGGCGAACAAGTAGGAGTCGGGTGGAATACGCTAACCGCCATGTGGCATGGAGATCAGATTTTCGGGATTTTTGCTGCCGACAATTTACTTAACGGCGCACCGCTCACGCCCATGATGCTAGAAGTGTTGAACCTGTATGGCGCAATGCTGGGCCATCTCATTGCCAGACTCCGCACAGAACAGGCCCTTCGTATCAATGAGGAAAATTCTCGACGGTTTGGAGAGAATCTGCGGCGACTGCATGAAGTGACGATGCAGCTTTCCCTGCTAGATGATCTGAGTGATTTGTATCGGCAGGCCATTATATTGGGGCGCTCTCAACTCGGTTTTGACCGAATGGGCCTCTTTTTGATGGATGAAGCAACAAATGGGATCGTTGGCACTTTTGGGACCAATCCGCAGGGGGAAATCTCTGATTTGCGTAATTATCGGCTACCCATTGCCCAACATGCAGGCGTTTCTGAGATGTTGGCAAATCGCAAATATGCTGAAATTTGGCCGGATATCACCTTATTTGAGGCGGGCGTCCCTGTTGGCACAGGCTGGAATGCTATCGCTATCCTTTGGGATGGTGACCGTAGCATCGGTTGGTTGGCTTGTGACAATCTCATCCGCCAAGATGCTTATACGCCGCACATTCTAGAACTGCTGACCCTCTATGGAACAACCCTAGGACATCTCATCACCCGCCGACGCGCCGAAATCGCACGAGGGGAAATGGCTCTTGAACGCGAAAAACTGCAAATGATGAGTACATTTGTCGCCAATATCTCGCACGATCTCAAAACCCCCTTGGCGGTGCTGCGAAATTCCCTTTATTTGATTGACCACAGTACGGATGTCACCAAAAACAAGCAACGTATGGGCGTTATGCAGTCCCAAATTGACCATCTTGATCGTCTCATTCAAGACCTCTTACTGATTTCACGCCTTGAATATAGCCTGACGCTAGACACGACTGAGGTCAATCTCAATAGTCTAATTGAGCGTGCTATCCAAGCCATATTACCCAGTGCCGAAGGCAAGCATATCTATCTAGAAGCGAAACTCGATCCGCAACTGCCGCTCGTGCGTGGTGCGGAACATGAATTGTATCGGGCCATTGTTAACCTCATCGAAAATGCGGTGAACTACACGCCTGACAATGGCACAATTGAGATGAAAAGCTATGCAGACACCGATACCGTTCACTTCAAACTTTCAGATACAGGCATCGGTATCAGTCGGCAAGATTTGACCCACATTTTTGACCGCTATTATCGCGGGGAAACAGCACGGGATATTGTGCATACGGGTACAGGATTGGGCCTGTCTATTGTCAAACGGGTGATTGAACTTCATCAAGGTGAAATTGAAGTCAACAGCGAAATGGGCACCGGAACGACCTTTCAAATTATGCTGCCTTGCGCTGTCCCGACTTGATCAACCAGCAATAAATTCGGCTATTGGGAAGGTTGGATGGTCGTCGTGTTTGAATAGGATAGACGGCGTTGGCATTCTGTCAGTTTTTCGTCAGATTATATTTGGTATAGTATCATCAAGTCCCTATCTGACTTCACAAAGGCTGTTTTTATGACTGACCTCGGCGTGGTAATCGTCAATTGGAATACCCGTGACCTGCTGCAAAAATGCCTTCAAACGGTCTTTGCTAGTGAAGGCTTGACCTATCAAGTCGTGGTTGTGGATAACGCCAGCACCGATGGCAGTCCCGATATGATACGCCAAGAATTCCCCGCCGCCACGCTCATCACCAGTGCAACCAATGATGGCTTTAGCATGGCGAACAACAAAGGGCTGCGTCGGTTAGGGTTGGATAAGGGCAAAAACAACCCCACTGCCCCACGCTATGGTTTGCTGCTCAATTCTGACACCGAAGTTCCCCCAACGGCCTTTGCGGCAATGGTGCAGTATATGGATCGGCCCGAACATCAAAACGTTGGAGCAGCGGGCTGTAAGCTGTGGCTGCCAGAGAATAAACTTGACCTTGCGTGCCGTCGCAGTTTCCCCACCCCCGAAGTCAGTTTTTATCGCATGATGGGTCTTTCAAAATTGTTCCCTCACAGCAAACGTTTTGGCCGCTATAATATGACCTATCTCAGCCCCGATGTTGAAACCGAGGTGGATTCGGTGGTTGGCGCATTTATGATGGTGCGCCGTGAAACCATCGCACAGGTGGGGCTGCTAGATGAAACCTATTGGATGTATGGAGAGGATTTAGATTGGGCGTTTCGCATCAAACAGGCCGGGTGGAAGATCATGTACAATCCGGCGGTAACGGTGCTGCACGTCAAACGGGCATCCAGCCGCAAGAGCAAACGGGCGAAAATAGCCTTTACCGAAGCGATGGTGAAGTTCTATCAGGAGCACTATCGCCAAACGACCCCGTGGTGGCTGCACCTGCTGGTGATGACCGGGTTGACGATCAAGGGCGGGCCGGCACACTGGTCAGCACGATTGCACAAACCCCACCCTACCGCGACAAATTGAAAGCACGGGTCGCTCGAAGTCATCGGTTTAAAGCGTTCCTCCAACTTTCTTTGATCGCTGTTGACATCGCTATGCTGGTATTGGCATTTGGCATGGGTTATTCCGCACGTAACAATCTCCCCCTACCCAGTTTGCCTGTCAGCGACCCACCGCCATTTGAACGCTATTTCCCCATTTTGATGATTCACACTGTGACGATCATGATGTTTTTCTATTTCACCCGCATGTACCACATGAAACGGGCTATCAGCCGCATTGACGTGGGCTACACCATTGCCCAAAATGTCTCGATTGGCACATTTCTTGCTATCGCGGTTGAAACACTGGCCCTTAAAAACAGCGGCCTCGATTTAGATTACCCGCGTGGTGTGTTGGTCTATGCGTGGCTGTTTAGCATCGTCACGGTTGTCACAGGCCGAGAACTTCACCGCCAAGTCGTGGTACGGTTGCGTAAAGTGGGCATTGGGCGTGACCGGGTGTTGGTGGTTGGGGTCAATCAAATCGCCCAAAGCATTATCGGACAGATTCAACGCTCGCCCCAGTTTGGTTTTGAGGTGGTCGGCGCAGTAGATCGCAGCCTTGCGGAATTGGACGAGGAAAAGCTATCGGGTCTGCATATCCCTCTGCTTGGCGAGGTCAATGAACTACCCAATTTGATTGATACCTTCCAAATAGATGAGGTGATTATTGCCCTACCGGATGCCACCCGCCATGAATTGATGGAAATTATTAGCCTCAGTCAGCGCGGGACAGTGGATATTAAAATCTTCCCTGACAACTTCTCGTTCATTACGAGCGGTCTCACCGTTGATGATTTGGGCGGGATGCCCCTGTTAGGGGTGCGTGATATTGCCCTACGGGGTTGGAAACTCAGCCTGAAACGGGTTGTGGATATTATAGGCGCATTTATGGGTCTGGTCTTTTTAAGTCCGTTCTTTCTGCTCACCGCCGTCCTGATTTATCTGTCAGATCGTGGCCCGGTGTTTTTTACGCAAGAACGGGTCGGGTTGGATGGCAGGCCTTTCCAGATGATTAAATTCCGCACGATGCGGATTGACGCCGAAAAATATGGTAAGTGGACGACCAAAGACGACCCCCGTAAGACGCGCATTGGGTCTTTTATGCGAAAAACCAATTGGGATGAGATGCCCAACTTAATTAATGTGATTTATGGGCAAATGAGTTTGGTTGGCCCACGTCCTGAACAATTACAATTTGTCCAAGAATTTCGCCACACCATCCCACGCTATATGGAACGCCACCGCGAAAAAGCAGGCATGACAGGCTGGGCACAGGTCAACGGCCTACGCGGAGACACCTCCATCGAAGAACGCCTCAAATATGACCTATATTATGTCGAAAATTGGTCAATCTGGTTTGACATCAAAATTATCTTACGCACCGCCGCCCAAACCGTTTTGTTCCGCAACAGAAACGCATATTGATGGAAATAGAAGCCAAATCTGACTTTCTTACCCGATACGAAGAACAAAAAGGCGCGATGATCTGGACACTGAGCGGCCTCATCGAAAGTGAGACCCCCACGTCTGAAAAAGCCGCCATTGATGAATTGGCCGACTGGCTGGCAATATGGGCCAGAGGGCTAGATGCCAGCGATGTCATCGTCCACGAACAAAAATCGGTGGGGAATTTTGTTGAGTGCCGCTGGAATCAACACCACCCCGGCAAACCCATCCTCATTTGCTGCCATATGGACACCGTTCACCCGGTAGGCAGTGTCGAAAAACGCCCCACCCGCACCGAAGATGATATTTTGTATGGTGTTGGGGCATCCGATATGAAGGGCGGTATCACGGTTGTACAAACCGTCTTACAAGATTTGTTCTACCAAAAAGAACTGCCTAAGCGCCCCATTACGGTGTTATTCACTTCCGATGAAGAAGTCGGCAGTCCACACTCACGCGAAGTGATTGAACGGTTAGCGCGTGAATCGGGCCTTGCCTTGATTATGGAGCCAGCTACCGATCCAGAAACGATTGTGACCGAGCGCAAAGGGGTTGGCATTTTTCAAATGGTAGCGTTAGGGCGTGAGTCGCATTCGGGCAGTAACCCCGAAGAAGGGGTCAATGCAATTGTAGAAATGGCCTCACAAATTGGTCAGATTACATCCTTGAGTGATGCGAAATTAGGTACTACTGTCAATCCAACTGTGATACGCGGCGGCACGACCCACAACGTTATCCCCGGTGAATGTGACATCACCATCAATGCCCGTGCCCGTTTTAAAAGTGAGGCCGAACGGGTCTCTAAAGCCCTATCTGAGTTTAGGGCGACCCTACCTGATGCGCTGCTCTTTACGACAGGCGGCTTTATTCGCCCGCCGATGGAACACACGCCCATCATGGAGCAAACCTTTGCTACTCTACAAAAAATTACGCCGTTTCCATTAAAAGAGATTGCCAAAGGCGGGGGCAGTGATGGGAATTTTACGGCGGCGTTGGGCATTCCCACCATTGATGGCTTGGGGCCATCGGGTGGTGGGGCACATAGCGACGATGAGCATGTCTATATTCCCAGTCTGCCACAGCGGGCCGCGCTGTTGGCTTCGATTTTGTGCTATTGGCCGTCTATGCCCTAGTCTAACAGCGGGATTTGAGCCATCGCCTCATCTTCGGATAGCCCCAATTCATTCATAGCGGCTTCGAGTCGCTGTAAATATTCAACTACAACCGGACGGCCCGTCACAGATTCATGTACCATCAAGACCGCGATTGGCCCCATGTCCATGAGACCCCGTGCATAAGCCGCCTGTTCCACTAACTGTTGATTATAGGGGATGCGACGATGTTCTACATCCACATGACCGTTGGAGCGCGTCAAAATGGCATAGCTGGCGTCAGGGTTGCAGTCGAGCGGCATTCCCACTGAACCGGGATTGATAAACGTCAAATCTCCCCACTGACGGACAAAGGGACGATGGGTATGCGCCGTAATCACATAGGGGTGCTCGACTTCGCCAAAATGCTCCTGCAAAAAACCTTCGGAGGTATCAGGCAGGATTCCGCCACGCAAATCTTTGGGGGAGCCATGCACGAACAGCAGTTTGTCTTGTTCAATAGTAATCGGGAGGCTGTCCAGATAGGCGAGGTCGGCTGCCTGCATGTAATCCAATGTCCAATAGGCGACTCCCCAGCGTGAACGGGGATGGGCGGATTTATCCTGCTCGGGATTGGAAAGAATCTGGATATAGCGTTCGTGATTGCCCAACAATGCACGGGGTTTGCGATCATAGAGCATATCCAGCACTTCACGCGGAAACGGCCCCCCATTGAGAAAATCGCCAACCACGACCACTTCATCTACACCCTGACGGTCAATATCGGCTAAGACGGCCTCGAATGCTGGTGCATTGCTGTGAATATCCGCGACTATCGCAATCCGCATCGTGTTCCTCCCCACTGAACAATCATAAAGCCCCCCAATTGTAATTGAGAGGCTTTGGTATTGACCTACGTGATACTGACCATGAGCCACCGAGCGACAGCCGACAATCGGCCTCTCCCATCCAATTGAAGGATAGCGGCTACCTCATTCAATAGCAATATAGATTTAGCATCATTACACTTGACACAGTGTTGCTTGCTCACCAAAACCCCACTATTATTGAGCATATCAACCTCACACAAGGTCAATACCTCTGGTATCTCAACGTGATTCTTTTAAAGGAACTGTAATGACGATTAACGTGGATTCAATTCTGGTCATTGGGCACCGTAATCCAGACATGGATTCGATTGCGGCAGCCATCAGTTACGCTTGGTTATTGGAACAAACCACTTCAGATAAACACATCGCAGGGCGAGTTGGGCAGGTGAATGCACAGACAGCCTTTGCCCTTGAACATTTCAACATTACCCCCCCAACCCTCGTCACCGATGTGCGGGTACGGGTGAGTGATCTGGTTGAATTTCTGCCCTTTTTGCAACCCCACCAGACGCTGTTGGATGCCTGTCAGAGCATCGCCAACACCCGCCGTTCCGCCCCCCTACTGGATACTGATCATAAACCGATTGGCCTGATTTCCGGTGCGGGTCTATTTGCGACGATGGCTGATGCCCTCAGTTCTACCTCGGTGCTGGCGCTTGCTAAAGAGTTTGACCGTCCGGCACAGGCAGCAGTGGATACCAGCGGCATCATCCTACATGGTGAAGAATTTATTCGAGATGTCATCAATCAAGTCTTGCGCTCCGACCCCGATGAATTTTTGGTAGTAGACAGCGACGGGCGCTATATCGGGTTGTGCCGCAAATCGCATCTGTTGTCGCCTCCCCGTCGGCGCATTGTCATGGTTGACCACAATGAATTAGGTCAAGCCGTGCCCGGTTTGGATGAGGCCGAAGTCATCGAAGTCTTGGATCATCACCGCCTCAATACTGTTCCTACCTCCGTGCCAATTCATTTCCGCATCGAACCCGTTGGCAGTTGCTCAACGTTGGTAGCCGAACGGGGAATAGAGCAAGGTATCACGTTTCCAAAAGGAATGGCGGGACTGCTCTTGTGTGGCATCCTCTCAGATACATTAACCTTTCGTTCACCGACGGTAACAGCACGGGATCGCAGCGCAGGCATCAAATTGGCGGTTATGGCTGAACTTGCACCCACCGACGCCCATGAACGACAGGTGATGCAAGCCATTACTGAATTAGGTCAGCAGCTACTCTCTGCGGGAGCAGGCTTGGAAACCCGTCCCGCCGAGGAAATTGTGAACACCGACATCAAATTCTATGAAACGAACGGCCTCAAAGTTGGGATTGCTCAAGTAGAGGTCGCCAATCTATCTGAATTGACTGACCGCTTGAGTGAACTGCGCGAGACCTTACAGCAGTTGACCGAAAGCCAGAAATTATCACTGGCGCTACTGATGGTAACAGATGTAGTACGGGGCAACAGCCGCTTGGTCGCCGTAGGTCAGCATCGCGTCATTTCCATGCTGCCCTACACCCGCCTCGATGATGATACCCTTGACGCACCCGGGGTGATGTCACGCAAGAAACAACTGCTACCAACCGTTTTTGCGGTGCTTTCGCAAGCCACTTAAGTGATCCCTCAATCAAAAAACCAGCCGTCTTTGGATAGCTGGTTTTTAATTCTCCCCATGCCGGTGATTTCAAAAGCAGACAAAGCGGCACTCTATATATGTTCCTCCGATGTGGCTTGAATTGGGGTAGGTAAAGCAGCGGACTTGATGAACAAGAAGCTAAAAACTAACAGGCCACCGATGACGATACTGCCTATTAGAAATGGGGCATTTATGCCGTAATTCTCGAAAAGAAAACCTCCGATCAACGGTGCAATCGCGTTTGCCGCGCTCACGGATGAGGCACTTAGGCCAAGCACACTCCCATACTCTCGCTGATGAACCCGTTTGGTGATCAGGCTATTTAATCCCGGACGAATTAGCCCCGCCCCGATTGAAATTGGGATAATAATCACAAGCAACCAACTTACCCCCCAAATGCCTCGGTAGGAGTCATCGGGTAGCTCAATCGCGGTTATATCGGTAATCGAACTGGCATCCGATTCAGACTCGGACAACAATTTTTCCTCAACCACCTCGCGTTTGTAAAAGGGATGGGGTTGATTCGGGGTAAGCGCAATCAATATCAATCCTGCCGTGAGCAAACCCAACGCCACATTGACCATTTTGACTTCCCCATACTTGCGTGTCCATGGGCCAATAAACCTTCCTTGCACCATCACCAATGTGATACCCACCACCACAAAAACGAGTGCATTACCTTGCCCAAGCAGACCGAGACGGCTCAAGGTGAACAACCCAAGTAGGCTCTCAAAGCCAAAAAAGACCAGTTGTTGAACAAAGACGAAGAGCAACAAAACACTAATGTTGCGGTTCCGCACAAGGGTTAGG
This sequence comes from Anaerolineae bacterium, assembly GCA_021463865.1. Classification (GTDB taxonomy): domain Bacteria; phylum Chloroflexota; class Anaerolineae; order Aggregatilineales; family J027; genus CFX10. The sequence goes on from JAJTXY010000015.1 coordinate 30,570, forward strand.
GCCGTCGAAGGCTTTGCATCTTTGTGTTTGTGGCGCTGATCGGATGGCAATGTTTCCCGAAAGACAAAAAAGGTCAGGAGAATAGATAGGAATGAGCAGGCAGCAGCGACAAATGCTGGCATCTGGATGTTATCGGTCAACGCAAGCGTGAAGACGGAGATTAGCGGGCCAAGAATAAACCCCAGTCCGAAAGCCGCCCCAATCAACCCCAACCCCTGAGCGCGGGTCTTGTCATCCGTAATGTCACTCAAAGCCGCCTGTGCCGTTGAGATATTCGCGCCAAATAAGCCATCAAAGACCCGTGACGCAATAATCAGAAGTAGCGAGTTGGCAGAACCTAGCATGATAAAACCCACACAGGTAGTCATCTGGCTAATCAGTAGAAGAGGCTTTCGCCCAAAACGATCCGAGAGCGCACCCATAAGCGGCAAGCCGAGCAGTTGGGCAATCGGAAACGCCGCCACCACTAGACCGATTTCGATTGGGGATGCCCCATAAGTTGCCGCGTACAAGTGCAGCAATGGCAAAATCAAAGATAGGCCCAATACATCAAACAGCACAAGGACAAAGATGGGCAAGGCACGATGGTAATCTAGGCGATGTTCAGAGTTCATAGTATCTATAGGTGCGATTTTTCAGCTTGATAAAAGATGAGTAAGGCTATCCTGTGCCGCCGAAATGGTAGTTTGGACATCATCCATTGTATGAGCACTACTCAAAAAGCCCGCCTCAAATTGGCTTGGCGCTAAGTACACCCCGCGTTCCAGCATGGCATGGAAAAATTTAGCGTAGCGTTCCGTATGGGCATGTTGTTTGGCACTGGCATAATCGTGGATGACTGCATCCGCCGTTTTTAAGAAGTAGAATCCAAACATCGTGCCGACGCTGTCCGCCTGTAACGGGACACCAAGCGATTGGGCCGCCTCAACCAATCCATTTATCAAGGCAGCAGTCAACTTTTTTGCATCATCGAATAATCCGCCGTCAAAGAGTGTCCGTAGAGTTGCGATACCTGCTGCCATCGCCAAGGGGTTGCCAGACAAAGTACCTGCTTGATACATCATGCCCGCTGGAGCGACGTGCTGCATGATATGGCGTTTTCCCGCATAGGCCCCAACGGGCAATCCCCCGCCGATGACCTTGCCCAAACAGGTGATGTCCGGGTCAAGATTCCACTCGGCTTGTGCGCCGCCGGGTGCGACTCGAAAACCTGTCATGACTTCATCCAAAATGAAGACCGCGCCATATTGCTTGCAGAGGTCATGGATGCCTTGCAAAAAGCTGGGCTGTGGCAGCACAAAGCCCATATTGGCGGCGATGGGTTCAACAATAACCGCCGCAATCGAATCAGGGTTTTGCTCAAAGAGTTCCCGTACTTGGTCAAGATCATTATAAACAGTGGTCAGGGTATGGGCGGCTGTCGAATTGGGTACGCCGGGGGAATCAGGCAAACCAAGTGTAGCGACCCCACTCCCCGCCTGCACCAGCAGCATATCGGCATGACCATGATAACATCCGGCAAATTTGATGATTTTGTCCCGTTCGGTATAGGCGCGTGCCAACCGCAGCGCACTCATGCAGGCTTCCGTGCCACTGTTGACAAAACGAATCATGTCTATGGAAGGGACGGCCTGAATCACCAACTCCGCCAAGTCATTCTCAAGTCGGGTCGGCGCACCATAGCTTGTCCCCTTGGCAGCGGTTTCGGCAATCGCTTCGACCACCGCTTCATGGGCATGACCCAAAATCAGCGGCCCCCACGAAAGCACATAATCTATGTAGCGATTCCCATCCGCATCCCAGATATACGCGCCCTTGCCCCGTTCAATAAAACGCGGTGTACCACCCACACTACGAAAGGCACGTACTGGGCTATTGACGCCTCCGGGGATCAGGTGTTGTGCTTTTTGAAATAAATTTTCGGATTGGACGGTTTTCATCCCACGACCTCAGATTGTTGAATTTTTCCTAGTAATTTGCTGACCGTTTGTTGGGACTGATAAATGCAATCTGGCATCCCGACCCCGCGAAAAGCACTCCCCGTCACCGCTATCCCGTCTGGCAAATTGGCTTCAATCGCTTCAATCAGCTTCAGATGGTCAACATCGTACTGGGGATTAGCCTGATGCCAGCGATAGATACGGTGGAACAGCGGGACGGATTCGATTCCCAAAATAGTGCAAAGTTCTTGACATATCACGCTGAGGAGTTGGTCATCATTGAAAGACATCGTCTCCGGACTGCGTGATCCACCAAAAAAGACCCGCAGCAGCACATAACCCTCTGGCGCACGATGGTCAAACTTGATGGATGAAATGGTTATAGCGTTGATCGGGCGGCGTTCACTCTTGGGCACAACCAAGCCAAAGCCATGCAAAGGCCGTTTGATAGCCTCTGCCTTAAATGCCAGCGAAATCGTGCCCGTGCTGACATAACGGATCGTGGAAAGTTTTTCACCGACCGTCGGTGCGATCTCTTGCAACAAATTCGCCGCGATGTAGGCAGGCAATGTCAGCACAATCGCATCCGCCTTGAGGATTTCTCCTTGTTGGGTAATGACCTCATATTGCCCATCAGCATCGCGTTGGATTCGCGCCACCTTTGTGCCAAGCCGCAAATCACCCTCAAGACGGCCTACGAGTGTATCCACCAATTCTTGTGTACCACCCTGCAACGACATAAACATGGCGATTTTGGGCGTATTGGATGATGGGGGCGCAGCATGAGGCGCTTGTTGACGACGGGAAGCAATCATCCCACGAATCAAACTGCGGTGCTGCTGTTCCAATTGTCGGAAACGCGGAAACGTCGCCAGAATACTTTGTTTATCGGCCTCGGCATTATAGATACCAGACATCAGGGGTTCGGCGATTTTATCAAGGGCCTCATTCCCCAATCTGCGGCGTACAAATTGGGCCAATGTCTCATCATGGTCATCACGTTTTGGCGGGATGAATAAATCCAACCCCATCCGCAGCTTGCCGAGAGGTGAAATCAGGCGAGAGAAAACAAACGGCTTAAATTTGGTCGGCACAATCAACAACAACCCGTCGGGGAGTTTGACTGGTTTGCCGCGATGCAACACATAAACTGTCCGCATCTGGTCATTTGTCCCCAGCAACCGATCCCCCAAACCGAGTTCTTGCGCCAAACGGAGCGCCCATGGCTTTTGAGTGAGAAATGAATCCGGGCCTGCCTCAACCACAAAGGGCGTATCGCCGAACCCATCCACTTGTTCGGTCAGAACTTTGCCACCCCACCGATCTGAGGCTTCCAGCACGGTATACCCGACATCAAGCCCTTGATTCTCGGATTGCTGCTGCAAATACCACGCCGCGCTTAGGCCAGAAATTCCCCCACCAATGATGACGACATGCCGCCGTAAGGCTGATTGGGCATCAGTCTTGTTTGACTCTAAAACCACTGCTGTCATGCGCTTGCCTCTGCACTCATATTCAACTGCTGACTGTATTCATGCACAAAATCCACCAACCGCCGCACATTTTCAATCGGTGTCTCCGGTAAAATGCCGTGACCCACATTGAAGATGTGACCGGGTTTGCCTTTTACGCTGTCCAAAATATGACGGGTACGCACCTTGAGCGCCTCCCAATCGGCAAATAACGCAACCGGGTCAAGATTGCCCTGTATGGCAACATCATCACCAAGCTGCTTCCAAGCCTGTGCTAGGTCTATCCGCCAATCCACCCCGATGACATCTCCCCCAGCGGATTGGATGAGGTCTAACATCCCATTGGTATTCGTGCCAAAATGGATAATCGGCACACCGGACGCCCCCGCGATTTCCAACACACGACGGCTATAGGGCAGGACGTAATGTTCATAATCGAAGGGGCTTAGATCACCCACCCAACTGTCAAATAGTTGGAGAACTTGCGCCCCGGCTCGTGCCTGTGCCAAAAGATAATGTCCCGCGACTTCACTGAGTTTGGTCATTAAGCTGTGCCACAAGGCTGGTTGGCTCATCATCATATTTTTGACCGCAATCCGATTGCGACTGCTGCCGCCTTCTACCGCATAGCTGGCAAGGGTAAAGGGTGCGCCGCTGAATCCAATGAGGGGGATGCCGCGCTGGTCTAATTCATGCCGTGCCAATGTGATAGCCTTCAACGTAAAGTGCAGCGTTTCTTCAGGGGGCAGCACGCGCAAATTCTCAATATCCTCGGCAGTACGGACGGGGTTGTGGATGATCGGCCCTTCGCCTTTGACAAACTCCAATTCCAGCCCCATGCCTTCAAGGGGTGGCAAAATATCGGCAAAAATAATCGCCGCATCCAAATCAAAGGCATTAATGGGTTGAAGGGTCACTTCGCAGGCCAATTCCGGCGTTTTAATCATCTCTAGGATGGTATATTTCTCACGCAGTTTACGATACTCCGCCATGTACCGTCCAGCTTGACGCATCAGCCAAATCGGGGTCATATCCGTCGGCTGACGACGACAGGCCCGCAGAAAACGACTGTCTTGCAGCATGTCCGGTGCAGCGCTGACAGGCATGGGGGTTATTCGGGGATCCATTGGGCCGCCTCTTTTGCAAAATAGGTGAGGATCAAATCCGCACCCGCCCGTTTGATGCTAGTGAGGGTTTCCAATGCACAGCGTCGCAGGTCAATCCACCCATTCGCTGCCGCCGCATGAAGCATGGCGTATTCTCCGCTGACCTGATACGCCGCGACGGGCAGGTTGTATGACTGCCGAACCGCGCTCAGAATATCGAGATAGGGCAAGGCAGGCTTGACCATCAGCATATCTGCCCCTTCAGCCACATCAAGCGCGACCTCCTTCAGCGCCTCTCGACGATTGGCAGGGTCCATCTGATATTCGCTACGATCTCCAAATTGGGGTGGACTTTCAGCAGCATCACGGAACGGGCCATAAAAACCGCTGGCGTATTTAGCGGCATAACTCATAATCACCACATGGTCAAACCCGGCATCATCCAACCCCGCCCGAATCGCCCCCACCATACCATCCATCATCCCCGACGGCGCGATGATGTCCGCCCCCGCTTCGGCATGGACAATCGAAGCCCGTGCCAATAGCTCTAACGTTGGGTCGTTGAGCAGATAGCCTTCCGGCAAATGAGGCTGATAATAGGCATCACCGGGTTGATTGATAATCCCACAATGCCCATGATCGGTATATTCGCAAAAGCACATATCCGAAATGACCATCATTTCCGGCACGGCATCTTTGATAGCCCGAATCGCGCTTGGGATAATGCCATTCGGTTCATAATTCTCACTTCCGCAGGCGTCCTTTACATCCGGGATACCGAATAAAATGACTGCTGGAATGCCCAGTTGATAGGCAGCACGGACTTCCCCCACCACACGGTCAATTGACCATTGAAACTGACCGGGCATAGACCGAATTGGCTGTTGAATGTCGTGTCCATGCCGGATAAACAGCGGGTAGATAAAGTCGTTAGGAGATAGGCTTGTTTCCCGCACCATACGACGCAGTGCTTGAGTTCGGCGCAGGCGACGTGGGCGGATAACAGGCGGCGTTCCTGTGATTGTTTCAAGTTGTGTTTGGTTCATAGTTATCTCTCAGTTGATTCGAAATAGGTCTCTAAGATAGCGACGAGGCCCTCTAGGGAATGCTCGCTGGGAACATCCACGAGGGAAAAGCCATACGCTTGTGCAGTGGTCGCCGTCTTTGGGCCAATGCAGGCAGCCGGCAATGTAAGAGCCGTTTCCAGTTGTCCACCCTCGTTTTGTAAGCGTTCCAGAAAGTAAGTGACGGTGGAGGAACTGGTAAAGGTCAGCATATCTACCTGCCCCTGTGTTAACAGATGGGGAATATTCGCCCCGCCGGTACCACACACCGTTTGATAGGCCGTTACAACAGTCACCTGTGCCCCGCGCTCTGAGAATTGATTTGCCAATGTTGGACGTGCAAGGGCGGATTCGGGCAATAACACCCGTTCCCCTATCTTCAGCGGCAGGTGATTCGCCAATGATTCGGCGATATATTCGGCTGGTAAGTCGGCGATTGATATGCCCAGATTTTGCTGGATGGCGTGCGCAGTGGCAGGCCCGATTGCCGCCGTTTGGAATCTGCCCCCATTAAGCGTCAATCCCAGTACAGCAAGGCGTTCCGCAATGGCAAATACGGTATTGGCGCTCGTCAGCACCAGCCACGCATAATGTCCCGCTACCAGATCAACCAATGTCGCATCCAGCAATGCGGGGTCATCTGGTGGGGTAATGGCGATACAGGGGTAATTAAGCGGTATAACATCATGTCGACGCAACAAGGTATTGAGCGCCTCGGCTTGATGGACGGCCCGTGTATTCACGATCCGCTTGCCCGCCAGAGCGCCAGTCATTGCCGCTGCTCCATTAATCCCTTTGCCCCTTTTTCGAGGGCTTCTTCAGCTAAGGTGGCGCCCAGCGCGAAGGCCGCTTGTTCATCATCCACTACAGCGGTAATCGTGACATCAATTTGTTGTGTGCCGTCAGGGGCAGAGACTCGTCCGCGCAGTACCAGTTTGTTTTCTTGAAGTTGGGCATAGGCGGCGACGGGCACCGAGCATCCTCCACCTAACCCTGCAAGGAAAGCCCGTTCAGCGGTAATGGCTAGTGCAGTATCTTGATGATGGATAATGTGGAGTGCCTCCAAAAGAGGCAATTCATTGCGGGTCTGTACGGCAATCGCACCTTGACCGGGGGCTGGCAGCATGGCTTCCAAATCCAGCAATTCACTGACCACATCCAAACGCCCTAGTCGCTCCAAACCCGCATAGGCCAATACAATGGCATCATAATCCCCATCCGCCGCCAATGCTTTTTGGATGCGTGTATCTACATTGCCGCGAATATCAATCGTTTTCAGATCAGGACGAAGGTGACGAAGTTGCGCCGCCCGACGAGTGCTGCTGGTGCCAACCCGCGCCCCATTCGGTAAAGTCGCAAGGCTATACTCTCGGCGGCTGATCAGGGCATCACCGGGGTTGGCTCGTTCTGGAATCGCTCCGACGATTAATCCATCGGGCGGCTCGGTTGGTAAATCCTTGAGGCTGTGGACGGCACAATCAATGCGTTTTTCATGGAGTGCCGATTCCAATTCCGCCGTAAAAACCCCCTTGCCCCCCACCATTGGAAGCGGGGTATGTAGAATTTGGTCGCCGCGTGTCTTGATAATTTCGTATTCAAGCCGTAGGGAGGGGTCGGTTTCTTGCAATAGCACCATAATATGGCGGGTCTGCCACAGCGCTAAATCCGAGCCGCGTGTCCCGAATCGTAGTGTTTTGGCTGCACTCATTGAGCCTGACCTGTCGTGTAGGGCAAGATACAGTGCAAATTGCACGGGTTGGATGCCTGTTCCACGACCCCGACGAAATTGCAGTGCCCCTCATCACACAGGCACTCATGGGCCTCCCCATCGTTCAGCGCAAACAATTCACGCACTGCATGGGCATAACCATAGCCGTTGCCCACGTTTGCTTGCATCTTTAAACGCGAGGTGGGTTCGTGCAATAGCCGATTCACGAGGCGATGGGCCATGCGACTGACGATCTGCCGAGTACGCTCATCAGCATCCGAAAGGCGACCCAATGTCTCCAATAGTTCTTCGTCAGCGATGTTCTGCGCCCAATCCCGTAGATTCTTAATCACCGGGGTCACTTGACGCCCTCTATACCATTCGAGAAAGCGTATCATCTCCTGCTGGATAATCGCTTCCACCTCTGGGACAGCGGCTTTCCGTAATTCAACATTGGCATCCACCACTGATTGTAAATCGTCAATATCGTAATACTGGATATAGGGTAATTCCCGAACACCCTCTTCTACGTCACGCGGGACGGCAATATCTACAATCACAAGTGGGTGGCCTGTTCGCTGAGAAACAACCGCTTCCAAATCGGAGCGATAGAGAATTGTATGCGGCGCTCCGGTAGCACACACCACCGCATCGGCCCATGCGAGTGCTTCGTGAAGTTCATACCACGTCATAGCCTTGCCTTCAAAGTCAGTTGCCAACGTCTCAGCACGGTTATAGGTGCGATTGACAAAGGCGATCTCACTGATTGCGAATCGCTTAAGGGCCTGTGCCGCCAACACCGCCATTTCGCCTGCACCAATAATTAATATCTTTGATGCGGCACGCTGGGAAAGTTTTTCGAGCAATAGAAGCGCCCCAGCATGGCTGACCGAAGTGGTATAACGACTAATCGGGGTTTCAGCACGTGCGCGTTTGCCTGTATGAATGGCTTGTGCAAACAGATGGGATAAAATCGGGCCGGTAAGGGCTGCGGCGCGGGCATCTTCAAAAGCCTGTGTTACCTGCCCCAATACCTGTGCTTCACCCAAAATCATAGAATCGAGGCCACAGGCTACTCGCATCAGGTGTTGAATCGCATCATTCGCAATCTGTTGATACAAATAGCTGTCTATTTCACTATCGGGCAGATTCTGAAGTTTCGAGATAAATTGTTTGATCAGCTTAATTCCCTCATCCACCACCGATGCCTCTACATAGATTTCCAGTCGGTTACACGTAGATAAAATGACCCCCTCATGGATGACCAATGATTGGTTGCCAGCAGGCGACTGGGTAAGGCTCTTTAGGTCTTCCAACGCAATCTGGAATGCACAACCGGAGAGGGTCAATTTTTCCCGTATCTCGACAGGGGTGGTTCGGTAGTTAAGTCCAACGACAGCGATAGTCACAAAAGCGCTCCTGAATAGAAATGGCTTTAAAATACAACCTGTCTTGTTTCTGGCTGATACGCGCAGAATGGCTCTTCAGCTAAATAATTGCCGCTGATTCCGTAGGAACGGGCACGGCAGCCCGCACACAACGATTTGAACTGACAGATACCACACTTGCCTTCAAGCGCATCGGGGTCGCGTAATTCGGCAAATAACGGACTACCCTCCCAGATTTCTGAAAAGTCCTGTTGATGAATATTCCCCGCCTCAACAGGCAAATAACCACACGGGAACACTTCGCCGCGATGGGAGATAAAACAGACACCTGTTCCGGCAAGGCAACCCTTGGTGGCGGCGTGCATTTGCCCATGCGGATGACCATGTACTTGTCGGTCATAACTGGCCGGAAGTTCCTGCTGCGTTCCTTTGCGACGTTCTTCGGCGCGGCGGGTACGCATGACCCGGAAGTAATGCGGCGCACAGGTTGCTTTAAGCTGCAATTCTGGCTCAGATTGTTCAATGTCATAAAGCCAGTTGAGGACGCGCTCATATTCTTGAGCATTAATCATCTGCTCTTCGGCGATTTGCACCCCACAGCCAACAGGTACGAGCAAGAAAAGATGCAGCCCCACCGCATCCAAGTCTTTTGCCATTGCCAACATACTATCCAATTGCGCCTTGTTATGGTTAGCCACTGTCGTGTTAATTTGTACAGGTAGACCAACCTTGCGTAAGGCCCTAAACCCCACAATCGCTGCTTCAAATGAACCGGGCAACCCTCGGAAAGTGTCATGGGTTCCAGCGTCCGCGCCATCAAAAGAAATGCTTACCCGGCGAACACCACTCGCTTGGATACGCGCCGCTACCGCATCGTCAATCAATGTGCCGTTGGTCGCCAATGCCACTGGTAAGCCCGCATCCGTCGCATAACGGGCAATATCATAAATATCAGGGCGGAACAGGGGTTCCCCACCCGATAAAACAAATACGGGTTTACCCACCCCAGCGATAGCATCAATCATGGCAAAAGCATCTGCCGTCGTTAAATCTTGCGGAGTGAGTTGATCTGCAACAGTTACGCGCCGACAGTGGATACAACGCAGATTGCAGCCTGCGGTGGTTTCCCAAAAAACAAGACGTGGTGCCGGATAGGTCATAATGCTGCCCTCAAAACTATGTAAATATAAGCAAAACTAGGCAAAACTGCGTATAAGATAATCCGAGCAACACCCTCTTCGCAGTACATTCTGTCATCGAACTCAGGTCATATGTCATAGATTGATTCGATTAGGCGTGGCGCCGACCACTCTCCCCTTTTAAGCAGCAATCAATGGGGCAGATGTCATGACTTGGCCCATATGCTCCCAGAAAACGTCGCTCAGGCTGTGCGGTCATGCGTTCCAAGATAAGCTCACGGATCATTTGAATAAACGCCGGATGTGTCCCTACTGTTTCGGCTCGAACGAGATGGATACCCAATTCAGAGGCTAAGTGTTTTGCCTCGGTATCCAAATCAAAGAGCACTTCCATATGATCAGAGATGAACCCAATCGGAATAATCAGGACATTGCTAATCCCCTGCCCCTTAAGTTGCTGAAGATAATCACAAATATCCGGTTCTAGCCATGGGACATGGGGCGGGCCGCTTCGACTTTGATAGACCAATTGATAGTTCGTCGTGCCGATACGTTCCGCTATCAGGCGACACGCTTCTTCCAACTGGGCCACATATGGACTGTTGCGTGCCATACCCATCGGGATACTGTGGGCCGTAAAAACAAAATGCACATCATTCTGTGTTTCGGGTGGGAATTGTGCAAAGGCCTGCCGTGTTTTTTCCACCATTGGCGCAATAAAACCGGGATGGTTATAAAAAACACGCAGTTTGTCAAAAGCTGGCACATCCGCCCCCACCACTTCATAGGCCCGTATCACATCTTCTCGATATTGGCGGCAGCCGGAATAGGAACTAAAAGCTGAGGTAACAAATACGAGCGCCCGCTGCACCCCGTCATCCTGCATTTGACGCAGAGTATCGGTGAGAAAGGGATGCCAGTTGCGATTGCCAAAGTAGATGGGTAGTTGCGGGCCGTGCTGCTTAAGTTCTTTTTCTAAAGCGGCGATCAGGAGGCGGTTCTGTTGATTAATTGGGCTTACCCCTCCAAAGTCATAATAATGGGCCGCGACTTCTTCCAACCGTTGTTGTGGAATCGCGCGTCCTTCTGCAACATTTTGAAGAAATGGGATCACATCCTCCATTCCTTCCGGGCCACCAAATGACAAAACTAGAATCGCATCGTAGGTTCGGGCCTCATCGTCATATTTGGGCGTCCCGACGGTTTGTGCGCCATGTATACTCATAATTAGAACACTATCCTTCTATTTTTTCGGCGACCTGTGTGCCAACATAAATCACCCCATCCCGGATTTCGACCTGATAGGTCTCAACAGGTTTTCTGACCACCCCATCTAGCGCCGCACCTGTCCTAAGGTCAAATTTGCCATAGTGCCACGGGCAAACCACGCTGCATTCGTGGGCATTCACCGCACCATCTGTTAAAGGGCCTCGCGCATGGGTACACCGATTATTGATGGCGTAAATCGTGTCCTCGATGTTGAAAAGCCCCACCATCTTGCCCTCAAGGAAAACTACCTTTGTTTCGCCGGGGGCAAATTCATCCAATGGGCAGACCTCTGTCCATGCCTCATGAATTTCATTCGATGACACAGGCTGGGCAATGGGTGGCCCCCCCAGCGCATCTAAGGCTTCTTCAAGGCGCATATTGATTGAGGTAAATAAGGGGGTGTCTTGTAACGTATATCGGCTGGACTCGGTTTCGCGGAGTTCCTGTACCAAATCAAGGAAATCGGACGGTTCGTCGGTTTCAAATGCAACAATAAATTCATAATCATCCAATCCAAAGCTATAGGTGGTGTTGAGTCGAACCGAGGGATATTTGCGTCCCACTTCAATATGTTCGTCCATAATTCCTTGTCGAGCATGGAGCGACAACTGATACCAATCGCGTGTCTTGATGAAGGGATAGACAAAAAGATATTTGGCTTCGGATGGGTCAATAACCAAGCGTTCTTCATGGGTGTCATCATTGGCGCTGCGGATTTCATAGATGGAGCGTTTGGTCTGCGAAAAATAGGAGTAGACCATGTTCAAATATCCCCCCATTCGTGTACTGGCAATCGCAGTAGCGAGTTCTCGAAAGGGGAGCGGATTTTCGGCGATCTGCCAGAGCAAAAGTTCGGCGTCAGAGCGTGTACCCATCAAGCTATAGGGCCGGAGCAACATTTGGCGGTTAAAAGTACGAATGACATCGGCCAATTCTTGTTTTTGCTGTGATTGTTCTGCGGCTTCCAATCTGCGCCAAAGAGGATCCACTCTATAAAATGCAAATCGCACATACTGGCGACGTGAAAGTTGTCGGCCTCGGTCTTCAGATTGACCACTAGGCTGATGATTTGAACGATGATTCGATCTTGATCCGGGGGCACCCATGTTCCTAAATTCATCCTTGAAAAATGTGTATTAAAATCTATGCAAAGTTATATAAATCTATCTGAAACTATCTTTTAATGCAAGTTAAAAAATGAGATGATCAAGCATTTTGTGTAAACAAACTGGATGGATGGAAAAGTCATAGTAGAAAACTACCCTCAAGGGTCGCATCTATATGGGGAGATATGACCTTCGATTTCGATTCTGCAAAGCGTCGGTTATAGTTGGTGGGTATAGCGGTGATTGAATTGCATGTGCAAGGGGAACATTTAGTATGTCTTTACACGGGCGGCTGTGTGGGCTTTACAGATACGCTTTTGCCAATTAACTTTAAATTGATTGATACCCCTTCCCCGAAGTTTTTCGATTTACTCGAAGCGGTACATTAAAAAACAAAGGGCCACCAACGACCCTTCGCTCTTGCTGCAAAACTTTGAAAAAATCCCACTACCCCTGCTTTAGTCGAATCACATGCTCGTGCGCATACTGCTCCGGGAAGGCGATACGCAAGATCGTTAGGGCTTCCTCACCAGACCAACCCCGACTCATCATCTCGGCTATGAGGCCTGAAATGATTGGGGCAGCAAACGACGTACCCGACCAGCGTGCCCACCCCGTTGTGTTAGGTGCAAGCCGTTGCCAATCTTCCTTACTTAGGTCGGGCGGGTTTTCGGGATAAGGGCCAGTATAAACACCCAAGATGCCAGTCTTTGCATTGCTAAATTTCGGGTTGGCAGAATCTATATCCCCGCCAAAGACGGCAACACCCGCATGAACGGGATAATCTGCCAGATTGCTATAGTCGGTCAGTTGGTTATTACTGGAATCAAGGGCAGCGACCCCTAATACTGTTGGCATAGACGCAGGCATCCGCGCCGGGGTGCGTGATTTTCCACCATTTAAGCCATCGTTTCCCGCGGCGGCCACTACTACCCCGCCCGCATTGACGACCCGTGCAATACGTTCTTGGATATGATAGAGTTTGAGCAACCCGTCCAAGACATTTTTCTTGGAGGGCGGGATATTGGGATTGGCTTGCGCGTAGGCTACAATCGCCATCGGCAACGTAATGGGCAAAGTCAAATACGTTAGAAATTGCTCAAGGTCAACCAAGATACTATCGAGTAACCCCCGTAATTCCGCGTCTTCCTGATCTAATGCCAAATAAAGTTCTTTCAGCCATGCGTCCGGGTGGTCCGCATTTGCGGGCACACTGAAGGTTAGGCTCAAATTGACGACCAATTTCTCCTTGTCAGGGTTAAACCCCTTCAGGGCAGTATCCAAACCCGCGAGGTAGGTCATAAGAGTACCTGACCCAAACGCATTGAGGACTTCGACAAGATGGAGTTCTGTTCCCGGTGATATGGAATGAATGATGCCCGCTGCAAATAGGCCATGATCCATTTTCCACTGTCGAAAATATTGATCTTGGACGCAGGCACGGTTGAGTTCATAACCCCGTTGGATGATCGGTTTCGCGTCAAATGTCTCACCCGTAATTGGGTCGGTAAAATAGGTAATGCGCAAAATATCGGATTTTAGCTCATTCGTGGCAGGATCACGCCGAAGACCTTCGACAAGTCCTGTCGCTGTATCCGTTGAGCGCAGCAAGGACTCTAGCAGGGGATTGGTAGCGCCAAACTCATCATAGGCTTTTGAAAGACTGATGGGAAGTACATCCCCAGCCAGCCGCTTCTCCCCAATATCTGGAGGGTCGGGGTCTTTGGTGGGTGGCGCGGTATCCAAAATGACCACGCGCACCTTTTGGGGTTTGACCGCATCCTTCGGCAGCGGATGTTCCAGCATCATTTGCAGTGTGTGTTGAAATGTTTTGATGACAGTCGCAACAGATTTTTTGGCATTGGGGTTGTTGGATTTGAACCCAAAGGCTTGTTCGTAATATTTCATCAAATTGGCAGGGAGGCCCGTCACCCCGGTTGGCTCAACCGAAAACTGATAGTCGGATGGCTTGTTGAGGGTCGCTGCAACTGGATTGCCCGCTGGCCCGCCCCCACCCGTACCTGAATCTGGCGGCGCTGGTGGTTCGTTCGGTGCACCGTTACTTAACCAATTAGGTGAGGCACCCAGTAGTTCGAATTCGCGGGGCGTGTAATCGTGACGATTGCCCGTAACCCTACGTAGTTTCCAATAGATTTGGTGAACACCCCGACCAGTCCTTGTCAAAAATGTTTGCAATCCAGACGGCGCATTCTTCTCCCATATCTTAAGAATTGGCTGAAAAAACCTTTCGGCGGATGATGGTTCTCTAAAAGGAACAAGGATACGATAAATTTTCAGAACCTCTTTGAAAAGATCGGCATCAGGTAGTCTGGGATACATTGCAGCTATATAAGTAACAGGAGGCAGACGGTGAGATAGAGACGCCTCGCTTACAAAGCGAAGCGGAGGTTTTTCCGATGAAATATCAATTTCGGGAACAAGGCAGTCGTTTGAAGTCAAAAAGGTCTTTAAAAAATCAACCACTGCACTTGGCGTGGCATCAGGGGGATGCGTTACCAGATACACGATTTGGTGGGGTGCAAAAGCACGGGTTTCGGTTGTTAAGTCTTCCATAGGGCTTGCCTCACTTAAAAACTATTCGGATAAACAAGTCGGACTGCTAAAAGGATCAGGATTGCCGATTAGCTGAAAAGCCCCCCAATAGGCGGGATGCAAATCGGCGATATAGGATAACTGAGCACATTGCGCTTGGCGTATCGCTGATGCCTTAGACTCACCAGTTTTTAGCAACTGATAAACGGTTTCCATTTGACTATACGCGCCGTTATCTTCTACGCGCCAAAGACTGACTAACAAAGCGCCAGCCCCTGCATATAAACACCCCCGCCCCAACCCGATAGGCTCATCGCTACTGGTGATTGAAGCCCGCCCAGTTTCACACGCGCTTAACGTCACCAATTCATAACTTAAGTCGTGCTGTAATAGATCATCCGTAAAAAGCTGCCCATCCGCCAATTCAATATAGGCAAGGTCTGGATAGTCCATCCGAAATTCACCATGAGCCGCGATATGCAAGACTTGGCAAGGCACCTGTTGAAGCGTATTCCTAGTCGCTTGATCCTCCACATAAATTTGACCACCGAGGAGATGATGTACCATTTGCGCCTCACAAACCGTTTGGGGTAAACGGCCATTTTGGGCATGGGCCACCACCACTGCACCCGGCTGACGGACTGGGCTGGGCTGTGTAATAAGTCCGCCTGCTGGAAGGACGACAATCTCATGTTGTTCGATGAGATACCCGTCATCCGAGGTCAGGAGATGAAAGGGTAGGTAATGTAAAATGCCATAGGGCACGATGGTCAGGCGTTTTTTGCCAGTGATCTGTGCAGCGAGTGGCTCCAACAATGCTGAATAGAGTTGGCAACTGATGTCACGGAATTGGTGGGTCAAAAATTTGACCACTGAACCATGACGACCAGCTTGAAGAACACAGTTGATATTAAATTGCAGTTGTTGAATCCAATGATTGACTTCGCGGAGCGCAACAGGCAGCTTAAATACTTCAAGATGGGCCGAGTCCAGCACAAAGGCCCACAGATGTTGTCCGTCATTGTAGTATTCGATCAGCAGGGAGGTTTGGGAAAGTCGGTGTTGAATGGTCGCTACGTCTGGCAGGACTAAGCCAAAGGAATGCGGGTTATTTGGATTTTGGAGATACAGCCGCTCCCGAATGGCAAGCAGTTGTTTTTCACATTCGGCTAATCTGCGGCGGGCTTGTTCGGGGGTGAGGCTGTCTTTTGAGGGGATTTCTTCTCTTACAACCCGATACAACCACTGATATTCTTCTCGAAGCTGCTCAAATTGGCTCTGGAACTGGCGAGAATCGGGATCAATATCGCCCCAATGTAAGCTATCCCGACTGCCCAAATAGGTGAAAAACGTCTGCGATTTGGCACGTTCTAGGGTTTCGTAGGCACAGGCATTTTGACCATCCTGCAAATATAAACGGATCAATGATCGAAGGGCATCCGCCTTATCATCCAGAAAACTTGTCCGCAGTGTCAGCGACAACCCTTTTTGAACGCGCTCCACACTGGTTGATGCAGCCCAATAGTGGCGATACGCTCGTCGGTACTGTGATTTTGCCTCCGCTAGTTGACCAAGCAACAAATGGGCACTGTAGCGACTCAAGGCCAAGCGACTGTGCAACGCTCGTCGAAGTGCTTCCTGTGCCACTTGAGCAGCTCCGGCAAGATCATGCAGAGCGTAGAGAGCCTGCCCTTGGCGCAAAAGCGCATTGACATAACTTACTTGGAAATGATCGGAAAATTGATTGATTGCATTCGACGCCTCAGAATAAGCAAGGGTGGGGTTATTTTGTTTTAGGGCGATGGTAGCACGCCAAACCCCAATGCTGGGTAACCAGTCCTGCATTTGCATCTCGATAAAAACTTGTTCGGCTGCTTCCAGTGCCGATTGTGCGGCCTCTAATCGCCCCAGTTCCGCCTCGGCAGTTGCCAGATTAAAAAGACAAACAGCCTTTGAAAAAGGGGCTTTTAAGGCTTCATAGTCTTCAATGACCCTCAGAGCCAGTTCGCGGGCTTCTGGAAATCGGTTCAACGCCAGATAACATTCTACAATCCGATGACTGGCATAAGCCTGAATTTTGCGCGGCGAGGCATCTGTCTGGGCCTGCTGTTGGGCTTGATGGAGGAGTTGTAAGGCTCGGCGATAGTGGCCCTGTTTCAAAAGTACACTAGCGATATTCAATTCAATCTGGCTTAACCACTGCACTTCTTGGCGGCGTGTACAAATCGTTTGGGCTTGTTCTAAATATTCGAGGGCAAGCTGTAAATTCCCCATAATAAAATAGGTGTAGCCAAGATTATTGTTCATCCGACCCAGATATTGTTCGCCATTCTCGCCCAGCGATTCGGCCAACCGAAGGGCGGAGTCGAAGCAGTCCAGCGCAGCTTGGCAATTTCGCAAATCCTGATAGACCATGCCACGATTCATTTCTAGGTTGAGCAATAATTCCCACTGTTGGTGTCGCTTCAAAATTTCAGCAGCTTCGGCGGCTTCCGTCAAAATTTCGTCTACGATATTAAGTTCGATGCAGATTATCAACGGGCCAATCCGCGTTCTCGCCCAACCCACCTCATCGTCAATGCTCAAAAATAAGCGTGCCGCTTCTTGAAAATATTCCCACGCCTTTTCGTTGTCACCAAGGAACTTTAGCGCATCACCAAGCGCCATCTTCCCTAACGCGATTTGCCATAGATTGTCATGCACCGTTCCGATTTCAATAATAAGTTCCGCACGACGCACCGACTCACGCGGATCAATAGACCAATAATGATTCGCTTGGGATTTGATGTTAAGGACTAAGAGGTGGTCTTCATCAGGAGACAACGCGAGATCAGCAAGTATTAACTTCCCCTCCAGCAATAAGTAAATTAGTTCTTCCAAATTAGCTTGCTGCATAGTTGGTTACTCCGAAAGAACAACCCCCTTTACGACAATACTATTCCCGCCACCTGTCGTAACACGTAAATCAATCGCAGTCGTCTGTGGCATTGGACACTCAAAAGTCCCCATGTCGCTGACTGTCGTGGTGCCTTGTAGTTCCCCTGCCTGTCGTAACTCCACCAATCCGCCGATCCATACCTTTGGAAGTTCGGCAACGATCTGGCCTACCAAAATTGGAGGTACACCGGGTTGTACATCCAAAAAGACATAGACGCCATCTGCTTCAAACATCAAGGGGCCTCGAGACCCTCGATAGGATAACTGAGCGCCTTGTCCGGGTGACGTCAATTGGGCAATCAATTCTCTTAGTGGCTTGCGTGGTTTATCCTGTCGTATTTCGGGCTTAGTTGTAATAGAGGATGATGATTCCAAATAAGACTGCAATTCTGCTAAATGACGCTGGCAATCGGAGCACAGTTGTACATGTTGAAAAACCGTATCCCGCTCTGATTTTTTGAGTAAATTGAAATGATAATCTTGTAATGTCTGGGCCGAGGGATGAGTTTGCTGCAAAAACATAGGGATTAAGAAGGATTCCAGTTTCGCATCCAAATGACGTTCATGTTCAATCCGCTGACGACAAAATGGACACTGTTCCAAATGTCTATATACCGACGAGTCGGCTATCCCGTCTAGGGCGTCATCAATTTCGTTATTAGTTAGTTGGGGTGGGAGACTGCACTCCATACTACACCTTATCCTCTTCACACACCTGTATATAAAGATTAAATTGCATAGACATCCGTTTTATCACACGATCATTTTAGATAGGCGAACTTTCAGGTTAAGTATCGTCAGAGGAATCAGGCAAATTGGCTTCAAGAAGTTGGCGCAGAGTTGCATCACGCCGCAAGATACGCTTAATGCGTTGTAGGGCTATCGAAACGTCCCGAGCATCTTTCCAGCCACCCATTTTTGCAATGTCCGCTGGTTTGTACTCCAAAATAAATACCGCCTGTGCTAGGTCTCTCAGTTGCTCATTTGGCAATAGTTGGGTGATATAGTCCCATAGTTGCTGTGAATTGATAGCCCCATCCAGATGCAGTTTCATTGGACGAATCCTATCTAGTTCATCTTCCAAAGAAACGAGTTGTTCCTCCAGATAATTTGATTTCCAATATTCCGTTATGCACGAATAAACGCAACTATTGAGATAATTAAGCAAGGCAGCCACCCGCGAAAAATTTTTGAATTTATCTGGATAGTCGGGGTTATTGAAGGATTTCCAAAAATTAGTAAAAGAACCGCTCACAAAAAAGAGGTCGGTTTCGCCGACTTGGTCGCGCAACTGATGTGATCTGACCCATTTCCGTACTAAGGGTTCGTAGGTCTTGTATATAGCGGTAAAGGCGTCTTGGTCTTTTTTTTCTAATGCCCGCCGAAAGAGTTCAAAGCAGTAACGTTCGTCATGCGTTACATGTTTAAGATAGTTGCTAGTTTCCTCTCTACACCGCTGCTCCAATTCCGCATTTGACCACCCCCCGAAATCCATAGTTGACCCCCTTTTAAATCGGAAAGGCAGAAACTAGATAATTTTAGTTCGACGACCCTACTTAGATTAGTTGGGGTCTGTTCTTTGGCACGTTTCATTTGAAATATCTATATTTACAAAAACTTTTCTATTTTCATTAAAATTGTCGAAAAATTGTGAAAAAAGTAAACAGACTATATCTAATTTAATGAATTGGCACAACAAAGTCAGTCCAACGGTTAGGGTAGATAAATAAAAAACCAGCCGTCTTTTGAGGGTGGCTGGTTCATCTAATTACCAAATTGTTGAGCCTAGAGGGATTCGAACCCCCAACCAAGTGCTTAAAAGGCACCTGCTCTGCCGTTGAGCTATAGGCCCGCTATTTCATAACGTATGTATCAGTATAACAGTCGGCGTTATGAAACTCAAGAGTTTTTTTGGCGATATCCCATCACTTCTATTCAGGCCGCTCTTGGGTCAACGTCATAAGATAAGCCACAATGTGCCAGACATCCTGTTCAGTAAGCACCTGCCCCCAATCATGCGGCATCAGGTTATCCGGCCACGGCTGCTCAGTTTGGGGAGGTGCAAGAAAGGCACTCGGTTGCATAATGGACTGGAAAAGATAATCTTGAGCGCTTATGCCCGGAATTCGGCTGCCTGCCACCGTTGCTATCCCATAGAGATATGGCCCGGTTCCCGGAATTGGCTCATTGACATTATGGCACGCCGTCGCACAATTTTGGGAAGTGCTGGGGCTAGTGACATTTTCAAATAGTAGCTTCCCAATTTCCGGATCACCGGGAAGTTCTTCAGTGACACCAGCCTCGGTGACTTCGGCGGTTGGTTCTTCTGTTGCCACCTCAGTTTCTTCAACTTCAGGAGTCGGCGTGGGTGGAATCGGGGTAGCAGTTGGCGGAATGGGTGTATGGGTAGGTTCAACTGCGACTACTTGAACATCTTCGCCCGTGCGGTCGGCCCGTACAAATGGCTGGGTGGATTCAAAGGTAGGTCGGGGTTCTTCCGCGACTGTTCCGCAGGCTACCAAAAAAAGTCCAATTACAATTAGTGCCGCAGCAGTCAGCGTCCGAATTCGCAGCAAAGCAGGCATCGCATGTCCTTCCAAGTAATGTCAGGGTGTACGCTCGTGAAAAGCGCCACTATTGTAGCACGCGAACGGGACAACACCAATATGATAGCATCGCACTTTTTTAAATCACGGGATATATAACCATGCTTGGTCGGTGGCGCGTATATCATAATCATAGCCGCCAGTGATCAACACGCGACCATCATTAAGCAGGATAGCCGTGCTGGTAAAGCGATCAGCATCCACTTCACCCTTCACATCTTGAAACCCCTCTGCCTGAAAATCAAAGATTTCGACAGTTGTGGCCCCGCCAACAATCAAGACCTGTCCATTATTCAGTGTCGCCACTGAACTTCCCAGTTTAAAGCGTTCTTGACGCATTGAGGCAGGATAGTAGGCAAATGTGTCTTGCTGGGGATTGTAAATTTCCACGCTATTCAAGCGAGTATTCCAATTTTCTTCAGTAGAGCCTCCTAAAATCAGTACCTCACCATCGGCTAATAAGACCGCCGCATGGGTTCGCCGCTGACTATTCATAGCACCAACCGCACTAAATGTACCGGTGATTGGTTCAAAAATCTCCGCCGTCGCCAAAACTTGGTTATCCCGAATCCCCCCGGTGATGAGCACCCGTCCATCCAGCAGTAGGGTCGCCGTGTGGGCGGCGCGGGCTTCAATCAAATTACCCGTTGCGGTAAAGGTATTCGTCAAAGGGTCGAATATTTCTGCCGTCGCCAGTTCACCATCGGACGCACCACCCGCAATCAATACTCGTCCATCCAGCAGCAAGGTTGCTGTAAAGCCACCACGTGGGGTCGTCATTTCACCTATCGCCTCAAACTCACCTTGTTGTGAGTCATATATTTCGGCACTGGCGGTTTCATTACGCCCCACAAAACCTCCCACAATCAAAACACGCCCATCTTGCAACAATATGGCCGCGTGTCCGACCCGTGCTTGGTTCAATGTCCCTGTCATACTAAAAGTATCCGTCGCGGGATCAAATATTTCCGCGCTATCGAGAATATCCCCCTCACGCACCATACCCCCAGCAACTAGCACTTGACCATTGGGCAGCAAGGTTGAGGTATGCGCAGAGCGAGCGACATTCATAGAATGAGTAGGTACAACGACTCCCACTGATCCCTTGAAATTTTCACTTTGCCTTCCAGATGGAAAAGAATAGGCGTGAGCAGTCAAAGAATGGCTAAAAGCGACCACAACAAAAAACATGAGTAATAAGCGCATCATGCTAATTCTCCCACAGGTGTTTGATACGGTTACGCAAATTACACCTGAGTGAAAAAAAGCGTTCCTTATTCCTTTACTTCCACCTGCTCTGGCAATTCAAGCCGATAACATTCCACAGGGTTTCCATTGCGGGCGGTTAATTTTGTGGCCGTCAGCCGTTCAGCATAGGCTTGCAGGCGTCTTTGAGTGGCGGCATCAATAGAAATACTCTGGCGTGGCGTCAGATTGAGCAATTCGAATGTTTGATTGACTAAGCGCCCCACTACCCCAGTCGGTGAAAGAATAATATCGCCAGACGCGACCGCAGCCTTGAAATGATAATCTGGTAGTTGAGGATGTTGGCGATTATGGATCGTAATCAGTGAATGGAGGTTTAGGAGGGCCTGAATTGCATCATCCGCATCACTAAAGGTAATAAGCGCCATATCCGCTACAAATTGACGTACCTGACCCCGCAGGCCGCGTATGGCCTCTCGGTGTAAATTGGCCCATGTCAGCAGCCAATCGTTTAATTCCAATGGCGGCATGGTCTCGCCAGCTTGGATATATTGATGTAAATCCGTCACCAGCAGCACCGTGCCATACTCAATATAACTCTGTTCGGTATTTTCGAGGGCAAAAACCTTGATTGGCTGTGGGCGCCCACGTAGTTGAATATCCCCAACAGGATGAAATACAAAATCGCTGACCCCCACCACTTCACGAGTAGCTGCTGTCAGCCATACCTGATTCGTCGGTACACTTTTTTCAAGCCGCGCACACACCACCACCCCGTCCCCTAAAATGTCATCCTCTTCAAGCATGACATCGGCGGTATTGACGACCACCCGCACTCCATCAATCGCAAATCCGCTGGGGGTATAACGCTGACGGATATAATGATCCCGCACTTTATCAGCACACAATAAGGCTTCACGTGCGCTTTCAAAAACGGCAAAAAAGCCATCACCCGTAAATTTGACCACCCGGCCCGCATTTTCTTCTACGGCGATCCTGATAGGATGGGTGGCATCCTCCAAAAATTCGGCAGCGCGAACTGTGTTTACTTGGGCCACCTGTTGAGTCGAACCCACTAAATCCGCCAGCAAAATTGTGAGTGTCCGCGTCGGCATGGCAATTTTCTCCCATCATTCATAAGACAATCGGATTTTATGAGCGATTACAGCCTGCCGCAAGTTAAAACCTATGGGGTCTCATCCTCTTCTTCCAGCGCGGCGATAATGCACGATGCGGTTGCCGGATTCGAGGCCAACGGGATATTATGGACATTGCACACCCGCAGCAGCATTTGAATATCAGGGTCATGGGGATGATAGCCAAGTGGGTCTACAAAGAAAAAAACGGCGCGGATATTCCCTTCAACCACCTGTGCAGCAATTTGAGCATCCCCTCCAATTGGGCCAGATAACATCCGCTGCACTGTTAAACCCACTTTGTCTTGAAGCAAAGTTCCAGTCGTCCCCGTCGCCATAATCTTGCATTTTTGCAGGGTCTTACGGTGGTCAATCGCAAAAGCCACCATATCAGCTTTTTTGCCATCATGAGCAATGAGCGCAAGCGTGCTCTCTTCTAAACGGACTGGTTTTTTAGGCATTATCCCCCTACCCCTCATACATACGGTGGTCGCTCGGTCAACCGATATAAAAACGCCAAAACCCGAGTCGTGAGTGGCAAGTCCCCTTCCTCGTCATCGGCCTCTTCCGCCACCGACAGGGCCTCAGCGATTTCGTCATAGGGATGCTGATGGACATAGGTCATGAGTTTTTTGAGTTCGCCTGTATCCAACCAAACGCCATGACAGGATAAACATTGTTCCACGCGAATATCACTGGCAGCAAAAATATACTCAATCAGTTCAAGGCCATCTTCGGGGCAAAAACGTCCGCTGTGGTGCATTGTCGTTTCGTCTACTTCCATCAGCGGCGGCAGTTCATGGTCAAGCTGTTCCTCGGCTAATTCCTGAAGTTGACCATGCGGCAGCCAATGTCCGCCAGTTGCCGGATCACGATAAAGGATCACTCCCTCAAATGTCACAGGGGTCAAAAGCGCATCACTGGCAGGAGATTTGAGTTCAGGATTATCGGTCATGGCTTTGTGTTCCTTTCAGTAAAAACTCGGCACACCCTCATTGTAATCTGAGTTCTATAATGTTGCACGCGATTGGACGGCCCGCACCCGGACAAAAAATCAGAGTGTACCGGCTTCCCGATACACTCTGAACACTAGGGGTTTGTTGACGATAAGGCAATCAGCGTTGCCGCTATTCCGCAGCCTCCTGTGTTACCACAAAGGCGTCTACGGCGACGGTTCCGCTAATCGGGACAATTTGTAAGGTATGCCGTCCATCGGACAAGTAGTTAATCAGCGTGCGGCTGTTAAATTCAGTTACATCCCCGGTGGTGACGACGGTACGTACTGCCACATCATCAACCATGATGGTGAACGTCCCGGTCATGCGGCTTTCGACATAGATTACTTCAAGTGAGGTACCTACAAAGTCAAGCGTCAGGACGTCGTCCGTGCTGCCACTGCTGTAGACATACCGATTACCACTGGCGGCGGCGGCGGATTGTACTGACCATTTACCATTGCGGGCAACCTGCGGGTCATCCGACTCAATGACCGTCGAGACACGGCGTGTGGTCGGCACGGATGGAGTCGGCGTTTCAACAGGTTCACCCTGCGATTGAGCCACACCAGCACCACCAGACACGCCCGCCCGCCAACTGGTAGCAGTAGTCGTGGTTCCAATGGGTTGGGCAACTCGTTGGAGCGTGTACAGGCCGGAGTTCCACAGTAGGTCATTACGATAGTAGAAGTAGCCAGCCGGATAGTAGAGGCCGAAGCTGTCCACGCCATCGCTGTCCCAGTCACCAGAGACCATATTCCCATATTGGCCGGCCAATACATCGCCAGCCAATGGTCTTGGATCGCCAATGTATTGAGCAAGGTTGAACGCGGCTAGACTGAAGGGCAAACTGGGTGCGTTCGGCGCAGGCGGCACGTTGGTATAGGCGATGAATTCGCTGCGGCGCACGGCGATGGAGTCTGTACCATTGCCGTCCCAGTCACCAGCGGTGAACTGAGCTGTACCCGTGAAGCCCTGATTATCCGGCAGTACCACACTCAACCACTGGAAGCTCAAGGGTGGCGTTGAGCCGCTGGTCAAGTCACAGGCGAAGTACAGGACATAGGCAGTGCCCCATGGCGGGAAGTTGCCGCTGTCAATTACCCCAATGCAGTCGTGACCTACACCTGCATCGAAGCGACCGGATACGGCTGGGCCGGGCAATCCGAACCAGATGCCGATCCACGATGCTGGTGGTACTGGGCCAACCGTATTGGTATACGCGAACACACCATTACCATAAACACCGGGGGTCTTTTGACCGTCGCCATCCCAGTCACCCATGACCCATTGACCCGCAATCGGAGCACCCGTAGCAAAGGTGTTATAGGCACTCGGCGCGGGCAAGTCTTGTAGAGTGTTCAGCAAGCTCGCTTGGCTGGTCTGCGGATTAAAGATCGCAAGGGCTTCTGGGCCATCATTGTCTTGGATACGAACTGTTAGCGATGGGATGCTCAGACCAACATATTCTGCCGCACTACCCGCTTGCACCGCGAAGTTAATCGCGCCGTTATGGATAGCAGGCTCAACCACCGCATCGTCCACCGCGACGACTTCAACGGTCTGGTTGGTATCCCAGACTGTATTGGGTGCCGTCGGTGTACCGCTGGGCACGAAGGTCAGGTTGAGGCTGGTGCTATATGGACCACCCACGCGACCAATCAAGGTCTGTCCATCACTGACCGATAACGTAATCGTTACATTGGCGCTCGGTTGAGAGGCAAGGCGAACGTCAAAGGTATCGCGTTGAGCAGCACTTGGGGCGGGCGATTCTACAACAGTGGTATTCGCACCCGTGATGGTCACGGTAACACCCACATTGTCGTCGTCATTGATCGTGCCCACACCGATGGTATTCGCTGGCGTTGGATCAAGCGTCGCATTCGTCGGCGCACCCAATGTCACATCAAGGGTTTCATTGTTTTCGTCAATCGCATCACGCACAACACTGACCACAATCGTGCGGGTCGTCGTACCAGCCGTAAAGTTCAGCGGGTTGGTCGTTGTCACGGTGAAGTCCGCCGGGGTCGCCGCTGTTACACCCGCTACCGTAAACGGCACGGTGATTGGGAAGTCGCTGGCGGCGGAGAGTGTCACGGTAAAGGTCAGGTTCGTCGTACCAACACCTGTGCCTTCGGTGACGGCCACATCGTCAATACTGACGGTTGGTGGCGCATCATCGTCGTTGATCGTACCCACACCAATCGTATTGGCAGGGGTTGGATCAAGCGTCGCGTTCGTCGGCGTCTGTAGCGTCACCGTGAAGTCTTCGTTGTTTTCGTCAGTCGCGTCAGTGACGATATTGACACTGATAGATTGCGATGTCGCCCCCGCGTTAAAGGTCAGCGGGGAGGTGGTAGTTACACTGTAATCACCCGCCGTCGCTGTGCCGTTGGCCGAAGTGAAGAGTACGGTCACAGTAAAGCTGCTCGGATTGCTCAAGGCTACCATGAAGGTCAGTGTATTGGTGCCGCCCGTGCCTTCAGTAACAGTGACATCGTTGATGCTCACCACCGGGGCATTGTCGTCGTCATTGATTGTGCCAATGCCCACCCCAGCACCCGGCGTCGGGTCAACCGTAGTGTTGGTTGGCGCACCCAATGTCACCGTAAAGGTTTCATCTGGCTCATCAATGTTGTCCGTGACGATGTTGACCGCAATGGTTTGCGTCGTCACCCCCGCATTGAAGGTCAATGGGCTGACCGTTGTGACACTGTAATCCGCACCCGTTGCTGTACCGTTGGCCGAGGTGAACGGTACAGTCACCGCTAGGCCACTCGCCGCCGATAGCGTCACGGTAAAGGTCAAGGTCGTGGTTCCGCCTGTACCCTCGGTGACCGCCACATCGTCAATGCTGACCGTTGGGGCGTTGTCGTCGTCATTGATCGTCCCCACACCAACCGTATTAGCTGGCGTTGGATCAAGTGTCGCGTTCGTCGGCGCACCCAATGTCACCGTAAAGGTTTCATTCGGTTCATCCGTCGCGTCACGCACGATATTGACCGCAATCATTTGGGTCGTCACTCCCGGATTAAACGTCAAGGGACTGACCGTCGTGACACCGTAATCCGCTGCCGTCGCCGTCCCATCGGCTGAGGTAAACGGCACCGTCACTGTCAGGCCACTGGCTGTCGAGAGTGTCGCAGTGAAGGTCAGGGTCGTTGTGCCTGCTCCTGTGCCTTCAGTAACAGCCACATCGTCAATACTCACTGATGGCGGGTTGTCGTCGTCATTGATCGTGCCCACACCAATCGTATTGGCGGGCGTTGGATCAAGTGTCGCATTGGTTGGCACACCCAACGTCACGGTGAAGTCTTCGTTATTTTCATCCAGTGCGTCTCGCACGATATTAACCGCAATCGTTTGGGTCGTTACACCCGGATTGAAGGTCAAGGGGCTGATCGTGGTGACGCTGTAATCCGCGCCTGTCGCCGTCCCATCAGCGGAAGTGAACGGTACTGTCACTGTCAAACCGCTGACTGTCGAGAGGGTCACTGTATAGGTCAGGGTCGTTGTGCCCGCGCCTGTACCTTCGGTCACGGCCACATCATCAATACTCACTGACGGTGAGTTGTCGTCGTCATTGATCGTCCCTGTCCCGATTTCGGTACCGGGGGTCGGGTCAAGCTGTGCGTTCGTCGGTGTACCCAAAGTCACCGTAAAGGTTTCGTTGTTTTCATCCAGCGTATCATTCACGATATTGACCGTGATCGTTTCGCTCGTGTCACCCGGCGTGAAGTTCAACGGGCTAAAGGTGGCAACTGTATAGTCGGCAGGGGTCGTCGCTGTGCCTGCCGCTGAGGTGAACGGCACGGACACCGGCAAGCCACTGACAGCGGACAGTGACACCGTAAAGGTCAGCGTCCCCGCGTTTTCATTGACCGCCACATCATTAATGCTCACCAGTGGTGGGCCATCGTCGTTATTGATGGTTCCGACACCAATCGTATTGGCAACCACTGGGTCAAGCGTCGCGTTGGTTGGGCCACCTAATGTCACCTCAAAGGTTTCATTCGGTTCATCCGTCGCGTCACGCACGATGTCCACTAAGATATTCTGGGTGGTCACGCCCGGATTAAAGGTCAAGGGGCTGATTGTTGTCACAGTGTAGTCGGCTGGGCTGGTCGCGCTCACATCGGCTGAGGTGAACGGCACCGTCACCGCGAAACCACTCGCTGCCGACAGCGTTACGGTATAGGTCAAGGTCGTTGTACCACCACCTGTACCTTCGAGCACGGCCACATCGTCAATACTCACCGTTGGCGCATTGTCATCGTCATTGATCGTGCCCACGCCAATCGTATCCGGGAGATCGGGGTCAAGATCAGCATTCATTGGAGTCAGCAACGTCACTGTGAAATCTTCGTTCGGCTCATCCAGCGCATCCGTCACAATGTCTACTGCAATAGTTTGCGTGGTCAGACCTGCTGCGATGTTAATGGGTGAACCAGTAGTGACGCTGTAATCTGCCGGCGTGGTCGCTGTACCATCCGCTGAAGTGAACGGCACGGAAACATTTAAACCGCTGACGGCTGAGAGCGTCACCGTAAAGGTCAGGGTCGTCGTTCCGCCTGTACCCTCGGTCACCGCCACATCATTGATACTGACCGTCGGGGTGGCATCATCATCAGTGATCGTGCCGACACCAATTGTATCAGGCAGATCGGGGTCAAGTGTTGCATTCAACGCCCCGGTCAATGTCACGGTGAAAGTCTCGTTGTTTTCATCGAACGCATCCGGCACGATGTCCACCGCGATAGTCTGCGTAATAACACCGGGATTGAAAGTCAGGGGTGAAGTTGTCGTTACACTGTAATCCGCAGGTGTCGTTGCTGTCCCGTTTGCCGAAGTGAAGGATACACTGACAGCTTGGCTGCTGGGGTTCGTCAAAGACACCGTAAAGGTCAGTGTCGTTGTCCCACCCGTCCCTTCCGTTTGTGACACATCGTCAATACTCACCACCGGGGCGTTATCGTCGTCGAGAATCGTTCCAAACCCCACAATGGCGTTGGGGTCGGCATCCAGCGTCGCATTGGTTGGGGGATCAAGCGTAATCGTAAAGGTCTCATTGGATTCGTCGGTATTGTCTCGCACAATGAGCGCCTCTACCTGTAGCGTTGTAGTACCCGGATTGAAGGTCAAGGGGCTACCCGTTGAAACGGTATAGTCAGCAGGTAAAACTGCCGTTCCGTCTGCCACTGTAAAGGGCGCAGTCACCGTATAGGCACTCGCCGATGACAACGTCACCGTGAAGTTCATTGCGGTGGTGCCACCACCTGAACCTTCGACGAGGGTCACATCATTGATACTGATGGTTGGTGGGTTATCGTCATCATTGATCGTACCCACACCAATTGTTTCGGCAACCACTGGGTCAAGATCAGCATTCGTCGGGGTCTGCAAAGTCACGGTGAAATCTTCATTTGGCTCGTCAATCGTATCATCCACCAAATTGACCGTAATGCTTTGGGTCGTCACTCCCGCATTAAATGTCAAGGGGCTGATTGTCGCAACCGTATAGTCGGCTGGGGTAGCTGCTGTCCCTGCCGCTGAGGTGAATGGCACTGTCACCGTCCGACCACTCGCCGCTGAGAGCGTCACCGTGAAGGTCAACGTACCCGCATCTTCCGCCACCGTCACATCATCAATACTCACTGTCGGTGGGGTGTCATTATCGGTAATCGTACCCGTGCCGATTTCATTTCCCGGTGTCGGGTCAAGGGTCGCGTTGGTCGGCGCACCCAATGTCACCGTAAAGGCCTCGTCATCTTCATCCAGTACATCATTCACAATGTTGACCGTGATGCTTTGGGTTGTGACGCCCGGATTGAAGGTCAACGGGCTACCCGTCGCAACCGTATAGTCGGCTGGGGTAGCTGCTGTCCCTGCCGCTGAGGTGAATGGCACTGTCACTGTCTGACCACTCGCCGCTGAGAGCGTCACCGTGAAGGTCAACGTACCCGCATCTTCCACCACCGTCACATCATCAATACTTACTGTCGGCGGATCATCGTCATCATTGACCGTTCCCACACCCAATGTATTGGCCGGAACGGGATCGAGCGTCGCATTCGTCGGCGCACCCAATTGGACGTTGAACGTCTCGTTAATTTCATCCAGTGCATCCGGTGTGATGGTTACGTTGATTGTCTCCGCAATGTCCCCCGGCCCAAAACTGAGTGGCCCACCTGTTGCCACCGTATAGTCGGCTGCCGTTGCTGTGCCATCAGATGCAGTGAACGGTACGTCAATATTCAAACCACTTGCTGCCGAAAGCGTCACCGTAAAGGTCAAAGTTGGACCACCACCGCCCGTACCTTCAGTAATCGCTACATCGTCAATACTGACGGTTGGCGGATCATCGTCATCCAAAATCGTGGCGTCGCCGATGGTGTTAGCTGGGTCCGGATCAAGATTCGCTCCAGATGGAGGGTCAAGTGTCACTACAACCGTTTCATCATTTTCGTCCAGCGCATCCGGATTAACATTCACCACAATATTTTGGACGGTTACGCCGGGGTTGAAGGATAGAGGTGAACCTGTGGCAACGGTATAGTCCACACCACCATTCGATGCGCTACCCCCCACTGTAAAGGGCACTTGCACAGTTGAGCCACTAGCCGCCGAAAGCGTAACCGTATAGGTAATGGTAGGCGGAGCGCCACCCGTGCCTTCAACCACACTTCCAGGGTCATTGATGCTTACGGTTGGCAGCGCACTCGTAACGGTTGCACAGCCGGAAAATTCGGAAGTTTCGCCACCTGCGTCGCCATTGTTACTCGTCGCCGTTGTCGTGATAACGCTCCCTAACGCCACACTCGGCAGGCCCGTTGCGGTAAAAGGTTGGGCCACTCCTGTGCTGGCAACCACTACCGATGTCGAGCCTAGATAAGTGGCCCCTTCACCATTACCCGACGCATCGCAACTTGGGCTGGAGAAAAATTCAACCCGATAGGTACCCGCAATGGTCGTCAAGTTGCCGCTGACGGTCAAAGTTGGCCCGCCGACAACCTCAGCGGAGGTCAAGACCGGGAAGTTTTGTTGGTCATTATTGCCCGCATCCGCATCTGTCGGATCATTCGCTGTCACACCAAAGGTTGGGACGGAGGGGGTCAGGCGTTCAACGATTTCAATCCCAAGATTGGTATTGTTCGAGGTCGTATTCTGCAAAATACGGTTATTCAACGACGGGATAAATACATCTGGCGGCACATCTGGATAATATTCGTGGTCAACCACTATACCCCGGACGTTATTATTTACCACATTACCTTGAATCAGGGTATTGGATGCCCCTTGAAGGAAGATACCAAACTCACCGTTTGGAACACTGCCCGTGCCACTCCCATCTGTCCCCACAAAGTTATTGGTCACAATCAGATTGTCGGCGGGGCCAGAACCAGTAGTACGAACCAAAAATCCGTAAGTTTGGATACGGATGGCTGTTCCGTCATTCCCTGAAATGTAGTTGCCTGTGATAGTATTCGTTGGAGAATTACGAATACGAATACCATCCGAATAATTCCAACTACCGGGAGGCCAAGTGAGGGGCGGAACGGAAACCTCGCCAGTGCCGGGGCTGTTCAGGCCGATATAATTACCCTCAAAGACATTATTCTCGGCCATTTGGCTGGGGTCAGTCCCATATGAAATAATCACCATATTAGTCTCGGCATTGCCGCTGATGACGTTGCGTTCAGCAGGGGTATTACCGCCAATTTGGTTTCCGTCAGAGCCGATAATTTGCAAACCGATACGTTCATTTGGAACAGATAAAGTACCCGTCACATCGGTTCCAATATAGTTGCCAATCACAATATTGTTGTCCGCATTATCGCGCATTTTGACGCCAACAAAGCCCAAAATATCCGCATTACCGGAGACAAGGTTACAGTCGCCCGTGCAACTTCCACCAACAGTGACACCGGTTGTCCCACCGATGGTATTGTTGGTACCGAACGGCCCAATAATCTCAATACCCCCTCCGTCGGCACGCCCACGATTGGCTGCCCGTGCAGTACCAGCTTGATTGGTACCGATGCGGTTTCCAACAATCACATTGTTACTGCTCAGGATTTGGATACCACTGTTATTGAAATTTTGGATGACCAGCCCACGAATCGTACTACCACTGCTCCCCGACCCCAATGTCAATCCATTGGTACCTTCATTGGGTGCATCTTCGGGAATTGGCTCCCCATTCAAAACAATGATGGGTGCTCCAGCAAAATCGGGTTCGCTGCGACCATCAATCAGAACAGAATCCGTGATTATTGGCAGGGCGCTCGCAACATTAAATGTGTAAGGTGCTGGGCCAGCGATATTAAAGTTAATCGTATCCAGCCCACCTGTCCCATCATGGATACATTCATTGACAGTGGCATTGGTATTGTTGGCCTGAAGTGCCTCACGCAGCGAACACTGCCCGTCAACAGCCACCGTATCGGCTGTCGTGGTCACGGTCATGGTCGCAGCAGCCTCTACCCGGCGTACTGGACTAAATGGTTCACTGATATAAGGAATATAGGGTAGTACAAGGCCCAGCAGCAGCATGGCTACCAGTCCACCCAATCCAGCCCGATACAGCGCTCGATGAGAGGTTTGTACTTTAAATTTTGTCTTTCCAGAACTTAGTCTATGATTGCGCGGTGTCAACATGACCCCCTTAAGAAACTCAAATAAAAAATTTGGGTTGGCAGTTAAATCCTTATCGTCCGTCATAAATGTATTGGATTAGACTTGCAAGGAGTTTGAACTTTGGCGTCATTACCTTGCAGACTCCTTACATTTTTGTCGTGGTTTTGTCTATAAAAAAGGTGATGGAGCGGGACAAACCTACCAAATGCAAACAATCCCTAGCGGCTTACATTTGTTCCAAGTCTACCATTTTATTACGATTGGGGCTTTTTTCAGCCATTTACCAACGTATTCTGACAAATCTCTCCTCAAACCAATGTGCCCTTGTTTCATACAAAAACAACTAACGCTACAATGTTAGTGAGAATATAGGTATTGTTGGTAAAATGAATCTGAGACACCTGATCTTTTAGCTTTCAGCCTCAGTTGATTATGCGGAGTCATTAATTTTATGAAGTCAAACCACCTCCCCCTACTCCGACTAATGTTCTTGGGATTAGTGCTACTGCTTGTCCTACATCTTCCGGGCACTGCTCTTGCGGACTGCTGCACGTCCAATCATTATTACTATATCTTTACGGGTTTTAGCGGCACCTGTCTTGACGATGGAAGTGGCAATGTTGTGGTTAGTGGTAGCTTCCTGCGCGAAGCCTATCTCCCAGTCAATAATGTCAATACTTATACCGTCAATAATCCGGCCTTTGCGGGAACATTTTCATTGGCTGCCGTAGGAACTGAAACCAATGGTCAATACGGCAATTTTTTGATTAACCACACCTCGGCCCCCGGCATAGCTCCCATTGCAGTTTCAGTCACGATTTCGACACAAGCTGATGGTACGACTATTGGCTCGACCACTGCGGTTGCTACTTGCAGCGCGATTGGGGCCGTCCCAACCGTGACCACCACCCACACCTATTCCTCGCTGGGTAGTCGGGGAGCAGGGAATATTTATGATGGTCGTTTGAACACCGACGCTGGTGCCCCCGCCATTGTGTATCCCGGTTCGATCCGCATCTTTGCCTATGACCCAATCAACTGCGTCAGCGAATTGGTACTAAACATCTCCAACGAAACAATTGAGTCAGTGGGTATCCCGGCTGAAAATACTGTACTCGGCAGCGCCACCAATCCCTTTACCAATCGCTCTATTGTCATCTATCGCCTCTCAACAGGCGAGTTCCAGATGAACACCAGTTACGCTGATGGCAAGTTATATATCTTTACGTGGAACGAAGACGCCACCCGCCGCTACCACCCCAGCTACTAACATGCAAAAACATCTTGAGATTACCCGTCGGCGAGTTCAGGCTTTCAAAGGCCAACTCGCCGAACGTCTTTATGCACAAACCGCTCCCGTCAAACTGTCCACTTATGTTGCACCCGGACGTATTACCTTTGATGAAGCGATGAGAGGCGACTATCGCTCCTGCCAGATTGGTGAACTTTTTCACCCACTCTGGTCAACCCATTGGTTCAAAGTCGAAATTCATATCCCTGCTGAATGGCAAGGTCAAGAAGTGCATTTACGCTGGGATTCGTCCTCCGAGGCCTGTGTTTGGAAAGATGGCGTGCCGCTGCAAGGGTTGACGGGTTCAGCACGAACGGGTAGCGGGGACGGTGGAGATCGGCAAAAACCCATCCGCACCACCTATTGCCTCACAAAATCCGCACAGGGTGGCGAATCCATTACCTTGTACATCGAAGCCGCTATCAATGGCATGTTTGGGCTGATTAACGGCGACGAATTTCGTCAACTAGGCCTCTTGCGCCAAGCCGATATTGCCACCTTTGATCGTGATTTATGGGATTTGCTGTGGGATTACACCATCGTCGCAGATATGGCGACCCACCTACCCTCCAATACACCGCGTGGAGGCCAAGCCCTATATGCCGCCAACGCCATCGTCAATCAGGTCTATCTGGATAACCCCTCGACATGGCCTGCCGGACGTGAAATCGCCGCCAAATTCCTGAGCGCCCGCAATGGCGACGGTCAACATAACCTCTCGGCGATTGGGCACGCCCATATTGATACCGCGTGGCTGTGGCCTCTCGCGGAAACCATGCGAAAATGCTACCGTACATTTTCTACAGCCTTATGTTACATGCAAGATTACCCTGATTATAAGTTTGTCTGTTCGCAA
The DNA here is from genome assembly GCA_021463865.1 of Anaerolineae bacterium. GTDB lineage: Bacteria > Chloroflexota > Anaerolineae > Aggregatilineales > J027 > CFX10. Next base: position 64,979 of record JAJTXY010000015.1, read on the forward strand.
GCTCAGCAGTTCGCATGGATGAAAGAGCAACAGCCTGTTCTATATGCCAAAATCAAGGCGGCGGTGCAAGCGGGTCGTTTTATCCCGGCGGGTGGCACATGGGTCGAACCCGATTGCAACATACCCTCTGGCGAATCGCTGGTGCGTCAATTTTTATATGGACAGCGTTTTTTCCAGCAAGAATTTGGCATCACTTGTCGCGAATTCTGGCTGCCCGACACCTTTGGTTATCCCGCTGCCCTGCCTCAAATTATGCGCGGCGCAGGCATTGAATATTTCCTGACCCAAAAACTCTCATGGAATCAATTTAACAAGCCCGTCAGCAGCACATTTATTTGGGAAGGGCTGGACGGCAGTCAGGTCTTGGTGCATTTCCCACCCGCCGATACTTACAACGCCAATGCCAGCGTCCAGCAGCTTTTATATAATGTCGCCAATTTCAAAGATCACGAACGCGCCAACGAAAGTTATTATCTGTTCGGGTATGGCGACGGCGGTGGTGGCCCCACCCAAGAAATGCTGGAACAACTATCCCGTGTCAAAGATGTGGATGGCCTCCCGCGTGTCGAAATTCGTACCCCGCAGGAATTTTTTGAACGCTGCAAGGCTGATGCCAAAGATTTGCCTGTTTGGGTCGGCGAACTCTATTTTGAACTCCATCGCGGTACTTATACGACCCAAGCACGCAACAAACTGCACAATTGTCGCGCTGAAACCTTCATGCACAACCTCGAATTTCTGGCAGCGATGGCCCATGCGACCAAAGCCGCGCCCTACCCCTCGGCTGAAATTGAGCGGCTGTGGAAACTAATTTTGCTCAATCAATTCCACGACATCATCCCCGGCTCATCCATCCATGAGGTGTATGAGGATTCCGAGAGGGATTATCAGGAAATTTTCGAATCGGGTGAAAAGCTGTTGGATGAAACTATTTCGGCCTTGATTCCACTAGGGGATGATTTGATTGCCATTGATACGGTGGGCTGTGGTCGTAGTGAAGTAGTCGAACTTCCCTTTGATGTTCCCACTGTACAGCGAGCCGCCAATGGTCGTCCGCTTGCCTTTGTAGATATGGAGCCTCACCTGTCTCGTGCCAAAATAGACCCCGCTTGGACTCCGCGACCGAAAGCTGATGTTGCCCAAGCAAGGCAGGAGGGGAATACGTTCATTTTGGACAGCGGCAATATTCAAGCGGTTTTCCAAAATGACGGGCATCTCATCAGTCTCTATCACGCAAATTTTGAGCGAGAGGCCATTGAACCCGGCAAGTTAGCCAATCATTTTATTCTATTCGATGACCGCCCTAATGATTGGGAAGCATGGGACGTAGATGTTTTTCATCTGGAAAAACGCACGGAAGTTCATCCCGCCCCTACCATGCGAATAGTAGAAAACGGCCCATTGCGTGCCAGCCTCACCTTTGAAGTGCAGCTAACACCTATCAGCACTTTGAAACAGATTATTTCGGTGGATATGGGAAGTATGCACCTCGATTTTTCAACCGAGGTTGAATGGCACGAAAAACACAAATTCCTAAAAGTCGAATTCCCGTTCAATATTCGCGCTTCAACTGCGACCTATGAAGTCCAGTATGGATGTGTGGAACGTCCAACCCATTTCAATACCAGTTGGGATGTTGCCAAGTTCGAGGTATGCGCTCAACGTTGGGCTGATTTATACGAGCCGGGGTTTGGGGTAGCTCTCTTGAACGATTGTAAATACGGTTATTCCACTCATGGCAATGTTATGCGGCTATCGTTACTACGTGGCTCAACTTCTCCAGATGAAGAAGCCGATATGGGCCATCATTCATTTAGATATAGGCTCTATCCGCACCAAAGTCCGATTTGGCAAATCGGATTGCATGAAGATGCCCGATGTTTTAACACCCCACTGTTAATTACAATAGGCCGCTATGAGGAGAATTTTCCCTATTTTGCTATCAATCAAGACACTGACCGCTATTCAGTGGTATTGGACACTATAAAAAAGACCGAAGATTCAAACGACATTATTGTACGGCTGTATGAAGCCTATGGCAGTAGCAGTCACATCGCATTGGTAGTGCGAGAATTACCTATCAAAGCTATTTGGCGCTGCAATTTATTGGAGCAACCAGAAGAAAAACTGGAATGGGGCGGAGCAAATATTCTCCTCGCTTTCACCCCATTCCAGATTATCACACTCAAACTTGAATTGGATGAGCTAGACGTCTAGCTGTCGAGCAGGCAATCCTACAGGCAAGGCGGCAGGTCGAGCGCAGGTACTCTGAACTTCGACGTGTCGCCCACTGTGGGACGATGCATCAAAGCAGTGCATCACATCCAACACATGATAAGCCAATTCGCCGCTGGCCCGATGGGTGCGGCCCGTCCGTAGCGCATAGGCCATATCCGCCAAGCCTATACCGCGTTTCCAATCATCGCCATGTGTCAATTCTTGCTGCTGCCAACCTTCGCCACCCTGCTGGAACATCAATACCTTGTTTTCATAGCCATTGGGGTCAGGCACATATAGCGATCCCGCCGCGCCATAAACTTCCATGCGTGGCAGTTGGTGTTTCCAAATATCAAAGCTGTTGATAAGGGTCGCAATCGCCCCTGAATGAAATTCCAATGTCCCGGCGACATGCGTGGCGATATGCACCCGAATTTTGTGCCCATCTTTGGCAACCCGTTCGGGGAAAGAAGCCCGTGTAATCGCCGCCACCCGTTTGACTGGCCCTAACAAATTGACCAAGCAAGTGATGTAGTATGGCCCCATATCAAACAGCGGCCCACCCCCCACCTGATAGAAGAAATCTGGATTCGGATGCCAGCTTTCCGGCCCATGCCCCATCATAAACGCCACCGCCGCGACGGGTTCACCAATACAGCCGTCATCAATCAACTTGCGGCAGGTCTGGTGTGGCCCGAATAAGAAGGTATCCGGCGCACATCCCACCAACACGCCCTTATTTTTCGCCGCTAGGATCACCTTATAACCATCTTCGCGGCTGACCGCCAATGGCTTTTCCGAATACGGATGTTTGCCCGCCGCAATAATCTTCAGGCTGACTTCGGCATGTACCGCTGGAATCGTCAAATTGATAACAAATTCAATGTCCGGGTCAGTCAGCATCTCATCCACTGTCAGCACTCTGGGGATATTGTGTTCTTTGGCAGCGGCAGCGGCCTTATTCATGTCCATATCGGCGCAGGCTACCAACTCCAAAATATCGAAGGCCCGACACCCGTTGATATAGGCCGGGCTGATGTTGCCTGTCCCGATAATCCCAACCTTAACCTTTTCCATGAGCAAGGCCCTTTCCAATCAAATACGTATAACTCTTTTGGATGGCTTCGACCATATCCGTCGCACATTCATCCAATTCCACTACCATCCATTTCACATTACCCGCGCTGGCTTTGACAATCGCGGCGAAATCGAGTGTACCCTCACCCACTGCGACCATCGGTACACCACGACGGCCCTCGCCATCTTTGATATGCAGCAACGGTGAGCGTGACCCGAATTTCCGCACGATTTCCACCGGATCGGCATTGCCCGCCTTGACCCAATAGGTATCAATTTCAAATATCACGGCTGGGTCAGTCAGTTCAAACATCCACTCCAGCGCATTTTTGCCCTCAAATACATTAGCGGGTTCAAATTCGTGGTTATGATACCCCACCGTAATGCCATGTGGTTTTAAGAGGGCGTTGGACTGATTCAGTTGTTCACAAACCGCCTTGACCCCATCCAACGTTTTAAAATTATCGGGGGATAACCAAGGCACATTCATAATCGTTGCGCCATAGGCTCCCAATGTATCCAATAATTTATTTTTGTTCTCTGGGGTCGCTATTGCCCCGTGAATTGCCAGCACGGTTAGGTCTAGTTCACGAAACAGCTTGGCGGCTTGTTCGACCTTATCGGCCATGCCACCATAGGGTTCGACGCCGATGTATCCCATCGCCGCGATTTTGCGAATTGTGCCTTCAAAATCCTGCGTAAGTTCATTGCGTAGACTGTAAAGCTGTACACCTATTGGTGCAGTCATTTTATGCCACCTTTATCCTTTTGTAATTGATATAAAATCCACCTTGCTCCCAGCAGCACCCCGCTGCCATTGGCAAGAAAATCCAGCCACGACATACCCCGCCCTTCAATCCAATACTGGCTCGCTTCTACACTCATTCCGAATAGAAAACACAGGAGGATCACACCTTTTAATACCGTCATAGTGGGATAATAACTTGACCCTGCCCAGTGCCACAGCACCACCAATACTGTAAACATCACCAAATGTCCGATTGCATCCGTGATCTCCGTCCCGCCTGCCATCTTGGACACCCATGAAACATTTTGGTTATTCCCTGTCGAAAGCGTCATATAAAGGATGATAAATGTCCATCCTAGAGGAACGAGCCAGCGAATGGGTACTGGTAAGCGATTGGCGATACTCAAAATAGCCCTCTATCTAAATGACGAGACAACCCATTAATTGTATGCCCCTTCGTCCAACTCATCAATTGCGACTGGCGAGCTATCCCAAAATTGCTTTGACAATTCCAAAATCCACCTATATAATGCCACACAATTGATACAAAGTATCACTATCATATTCTCTGGGAGGAAATATGCTGAAGTTCATTTCACGGTTGTGGATGGCTACTTTGGTGGCTATCGTATTGTTAAATCTTGGATTACCCACAATCTATGCCCAAGAAAATCGGCTGTCGGTTATTGGCAGCACCACTATGATCGCCGATGTCGTTGGCCGAGTAGCGGGGGATGCCGCTGATGTCACCTCATTGATCAGCTATGGGGTTGATCCACATGCTTATGAACCAAGCGCCCAAGATATTGTGGCGCTTGATGAAGCCGATGTGGTGTTTATTAATGGCGCAAACTTTGAAGAAGGGTTAATCGGCGTTCTTGAAGAAGCGGCCCCCGAAAATTTGGTCACGATTTCTAATTGCGTAGCCATCTTACCAGTTGGATCGAATGAAAACCCTATAGGCGCAACCCCCACCGACGACATGGGTGGTATCGCTGATCAATGTGCCTCCCATTTCGAAACCCTTGTGGCATTAGGAGTAGAGGTCAATCAGGGCAGCACGCTCGAAAATGGTACTGAACCACTTGGATTACTGTATGAAACCAACTGCACGGTGGGCCATCACGGTGATTCTGCCGATACCGAGTCCGACCACGAAGAAGGTAACTGCGATCCCCATCTGTGGACGGATGTACGAAACGTGATGTTATGGACGCTTATGACGCGGGATGTACTCAGCGAAGCCGACCCTGCCAATGCTGCCATCTATGCCACTAACGCCGATGCCTACCTTATGGAATTGGTCGCGCTGGATGCCGAAATTGCTGAATTATTGGCCTCCGTACCCGAAGAAAATCGTATCTTGATTACCAATCACGAAACACTAGGTTATCTCGCTGCACGTTACGGCTATCAAATTGTAGGTTCCATCATCCCCGGCGGTGGTACAGCCAATGAACCTTCCGCTGAAGATGTCGCTGCCCTCGTCGAAACCGTGCTCGATTATGGCGTACCTGCCATTTTCACCGAAAATACCGTCAATGCTACCCTTGCCGAACAAATCGCGGCTGAAACCGGCGCATCGGTTTATCAACTCTACAGCGATTCCCTCACTGATGCTGAGGGCCCCGCCCACACTTATATTGACTACATGCGGGCCAATGCCACCACAATCATGACCGCGTTAACGGAAAATTAAACGATCCATGCCCTATCAGAAATTTGTCCTATGATAGGGCTGTCTTATTCACACGGCTGACCGCTAGGGTCATATTTAAGCCACATAGACCGTATTTTGATGCTATTATCGGGATGCGTGGCCGCCCCAACAGGGTCAATACGCAAGGTGTCAATGATTCCATCCCACTCAGGGGCCAATTCCTTAAGGTTGATTTCATAGAGGTGCATTTCGCTGTCATACGGTTGCTCAACCCGCACCGATCTTTCTTCCGTTATATCATCACCGGGGGCTGCAAAAAACACCTGCAATGTACGATCACCCGGCCCAACATCAAACGACACCGCCATTTCTACAATCAATTCCGGATACATCCCCGCGCAAATATTCATGGCGGTCTGCATCAAACTGGGATCATTCGAAGCCTGTCCATCCCACATCCCATTGCCCCAAACGTAATGATCGATAAAGCCAAAAGAAAACATCTTGGGTATGTCAAAAACATAATCATTCGGGTCGGGAGTCAGGGCGGGGTCATAACGATGAAAAAACACATAGGTGGTATGTTCACCTTCATAGTAGGCATTCGGAAAATAGGTCTCCCAAAGGCTCGCCATTGAAGTGATGGAATAATCCAAATATTGATAGCTGTTGATCCACCAATCAGGATTCGCGGCTAGAAATGGCCCACTAAAGTCATGGGATTCGCGTATGGGTTCAAATAGTTCAGGATTGGTTAATCCCAATAAGTCAATAATTTCCCGATCCGTATACCAGTTAAGGTATCCAACTTCATAATAGGCAATGGTGCTGTCGGGGTCAGTATTGGCATTCAACCACTCTGACAGCCACTTATAATCAGCGTGTTTCGTGCCATCAAGCCGCTCTTTTGGAATGCTATGCTCATAACCATTATAGGTCACGACAACCAAACAAATCACCGCCAGCACAACCCCAACTGGCTGTAATCTTGGGATTTTGGCTTCCTTACTGGCCCAACGAAAAAGATTGGGGAGCGAACCGATACATAATCCGGCAAAAACGGTGACAATAAACTGAATAGGGGCAATATACCAAGCATAGTTGGGAACACTCAGCACAGAATAGCCCAGAATAAAGATGACCATCCAATAGAATAACAAAAGGAGTCTGCGACGATATAAAAACGCATACACCAGACCCAGAGCCGCCACCACAATCCACAGGCTAATATCCCCAATACCCGTTTCGATCTTGCCAATCGGCGACCAATCAGCCAGCGAAGGCAGTATCCCCGACGCGAAATTGGCATGAGTGTCTAAATAGACGACTTGGGCAATTTTAGCTTGAAATGTATTGGGTAGAACGACGCCAACGGTACTCAAAGCGAAAATGGCCCATGCCAAAAACACGACACCAAAACCTGCGGTCATTTTCAACAACCGCTCAACTGCTGGCCGATATGCCAAAAGCCTATGATTAGCAGGCACAAGGAAAACCTCATTCAAACCAAAGGCAGCCAGCAGCAGTATTCCCTCGCCGCGCGTCAGAAATAACAAGCCGATACAAAGCCCTGTCCAGAGATCATGTTTGCTTGTATAGAGCATCAAAGACAGAGAAAGTAGCAAAACGAACAATTTGAACTCAAAACCAAGCAAAGGCACCAAGGGGACATCGAATAAGAGCAGCACCGCAATACTCATGCGTTCAAACCACCCCAACCCCAAAATCTGCCCCCGCAATCCCCATAGCCAGCCCGTTGCAATCCACGCCACCACCGAAAGCCAAATGGATATGCTCGGTAGATCGGCAGAAGGAATCACTTTTGAGAGAGCAGCAATAAGGAGAGTATTGAGCGGCGTGGTTGTACCCAAACTCGGCTCAGAGGATTCGTGCAAGCGAAAACTATGGTCTTCAACAATGGAACGGGCATAGCTCAAGGTGATATAGACATCATCCAAAGGTCGGATTAATTTTGTTCCGGCTATGATAGGCACTATGCTTGCCAAAGAGAGGATTATACTGGTGAAAATCAGTGTAAATTTCGAGGGGCGATGCGGCATCAAGTCTGAAACAGATTCGCTCATCTACAATTAGTTCCCGGCTTTAAAAAGACATAAATTAGCCAAACCACGATACCATACGCCCCTATTCCTTTCAAGGACAAAAATTTGACCCTTCGCCTAAGTCCCTTCGACGGGTTAAAATCCTTCCATATGCTCTACCCTCTATCCCAATTACGGAAGGAGCTATGTGTGGTAGATTTTCTATTTCGCGGAAACTTAGCGCAGATTGACCCGGATGTCGCCGCATTGATTGATTTGGAGGCTGTCCGCCAAGCGCGAAAACTAATCCTTGTTCCCTCAGAATCCTCAGTTCCTTATGCCGTGCGCGAAGCGTTGTCCTCGCCATTTCATAACCTTTATGCCGAGGGTTATCCTCCGTCCCACTGGCGAAAATTAGCCGAAGATGACCTTTTGGATGTAGATGCGCGTCTAGCCGAACTACGGCGCAACAGCGGTAAACGTTATTATCAAGGCGCGGAAATTGCTGATATTGTGGAAAGCCTCGCCCGCCGCCGCGTTGCCGAACGTTTTGCTACTGGTAAACTCAAGCCTAATGATCTATTTGTAAATGTGCAGCCGCTTTCCGGTGCGCCTGCCAATAGTGCTGTCTATACCGCCCTGCTCCAACCCGGTGATACCCTGATGGGCATGAATTTGCTGCATGGGGGTCATCTGACGCATGGCAGCCCCGTCGCTCGCAGCGGCCTGCAATATAACATCGTCAGTTATGGCGTCAATCTCGAAACCGAACGCCTTGATTATGACGAAATCCGCGCCCTAGCAGTGGAGCACAAACCCAAAATTATCGTAGCAGGCTTCACCTCCTATCCTTGGTCACCCGATTGGGCACAGTTCCGGGCCATTGCGGATGAAGTCGGAGCGATTCTATTAGCCGACGTGTCCCATGTGGCAGGTCTCATTATCGCGGAGGTATTCCCCTCCCCCGTTGGCATTGCCGATATTGTGATGTTTACTACTCACAAAACGCTCGGTGGCCCGCGTGGTGCGGTCTTGATTACCCATAAATCTGCCCTCGCTAGTAAAGTAGATCGTGGTGTATTCCCCGGCGAACAAGGCGGCCCTCACGTCAACACCATCACCGCACTGGCCGTCGCCATGAAATTGGCTAGCACGGTTCAATTTAAAGCCTTACAGCAGCAAACAGTCTATAACGCCAAACGTATGGCCGAACGGCTTACCCAAAATGGCCTGCGTGTGGTCTATGGTGGTACAGACAGCCACATGCTGTTGGCGGATGTTGGTCGTATCAAAGGGAAGGATGGCAGCCCCCTTTCCGGTGATATGGCGGCCCGTATCCTCGATATTGCCGGGATTGTTTGTAACCGCAATACCATTCCTACGGATGTTAGCCCCTTCCGGGCGACAGGCGTGCGTTTTGGCACTCCTTGGGTCACCCAGCGCGGCTTCCGTGAGCAAGAAATGGATGCCGTCACCGACGCCATTTCAGAACTCCTGCTCTCGGCTCAACCCTTCAGTTATGCGGGTGGGTTTGATCGCAAAGATTGGCGCATGAAGGTAGATTTTGAAACACTGGTGCGTGTCAAAGGCAAGGTCAATCATCTCGCCACTGAAGCAGGCATTGATTATGTCGTGCCCGATTTAGCGGACTATTATATTGAAGCCGACGCTGCCGCCGAGCATTTCCACGTACTGCCGGATGACGAACCCTCTGAAACATGGCAAACAATTGAAATTAATGGCCCCAAAGCCGCCCGCTTCTTGGATGTCGCCGTCACCAGCAATGTTTACGCCCTCGGTTACGGTGATATACAGCCCTCATGGGTACTGGATGGTGATGGACGAGTATTGGCCCGTGCCGTCGTCGAGCGTCTGACAGAAGACACTTATCTGTTACATGTCGAACGCAATATTGATGTCATCGCCGAATGGCTGATTGCTCTATCGGATGGCTATACCCGCTTTGAACCCAGTGACATCTATGCCAAAGTTCCCGGCCCAGTGTCCATTAGCATTCTGCCGGATGCCATCCCGCCGCAAAAATTTGGGGACCTGCAATTTGCGGATAGCCCCATCCCCGGCGCAGGCTTCGACCCCGATAAAGCCTATTTCATCGGCTGTCGTGGCGTAGATGCCCCCGCTGGCGATCCCCTACCCGTTTTTGAATGGCAGGAACCTGAACCCAATGGCCTGTTGAAAACAACCATTCATGATGTCCATGTCAAGCTGGGTGCTAAGATGGTTCCATTCGCGGGGTATGATATGCCGGTTTGGTATACCACCGTCAGCGAAGAACATCTGGCGACCCGCCAAGCCGCCGGATTATTCGATGTCACGCACATGGGCGTCTTTGAATTCACTGGCCCCGGCGCAGAAGCCTTTTTGAACGCCATCACTGCCAATGATGTCGCCAATTTGAAGGTCGGCAAAGCCCACTACAGTTATTTGCTTGGGGTAGATGGACTGCCGATTGACGACATTTTTGTCTATCGGCTTGGTGTCGAAGAATTTATGGTCGTGGTCAACGCCTCCAACAACGACAAAAATTGGGCATGGGTCAACGCGGTTCAAGAAGGCACTGTCGCCATTGACCCACAGCGTACATGGGTCAAAGCCCCCGGACGCGAGAACGTACTCATTCGTGACCTGCGTGCCATGACCAGCGGCATCAATCGCCGCGTGGACGTGGCTTTACAAGGGCCAAAGAGCCGCGATGTGCTCTTGAAATTGGCGGGCAGTGATGCCGACAAAGCTAAAGTCAAGGGCATGGCTTGGGCCAGTGTTGTGCGTGTCAACCTCGGCGGGCATGATCTGGTCATTTCCCGCACGGGCTACACAGGCGAACGTATGGCCTTTGAAATTTTTGTCCACCCTGACGAAGCCCCTGTTTTGTTTGAACAACTGATTGCGGCGGGTGCGACTCCCTGCGGCCTGGCGGCGCGTGACAGTCTGCGTACCGAAGCGGGTCTGCCGCTTTATGGGCACGAACTGGCAGGTCACTTTGATATGAACCCCGCCGACGCCGGATTCGCCAGCTATGTCAAACTCTGGAAACCGTTTTTTGTCGGCAAACAAGCCTATCTCGATTATGAGGCCCAGCGTGACCGCATCTGCACCCGTTTCCGTATGGACAACAAAGGCGTGCGTCCACCTCAGCCCGGTGATCCGGTCTTGGATAAACGGGGACGTGTGGTCGGCACGGTCACATCATGCAGCATTGACAGCGAAGGCTATCAATTAGGACAGGTACTCATCAAGACCAGCCATGTCGCCGAAGGGACACCCATCTTGATCTTTAGTAATGCCGCCAACACCCGCGACGGCAAATCCCCTGCCGAACTCAAACCGGGTGATCGCACTGCCGTGCCAGAATCGGCCACCATCGTCAGCCGCTTCCCGAAGCGTAACAAATAAGTTCAAAGTGGGTGAGCATCATGACCATCAGCGATACACAGCATCCCGTCTATGTAATGATAGACAAAATCTGGAATCATATTCAGCGTTCCCTGCTCGAAGGGAATTTTGATTATGAGGCATCGGTTGGGATGCTCACCCAACACTTGGAAGTCGCCCGTGATCTCCAACACCCCTTGCTGGAAGGCCGTATTTATTCATGGTTGGCGTTGATTGAACTAGAACTCGATCACTTTGAGGCCGCCCAAGCCTACTATCAAGATGCCCTCAAAATTTTCGAGTCCATTGGAGATCAAGCCCGCGTTGCTGCGATGATCAACAATTTGGGTGAGACCTATCGCCGTACCAATCGCCATTTGGAGGCTGCTGAATGTTATGTCCGTACTCAGCAAGTGGGCCGAGTTCAGGGCGATCTACGTATGGAAATTCTTGCAACCACCAACGAAGGGTTATCCCGTATCGCCTTGGGTGAATTGGATCGAGCCGAAGAACTCTTCAAACATTCGATTGAACTGGCGTGGGATTCCAATAATGATGACTATATCCGCTCCGCTGTTGGGGAAGCCCATCAGGGGTTGGCAGAAATCGCCCTTAAGCAGCAAAAGTATCCGCTGGCTTGGCAGAGCATCAATGAAGCCCTGCGGATCCATACGGAACGAACCCGTCTGCAACACGTTTCTTCGACCTATCTGGTGATGGCCCAACTTGCTGCGGCTGACCCTTCGGCGGGCCAAGACCCCACTGAACTTTTCCGGCTCAGTCGAGAATATGCCGAAAAAATTAAGTCACCTGCCCGCATCACCCGAGTATTGATAGCTGAGGGGAATTATTGGCGGAACCAGAAAGACCGCGACCACGCTTTAGCCTGTTATCAAGAAGCGATCCAATTAATCGAGCAAAATCATTTGGCCGAGGATGTCGAATTCCTCCGCCAGCGTATCCAAGAACTATCGAACGAGTAGTCATGACCACCACTAGCGAAACTCAAGACTCTGTACAAAATGATCTCAAAATTCCGAACAGCATTTTCGGCTTCCGCACCGGTAGTCGAATTTTTATGCACCTGTTGAGCAATTTTAAGGTGATTGGGCGGGAAAACATTCCCCAACCGCCTTTTCTCGCCACAAGTAACCATCTGTCCTATTTTGACGTGCCTGCCGTTGCTGCCTCCATGACCCTTACGATTCCCGCTTTTGCAGCTAAAAAATATCAAGGCACGTGGATGGAACCCCTATTCCGTATGGGCGGACCGGTGTGGATTGAACAAGCCTCGCCAGACCGCCAAGCCTTAATGACGGCCCTGAAGCTGCTCAAAAAAGGGTCGCCTTTTGCCATCGCCCCCGAAGGCCATCGCAGCCGTAGCGGAACATTAATGGAAGCCAAAGAAGGGGTGGCGTTTATTGCCACCCGCGCCAATGTGCCAATTGTGCCTTGGGTCATGTGGGGGACAGAAAAAATCTTCAAACACCCCCGCCCCCAAGTCCGCGTCCGCATCGGCAAACCCTATCGCTTGCCAGAAGGCCGCGCTAAAGGGGATATGCTCAAAGAATATACTGACCGCATTATGTGTGCGATTGCCGCCCTATTGCCCGAACAATATCATGGGGTTTATAAGGATCATCCATTCATTGAGGAGATGGCAGCCATTGTCCGCTGAAGTCCAGCCCTTTGACATCCATGCCTTTGATGCCACCCGGCTCGATATTCCAAGCCTCTTGGCGGGAGTCGCACAGGCCCAATCCCCACAAGGCTGGACAATTGTTCCGGCTCATCACAGCCAGCATAGTACCATTTATCGCGCCGACCCCACTGACCCCACTGAATTTCCAGTATTGTCTATCAAGCTCTACCATCGGCATGACCGTCCGCGTGCCACCCGCGAAGAAGCTATTATGGGGGCGTTGCAAGAATTCGGCGTGGGTATCGGCCCCCGTCCATTTTATGCCAACGAAACCCCCGACGTTCTAAACGACCCGGTGCTAATCAGTGAATGGGTACATGGCACCCCGCTAAAAAATGTACCATCCGTGACCGATGAGGAGATGTGGCATCGGTTGATGACGGCACTGGGTATCATCAAACATCTGCAATTCAGCTTCACCGCCCATGCCATCCCGATGATGGGCAGTGGCGCACAACAACCCAAAGACGCGCTGGCGATGTTGGATACGGAATTATCTATCCTCTCCCCTAACCACCCAGCGTATGAAACACTTGCCCATCTGGTCAGCCGCGCCCATGCCACTATTGCGCCGGAATGGGCCAAACCGCCTAGAATCGGATTGAACCGTTTCGATCTGGAGATGAACCATTTTATTTGGGATGGTCATCACCTTCGCACCGTAGGATTTGAAAACACCGATTGGGCCGATACCGCCTATGACATCGGGCAGTTTTGCGCCCATCCACTGTACGAAGAAGTGCCACCCAGCCATTGGGTCTGGTTCCGCTGGGAATTTGCCCGCCTCTTTCATGAGGAAGAAATCATTTTCCGTTCAACCACCTATAGCCAGATCGCGTATGTCTTGTGGGCCATTCGCTTGACCGAAAAAGCCGACAGTGCCACCGATCCGGCCCAACAAAGTCGTCTGTATGCCCAACGAGACCGCTATCTCAAAAAAGCGCAGAAAGCGTTCGCGGGCTAAACTCGTCAAAATAGTGCTGAAGTTTGCCTGCATTCCAACCCGGCTTCGCGTATCCCCCTGTACCCGCCGGGTCTGTCACAATCGGAGATTTTAAGGAGAATCATTTTACCCATGAGCAGCAACGGAAAGTCAGTCAATGATGTCGTCGTTCTTGGGGCGGCGCGTACTCCCCAAGGTCGCATCTTAGGCGCACTCGAATCACTATCGGCTGTCCAACTGGGACAGGTCGCGGTCAAGGCAGCGGTGGAGCGCAGCGGCATTCAACCGGAACATGTCCATGAAGTCATTCTTGGGCATGTCATTACGGCTGGCGCTGGTCAAGCCACCCCACGTCAGGTCTGGATTGGCCTCAATTACCCTAGCAACGTCGGCGGTCTCTCAGTCAATAAAATCTGCGGCAGCGGTCTCAAAGCTGTGATGTTAGCCGCGGGTGGCATCCGCGCAGGGGATGGTGAGGTCTATGTCACGGGTGGCATGGAAAGCATGAGCAATGCTCCCCACCTTGATGCCAATCTCCGCAAAGGCTTTAAATATGGCAATGTCGAACTGAAGGACGCCATTTTGCAAGATGGATTGTGGTGCAGTCTCGAAAATTGGATCATGGGCGAGGCCGCTGAATTCATCGCCAACCAATTTGAAGTCAGCCGCGAGGAAATGGATGAATTCGCCTACCAAAGCCACCAGAAGGCTTATGCCGCGACCCAAGCAGGCCGCTTCAAAACGGAAATCGCTCCGGTTGAATTGAAAAGCAAAAAGAGTGTCACCGTGATTGACACTGATGAACCCATCCGCCCCGAAACGACTATCGAAGGCTTGGCGGCGCTCAAACCTGCTTTCCAGAAAGATGGCCGCGTGACAGCAGGCAACGCCCCCGGCCTCAACGATGGCGCGGCAGCAATGGTCATCAGCAGTCGGAGTTATGCCGAAGCGCATGGGCACATTCCTATTGCGCGGATTGCAGGTTATGGGCAGGCGGCGGTTGACCCCAAATGGATTTTCTATGCCCCCGTCAAAGCCATTCCGATTGCACTGCAAAAAGCAGGGTGGAAAATTGACGATGTAGATTTGTTCGAGATTAACGAAGCCTTCGCCTCACAGGTCTTAGCGGATATGCGTGGTCTTGAACAAGATGGTTTTGTCGTGCCAATGGAAAAAGTGAATGTCAACGGCGGCGCGATTGCGTTGGGCCACCCCCTCGGCGCGAGTGGTGCGCGGGTTTTGGTCACGTTGATTCATGCTCTGCAACAGCGCGGCCTGAAACGTGGAGTTGCTGCCCTCTGTCTGGGTGGCGCGGAAGCCGTCGCCCTCGCCGTCGAATTGGAAAACTAAACCACACAAGCCTGTCCTCATCCAGAGGACATTGTACCTGTAGCCGGGGAATTCTATTCCTCGGCTGTTCCCTTCAGCCCACTGCCCCGATGCACCCGGCAAAATTGATGATATTCGCAGTAGGCAAAACACTTGCCATGATCGTATTTCGTCGGCTGCACCTGAAAACGTCCCCGTCGCCCCGCCACAATATATTCATGCAGGCGGCGTTGAGCCTCTTGCAACAGCGAGTCATCTGCCAAAATCTGCCCATCAGCCTTGCGGGTACGTATACTCCAAAACATCCCCGCCCTAACTTCTAACTCAGGATGTTCCTGCGCGATAATCTGGCGGGCCGCCAATAAATATAGCAGCATTTGGAAGTTGCGTCCTTCCTCAATATCCTCATTTTTCGGCGTCTTGCTGCCACTCTTATAGTCCATGATAATGAGCACATTGCCCACGCGATCCATCCGGTCAATTTTGCCACGTACCCACAGCGGCCCTGCTTCGCCATCCACTACCGCTTCTAATCCACCATCCATACCAAAGGCTTTTTCCAACGCGAATACCCGCCGTTCCTCCCCGATGGAACTGACCAAGTCTGAAATAACGGCCTTACTGCGTGCTGTTGCCACAAACGGACTCTTGGGGTTATCCGAAAAATCTAGGGAAATTAACAGCGTCAAGCGACGCACAATTTCATCTTTTTCCTGTTCCCACAGCGGCGTGGGCCGGAATCCCCATCTTTGTGGTGCGGTGGGCAGCCATCGAGCGGCTTCTTCAATCAAAATCTGAATCGCCCGTTTTTCATTTTCTGGCTGAATAGCCAAGCCCTCGTTCAAAATTCGTAAATAGGTATTTTCCAAAACCTCATGCTGCACTGACCCCAACTGCGCGGCGTCATAACCTTCTTCCGGCGCGGTGAGTTCCTCCAAGTGCAATATTCGTTTGGCAAAAAATCGGAATGGGCAATAACCATAATCATTAAATTGGCTGGCGCTCCACTTCCGACTCGACCCCAGCTGTGCCGCGACCCTTGCCACCAATGCCGGACTGCTCAACACGCCCGAATATCGGTCAAACGGCACATTCAGATTTTCACGCCGAGCCTCAATTGAGCGTCCGCGTAAGATATTCTGCCAGCGTAGGCCATGTGCTTGATCGGCCAGCAAGGATGACAAAATCGCCCGTGCCTCCCCCGCTGCAAGCTGATTTATAGTTGCCGCCAATGCAATGCCAGCCTCACGCATATCTCCACTTTCTTCCAGCTTGGGCGCTTCCCCACTCCGCAAGGTCGTTTTATAGGCATCGGTCAAAATGGCGGTTGTTTCACGCCAAAAAATCGAAGGCGGCCACGGATTCGCTTTTTCATCCAATGTTGGACGGCTGAGAGTCAAGGTTTCGCGTGCCATTGCGCAGGTTTGATAAAACACCAAGCCATCATCCACCTGCTCCGTTGTGGTTTGCAGTTCAAAATAGGTCGGTTCGGCTTGAGCCTGTCGCCGTTCGGTGTCACTATACAGCGGATCTTCCAAGTTTTGCGATGGAAATACCCCCTCCGCCAACCCCATCATATAAATATGGTCGTGTGTCAATCCACTCGCCTCAAATACGTCCGCAAACAGCACCCGCCCATTGCGATACAAACCACCGACTGGCTCGACTTGATGACTTTCGATGGATTGCTGCAAATCTTTGCGGAAATCCGCCCACGCGATAAGCGCTTCAACCCCCCCCATCGTTTGTTCGGCCAATAAATCATAGGCCCGGAAAATCTCGTTAAGGCAGGCTCGAAACGCTTGCATCGCATGAATATCGCGTACCATCACGGCCTGACTATTATCGCCTTGCCCTCCTAACGGCTCGCGTATCTGATTGAAAAACCCCAGATGGCCTCCCCAACCCTCATTATTCGCCAACGTAGGGTCAATATCGGCCCGCCGCTCACGCAGATAGGAGGGGTCTGGCCCCAACAAATCTTCAATCCAAGCGACATATTCGCGTGGGGTTGCTTCCTGTGGCGGCGTTACCCGTTCAAAAAAGGCTTGCAGACGTTGATAGAGCGCGGGGTCAATCTCCGTTACTCGTTCCTCGCCATCCTCATCCTCAAATTTACTCCCCGCCATTCGCACAGCCTGAAGCCAATCCTGCTGCGAACGCACCACTTGAAACTGCTGGCTCACCCGTTCCAATTGATCTGCATCATCCGTCATCAATTGATGAAATACAAAATAAGGGGAACGTAGCACATCCAACATCGGCTGCTGACGAAAATCCACTTGCGGAGTATGCAAATCTAATAGCTGCAAAATCGCCGCCACCGCTGGATTTCGGGTCAACTCTACGCCGCGTCGTACCGCAATAGGCACACGATAACTTTCGCCAATCGAGCGTACAAAATCCGCATAGGGCTGGGTATGATACGCCAAAATAGCTATCTGTTCGGGGTCAACCCCTGCCATCAACTGCTGTTTGACTTTTCGTAACACAGCCCGCACTTCCTGTTCGGGATTTGGGGCTTCAATCAAGTGTAGGGCACCCCCCGCTGGACGTGGCACATAGCTAGGCTGCTGCCAAGCCGATTCCAGATGGGTCAGTTCTGCTCGCCGCTGAATCACCCCATCGGTCAGGTTTTCAACTTCCCAATACCCATAATTTTGCAGGCGGTCTCCAATGCGCTGAATACCACGAAAGAGTGTCTCCCGGCGATTTTCATCATAACTCAACGTCAAAATGGTGCGATCAATCTTATCGGCCAACTGTCCCAATAAACGTGCTTGCAGCGGGCTAAAATTAATAAACCCATCCACCACAAACAAACCTACCGAATCCAAAAATTCGGTGTGATAGTCAGTCTCTAAGCCGCGTAAGGCCACCCACCCCGCCCCTTCGCGGTCAACCAACTGATGATCCCGCAAATAGTTTTGATAATGGGTATAAATCGCCGCGAGGTCTTGATTTTTGTCTCGCTTGGATTTTTGGGCATAAAGTTCAAACGATTCAGGGTGAATCCGGGCCTGTTTCAGTTCAAGGATGAACTCGGCCATTAATTTTATGAAGCCCGGCTTGCTGGCAATGTTCCCAAAATATTGCAGGCGGTCTTCGGCAGCTTGCCTAGCGATCACATAGCGCAAAATCCGATACACACTTGCCTGCCCGATTTGTTTTTGTGGCAGCAGCATCTGATCGAGGAGATGATTATATAACTGGTAGAAACTGAAATACTGCACCCCGAAGCATACAGGCCGTCCGAAGCGCTCTTGATACGCCGCCAGCAGTCGTGTGCGAAACGAACTAATCTGCAATTCAGTTGGCAGCAGCACCCAAATAGGTTGCCAAGGGCTGACCTCGCGGGTCCGCAGAATTGCCTCAATCACCTTGCCTGTTTTGCCGCTGCCAGCCGGGGCTGTCCAAATGGTTGCGTGGGGCATCGTGGGTCCTTGGATTTCACATTTACAATAATTCGCCAGTATACTCTAGTCTGATACATTCGGGCTAAACAAATGACAGTCGGCGCTTGAAAATTGGACGGCTGTGTTTTAATCTGATAATAGGTACATCACGGACGATCTGAAAGCAGTTTATGGAAACAACGGTTTTACTCGCGGTCTTTGGGGGAGTTTTGTGCGGTGCTGCTGGTGTCGGTAGCCTCGCAATTGGCTTTCTCTGGTGGCAATCCTATCGGCGCACCGAGATTTTGCGTTCCAATTTAGGTCCAGCGGTGCCGGCTCAATCGCAACCTTCTGCCCCATCGGCCCCACCGCCGCCACCTCTCTATAACAAGCAGTATACTGACTATCAATCGCCAAACGTATCGCCATCTGCGCCATCCGTGCCCTCGCCCGTGCCTGCGGCATTAGCCCAAGCCGGGATTGGGCCGGGGTCAGTTTGGTTGGATGGTATCGGTGGCATGGTTGCGGGTCAGCGCATCACCATTTACAAGGATGAAACGCTCTTAGGGCGTTCTGGCGTCTGTGATGTGCAATTCCACGATCCCAAAGTATCGCGCCAACACGCTCTGTTGCGCCGCTATAACGGGCAATATTATCTTTACGATATGCAGAGTTCGGGTGGCACATTTGTCAACGAACAAAAAGTGGAATCCCAGCAGTTGCGGGATCGTGATCAAATCCGCCTCGGTGATTCGGTGGTCATTTTCCGGCGCAGTTAAGAGCTATTTCGGCGGTTCACGACAAACCGTAAAGTGGTAATTCCCACGCGAATTTTATCGCCATCTTTTAGGGCATGGCGCTCACCGGGGGTTACCAATTCGCCATTAATCTCCGAGGGTTGGCTGGCCTGCCAATCCATAAACACAAATTCTTCACCATAACCCTCAATTACAGCGTGATAGCGGCTGACCGTTGAATCCACGATTTTGATCATATTGCTGCTGTGTCGTCCGATGGTATTTTCACCCTCATACACCGGGAATTGTTCACCCCGCTGCCCCACCAACACCGCCGGGGCGACCACTCCGATATGTGGGTCGGTTTGCAGCTCACGCCGCGCCCAAGTCATATGTGCTAGGGTAGACTCTAGTACAGGTCGTTTTTTGGCATTGGGCCGTGTAGGAGATGGGGATTGCTGAAGTTGTCGGGGGGTTGGGGGCGGCTGGCGTTGGGGTCGAAGTAACAAAACCACACTCACTATCACCGTGACAAGCCCGATGATAAACAGCCCCACACCAAACCAAATCACATGCGCCCCCTGCTTTGTCTATAATTAGCCTGTTCGCCGAACCGAAATCTTCATACTGACAAAACTAATTATAGCCGTAAAAACCGCCGTAAATCCAAGAAGAAACCCACGCAACCGGCGAAACCGAAAGCGCCGCACCAGTAATCTACGTTTTCCTTTCGGTAAAGACGCGGTACTAATTTCAAGTTCCGCACCGTCATCGGGCAAAGCGTGAATGGCAATGAGCGAAATGTTATCTGACCCGCCGCGTTCATTTGCCCGCTCAACCAATGCTGGAACTGCCTCTGCCAACGATTGCGACTTCAGAATCGCCACCATTTCAATCGGCATGACATAGCGGGTGAGGCCGTCACTGCACAGCAGCAAATAGTCCCCCGGCAAAAGGGCCTCGCTGACAATATCCACCTCAATCGTGGTCAGTCGTCCCACTGCCCGTACCAATTTATGCCGATCCGGATGTGTCCATGCCTCATCTTTGGTTAAATACCCTGCCCGCACCTGCATCTCGGCAAAATTATGGTCAGTGGTCAGCTTGCGGATTTGCCCATCGCGTACCAAAAACGCCGGGCTGTCTCCCACGTAGGCCACCGCAAAAACCTCATCTCGAATCGCCGCCGCTACCAATGTCGTCGCCATGCGTTGCATATCGGGGTTATGTTCCGCCATGCTGTACACGCGATTGTTAGCCGCCCGCACTGCATTCCGTAGCCGCACCCGTACATCCTCCGCCCCATTTTCCAGCATTGGGGACAGCGCTTCATCATAATAAGCCCGAATAACCTCACCTACCGCCTCTCGACTGGCAATTTCTCCCGCTACCGAGCCACCAATCCCATCCGCCAACGCAAAAATCGGCCCCAATACACTGGCCGCTTCGTCTGTCGTAGGAAGGTGCTGGTCTACCGCGTCTTCGTTGCGGGGTCGGCGTCGCCCCACATCCGACAGCATCTCGGCCTCAATACGAATCATCACAATAACTCCACCAAAAATATCCTGACTGATTAGGTCAGGCTATCTTAGCGGATATTAAAAATTTGTAACCAACGGGATGACGACGGCGAATATACTGGGCATCAAAGTAGGGGGATCGGTGGTTACAGTGTCATGTTCTAACATCTACCTGACAAAATCTACAATGGTTTTATTGACTAACCTATATCCCAGCTAAATTCAGCACGGCGGCTTTAGCCCCGTGTTTTAATAGACCCATCTACTTAGAAACCATTTTAATCTACAGGCCGACGTGCCTCAATCACCACCCATTCACCAGAAGGACGCCGTAAATAGGGTTCAAGGCCCGTCTGTCGCAGTGCTTCTTCAACCTCACCCACCTGATCCATAATAATCCCACCAAACACACCTACGCCGCCGGGCCGGACGATTTGTCCCAAACCCTGCCCACACATCTCAATAATCACTTTAGACAGAATGTTGACCAGCGCCACATCAAAGCGCCGCGCCGCATGGAGCAAACTGGCAAGGCTACCATGTTGGGCATGAATAAGCTCCCCAACCCCATTGACCACCGCGTTTTCCAGCGTGACATCTACCGACATTTCATCGGTATCCAACCCCAACACATAGACTGCACCCTGTTTAGCCGCTGCGATGCTCAAAATTCCCGACCCACACCCCAAATCCACTACCTGTAAGCCGGGGCGACCTTCCAATAAATCTTCAATCGCCACCAGACAAAGCTGCGTACTCGGATGTGTGCCTGTGCCAAAGGCCATGCCGGGGTCAAGCGTAATCAACACATCATCAGCCCGACGATCCGGCAGCGTATTCGGGTCAATCCACTGGGGACAAATATAGGTGCGCCGCCCTACCCGGAATGGGAAATAATGCGCTTTCCACGCCTCGGCCCAATCCTGTTCATCCAAGACGCGGAATTTCGGCTCACTGACTTGCCGTCCACCCAACATATATTTCAGGGCATCATTGACCTGCTGGCGTTTATCGGGTGCGCTGGCATCGGCGGGGAAATAGGCCCGTACTTCCAATTTGTCCACCGGAGGAATTTCATCCTCCCATGTTTCGATAAAATGCCCGGCCCGTTCAATCACTACACCTTGATGTCCATACTGCTGCAACAGATCGGATACTGCGTCGGCATCTTCTGGTTTGACTTCAATCGCTACTTCAATCCATTGCGAATTCATGAATAATCCTTTTTCAAAATCAACCTTGCCCACAAAGGCCGATGGTCAGATGTGCCACCTGTTGACCACACTTTTGCTTCAAGAGCTTCAAACGCATCGGTGTACCAAACATAATCAATTCTAATCATTGGGCGGTCTGCCGGAAACGTCAATCCGAAACCCCACCCACGTTCTCCATACGCCTCATCCAGATACCGATTCAGCAGTGCATACTGGCGGCTGCGCGGCGTTGCATTGCAATCACATAAGACCAACACTGGGTCTTTTTCCGCCGCTATTAACGGGGCAAATCGCTTAAACTGCGCCCGTGAAATACTGTCATTATAGGAAAACGGCAGATAAAGTTTGGGAGGTAAATCAGGTATCGTTGGATGGAAAACATAAACAACTACCAACTGACCTTGAAAATTAACCACCGCCCTCAAATAACGCGGTCTATCTTCCCGATGAGGGAATTTTGGGTCAAGTTCTACGGAATATTCTTCAATTGGATAACGGCTGAATAGCCCTAAGCCATCTATATCGGGATTAACCCAACTGGCTTGGTAAGGATATTCTTCAGCCAATTCCAATCGCAGCTTGCTATCTAATGATGGCCTAAATTCTTCAAATGCGATCAGGTCAGCATCAATTTCTTTGACAACATCAAAAGTCTTTTGCGGGTCAGCCCCAAAACCCATCACATTATACGTCGCCGCTGTAAATTCTAATCCTTCTACGTCGGGCGCGGGTTTTGGCAAAAACACTGGCCCATACCACCACCCAAACACGATCACTCCCGGCAGCAACCACCCCGTCATTGCAAATTTAAACCACCGCGATTTCTTGACCCGAAGCAACACAGGTACTATAAAAACAAAAACGGCCAACGCCGCTAATGTCACCCAATGGGCAAAATGATTTAAAACCGCTACAGGTGGAATACAATCCCGACACACCGCATATCCGCTGAGGTAGCCATTAATGAAACCACCCCATATAAACAGAGCAAATAACGCAACAATCTGCCCTACCTGTATCGTCTTTTTGACCATACCATCTAATCACGGAAAATATTGGCGACAGGCAGGGTGAACCCCGGCAAGATATCCCCGCCGTCTAGGACGCCATCTATCCCGACAGTCCGCACGTCTTCATCTGTCAGGCTATAGACTTCAATTTCTTGTTCATCAGGGAAAACCAGCCAAACAATTTGTGTGCCGTTTTCCAGATATTTTTCGGCTTTCCGACGCATGGCACGTTTTGAATCGGTGGGAGATTTGATTTCGACAGCTAGGTCAGGTGGAGCAAGCACTTCGCGTTTTGGTTTGTCCCCACGATGCTCATTGGAAATATAACCTACATCTGGAATTAACACCCGATCTTCTGATAAAACATAGCCTCCATCAGAAGTGGTCGTCGAACCGATAGGGTATACCAATAGGTGCATGTTGATATAGGTAACAATCCAACCCGCGATATTAGATGGCTCATAACTCGGCATCTTTTCGACAATCTCCCCATCAATCAATTCCAGAATCTTGTCGGCATTTTCTGGAAGGTCGCAGATGGCATGATATTCCTCAAGCGTGATGGTTCGATGGTGAATATCCATTGCAATGCCTCCAATCAAATTCAATGCGGTCTATCTTAGTCCGGGTTAAAAAAATCCGCCACGCGCTCGAATAGGCCCTTTCCCGTTTTGGGCTTGACTTCCGTCCCAAACGAATCCCCCAATTCACGCAGCAGTTCCCGTTGCCGATCACTCAATTTGGTTGGGATGTCCACTGTCAGCCGAATAATCTGATCGCCCCGCCCCGCCGTTGTGCCATCGCGCCGCAGCTTGGGTACGCCCTTGCCACGCATTTTCATAATCATCCCCGGCTGTGTGCCTGCTTTAATCTCCACATCTTCTTCGCCGTCAACAGTCGGGACGCTAATCGTGTCTCCCAACGCCGCCTGCACCATATTGATGGACATATCGAGGATAATGTCATGCCCGTCGCGCTGGAAAATTTCGTGCGGCTCAACCGTGATGACCACGTACAAATTACCGGGCGGGCCACCTCGCTCACCGGGTTCACCTTCGCCGCTCAAGCGAATTTGCAAGCCTTCATCCACCCCCGGTGGCACGCTGACAGTCAATTTACGGCGTTTGCGTTCGCGGCCCGATCCCTGACAGGTAGGGCATGGATTTTCAATAATCTGTCCTCGGCCCTGACAACGTGGGCAATCCGTCACATTCACAATACTGCCCAAAAAGGTCTGCCGTGCCTGCCGAACCTGACCACTGCCTTTACATTCAGGGCAGGTCTTGGGTGATGACCCCGCCGCCGCGCCTGTGCCCGTACAGGTTTCGCACACCTCGCGCCGATTGATCTCAATTTCAATCTCGTCGCCAAAAATCGCCTGTTCAAACGTTAGATGCAGGTCATAACGCAAATCCATGCCCTGCCGAGGGCCGCGCCGCGCATTGGCACCACTTGACCACGCTCCGCCGCCCGCAAAAGCATTGAACAAATCACTAAACAGGTCTTCAAAACTCCCAAAACCCGCGAAACCTGCCCCCGGCCCCGACCCCATATTTACGCCAGCATGACCAAAGCGATCATAGGCGGCGCGTTTATCGGGGTCACTCAAGACCTGATAGGCTTCATTGATTTCTTTGAATTTCTCTTCCGCATCGGGTGATTTGTTCACATCCGGGTGATATTGCCGCGCCAAATTCCGAAAGGCTTTTTTCAAATCATCGGTGCTGGCGGAGCGTGTTATACCCAGAATTTCATAATAATCACGTGGCATGGATTTCGCCTCATAAGATAATTGCTTGGGGAATACAAATTATAAAATGCGCCTATCAAAATAGATAGAACGCATTTTGTTGTAGATTGTTGTAGGGGTAGGGCTAAGACCTACCCATTCTTTCTCGCACTGGGTCACGATTCACAGCGAATCTCATGTTGTCTGACCTACATTTGCTAGAATCAGCACGGCGGCTTTAGCCCCGTATTCTAATAGACTTGAGAACCCTACTAGTTGCTAAATTCACCTTCGATGACATCTTCATCACCGGGCTGGCCCTGCCCTGTGCCAAAGCCATCATCACTTGCCGCGCCGGGCTGCTCATACATGCTGGCCCCCATTTGCTGAATCGCTGCGGCCAGCGCATCATCCGCCGCCTTGATGCGATCCAGATCATCACCTTCAAGGGCTTTCTTCAGGTCGTCGGTCTTCTTTTCGACATCTTTCTTGACCGCATCCGGTAGCTTATCGCCATAATCCTTCAAAGCACGCTCGGAAGTAAAGACCGTCCGTTCAGCTTGGATACGGGTTTCCGCCTGTGCCTTACGTTTGGCGTCTTCAGCGGCATGGCTCTCGGCTTCCTTGACCATACGCTTGATTTCTTCCTCACGCAGACCACTGCTGGCGGTGATGGTGATTTTCTGCTCACGGCCTGTCGCTTTGTCACGGGCGCTCACATTTAAAATACCGTCGGCGTCAATATCGAAGGTCACTTCGATTTGTGGCACACCACGCGGCGCGGGTGGAATCCCATCCAGAATGAACTTGCCAAGTGTCTTATTATCAGAAGCCATTGGGCGTTCACCTTGCAGGACGTGAATTTCGACCTGTGTTTGGCTATCGGAGGCCGTGCTGAAGATTTGGCTCTTTTTGGTCGGGATGGTCGTGTTGCGCTCAATCAACGCTGTCGCCACACCACCTAGCGTTTCAATGCTGAGGGTCAATGGGGTCACGTCGAGCAGCAGCACGTCTTTGACTTCGCCACCCAACACACCTGCCTGAATTGCCGCACCAACCGCGACCACTTCATCCGGATTCACGCTCTTGTTCGGTTCTTTGCCAAAGTAGTCCTGCACGATCTTTTGAATCGCAGGCATACGGGTCATCCCACCAACCAGTACCACTTCGTCAATATCGCTGTTCTTAACACCCGCATCTGCCATCGCTTTCTTGACTGGCTCAATGGTACGCTGCATCAAATCATGCACCAATTCTTCCATCTTGGAGCGCGAAAGGGTCATCAGCAAATGCTTTGGCCCACTGGCATCAGCCGTAATAAACGGCAGGTTGATTTCCGCCGAAAGGGTGGTCGAAAGTTCTTTCTTGGCATTTTCCGCCGATTCCTTCAAACGTTGCAGGGCTTGGCGATCACCACGCAGGTCAATCCCCTGTTCCCTCTTAAATTCATCGGCGATCCAGTTGATGATACGTTCATCGAAGTCGTCCCCACCGAGGAAGGTATCCCCATTGGTCGAGCGCACTTCAAACACGCCATCACCCACATCTAGCACTGAAATGTCGAATGTCCCACCACCGAGGTCATATACTGCAATAGTCTCGTCCTTCTTGCGATCCAACCCATACGCCAATGAGGACGCCGTAGGTTCATTGATGATACGCAACACTTCCAACCCCGCGATACGTCCCGCGTCTTTGGTGGCTTGACGCTGCGCATCATTGAAATAGGCGGGTACGGTGATGACGGCCTTATCAACCGTTGTACCGAGATAGGCTTCCGCATCTGATTTCAATTTTTGCAATACCATCGCACTGATTTCCGGGGCGCTGTAATCGCGTCCGCCGAGGTGAACGCGCACGTCACCATTTGGCCCAGCCGATACCTTATAGGGCACGGTGGCAATCGCTTTTTGCACCAGCGGGTCATCAAATTTACGCCCAATGAAACGCTTGACCGAGAAAATGGTATTTTCAGGGTTCATGACCGCCTGACGCCGTGCCGTTTGCCCGACCAAACGCTCACCCTGTTTGTTGATCGCTACGACGGAGGGGGTGGTTCGTGCCCCTTCGCTGTTGGGGATGACGACGGCCTCGCCGCCTTCCATGACGGCCATTGCACTGTTGGTCGTCCCCAAGTCAATACCAATAATCTTACCCATGTTGTACTCCTACTGTTTCGTTAAGTTTGTCGCTTGGAATGATTGCTGTTTCATACAACAAGGCGCTTTAGCACCTTGCCTGATTAATTCGCCACCCGCACAATCGCAGGCCGGATGCACTTCCCCTCCATCGCATAACCCTTTTGCAGCACCTCGATCACTGCTCCGCTTTCATATTCATCGGAGTCATCGCTGCCAATCGCATCATGGAAATTGGGATCAAACGGCTGCCCCAGCGGGTTAATTTGTTCAACTCCTAAGTTTTGCAGCATATCTTGAAATTTCTTATGAATTAAGCTGAACCCCGTCATCCACCCGTTGTTTTTGACATCTTCAGGGGTGGCTTGAATCGCCCGATCAAAATCATCAATAATCGGCAACACATTCAACAGTGTTTTGGCAGTGACGTTGCCGCTGAGTTCACTTTTTTCGCGTTCGACCCGCTTTTTATAATTGACAAAATCGGCGCGTTCCCGTTGCAGCGCGGCCTTATATTCTTCTACCTGTGCCAATGCCTTTTCCAATTCCGTATCCTGTTGGGTTTCTTCCACACCTTCCACGCCGGGCTGCTCAGTTGCATCCGAAGTCACTTCAGTCACTTCTTCCTGCACTTCAGCCAACGTCTCGTCTTGTGGGGTTGAGTTGTCGGTTTGATTATTTCTGCTCATACGCCTTAATCGTCTGCTCTTAATGGGAGTTTTCCTCACATAAACATGCAAAGACAGGTGTTCATTTCCGAAACACTGCGGTAAGTGTATCAGGCCAGTGATAGAATTACGTAAAAAATTGATGGGCGCACTATAAGAATCTCAAATTTTTAAACTCGAAAGGATACCCCCTATGAAAGCCGTTTTGTTGCACCAGCATGGCCCGGTTGAAAATTTGCAATTTGTGACCGACCACCCCACTCCCGAACCCGGCTCCGGTCAGGTGCGGGTCAAAATCATGGCCTCGGCGCTCAATCGGCTCGATATTTGGGTGCGTGATGGCTGGCCCGGCCTCAAACTCCCCATGCCCCATATCCTCGGTTCGGATGGCGCAGGATTGGTGGATGCCCTCGGCCCAAATGTCAACCGTTGGCAAATCGGCCAGCGTGTCAGCATCGCCCCCGGCACGGTGGATTGTGAGGGCTGCGAATGGTGCGACAAGGGTATGGAAAATCTCTGCGAGAACTACCACATTTTGGGCGAAACCACTGGCGGCACGTATTGTGAATACATCGTCGTCAAAGAGCGTGATTTGCTCCCCCTGCCCGATCACATGAGTTTTGAAGAAGGCGCGGCGGCAGGTCTCGTTTTTGTGACAGCATGGCACAGCCTGATTGTGCGCGGCAATCTCCGCCCCGGTGAAAAAGTGCTGATTATTGGCGCGGGGGGTGGCGTCAACACGGCCTCCATTCAAATCGCCAAGTTGGTCGGCTGCGAGGTCTATGTTGTGGGTAGTTCCGACGAAAAACTTGCCAAAGCCCAAGCACTCGGCGCGGATCATCTCATCAATCGCACCACCGATGATAATTGGGGCAAAGCCATCTTCAAAATGACCAATCGGCGTGGCGTGGATGTGGTCGTGGATAATGTCGGCGCACCCACCATGATGATGAGTATTCGTGCGGCCCGCAAAGGTGGACGGGTGATTACGGTGGGTAACACGGGTGGCCCAATTTTCCAATTTGATAACCGCTATCTCTTTTTCCGCAGCGTCAATTTGATTGGCTCAACAATGGGGACGTTTGCCGATTACCGCGATGTGATGGCCCTCATCGCCAAAGGTAAATTAAAACCCGTCGTTGGCCCGACCTTCGCCCTAGAGGACATTGCCACCGCCCACCGCAAAATGGAAGCCGATGATTTCTTTGGTAAGATTATTTTGAAGCCCTAATTGAAGGGATTTTCTCAATATGCGTATCTCCATCTGGCAGCAGTTTAGCAGCAACCATAGTGCCAATTACACGGTAGTCGGAATTTTTGAATCCGCTGAAAAAGCCTCTCAAGCGGGTCAAGTAATCCTAGAGTTTATGCAAGCACTTGTGGATTGGAACGACAACAATAACATTTTCGAATTCTACAAAGCACACGGTTGGATACCCACACCAGTCGAAGAAAGCCTAATTCAGAGATATAAAATTGAGTGGGACAAACCTCTTGACTGGGGAAGTTCGATAAATGTACCGGGGCGATGGTCTATTCCAATAGATGATTTCATTCGCATATTTGACAAAATAGTTTTTGTTAGTACCCCTATATCTGACGCAACTTGGCAGACCGGAAACCAATTCATCCAGTTATTTCAAGCATTAGGTGGAACATCTGCCAGAGATACTGATCTTGGCGCACGGTCTATAGATGAAAATGAACAGGAGAGTTTCGAGCTATGCGTAGATATTTCCTGCACCGCTCCAAGTTTAGTGATTGCCGAAGAAGCCTATAGCAAGATACGGGTTTTGTTTGAGGGTAAAGATGCTCATGACATGCCTTGGGTCATCTATCATCCCAAATTCGCTGAAAAAACCGATGGTATCTCCCCAGAAGATTACTGGGAACAGGAGCGTATTTATTTCCAAGAGGCGAATGCTTGGTCGGAATTTTACAAAGCCCATGTCAATAAAAAAGATATTTCGGGTTTCGGGAGTTATAGAGATCAGTTCTTCAAGCAAGATGAAAAGGTTAGAGATATGATTTATCGGCTGAGAAGCGATGTGGATTTTTCGAGTGGTAGTGCCAAGCGTGCGGATTTACACATCGAACTTCAAGCCTTAAACGCACGACGTTATCAATTTGGCATCCCAGCCATCATCTCATGGCTAAAGGCAAGCGGTTTTACAGGAATCGAATACAAGTTTTACGATATACGCCATCAATGGGGGGTTGAATGAATTTCGATTTCACAATATACCTCCCGCCCCCCTGCGCGACCTCAATTGGCAGGCCCACCCGCTCGACGGCAAGTCGCCCTTTTTAAGCATGACACGGATCTAAGCTACCGATGAAAGGATTTTGATACGTGCGTATCTCCATTTGGCAGCAATTCGCAAGCAATCACAGCAATAGCTTTACGGTGGTCGGTGAATTTGAAACGGTAGAAGCCGCCCAAAATGCCGCCGAGCAATTAAGGCAATCGTTAAAACCCATCATTGAATGGCGTATGGCACGGGCCGAAGAAATTTGGGAATCATTTGAACCAACCCCGATTGAAATAGAGGTTGGGCAAAAATGGGGTGTTGAGTGGTTAATCCACCATGATTGGTTGGAATATGAGGGGTCGCTCAATGCCATAGAAACATTCGAGAGCTATGTCATTATAGGGTCAGGGGAGACTTGGGCAGGGCAAGAACCTCTTGACAAAATTTTGCTCAAATTAGGTGCAAAAGTCAGCGCGGAAAGTGAATTGGGCAATACATCAATCGTGGTAAATATCACATGCCATTTCTTAAATTCCGATGCTGCCATCAGAGTCCATAAAATTATCATAAGCTATCTTGATGCTAAAAAAGAATTCCTTCATAGAAACCCCATTCCTTGGATTGGATACATTGGTGGTGAGAAACAAGCCAATATAGACGAACTCGAACACTTAGATAGAATCTTTTCAGAACGTGAACAAGCGAAACTGCGCCACAATCGGGAAGAATATGAAAATAGACAGCAACATGGCCCTAACAGTGAAGAGCGCAAAAATTTTGTAGCCCGATATTATGAAATGATGGAGAAATTACCTGCTCTTACACACGAGGAAAAAATGCTGATTGTGGGTGCGCGTTTTTCAGCAGGTTATATGGGAGCAAGGGAATTACGATTAAATGAGCAGAAATTAGAGCTTGTAGAGGCATATTTTGGGACAGGGCTACAAGGGATTCCGGCATTCTTCGCTTGGTTAAAAGATAATGGATGCCAAACCATAAATTACAGCATTGGGGAGAAAGTACGGTGATGCCAATAATTCAGGATAAAAATTTCACAACTTACCTCCCTCCACCCTTGCGCGACCTCAATTGGCAGGCCCACCCCCTCGACGGCAAGCTACTCCTGTTTGAGCGCGACACGGGCCTCAATGTGTTGTTGGAAGGCGAGGAAACCGCCCATCTGACCCGCCTTGCCCCGCGCACCCTGCTCATCGCCATCACCAACGCCTGCAACATGACCTGCCATTTCTGCTACCGCGACCTTGAATCGCGCAGCCTGTGGCGCTATGACACCCTGCTCCAATTCTGCCGCGAGATTGATGAATGGGGCGTGCTGGAGGTGGCCTTTGGTGGCGGCGAACCGATGCTCTTTCCCAATTGGGCCGAGTTTATCAACGACCTCTACGCCACCACCCGCCTCTGTCTCAATTTCACCACTAATGGCACACTGCTAACCGAAGATTTTTTGCAGGCCATCGCCGGAAAATATGGGCAAATCCGCGTCTCGATTTATGAAGATAACCATTGGGCCGATACGCTCCAACTGCTCACCCGCTGTCAGGCCCGTTTCGGTATCAACTGGCTCATCACCCCCGCCGAACTGCCGACCCTCGAAACGAAATTTTTGCGGTTATTGAGCATGGGGGTGCGCGATTTTCTGCTGCTCAGTTACAAAGGCGATGACCCCGCTCTGCATTTGCGCCCCGAACATTACGCCCAATTTTCGGCCTTCCTCAATAAAATCCATACCCAATTGGGGTCACTGGTCACGCTGAAATTGGATGTCTGTTGGGGGGATGCTTTGCCAGATGTCCCCCGTCTTTTTGGTACAGGCGATTGCGGCGCGGGCGATGATTTTCTATCCATCACCAGCGACAAACACGTCAAGGCCTGCTCATTTCAACTGACCCCGACAGGCATCCCTTTTGAAACCGTATCCGATTTACGGGCCATTTGGGAACAGCGCCGTTCGATGCGACAGGCCGCGATCATCGGCGGTTGTGCCCGACTCCCCCAGCGTGGCTTAAATGAAGGAGGTCTATCCAGTGCGTATATCCCTCTGGCAGCAAGTTAGCAGCAACCATAGTTCAAATTTCACAGTCGTTGGAAAATTTGAGTCTCCAGAGTTAGCCCAAAGAGCGGCGACTGAATTTAAGGATATTTTTGACTCAATCGAAGAATGGCAAATGCAGACTGGACAATTTCCCCGTGAACGTGGAATACCGCCTACCCCTCCCGAAATTGAATTTAGTCAAAAATATGGCATTCAATCTTGGAAAGAAGCCCTAGATTGGTTGCACGCAAGAGAAGTTCGCCTCTTTGATAACCATCTTATCGTCACCAATCACTATAAGAAGTGGGGGGACGTCACTTACCAACCGCCCACTGTCGTAGAGGATTTGATGCACTACTTTTCTCAACTTACCTTGATAAGTGAGGAAGCAGGCCCTCGTTCCATAACTTTCGATTTGACATGCACCGCGCCAAACAAAATTGTAGCTTTTGAACTATTTGATCGCGCAAATGCCATATACGAATTGCAAGATCATGAAGAAAATCGAAATTACGGTGCAGCGGAGTATAGCCTGCGTCCTCAACTTGAAGAGGCTGTCTCAAAAGGTGATGATGATTTAGCCAAGTCACTTCAAACTCAATTGGATGATATATGGCCCACTCGACAGCGGCTAAAAATGGAGGCGGAAAAAGAGCCTTTCTTAAACGAGAGGTTGCATTGGGGTTATCTTGTTAATCCGTTTACAATCTCTAAACATGAACGCGGTGTAGACCAGAATGGATTAATCGTCAATTTCTATGAACTTGGCTTTTATGAGCTAACAGAGCTTCAGGAAATCATCAGATGGTTGGAAACAAAAGGGTTTTACAACATTCAGTATACGCTAGAGCAAAAATCTTGGGACGACGAAGTTAGCAAATAACAGGAAGGTTTTTTATGCACCTCCACCGCATCACCATCGCCGTCAACAACATGGAAGCAATGGTGCAGTTTTATAACCATGTCTTCGCTGCCAACCTCACCCAAGCCGGAAGCCCCTTGTTTTACACAGGCACACTCGCCGGATTTAAGCTATTTTTCTGTTCCAACACCATCCCGCAAATCAAAGCCGAGAAAAATCGCCAGCAGTTTCATTTCATCGTGGATAATTTGGAAACCACCCTACACTACGTTCGCCAAAATAACGGCCAAGTGATGGATGATGCCACCGACGAGGACGGCATGAAGGCTATCGGCATCATTGACCCGGATGGCAATACCATCGTCTTATTGCAGCGTGTGTAATTCTCATCGTCCAATCAGCCATTCCAAGCCCTGCACTCCCGTCGAACCCCGTACCCGCGCCCGCGCCATCCGCAGGGCATCGCTACTGGTATGTACCAACCCATCCGCCGTTGTCACCGCCATCAGATGCCCCGTCTCTTGGACGACCTGTACCGCCAATGGGTCATAGCGTCCCCCCGGATAACAGAAAAAGCGTGGTCGCCGCCCCAATTGATTTTGAATCTCATCCGCCGCCACCCCAATCTGATAGACCATGCTGTCACGGTCAAGGCCGCGCAGGTCAACGTGACTGACGCTGTGGTTCTCAATCTCCATGCCCGCCGCCAGCATCTCCCCCGCCTGTGCCCACGTCATGTATCCCGCCTGCCCCATAAAATCACGCACCACAAAAAACGTCCCGGTCATACCAAACTGTCGCAAAACCGGAAACGCTTCGGTATAGGCGTCGGCATAGCCATCATCAAAGGTCATGACCACGCGCCGGGGGGGTAATTTTTCGCCCCGCATCAGCGCCCCATACAACTGCCCCATCGTCACCGTGCGATAATTATTTTCCGCCAGATATTCACAATGGGCCTGAAAATTTTCCGGTAGCACCGTCAAATCGAGGCGATATTTATCGGCATCGGCTGGCAACGGGCTGACATAGTGGTACATCAAAATCGGACAGCGCACCCGCCGCCGCACCTCGGCTTGAACCATCTGGGGTCTCATCAGTGTAAAAGTAGCAACGGCAAGGCTGATAAATTGGCGTCGGTTCAAGGTTATCCTCGTGTAATCTTTTGACCGGACACTAGACTATATTATAGTATGCGGTAGTTAATGGCTCATGAGGAACAGACAATTATGACCTTTCGCAGACTCGTGCTTGCACTAACAATCATCATCGCTTGTGGCTTAATTGCGCCATCCCATTCAACCTATGCACAGGGTATCAAAATCACCCAGACCGTTACCCCCGGTTTCTATGAAGGCCAGCAGGTCTTTTATTAGAATCCATCTGAAAATTCCTATTCGGTAAAATAAACGTTGGCAAACGAAACAGATACCGAATAGGATGGAAGCAAGTGTCGCACAAAAACAGACGA
>JAJTXY010000016.1 GCA_021463865.1 Anaerolineae bacterium
ACGCACCTTTGCTTGGTTAGGCAAGTTTCGGCGTTTGAGCAAAGATTATGAGCGTTGGCCGCTTTGTAGTGAAGGCATGATTTATCTCGCCTCCATTTTTACCTTACTCAAACGCTTTCCTTGCTAATTTTCAGATGGATTCTTAGTGTGCATCGCAACATTTCAACAGTTTTTGGCAAATCTCTAAGGAGCAGTAGCTATGCAGATCGCAATGGTGGGCTTGGGGCGAATGGGTGCTAATATGACCAAACGCCTGTTACAGGGCGGACATCAGGTCGTTGCATTTGACTTAAGTGAAGACGCGATTCGTGCATCTGAGGCGGAAGGAGCAATTGCCGCACGCACGTTGGAAGAGATCACCCAAAAACTAGCCGCCCCTCGCACCGTCTGGGTGATGGTTCCGGCGGGCGACCCCACCGAAAAGACACTGATGACCCTGACCGAAAAATTATCCGCAGGGGACATCATTATTGATGGTGGCAACAGCAATTATAAGGAAACCATGCGCCGCGCCGAGGCCGTCAGCGCCAAAGGTCTGCATTTTGTAGATGTAGGCACCAGCGGTGGGGTGTGGGGACTCAAAGAAGGCTATAGTATGATGGTCGGCGGGGAAAAAGACGTCGTGGAACGCCTGCGGCCTATTTTTGAGACACTTGCTCCGAGTCCTGATTTAGGTTGGGGCCATGTCGGACCAAGTGGATCAGGGCACTTTGTCAAAATGGTGCATAATGGCATTGAATATGGTTTGATGCAGGCTTACGCTGAAGGTTTTGAGATTATGCGGGCCAAAGAAGAATTTCACCTCGACCTCTATCAAATCGCCGAAATTTGGCGGCATGGCAGTGTGGTACGTTCTTGGTTG
Organism: Anaerolineae bacterium; assembly: GCA_021463865.1. GTDB lineage: Bacteria > Chloroflexota > Anaerolineae > Aggregatilineales > J027 > CFX10. The sequence goes on from JAJTXY010000016.1 coordinate 863, forward strand.
CTTGACCTCACGGCTAATGCACTCAAAGCCGACCCTGAACTCCCCGGAATCAAAGGTTGGGTGGCGGATTCTGGTGAGGGTCGCTGGACGGTATTTGAGTCCATTGACCAAGATGTGCCTGCCCCGGTCATTATCATGTCATTACTCATGCGATTTATCAGCCGTCAAGAAGACAGTTATGCTGCTAAATTGTTGGCAGCGATGCGCAATCAATTTGGTGGACACGCGGTCAAGCACGAATAAAACAAGGACGTATACATCATGACTACCACGCGGCAAACCACTGTTGTAATTTTCGGCGCTTCAGGTGATCTCACCAACCGCAAGCTGATTCCCGCTTTGTTTAACTTGCATCTCAAACATCGGCTGCCAGAGAAGTTTTCGGTGGTGGGAGTCTCGCGTTCGCCATTTTCCCATGAGGATTTTCGCAAAAAGGTGGAAGAGGGGGTCAAGGAATTTAGTCCGGCAACCTATAACCCTCGCCGTTGGGCCAGATTTGCCGAATCCATCTATTATCATTCTGGCGACAGTACCAAACTCGAAGATGTGCATGAATTACACAAGTTTCTGAATGATCTGGAAGATAGCAAAGCGAATCGGCTGTATTATCTTTCCACCGCTCCATCACTGTATATCCCGACAGCGGAAAATCTTGGCCTCACCGAAATGGCGGATGAACACAATGGCTGGCGACGCCTGATTGTTGAAAAGCCGTTTGGGGTGGATTTAGCATCAGCACAACAGCTAAATTGGGCACTGCACAAAATCTTCAAAGAGGAGCAGATTTACCGGATTGACCACTATCTCGGTAAAGAAACCGCCCAAAATATCCTGTTCCTACGTTTTGCCAACACGATTTTGGAGCCGGTTTGGAATCGCAATTATGTAGATCATATTCAAATCACGGTTTCCGAAAGTGTAGATGTCGGGCATCGCGCTGGCTATTACGACCAGTCAGGGGTAGTCAGGGATATGTTCCAAAACCACCTCCTGCAATTGCTGGCATTGGTCACGAAAGAACCCCCTTCAACACTCGATGCTGATGCGCTACGAAATGAGAAATCCAAAGTGTTCGCCGCCATCCCGCCCATCAATCTAAAAGATACAGTGCGGGCACAATATGACGGCTATGGTGAGATAGAGGGAGTTGCTCCCAATTCTCAAACGCCCACGTATGCGGCATTGAAGCTCTATATCAATAACTGGCGCTGGGAAGGGGTGCCGTTTTATCTACGCTCTGGCAAGGCAATGGCAGCCAAGACCAGTGAAATCAACGTCGTGTTTCGCCGTCCGCCCCTGACTATGTTTGAGAATGGCACAGATGAGAGCTTTACCAACAATGTGCTGACGATTCGGATTCAGCCGGACGAAGGCACATCATTGAAATTTGAGGCCAAGATGCCGGATGCGAACGTGACACGCTCGGTGGTGATGGATTTTAACTATGCCACCTCCTTCGGCGAATGCCTGATACCCGACGCTTACGAACGCCTATTGCACGATGCCCTAAATGGTGACGCCACCCTGTTTACCCGCAGCGACAATATTGAATATGCGTGGAAAATCATTGATCCAGTGATTCATGGTTGGGAAACCTCACCCCAAGCGCCGCCATTAGTGACCTATCCAGTTGGGAGTTGGGGGCCGAAACAAGCGGATGAATTGATGGGGAAGGGACGGGTTTGGCTGCAATTAGAAGGTATGAATGGTAATGATACAAGTGGTGACGCAAAATGAGTGAAGTTCGTCGCTATTCGGATGCCAATCATTTAGCCCATGCAGCAGCAGAATTGTTCGTAACCCTATCTAAACCCGCCATTGCCGAACAGGGTCGTTTTACAGTGGCCCTCTCGGGTGGTTCGACTCCCAAAGCCCTTTATCAACTGTTGGCACGCGAACCCTATGCCAACCAAATTGAATGGCCGCATGTGCATATCTTTTGGGGGGATGAGCGCTGTGTCTCCCGCGATCACCCCGACAGCAACTATCGCATGGCACGCGAGACCCTCTTACAATATGTGCCGCTGCTGCCGGAAAATATCCACCCGATGCACGGAGATATTGATCCGGCCCAAGCCTCGGCAGAATATGAGCAGCAATTGCGAATATTTTTTGGTAATGGCTTGCCCATGTTTGACCTCATCTTATTGGGGATGGGAGATGATGGACACACTGCATCATTATTCCCCGGTACGGCAGCGATTCACGAACAAAATCGCTGGGTAATCGGCCATTATGTCGAAAAACTGGAAACATGGCGATTGACTCTAACCCCCCCTGTGATTAATGCGGCGGCGCAGGTCACATTTCTAGTGGCTGGTAAATCCAAAGCCGAACGACTGCATGATGTTTTAAAAGGGCCATATCAACCTGATGTGCTGCCTGCGCAGATTGTTAAACCAACCGAGGGCCGATTAGTATGGCTAGTAGATGAAGAGGCCGCCACACTACTTTGATACGAACGCCTTACGATGATACAACGTTGATGCTCCGCTAACGAATTTCTATCACAAACTCCTGTTAAAATGAAAATATCAATTCAATTACGTGACTCACGCCATGATTCCTTTGGTGGGGAATCAGTCGGATTTCTTCAGTAAATTCCATTAAGCACAGCGAGTGTGAGGAGAGGTAAGGATCATGAAACGATTTATCCCGTTGATAGTGGTGGTCGCCCTAGTGATGGCCTTGTTTGGCCTAGCGAGCCAACCTACATCGGCATCAAATGAAGTAAACCCAGCAGTTGGGGCAAATCTGCAATCCGGTAATGCCTCGTGGATTGGTGATTTCTATAACAATCCTTATTTCATCGAACCAAAGGTCTTGAGCGCTAATACGGGTGTGATTGCTTTTAACTGGGGCACGAATTCACCAGCCAGTGGTGTCCCAGCCGATGGATTTAGCGTTCGGTGGGGCGCACGGCCTACCTTCGCCGCTGGCACCTATCGGTTCTACATTCTGGCCGATGACGGCATTGCGATTACCTTTGACTTCAGCAATACCATCATTAATACGCTCGACAGCCCACAACCGGGTGTGACCCTAACCCGCGATGTTGTCTTGACGGCAGGTGTCCATCATATTCAGGTGGATTACCGTGAAAATGGTACCAACGCCTTTGTCTATCTGACATGGGCTAATCTTGCCAGCAACCCAACCGGCCCCAATTTCCCGGCTGCATCAACCGGTACCAGCAACTATGGAACTGGCACTACCCCTAGCACGGGCAGCAACACCGCAGTGGTCAGCACTAACACCCTCAATGTGCGCTCTGGCCCCGGTACGGAATTCAGTATTCTCACGAAGATTTTCCGGGGTAATGCGGTTACCTTATTGGGCCGCAACACCAACGGTACGTGGGCCAAGATTCGTACCGCATCAGGTGTGGAGGGTTGGGTTTCTACAGCCTTGATTCTGCCAAATGTGGCAATCAGTTCACTGCCTGATCTGTCAGGATCAGTCGTTAGTCCCACGCCCATTCCCCCTGTCACGGGCAATGCGGCAACGGTTAATACGGGACGTCTAAATGTGCGTCAAGGACCGGGAACCAACTTTGCGGTGATCACCTTTGTCTCACGTGGCACTGTTGTACAGTTATTGGGTCGTACTGCCGATAATTTGTGGTTACTTGTCAAGATTCCGGACGGACGTCAGGGCTGGCTGAGTGCCGCTTACGTCATTACCAACGTGCCGATTGGTAACTTGCCGATTACATCCGGCCCCGTTACCACTTTGCCAACCCCGACTCCAATCGCGCCAACAACTAACGTCTGGTATGGGGAGTTCTTCAACAACAACTCACTAGCTGCCCCTGTTGTCTATACCCGTAGTGACAGCGCGGTTGCCTTCAACTGGGGTGCAGGTTCACCCGCTGGCAACATTGGCGTAGATAATTTCAGCGCCCGCTTTACCTCGGATGTCTATTTCGCGGCAGGCACCTATCGGTTCACCGTGACAGCGGATGATGGGGTGCGTTTCTTCCTCGACAACGGGTTTGCGGGGATTGACACCTTCACGATTACCCAACCGAACGTGACATTGACGGTGGATATTGCGATCTCCGCTGGTTATCACCGCCTGCAACTGGACTATCGTGAATACACCAGCGATGCCTTCCTCTATTTTAGTTGGGTGAAAATCGCCTAAGATCACCTGAACTTCAGCGTAAGTTTGGAACAAGAGGTGGGTACATTAACCCGCCTCTTTGTATTTGGATGTTAGGATTTGTTCAAATCATCCAAGCGTCAGAAAATCATCAGAATACCCCTCTTGAATCAATTTCTATTCCCTTTTATACTGATAATACTCACATAGCGAGCAGACGAAAAAATACTTAATTGCCTGCTTAGTCTAAATAGGCCAAAGTTTATTTATCTGCGTGTCTGCCGCACACCAAAAGCTGAGTATATATGCAACGTACATCTGAGTCCGTTCCCTCTGTGGAGCGGGAAAATTTCAACCATCTTGTCCAAGATATTGGTTGGTTCGGATTAGCTTTGCCTGCCACCACCCACTTTCTTTCGGCATTCGCTATTCGATTGGGCGCTTCGGCTTCGCTACTGGGTCTCATGGCGGCTATCCCGTCGCTGATCGTGCTTATTTCAGCAGGATTAGCAGGATGGTGGGCCAAACGCTATCCGGACTCGATTCATGCCCTCTACTGGCCTGCATTAGGACAGCGGTTTGCGTTTTTGCTGCCTGCCCTTACGCCGTTTTTGCCTACCGAATGGCGACCCTATTGGCTGGTAGCTGCGATTGCAATTCCTGCCTTACCACAGGGGATTTCAACCGTGCTGTTTTTGGTGATGATTCGAGAATCTGTCGAGAAGAGCCGCATTACAACCCTTCTGAGTCGGCGTGCCCTATCGTTGAATCTGGGGGTCGGGATCAGTGCGTTTACACTTGGTTTCTGGTTAGATAACGCGCCCTTCCCCTTTAACTATCAAGTAATGTACATGGGGGCGTTTATTTTGGCGCTGGTCAGTCTTTGGCACGTAAAGCAGACCAAGGTGCTGTTCCATGCTGAGACTCCAGAAGTTGAGGAAAGTAAAGAAAGCGTCTGGAAAACCGCTGGTTTCCGTAAGGCTGCAATCGTGGCGGGGCTTGCTCATATGACCTTCTTCTCGATTGTAGCGATGACCCCTATGTTTTTGATGAAGAAACTAGGTGCGGATGAAAGTTTCCTCGCGTTTTATGCGCTAAGTGAATTGACGGCAGCAGCAACGGTTTCATTCTATATCACCCGGATCATTAAACTACTTGGAAGTCGCACCTCTGTAGCGATTGGCCTAATGGGTACAGGGGTTGCAGCGGCAATTAACGCCATATCCCCGACTTTGGCCTTCACCTTAATTGGGGGTGCGTTGTCTGGTGCCTCATGGACAATAGCCGGTAATTCAACTTTCAGCTTTTTCAGTGAAAGCACCCCTCTTGAAAACGCGACGCGCTATACACGGGTCTATACACAGGTGTTGTTCGCCGCGATGTTTGTTGGGCCGCTGATTGGGAGCAATCTGGTAGACTTGGTGCATATTGATCTTGCCAGCGTGCTGTTGTTTGGTGCGGCCCTGCGGTTTATGGCCGGCGCGGTTATCCAAGCGGATTTCGATTGGAACTTCCGCCATTGGCATATGCCATTTTCCCCATCCCGACTACATAGCGATTTTAGGAATTCAGGGCAGGACTAACCCTTTCGCCTAAAATCTGGATTCTTACTGAGGCCGTGTGGTGCGCCCCGGCCTTTTGCATTCTCCAAATCCTCTGTTGCGAAGGGCACACCCGAATATACAATCGGGGTGATTATATCTGTGAAATCTGATGGAAACGCTATGAACGAACAATATACGATTGGGATTGATGGCGGCGGCACAAATTTGCCGGTGATCGTCGTCCGGCCCGATCTAACCATCGTGGGGCGTGCTAATGCGGGTACGGCTAACCCGAACGTGATTGGGCATGTGGAGACCATGAGACAACGCTTGTGTATGGATACGCCAGAAGTTGCTTTTACGGGTGGCCTCTGGACTTCCGATAATTTATTGATCTGGACATTGTGTCAACACTTGGGGTTATCCAACATCCCGCAGCCACGTTATACCCCGGTGGTCGGTGCGGCACTTTTAGCCTTACAGCATTTGAAACAAAGGGTCTAGCCATGCGGGTGGTCAAAACAATTGTGGAAGTGCGCCAAATCCGTTGGGCCGACCCATCGCCAACATGGGGACTCGTACCCACAATGGGGGCACTGCATGAAGGTCATCTCGCATTGGTACGGCAGGCATTGGCGGAAAATGATCGGGTTGGGGTCAGCATTTTTGTTAATCCGATTCAGTTTAATCGGCGTGATGACCTCGAAAAGTATCCCCGTCCACTCGAACATGATTTAGCGATGCTGCAAGCCGAAGGGGTGCCTCTTGTCTGGACACCCGATGAGGCTGAAATGTATCCAACGGGCTTTCAGACCTACGTGTCGGTGGAGGATGTCACTCAAGTGTTGGAGGGGGCATCGCGTCCGGGCCATTTTCGCGGTGTGGCGACGGTGGTCTGTAAATTATTCAATGTGTTCCAACCCACTCGCGTTTATTTTGGGCAAAAAGATGCTCAACAGGTCGCTGTGATTCGTCAAATGGTGCGTGATTTAGCTTTTAATTTGGAGATTATCGCTTGCCCAACCCTACGCGAATCGGATGGACTAGCGATGAGTAGTCGAAATGTGCGCCTCAATACGGCTCAACGCCAAGCCGCGCTGGTGCTATATCGTGCGTTGACCATAGCCCAACAGGAATGGCAGTCGGGTCGCCGTGATGCTGAGCATTTACGCACCATCATGCGGCAAATCATTGAAGCCGAGCCATTGGCAAAAATAGATTATGTCAGTGTGGCAGACACCATTTCATTGCAGGAGTTGAATGGCCCGGTTGAAAAAGCCTTGCTCAGTATGGCGGTGTTTTTTGGTGAGGTACGGCTGATTGATAATGTGGTGATTGGATAATATCGCCCTAGTGAAATTCTATGCTGCCCTAATAACCATTTTCTAATCGGATTGATACTGTTGGTTGAGTTTACCATTCTATATTTTGGCAATCGAGTGTTATACTTGCGACTGGCGCAGGTGGGTAGAGCGCCCCAATAGTATTAATCAAGTTACATTTTGGTTGGAGGGATAGCGCGGTGAAAAAGCTGGTCGTTTTATCCATGCTGATACTGGCAGCATTTTTGGCGGCATGTGGTGGTGGTGTAGCAACAGTTGCTCCGCCGGAGCAGACACAGAATTATCAACGTGCGTTGGAAACCGCTAATGCTCCGACGGCGGAAGCGCCTACTGAGGTCGCAACCGAACCCGGAGAATCTCAAGGTGGGGACGTCGCAACTACTGAACCAACACTTCCGCCTCCAACTACTGAAGCCGTGCCAACTGAAGCCGTCACCGCGACTGAGCAGGTCACTGAAATCGCAACTGAAACAGAAGTCGCGCCAACCGAAGTTGTGACTGCTGAGGCCACACCGACAGAAGAAGTTACTGAGATTTCCCCCACTACCGAAGTTCCTACTCAGATACCGACCACAGTACCAACTGAACCTCCAACAATCGAACCTACTACCGCCCCAACCCTTGAACCCAGCGAAGTACCCTCAGAAGTCCCAACTGAGGAGGGCGGTGGAACAGGTGCAACCGGCGACCAGACTGCGACCTTGCCCCCGACTGAGACGCCCGTTCCTTCGCCAACTGCAACCAATACCGCCACAACCATTCCAACGGATACTCCTGCTCCGACTGACACCTCCTTACCAACCAATACGGCGACCCCTATTCCAACGGATACACTTATCCCCACCAACACGGCGACCTTAACTACGACGCCTGTCCCAAGCCATACGGCAACACCTATTCCGACGGATACGCCAGTTCCTACTGTCACACCAAGCGCAACCCCCACCTTTACATTGACGGCGATACCGACGGATACCTATACCCCAATGCCGACGTTTACCTATACTGTGACCTTGCCACCTTCTGAAACGCCTATTCCAACGAATACCCCGTTTGTGCCACCACAGGAATTTACGACCTATACCAGCGAAGAATTCCATTTGTCGCTGGATTATCCGGTGGAGTGGAGTGAACCCGTTTATGATGAACCATTCCTATTGATCGGCCCTAATGGAACGACTGAGGTATTGCCTGCTGCGGCGATCACACGTGGATCACCGGATTATTTTGCCGACGAATTGGGTGTTGAAGACATCAGTTCGCCAGAGGCGTTCCTAGAGGCCCTTGCCCAAACTGAAGATAACGCCGAAGTCAGCAAGGTCAGTGGCTATTCATATCCCGCTTTTGAGTTAATCACTCGCAGCGATGAAATTGCGATACGGGGTCTGTTGTTTGTGGTCAATGACAATGACTGGATTTTCTTTATAGGGGCAGCGCATCCCGATGTGTTTGATCTCTTCTCCGAGACGACCTTCCAGCAAATGGCAACAAGTGTGGTGGCTGAATCCATCGAGCCGACAGCAACCCCTTCTCCGATTCCAACGAATACCCCGCGCCCAACCGCGACCTTGCCTCCGACATGGACACCTACTGCAACGGCAGTTCCCATCTTAGGTGAAGTCTACGAAGATGAGGACGCGGGGTTTGCTTTTAGTTATCCTGAAGGGGCGGAGGTTTCAGCCGATGAAAATGGAGTTACCGTTGCCGCCGAGGTTCAAGATGTCCCCGGAGAGATTTATTTTGTGCGGGGTCGGCCTGAAGATTTAGCCGAACAGGGAATTATTTGTGAAAGTCGTGATCCTGTCGAAGCACTACGTTGTGTCAATTCGGCGGTTGAACCCACCTACACGGGTCGGTATGAAAAATTCGGCTCCCCTGCATGGTTTACCATCCAAAATGCCGAGGCCGACGGGCAAATTAACGCGGTTGTGTCCTACGTCGTGGCAGCCGGGCCTGAATGGATTTATATTCGACTCACCGCCCCTGCCAGTGATTACACAACGGCCAACTTGCAGCTTTTCCAGCCGATTTTGGATTCAGTGTTTATCGAGGTGCAGCCTGCCAGTATTTTTGGGCGATGGAGTCTGCGTTAAAACCCCATCGTTTCCGGTCGGCGGTAGTGGATGAAACGCTGTAAGGCTTTTAGTTCCAAAGGCCAGCCATACAGCTCTGTTTTGTAGCGGATGCCAGAGAGACCCTTCAACAGCATCCGCATGGTTCCCTTTAGGCGCATATCCGTGACAGTGGGATAATAGGCGTTGACTACCGTCTCAAAATTGCGAACTCGTTTGCGGGCCGTATCTTTATAAAACGGGGTATTGGGTTCGCGCCGATGGGCAAAACTTTCCCATTCTGGGCTGGCCCATTCTTCTAAAGTTTGGGGAAAATGAAAGCCCAACTGCTCTGCCACACGCAATAGTTCACTACGATCATGCGGCACAGGTGTGTAGATGTACAAAATCAACTCACTAGCGGGGTTGATTTTTTTGAGTTTGCGGATGAACTGGATGGTGTTTTCAATATCAGCTAGTGCATCCGGTGGGTTGCCCATCACGAAGCTAAATTCTGGCACAATCCCCATATGTTTAAATTTTTCGGCAATGGCAAGCGTTTTGTCAGGGCTGCTTTGCCCGCCCTTGTTCATAATTTTGAGGGTTTCCGCCGAGCCACTTTCCGCCCCCATAAAAATCATCTTGCAGCCGGAACGTTTAATCTTTTGCCACGAAGCATCGCTGTAGGTGCTTAAGGTATCCACGCGGCCCAATGCCCACCAATGAATACCTAATGGTTCAATTCGTTCGGCGATTTCGGCAGCACGTGACTCACTTACAAAATAATCCATGTCGTGGAATTCCATCGCATCTGCACCGTGCTGCTCGACCATCATACGTGTGATTTGTTCAACCCGTGCTGGACTTTCGGGCAGCCAACGCTGATTGACCAACTTGACCACCGCGCAAAAACTGCACGCGAATGGGCAGCCAAAACTAGTATGATGGCTGAGAACCGCCTTGCCGAGATAACTTCTGCCGCGATAATCAGCAATATTGACACGATGATAGGGAAACAAAGGTAGATTATCGAGCGGTACCATTGGCGCACGGGGGTTGACACGCACCGAACCGTTATCCTTCCATACAAGGCTTGGCACATCCGACATGCTCCCACCATGATGAATGGTGTCCACAAATTTGCGGAATGGCGCTTCGCCTTGGCCTTCTATTACATAATCCACTATGCCACTTTCGAGGCAAACATGTCCGTGATGCGTGGCAAAATAGCCTCCCCACAAAATGACAAGGCCGGGGAGTTCGGCTTTTACACGCTTACAGACTTGAATAGCCTGTTTCAATTGCGGCCCCGGCATCGCAGTGACGGCTAGGATTTTCGCGCCCGTAATTTTGGCGCGTTCGATGATATGGGTGGCGGGGTCGGCGATGAGATTGCCATCAATAATTTCAGGTGTGTAGTCGTGATCTATCACCGCTGCGATGGATAACAAAGACATGGGGAGTCGCTGTTTGCCGGGGGATGTGCTAATAGGATTATAGAGGAGGATTGTTGGGGCAAGTGTGGTGGTCGGCATTGCTTGCATGGCGTGTCGCTGGCCCTTTTGTGTTAACCAATACTGCCGGAAGTATAACACAAACAGCGCCCGCGAGTGGGAGATTTTGAGAGGGCGATCCGTAAATCGCCCTGCGGGTTTCGATTAGCAGCCTTGCACCATGCCAAAATTTAGCCGCAAATATTGCATAGATGACCGTATATACTGCCCATATACTGCCATATGCTGACTTTGAACTTGGCGAGTGTTATACCGTTCAGCACGATAGGCATACCGTACAGGGCGCTGGGCAGCGTCGGCAATCGCTTCTGGTAGCCATGTCAGCGTCGGTAGACTATAAATCGGCTCGTCCAATATTTCGCTTTTGGCAGGCGGAAGCTGCGGCATCATCTCAGCCTGAGCCTTGATCTTTGCCCACAAATCTCCCGCAGGGGATTGGGGTAGTTCTTGCCCCATCGCCTTTTGGATGATGGCCGTAAATTCGCGTTCGAGCAGTTCATTCGATTGACAGCCCGTTTCCAGTGGGACATCGTGCATGAACCTGCTGATAAACCTTCTAAGCGTATCCATGAGCTAACTCCGAGATCCAAGTGTCCGATTCAAGGACATGTCGTAAACTTTCGCGGGCATAATGCAACCGCGATTTCACTGTACCAATGGGGCATTCCAAGATTTCCGCAATATCTTGAATGCTGAGGCAGGCCAGATAGTGCAAAATCACCACCACCCGCTGATTCAATGGCAGGTTTTCAATCGCACTGCGGATATTGCGTTCCATTTCGGTGCGTTCTGTCACACGGTCGGGTGCAAGACCAACAGGCGAAATCAAGGTGTCTGAGACCTGATCGAGGGCCGTGCGCCGTTTCTGATTACGGGTGACGTAGGTATAGCTGAGATTTGCTGTTACCCGATAGAGCCATGGCATTAAAGGCCGTTCGATGTCAATTCGATGGGCGTAGTAATGTAATTTTAGGAAGCAATCTTGTAAAATGTCCTCCGCCACCTGTGGGTCGCGGACAATTGCGAGTGAAACGCGGTAAACCTGAAGGCGGTATCGCTCAAAGAGTTCGCCGAGAGCTTCAAGGTCTTGTTCGCGCAACCGCAGGATGAGTTCCCCGTCCCTGCTCATGGTAGTCACGCCTCTCTCTTCATGTTTAATTTTTTCTGGGACTCGTCATTGGCAATTTAAGTAGCACCAGCTAAGTGATCGGGTACTACTTGAATTACACTCTTATCATAACCGAGGTTCAAATATTTTTTACATGCTTAGGCAAATTTCGTAGAATTTCTTAGATTTATGAACCGGGGGTGCCGCCTGCCTGTATAAGGAGGTCTTCGATTGTCACACCACGATAACTCCAAAGCGAACTTTCCGAATAGAGGTGCTGCAAAATCTCCAAGGCGTTGGCAGTCAATCCGCCCGCAAGATAGGCTTGGGCATTTAGAACACGCTCCACATAATCGGCCTCATAACGTAGTATCTCGTCAGGAATTGCGGCGGGTTGTTCTAACCAAATCCGTTCGGCATCTTTGACCATTTGCACTCCTCGTACCAATTGGTTGCCGGGAAGGCCATTCGATCCGTCGTCTAAATTGAGGCCTCGCAGATAGATGAATCCTTGATCTTTAAGCGCTTCAACCCGCATCACATCTACTTCTGTTCTACGGTAAGCAGGGTCTACGCTGATAACAGCATCAAACCATTCTAATGCCTCTTCATAAAGACCCGCATCCATAAACTTCTGGCCCTGCCGGAAATATTCCTCCGCCTGTGAGACTTCTGGAGTGGCACTGGCCTGCGGGGAAGCCTCAATTGTTGCCGTAGGGCTGCTGGTCGGTGTCAGACTTGGGGAAGGGGTTGGCGTGGCGGAAAGCACTAATGCGATTTGGGTCATGCGTGGCTGTACATCGCCATAACCCGGTTGTTGGGTCTCAATAAAACGATAGCGATCAAGGGCCAGTTCAATCGCGCCCTGTGCTTCATTCTGGACGGCAAGGGCATACTGCGTACTGATGGCGATTTCTCGATCCCCTGCCTCTTTGGTCTGAATTTTGTCCAGTTCGTCGCCATAGCCCGCCAACGCACTCAACGCGATGACCACCGAACATAGGCAGGTAGTGGCCCCGATGACCAAAAGGCTCAAAAGGCAGCGTCCGGGTGGCGCATCATCGTCCCCCAGCAGACCGCCGGGGCGTGCTGGTTCTGGTACATTCCATTGGGGCTGAGCGGTGTTGATGGCGTTGCGTAGTCCAGCCGGTGCTTTGGGTTGGGTATCGGATGGGTTCGTCACAGTTGATCCTTTGCCAGAGTTCAGGGAATGGCATTATAGCGATGCCATCCCCATCTGGAAATGACGAATTACCCACGTCCGGCTAACTGCCCTTAGATGGTCACATTAGGCCGATATTCCCCAAAGACACCACGCAGCACTTTGCAGATTTCGCCAAGGGTGGCTTCTTGCTCTACGGCTTCGATAAACAGGGGCATCAAATTTTGTGTGCCACGTGCGGCGGTTTCAATGCGGCTGAGGGCGGCACTGACTTTTTCATTGTCGCGTTGGGCGCGAATTTGAGCCAGTCGTTCACACTGGGCTTTTTCAATTGCCGGGTCAACCCGCAAAAGCTCAATAGTCGTTTCTGAGCCGTTTTCAATGACGTAATCATTCATACCGACGATGATTTGGCGCTTGGACTCGATGGCTTTTTGCGCTTCATAGGCGGCATCATTGATTTCAGTATTGATGAAGCCTGTTTCGATGGCGGCCTGTGCCCCACCCATTTCGTCAATGCGGCGGATGTATTCCAGCGCACGGGTTTCAATTTCATCGGTCAAGGCCTCAATCATATAGCTGCCTGCCAATGGGTCAATCGAATCTGCTACCCCGCTTTCGTGCGCGATAATTTGCTGAGTCCGCAGTGCGATTTGGGCGGCATGGGCGGTTGGGAGGGCCAACGCTTCGTCCATGCTGTTGGTGTGCAGCGATTGAGTCCCACCCAAAACCGCAGCAAGCGCCTGAATCGTCACACGGGTAATGTTGTTTTCGGGCTGTTGGGCGGTCAAAGTGCTGCCACCCGTTTGGGTATGGAAGCGCATTTGTTGGGCGCGGGGGTCCGTGGCGTTAAAGCGATCTTTCATAATCTTGGCCCACAGACGACGCGCGGCACGGAATTTGGCGACTTCTTCGAGGAAATTATTGTGAGCGTTGAAGAAGAAGGATAATTGCTGTCCAAATTCATCCACTTTCAACCCGGCGTCAATGGCGGCCTGCACATAAGCAATGCCATTCGCCAGCGTAAAGGCGACTTCTTGAACCGCCGTGCAGCCAGCCTCGCGGATATGATAGCCGCTGATGCTGATGGTGTTCCATTTGGGCACTTCGCGCTGGCAGTAATCAAATAGGTCGGTAATCAGGCGGGTGCTGGGGCGGGGTGGGAAAATATACGTCCCGCGTGCAATATACTCTTTCAAAATGTCGTTTTGCACTGTGCCGCGTAGTTGATTCGGTGCGACACCCTGCCGCTTACCCACCGCGATATACAAGGCCAGCAAAATGGTCGCTGGGGCGTTGATCGTCATACTGGTCGAGACTTCCGCCAATGGAATCCCTTGAAACAGCCGCTCCATGTCGTGGATGCTGCAAATGCTTACGCCAACCTTACCTACCTCGCCCAATGACATCGGGTCATCCGCATCATAGCCAATCTGGGTGGGCAGATCGAAGGCCACACTTAGACCGCGTGCGCCTTGCTCCAACAGCATTCGATAACGGGCATTCGATTCTTCAGCCGTAGCATATCCGGCATATTGGCGCATTGTCCAGAAGCGCGAGCGGTACATGGTTGGCTGTACCCCACGTGTAAAGGGGTATTCACCGGGAAAGCCAAGTTTGGCGGTATATTCATCGGCATTGGCACTGCCATTTTCGGGTGTATAGAGTCGTTGGATTGGGATACCGGAAGTAGTGTTGAAGGGTTCACGGCGTTCGGGAGCTTTTTTCAACAGGGGTTCGACGGCGTGTTTTTCCCATGATTTTTTCGCATTGGTCAGTTTTTCAGACATTCGGGTTGTGATCCTTTGCCATACGTCTGGAAATTTACCCCTATTGTAGCGCCTTGCTTCTGGTTGTGGGGATGATAGAGGGCAGGAAATTTGTGGTCGCTTGGCATCAATTTGGGAAAAAATAAAGCCGAGACTTCCTCCCGGCCTTGATTGCAAAACCCACGTTGATTGCAGAGAGACAAATTTGTGTTTTGCTCCTCCTTGCGCTCCACTCTTCCACTTTATTATGGGATTAGCACCGTGTCAATCACATGAATCACGCCGTTATAGGTTTCAATGTCGGTGATAATCACCTGTGCATCATTGATGAACACGCCATTTTCATTGACGGTAATCCGTACCGAGCCGCCTTGCAGCGTGGCTAATCCACCGAGCGATACCACTTCATCGGACAGCACTTTGCCGGGGACGACATGGTAGAGCAGGATGGATTGCAGGGTTGGGATGTCGGCGAGCAAGGCTTCGACTGTACCAGCGGGCAGGGCAGCAAAGGCCGCATCCGTCGGGGCGAAGACGGTAAAGGGGCCATTACCACGTAGGGCTGAGTCCAAGCCAGCGGCTTGCAGAGCGGCAACCAATGTCGTGAAGCGGCCATCAGCGACGGCGACATCTACAATCGTGCCATTGCCCTTGGGCAGACCGTCAATCGTGCGACCACCAATCACGGCGAGGGCGACACCGGGGTCAGCCAAGCGATTGACCGCCGCGAGGAAATAGTAACCGCGTGAATTTAGGGTCGTGCCGGACAGGTCAATCACGACGGGTGAAGTAGCGCCGCTGGGGACAACTTGAATATCATACGTACCAGCGGGGACATTCAACACAGTGGAGCGACCATAGGCCAAACCGCTTGCCAAAACCGTGCCGTCCGCCAAAATGACGTCAACGGCAGGGGCGTCTTCAATGCCATGAAACACGGTGACGCGGGCATTGCCAGCAGCGAGGCGGCTAAAACTTTCGCTAACGATGGCGGGTTGGAGTGTACCAGCGGAAAGTGACCCAATCGCGGCGACGGTGGTATAGCTACCAGCGCGGAAGGTCAAATTGGCCGGGCCAATCGCGGCGGCTTCGATGCCTGCACCAGCCGGAGCGACGGCGATGCTATAGGTGCCAGCCGGAATTTGGACGAACCCAGAAATATCCCCGAAGGAAAGGGCTTGGAATGCACCCGCTTCGCCATTTACAAAAATCTCGACGGCGGGGGTATCTGGCGAGAAGTGGGCGACACGAACTTGCGCCAGACCAGCAGCTTCGGCGGAGGTGGATGATGACCCCGGCAGAACGGCAACCACCAGAGCGATGGCAATTGCCCATAGGATGAGCTTGTTCTTGAACAACTTCACAGTGAAAATCTCCTATACTAGAGTGTTGATGTGTGAGCGAATACCATTTTTCTTATGCTTATAAAAATAACAGGGCATCCTGTGAAAAGCCTGTGAAGATGGTAAATAGAAGATTAAATTCAATAAATCTTTAAAAAATAAAGTCGAGGTGCTGAAATCCCATGAACTATGCTGTCCGCATCGCTAAAAACCAGAGATTTCAGCATATTCTGCTAATTAGCATCATTATTTTGCTGGCATTAGCAGTACGCTTGCGCCTACGGGATGCCTTTACATTTGATGGCTTGTATGGACAGGATGCCTTTGCCTATTTTGAATATGGGCAGGAAGTAAGAGACGCTGTACGAGATTTCCGTAGTCCCGGCCCAATGTATTGGCCGCTGGGTTTCCCCATTTTGTTGGCGGCGGGGTTTGCCATCGTCGGCGAAAATGAACAGGTCGCCCAAAATCTGGTACTCATGCTAAGTGCGGTTATTCCCGCGCTGGTTTATGCGTTTACCATAGATGTGCTGCCGCCGATAGGCTGGTCGAAAAAAAGCGGGCGGATTGCAGGATTAACCTCAGCATTTATCCTGATTTTTAGCGGACAGCTTTTGCAAAGCAGCGTCGTCGTGATGGCGGATGTGCCCGCACTATTTTGGGCGACACTTAGCTTATGGGCATTGGGACGCTATTTCCAAAAATCAAACTATAGACAGCGGCATGGATGGATTGCGTTGGCGGCCTTCGCGTTGGCAATGGCAACCATTACCCGTTGGCTGTATGGGGTGCTGGCGATTCCCTATGCGCTGAGTTGTATCGTGTGGTGGCGCGGATGCCATCAAGAAGGGCAAATCTTAGCCTTGCCCCTACGAAAATATATGTCTTATTGGTGGGACGGCATGATCGCAGTGGGGGTCGGAACGCTGGTGATATTGCTCCAACTGCTGCACAGCCGATCTAATCCCGTCGCGGTGATTGACCATGCGTGGCTGCGAGATTGGAATATCGAAAACGCCCTCAAAAAAGAGTTTGAGACACCAGATGGTTCATTTGAATATGATGAGGTCGTGGCACGCTATTATGCAAAGGCTGCCTATGATGGTTGGTATGTGCATCCTATTTTTACAGCCGCAATGGGGGTCGGTTTCCTATTTCTCCTACGAAAAACATGGCGCAATCGTCCAGTGGCGGCCCTTTTTATTCTGTTGGTAGGGTGGGCTGCGTTGGCCTATGGATTTTTGGCGGGCATTCCCTATCAAAATGTACGGTTTTCACTGGCCTATATTCTGCCGCTGGTGATTTTGGCGGGAATCGGTGTGGTAGGGGTATCGCAAAAAATCCAACAATTATCGTCTGTTTCGCTGCTGAGGCCGATTTCATTAGCCGCACAGGGGTTTATAGTGTTGGCGATACTGATTGCGGCACAATCCCCTAACCCCAAAGCGCAGGATACTGTCGCATGGTTGGTGGAACGCAAAGATGACGATTATGGAGCGGTGCAGTGGGCAGCCAGTACAATACCGGAAGGCAGCACAGTCTATGTATTAGAGCTATGGCCGATGATGCGCCATTATGTGCCGCAAGTGCGAACAGTCCAAATTTATTACGAGACGCCGCAGAGCATGAAACAACGACTGTCAGAAGATCGCCCTGCCTATTTGTTGTTGGATATGTGGGCCATTAACCACCAGTGGGTTGGTGAAAACCCTGCCGAAATATATACAACACTGGCCGAAGAACCGGGACTGTTTCGTGTGGGGTGTTATGGCAACTATGCCCTCTATCGGGTGCTCGAATGAAGCATTTGTAAGTCTAGGTGGCTCATTGCTTGTAAATTGAAAATTTTCGCCTGAAATATTATGGTTTCTTTAAATCGGAAGTTGCCTTTTTGCAAGTACGTCGTTTACAATCGGATGAAGAACCCTTGACTTTGGAGAACAACACATGAGCATAACGTCGCTGAACACGACGCAGAAGAAAACAGGCCATCAAGGAATATATGACAATATCCTTGGGGCGATGGGTCATACCCCCCTCATTCGGTTGAATAAGGTGAGTAAAGGCATTCAGGCGCAATTATTGGCAAAGGTCGAATTTTTCAACCCCGGCGGCTCGGTCAAAGATCGTATCGGGCTAGCGATTATTGAAGATGCCGAGCGTTCTGGCAAATTGAAACCGGGAGGCACAATTGTCGAATCTACCTCTGGCAATACGGGAGTGGGCTTGGCGATTGTCGCGGCGATTAAAGGCTATAAAACGGTTTTTGTCATGCCCGATAAAATGTCGGACGAAAAAATCCGACTACTGCGGGCTTTTGGGGCACGAGTCGTGATTACCCCAACCGCCGTCGAACCAGATGACCCCCGTAGTTATTACAGCGTGGCCCGCCGTATCGCCGAACAAACCCCCAATGCTATCCTCGCCAATCAATATCACAATCCGATTAACCCCCAAGTGCATTACGAAACGACTGGCCCGGAAATTTGGGAACAGACCGAGGGCAAGGTGGATGTCTTTGTGGCGACAATGGGCACAGGCGGCACGATCAGTGGCACGGCCCGTTATTTAAAAGAGCAAAACCCGGATATTCAGATTGTCGGGGTTGACCCCATTGGTTCACTGCTTTACCACTATTTTTATACAGGTGAAATGACGCAGGCCTTTCCGTATCGCATTGAAGGCTTTGGCGAAGATTTCCTGCCCTCCACCCTCGATTTTGAAGTGATTGATGACGTGGTACAGGTCAATGACCGCGAATCCATGCTGATGACGCGCCGCTTGGTGCAAGAAGAAGGGATTTTCTCCGGTGGGTCATCTGGGTCGGCGATTGTGGGGGCACTGCGGTATATCCAGCAGAAAAATCTAGGGCCGGACAAAAATGTAGTGGTGCTGCTGCCTGATTCGGGTTCACGCTACCTAAGCAAAATTTTTAACGATGACTGGATGCGCGAGAATGGCTTTTTTGCACGTAGCGGCTGTGAAGATGCGACAGCGCTGGATGTATTGGGTGCAAAACACCGCGCCGAGGTCATCACGGTGACTGCCCGTGACAGCCTGATGAATGTGATTGGCCTGATGAAAAGCAAAGGCATTTCTCAAGCGCCCGTCGTTCATGATGGCAAGTTGGTCGGGATTGTGCGCGAAGTGGATATTTTGAACCATATGCTGCTGGCAAGTCACGCCCACAGCCCGGACGAAGCCATCGGCGATATTGTGCAGTCCAAAGTGGCGACAGTCGGGCCAGATACGATGCTCGATAGTCTCATGGGACTGTTGGTATCAGGCGAAGATGTGGTGTTGGTGGTATCTCCAGAAGGCCACGACGGCCCTGAAATCTTGGGGATTTTGACTAAGATTGATGTGTTGGATTACGTGGCGAACCACTGCATATAATGGCATAGCTATTCACGAGTTTGTATATTTTTGCATGGGGGCGGTTATCGCCCTCATTTCAACTTTAAGGAACATACATGGACAAAAAATATCATATCGAGACCGACGCCATTCATGCCGGGCAAGAACCTGACCCCAGCACCGGCGCGATTATGACACCGATTTATCAGACCTCTACCTATGTGCAGAAAAGCCCCGGTGAACACAAGGGTTATGAATATTCACGCACGGGCAACCCAACCCGCACGGCTTTTGAATCGTTGATGGCGGCGCTTGAAGGTGGCAAACACGGCTTGGCGTTTTCGTCGGGCATGGCCGCAACGGACACGATCATGCGCCTGTTTAAACCGGGCGACCACACGATTGTCGGTAATGATGTGTATGGTGGGACGTATCGGTTGTTTGATAAGGTGCTGAAGCAGTACGGCTTAGAATTTAGCTTTGTGGATGTGACTGACCCAGAAGCGATTGAAGCGGCGATTCAGCCCAATACGCACCTGATCTGGCTGGAAACGCCGACCAACCCTATGCTGCGCCTAGCCGATATTCGTGCCATTTCGGTGATAGCCGCCTCAAAATCGCCTAGAATCTGGGTGGCGGTAGACAACACCTTCGCTTCCCCTTATTTGCAGCAACCCTTGTCTTTGGGGGCGGACATCGTTGTCCACAGCACCACCAAATACCTCGGCGGTCATTCAGATGTGGTCGGCGGAGCGGTGGTGTTGAATGATGAAGAAGCCTATCTTAAACTCAAATTCCTGCAAAACGCGGTAGGAGCGGTGCCGGGGCCACAAGATGCGTGGCTAACCATGCGCGGTATCAAAACATTGCATTTACGCATGGAGCGGCATTGCGAAAACGCGATGAAAGTGGCCCAATTTTTGAGTGACCATTCGGCAATTGCGGAGGTGTATTATCCCGGCCTTGAATCGCACCCGCAGCATGATTTGGCTAAACGACAGATGCCCAAAGGCTATGGCGGCATGATTTCGGTCATCATGGCTGGCGGCAGGGATGCGGGCTACCAATTTGTGAGCCGGACGAAATTGTTTGCGTTGGCTGAGTCGTTGGGCGGCGTCGAATCCCTAATTGAACACCCCGGCGTGATGACCCACGCTTCAACGTCGGACAGCACCTTCCCCGTGCCGGCCTCATTGGTGCGGCTCTCGGTTGGGGTCGAACACATTGATGATTTGTTAGAGGATTTGCAGTCGGCGTTGGTGGGGTTGTAATTCTCAAAAGGGCAGGCATCATAATAACCTGCCCAAACAAATCCACTCTATTTACCTAGATTTTCGATGATGGCATTGACCCTAGCTTCGGTTTCGGTGATTTGGCGTTCTAATTCCTCAATGCGCCGATCCATTTCTTCCAAGCGGTTTTCCGAAGCCTCTAATTGGGTTAACATCCGATTGCGAAGGGCTGCTTCCTGCCCACTGGGTTGAAGGGCTTGTAGATTGGCCCTCAACTGCTGTTGACGCTCGTAAATGGTCTTGCGCTCATCGCCCAACTTGACAATTTCGACTTGGGCTTTCTGTACCTTGCTGACATTATCGAGCATCTCCGAAAGTCGGTCAAAAAGGCTTTGATCCAACCAGCGATTTTGCATAAACTGTTGAAGACGTTTGTAATCCAGTTGCCGGACTTCCTCACGCCGATGATTTAGCCAGCGTTCCTTGCGTACAAATTTGACCGTTTCGCCTGCCCCAACTTGCACACGCCAACGCCGCTCATTGAGTGTTTCAGTATCTGGCTTAGGGGTGTCAAATAATTCGTAATTCATGAACATGGCGGCTTCAAGGGTGGTGGTAATTGGCTTACTGGTGGTGTTTTCGATGGTAGTGGTGGTTATGCGTATTTGATATTCATCGAAAATGAAGTAGGCATCTTTGATTTTTAAGCCTGCCACCTCCACATTTGAAGTCATTTCGTCTTTGATGTTGACACCCAGTTCAATGGCATAAGGCAAATAGACATCATTGCCGTCTTTGGTAAAGGCGACCACCGCCTCCCCTTTATAGTCGCCATCTTCGACCAGTGTGACTGGGCCACGTTCGAGGGTCAGGCCCGTCGAATTTTTGAAACGCAGGGCCGCGACAGGATGCTTGGCAAATTTAGCAGGATTATAGAGCAATTCGCGTTGATAGCTGACTTCGGCACTAACAATTGGGACAAGAGCCGATTCACCCCGTTTGACCGATACGGGGGCGGTGACGACATATTGGAAAAATTCACCTTTTTCAGTGCCTTCGGCGGCGGGCTGTGTGGTTCTCATTGCATCGGGTATGCCAGTGGCAGCAGGATAGCCTTTCCGAAAGAAACGGGGAGCATCATCGGGTTCGGCCATAAAGAAATCAGCAGGAGCGGCTGCGGCGAAAATTCCTTCTGCCATAGGTGCTGACTTCGCGGCGGCATATTCAATGGGGCCGGGGGCAATACGCGACTCATCCTGCACAATCGGGCGTTCAGGAATACGGGAGGCGTAGAGGTCATAAATAAACGAAATTGGCTGACCTGCCACCAGTGTGACCTGTACATCCTCCAAATCTTCCTCAAGGCGATTATCAAACAACCCCCAGCCTTGCAGGAGGGCCTTGCCTGTTTCCTGTGTTTTATCATTAGGATCGGTTTCCGCCACTATGCGATAACTGACGCGCCATGTGGGGCTGGGGGCGACATAATTCACCACCAATTGATGCTCCCCTTCGCTCAATCGCAGGGCCACCGAACGGCGGGAATCTTCACTCATGGCGGTATCGAGAAAATAGGTCAGGTCGTGGGAAGCGAGTTCATCCTGAATTTGTACGGCCCGCAAATCGGATAATTTGAAAAAACGTGCTTGCCCATCATGGGTCAGCATGGAGACCGCAGGGCGGGTAATCCCATCGGGGTCGCTTATCGGGCCGAAATTTCGCACCTGTTGAGCCATTGTTTGACCCATATCATCCAAGCCGATGATGCGTCCAGTATAGGTTTCGTGGCTGCCGGGGGTAATTTCGATGGTGAAAGTCGCCTGTCGTCCGCGTAAATCTCGCAATAGGTCACGCAGACTGCCCATATCCGACAGATTGATGGAGCTATTGGCAAGGCGATCTTCCCGATCCATCGGCGTTTGATAATGGATGCCGAGGATTTGCCCCCCGGCCCGATCAAACACAGCAAGGCTCTTTAGGACATCATTTATTTCATCGTGGCGGAAGGTAAGCGTCACATCTTGACCACTGATGTGACCCTCACGCATAAAAAAGCCGACGCCGTGTTTGTATAACACCATCTGGCGAACGGGTAAATGGCTCATTCGGCAGCCTCATCCAACAAATAACGGGAAATGAGATGGGCGGTGTGGTTCAGGCTGTCTTGATGGGTACGTTCATAGGCATGAGAAGCGTCCACCCCCGGCCCAATCAAACCGACCCGCGCTGGGCCACCCGCGTGCCAATAGGCTGTGCCATCCGATCCGTAATAGGGGTAAATATCCACTTTGTGCGGGATTTCAAAGATCTGAGCCAAGCGACGCAGTTTGTTGTTCATCAGGAAATGATAGGGGCCGCCGCTGTCTTTGACACAAATGCTGCATGAATATTCATCGCCATTTTGCCCGTCGCCTAGCGCTCCCATATCAATCGCTAGGAGTTCGGCTAAATTATCCGGTAGG
Organism: Anaerolineae bacterium; assembly: GCA_021463865.1. Taxonomy (GTDB): domain Bacteria; phylum Chloroflexota; class Anaerolineae; order Aggregatilineales; family J027; genus CFX10. Next base: position 23,852 of record JAJTXY010000016.1, read on the forward strand.
CCTGCCGACCCCCCATGACCCACCTCTTCATAGTTGGCGATTAAAATGGCGGTATCTTGGGCGGGGCGTAATCCAGCATCACGCAGGGCCATCATCGCACCGTAAATCGTGGCGACACTGGCCTTATCATCTAGATGACGTGAGCGCACAAAGCCTGTATCGGTGACTTCCACACGGGGGTCAAGGAAAACAAAATCGCCTACGTCTATCCCCAATTCACGGGTGTCGGCGGCGCTTTTGATTTTGGCATCAATACGGACTTCCATTAAATCATCGCTGCGCTCGGCGGTGCGGATATTTTTGTTGACATGCACGCTAGGATTGGAGGGGAGGATCGTTCCCCGATAACGCCGATCATCGTGGGTGCGGATGGTGCAGCCTTCAAATTCAACCGCCTGCCACATAAAACCGCCTAGCTGGGTTGTCTTGAGGCGACCACTGCCTTTAATTTCCTTCACCATCAGGCCAAGTGTATCAGTATGAGCAGTCAGGCCGCGTGGAGCATCGCTGGATGTGCCCTGCCAATAGGCGATTAACGCGCCTTTTGTGGTGTTCGAAAGGCTCAGGCCGGGCAGTTGTAAATCTTCAAAGGCAGTGTGGACATAATGAATGGCTTCTACATAATACCCTGTAGGACTGGGGGTGTTGAGCAGACCGACCAAAAATTCGGTCATGGCTTCGACGTTGATATTTAGATCGCTCAAGATGGTGGCTCCTTCAAACGTAACGGGATATTTTGAGCGTATTATATGCCTGTGTGAGGGTTTACGAAAATCATGCCTCCTTGGGGATAAGAACATTACAACAGCAGCATTAGTTCGCACAGTGAAACGGTATGCACTTGTCAAGTGATGTCATTCGTTATGGGGGAGAGCCATAATTGACCGTTAGAAAAATGGATTTATGGTAGGGGGTAAATAGCAAACACCTCACCCCCAAAGTCGAGGGTATAAGCAAACATGCTTATACCCATTACAACGATCACTAGGGCGAATTTTCTCATGTGAGCCTCCACCAAGATTAGTACAACGCTTTACGCCAAATGGCATCCAAAACAATCAAGGCGGTCAGATTACGCATATTAAAGCCATAACGCAGGCCGTCGGCGGTGAAAATGCCCGTTTCTTGGGTGGGGTCAAAACTTGGATGTAGGCCGTCGCCACTCAGTCCATAATTTGGCAGGGATTGGAGGGATTGCCAATAGTCCCACAGTGGGATGTTATTGGAACGAGCTACGCTGCGGATGATGTTGTTAAATTCCGCCACCCGGTTGACGCCTGAGCCGAGTTGGTCGGGGATGGTGCTGAGGACGGGAATCACGCCCATATCAATGCTGGTTTGCACGATGGTCTGCAAATTGGCGCGATAGCTGGCGCTGTCTACCCATGCGGTGTCATTTGAGCCGAACATAATCAGCGCGACGGAGGGCTTGACCACACGATATTCACAGGCCAGCGGCGTCTCCCCGATTTGGCAAACCCCCGGCACAGCGAGTTCGGGATTGAGGACATCATAGGTTGTCCAACCGCCACGTGCCGCCAAACTTTCGTTATTAAACGAATTGCCGGTGCGTGCGCCTGTGACCGAGAAAAAATCCACGACAGGCTGCAAATAGCCATAAGATTCGAGACGCAGGCCGCCCGACCCAACCGGATTCAAAAACAAGGGACTGGCGGTTACACTGTCGCCGACTTTAGAAAAGACATCGCGGCGGTTGCCCAACTGCTGGCCGCGTACATAAATTTGGCGGGCACGTGCCCCGATATTCGAGACAATGTTGGATGGCGCAGCAGGGGCAGAAGTATTGGTAGACGGCGTTGTCGTATTGCCATTGGTGGCGGGTGGCGCGACTTCAATCACGGGGAGGCTGTTGACATCACCCGTGACACGCACCAATTGATAAAACAACCAGCCTTCTTGCCCATCAATCACGGCGCGATACCATTGGCTGGTGCGACCATTGGGGGTAAAGGTCGTGCCTCGACCCAGTTGGCGGAGAATCGGATAATTTGTGCCGGGGCCACCGCGAAAATTGACCTGACCAATGGTTGTACCTGCTGCTGCACCCGTTGGAGCAGTGGTTGTACCGGGGTCGGTTGGCGACGTGGTGGTATTCGTCGGCGTGGATGAGCCTTTGCCCGTCGCATTGGTTAGGGGGACGGCATCCAAATTCACGCCGGGTTGGAATTCGAGGTAATCAATCAAGACCCAGCCAGTCAAATCACCAGCGACGGGAGCGACATAGACCCATAAGCCGCCATTATCGGCCTGATCTTCGCGCCCCTGCACATTGACGACTGTGCCAGATGGATACTGCCCAATCACAGTGGAATTGGGGCCGGGGACATCACGCACATTCAATAATTGGGGGATAACACGCGCTTGGATAGGGTCTTGGGCGCGGCTGAGGTTGGCAATTGGGAATAGGGCCATGATTATCAACAGAAGGCCCAAAATGGATTGTATCTTTTTCATCATCTCTCTCAAATGGTTTCATTCGTTTCGACGTTAGACTCTAGTAAATCAAGCGGCGGGTGTCAAGTGTTTACCCGGATGGGTCAGGCCCGTATAATTGCCGCCATGTCTCACTCAAACTCAAAAAACAACGCCCTTAATCGTAACACCCGTTTTTGGATTCCTACCCTACTTTTGTTCGGCGTTTTCCTTTGGTTGGCGGTCAACTTTCCGCACGAAAGCCTTTGGTACGACGAAACGGTCAATGCTTATCTTGCCAGTAGTTCATGGTCAACCATCTGGGATTGGTCGCGCAATATTGATAATCAAATGCCGTTGCACTTCTGGTTGCTGAAATTATGGGTCGCGCCGATGGGCCAAAGTGAATTTTCGCTGCGGCTGTTTTCGGCGTTTGGTGCATGGCTGGCGGCGGCGGGCATTTATGCACTGGGCAAGCGGATCACCGGAAAAATGATAGGCGGGGTGCTGGCGCTCGTTATTTTGGCGGGGTCGGGCAGTTTTATCTATGCGGCGGGTGAGGTGCGGACGTATGCGTTGGCACTGGCCCTGCTGATTTTCTCGTGTTTGCTGCTGTGGGAATTATGTGGCGAGCGTATCCGCTGGAAATTGTTGGGGGCGTATCTCGTCGTGACCCTGCTGATGGTTTATGCCCATTATACGGCATGGTTGGGGGTGGCGGCGCAGGGCATTTTTGTCGGGGTGCGGCTGCTGCAAGATCGAGGGCGCGGATTTAAACAGGCAGTTTTGATTCCGGCGGGTTTGGCGCTTGGGTTTGCTCCTTGGTTGATGGCGCTGGCGGGACGTGATTTTAATGCGGGCACGGCGTTTTATGGTGAGGTGTCGTGGCGAACGGCGTTTGAAGCCTATAGCGGGTTTGCGGTGTTCGGGCAGAAAATTTTGGATGACCCAGCACGTCAGATGACATGGGGCATGGTGGCGGCGACAGGTATTGCGGCGGTGGTCTGGGTGATCGGGAAGAAAAAAGAGGCATATCGGCTCGACGGGTTCGTTCTGGCGGCGGGGTTGGTGGTCGTGCCACTGGCCGGGTTGATTTTTTCGGTTAATCAAATCGAGGGCAAACTTTCGGGGCGTCATGCGTGGGTGATATGGCCTGCGATTGCGCTACTTTTGGCGGGTGGGCTGAGTCGAATTTATGAGTGGTTGCCCATGCGTATTTGGAAAGGGAGCGTGCTGGTGGTGGTCGTCATCACACTGGGGCTAATGGCTCGAATGGATGCGGCGCTGGAGGATGAATATTCGGGCGATTTTCGGCAGGCGTTTGAAATTTTGCAGCGGGAGGCCGACCCCGACGATATTTTGATTTTGCAAGATGGCACATTGTTTACGGCTACCGAATATTATGATTCGCCGATACCCTATACTGGGATTCCCCGCGACAAAATCACCGATGTCAGCCATGAGGTGGAATTTTTTGAGGCGGTGGACAGCCTCGCATTGATCTTGACCCCGCAGACACAGCATATTTGGGTGCTGGCATGGCAGGGGAATACGATGGATCCAACAATGTTGGCGTTCGCACTGCCGGAATATTTAAGTGATGGACAACGGCGGGTGTGGATGGGGCCGACTATGCCCGATGTGTACAGCGAGGTGACGCTGGTCGAATATGAGCTTGCAGAGGGCAAGGAGTCACTGTTCGATCATATCGTGGCTTACCCCGGCATTTTGCGGGTGCAACCGGATGGGCCAGCCCTGTTGGGGTTTGAGGTGTATACGTCGTTTGACGAACGAGTCGAACATAAAACGGATTTTTGCGGTGTGATGGTGCATACGTGGTGGTGGCGGGGCGATACGGATTATCCGGCGACGATGATGAGCGTCAGTTTGATAGATGACGAAGAAACACGTATTGCCCAACGCGATCAGCCATTGGCGGGGTATACCTTTGGGCAGGAAAAATGGACGCCGTATGTGCCGACATTGGGGCGGGTTGAATTGCAGTATCCATGTGCGATGTTGGTTGGTGGACAAGAATATGACGTTTGGTTGGCGGTCTATGATTTAAATGGAGAAAAAGAGACCCAGACCTATTTGCTGCGTGAATTTACTGCGCCATGATTCTAGTTATTTTTAACTCGGATCCACCTATTGGGTGATGGTCACTTTGGTGAGGCCACGTGGTTGATCCACTGGATAACCTTTGACCTTTGCCAAACTCATCGCCAGAATTTGACCGGGCATCACGGCACAGATAGGACTTAACCACTCGGCAATGGGTGGCATAGGCATAAAATTCTGGGCAAATGATCCGGCAGATGGCTCATTGGAGATGACCAGATTTTCGGCTTGGCGTTCCTGCAATTTTTCCAATAAATCCACCATCAATGCTAAAGTTTTGCCTGCGGGGGCGACACTAATGACCGGGAAGCCGCTGCCAACCACCGCAATCGGGCCATGTCGGAAATCCGCCTCGCTATATTCTTGACAAGTCAGATAACACAACTCCTTGAGTTTCAGGCTGATTTCAAAGGCGGTGCTGTAATTATAACCCCGTCCGATCACGGCGCAGCGTTCGGCATAACGATAGCGTTCGGCCCACGACCACACATTTTCGGAGAGGCGGAGGGTTTCGGCGGCTTTGATGGGGAGTTCAGCCAATGCCTCATTTAATTCGGTTTTGTCTACAAGGGCAGCCACCAGCATCGCCACAGCGGTTAATTCGGCGGTGTAGGTTTTGGTCGCTGCGATACTCAGTTCTGGCCCACTGTGGAGCGGTAAATGATATTCGCCTGTATGGGCCATTAAAGAATCGGGATTATTGGTGATGGTGACGGTCAATGCACCCTGTTCCCGCGCGTCCTGAACGACTTGGTTGACATCCACCGATTGACCGGACTGCGAAATGCCGATGACTAGTGCTCTCTTTAGACGGGGGGTCGTTTCATATAACGTATGGACAGAGGGCGTTGCCAAACCGACGGGCAAACCTGCTTGAATGCCCATTAAATATTGCGCGTAACGACCTGCATTGTCGGATGTCCCACGTGCCGCAATCCAGACGAAGGCGGGGTCAAAGGCGCGGATGGCTTGGGCGATACGACGGGCAGGGCCACTTTCTTCATCTAAAAGGCCTTGAATGACGGCAGGCTGTTCGGCAATTTCTTGTTCAATATACATGCTTGGCTCTCAATTCTATTGGGGGGTGCAGGTGGTCTCTCGAATCATCAGTTGTACGCTGAGGGTGGTGACACCTTGAATGATCAGGCCGTTTACCTGACCAATCAACTGGCGGGCGGCGCGGCGACCTAACTCAATAATATCGGCGGATACCGTTGTTAAGCCAGCGGCCTGTGCAGCCGGGGCATCACCGAAGCCCGCAACCGAGACATCATCTGGCACTTTAATACCAGCGGTTTGTAATAGCTCGACGGCCACAATCGCCATTTGATAATCAGCTGCTAGGATCACATCAAAATGGACTTGGTGTTCAAGCAGTTCTCGAATGGAGGCAGCGGCCACTTCCGGGTCAAAATCTCCACGTACAAAATACATTTCTTCAGCGGCTAGGTTATAACGCATGAGTTCATGACGGAACACCGTTTCGCGCTGGATGCCGTCATCTTGATTGATTTCGCCCCGGATATAGACGAATTTGCGCCGATGGCATGTTTTGACCAGATGCCTGACCAGTTCTGCAATACCCTGATTGTTATTGGAGGTAACACCCGGAATGGGGACGCCGGGGACGCGATGACTGACCAGCGAAATTGGCTTGCCAGACTCATAAATGTGGCGCAGGAGTTCATCCGAGACGGCGTTGGCGATGACAATCACCCCGGTCAATTTTTGCCACTCTAGAGATACAAGGCGCGGATGCAAGGGGTCTTCGGCTAAGGAATCAATCAACACATCATAACCGTTGGTGCGGGCGATTTCATGTACACCGGCCAGAATATTACGCTGGAAAACCCCATATTGATTGTTGGTGATGATGCCAATGGTTGGTTTTTTCATCGTACCAGCCCCAGTTCATTTTGGAGGGCTTCGGCGACTGCTCCTAATGCACTCAGTTCATAAGGCTCGGCCAGCGAGAATTTTACTGATTGGACTAATTCGGGCTGTACCAGTGATTCGGCTTTATCCATAATGCGATTCAACACGGTTTCGCCTAAGTCCACAATTCCGCCCGCCAGCGAAATGTGGTCGGGGCGCAGCATGGCGATGATCCAGCTAAAGACTTGGGCCAAAATGTCGGTGATTTCTTCGACGAGTGTCTGAGCCGCGACATCTCCGTGCAGGGCGGCATACTGCATGTGCATAAAGGTCAAGCCTGTAATGGGCAAGGTGGTGTCTGGATGTTCTTGGCGCAACAGTTCGGCGCGGCGTTTGAGATAGGGCCAACTGAGGAATGTTTCCAAGCGGCCAGTTTCGCTGTGCTGGCCCATGTGGCGGCTGATATGTAGACTGCTGATGTCACCGCCGTTGTGATAAATCGCCCCGCCCAAGACCATGCCGATTTCGATGGTGCTATTGAGCAGAACCACCACCGGGCTACGTGAATCGTTGGGCATTCCAAAGGCAAACTGGCCCATCGCCGCCATTTCAGCTTTATTGGCAACATAGACCGGGACGTGGAAACAGTCGGTCAAAATATCCGCTAGGGGCAGATTTTGCCAACCGAATTGGGGGGCATAACGCACGACCCCAACGCTATTTTCGACAATGCCGGGGACGCCGATGCCGATGCACAGGAGGGGCGCATCCAGTTGGGCGATTAGACCATTAATGACGTGCTGCACAATATCAATGACGGGGTGGCCTTCGATGTCGAGTAGGTTGGCATGGTGTTGGGCGATAATCCTGCCCGCCATGTTGCAGAGCACCCCGCGCACCCGGTCTACATCCAGTGAGATACCAATCACCTGACGGGCGTCGGGTACAAATTGAAGCAAGGTGGGGCGTTTGCCGCCACTGTCAGTGGACTGCCCGCGCCCAACCTCGATGAGCAGGCCCTCGTCTATCAGCTCACCAATCAAATCTGAGACGGTAGGTTTGGCAAGGCCTGTTTCTTGGGCTAGTGCTGCGCGATTATCTGCCAAGCCTGAATAGACCGCGTGCAGCATAAGCTGTCGGTTATGACGGCGGAGTTGTTCGCGGGTGGCTTTACTGGCGGTCATGATACAAAGGTTCTTTTAGGTCTGCTTACAAGATGCAGGTCGCATGTCACGTATAATACCCCAATTGGCTGGGTCTTCGCCGCCAATTCCCCAAATTGCTACACCACCCAACTCTGGGAATTCCTCCGTAATTAGGTCGAGTTTATATTCTAGCCCTATCGCGTCGGCTACATAAATGGTTTGGGCAGGCAGACCGGGGGCTTTAAAATCCAGCCGCGCTTCCATATCGGCGGGGTCACGGGTAAAGGCTAGATCAAAGGCTTCGATGGAACGCTGCACGCTGCTATAGGGAATGGATACGGCGCGATTGCCGCGTTTCCAACTGAGGCCGTAGAAATGCAGACCCAAGCGGACTTTGGAAAGGTCGGTGACAGTGGCGGCATAGGCAATGACATCATACGACCATTGGGGTGGGCCAATGGGGCCAGCTTCGCCGACACTGTTGTGATAATCGTAAGTCATGATTTGGAAAACGTCTACAGCGGCAGCGATACGTGCCCAGTCCTGCGCGGCAGCCCCTTCCGACTGACCCGCGTCATCCGTTTTGGCGTGGACGGCGATGGTCAATAGGTAGCCCTTCGCGTGGAGGGCGGCGGCTAAATCTTCAATAAAAATCGAAAAATTGTCACGGGTCGCCAATTGGAAGGATTCATAATCCACGTCTATGCCATCGTATTCCATGCGTTCGACAAGGGCAACGATCTCATGGATGTGTTTTTCGCGGATAGCGGGGTCGTGAATGGCCTGTGAGAAACCGCCGTCCCAAATGCTCGGAACAATTTTAAGCCCCACCTCGCGCCATGCCGCCAACTGATCGGCGTCCTCAGCCACCGCTGTGGGCAAAATAGTCCCATCGGCGAGGCCGTTGTACCAAAAGGGATGGACGGTATCAATCACATCACGGTTGTTCATGATGCTGTCCATACCCGTTGGCTCTTCCGATGATGGATACCAGACCGACACACACCATGAGGGTTCGGGGTCTTGGGCATTTGATAACCCGCCCACTGAGAGCAATATTGCAACTACTAGGCTGGTGAGCAGCAACGCACGAATCATAATCAGCCTCCAGAAGCTAACATACCGGGAATGGCACAAGGCAGAATACCCGTCGCGCCGATTTCGCCAAACAGCACTTTGGCAATCGCTTCGGTGGTTACTTGACGGATGCCATAGGCGCATAGGTAGGTTTCAATCATCGGAAAAGAAGCAAGGTCATAGGGAGTGCGCATGGCGATGACAATAGGCCGCTGGCCCCGTTCCCAGATGGCCCGAACTAATTCCCCTTGTTGAGGGTCTTGTTCGGCATTGATCGTACCCATAATCAAAATATCGGCTTCATAGGTGGCCTGCAATACTTCAGCCAACTCTTTTTCGGAAGCGTGATAGGAAATTTCATAGGTATTGACCTGTGGATGGCGTTTTTTGAGCGCCGCACCTAATGTCATGGCGACCTGCGAAGAGGTGTCCGCTGGCGTCAAATCGGTGGGGCGGATGGTGATAACCGTAATTTGCTCATCGGGAGACGGGTGCAGGGGCAAAACTCCGTTGTCGCGGACAAGGGTAATCGAACGATCGGCGATTTCTTGGGCAATGGCTTGATGCTCTGCACAACCGACTGCACTCAGGGGGGGCAGTTCGGCAGGTGAGGCTTGACGTGCTTTTAAGATACGCGCTTCCGCTTCGGGACGATGCCACTGCTTTAGCAAGCGGTTTAATTCCAGTTGATTGGGCATATGGCCCAGCAGCACCAAGTCGTTACCCGCTTCAAGGGCGGCCTGTACACTTTCTTGCCAGCCATAACGCGCAACGGCGTACATATCCATCGCGTCGGAAATGATGAGGCCATCAAAGCCCATTTGTTCACGCAGCAGCCCCTCCAAAATCTTTGAGGACAGGGTAGCAGGTTTTTGCTCGTCTACTGTGGTGAACAAAATATGACTGGTCATCATTGCGGTTACGCCCGCTTCAATGGCCGCTTGGAAGGGCAGGAGTTCGATAGAGCGCATCCGATTTAATGAATGATCTATCACGGGGGCTTCGTGATGCGAATCTACCCCGGTGTCACCATGACCGGGAAAGTGCTTGGCTGTAGCGATCACGCCCTCGGCCTGCATTCCGCGAATCTGGGCAATGCCGAGTTCTGCGACAAGGGCGGGATCGTCGCCAAAGGAGCGAATCCCGACGACAGGGTTATCTGGGTTGATGTTGACATCCAGCGAAGGAGCGAAGTTGAGATTGATCCCCATCGCCAGCAGTTCCCGCCCCAAGACAGCCCCGGCTTTTTCCGCGAGTTCAGGCGAACGGGCCGCGCCCAGTGCCATGTTGCCGGGGAGTTCCGTTGCGCCACCTGCAATCGCAATCAATTGACCGCCCTCTTGGTCAATGCCAATCAGCGGAGGAGGGTGTCCGCCGGCTTGGGCCGCTTGGCGAAGGGATAGATTGAGTTCGCGCAGTTGGGCAGGGGATTCGACATTCTGATAGGTAAACAGGCAGAATGTGCCAATGTCCCCGCGCCGGACGGCGGTCAAAATCTCTTCAGGGGCGGTGTAGCCTTTAAAGCTCACCATGAGTTGTTTCACAGCCGATTATCCTTTGGAGCCTGTCAGCGTGATTCCTTCGACAAAGAACCGCTGGGAAAGGATAAATGTCACCAACACAGGCAGCACAAACAACACGCTGGCCGCCATAATGTTTTGCCATGGGATGGGTGACTCTTGATTGTTATTCAATAGGGACACATAGATTGGCATGGTGGTCAATTCGGCCTGTTTCAGATAGACAATCGGCCTGAACAGACTGTTCCAGTTGCCAACGAACAGGAAAATCGAAATGGTGGCGATGGCAGGACGGCACAGCGGCATGATGATATACCACCAAGTTTGTATCGGATTGGCTCCATCCATCATGGCAGCCTCATCAATTTCTTTGGGGATGGTCATCATGAATTGACGCAGTAAGAAAATGAGCGCCGCGCCCCCCGCAAAAAAGCCGGGTAGGGTAATGGGGTTAAAACTGCGCAACCAGCCGAGTTTAAAAAACAGCACATATTGAGGCACCATCGTCATCTGATCGGGAATCATGAGTGTTCCCAACATCAGCGCAAAGACCACATTGCGGCCTTTCCATTCCAGACGGCTGAAAGCGAAGGCCACCAGTGATACCGACACGGTTGTGCCAATGAGTACCATTGTGGTGACAAAGACGCTGTTGAGATAAGCACGTTGGAAGTTGCTATCTTCTATCAGATGGGTGTAGTTGTCCCATTGGGCTTCTTCGGGGATGATGTTCAGTTGGGAGCGATTGGCCTCCTCAGCCGTTTTCAGCGATGTTCCCGCCATCCAAACGAGCGGGAACAAGGAAAAGGCCGAAATCGCTACCATTACGACGTAGAAGATGGCCGTGCGAATTCCACCGAGACGATGCCACCAACGTGGTGTTACCTGATCGAGTTTTACAGTTTTGAGTGTTAGTACATTTGCCATCGCATTACGCCTCGTAGTGGACCCATTTGCTAAACCGGAACTGCATCGCTGTTAAGCCGACAATAATCACGACTAAAATCCATGACGCCGCCGAGCCTTGACCAATTTCCAACTGTTGGAAGGTGCGCTGATAGAGGAAAAAGGCCGCCGACATGAGACTTGACTCGGTTTCGGTGGTGCCGATGATAAAGACCATCTCAAAGGTTTGCAGCGATGCGATCACCCCAATCACGATGTTGTAGAATAGGGCCGGGGAAATCATAGGTAGCGTAATTTTGAAGAATTTTTGCACCCCACTTGCACCGTCTACCTCCGCCGCTTCATAGAGCGAACGTGGCACACCTTTGAGCGCGGCAAGGAAAATCAACATACCTGCGCCGGAACTCCACATCGTAATCAGAACTAGGGATGGCTTTGACCAAATGTCGTTTGTCAACCAGAATGGCACACGCCTATTCTCTGGGTATTCATCGGCAAATTCATGAAAGCGGGCAAAATGGTAATTGGGCTTGCCATTTGCTTCCGCAATATTGGCAAAATCTTGGAAATAGCGACGGGTATCCAAGAAAGAATTGAGGGCAATCAGCGCAAAAAAGATAAACGCGGCATACAAAAACACTTTGCGTTGTTTGGGGTAGCGCTCGTGCAACAAAGCGGCTATGGCGGCCACCAAGATGATTGAGCCATAGAACCACATGGTTGAAATGGTCTCGAATGGGAATACCTCTTCGAGATAGTCCATGTTGTTCGGCTGTTCAATCGCGGATTGGAAGGTCAGATAGCGGAATATCAATTCCAGCCGTCCACCATCCAATTGACCGGGGATAAGCAGAACAAAAATAATCACGCCCAAGATGCCAACCGCCGCTAACATCAATTTGGTGGTGAAGGCCGTCCATGTGCCGAAGAAGGGCACCATTAAGGGAAGCGCTGCGACGATGAGAGCAATGAGATATTTAGGGGCGTCGCCTTTGGTCGGGTTAAAATCGGCGGCCTTAAGTGTCATCACCAGACTGGCGGCAATAAACACCAATGCAATGATTTGGGTCGTGCGTATCGCACTCCATTTTTCGGCGCGGGCATTTAAAATCATGATACCCACCGCCATAAGACCAAACGCATACGTCCAGACGGGGTTGATCGGGTTGGCAGCAAGCCCTTTAGAAAAGAGTACCCCCACCAGTATCGCCCCCAAGATTTCGATGATGCGTAGGGCACGGTTACGTTTACTTTCTTCCCATTCTCCGAAGGCGAGTGGGCCGATTAAGAACAGGCCAAGTAGCGCTGGAAAGGTATATTTTAGCGGGCCAATCGGGTCATCGCGCACTGCCATGCCGATATAGAATCCGTTGAGGCTTTCGACGACATAGACCACCGAACGGTAAATATAATCAAATAGGAAAAAGCTGTCGGCAAAACGCTGTAGGCTCACATTCACAAAACCGCCGTTGGTGGCAAACATATAACGCCACGCCAATAGCACGGCTGGGCCACCCGCCAAAATGACGGGCAGATAAAAAATGGTGCGGAAAAGCCGAATACCTTTGACCTCACGATTCAGCAGCATTGCCATGCCCAACGAGGTAACAATTTGGAGCGGGACACCAATGGCAGCGTAATAAAAGGAATTGAACATTGCGCCCTTGAAGCGTCCTCCGTAGGTGCCTTCACCCTTGAGCAGCACGCGATAATTTTCTAAGCCAATCCATTCAATGGGTTTGCCTAATTTGTAATCGGTGAAGCTGTAGTAGAGCGAAACAAGGGTTGGGCCAGCGACAAAAATGAAAAAACCGCTGATCCAAGGGCCTGCGAAGAGTGCGCCCCAGAACGCCTTGCGCTGTTCCGTCTCCGAGAATCCGCGCAACTTGACCAGAAACTTTGCCACGAGGCCAATGAGGTAGCTGGTAATCGCAATAAAGGCAACCGTCCCTAGTGCCCAGAAGATATTTTCGAGACGGTATTGATTTGCCATGTGAGGGCCTTTCCAAAAAACTTAACAATCATAAGTGCAGTGGAGTATACTGGTGGAAATATCAGCGGGGGCGGCTGGAGAACCGATATACCGCCCCTGCGAAGTGAACTTAATTAGTCAAGATAGCCATTGGCTTCAAGGATAGAATCATAGGCTTCCTTGAGGGCGGTCTGTGTATCTTCCAAACTCTGTTGATCGGTCAGGAACAGCGTGACCTGTTCGACAATCAGTGGACGCAGTTCAGCACTGGCGCGGATGTCGGAGAAACCACGACCATATTCTTCGGCCAAGCCGAGCAGTTGATCCCACACGGGGTCATTGGCGCGGATGTCGTCCCAAGCATCAGTACGGACGGGGGTAAAACCAGCAACGGCGTTCAATTCAATGGCATATTCTTTGCTGCCGATGAATTTCAAGAATTCGCCAGCGAGTTCTTTGTTTTCGACATATTCAGGAACAGACAGCCAGTCAATGAAGACCTGAATCAGTTGTTCCCCATTCGCGCCCGCTGGATAGGGGCCGATGGCGACGTTTTCCCAAATGGGGTCGCTGGTTGGGGGCACGTTCCACATGGGGAAGATACCGCTGACGACGACACCGGAGGCCAATGGTGTACCTTCGATGGGTGGCAGGCCGGGGGTGTCTTCGGTGGGTAGAACAGCGCGGCGGCGGTCATACATAAATTGCAGGGCTTCGGCGGTTGCTTCGCTGTCGAAAGCGCTCGTGCCGTCTTCGTTATACAGTTCACCACCAGCACTCCAAATGTAGCCAATGAATTCTTGGGCATCGAACAAACCACCACCGATGTCCATGAAACCTTGTTTTTCTACACCAGCATCACCGACAACTGTGTTTTCCTGCACGAAGGCAAGGGATTCTTCAAAAGTGGTGGGCAGGGGGGCATCTGGACTCGCCATCAGGTCACTGCGATAGAAAATCGGACGAGGTGACATCAGCAGGGGCAGACCACGCAGATGGCCGTCATAGGTCGCGGTTTCCAACGCGGCTGGCAGGAAGTTTGCAAGGTCTTCCCAATCCGCTAGATAAGCATCCATGTCGGCCAATAGGTCGCCGTAGGTCGCGGCATATTCCGAGCCGAGGTAGACAATTTCGGGGCCGTCACCAGTGGTGATCCAGCCAGCGACGTCGGTGTCAAACGTGCCCCAACCACCCGTCAGGATTTCCAATTTGACGCCGGGGTGATCGGCTTCAAAGGCGGGGAAGACAGTCTCACGGAACCAAGTTTGGGTATCTTCGGTCAGGCCCGTGATGTAGATTTCGAGTGTTTCGGCGTCCTGTGCAGCCACAGCGGGTTGAGCAGGCGCAGCGGTTTCCTTCGCGCTGGCGGGAATCGCAACCGCTGATAGCACGAGGATGACAGCGAGGGTCAAGAACAAATATGACTTGCGCTTCAACTTAAAGCTCCTTACTAAGTTAGTTAGTTAGATTTCCTTACTTACTTAAAGAGTATAACTACCTGCGGAATTTTGTCAACAATTTCGTGGAAGATTTTTTCGGATCACTTGAAACCGTAGTAGCCACATGGCTAATCCACGTAGGTCAGCCATAAGTCGGACGAACTTTCAACCACCTGCCCGATGATTGCCCTCTATGAATCGCCTAGACTTGCAGTATCACAAGGTAACTAAACTGAAGGGGGATGAGGCGACTAGAACGCCAAATGAACCATGAGTGAAGCATTCATCCGTATCCAAAATCTGGTCAAGAGTTATAACACACCCGCCGGTTCGGTGAGTGTCTTAAATGAAGTCAATCTCGACATTCAACGGGGCGAAATGATTGCCCTTGTTGGCCCATCGGGGAGCGGGAAAACCACCTTCCTCAATATGCTGACCGGAATTGATAAGCCTAACAGCGGGCACGTTCAGATTAATGGGGTCAATATCACACGCAGCCGCGAACGCAAATTGACCAAATGGCGTGCTAAGAACGTCGGCATCGTATTCCAATTTTTCCAACTGCTCCCTACCCTCTCGGTTGCCAATAATGTGGTTGCGCCGATGGATTTTGCCGGGATGTGGAAACCCAATGACCGTCACGACATTGCGCTGCAACTGCTCGATCGGCTGGGGATTAAGGAACAAGCCTACAAAACCCCAGACATGCTATCAGGTGGTCAGCAGCAACGGGTAGCGATTGCACGGGCGCTGGCGAATAATCCCAGTTTGATCATTGGGGACGAACCCACCGCCAACCTTGACCGTATGAGCGCCGCCAATGTATTCCATATGTTTCGCCAACTGGCCGAACGTGGCAGCACGGTCATTATCGTGACACATGACCGCGAATTGGTCAAAAATGTGCCCAAGATTCTTGAACTGAGTCACGGGCAAATTCATGAGACATCGCTCGCCGCGATTGCCCGTCACCGTACTGATGAACTCAAGGCTGTGCATACCCGCACCCAAGAAATGCGGGCGCTCAAATTGGCGAAGGCCACGCACTAATTTTCCAGACCGACAAAAGCAATCACAGGAAACAACATCATGAAACCACTGATTTCATTGGAAGATGTCCGCAAAATCTATAAGACCAAAGCGGGCCAATTAGAAGTCCTTAAGGGCGTAGATTTTCAGGTCGGGGAAGGTGAGTTCGTCGCGGTGGTTGGGCCATCAGGCAGCGGCAAAAGCACCCTGATTAACATGATTACCGGGATTGACCGCCCCACCAAAGGCGAGGTGTATGTCGCTGACCAACGCCTAACCAATATGAGCGAAAACGCGGTGGCGAAGTGGCGCGGGAAAAATGTAGGGGTGGTGTTCCAATTTTTCCAACTACTGCCGACCCTGACGGTGCTGGAAAACGTCATGATGCCGATGTATTACACCAATACCTACGGCAGCCGGCGGCGTCAGCGGGCGATGGAACTGCTTGAACGGGTAGATTTGCCGGATGTCGCGCTCAAGTATCCCAGTCAGATTTCGGGTGGTCAGCAGCAGCGGGCCGCGATTGCACGGGCACTCGCCAATGATCCGAAGGTGTTGGTCGGTGACGAGCCGACGGGGAATCTTGATACGGTTTCGGCGGGACTGGTGTTTGGCCTGTTTGAAGAACTGGTCGCCAACGGCACCACCATTGTCATGGTGACGCATGACCGTGATCTGGCAGGCCAAGTGCCGCATGTGGTCGAAGTGCGCGACGGAAGAATCATGAATGCACAGGAAGTTGACCAAAGACTGGTCGCGGGCCGATAATCAGAGCAAAATTCAAGAGGGCAGATTCTGGTATGTTCCCTCACCCCCCTCTCCCAATGCTCTGGTAGAGGGGGGACTTCCCCTTCAGGATAACCTTTGTCGCCTGTGGAGTGAGTTGGGAATAGGGGCTGCCCTCTGATCTAGCATGATTAGAGGTATAAAAAACGTCGTGGATGACTTCATCGGGGATATATTGATTGTTGACGATAACACGGCGAATTTGCAGACGTTATCGGCGATTTTGAAAGAACACAAACACAAAGTTCGGGCTGTTACCACTGGGCAGATGGCGTTGATTGTGGCCCACACGGCGACGCCAGAACTTATTTTGCTGGATGTCAATATGCCGGAAATGAACGGCTACGAGGTCTGCCAACGCCTAAAGGCCGACCCCGCGCTGCATCATATTCCAGTTGTTTTTATCAGTGCATTGGATGAAACCCTCGACAAGATCAAAGCGTTTCGTGTCGGTGGGGTAGATTACATTACCAAACCCTTCCAGATTGAAGAAGTGCTGGTGCGTGTCGAAAATCACCTCAAACTTTATCGGCTGTACCAGCAGTCCCAAGAAATGGCAGCTCTCGAAGAACGCCAGCGCATCGCCCGTGATTTGCACGATGCCGTCAATCAAACCCTTTTTTCAGCGAGCATGATGGCGGAAACACTGCTGCTGACGGCTGATTCCGATCCCGCCAAAATCAAACCCGGCCTAGAGCGGATTCATCAATTGACACAGGGGGCGTTGGCGGAAATGCGAACCCTCTTGTTTGAACTGCGCCCCGATGCCTTGATGAATGCGGATTTGGCGACCCTTTTGCCCTATCTGGTGGATTCAGCGATTGCACGCACCAAGGCGCATGTTGAATTTAGTTTGGATGGGGATGTCGAATTGACCTCAGAGGCTAAAGTCGTGTTTTATCGCATCGCGCAGGAAGCCCTCAACAATATTGTGAAACACGCCCACGCGACGGAAATTGCCATTGGCATCTACCAGACCGCAACCGAAGTGGTCATGCGAATCGCGGATGATGGGGTGGGATTTGATGCTGGGCAACTACCCCCCGGCCATTTTGGGTTGGGGATTATGCAGGAACGGGCACACATGATTGGAGCGGAACTTGAAGTTGACACCGCACCTGAGCAGGGCACGACGATTGTGTTACACTGGAAACGCTGGCACTAAATGGGGAGGGTGCCGAGGAATAGAATTCCCCGGCTACGAAAACAATGTCCACTCAATGTGGACAGGCGTTGCCCAATTCATAATAAGGTTGTTCAGGGGAAACTGGGTTGCTATTGAGATGAGGCATTTATGGCAGATAAAACCGTCATTCGGGTGCTGATTGCAGATGACCATAATGTGGTACGCGAAGGCATTGCCGGATTTTTGCGGGCGTTTGATGATTTCAGCTTGATCGGCGAGGCGTCCAATGGCAAAGAGGCGGTCATGCTGGTTGGGCAATTACAGCCGGATGTTGTGTTGATGGATTTGGTCATGCCGATGATGGATGGGGTGGCTGCGACGCAGGCCATTCGGCAATCCTACCCCGCGACACAGGTGATAATTTTGACCAGTTTTCATGATGAGGACAGCGTTCAAAAAGGCTTGCAGGCCGGGGCCATAGGGTATTTACTGAAAAACGCCTCGATTCACGATATGGCAAATGCCATCCGCGCTGCCTATCAAGGCAAGGCCACCCTCGCCCCCGAAGCAGCACAGGCCCTTATTAGCGCTCATACTCGCCCGCCCGCCCCAAATTTCAATCTGAAAGACCGTGAATTAGAAGTGCTGGCTTTGATGGTCAAGGGCATGAATAACCCCGATATTGCCGAACAGCTTTCGTTGAGCCGATCCACCATCAAATTCTATGTCAGCTCGATTCTTTCCAAATTGAATGTCGAAACTCGTACCGAGGCGGTGGCGATTGCGATTGAACAGGGATTGGTCTCACGCGAGTAGAGTTTGAGCTATAATTTTCCTAAAGGAAGGTAGTAATGGAGTGGAGTATTGCAGGTGACGGGTAAACGCTCCCGACAATGGCAGGCCGATTTGACATCGCTGGCTGAGATTCGAGCATTTGTCGAAAGTTGTGCCAAAACGCTGGGTGCGAACGAAAGCCAGACTTCTGACGTCTTATTAGCTGTCAACGAAGCCGTAACCAATTCGATTTTGCACGGTTATGGCGGGGCCGGGCTGGTTCGAGTCGAAGTTGATCGTGAAAATGGGCAGTTGTGTGTCTGTGTGGCCGATCAAGCCCCACCCTTTGACCCGACGCAGCATATCACCCCGAACATCAATCGTCCTTTAGATGAATGTGGCCTAGGTGGGATGGGCATTCATATGATGCGTGCCCTCACCGATGAGATAGTGTATCATGCCCCAATTGAGGGGGGTAACGAACTTACTCTTAAAAAGAATTTATCAGAAGATGTTTAAGACTTTTAAGAAAGGAACGAAACCCTAGACTCCTTGCAGGGAGCCATATGGGGAATCATTATGGAAATTACGGTAAGTCAAGTATCAGGTCGTGTGCCTGTGACCATTATTGCGCTGCGTGGGGCTTTGGATGGCTCGAATTATGAAGAATTGATCGCTACCGGACGCGCCGCCCATGCCGCCGGAGCCAAAGCGATTCTGCTGGATATTGCCGAACTCACCTTTATGAGCAGCGCGGGTCTGGTGGCTCTACATAACCTGTATGCCATTCTCAAAGATGAAGTTGAGCCAGACCCCGAAGCGGGATGGGCCACACTCAAAACAGTGGGGAATGCAGGGCAGGCAGGCGGTCAGCCATTTGTGAAATTGTTGAATCCGCAGCCAGCGGTGATGCGTACTCTGGAAATTACCGGGATGCACAACTTCTTTGAGGTGCATACGGATCGAGAAACTGCCCTTCAATCATTTTAACGACTGCTGAAAATCTGCGCCGACGGGTAAACCTGCCAACGCAGTCGCCATCTGTACAGCGCGGCGAATGGCCTGTGCCGTGATTTCGGCTGCATACGCCCCAATCAAACTGACGTTGGCCGGGCCAGCACTGCCTGTCGCCAGCGCAAAAATGGTATCGCCGTCCATTAAGGTATGAGCAGGACGAACGGCACGCGCTACCCCATCTTGAGACATTTGTGCGACCTTGTTGGTTTCTTCTTTAGTCAATTGGGCATTGGTCGCTACTACTCCGATAATAGTGTTGGCACTTGGGGCGAGATTGGCAAGCGTGCGTAGCGCGTTCAAACTGCCTGCAAAGGATTTCCCTTCCGGCGGCTGACGTACCCCGGCGAGGATTTGACCTTTTTCATCTACTACATCCCCGACGGCATTGACAACCATCAAAGCAGCGACACGGATGCCGTTATCGAGTTCAATGATGGCTGTCCCGATGCCTGATTTACAAGCGAATTCTATCCCATACATCCCGCCGACTCTTGCGCCTGTACCCGCGCCAACACACCCCTCGGTTACAGAATCAGCGGAAGCATTTACGCAGGCGGCATAACCCATTGCGGCATCGGGGCGGATGGCCGGATTGCCCACATCGAGGTCAAAAATAATAGCGGCGGGGACGATAGGGACAACCCCTACCCGCACATCAAAGCCGATGCCGTGTTCTTCCAGATAACGCATGACCCCATCGGCAGCATTGAGGCCATAGGCACTGCCCCCGGCTAATAAAACGGCGTGGACATGCTGGACAAGGTGCATGGGGCGCAAAAGGTCAGTTTCACGAGTTCCGGGTGCGCCACCCCGCTGGTCAATGCCCCCCACCGTGTTGGGGGGACACAAAATCACGGTGCAACCCGTAGGCCCGTCCAGATTTTGGGCGTGACCCACTCGCAGACCTTGAATGGCTGTGAGTGTTTGATTTTCCACTGATCTTGCTCCCACCAACAAACAGGGCGCTGGTGTCTGCGCCCTTCACTGACAGACCTAGCGCCGTAAACTTAAGCCCAAACGACGACCCGGCCCATCAATGTGCAAGATTTTGGCTTTGACGGTTTGACCTTCACGCACCACATTAAAGGGATGCAGAAAATGACCCTCGGCCAGTTCGGAAATATGCACCAAACCTTCGAGGCCATTTTCAATGCAGACAAAAGCGCCAAAATCTACCACATGGGTAATGATCCCTTCGACCTCGCTGCCGACTTGGTAACGTTTTTCGACGGTTTCCCAAGGGTCAGGTTGGAGGCGTTTGACACTGAGGGCGATGCGGCCTTCGGTGGGGACAACATCGAGTACATGGACTTTGATGGTTTGTCCACGTTCCAGAATGTCAGCAGGATGACCCACGCGACCCCAACTCAGTTCACTGATGTGAATCAACCCTTCGAGGCCACCGAGATCAACAAATGCTCCAAAATGGCATAAATTGGTGACGATGCCTTGACAGACATCACCGGTTTTTAGGTTCTGTAACACTTGGTCACGTGCCCCGGCATTAGCTTGTGCTGCACGTTCCGAAAGAATCAGGCGGCTTTGTACGCGATCTAATTCAATAATGCGTAAACGGAGTGTCTTGCCCAAATAACTCATAAGGGCCTGACGGCGAGTATTGGGGGATTCATGATCTGAAGGGAATTCGACAAGCTGACTGGCCGGAACAAACCCGCGTAGGCTTGCCCATTCGACGAGTATACCCCCTCGGTTGTAGCCAATCGCTGCTAATTCGACCACCGTATCCGAACGAAATACTTGTTCAACTTGTTCCCAATCGGCGGATACGCCCGAACCACTCCCCTCTTCATCAAACTTTGAAGCAAAATCGTCTTTGGCTGAATACCCTTTACCATTCGTACCGTTTTGAGGTATTCCCCCTATCGCAGTATCAGCCTCAGCCAGCAACGCCGTCCAATAACTTTCATCTGGCGGCGGAGCGGGGGCCGTATCGTAGCGACGTACCTCCGTAGACATAAGACCTTCCTTGTAACCCAACTCAAAGCAATTGCGCGTTATTTATCTCCGAATCATATGAAATTCCGCAAATTGTGAATTATAGGAGCCACGCATGGCAGAGTCAACCGTAGTGCATTCGTCATGGCCCTCCTCAATAAAACTAGAGACAGCATCACTCTGCCTCGTGAACCGCTTATTGCAAGACTTGCAGTTGGAAATAGTAGGTGACGGTCATATCCGGCCACACAATTTCCACCGAGAGGATATAGGAACCAGCGGCTACTCCCAGATTAAACAACACCACGTTATCGCCTACGCGCGTCTCAGAGGCGAGTGGTTGGAGGGTATCGCGGCTCAGGTAATTGATCTCAATGCTGGTCGGGCGTGAACCCTCGATCCGAATATTGGCAGCGGCATTACGGGCAGCCCGAATCGAAGTAGAGGTTGACCCGGTAGCGCTGAAGGGTTGTTTGACGCACACCAATTCATTGGAGGCGTTGCGGCGACAATAATCGTACCCGACGGGCTGATAGTTGCGTCCCGATACCTTTAATGCCGCAGCAGGCGGGGCATCTCCCTCAAACACCGAGGTATTGGTCGGGCTGACACCCAGCGTTGGGGTGGCGGTTGGTGTAGAGGTGGCCGTTGGCGGAACAGGCGTCGTCGGAGAAGGCGTTGGAGTCGAAGTGTTGGTCGGCGTGGCGACGACTTCTGTCACTTCCTCTGTCGGCGTGGCGGTTTCAGTGGCAGCTTCGGTAGCAACCTCGGTGGCAGGTTCAGTGGCTTCCGCTGTCGCAGTAGTAGCCTCTTCGGTACTGATAGGTTCGGTAGCAACCTCGGTGGGTTCAGCCGTTTCTGTTGGCTCGGCAGTAGGTTCTTCTGTTGCCTCAGGTGTTTCGGTTACATCACCGCCACTTGCCCCGGTCCCCTCGGTTGCTTGCGGCGTGGCCTCAGTTGGCTCTGGGGTTGCTTCAACCGTAGCGATTTCGGTAGCGACCTCGGTACTTTCGGCGGTGGCCTCTGACGTTGCTTCGAGAGTAGCCGCCTCGGTTGCCACTTCGGTCACTTCAGCGGTGATTTCGGGGGTTGCGGCGGGTGTCGTCACTGCATCCGTTGGTTCGGGGGTGACATTGCCAGCCACTGCCTGACCCACATCTACCGCAAACACATTACTGACCGTCGCGCTTGAGCCTTCAATATCGGCATAATAGGCGGTGACATCCAACAAATAGCGTCCACTGGGCAGGGCTAGTACAAATTCGGTGCTTTGGGCCGGATCAATCTGCATGGTAAACAGCGGGTTTCCGGCGGCATCCATCTCACGCGACGTGATAACCACCTGATTGGGCAGAGCCACACCTTCAGGATTGGCAATTGCCACTGTCACCGCCTGCCCACCTTGTACCGCTAAGGCCGTTGATGGACTGTCAGCGTTACTGGTAAATTCGCAACTGACATTGTTTTCACCTTTGGGCCAGCAGGCAACGGTGCGCAAACCCGCATCGCTTTGTTCGCCTGCCTGTAGACTGAGATTAGGCTGATCGGGTGCGGAAAAATCTTCGCCACTCCCACAGGCCGCCAGTATAAAAGTAAACAAAAGAAGCGCTAAAAGGTGTTTTCGATTCATCAAGAATTTTGGCGTCCGATGGGGTTGTATTAGATAAAAGGACTGCATCGGGCGCTTGGCTCCTTTCTTTTGAAGTGCGTTTAACTGTACCATGCAGGTTGCAGAAATGGCGCAAGGGCCATTCTGATAAGTGCCTCATATGCTTCTTGGCGCGAACTTAAGCCGTTGGTCAAGATACCAATCGCACCCTCGGCTTGTTTAGTGTTGTTCTGACCTGTCAGTTGATCCATTGCCGTACCAAGCTCAACGCCTTCTCGGATGAGTTCGGCAACGCTGTCGGGCAGGCGGATACACGAACTTCCGCCAATGCCGATCCGTCCTTGATGGTCAACAATGGCACACCACGCACAGGTCATCATGCCAAATTCGGTTTCTTGAACGCCCCCCTCTAATCCGATACCCATTTCGGCTTGGGTCGCGTGCATTGCGGCGGTGGCTCGATTGAATGCTCCCCGGCGAGTTTCTTCATCGCCAATCGGCATGACCCGCACATTAGATTCCACCGAAATCGGTATAAACTCAGCCTGTGGATAGAGGGCTGACAGGACACGCTGGCTTGCGTTACACTTAACCGGATTTGTTGACCCAATGGCGATACGCGCAATATGCATCATTTTTTGGACGTTAAAATAGAATTATACGATTGTGGGGCATTGTAGCATCAGGTTAAAGAAAACACCAATTATCTGATTTGTCCGATTTTGTCCATTTGTTACTTGTTATGAAGCAGGACCGTTTATGACGATTGATACATTCACCACCGCCGCTTTAGCAGACGAATTTAATGAACTGTTGGTGGGCGGGCGGGTCCAAGATACAGTGCAGCTTGACCATGATACGTTTGGGTTGGAAATTTACATTAACCGCGAACGGCGCTATTTGCTGTTGTGTGCTGAAACCACCGCTCCACGTGCGCTGATTACACCGGAAAAATTGCGGCGGGGGGTGATGTCGCCATCTACAATGGGTTTACTCATTCGCAATCGCTTAGAGGGTATGAAACTCATCGCGGTACGTCAACCGGCATGGGAACGGGTGCTGATCTTTGATTTTCTGGATGAGACAGGCGAAGTCCAGTTGATTCTGGAAATGATTGAACGGCGGGCGAATTTGCTGCTGGTCGAAAATGACATCATCGCGGATTGTGTGCGGCGCGTCGGGGCGGACGAAAATCGCTATCGGGTCAGTTTACCCAAACATCCCTATGTGCCGCCGCCGCCGATGGAAGGTAAGACCCATCCGGCTGATCTTAATCCCAAAGTGCTCAATACCTTACTCATGCGTGAACCCGATCAAAAAGCATGGTCGGTGCTGGTCAAAAACGTGTATGGATTTAGCCCGTTCCTTGCCAAAGAAGCCATTTTCCGCGCTTATGGTCGGGTAGATATGCGGGCCTCAGAAGTTAACCCCTATGGTCTGGATGCGGCGTGTGGGTCGTTTTTGCGCTCACTGCTGCGGAATGAATGGCAACCGGGGGTAGCAGTTGGTGAAGATGGGCAGGTTTTGGGTGTGGCGGCCTATCCCCTGACCCATCTCGGCGAGTGGGAAACAATGCCGTCCATCAGCGAAGCCCTCAGTTCGTATTATGGGCGATTGGAAGGCGGGGCAGTGTATGAGGCGGCACGCGAACCCATCCGGCTGCAAATCCAGAACGCGCAAAAGAAACTGGAACGTAAGTTGGGGTCGCTGAAAAAATCACTGGTGGAACGGGCCGATGTTGAACATTTGCGGATGGCAGGTGAATTGCTGCTGGCCTATCAATACAATATCCAAAAGGGACAAACGCTGTTTGAGGCCGAATATGAAGTAGACGCCCCCCCGCTGAAAATCAAACTTAATCCGGATTTGTCGCCACTGGATAACGCCAAAGCCTATTTTGAGAAATATGAAAAGGCCAAGCGTGGACGCCAGCAAGTGCCGGAGTATATCGCACAGGTGGAACACGAAATCGAATTCCTTGACCAATTGGCGACTGACCTTGATTTGGCGGAAAACTGGCAGGATATTGGCGAAGTGCAAGAAACGCTCATGAAAAAAGGATTCTGGCAGGGGAAAAAAGTCCAGCATCCCAAAGGGGGGCAATCCGGGCCACTGCGCTATGTCACACCCGACGGCTTTGTGATCTGGATTGGGCGGAATGCGCGGCAAAATGAAGATGTGACCTTTAAAAAAGGCGAGGATGTGGATATTTGGATGCACGCACGCGGCGTTCCGGGTTCGCATGTGGTCATCAAAACGAATGGGCGAAAAGTGCCGCAGGCAGTTTTGGAACAGGCCGCCCGATTTGCCGCCTATTACAGCAAACTCCGCAGTGAGGAAAAAGTGGACATCATCACGGCGGAGCGTCGGCAAGTCCGCAAATTAAAGGGTGGGCATCCCGGTCAGGTGTTGGTGCGCGAGGAATTGGGGAATCTGCGGGTTAAGCCGATGGCTGTGCCGGAAAAAAAGGACAAGGGCGAGTTCTGATTTATTCCCACACGGGGCTAAAGCCGCCGTGCTGAATTTAGGCTAAAAAGGAAGGTTAGGGGGTGTATCAAAATTGCTCATTCTTGGAGCACAATATCCAGACTGCGTAAGAGGGAAATCGCTTCGGGGAGGGAGAATTTGGTCTTTTTGAGGGTGTTGGCGGTGGCATCAATTGTGTAGTTGGACGCGCCCGTGAAATCGGCTTTGGTCAGGTCGGTATGCAAAAAGCGGCTGTCGGCAAAATCGGTGTCGGTGCAATTGGCCTCAGTCAAAATGGTATCGGCAAAATCTACCTCATGGGCAAGGCATTTTCGCATGACGACCCGCTGCAATTTGATGGCGCGGAAATTGGAATAACTGAGGTTGCATTCGACAAAACTGACGGAACTCATGGCCTCCCACACGGCCTCGACCCACACAATGCCAATCATTTTGCAGCGTTCAAACTGGACTTTGGTAAATGAACTCCCCTTGACCGTGACCAGACTCAAATCACAATCTACGAAGTGGCAGTCAATGAATTTGCAGTTTTGCAAATGGGCCTCGGTGAATGAGCAGGCAGTGAAGGTGCAGTCTTGAAAGGTGATACGCTGGACGGTTTCGTTGACAAAAGTCTCTTTGCGAAATGTCCGGTCAAAATATTCGGATTGCTCAGACAATTGGCTCATCAGGGGTGTCGTCCTCATCATCATAATCATCAGGAAATTGGATGGCGGGTTCGTCAATTAGCGGCGGGGTTTCATCTTCGGCTAAAAGGGCCATTGCTTCGGCTTCGTAGGAGGTGGGAACGAGGACACGAATTGCGCCAATGCCAATCGTAATGCCCATCGCACGCGCCGCACCGTCCTGTTGGATAAATACCGGGATTTCGGCTGTCCGCAAGAGACCCGCGATTACTTCCGCCTCAAAAGAACTGGTGCAATCCGCGATCACCGACCATGATTTTTGGGGTGGTTGACGACGGGGGTGTAGAAATCGCATTTTAATGACCATCCCCATAACAGGGCAACATGACGGTGAAGGTTGTGCCTTGATTGACCTGACTCTCCACCCAAATGCGTCCGCCGTGCTGTTCGACAATGCTCTGGACAATCGAAAGCCCCAAGCCCGTGCCTACCGTTTCGCTAACAACATTGCTGGCGCGGTAGAACTTGCTGAAGATATAGGGTTGATCTTCGGGCAGCACCCCAATGCCAGTGTCCGACACAATCAATAATACAAAGTCGCTTTCTGAGGTGAGTTCCACGGTGATGCGTCCACCCGCCGGAGTGTATTTAATGGCGTTATCGAGGAGTTGATGGACGAGTTGGCGTAGCTGGATGGGGTTGCCCAGCACAAAAGGTAATTTTTCGGGTGCGTAAAATTCGACCTGCTGATATTTCTCGTTGATTTGCTGGTGCAATCCTTCCAACGCATATTGCACCATCATCTGCATTTGTACGGCTTTGCGATCTGTCTCCAAGACCGCGCCGACCTTTTCGAGTTCCTGCAAATTATTGAGGAGGGCGGTGATGGAATGCACGCTGAAAATGATACGTCCGATGAAATTGCGCTGTTGGTCATTCAGCGGCCCCATACGCTCCAATAACTCGATGTAGCCGATGATGGCGGTCAGGGGTGAACGCACATCGCGGGTGACGGCGCCAACAAATTCATTACGCAGGCGGCTGAGTTCTTTGAGGTTGGTGATGTCTTGCATCATAACCAACGACCCCACCCCCGGTAATTCCACCCTCTCAGCGCTGTAGACCTGATTGCGCTCGGTGAAATTGATCTCACGGCGGGTATGTTGCCCTTCGCCTTCGGTTAGGAGCGCCAAAATATCGGGGTTCTTGATGATGCGGCGGAGGGCTTGACCGATGGTAGAAGCGCTGCCCAGTCCAAATAGATGGGAGGCGGCTTGATTGCAGAACAAAATATGCTCGTGATGGTCAATGGCAATCACGGGGGTATTCACATTTTGAAGCAAGATGTCTAGTGCGTTAATCGTGCCCACCATTTAAAACAAGCTGTTCCTTCCAATAGCCGCCCTCATAAGGGTGTGGAGTCGGTAGAGGTTAACTGCCCAATCAACGCACGCATCTGCTCGGCTTTTTGTGTCAAATCCAACAATTGAGTCGAAAGTTGGGGCGATAGTTTAGGGATATTGGCAAGGTTGGCAAGCGTTTCCTGCATTTGACCTAAGGGGACAAATACCCCACTCGAGATCTTCTGATCACGTAGTTTTAGGGTGTTATACGCAGCTTCGAGGCTTTTGGCACGCTGCTCCAATGCGTTGAACAGGCGGGCGTTGACAATGGCAATCGCGGCGTAATCGGCCAATGTGTTAATGACTTCACCGAGACGGTCTTCAAAGCCCTTTTTGCGGCGATGATTACCGACTGTTAACACCCCAATCGCTTTGCCATTGACCACCATCGGGGCATAGACTGTTGCCAGAATATCGCGGGAGAGCTTAAAGCGCTTCAATCCATCGCCTTCGACAACAAGCGGTTGCTGGCTGGTCATCACCAATTTCGCCAATTCATCACGCATGGGTTCGCCCAATTTTTCCTGCATGACCAGCGTCAAATTTTTGCCTGCACGTAGAATCAAATCCGTCGAATTAGGTTCTTGAAGCAGGAGGGTCGCGTAATCCGCCCCACTGACGGCTAATGCACCCGCCAGCACTGCATCAAACATCCCATCAAGGCCACGCATGGCGGTGAGGGTTTGGCCCAATGTGGCGAGGGTGGTCAATTCTTTGATACGGGCTTCGAGTTCGATATTGCTCTTGCGGAGTTGTTCGGTGAGGCCGTCGCGTTCTTTACGCAGGCGTACATCGGCAAGCGCCCGTTGCACCACCGACATCATCTCGGCTTCGCGGATGGGTTTGGTGATGTAATCGGTTGCGCCAAAACGGAACGCTTCAATCGCGTCTTTTTCACTACCACGCTTGACCCCCACGATAATCGGCCCGATATATTGGCGGGATTTGATCGCCACCAACATATCTTTGCCGGTGAGACCCGGCATGACCAAATCTATATAGATCAGGTCGGGTTTGCGCTTTTCAACCATCGCCACGCCTTCCACCCCATCACGCGCCTCTAATACCTCGTACTGGGTGGGGCGAAAAATCTGGTCTTTTAGGAGGTCACGTACTTCAACGTCGTCATCTACGATTAAGACCCGTTCCATTTGTTTTGTCATAAAAACTTATCCATAAAGATTCACATTATTCAAATTTTAAGTCGGTAGGGAGGGACATTTTACGTCCCTCCCTCGAAAAATTATTCAAAAATCCAGCGTTCGGTGTCGCGCGTCCAGTTGATCAATTCGGCATCGCTAAAGAACAACGCCACTTCACGGGCAGCAGCGGCTTGACCATCCGAGCCATGTACCAGATTGCGGCCAATTTCCATGCCCAGATCGCCACGAATGGTCCCGGGTGCTGCTTCGACTGGGTTGGTTTTGCCAATCGTGCCACGTGCCGCTTCAATGGCGTTTTTGCCTTCCAGCGCAATCACGACCACCGGGCCACTGATAATGTAGCTGACGAGGCTTTCATAAAATTTCTTGCCCACATGCTCAGCATAATGCTTTTCAGCTAATTCACGGCTAATTTGAATAAATTTCATCCCGGCAATACGCAGACCACGTGCCTCGAAGCGGCGGATAATTTCCCCGGCTAGACCGCGCTGTACGGCATCGGGTTTGACGATAATCAGTGTACGTTCCAACGTTTGAATCTCCCTGTTGGTAAAAACATTGCCTACTCAAAACGGGCAATTCTGAAACTTACCTATAAGCATAGCATGTTTCGGGGTCGTCGGACAGTGCGGCCTTAAAAACCCTGAAAATACTAGAAAACAAAAAGCGGGCTATAAAAAACCCGCTGTGATCGCAGAAAACCGCGCTGGCGAATTAGAGTTGGTTCAGAGCACCACGATAGGTGTCGAGTGCTTCCTGTAAACGGCCCTGTCGCATATAGGTATCGCCCAACAGACGGCGCACCTTTGGGTTTTGCGGCTGGCGGGTGGAGAGTCGGGACAGATCGTCGGCAACCACTTCGAGCGCCGCCGAGGATTCGACCAACGTCTCGTAATGGTCAAGACTCGCCCCTACGTTCCCAGCTTTCTCCAATTCACGGGCCAAATTCAGCCGTGTAAGGTGATCGCTCGGATTTTGTTCCAGCGTGGCTTGGTATTGTGCAAACCCAGCCGGAACGAGGGCGGGCGACGATGGCGGTGGCACAGGTTGGGCCACTTGGCGTGAACTGGCAGCCGGGGCAACCACAGGCGTAGGTGATGGCGGCGGTGCCATTGGCGGCACGCTGGGCATGGGTGGAGGTGTCATCACCACAGGCGGTTGTTGATAGACAGGCTGGGCGGGTGCGACATAGACAGGCGCAGGGGGTGTTTCGACCACAGGTGCTTGATACCATGACGGCAGACCACCTTCTTGGGCAGCCGGGAGATGTTCTTCTACCTCAGCCGAGGCTTCGGATGGGGTCTGAGCAAGGAACGCGGGTTCGGGCTGCGACGAGGTGGCTTCCGGCGTCAACTGTGAATAGTCAAATGCTTCGGCTTCAGACGGGGCATTTTCCGCCACAAAACTCAGCGGATCCATGACGGGTTCGCTTAACCAATCCGGGGTGGCAACTTCTGAAATCGCTTCTGGTTCGACTACTTGCGAGCCAATCAACCATTCCGGCAAATCACTGTCGGTGGGAACGACTTGACTGCTCATTTCTTGCAGCCAGTCGGGTAAATCAGTCGGCTCAGACGCGATAATTTCGGTTTCAATGGGTACTTCAAACATGCTGATGTCGAATTCCGGTAGGGCTTCGGTTTGAACCATTTCTGGCATGATCTCCTCGACTTTGGAGACTGCCTCGGCGTACCAATCTGGTTCGGCGGGTGGGGTTAGACTTTCATGCTGTAAGGCATATTCTTCATCGAGTGCAGCCGCCCAATCATCCCCACTTTGAGCATAACCCGCAATAAAATCCGAAGCCGACAGAATCTCATCTTGCATTGGTGCGAAACTGGTGGTGTCTTCGAGGGTAAATTCGGGTAGTTCGATTTCGGGCAATTCTTGCACAATCGGGCTTTCCGACAGCCAATCTGGTAAATCGGTTGGGGCTGGCGGCGGCAAAATCTCATCAATCAGGGCCGGGAAAGTATCTTCTGTCACCGGAGCCGCTTCGAGGTCGGAAGGCATTTGAGCAGCCAACCAGTCTGGGATTTGGCCGGGGGCAATTTCGTCACTCTCGACGGGATGAGTGGCCTCAAATTCGTCATTCAAAGGGGTAAGGGCGGCTAAAGATTCAGCCTTCTTCATCAGCCATGCCAATTCAGCTTCGGGGGTAATCGTGCCGTGTGCCTGCGCTTCGGCGATTTGCTCATCCGTTAACCCCTCAATGGAAGTGATCATGTGCGGGGTGGTCGGGGTAGGTTCGGGCGCGGCTTCATAACTGAGATCAAAGCCGGGGATGTCATCCGCAGCCATGCTGCTTAGGAAGTCGGGTACCCCTGCGCTCTGATCGCCTGCCAAGTCGCTCAACCACGACAAGGACGAAGTATCCTCGCTGAGTTCAGGCGCGGATTCGGGCAGTGGCGTGGATGGCACGGGTGGTTGATAGGATTCGGTACTGGCAAATGACTGTCCAGAAGTGGTCTCAAAGGGCGAATACGGGACATAACCCGGTTCGTCAATGACCACGCTGTTGGGATCAATTTCAGGGATTTCATAGTCGGCTGCCGTCATAAACTCATTGGGGTCTGCTCCCTGACGCGCCGCCAAACTTTCTAGCCATGCCATCGGGTCAACATCTACCGGAATTTCGCCATCTTGGGGCACCCATGCTGCGGCTGGTGTTTCAAAACTGAACTCCGGCTGTTCGGCGGGAACTTCGTAGGGTTGCGTTGCCGATGTTTCCAATGTGGCTGGTTCTTCAACTGGATGACTTGGCCCAGCGGCAGCAGATAATGGGCGGCTGAATTTTTCGGAGGGGACATAGCCGGGTTCATCAATGACCACGCTGTTGGGGTCAATTTCGGGAATTTCATAGTTAGCCGCCGTGGTGAATTCGTTGGGATTCGCTCCTTGACGCGCGGCGAGACTTTCCAACCACGCCATCGGATCCATGCCACCGAGGGGATCATTGGCATCAAGGGCTGCTGAAGCCACTGGTTCGATGGGGGGTGGTTCTTGGAATGAATAGTCCATCATCGTCGGCTGTTCGGCATAGCTGTAGTCGTAAGCTGGAGCCTCTACAGGTAGTGTAGGTGAGACCTCGATAGGCTCGGTAGCCTGCGGGGGTTCTTCGACGGGACGGCTTGGGCCAGCGGCGGCGGATAATGGACGGCTGAATTTTTCGGAGGGGACATAGCCGGGTTCATCAATGACCACGCTGTTGGGGTCAATTTCGGGCACCGACATATCCGCTGTGGTCATAAATTCTTGCGGATTTGCGCCCTGTCGTGCCGCAAGGCTCTCCAACCAACGCATTTGCTCTTCAAGTGTCATGTTCTCAAAATCTGGCATGTCGCCCATGACGGACTATCCTCCTTATGGTTGGCTGGTGTAATGAGAGGCCAACACGAGATACAAAAAACACAAAAATTATTTAAACCAATCGGGCGGCGTGTCATCGTCCCCACCAAAATTTGACTCATCAAAGTCTTCTGACTTATTAAAGTCTATTGAGGGTGCAGCCCCTTTTTGTCGGCGTAACCAAGGTGGGTCATGATCAAAATCAAATGATGCGGGTGCAGCCACCGGAATTGCCTCTGGTTCCACCTCAACGGTGGGTTCTCGGCGTTTCCCAAACAAGCGCCGACCCCGTTTTTGTTTTGGTTTGGCTGGCTCATCCCATTGCATTGGGAACGCATCATCAAATTCCATATTAGTATCCGGCAAATCGCGTTTGGTGGCAACTGGTGTCACTTCGGCCTTATCGAAGCCAAAATCCGCCTCGTCTGGAAATTCTTCGGGCAGCGTGGTTGGCACCGGTGACGAAGGACGGGTAGCGGCTTCTACTTCTTCGGGTTTCAGTTCACGCAGTTTAAAACCCGTTAGTTGATCGAGTTCAGAAATCATGGCCTCGGTTTGGTCGGTGATGCGATTTTGATCCGCGCTTGTAATCGAGGCAAGGAATACATCAATATTGTCTACCGGCTTGCGCTCCTCGGATTCTTTGGCGGCGGCGCGGGCAGGACGCTCATCAAAATCCACTGCCATTTGAATATCGGAGGTGTCAAGCCGAATATCATCACTCAGCCAATCGGGGGCAGCCGCGCTTTCAACTTCTGATTCTTCCAGCAGAAGATCATCTTGCCACTCTGCGGCCATGCCTGCTTCGGTTGATTCTTCAAGCTCTTGTTCGTCCAGATCAAGCCAATCTGTACGTTCCTCAGCAGTAACCGACATATCTTGGAAAAGGTCATCAAAGCCTGCAACAGGCGTTTCAGGTTCTTCGTCGATTTCCACACCAGCCAGCCAATCAGGCAATGCTTCGGCGGGTTCGGCCATTGGGATGGGGGCACTCGGTTCGGATTTACCAATGGAAGACAACCAATCGGCGGCGCTTTCGGGTTCGGCGATCTCCCCCTCGACATCCTCTAACCAGCCCGTATGCGGTTCGCCGATTTCGGAGAGATCGCCAAATAGGGCCTCCATGTCGGATTTGGCAGTGACTTGAGGCTCTATTGCTTCATTGTCATCCAAATCGCCTCTTAGCCAATCGGGGATCTGCTTGGCTTGCGGGATGGCTTCTGGTGGTTCAGCTTGTCCAAATGAAGAGAGCCAATCAGAGGCACTTTCCGGTTCGGCGGTGCCTTCTTCCAAATCATCTAGCCAACCCGTGCGCGGCGCTTCAATTTCGGAGAGGTCGTCAAAGAGACTACCAAATTCGGGTTGTGGGGTGGCAGTAGTCTGTGGGATGGCTTCTGGTGGTTCAGCTTGTCCAAATGAAGAGAGCCAATCAGAGGCACTTTCCGGCTTGGCGGTGCCTTCTTCCAAATCATCTAGCCAACCCGTGCGCGGCGCTTCAATTTCAGACAGGTCATCGAAAAGACTGCCAAATTCGGGTTGTGGCGTGTCCTGCGGGATGGCCTGTGGTGGTTCAATCTGTCCAAATGAAGAGAGCCAATCGGAGGCACTTTCCGGTTTGGCGGTGTCTTCTTCCAAGTCATCCAACCAACCTGTGCTTGGGGTACTAATGTCGGAAAGGTCATCAAAGGCGCTTTCGAAGCTCTGGCTACTGGGCGCACCCACCTCACCAAAGTCATCCCCTAACAGTCGGCTCAGGTCATCATCGGAAACTTCCGTTCCCAGTGTATTTGACAGGGCCGATGGCGTGGAGAGCAGCCAATCGTCGCTGATTTCTTCACTTAAATCTACGGTTGACCCGGCGGTGGGTGATTCAAAATCCGTAAGCCACCCCGTACTGGGTTTATCAACCGCCGCGAGGTCGTCCACCGGAGCGCCGAACATCTTGTCAAAGTCGGCATCCGAGACATCCACTTTGGCAGATGGAGCTTCCAGCGAGGACGCCCAATCATCGGCGGGGACACTATCTAGTTCTGTTAGCCACCCAGTGCTTGGTTCGCCAATGGCTGAAAAATCATCCACCGAGGTGCTGAACATCGCATCTAATTCACTGTCGGTAACTTCTGGGGCAACCGATTGGATCGGCTCAATGTCCCGCATCCATTCAGGAACTTCTTCATTCTCATCAACAGCGAGGAAGTCGGGCATATCGGGCACAGCGGCCTGCTGAACATCGTCTAACCAAGCTGTTCCCGGAATGAGATCATCGCTGAATAGGTCGGTGAATTCTTCATCCGAAACGTCTTGGGCAATGGAGGAAGTCTGTGGTGGAACATTTAGCCATGCAGCAAGATCATCTACAGGTGTTTGTTCTGAAACGGTTTCGAGTGGTTCAGCCGAGGCAGGGAGTTCTGGCATGGCTTCATTCTCAAGCACATTCCAGTCCACTTCGTCTAAACTAGACGCTCGACCCGGTGAGGCAAACACATCACTATCGGCATCCTGTCGCCACGGCAAATCACCTGTGACCCCCAAATGACTTGGGGTAGAGGTGATGGGTTGTTGAGGAAGTTGGCTATCGAAAAGGACAGCGAATTCATCAATCGAACCCGTTTCGGCGGATGATTCGGGAGTACCCTGTCGCCATGGAAGGTCACCTGTTACCCCCAAACGTTTTTCGGCGGCGGGGGGCGGTGTGACTAATTCATCTTCAAACAGCGAGGCGAATTCTTCAGCGGATTCTTGCTCGACTTTTTCGAGGGTCAGTGAAGGGGTATCCGGTGCTACGGCATCTGTCAGCCAATCAATTTCGTCGCCAGCAGCGGGTGATTCTTCATCCAATTGGAAAATTGGCGGGGTGGCCGACACTGCCGTGCTTTCTGTTTCCCCCATTAGCCAATCATCAGTTTCAAAAGAAAAAGTAGGTTCTTGCTTTGCAGCGATTTCGGGCAGCATGTCGGTGCTGGCTATTGGGGCGGCTGAATGCGCGGGTACATCGGTTAGCCAATCGGGTGTTTCATCCTCAAATAGGGTTGTAAACTCGGCGTGATCCTCACCCTCAGATAAATCCGGGGCATCGGACAGCCAGCTTGGGGTTACGGGAGGTGTGGGGGCAGAGGTTTCGATAGCGCCAAAATCCTCAAACAGCGTTTCTTCGTCCCACAGTGTCTGGCTAGGTTCGTTTGCTGCGGGTGTCGGGGATTCCTCGACCAACCAATCGGGCAGCGCTTCCTCAGCTTCTTCAGGTTTGCGGCCACCCATTGCCAACAATGCCGCCACTTCTTCAGCGGATGGTGGACGAGCCGCGGCCCGTAATTGTTCTAATTCCTCATCGGGATTCTCGCCAAAACTGAATTCTTCGACATCCCCGAAAATGGATGGTGGTTCATTGTCGGAGGCAATTTGAAGTTCTTCGCTTGACCAACCGGGTAGTTCTTCATCTTCCGCCTGTTGGATTTCTGCCAACAATCCTGTGAAACCTGTAGATTTACGCGGCGGCGGTGCTGCTTCAGTGGTCGTGAAATCTGGTATATCATCCAACCAACTGGGGGTTGGTGCTACCACTTCTGGCTTTTGACTGGGCGGTTCTGCCATCCAATCCGGCAAAGGCGCTTCGGCAGTGGTATTCGTGAATAGGTCGCTGACGTTGACGGATGGGGCGGTTTCGGCGACATCGGCGAACCAATCGGGTAATTCATCTTCACCCGAAGCGGCAGGGGCTGGCGCTGGGGTCAGGCTAGCTTTGGCCGGACTCGGCTGACTCAATGAGCTTGCCATTTCGTTAAACCAGTCATCCGGGGCAGGCAAATCGGCGGTCTTGGGTTTGCCGCCAAAATCCGCACCGGGGGTAAACCAATCCGGTAAATCATCGGCAGGGGTCGGACCCACCGCCTCACTCATCCAGTCGGGCATCTCTTGGGCGGTACTGCGTCCGGGACTGCGCGTCGGGGCAATGCTTTCGGGTGTATTGAATACATCGGTGATTTGGCTGATCCAATCCGGGGCAGGGCCAGCCACCGAGGTCGCCCCATCGGCTGTCCATTTGAGACGGGATAATACAAACGCCCCTTCAGGCAAGGTGGCCTGATTTTCGCTACTATAAATTAAGCGCAGGCTTTCATATGGCGCAAGGGCTTCGACTTTTTCTAAGAAAGGTTTGGCGTCGTCTGGACGGCGAGTTTCGATCCACAGTTTTGCCATCAATAAATTTAATGGCAAACAATCGGGCAGCACCCGCAGCACTTCCAGCGCCAGTTCACCTGCTTCCAGCATATGTCCGGCATCCCAGAGGGCATTGGCAAGGCGGACACGCAAATCTAAGCGATTGGGTTGTTCCACTAGGCTCTGCCGCAGTTCCGTAATGGCCTGCTCATACATCCCACTGCTGAGATACTGTTGAGCAAGTGCGGCGCGGGTCAATTGGATTTTGCGAGGACTGGCTTCATCCCGGCGTTTATAGAGACGCTTGAGTTCATTAATGATGACGTTATTGTTCGGCATCTGTTCATTGGCACGTTCCATATGCCAGATCGCCTGATTCAACTGCTGCTGATTTTCATAGATGGAACTCATGCCGACATGGGCCACAAAATCGTTGGGGTCGGCGCTTAAAAGGCGCGGAAAAACTTGGGCGGCCTCTTCATGGCGGGCTTTTTCTAATAAAGCCTTGCCGAGTAAACGATATGTTTCCACATTTTTGGGGTAATGCTGCAAAATGTGGCGACAATGCCCGATGACTTCCTCTAGGGCTTCACGTTGAAGTAAGAGGTCAAGTTCATCTAGGTAGGCACGGAGAGTTGTTGTAGACATGAGCAACGGCCCGCTTCGTTGGTGCGTTATTTACGCTTCCTTACGTTACTTTCATTATCCTATGACCAGCGCAAAAATACAACTCTAGTTCTGGTTCAAACCCTGTTAGGGATTCGCAACAGTTCGGTTAAGTTTTGGTCGGGTGTATAATAGACATAGGTAGGCAATAGAGAACTTAAGGGACTTTTGCCATGATTACGACTACAACAGATTTACAAACTGCCCTCGACCAAATGACTGTCCCCGGTTCACTATACACCATAGTAGATAAAGATGAAAAATCGCTACGCTGTACGGCCTGTGGGCATAATTGCCTAATTAAAAATGGCCGACGGGGGATTTGCAAAGTGCGTTTTAATCAAGATGGGCAATTGCGCGTGCCCTATGGCTATGTGGGGGCGTTGCAATGTGATCCGGTTGAAAAGAAGCCGTTTTTTCATGTCGCCCCCGGTACAGATGCGTTTAGCTTTGGGATGCTTGGCTGCAATTTACATTGCTCGTACTGCCAAAATTGGGATATTTCCCAGACATTAAAAGATGACGACGCCGGACGCGACCCACTGATTATTACTCCTGAGCAGGTGGTGGACTTGGCAAAACAATATCGGGCACGCTCGGTGACTAGTACCTACAATGAACCACTGATTACAACGGAATGGGCGGTTGATATTTTCAAACTGGCGAAGAAGGCTGGATTGTATACCTTGTATGTATCCAGCGGCAATGCCACCCAAGAAGTCATTGATTATCTACAACCCCATCTGACGGGTTATAAAATTGACCTAAAATCCATGCGTGACAAGCCCTATCGTCAATTGGGGGCGGTTTTGCAACATGTCTTGGATACCATCAAGATGGTTTATGAAGCAGGCATTTGGCTGGAAGTGCTAACGCTGGTCGTGCCGGGGTTTAATGATAGCGAGGCCGAACTGCGGGATGCGGCTCATTATATTGCAGGCATATCGCCGGATATTCCTTGGCACGTTACGGCTTTCCATCCGGATTACAAAATGATGGAACCCCCACCGACGACGACCGCCAAGCTAATCCGCGCCTCGGAAATTGGAGCGGAGGCAGGATTACACTATATATATGCAGGGAATATTCCGGGACATGTTGGGTCGTGGGAAGATACACGCTGTCCCACCTGCCAAACCACGCTCATTCGACGTATGGGCTACCGGATAATGGAGAACCGTCTATCTGCGACAGATGGTAAATGCCCGCACTGCCAAAGTGTGATACCCGGCATCTGGCATTAAGCCACATCTCAGTGTATCATTTCTGGGTTAGGGCAGGCATCCCTGCTCATCCATAATGACGCGCTTGGAATAGGTCGCATGATTAGAATTGTCCCCAAATATAAACTGTTGATGTCCTACGATATTAAACCGGAATCACAGGAGGTTTATTATCGCTTTGTAACGACGGATTTTGTTCCGGCTTTGCGACTTATGCACATTTATATGACCGATGTGCATCATACGCTATGGGGCAATTATCCCGTTCGATTGGTTGAATTTGTGGCGGAATCCAAAGAAATTATTCACGAGGCACTCGACAGTGAGCGGTATAAACAGCTAGAAGAAAAGCTCAAGACCTATACCGAAAATTACAGTCGCAAGGTGATTCGTTACCGCGACGGATTTCAGATGTAACCCCCACTTTTCGAGGCCCATTCCATGAAACTAACTGTTGTATTGCCCACGTATAATGAGGCAGAAAATCTGCCCCGCATTGTTACGGCGTTGTTTGAACTTGAAATTCCCGATACCACCCTTTCGGTCTTGGTAGTAGATGATAATTCGCCGGATGGCACGGGGCAGATCGCCGATGATTTGGCGGCAGAATTTCCGGGTCGGATGAGCGTTTTGCATCGGCAGGGTAAAGAAGGCTTAGGGAAAGCCTATCGTGCCGGATTTTCCAAAGCGATTGAGGATGGCGCGGAAGCCATCTTACAAATGGACTGCGATTTTTCCCACCAGCCACGTTACATCCCTCAAATGGTCGAGCAGTTGAAAACCCATGATATGGTTTTGGGGTCGCGTTTTGCCAAAGGTGGTAGTGTGGATATTGCGTGGGCATGGTGGCGCAAACTGCTCAGTTGGTTTGCCAACAGCGTCTACATCCAATTGATTCTACGGGTGCCGATTCGGGATATGACAGGTGGATATAAGCTGTGGCGGCGCGAAACCTTGATTGGCGTTGGGCTAGATCGTATTCACTCCAACGGCTATATCTTCCAAACCGAAATGACCTATGTGGCCCTGCGTTTGGGGTATAAGGTCAAGGAAATCCCGATCTATTTCCCTGACCGCACCATCGGCGAATCCAAAATGAGTTTCCTCATCAGTTATGAGGCGGCGGCGCGGGTGTTCCAAGTCTTGGGGCGTCACCGCAAACTGAAACCCACTGATCGGGCTACCCAATTACCCGATATAAACTCGGTTATTCAATGAGAGGTAGATTGGGAATCGGGCCGATCACGGCGACGTACTTCGCTGACATCCAGCCAAGTTGCCCATTCCATTCTACATGATACCAACCCTCCGCACGCCCTATCACGGTGACAGGTGTTTCAATCGGCACATCGGCCACCAAAATTTCAGCATTGGTAGATGGGGCGGCACGCAGACGCACATAATCCAGTGTTAGGCCGGGGAGTGTTGCGCCGGGAATGCCTTGACCCATGACTGGCGGCACACCTAAACGAATCGGCATCGTGTTAGGGGTATCAAAGGGACGCGGGAGGGCTTCAAAACTCGCGCCGACACCTTGCAAATATTCCAAAAAAGTCGGTAGGACACGCTCCGTTACCCGATTGACATCATGCAGGCCGATCACCACACCATCGCCATATGAAAATACGCTGAAATAGGCCCGGTCAGACGATGAATCCCCGACTAGGTTGTTGATAACCTGTTCATCAATCTCGGCAGCGGATTTGCCATTATCCCCAAAGCCGCAGTCATTGCCCGATACATGCCAGTTGTAGCTGATGATTTGTTCGCCTTCCCGCGTCGGAAATGGTTTGACACCCCCGCCGGGTTGCCGGAAAAGTTTGGTTTGAGCATCGTAATGGGCGAGTTCTGGGCCAAGCGCATCCCGAATGGCGGCTTCAGTACGGTCATAGGAGGCTTGTACATCTTCATCGGGGGCGTCTGCATAGACTCCCGGTTCTTGCCATAAATGGTTGCCAATGGCGTGGCCTTCGCGGATGATGCGCTGCAAGATGGCCTCATTACCCTCAATTTGGAAGCCAATGACAAAAAAGGTCGCTTTGGCGTTGTGTTCGGCAAGAATGTCTAGAATTTGCGGGGTATACGCCGCAGTCGGGCCGTCCTCAAAGGTCAGATACACGCGGAAGGGCCCGGAATCGGCGTGGGCCTGCGGTGGAAAGAAGGACACCGCTAGGATAAGAATGGCACATATAAGGCTCGTAGACCGCAGATTCTTTGGCATGAATCCCCTCTCCTTTTCATAAGTTTTGCCGAGTATAACCTTATACGAGGGCACAGGGTTTCAACGCTTGCTTCACGATTGACCTCCGCTGGAAGGTCGGGTAAGGTTGAGAACGCAATCTGGCCGTGATGCAAACATCTAGTAACCGTATTATGTAGGTGTTTTATCCGTCGCTACAATTGCCTGCTGTTTATCCATCGGATTTACGAAAGTCGTTGAGAATGCCCCGTTTATTACGTCGCTTATTGCCCGATCTGGCTATCATTGCGGGCTTGTTTATCGTACCGCTCTTGTTTTTTGCCCCCGTTACGCTCGGTGGCCGGACACTCATCCCCGCCGATAATCTGTATCAAGCTGAACCCTATGCCACCGAACGCGAACAGGCAGGTGCACCGGAAATCCCCCATAATGCTCTGCTGTCTGATCTTGTGCTGCAAAATTATCAATGGAAAACATTCATCCGCGAAAATCTCAGCGAGGGTGAAATTCCGCTGTGGCAGCCCAACCAATTTGCTGGGACAACGTTCCTCGCCAATGGTCAACACAGCATGTTGTATCCCTTCAGCGTGATTTATTATGTACTGCCCCTTGATGCGGCGTATGGATGGTTTGCGGTTAGTCAGTTATGGCTGGCAGGGCTGCTGATGTATGTGTATGTACGGGGGATTGGCCTCAGTCGCATTGCGGGACTCATCGCGGCACTGACCCTTCAACTCAGCAGCTTTTTCATCGTTTCCGCCGTCCACCCGATGATTCAAGCAAGCGCGGCGTGGCTGCCTCTTGAATTGTTGATGATCGAATACGTTCTGCTGAAAAAGCCATTTCCCGGTACAGGTGGCAGACCGAACCGCTTGACATGGGTACTGATCGGTGCGGTGGGTCTGGGAATGGCGCACTTGGCAGGGCATATCGAAATTGTTTATTACACGCTGCTGGTGATGGCCTTTTATGCCGCGTGTCGTCTCATCTGTACGTGGTGGCCGAATAAAACTCATTGGCGAAAATTGATTGCCCCATCATTGACCTTGATTGTCATGGTCGCGCTTGGGTTCGGCATTGGCGCGGTGCAGTTCGTTCCGGGGGTGGAGGCGGCGAATAACAGTTTTCGCACGGATCGGCAAGATTCATTGGATGAGGTGTTGGGATATGCCTTACCCAATCGCCATATCGCTAAATTTCTGATGCCGAACGTTTATGGCAATCCGGCGCATCACAGCTATCTGGATGTATTTAAATGGGAAACGGTATCGCAAGATTGGCAGCGAACAGACCCCGCCAATCCTGAAAATAGCACCCGCGTCACCAATACAGATTTTGGAATCAAAAATTATGTTGAGGGCGGGGTGTACTTGGGGATTTTACCGCTGTTACTGGCGCTGTTCGGGGTGTACGTGGGGATAAAAAAGAACCTCACCCCCCAGCGCCCTTTCCAACATGGCGAGGGGGAGCAAAGTCCTCCTTATCGTGGGATATTTGGGTTGCTGGGGCTTGTGTCGCTGACGTTCATGTTTGGGCTGCCGACCTATGCCGTTCTCTATTATGGCTTACCGGGGGTTGATCAACTGCATACGCCGTTTCGATGGATTTGGCCTTTTACAGTATGCGTGGCGGTGCTGGCGGCATTTGGAGCGGAGGCGCTACAAAAATCGCGTGGCGAGGCCGAATATGGGGAGCAGTATTATCAGACCGAGGCGGCGCGACAACCCCTTTATCGTTTGGCAAAACGCGGCGGCTGGGTGTTGATCTGGATAGGGGTTGCAATTCTGGTCGGGTTGATAGGCAGTCGGGTTTTTTATAATCAGGCCGATGGCTTGGTCGAACGGATTTTTGATGGCCTATCGAAAGCCAATGGGGTTTTTCCGAATGCCAAAGCCTTTTACAGTTACGAATTTCGCAACGTGCTGGTTTTGGGATTGACGGTGTTTGGCGCGGGGGTTGTCTTTCGAGTCAGCCGCTGTCCGATTTATTTACGGCGGGGTAATCGCCAAATTCCGATTTGGCAGGTACTAGCGGTGCTGTTGATTTTGATTGACCTGTTTGCCTCCACCTTTGATTTTAATACCGCCGCCAAAAAAGAATGGCTGAGTTACAAACCCGAACCGATTGCATGGTTGCAACAGAAAATGGCGGAAGAAGGGACGTTCCGCATTCATGGCTATAAATGGGGGCGCGATCCAATCCCACAAAATGCGGGGTGGCAATATGGTCTTCAGGATGTCAGGGGCTACGACAGTCTATTTAGTAAAGAATATGCTGATTTATTGGCGCAAACTGTGCCCCCAAATGGTCTAGCCTATAATCAGATTTTCCCGATCAGCGGTGTCTACGATGATCCCAATGCCCTTGCCAGCCCGATTTTAGATTTACTGAATGTGCGCTACGTCATCACGGATTGGCTAATCCAAGAACCGGAAAAACTGGGTTATGAGGAAGTCTATGTCAATGCCGGGGTGCGGATTTATCGCAATCTGGATGCCCTGCCGCGTGCCTATACCCTGCCGATTGACCCCCAAACGCCACATCCTGCCTATTTGCCAGCGTTAGACCATCTCGATGCGTCATTGGGGACGGCGTCCATCACCCGCTATCAAGATATTACGGTCATGGTGGATGCGATGGTTGAGCAGGATTCATGGTTGGTGTTGTCAGATAGCTATGATGAGGGCTGGCGGGCCTTTGTGCGTCCATTAGGGGGCACAGAAGATGACGAGAAGGAAATAAATGTCCAACGGGTCAATGGCAATTTACGGGCTGTTCAGCTAGAGTCGGGGGCATGGACAATTCGCTTCCGCTATAGCCCGGTCAGTTTCCAAATCGGGGCATTTAGCAGCTTTGTCAGCGGCATGTTGGTAATTTTTCTCGCCCTCCTGTGGCTATGGATGACTTTTGTTGGCGAACACTCCGAAGGTGATACCGGACGGCGAGTATTAAAAAACAGCGTTGCGCCGATTGCCCTGAATTTATTTAATCGCCTGATTGATTTCGCCTTCGCGTTTATCATGCTGCGTATTCTGGCACCGGAAAATGCTGGGATTTATTATTACGCGATTGTCGTGTTTGGCTGGTTCGATATTTTTACCAATTTCGGTCTCAACACTCTGCTGACCCGTGATATTTCGAGGGATAAGGACGCAGCAGGACGTTATCTCTATAACACCACTTTGCTGCGGATTGGACTGGCGGGGTTAGCCGTGCCAGCCTTGATTGCCGTCTTGGTGATTCGCAATGCAACCGTTTCGCCCTCGCTTGACCACACCGCCGTCATTTCCATTTTCCTGCTCTATATTGGGCTTGTACCTAACAGTCTCAGCACAGGCTTGACCGCGCTGTTTTATGCGTTTGAAAAAGCCGAATATCCTGCCGCAATTTCAACTATCACCACGCTATTTAAAGTGACGCTTGGGTTAGGGGCGCTACTGGCGGGGTGGGGAGTGATTGGGCTTGCCGGGGCGAGTATCCTCACCAATCTGGCGACCCTATTGATTTTGATGCGTTTGGCGTGGCCGTTTATCAAGGGCCATTGGAAACCCATGCGCGAAAAAGATTTGCAGCGTATGATGATTCGGGAATCATGGCCGTTGATGATTAACCACCTCTTGGCGACAGTCTTTTTCAAGAGCGATGTCATTTTGATGGAAGCGATTAACGGGGTGGCGGTGGTCGGCTCATATTCAACGGCCTATAAGTGGCTGGATGCGCTCAATATTATTCCGGCGTTTTTCACAATGGCCCTGCTCCCGTTGATGTCGCGCCAAAAATCCGAGGGCAATATCAG
The DNA here is from genome assembly GCA_021463865.1 of Anaerolineae bacterium. Taxonomy (GTDB): domain Bacteria; phylum Chloroflexota; class Anaerolineae; order Aggregatilineales; family J027; genus CFX10. Next base: position 67,707 of record JAJTXY010000016.1, read on the forward strand.
CGGATTGGTTCGCAATTACACACTCGGCATCAAGATTTTGGTGATGATTGCCGTCCCAATTGCGGTGTTTACCACCTTTTTGGGGCACTCATTGGTTGAATTTTTAGGGGGAAGGGAATACCTGCCAGAAGGGGCCATCGCGCTGCAAATCATGATCTGGAGTATTTTGATCGGGTGGATGAACAGTCTCACCCAGTATGTGTTGATTGCGGTAGACCGTCAGCGCCAAATTACCCGAACCTTTATCGTGGCGGTCAGTTTCAACATTATCGTCAATTTGATTTTGCTGCCCCGCTACAGCTATAAGGCTGCGGCTGTGACCACCATTCTATCGGAAGGGGCGTTGTTTATCGGCTTTATTCTGCTGCTGCAACCCGTGTTGGGCAAGATTAACTGGTTAGGCCAATTGTGGCGCTTGTGGGTAGCCGGTGCGGTCACGTTTGGTGTGACATGGATGCTTTGGCAGTTCGTGCCATTCCTTGCACTATTGGTCGGTCTTGGAGTCTATGGTGTGGCGGTGATGGTGTTACAACCGTTTAGTGCTGAGGAACAGGCACGCATAGGGTCATTGATGCCACGACGAGTGCGCCGCATCATCACACGAAAGGAACTAGCACAATCCTGATGCAACCGAGAGCAGTCGGTGTATGGGCTGAGTGTGGAGCCTAGCTTTCGATTTTGGCCTCACTGCTCTTCAGCGGCACCACTTCAAGTCGGTATTGGTCAATCAGTCGGTGTACGACGGGATTGGACTGTACAGGAATCACTAATTTTTGGTCTTCTTGAATAACCGTAAAGTGGTAGATGCTGACACTGCGACCCGGCCCGTAAGTATGCATTTCGACACGTACAATCGGATCAAGCGTGCAGCCGCGCTGTAGGCGATTGACCAGAATTTCCACTGGGGCAATGGGCTGCGAATGGCTCGACCATGGCTTCAAATTGGCGGTGCTTCGTTTATAGTCCTGCATCCGAGACTGTACATTCTTTGCCATTTCAATCTCTCCTCAAACCGTAGCTCAACATTTCTCCTACTTATCAGTATAAGTGGAAAATGTAAATTTCGGGTAAGGAGAAACCAAAATTGGTTTAAGGCTTAAAAAATTTAACTTAATTTGCCGTGCTGTTAATGAAATTATTCGAGGCGAACACCTGTAGCATGGACAGATAAGGGGAGGACTTGGTAGCCTGCATGGGTGAGGGTTTCACTTAGAAGTTGCTGTTCGGCGGGGGTGATGAGGATAATGGCACAGTCGCCGCCGCCTGCCCCACTTAATTTTGCCCCATATGCCCCTGCCGCACGTGCTTGGAATACGATGTCCGCGAGTGGCGCAGTATCAACCCCGATGGCGTGCAGTAAGCCGTGCTGGATATTCATTAATTGTCCCAAACGAGGCCAATCAGCATTTTCAAGCGCAGGGCGACCCTCTTCGACAAGGGTCAACATTAATTCAATAATCGGTGGCACAATATGAGGCAGGCTATCATGCAGTTGACGTACCTGCTGTACATAATTGACCGTACCTGCTTTTTGTCCACTGTAGACAACCATCAACGGCAGAGTTGGAATATCGAGGGGAACGATTTCACGGGGTGTGTGATTGGCATAATAGAGTGTCCCCCCCCAAATTGCGGCGGCAAGATCGGCCCCCGACCCCAAATGCTGTACCTGTTGAATGGCGTCAACGCCCATATCGAACAATTGGCGGTGGGACAAACCCACCCCAAACAGCGATGAAAGCCCGAATAAGGCGGTTGCAACAGTGGCCGATGAACTACCCAGCCCCAACGTTGCCGCAAAATCGCTGGCGGTCTCAATTTTTAGCGACACATTAAATGGAAATTGGCGGTGAAAGAGGGCCACACAGCTTGCAATAAAACTGGCGGGGCCGCTGACCTGATTCGTCTCAGCAATTTCATGAAGGGGGTGTTGCCAATGATCGAGGCCAACTGCCGGAGCGGTGATCGTGAGGATCTGTTTGGTAGAGGGTTCAGCTTCTAGCGTCATATAGAGGCGCGAGTCTACGGCTGTGATCAAGCAAATGCCATTGTATACAATGGCATGTTCCCCCAACAAAAATAGCTTGCCGGGGGCGGAGACTTTGACTCTCGAATGGACGGGTGAAACGGCTGGCACGTTAGGCCCAACCCGCGATTTCTTCTAAGGCGGCGGGGTCATGCAGCAGCAAGCGCCGACTATCCAGCCCGATAAATCCTTCTTCTGACCACTCATGCAGAATATTTTTGAGGGAATTGGTATCTATCCCGGCGGCGCGTGCCACTCGATGGGCATGAAAACTGCCCGTGACTAGGCCCGTCCGAATTTTCCCATCATGTTCGGCCAAGAGCAAGATGACACTGGCAAGGCGGGCTGCTGGTTGAGTAGCGGCAAGTTCACGAATACGCAGGTTGGCGGCTTGCAGACGTAAACCCAATTGAACCAACACATCCACCGCCATAGTGGGATTCGCACCAATCGCCTCAAAAAATGTATCACGATCCACCGCAATCAGTTGGGCGTCTTCGGTAGCCACTACGCGAGCGGTACGTGGTTCACCAACAATCATCGAAAGATCACCGACTACCTCACCCGGCCCTAACGTAGCTAGTACGATTTCCTCTTTGGATTCATATTCGCGGATAATTTGAATCTTGCCTTCTTCAATCAGATAAAGTGTTTTCGCAATATCGCCCTGATTAAATAAAATCTCACCCGCATAGAGGTCAACCATGCGAATATTGGCAGCGAGGGGGGCCAATGTCTCTGGTGTTAGATTTTTAAAAATGGGAATCGCCGAAAGTTTATGATAATCAATTGTCGCGGCCATTATTGAATCCTACCTATGCTACTCCATTCAACCCACATTATATGCCGACCAATGCCCAAAAAGTATGGTATCATCGCACAATTAGCTTGATATTTAGATAATACACTTGACCAAACAAAACGGTGCGGCAGTTAAAAATTCCTCAACACACCCTTACCTATAATTTATTGGCAATCGGCTATGGTGGCGGATTAATGATCTGGCTCTCTACCGAAAGTACCCATGTTGGCTTAACGGCACTGTTGGGATTTGGCTTGGCATTGATGATCGTGGGTTTAAGCGTTTTACATTGGCTGGGTGGACGGAATCTCAACCTAATGCGGGGATGGTCGGTATTATTTGGGATCATCACGGGTGCGTTGACCCCGATCACCACCTTTTTTCTGATGCTGTTTAAGAACGTGCAGCATTCGCATATTGTGCCGGATTTTTCGAACGACGTGATGTGGGAAATCTTGACTCGAACCCCAGTATGGGCATTAGCGGGCGGATTGATCGGCGGGGCATTTTTGATGTTTAGTTTAGCGACTGCTGATTGACCTGAATTTCGTGTGCCATTCGACCTTTTTAAGAATTTATTCAGGAAAATCGTGTAATGTAAGAGTGGGGCGCGGTAAAGCGTCCGCCTAGTAAACAAAACAACCAGTTGTTTCATTGAGGGGTTTATTGCGGTGAACTCAGATGTCAGCATTGGGTTAGCATTTTTAGCAGGACTGGTGTCCTTTATTTCGCCCTGTGTTTTGCCACTCGTCCCGGCTTATGTGGGTTATATGGGGGGACGGGCGACGACACAGGCCAGTGGTGTGCAGCGCAATAGATTCGGCACATTTTTGCACGGCATCTTTTTTGTGTTGGGCTTTACCATCTTTTTTGTCGGGTTTGGTTTGCTCACAGCCGCTGCCGCTTCATTTTTGAAGAGCATTGGGCTGAGTGTTGAGACCATCCTGATCCGCTTGGGTGGCATCGCGGTCATTTTCTTTGGCTTGTATGTCATGAAGGCTCTTAATCCGGTGTTCGCTTTCATGCTGCGGAAATCTCAAGCATGGGAAAAGAAACCCATCCAAGCCCTGTTGTTTACCCTCGTGGTCACAATTGTCGTGCTGGGCTATTTCTTTTGGGCGTTTGGAGCCGTGTTTTGGGAATCGGCGGCGTGGGCGCTTATTCTGCTGATGCTGATATTGGTATTTTTCCGCCAGCCGATGAATGAAGCCACCAGCCTTGCCAACTTTTGGACACGCGCCATCGAAAAATTGCAGGTCGCCCTCGTTAGCGACACCCGTAATTTGAACTTTAAGCCCAAAGCAGGCGCTCAGGGTTATCTCAGTTCAACGTTTATGGGTATTGTGTTTTCGGCGGGTTGGACACCGTGCATTGGGCCGGTTTATGGCGCTGTGCTGACATTGGCAAACGATGCCGCACAAAAAGGTGATTCGTTGTGGCCGGCTGGGACCATGCTTACCGCTTATTCGCTCGGTTTGGGGATCCCGTTTCTGCTGACTGCGCTGGCGCTAAATCAAGCTACTGGGGTGATGCGTCGTCTTAAACGCAACATGTTGATGATTGAACGGGTTAGCGGCGTGCTGCTGTTGATTATCGGGTTTTCGATCTTGACAGGTGGTTTGACCACTCTCAATCAGCAGATTGCGGGCAATGGCACCTTAGGGTCATTCTCGTTTCGCCTCGAAGCCTGTACAACTGGTGTGGCCGAGGGCCGTTTGAGTTCGGGTCGCATCGGAACGTGTTTGGGGGACGGTTTCGAGAAGATCAACGATCAAAATCGTTTCATCCGGGCCGTTGATAAAGGCACCCCGAACGATACCGTAAGTTATGTATTTCCGATGCCGGGAAATTACAATAGCATTCCGGTAGGTCTGGAAATCGGCAACCGTGCTCCTGAATTTGAGGTTGAGACCATTGACGGGAACAAAATTTCACTATCCGATTTGCGTGGACAGCCTGTCTTGATTAATTTCTGGGCGACGTGGTGCCAGCCGTGTCGTAAAGAGATGCCCGAAATTGAACAGGTTTACCAAATTGAACATGAGCGCGGTTTCCGAGTTGTAACCGTGAATTTGCTTGAGTCGAAAGAGCAGATCAACGAATTTTTGAAAGAATTCGATCTGAGTTTCACCTTTGCACTCGATGAAGATGGCGTGGTCAACGGGTTGTATAATGCCATAGGGTTGCCAACCAGCTATCTGATTGATGGCAATGGGATTATCGTAGGGTTTAAATCGGGAGAGATTTCTGCGCAATGGCTATTTGACCACCTCAGCGAATTTGAAACCGAAAGTAGCCCTGAAACGGCGCTTAATTTGCAATAAATAGTGCGTACCAGAGCGATGTTGAGAATTTTGTCAGCCGTCGGAGCGGTGATACTGCTTGTGGCGGCTGTTTTATTGGTGTGGCGGGCGGGTCTACCCCAAAATAATCGGATATTAGGTGAAATTGTCCCCTTTAGTGCCGAAACGCTAGATGGGCAGTCCGTGACAGTGGCCGGCTCGCTGGACAAGCCGCTAGTGCTCAATTTTTGGGCGACATGGTGTAAACCCTGTATTGTAGAAATGCCGCGTTTGGAAAATGCCTATCAAGCTGCGGATGATGAATGGTTGCTCGTTGGGGTGAATGCGGGTGAAGGCCCCAACCAAGTGCGCGATTGGATTCAAGAACATCCGATTAGTTTCCCAATTATCATTGATAGCACGGGTGCAATCGCGGTATCATACGGCGCTCAATCACAGCTTCCGACGACGGTGTTTATAGATCGTCAGGGATATATCCGCAAAATCGTCTATGGCCTGCTTTCAGAGAATGCGCTGAAAGTTGGTCTGGATGCAATTGGAGTTAGAGTCGAATGACTTTCGAAAACGACCTTGATGTATTTATTAAATGGTTTTGGTCTCAAATCCCGCAAGAAAACCTTATTTTTCCGGAGTTCGGCTATGAGAACCCTGCTTTGATTTGCTTGGATGCGGTTCTATCCATCAAACAGAAATACAAAGAGATGGTTGTTCCACGTATTGAGGGTTTCCAAAAAGAATATGCGCATATCAATACTCTCCAACAACTACAAGACTTGATTCTTGAACATGGTATTGAGGGTTTTCAAAAAATTTGGCGTTACGAATACCCTGAAAGAGTGCATACCTTAGATAATCTCATTAAGTTCTATATTGAGTATGGTTACAGAGAAAAGCTGACTGATCTGAATGCGATGAAGCATTGGGCCAAAAAAGCAAGTGTACATGATTATAGAACTTTCGGAGTACCGGGAATAGGTGTGGCAACGTTTCAATACTTACGAATGTTGTTGGGTGTTTCCACAGTTAAGCCGGATGTACATATCAAGAAAGCGGTCTCTGATGCGTTGGGATTCTCCGTTTCCGATTTGGAAGCTGTCAATCTTCTTGAAAAAGCCAGCGAAAAAACGGGTATTCCAGCAATCACAATAGACAATAACATTTGGTCGGTATATTCATCGAAATCAAGAAAGTGATTTGATGGCAAAACAATCAAAACAAGCCTTACGAGAAAAATTAGTGGCCCAACAGGATCAATTGCGACGGCGTACCCAACGTAAATTACGCATCATTCGCAATTGGTGGGTGTTTGTGGTTGGTCTATTTGTCATCTATATCGGCCTGCCGTTTGCTGCCCCAACCTTGATGCAGGTAGGGGCAACCGGGCCAGCGAATGTGATTTATAGCGGCTATAGCCTGACTTGCCACCAATTTGCTTTTCGCTCATTGTTCCTCTATGGCGACCAAGCCTTTTATCCCCGCCAAGTTGCGGAGGGTAAAGGCAGTTTGACGCCATTTGAAGTGTATGCAGCGGATTCGGCAAAATTCCGCACTATCTATACCGAAGAAAAAAAGGATTCGCTCAAACGGACTGGACGTGATGCAGAGGCGGCGGCCTATGTGTTTAATCCAGCGGACTTGAAGGAATTTGATTCAACCCTGCAAGCAGCGGCACGACGCTTTCGGGGGGATGACAAAATCGGCTATAAAGTTGCCATTTGCCAGCGCGACATTATGATTTATGTGGGGCTGGTTGTGGGCGGGATTGCCTACGGCCCAGTGCGCCGACGGATTCGCCCTTGCCCTCTGTGGCTGTATTTATTGCTGGGGGTCGCTCCGATTGGCCTTGATGGATTTAGCCAACTGTTAAGCTATCCATTCCCACCCATTACAAAGGAAGGCTTATGGGCAGTGCGTGAAACGGCGCCCGCCTTCCGATTGTTGACAGGGGCGCTATTTGGCTTGATGAGCGCATGGCTGGCCTTTCCCTATTTAAACATGAGCGCCGAGGACAGCATCCGACGGATTGAAGCTGACCTTGCGGCACTCGATCAGGAAGCCCAAAAAATTGCCAAGAAGCTCTAACCAAACATCTTGCTGAGATAACCAAAGGGGTCGGTGATGTCGAAATAAAACTCCACCGACTCCGCTGTTGGATTTTTGCGGGGTACGCAGGTCAACATATCATACCAGCGACCCCCATGTTCCATTAAACTTTGCTGGCGCATTTGATAACCCATGATGCTCAAGAGGGTATATTCTTCGGCAACCGAAACCACGACCCACGCGGTTTCAAAGGATTTGCCATCCCCACTAGCCCAGATAGCCTCCAAGTTGCCGTTGATAAAGGCGTGTTGTTGGGCGGCGAGATCATGCTGCTCCATTTCGCTGTAGGCAAAATCGAGTATAAGGCGCACTTCCAAATCCATCGGGTTTTCATCAGCCAGTTTTTTGCAACGCAAAGCTAATTCCTCTACATCTTTCACATCGTTGGTCATGCCCTGCAACTTCGCCTGTGAAAAATGGGTGGTCGGTTGATAGCGTGGGCTGGCAACATAGGCGCGGCGCAATTGGGCAAAATCGGTACTGGCGGGTTCACGTTCGGCGGCTGCCAATAGTTCGTCAAAATTTAGCATGTTGGCCTCCATGAAAAGTTAATCACGGTCAATTTCTAAACGCAGCGTCCTCAACTTTGATACTACTGCCCCTTTAATCCTCAACTTAACGCCTGCCATAGACCCTCTAGCCACAGACAGGTATAGTTCCCTAACTATAACCCGAAACCATTGAAGGAGCATTTGGCCGTATGCGTTTGAATCTGCGTTACTTCAGCATCTTGTTGCTGATCACCCTTGTTTTGGGCGTTATTGCCTTCCCACAGACTACATCCTCTGCCCAAGAAGGCGCAACCCTAACCATCTATTCTGGTCGAAACGAAAACCTCGTTGGGCCACTTCTGGAACAATTTGAGGCAGATACGGGCATTAATGTCGAGGTGCTGTATGGCGACACAGCAGAACTGGCCCTGCAAATTGTGGAAGAGGGCGAAAACAGCCCTGCCGATGTATTTTTTGCTCAAGATGCCGGAGCGTTAGGGCTGTTAGCGGGAAATGAGCTGCTTGCTCCCCTCTCTACCGATATTTTGGATTTGGTCGAGCCACGTTTTGAATCGGCGGATGGCCTATGGGTTGGCGTGACAGGTCGTGCGCGTGTGCTGGTCTACAACACTGATGCGTATAGTCCAGACGAATTACCTGTCTCCGTATTGGAATTGACCGAGGCCAAATGGAAAGGCCAAATTGGATGGGCACCTACCAACGCCTCCTTCCAAGCCTTTGTGACTGCGCTACGTGTGACATTGGGTGAAGATGCGGCCCAAGCGTGGTTAGAAGGGGTGATCGCCAATGAAGCGGTGGTCTATCCCAACAATAATGCTGTGGTGGCGGCGGTTGACAGTGGTGAAGTCTCGGTTGGATTGGTCAACCACTACTATGCTTATGGATACCTCCGTGAAAACCCAGATGCCAAAGTTGCCAATTATTTCTTCCCAGCAGGGGACATTGGCTCCATGATTAATGTGGCAGGTGCAGCGATCCTGCAAAATTCACCAAACAAAGTGCTGGCCCAACGGTTTATTTTGTATCTCCTCTCCCAGCGCGGTCAGACCTATTTTGTCGAGCAGACTTTTGAGTATCCGCTACTGCGTTATGGAGAATTTGAACTAGCGGAAGGCCTGCCAGCCTTAGAGGAATACATCACGCCTGAACTTGATCTTAGCGACCTCGCTGGCTTGCAGGCGACCATAGAACTGCTTGAAGAAGTTGGTGCACTCGAAAACTAACCCCGTTCAGCTTCACATTAGAAAATGCCGATTCGCGTGAGTCGGCATTTTTATTCGCGTAGTCCTGTAAAATAAATTCATAAATGCTTAGGAACTGATGAGAAGCAAAGGTATTCGCACCATTTTTCACATTCCCCTAAGATAACCCTGCTATTGTCAATGTATACCCTCATTCAGAATTGCGAGACAAATTTTTATGACCGCCAGTGTTTCCACCAAAATCCAAGAATATCGAGTGTTCATTCCCGCCACCATTGAAGCGGTTTGGGCTTTTCATGAGCATCCCAGAGCCTTCCAGAAATTGACACCCCCACCTGTGTTTATTCAGGTACTGAAAAATAGCCTCACTTCGTTAAAAAGCGGTGAAGTTGAATTCAATATGTGGATTGGCCCGGTTCCGATTCGCTGGATTGCGCGGCACGAACCCGGCCCAGTTGAATTCTCGTTCACAGATCGCCAGTTGAAAGGCCCATTGGCATCATGGGAACACCAGCACATTTTGCAGCGTGTGGATGGCGGCGTCATGCTGATTGACCACATCACGCTGGGGCATAGACCGGGGTGGCGGGGTTGGCTAACACGATTGTTTTTTGATGGCCCAGCCCTGCGAATGCTCTTTTTCTATCGCCATCATCGCACCCGCATGGGGGTTAAATAATGACAAGTCAATCCTCACCGCGCATGGTCGTGATTGGGGCAGGTGTTGGTGGGCTGACCACTGCTGCATTATTGGCACAAGCGGGGTATACAGTGACTGTCTTGGAGGCCCAAAGCTATCCCGGCGGCTGTGCGGGGACGTTCTATCATCAAGGGTATCTTTTTGATGCCGGGGCGACATTGGCAGGTGGTTTTCAGTCTGGCGGCCCCCATGCGTTGGTCGGTGAATAATTGGGCATTGAATGGCCGATTCATGCCTGCGAACCCGCATGGGTGGTGCATCTGCCAGATCGGGAAGTGACCTTGACTCGTGATAATGCGGATGTATTGGCAAAATTTCCGGAGACTGAATGTTTTTGGCGCGAACAGAATAGAATTGCCGATTTATGCTGGTCACTTTCCGCACAGGGGCTGCCTTTCCCCCCTACTACGCTGACGGAATTCCTACAACTCGCCAAAGTTGGCATCACGAATTTCCCAGCCAATCTAAAGGCGATTCCATTTGGATTAAGCACAGTGGGCAGTTGGCTAAAAAAATATGACCTCGATTCCAATATCCCTTTCGTGCGCTTTATTGATGCCCAACTGCTGATCTCAGCCCAAACCACATCACAGAACGCCAATGGGTTGTACGGTGCGACAGCCCTTGATTTGGCACGACAGGGCGTGAACCATGTCGAAGGTGGGATTGGCGGATTAGCTGAAACATTGGTCGAAAAAATCCGCACACTGGGGGGACAGGTACTTTATCGTCAGCGGGTGACACGTATTAAAGTGGAAGGGCGGAAGGTCACAGGGGTTTACGCTAAAAGGGGCACCCGCGCCACTCAAGAAGAATTTTTTCCGGCGGATTTTGTGGTCGGCAATCTGACCCCTTGGTCACTCGACAGCCTTTTGGCTGAGAACAGCCCACGAAATTTGCAACGGGAGGGGGCAAGGCGGACAGTGGGTTTTGGGGCGTATGTGCTGCATGTCGGGGTAGAGGATGCTAAACTCCCACAGGGAATCGCCGATCACCATCAAATCGTCACGACGATGGAAGGCCCATTAGGGGAAGGTTGCAGCGTCTTTGTTTCGATGTCCAGCGCTAATGATGTCAAACGTGCTCCAGCAGGGATGCGGGCTGTAACCATCACTACCCATACGGCAGTGCAACAGTGGTGGGATTTACTGCGTGACGACCCGGAGGCGTATCAACGGAAAAAGGATATTTATGCCGAGCGCATGATTGCCGCGATAAACCAAACCCTGCCCGGTTTCCGCAGCAGCATCCATTTACTGCTCCCCGGCAGCCCAGTGACCTATGAGTTTTATACCGCACGGCATCTCGGCATGGTCGGCGGCTTCCCCATGAAATCGTTATTCGCGGCACGCAGCCCCCGTACAGGCATCCCCAATCTCAAACTGGTCGGTGATTCGATTTTCCCCGGTCAATCAACAGCCGGGGTTACATTAGGCGCGATGCGGGTGGCGAAATTGGTGCAGCAAGCCCTGCCAATTGAGCAAGCACGGGTCTATCAGCGTCCAACGTTGAAAGAAAGTTCGCCCTCATGACTCCGGTGATTCATTGGTTTCGGCGTGATCTACGGTTGCATGATAATTTGGCATTGGCGGCGGCGTTTCAATCTGGTGCGCCGATTTTACCTGTGTTTATTTTTGACCCTGCAATTCTCAAAAGTGATTGGTCAGGTGCGCCGCGTCTGGCTTTTTTGTTGAAGGCACTAACCTCGCTTGATGAGTCGTTACAGGCGTGGGGTGGAAAATTGCTTATACGGATAGGCGACCCCCGTCAAAGCCTGCCTAGATTGATTCAAACGACAGGCGCAAGAGGACTGTATTTCAACAAGGATTATTCACCCTTTGCCCAAAAGCGAGATCAGCAAGTGGCACGGTTGGTGGGTATTCCGGTGTCGGCCTTTGACGATGCGATACTGCAACCCCCCGGCACCGTTGTCAAAGACAATGGTTTACCCTATACCATGTTCACCCCGTTTAAACGGCGTTGGCTGAGTTATGACAAACCACCTATCACCGAGAACTATTTGGTGGGTGGCTGTTTTCATCTGATGGATGATATGGGACACATACCATCGCTCCAAGAACTGGGATATGGCCCAATCGAGACAGACATCCCGGAGGCCAGTGAGAAAAAAGCCATCGTACTGCTCGAAAATTTTGTGCAAAAGGCGATTGGCACATATGCGGAGCGGCGCAATGTATTGGCGGCTGATCGAAATCAGGCCGAACCGGGAACTTCCTATTTATCCCCCTATTTGCGTTTTGGGTTGATCTCACCCCGCCAAGTTTATTGGGCGGCCCATCACACTGCTAAAAATGCCTTGTTTATATCAGTAGAGACATGGGTTAGCGAACTGGTGTGGCGGGAATTTTATATGCACATTCTCCACTTCTTTCCGCATGTGATGGGCAGCAGTTTTCAACGCAAATATGACCAATTGGCATGGCGCTATGCCCCGGCAGAACTAGAAGCATGGAAAGCGGGGATGACCGGCTATCCGGTGGTGGATGCCGCGATGCGACAGCTTCAAGCGATGGGATGGATGCACAACCGCGCTCGCATGATTGTTGCCAGTTTCTTGACCAAAGATTTGCTGATTGATTGGCGTGAAGGTGAACGTCATTTTATGCAGTGGCTGATTGATGGTGACCCAGCGGCGAATAATGGGGGATGGCAGTGGGCCGCTGGGACGGGAACCGATGCCCAGCCTTATTTCCGCATTTTTAACCCCCAATCCCAATCTGAAAAATTCGACCCAGAGGGTGTTTATATCAAGCGTTGGGTTCCTGAATTACGTGATGTGCCAATCCGTTACATTCATGACCCCCATCGAATGCCAATTCCACCCCATCAATATCCTCCTCCCATCGTAGATCACGCTTTGGCACGGGAGCGTGCGCTCACTGCTTATCAATTTGTTAAGTAGGATTTAAAATGAGCGGCCTAACCTATCGCCAACTCGCTCTGTAAACGCTACACTTGATTTTTGACATCGGTTCGGTAGCGATGGGTAGGACATTGAACAGAACCTCTCTCCGCAAAATTCGCCGTGATCTTCAAACTTATCGTGGTCGTACTCTGCTGGTCGTTGCCAGTGTCTTGGTTGGGGTGTTGAGTATTGTAACCTTCACCACATTAGGCCAAGTGCTCAGTCACCAATTGAACGAGGATATTGATAAGGATAAATTGGCGATGCTGCGGGTCTATCTTCGCACTTCGACCAAAGACCCTATCAACAACGATCCATACCTTAATCAATTACGCCAATTACAGGGTATCACGGCAGTTGAAGGCAGTGCCAATTATCAAATTCAATGGCGGTTGAAGGCAGGTGAGCCACTACGAGCGGGGGAAATCTATGCTTCGACAGAACCCTTTGAGCATATTCAAATTGAACCTATTGAATTGATCGAAGGTCGGTATCCCCAATTAGGCAGGAACGAGCTAGTTATTGAAAGACGGATGGCTGAGACCTATGGCCTCGCGGTTGAGGATACCATCGTACTGCATACCCGTCAGTTGATTCCTCGCACCCAAATTTACGGCTTTCGAGACGAGGTCTGGCGGATTGTCGGCATCGTGTTTAAACCCTATGTTAATTTGGGCAGCAAGAATCAAAACAACACCCTCTTTGCCAATTATGCGGATGCACAAAAAATCGCGGGGTTTGCTGGCCTTAGTTCGATTCATGCCCGATTTGAGGATTTCCGAACCGCCCAGCAGGAGTCACGTCCATTTCGTAGATTTGTAACCGACCATACACCCTATTCAATTGCTTTCTACCTTTTGGATGACCCACACGAGAACACTTTTATTACAGGTGTCGAGCGATTAAGTCATATTCTGATGCTGATTTCTATGGTCACGATGGTTGTGACCAGTTTTCTGGTTACGAATGTGGTGAGCATTATAGTGTCGGAGCAGCGCCGCCAAATCGGGGCGATGAAGGCATTGGGGGCGACCCGACAGGATATTTTAGAGATTTACGGTGGGCTGGCATTGGTCTACGGCGGACTTGGCACCATTCCCGGCATCCTTTTGGGACTTCCATTGGGGCGTCAGGCGGCTAAGGTCATTGCCCCACTGCTCAATATCTATGTAGACACCACTCATATACCGCCCTTGCCAATAGCGCTGGGGATGGTCATGGGGTTAGGCGTGCCGGTGTTGGCGTCGTTCTTTCCACTTGTCGCCGCAACTCGTGTCACGATTTTGGAAGCTATGACCGATCTGGGGCTGGTATCACGGTATAGCAAGCAGTCGGCATTGGTACTTACCCAGCGAATCCCCCTTCCGGCTTCGATGCGACAGGCGCTTAATAATATCATTTTGCGGCGGGCACGATTGGCCCTGAGTACCTTTGCGATTTGCCTAGCGGTCACGGCCTTTATGGGAATGCTGGCGATTTATTTTTCTGTGCAAGATGTCATGCGGGATATTCGCAGCCGCCTCACCCACCAAGTATCCCTCCAAATTGGGGATGTTGGGAATCTGAGTGATCTGCAAACTTTGCTTTCAACCGAGCAAGAGGAGGTGATTCGCACCGTTGAACCGGGGGTCGCTGTTGAACTCAATATCCAAGGTGACGAAGAGGAAAATCCAAATCCTTCATCGCTGTTTGTATTGGCGGTAGATACCGAAACCCAATTGAGTTATATGCCGCTGATCGAGGGCACGGGATGGAATGAAGATCGCTCTCGAAGAGGCATTGTTCTTAATCAACACCTAGCGGATAGGCTAGAAAAGAGTGTTGGGAATACCATTACCCTCAGTACCGCAGTGCAAACCGCTGATTTTGAAATTATCGGGATCGCCGATTTCCCCTTGGAAGTTGGGTTTATGGAATGGCACCAACTCGCTGATTTTGTCGGCCTGACGTTGGATGCCCCTGTTCCCAATGCCTATTGGCGACAGGTAGACATCCGAAAAGCGGATGCTGAGGAAGAAGATACGGCAACGGTCTATGCGTTAGGAGCAGATGACCGACTCCTCAATTATTTAGTGCCGGGCCGTGATCCAAGTGACCATTCCGGCGTGGTGATGACCTCGGTTTTGGCAGGAAGGCTTGGTTTTGAGGTTGGACAGACGGTCATTTTGCAGGTTGAGGAAACTGAGCAAGAGTATACCATTTCGGAAATTCTTAACATCAATCCAGTGCAATTTAGCCTCTTTGCGGAGAATTTGCCGGAAGAACTTCAGGCACAGGAGAGCGCATTGGAGGTCGTTGCCATCTATTGGGAAGAACTGGCAGCACTGGAAAACCTCGATTTCCGCGAACTCTCCCCCGTCACCACGTTCATTGATATTACTAATCCGCAGGAGGGCCTGAATATTCCGTTGGAAACCACATCGGCCCGTCCGGTCTATACCAATCAGATTGCATTTGTGGATCGTATTGCCAGTACGATCTCAAGTGTGGGGCTGGTCTTCAATTTGGCGGCGCTATTATTAGCCATCGTTGGGGGGATTGGCCTGCTAACGATTTTGTCCATCAGCGTTATGGAGCGGCTGCGTGAAATTGGGGTGTTGCGTTCGGTTGGGGCGGGCACATGGGCTATCAGTAGCCAATTTTTGCTAGAGGGCCTGTTCATTGGGTTCATTGCGTGGCTCGTCGCGTTACCCCTCAGTTATTTGCTTGGTCAGCAGATGATTCGATTTATCCCGTTTACCGATGTAATCCCCTTTACCTATTCGTGGATTGTGCCCTTGATTGGCTTAATCAGCACCATCTTGCTGACAGTTGTTGCGAGTGTTGGGCCGGCAACCAGCGCCGCACGAAAAACAGTTTCCGAAATTTTGCGTTATCAGTGAGGCCGAAGGGTGCGCCCTTCTAACAAATGGGCCAATTCATTTTCAACCAACGGATCAGCGACCAGCGTCAATTTGTCGCCTGTCAATAACTGTGTACTGCCGTGTGGCACAATCAAGCGCCCGCCGCGCTGTACCGATGCGACGACACTCTCTGTCGGCCATTGAATTTCTTGGATGCGTTTGCCATTCGCGGGGGCATTTGTGGTTAGATAATATTCGTAGGTATGCGCTCCGGTTAAGGTGTTGAGCCGGAGACGTTCGGCGGTGTGCTGATCTTCCAATTTCCGCGCAATGGCGATGTTATAGGCCCGCATCACACCATGTCGCCCGATGAACCCCACGAGTTTGTGTGTGCCGGGTTCGACAACGGGTAATCGCCCCACGTCATTGACACTCATACAGCGGATAGCTGTCCACAACACATCATCAGGCGTGACGGTAATAGGGTTGCGGGTGCAAATGTCACCAACAGTCAGGGGTTTTTCGCCATGTGTATTGTCGTAGGCCCGCTGAAGATCAGATAGGGTGACAATCCCATACAACAAGCCGTCGTCATCTACCACACACATCGAAAAAGTTCTCAATTTTCGTAGTGTGTCACGTAGTTCAATCAGCGATGCTTTTTCGGAGATACTAGGGGCAGGCTTCAACATCGCGTCGCCGACTTTAACCCCCTGCATCAAATCAATGTCACGTCCCTCTTGTAAGTGGATGCCTTTGCGCCGTAGCCCCAAGATATACATACCAGAAGGCTCAATTCGTTCGGCAATCAAGACACAGATCACCGTCGTCAGCATGATCGGCAAAATCAGGCGGTAGTCGTTGGTCAGTTCAAATACCAGCATAATCGCGGTAATGGGGGAGCGTACTACCCCGGCCATCATGCCTGCCATGCCTGCTACTGCATACACTTCTGGTGGGGTGACGTGGCCGCCTCCGCCGATGATGCCATCCATCACTAGCCCATAAGCCCCGCCGAGCATTGTGCCGACAAATAGCGAGGGGGCGAAAATTCCACCCACAAAACCACCTGCGATGCTAATCCCCGTCATGAGTAATTTGGCTGTTCCCAAGATCAACAGCAAGGTTAGGGCAAATTTGGCTTCTCCACTGAGGACTTCATTCATGGTTTCGCGGCCTGTGCCCATAATTTCGGGCAGAAAAATCGCCACCATGCCAACCAACACACCCGCGAGGGCTGTTCGCAAGGGGCGCGGCAGGTGAACATGATGATGCCACCAGTCGTGCTGAAAGTAGACCCAGCGAATAAACAGCGAGGCGATTGGGCCGAGCAGGATGCCAAGTGGGACAAACAGGGGAATTTCGAGCGGACTGCTTAATGTGTGAGCAAATGGCCCCATTTCAGGATGTGGCTCAATGGCTTGGGTAAAAGCCGATGAGATGACGGCGGACAACACCACTACCCCAACTGCCGCGCTGCTGAACGAGCCATATAAAATGACCTCCAGCGCAAAAAATACACCCGCAATCGGTGCTTTGAAGGCCGCTGCAATCGCGCTGGCCGCCCCCGCCGCAACCAATAATTTGACCTGTTCTTCGGAGAGGTGGTTTTTTTGCCCGATCATGGAACCGAGATTCGCGCCAATTTGCACACTGGGGTCTTCTGGCCCGACGGATGCCCCTGCCCCCAGTGAAATAGACGAGGCTAGGGCTTTAAACGGAATACGCTGATAGGGCAGGCGTCCGCCAATTAGCGCCACCGACTCCATAATTCCCGCCACGCCATGATGCCGTTCTTCACCTACAAAGCGGTTCATTAACCAGCCAACCACCAACCCCGCCAGTGCCAAACTGAAAATTGCCGCGCCAGAACCGATTAGGGTTTGGCTTAGTTCATGCTGAAGCTCTTCCATGAATATTTCATGAAAAAAATCAATCGCGGTGCGGAAAACCCAGATGGCGATACCTGTTGCTAAACCTAGACAAACGGCAAGAATCAGCAAGCGGGTATTTTCTGATGTATAGAAACTCCCTTTAATGGAGAAACGATGGAGCACACGGGAAGGTATAGACATGATGGTATAATGGGTTTGGATTAGGCCTATAAAAGGCAGCAGTTTGCCGCACGTTTTTCATTATAACATTCATGCTTCAGTCTGATTGACCGAGCACCTTATTTCGTGCTATAGTTCGCTAGATTTCAGCAAATGTGACAAAATTACGGCATAACCGATTTACCCCTCAAAGGTTAGGATGCGATGCGTATTCTGGTGATTTCCGATATTCATGCCAATTTGGCGGCGTTTGAAGCAGTGATGGAAGACGCGCACGGCGATTGGGACTATGTATGGTGTTTGGGCGACGTGGTAGGTTATGGTCCCGACCCCAATGAGTCGTGCGACTTGCTCAAAAGTCTGCCCCATCTCTGTTTAGCTGGGAATCACGACTGGGCGGCATTGGGGCGTCTGGATATTCGTACCTTTAATGTGGATGCCCGCCGCGCTGTAGATTGGACTCAACGTACCCTTACCGAAGAAAACACCGCCTATCTCTCCGCACTTCCGACCACCTTTGTTTTAGGCAATTACACACTGGCACATGGCAGCCCCCGCGAACCTGTATGGGAATATATTCTCGACCCCCTGATTGCTGCCTTGAATTTCCCGCATTTTGAAACCAGCTATTGTTTAGTTGGTCATACGCATACCCCCATTATTTATCGCCTCACCGCCCCTGATGGGGAAACCGACGCGATGCAGCCAACGTATCGAGTGCCGCGTCAATTGAATGGTAAGCGGATTATTTTAAACCCCGGCAGTGTTGGTCAACCCCGCGACAGCAACCCCGACGCCGCCTATGGCATTTTGTATGTCGAAGAGGGCGTTTTTGAACATCGGCGCGTCCCCTATCCCATCAAAGTTACCCAAGAAAAAATGCGGAAGGCCGATATGCCAGAGCGCTTAGTGGCACGCTTGGAACACGGCTGGTAAATTACTCTCCACAATAAGGAAAGCATCATGACGGTTTCTTTGGTGACAGGCGGGGGTGGCTTCATCGGATCACATCTCGTCGAGGCGCTGCTTGCAGAGGGCCATGACGTTCGCGTGGTAGATGATTTTTCAACGGGCAAGCATGAAAATCTAGCTGATGTCGCCAATAAAATCACCCTACATGAAATCAGCATCACCCAACCCTTAGAAGCCGTCATGCAGGGAGTGGACTATGTGTTCCACCTCGCGGCGATTGCGTCTGTCCCGCGTTCCATTGAAGACCCACAGCTCTGCCATGACGTGAATATCACTGGGACGTTAAATGTCTTGAACGCCGCACGACAGACGGGGGTCAAACGCGTTATCTATGCGGCTTCTTCGTCAGCCTATGGAGATATTGAGGCTGATAGTCAAGAAGAATCCATGCCCCCTAAGCCGCTGTCCCCTTATGGCGCGGCAAAATTGGCGGGTGAGTATTATATGCAGGCGTTTTATCATGTCTATGGCCTAGAGACTGTTTGCCTGCGCTACTTTAATGTGTTTGGCCCACGCCAAGACCCCAATTCGGAATATGCCGCTGTCATTCCCAAATTTGCCACTACTATGCTCAAAGGCCAAGCGCCGACCATTTTTGGCGATGGCAAACAGTCGCGGGATTTCACCTTTATCGGCAACGCTATTCTGGGCAATCTGCTGGCAATGAAGAGCCAGAGCGCCCCCGGACAGGTGATCAATCTGGCGTGTGGGCAATCCTATACGCTGCTGGATTTGGTGCGGGTCATTAACGAATATTTGGGCAGCAGCATCAAACCCGTGTTTGCTCCACCCCGCGTCGGTGATATTAAATATTCCAAAGCTGATATAACCAAAGCCGAAGATTTATTGGGGTATAAACCCGCCACCTCGTTTACCGATGGCGTCTATCGCACGGTCAGTTGGTTCGCTTCGCAAATGCCACGAAAATTTGATTCCTGTGTCTAAAATTACCCGCTTCGTTTGGATCATTGCTGCTGCCTGCCTCATCTGGGCATTGCTTTTGGTGCTGGATGTTGTGCCCCAATTGCGCGGTGATTATGGCTGGCGCTGGCCTTTTGCTAAACCCGACTTCGTTCGACTTGTCCCACTGATTATTAGCCTTATCGTCCACATTGTGATTGGCTGGAAATTGCAGGGATGGGTAACAGCTCGATGGTTAATTTTGTGGTCAATGGTAGGCGGGGTGGTACTGACCATTACATCGGTGTATGTGACGACTGATCGTATCCGCTATGAACTTTATACCCGCACCATTAGCGGCTTAAGCACAGGTTGGCATTATGCCGCCGCCGATATAGATGATCGGGGGGGGGCACAAGAAGTGCTGGAAGAATGGCCCGATTTTATGGCGAGTTATAAATATTTTTCCAGCCATATGACCACCTCGCCACCGGGGATGCCGCTGACCTACTATGGTGCAAATCAGGTATTGACCCAAGCGCCTTTTTTGACCGATCAATTAGGCCCACCGCTACGGGCTGACCAATGCCACAACTATCGGATGATTAGCTATAGTGATGCCGAATTATCCAGCGCATGGTTGGGTATGTTGACGCCGCTATGGGGAAGCCTAATCGCCCTCCCGCTGTATCGGTTGGGGCGGCGACTATATTCTGAGGAGGCGGCACGTTGGAGTGTGCTGTGGTGGCCGCTGATTCCGGCGTTTTTGATGTTTACCCCGACCCCCAATACCTTGTATCCCTGCCTGACTCTTATTGTCCTTGCGCTTTTAGTCAAGGGAATTTTGGATCAGCAGGTCGGTTGGATTTTTGCGGCGGGTCTAGGCGTGGCAATTCTATCCTTTGTCCATTTCACACTGCTGCCGATTGTTTTTTTTGCAGGATTATTTACCCTCAGCGATTATTTCCGGCGTCAAAAATCAGACCAACTGCATTGGCATTGGCCTTTTGTTATGGGGGCATGGTTTGGCGCGGGATTATTGTTGTTTTGGGGCGGGTTTTATCTGCTGTCGGGGGTCACACTCTGGGACATCATGGATCAGGCCTTGAATGCCCATCTGACACTAGATCGGCCCTATTTCCCTTGGCTGTTTTTACATCTCAACGACTTTTTTATGTTTACGGGTTGGCCCTTAACATTACTGGCTGGTCTGGGTATTTGGCAGATCGTTCGGGCATGGCGACACGAAAGGTTTCTGACCCCCGGGGCGGTGTTTGCAGTTAGTACGCTAGTGACACTACTGGTGATTGATATATCCGGCACGCAGCGTGGCGAATCAGGCCGCATCTGGCTGTTTTTGTCGCCTATATTGGTACTCATCGCAAGCAGTGTTCTCAGCCAGACGGATTCGCGCAACGGTAAATTAATCACAGTGGTGCAGGCGGTCATGGTTGTCGTCATGGTTGGCTATTTGCGAGTCATTGGATCGGGGTTTTCCGACCCACCCAAGCACGCCCCTCAATTAGCCGAAATTTCGCCGACTCCAACGATTAGCAACGGTGCGGAATTCGCTGGAACCCTTATGCTCACCAGTTTTTCAGGGCATCTTGAAATACTGCCCGATGAGGAGGGGGTCAGCCAACCAACCTTAGTTATTTGGTTAAATTGGCGCTCCAAAGGCCAGTTAGATGTGCCCTACTATTTGTCGTTTATTCCAGTCTCCCCGCAAGGCCAACCCCAAGCTGCCACTGTCTTGCAACCCTTTGATGAACAGTACCCCATTACCTGCTGGTTGCCGGAAAGTGGCAACATTCGTGACCGATTGCTGGTACCACTCCACAGCGATTCGTTGGAGGGAGAGTGGTGGGTGAGCCTTTCGATTATGGATCGCAATGGCAAGGCGTTGGCGGTTGTTATGCCTGACGGTACACACGATCAACAAGTAGGGTTGGGGCCATTTTCCTCTCTTGCACCGTAAATCATGGGCCGGGTTTTGCCCAAGACTCTGGCCCAATGTGCGCTTTGGAGGCTGCCTCCTCAAATGCTTCGCGGTAGGGATGATCCAAATAGAACTGAATCATGCGCTGAGGAGTATCAGCAAATTTGCCTTGATCTGACCACGTATAGACGTAAAAAGCGCGAATATAGAGAAAGGCCAACGGTATCAGTACCAGCACGATTGCACGCGAGGCGATCCATCGAAAATAGGTTGGTTTGAATTGGGGTAAGCCGCGTAAATTTCCCAACAGCGCACAGACTAAAACCACATAGATCGGGTAGAGTTCGCTCATCCGGCGCATTCCAAAAGAGTCACCTGCGTACCAGTCCAACGTCGCCCCATTAATCAGAATTTGCAGCCCGATAGCCACCCCACAATAATAGGCCCATGCTCGGTTGATACGCCACAAAAAGTACAATCCAAATAGGCTCAAAACGATGATAGGCGAGTGCAGAATGGTCATTTTTAGCACATCCCACATATGAACCGGGGGGCGCAAAAAACTCTGCTGTTCAACTGCGTCGTAGGGGACGGTGAAGGGCTGGTGGAAGAGGTAATTCCAGAATATAGGCAAGGGCAGGAGGGTAATCGCCGTCACGATTCCAGCCAGAATTGCGCCTTTCCATTGACGGTGCCACGCTAACAACCCCCATGCAGGCAGGGCAATCAACAATAATTGCCAGCGGGACAGCACCATCAACCCCGCACTGATACCCAGTCCAATCCACCAATAATTTCGGATGTGAACTGGTTGTTCGTTTGGGATAACACCACCTGTCCCCCGACTTAAACAGTATATAAAACAGGCACACGTAAATGCGCCGGGATTGTGCGAATTGAGGGGCATCGTTGTACTGTAGTAGATGAGTGGTGTCCCGATGAGGAAGGCAAAGGCAGTGAGAGCAGCGGTGGCATTGTCGGTAAGCTGTCGCCCCACTCGCCATGCGATAAAAACAGATGCCAGCGCCATGACATTTGCCCCGATCATCAGCCATAAGCTGTGCGATTGAGGTATGCCTTGTATTTGGCGGAAATAATCGGGATTTTGATTCCACCAACCTTGATGATAGAAAATGTCACCCAATTTATAAAAAGGGACTTGCAAAAAGGCCACACCAAAGGGAAAAACCGTTACGTATCTTTCGGTATTTTCATGCCATACAATTTGGTAGCTGTTGGATGATTGGAATTTCTCGGCTTGATTGGCAAGATCAATATCCCCGTCAAGCGTGATACTGTCTACCCATGCTAAATACGCGACGCCATCACCGCGAATCAGGGGGCGATCATAGGCAATTAGACAGTAAAAGCAGGCGACTGACAGCACCGTGCCAATGAATAGTCCACTTTTTAATATCCGCGCCAGTGTGCTGCGGAGAAATAAGGCAGGCCACCAGAGGTGCGATGTGGCAGGATAAGGCGCGGCTGTGGGTAAGAATGCGGAAGGCAAAAACGGCGCTGTAGGGGGAGATTTTGAGAATTCCCCTTGCGAACCTGTCATGTATTTTCCTCCCTAGTCAGAATCCGATTCATGACTAGGATAGACACATGAGGTTACACTGCCGTTACAAACGGGTTACAAATTTGTAACATGATGAATATGTAAGGGAAGCGCCTAGTGGGAGTAGGGTTAAAAGGTGTTAGGAAAGCAAAGACGGGTTGAGGGAAGAGGGAGGAGGAAGGGACAAGTAAGGAGATGGGTGTGAGTTGGCAGTGACCTACTCTCCCAGAGGACGACTCCCCCAGT